>NZ_HE978576.1 GCF_000311845.1 Enorma massiliensis phI | reverse complement strand
AAATTATGTAGGAAATGTGAACCCCCGATTCCCCCTTGCGCGGGGGCCGGGAGGCTGGCATTATATCTCCTTGCCGCGCGGGCCGGAGCGCCCGCAGGCAGCGTACCTTGGGAACCGGATACCGCGGGGAGCGGGGGAGACCCCGACTCTCCGGCGGAGGAAGACAGACGGAATCTTCGAGAACCATCTTCTCAATTTATAGAGCGATGCACTGATCATAGTACAGGGACACATCAGTGTCCCCGTCCTTTCCCAGGACGTCGCGCCCAGAGAGAATGGATCCGATCGGCGTCATGCCGGCCGGGCGGGCTCCCGCCCAATCACATGATAGCAGGGACCCACGGGGTCCTATCATTTGGACGGAGAGTTCGATCCTGGCTCAGGATGAACGCTGGCGGCGCGCCTAACACATGCAAGTCGAGCGGCACCCTGCTTCGGCAGGAAGCGAGCGGCGAACGGCTGAGTAACACGTGACCAACCTGCCCTGCGCACGGGGACAGCCGCGGGAAACCGCGGGTGATACCCGGTGGCCCCCTGGGGACCGCATGGCCCCAGGGGCATAGCTCCGGCGGCGCGGGATGGGGTCGCGGCCCATCAGGTAGTTGGTAGGGTGACGGCCTACCAAGCCGACTACGGGTAGCCGGGTTGAGAGACCGACCGGCCAGATTGGGACTGAGACACGGCCCAGACTCCTACGGGAGGCAGCAGTGGGGAATCTTGCGCAATGGGGGGAACCCTGACGCAGCGACGCCGCGTGCGGGATGGAGGCCTTCGGGTCGTGAACCGCTTTCAGCAGGGACGAGACTGACGGTACCTGCAGAAGAAGCCCCGGCTAACTACGTGCCAGCAGCCGCGGTAATACGTAGGGGGCGAGCGTTATCCGGATTCATTGGGCGTAAAGCGCGCGTAGGCGGCCGCGCAGGCGGGGGGTCAAATCCCGGGGCTCAACCCCGGGCCGCCCCCCGAACCGCGCGGCTTGGGTCCGGCAGGGGAGGGTGGAACGCCCGGTGTAGCGGTGGAATGCGCAGATATCGGGCGGAACACCGGTGGCGAAGGCGGCCCTCTGGGCCGGCACCGACGCTGAGGCGCGAGAGCCGGGGGAGCGAACAGGATTAGATACCCTGGTAGTCCCGGCCGTAAACGATGGACGCTAGGTGTGGGGACGTTGGAGTCTCCGTGCCGCAGCCAACGCATTAAGCGTCCCGCCTGGGGAGTACGGCCGCAAGGCTAAAACTCAAAGGAATTGACGGGGGCCCGCACAAGCAGCGGAGCATGTGGCTTAATTCGAAGCAACGCGAAGAACCTTACCCGCGCTTGACATGGCGGTGAAGCGGCGGAGACGCCGTGGCCGAGAGGAGCCGCCACAGGTGGTGCATGGCTGTCGTCAGCTCGTGTCGTGAGATGTTGGGTTAAGTCCCGCAACGAGCGCAACCCCCGCCGCGTGTTGCCATCGGGTGATGCCGGGAACCCACGCGGGACCGCCGCCGCCAAGGCGGAGGAGGGCGGGGACGACGTCAAGTCATCATGCCCCTTATGCGCGGGGCTGCACACGTGCTACAATGGCAGGTACAGAGGGTTGCCACCCCGCGAGGGGGAGCGGATCCCGAAAGCCTGCCCCAGTTCGGACCGGGGGCTGCAACCCGCCCCCGCGAAGTCGGAGTTGCTAGTAATCGCGGATCAGCATGCCGCGGTGAATGCGTTCCCGGGCCTTGTACACACCGCCCGTCACACCACCCGAGTCGTCTGCACCCGAAGCCGCCGGCCCAACCTCGTGAGGGAGGCGTCGAAGGTGTGGAGGGCGAGGGGGGTGAAGTCGTAACAAGGTAGCCGTACGGGAACGTGCGGCTGGATCACCTCCTTTCTAGGGAGAATAGCCTCTTAGAAAGAAATACCTATTTAGAACTTGTTCCCCGAGGATGCCCTGCGGGCGGGAGCTCCCGCCCGGCGATCCCGTCCCGACCCTCCGCCGGCAGCCCGCGGCGTCCGGCCCCCGGGGCACGCGCCCGCGTACCTTGAGAGCCGCATAGCGCGCGGAGACATGCCTGACGGCGTGCTCCGGCGCGATCTCCTAGCACCGAACGATGTTCGGTGCGCTGCGAACCACATTGATATGAACGTGGGAAGCATCATGTAGCGACGACGATCGCGTAGGTATTCATTACCTGCGAACTTGTATATTCAGAGATACGAGGTTACCGACATTAACATCTTGGCTATTCATACATGAGTGAACCGTGGCCCCGCCGAGCGGCGGGAAGATGTCACGGGCGCACGGCGGATGCCTTGGCGCAGGGAGCCGACGAAGGGCGCGGCAAGCCGCGATAGTCCCCGGGGAGGCGCACACGGCCTTCGATCCGGGGGTGCCCGAATGGGAGAACCCGGCCGCGGAAGCGCGGTCACCCGGCAGCTGAACACATAGGCTTCCGGGAGGGAACCGGGGGAACTGAAACATCTAAGTACCCCGAGGAGGAGAAATCAATCACGAGATCCCCCGAGTAGCGGCGAGCGAAAGGGGGCGACGGCCAAACCGGCGAGCGCACGCGGCCTGAGGGCTTCGCGCCGCCGGGGTTGTAGGGCCGCCCGCCCGGGAGCCTCAGCTCCCGGCGGGGAAGTCGCGCGGGCGGCGGAACGGCATGGGAAGGCCGGCCGCAGAGGGTTAGGGCCCCGTACGCCCACCCGCAGCGACTCCCCGGAGGCGGTCCCTGAGTAGGGCCGGGCACGTGAAACCCGGTCCGAACCTGGGTGGACCACCATCCAAGCCTGAACACTACCCTGCGACCGATAGTGGACGAGTACCGTGAGGGAAAGGTGAAAAGCACCCCGGGAGGGGAGTGAAACAGCACCTGAAACCGTGCGCCCACGAGCAGTCGGAGCACCTTCTGGTGTGACGGCGTGCCTTTTGTAGAATGAGCCAGCGAGTCAGACGCGCGCGGCGAGGTTAAGCTAGGAAGCGAGCCGCAGAGAAGTCGAGTCCGAACAGGGCGTCGAGTCGCGCGCGCTGGACGCGAAGCCGGGTGAGCTATCCCTGGGCAGGCTGAAGCGGGGGTAAGACCCCGTGGAGGGCCGAACGGCAGTACGTTGAAAAGTGCTCCGATGACCTGGGGATAGGGGTGAAAGGCCAATCAAACCCGGAGATATCTCGTTCTCCCCGAAATAGCTTTAGGGCTAGCGTCGGCCGTTCTCCGGCGGAGGTAGAGCACCGGACGGGTGAGGGGGCTTCGCCGCCTACCGATCCCGACCGAACTCCGAATGCCGCCGGATCAGAGGCCGGCAGTCAGAGCATGTGGGCTAAGCTGTGTGCTCGAGAGGGAAACAGCCCAGACCGCCCGCCAAGGCCCCCAAGTCCGTGCCGAGTGGCAAAGGATGTGCGTCCGCCCAGACAGCCAGGAGGTTGGCTTAGAAGCAGCCACCCCTTCAAAGAGTGCGTAACAGCTCACTGGCCGAGTGGACATGCGCCGACAATACACGGGGCTAAGCACGGCGCCGAAGCGGCGGATACGTTTGACGTATGGTAGGGGAGCGTCCCGCGGGGGGCGAAGCCGGAGGGCGACCGACGGTGGACCGCGCGGGAGCGAGGATGCTGGCATGAGTAGCGAGAGTGGAGAGGGTAACTCCACCGCCGTGAACCCGAGGTTTCCTGGGCGAGGCTAATCCCCCCAGGGTCAGTCGGGGGCTAAGGCGAGGCCGGAAGGCGTAGCCGAAGCGCAGCAGGCAGACATTCCTGCACCGCGCACGCGGCGCTATGACCGATGCGGCGACGGATGGGGGTGGCTCGGCCGGGTTCTGGACGTCCCGGTGATGGAGCGCGGCCCGTCGGGGAGGGAAGTCCCCCCGGCACGAGGGTTAGGCTCCGGACGAAGCGACTGAGCGAAGCGAGTGAGCCCGTGGTCCCTAGAAAAACCGCTAGGCAGGCGCGTGCGCGCCCGTACCGCAAACCGACACAGGTGGGTGGGTAGAACATACCGAGGCGATCGGGTCAACCGTGGTCAAGGAACTCGGCACAATGGCCCCGTAACCTAGGGAGAAGGGGTGCCGGCGCGTAGGTGGAGGGACTCGCTCCCCGAGCCGAGGCCGGCCGCAGTGAAGAGGCCCAAGCGACTGTTTACCAAAAACACAGGACTCTGCAGAAGCCGCAAGGCGACGTATAGGGTCTGACGCCTGCCCGGTGCCGGAAGGTCACGCGGAGGGGTCAGCCGCAAGGCGAAGCTCCGAAGCCAAGCCCCGGTAAACGGCGGCCGTAACTATAACGGTCCTAAGGTAGCGAAATTCCTTGTCGGGTAAGTTCCGACCTGCACGAAAGGCGCAACGACTTGGGCGCTGTCTCGACCACGGACCCGGTGAAATTGCACTGGTCGTGAAGATGCGACCTACCCGCGGAAGGACGGAAAGACCCCGTGAACCTTCACTGCAGCTTGGCATTGGCCGCTGCTCGGGAGCGTAGAGGATAGGCGGGAGGCTTCGAAGCCGGGGCGCCAGCCCCGGTGGAGCCGACCTTGGAATACCGCCCCCTCCCGTGCGGCGTCCTAACCCCCGGCCGCGATCCGGCGGGGGGACCGTGCCAGGTGGGCAGTTTGACTGGGGCGGTCGCCTCCTAAAGGGTAACGGAGGCGCGCGAAGGTTGGCTCGGGGCGGTCGGCAACCGCCCTCACAGAGTGCAAGAGCGCAAGCCAGCTTGACTGCGAGTCCTACAAGACGAGCAGGTGCGAAAGCAGGCTCTAGTGATCCGGCGGCCCCACGTGGGAGGGCCGTCGCTCAACGGATAAAAGGTACTCCGGGGATAACAGGCTGATCTTGCCCAAGAGTCCACATCGACGGCAAGGTTTGGCACCTCGATGTCGGCTCATCGCATCCTGGGGCTGGAGCAGGTCCCAAGGGTACGGCTGTTCGCCGTTTAAAGCGGTACGCGAGCTGGGTTCAGAACGTCGTGAGACAGTTCGGTCCCTATCCTCCGTGGGCGCAGGAGACTTGATGGAGGCTGCCCCTAGTACGAGAGGACCGGGGTGGACGCACCTCCGGTGAACCGGTTGTCGACCAACGGCACGGCCGGGTAGCCGCGTGCGGCGCGGATAACCGCTGAAGGCATCTAAGCGGGAAGCCGTTCCAGAGATTGGGTCTCCCTTCGGTAAGGGCACCGGTAGACCACCGGTTCGATAGGCCGCAGGTGCAAGGTCGGCGACGGCCTCAGCCGAGCGGTACTAATCGCCCGAGCTCTTCACCCGCTCGACGGGCCCGCCGGGATGGTCGGCGGTCGCCGCCGCTCGGGCGCTCCCCACGGGTTCCGGGAGGTCGCGTGTCGCGCTGTGCGGCCCTGAGGGCACGCGGGGGCGGACGTTCCCCGGGCCGGCGGGCGCCGCCCACCGGTCAGCGGCCATGGCAGGGGGGGTACGCCCGGTCCCGTTCCGAACCCGGAAGCTAAGCCCCCGAGCGCCGAGAGTACTGCGGTGTAGACCGTGGGAGGGCAGGGCGCCGCTGACCGGTGGACGGCACCGTGCCGTTCGCTTAACATGAATGAGGGCCTTCGGCTGATGCCGGAGGCCCTTTTTCGTATATACCTATACAATGGTTGCGGTTTAGATGCAGTACAGATCTTGGAGGTAGCCATGGCAGAGGC
>NZ_HE978575.1:591320-667807 GCF_000311845.1 Enorma massiliensis phI | reverse complement strand
ACCGCACCAGAACAATGCTCTATCTAAATACTTACGGACGGAACCGCCTTGCCCCTTCTCTAGATAGCGCTGATTACCGGCATCTAGCCCCATCCGAGCACTCGTGATCGCAACTTTTGGGCACTGCTAGCCGCTGCGACCGAATATAAAGAATTACACGAATGTGAATATCGCAGGTCAGAAGGTACATGTTCCTCAGACTTTTGCGACTGTACTTTGGGTCCCCCCTCTGGAGTGCCCAAAAGTTGAAATCTCGCTCGGCTTTGGCGAGCAGATCCGCGACTCCCCGAGCTGCGCGCCTGAAATGTCGGGTTACCCTTTGATAAAGGGTGTGATCAAGCGCTTCCCCTGTTCTATATCCTGCTATGCCGCCCGTGCCTCATGGCGAATCTTATCGACCAGGGCGCGAGCTGCCGGAGCGGCGGCAAGTAGGAGCACAAGCATGAGGACGCTGCCCGCAATATTGATCATCCACATGGGCACGAACGAGTGAAACGCATCGAACAGACTGCCCGAGAGCATCGTACCGAAGGCGTACCCCAGCATTTCCAAGCTCGTCAGCCACCCCGTGATGCGTCCAACGTCTTTCGCCCCATAGCAGCGCACGGCAACAAGTGAGGGCGCTACGGTGCCCATGCAAGTACCGAAGCCAAAGAAGACTGCGCTCACCACCGGACCCCACATCGTACCGGCAAAGCACAGGCCCACGGAACCGATAAGGCACGCTGCGCTTCCCACGATGATCCCGGTACGGACGCCGAAGCGGTCGTACATCCACCCCGTCGCTATCTTAGATACAAGCACCACGATCATATTGAACGAGTAGATTGAGCTCGCATACACCATGTCATGGCCGCCGGTCACGATCTTCTGGCCCTCGACCGTCACCGACGTCATATTAGTAATGGAGTTGGGAATCGCGGCGCCGTTGATGACGCCCATTACCATAAAACCGGCCACCATGAGCCAGAATGACGGGTGCCGCCAAACGTGAGCCCAAGGCACCTCAACATCGACCGGCACATCGCCCGCGCGCTTCTCGCTTGCAGCCGCCGCGCCCGCAGCCTCGGCCGCGCCGTATGGCTCGAGACCCTTGTCGGCAGGCCGGCTATAAAAGACTGCCACGGTAATGGGAAAGGCAATGATAAAGCACACGGCGGCGAGCACCATGAAGGACGCGCGCCAGCCGACGGCGGCGATAAGGCTACTCACCGCGGGCGAGAAAATCGCGCCGCCGAAGCCCGAACCGCTGAGCGCCACCGCGACGGCGAGCCCCTGCTTGAGCGTAAACCAATTCGTAAGCACGATAGAGATGAGCAAGCGTGTGCCCGCCACGATGACTAAACCATCGATAGCAAAGAGCAGAAAGAGCTGCCAAGCAGCCCCAACGTAGGCGAAGCCGATGAGCGCCGCCGCCGTGATGGCGACAGAAAGCCCGCCCAAGATGCGTCCGTCCACACGGTCAACTACATTGCCGATAACGAGCGAGCCGATGATCGACACGAGCGTGGACATGGAATTCGCCATATTATAGGCGCCCACGGTGATGCCGAGATCCTCGACGATATGCGGCTGGAAGAGCGACATGCCGCTCACCATGGTGGTATAGCAGGTGCCCATGATGAGAAATCCGGACACCACGAGCCACCAGCCAAAGTAGGGGCGCCGAGTGCTGCTTGGTAGATTGCTTGCCGAGGGTGCCATAGAGATCTCTCCTTCTTCTTGCCGGTCGCCCTTGCTGGTCGCATTGGCACGCGCTCGCTATGCGCGCTCGCTCGATGCGCCCTTATGCCTGCCGATGCTTGGACGCGATGGCGCACGATGCTCGAACCACGTGGCGACAACCGCCACGTGTAGAGCCGCTCCCATCCAAAACACCTGCTCATCAAGGTGCATATGCGGGTTATGGTGCGGTGCAGCACCGGGACTTCCCGCACCCAGAATCGCGAAAACGCTCGGCACCGACGCCGATACGTAGCTAAAATCTTCCGTTGCCGCCATGGGCTCGGCCTTGAGTACACGCGCCGAACCAACCACCGCCGCAAACGCCGGTTGCAGCTCGGCCGCCAAGAGCGGGTCGGTCACCACGCTGGGGCAGTTGAACATCGCGACTTCGGAACTCGCCCGCCACGCCTTCACATACCCCTCCACAAGTTCGGGAATGCGCGAGAGCACGTGCTCGCGCGCCGCGACGTTGAGACTCCTGAGGCCGAACTTGAGGTCCGCTGTATCGGGCAGGGTGTTGGGCACCGTGCCCGCTTGGAGCGCGCCGCACGAGAGGGTGATAGCTGCCGCCGGCTCAACCTCGCGCGTCATCATGAGGTTGAGCGCCTGGTATACCTGGTTGGCCACCATAAGCGGGTCGATGCACTGCTGCGGGGCCGAGGTATGGCCGCCGCGCCCCTGGATCTTGATGACGAAGGTGTCGAGCGAGGTGCTCGATACGCCGGGAGCAAAGGATACCTGACCGGCGGGCTCGTTCGACATGACGTGAAGCCCAAAGGCAGCGTCGACGCGCGGAGCCTCGAGCGCGCCGTCGTCAATCATCGTCTTGGATCCAGCACCGAGCTCCTCACCCGGCTGAAACATGAGCTTGACGGTTCCGGGGAGCTCTGCCTCGTGGCGCTTGAGCACCGCGGCCGCTGCGAGCAGCATCGCCGTGTGCGCGTCGTGCCCGCACATATGGCTGCATGTGCGCGTGGATTTAAACGGCAAATCGTTTTCCTCGATGATGGGCAGGGCATCCATGTCGGCACGGAGCAGGATGCAGGGACCCGCCCCAGAACCAACAGTCGCCACAATGCCCGTGGAGCGGTCGATACCCGGATACCCGAGGCTCTCATACGAGCGCGTGAGCTCATGAGCGACGGTGCCGCACGGCCTCCATGTGATGCCGAGGCTGTCAAGCCGTTGCGACACGTACGCAACCGTCTCGGGCAGGGCCATGCCCACCTCGGGAATCTGATGCAGGGCACGCCGATCTGCGACGATCTCGTCTTGCAGGGCACGCGCCTCGGAAATCATAGCTGCACACAACGTTGCCATTGCGGTCTCCTCCTTGC
This sequence comes from Enorma massiliensis phI, assembly GCF_000311845.1. Classification (GTDB taxonomy): domain Bacteria; phylum Actinomycetota; class Coriobacteriia; order Coriobacteriales; family Coriobacteriaceae; genus Enorma; species Enorma massiliensis. The sequence continues at coordinate 664,745 of NZ_HE978575.1, read as the reverse complement.
TTCATTCAAGCACAGTAACCGCTTTCGCGCTCGCCTGACCCCATGATTGCGCTTACAGGGCCAAATAGCAACCTCCCCGAAACATCCTCGCAGCGCCCCACGCCTGCGCTATGCTGAACGCAGCGCGACACACGCCATTTGAAACGATTGAGGAAAGGATCACCTATGCCTTTAGAGCCTCAGCAATTCCCGGCAACCACCGTGCCCACACGCTTCATAGGCGGGCGCATCACGACGGAAGACCCTGCGCAGCCCGAGGCAGATGCGCTCGTGACCGATGCCACCGGGCGCATCGTTTGGATCGGCTGGGCGAACGAACTGCCCGCCGCCTTCGCGGGTGATGCCTATGAAGAGGTCGACCTAGGCGGCGCGCGCGTTATCCCCGGCTTTGTGGACGCGCACATGCATGCCGTGATGCTCGCGAATTTTGCACCGCAGATCTCGGTCTTGCCACCGAACATCACCTCGATTGCCGAGCTCACCGAGGCAATTCGCGCCCGCCGTGCCGCACAAGGCCCCAACGCCTGGGTCGAGGGTTGGGGCTATGACGAGGCGCTTCTTGCCGAACACCGCTCACCCACCCGTTGGGACCTAGATGCCGGAAGCCCCGACGCACCTGTATGCATCATGCGCACCTGTGGGCACATCCGCTGCGTCAACAGCCGTGCGCTCGAGATCGCTGGCATCACGCGTGACACGCCCGATCCTGTTGGCGGCGAAATCGAGCGCGATGCCACCGGTGAGCCCACCGGAGTCCTCAAAGAGACGGCGCGCGACCTCGTCACGCCATTCATCCCCAAACCGAGCGAGCATGATGCCGTGCAGCATATCGTGGACCTCGGCCAACTGCTCGCCTCGCAGGGCATCGTCGCCGCGACCGACATGTGCAGCGTCGACGGCACCGACACCCATCCGTTGCTCCTGGCCGCCGCACGCGCCGGGTTCAAACAGGATGTAGCCACCTATATGCTCTGGGATTACATCAAGCAAAGCCCGGACGCCTATGAGCTCGGCCCCGAGCAGATGGACCGCAGCCAGCAGATCTTCGCGGCAGGTATCAAGATATTGACCGATGGCAGCGTGTCAGGCCGCACGGCATGGTTCTATGACCCGTTCCTGCCCTCCGAGCGCGATCTGGGCGCTGCGAATTGCGGCATGCCGACCTGCACTGACGATGATATCGATCATGCCATAGCCTTTTGCCAGAACCATGGTTGCCAGCTCTCGCTCCACGCCATGGGAACCCATGCCATCGACCGCGTCATCGACCGCGTCATGGCGGCTGGACTTTGGGACGCCGATGGCGTGCCTCCGGTGCGCATCGAACACGTGACCGCGCCTTCGCCGCATGCGATCAGCGCGATGGCGGCAAACGGAATCGCCGTTGTCACGCAACCCATCTTCCCCTATGCCGAAATCGGTACCTACCTCACGAACCTCGGCGAGGAGCGCACACGCCGCTGCTACCCCTTCCGCACCCTCGTCGATGCCGGCGTGGACGTCTGCATCTCAACCGATGCCCCAGCAACATCTTGGGCCGTACCCTCGGACCCCTTCCCCAACATAAAAAGCGCGGTGACCCGCCAGGCCTACAACCACTTCGACTTCGATGCCACCGAGGCGCTCAGCGTGGAGGAGGTGCTCGCCCGCTATACGCGCGAGCCGGCGCGCATCCTCGGCTTCGAAGGGCTCGGCATGCTCAAGGCCGGCTATAAGGCGAGCTTTGCCGTGCTCGACCGAGACATCCTCGCCATCCCTGCCGACGAGATCGACCGCGTGAAGGTCGCGGCCACCTACATCTGCGGCGAGAAGGTCTTCGAGCGATAGGCCTCACCCGGAAATGATAAAACCCACCTGGTCGGTTTTATCATTTCCGGGCGAAAAAAACAGCCGGGCTGGAAGGCGCTACGTATGCCTTCCAGCCCGGCTGGTTGCGATGAGATGAAAGAGCCTGGCTTACGCCTCGAGCGCCTTCTTGGCGATGGCGGCCAGCTCGTTGAAGCTCTCGATGTCCTCGTAGGCCATCTGAGCAAGCACCTTGCGATCGAGCTCGATGCCGGCGACCTTCAGGCCGTGCATGAACTGAGAATACGAGATGTCGTTCATGCGGGCGGCAGCGTTGATGCGGGTGATCCAGAGGCTGCGGATCTCGCGCTTCTTGTTGCGGCGATCGCGGTACTGATACTGGAGGGAGTGCTGCACCTGCTCCTTGGCAGCCTTATACGTACGCGAACGGGCGCCATAGTAGCCCTTCGCCTGCTTCATGATGGTGCGGTGGTGCTTACGGGCGTTGAGAGCGCGCTTCACACGTGCCATAGTTAATCAACTCCTACTAACTCAGAAAAGACGGGAACGAAGCGGGATTAGGCGAGACGCGAAACGACGGTCTTGCGATCGGCGCTGGAGATCTCGGTCTCCTGGCGGAAGCCGCGCTTGCGCTTCGTCGTCTTCTTGGTCAGGATGTGGCTCTTATAGGCCTTGGCGCGCATGAGCTTGCCGGAGCCGGTAACGCGGAAACGCTTCTTGGTACCGCTGTGAGACTTCATCTTGGGCATGGAATTCTCCTTTATCGCTTACAGGACAAACTACTTCTTATCGCTTTCGCTCTTCTCGGGCTTCTCGTCGAAAGCGCCCTTGATGGGAGCGAGGAGCATGAGCATGTTGCGGCCCTCGAGCTTGGGCTGCGACTCGACCGTGGCATAGGGCTTGAGGTCCTCCGCCAAGCGCTCGAGCACGTTGAGACCCTGCTCCGGATGCGCCATCTCGCGACCGCGGAACATGATGGTGATCTTCACGCGCGCGCCCTTCTTGAGGAAGCGGAGCACGTGACCCTTCTTGGTCTCGTAGTCGCCGACGTCGATCTTGGGACGGAACTTCATCTCCTTGACCTCGACGCGCGACTGGTTCTTGCGCGCTGCCTTGGCCTTCATGGCCTGCTGGTACTTGTACTTACCATAGTCCATGACGCGGCATACGGGCGGATCGGCGTTCGGAGCGATCTCGACGAGGTCGAGGTTCTGCTCGTCGGCGATGCGCTGCGCGTCGCGGATGTCGAAGAGCCCCAGCTGCGAGCCATCGACACCGATCAGGCGGCACCTCGTCGCGGTGATCTCGTCATTGATGCGCGTGTCATCGTGCTTAGCTATTTTCGGTACCTCCTTCAAAACACGAAACCCGGTGCCATGCACAGCAACCGGGTCAATCGTTCCAAGCAAGCGATGCCTATGCACCGCCCTCATAGGTTGTGATGACCAGACAGCTGCTCAAGGCGCCGAAAGGTGGGAACCATCGGTTCCACTTTGCTAGCATTGCCGAAACAATGCGGATGCATGATAGCACAGCTATGCGCACTCCATGAGTTCATCATGAAATGGTGCCGGAGGAGAGACTCGAACTCTCACGCTGTTGCCAACGGCAGATTTTGAGTCTGCTGCGTCTGCCAATTCCGCCACTCCGGCAACTGCGCTACCGCCGGTACATAGTACCACAGAAGACTGCGATTGCACGCGACGTTGCAATCCGGCCAAATCGGACACCGCTCCCGCCGGGCCAACACCACCTGGTTGGAGCGGGAACACCCGCGCTCCTAGCGCCGGTCGTCATCATCATCGTGCACGATGCTGATCTTCACCTTGCCAAGAAGCACGGCGACCGCGAGCACGAGCATCACGATCGGGATGAGCCGCAACGCACCCACGAAGAGCACGCCTAGCAGCGACAAGACGAACGAGATGATAGCCGCAACGATGAATAGCGCTATAACCATATACAGACACGTCATGCGCATCTCTCCTTCCCTGCGCCACAGAATAGCAAATCGCAGGGCCTCCTGCCGTCTCGCGCGGACCGTTCGTGCGTTCTTTAGCCTTTCTTAACCGGTCGCGGCACGTGCGCTTCCTATACTTGAGCTACAGGCGCCAAAGAAAGGAGCAGCATGATCGTCACCACCACCCCAACCATCGAGGGCTACGAGATCGTTGAGTATCTGGGCATCATCGCCGGAGAGGCAGTGTCAGGAATCAACATGTTCAAGGACCTGGGCGCGGGGATCCGCAATGTGTTCGGCGGGCGCTCGGCAGGATATGAGGAGGAGATGCAGAACGCGCGCCGCGAGGTTCTGGACGAACTTGCAGACCGCGCGGAGCAGCTCGGCGCCAACGCCGTCGTGGGCACCTCGCTTGGCTACGAAACCTTTGAAGGGATGATCATGACGGTGGCTTCGGGCACTGCCGTGCGCATTCGCCGCGCAAGCTAGCTAAACCAAGCGGCCTCACGACCTTGCGGACAAACTAGGAGCTCTTTCCGTATATCCCCTCTTTGCATAAGAAAAGGCCCCGTTGCCGGGGCCTTCATACTCAGTGGTGCGGGCGAAAGGACTTGAACCTTCACGGGGTTGCCCCCATATGGACCTGAACCATACGCGTCTGCCAATTCCGCCACGCCCGCATATGTCTCGGCTAACGCCGAAAGCGCTGTTCATCTTACCCTAGCGCCTCGAGGTGCGCAAGCCCCATTTTTATGAAACGGGAAGCGCGCCAAACCCGTGCGGTTAACCGGCGATGATGTCGAGAACTTCCTTCTCGGCAGCGGGGCGACCAACACCGGTGAGGAACGGGACACCGCTCACATAGGGGCACTCAAGGCCGTTCGGAGCGACGGTCGTCGCGATGAGCAGGTCGGCATCGGCGCAAGCATCCTTGGCCTCAGAGATCGCGCACTGGACGATCTCGTACTGTCCCTCGTAGCCGTTGTCATTCAGCAGCGCAGACACCTTCTGCGCAACGGCGGTCGAGGTAGCGATTCCAGAACCGCAGGCCAGCACGATCTTCTTCATGTCGAAGGTCTCCTTTCGATAAGTGCAATGGGTATAGTGTACCGCCCTCGATGGCAAAAACCCAGAAGTGAGTTGGAAAAAAATAACGGCGGGTTAGAAATATCAGCGAATTCCTTGCATATCAGTAGATTCCCCGCGCGCCTGCCAGCGCCCCGTCTGCTAGACTGTGTCTTCGATGGGGGCGTGGCGGAATTGGCATACGCAGGAGACTTAAAATCTTCGGCCTTCGGGATTGTGGGTTCGAGTCCCACCGCCCCTACCATTAACCTCTACAGCTCCGGAGACGGGGCTGTTTTGTGTTTGGGCCCATCGCGTGGACTCGAACCCGGGAGGGCCCGGAGCGCGCGAAGCGGCGCAGCCGGCCGCCGAGTCCCACCGTCCCTACCAACTTTTACTCAGATAGCTCCGGCGTCCAGCCGACAACCGGCTTCTCGCCCCCCAGGGCCTCATCAATCGTTGCCGCCATGCCGGCGAGCAGGCTGCTCTCGCTTACCGTAAGCTCCTCGTATCCGCCAGCCCGCATAAGCTCGCGGATGATAATCGTTCCCGCCTGCATCATGGGAGCGCGCTTGGGCTGGATGCCCTTGAGCTCGCGAATCTGCGCGACCGTTAGCGTGCTCATGCGATCGAGCTGCCGCTCGACCTCTTCGAGCGTCAGGCCATGAAGGTGAACGAACGAGGAGTCGTAGGGCTCGAGCTCGTAGGTTAGCGAAACGAGCGTCGTCACCGTACCCCCCACCGAGATGAATCGACTGGGGCGGTCGGCGAATTCATCCCAGTATGAGGCGAACTGGCCATGGGACCACGCGGCGGCGGCCGCGAGCTCCTCGGCAGCGGGCGGGTCGGCAGTAAAGAACCGGTCGGTCAACCTACGGCAGCCGATGTCAAGCGACCGCACATGCTCGAGCTCGAGATGCGCGTTGCGCGGGTCGTACGTGCCGACGACGATCTCCGTCGAGCCGCCGCCGGGATCTGCCACGGCAATGCGCTCGCCGGGAAAATCGTGGGCGACCCCATAGAATGTGAGCCTCGCCTCCACCTCGCCAGGGATGATCTGGGGCGCAAGGCCCAGAGCGCGCAGGCGAGCGAGCAGCTCCTCGGCGTTTTCCGCGTCGCGTGCAGCACTCGTCAAGGTGACGCATGTCGCCGTGGCACCGAAAGCACGGGCTTCCTCCGCGAAGGTGCGGCACGCAGCCTCCACGCGATCGATGGCGCCGGCGCTAAAACGACCTGTCGCGTCCACGCCCTGCCCCATGTCGGTAATAACGGAATGCTTCTTCGAATCCACGATCGCGCCATCTCGCACGCGTGCGAGCGAGAGCCGCGATGAGACCGTACCCAGATCAATCGCCGCAATGCGTGCGCAACCGTCTCGATCAAGCAACATAGGCAATGCCGCCTTCCCTGGCCCGCGCACCGCGCGAGCGTCAATCACCCGTCGAGGAAACCGTTTGGCCCTCGACGCCCTGGTAGAAGAAAAACGCATCGAGTACCTTGATGTACCACGGTGCATCGTTGGCCACTGCCCGCTCGGCGGCCTCGACCTCTGCAGAGGTGTTCGGATCGGAAGGAGCGCCCGTAGCGGAGCCCGAAGCCCCTGAATCGGTCGAGGCGGCGTCCTGAGTGTCAGACGCGTCACCCTCGTCGCCAGCGGCATCGCCCGACTGATCGGCTGAAGCGTCGGACGCATCGGCGCTTCCGCTGGAATCGCCCGATGCTTCATCTGATGACGAATCGCCCGCCTCGTCCTCGAGCCCTATGACCTCGACCGCGTGCTCGCCGGGCATCACCAATCCAAGGTTCTGGCGCGCGGCGTCCTCGATACCCTCTGTGGAAAGCAGCTTATTGACCTCGGTTTCGAGCGTCTTGTTGTAGCTCTCGCGAACAGCAAGCTGACGCTCGAGGATATCGCCTGTTCGATAGGCCGCGTACAGGTCGCGCACGGGAAAATAGACGCTGAGCGCGATCGCCGCTGCAACGACGCCGTAGAATGCGAAGCGCCACGGCCCCGTCGTGATGGCGTAGATCGTCTGCACGACGCGGTTGTCTGCCGCATAGCGCATGAAGTTCGAGCGATGTCTACGGGAACCCGTCGCCCGCCGGGTCGATACCGACCGGCCGCCCTCGTTCACGGCGCGTCCTCGCCCATTCGACCGCAGGCGGTCGGCGGCACGCGCAGCACCGGAACCAGAACTGTCCCGAACCGCCGCTCCACCCTGTGCAGAGCGACGGGCACGCGATGTCCCGTGCGCGCTACCGGAGCGAGATGAGACGGACTGGCGACGCTGCGCGCCGGCTGCTTTCGAATTGTCGCGATAGGTTTCCATGGGCGCCTTGTTTGATTGAAGTGCGATTGCGCTACCGCTTCATTATGACACGCTCGCGCACCCTCAAACCGGAGACTTTCGACGCATCCGTCAAATGCGCACGCCCAACGTTTCTCGAACGACGCCCCGCGCTCCCCCTCTCCCGCCCAACCGTGGCCGTTACCGCAGGGAAGCCCTGGGAAGGGATTCCGAAGCGTGTTTCCCGCAGGAGTTCAGCTTTGCTGAACTCCGAGGACCACACGCGAAGGAACCCTTCCCAGGGCTTCCCGTCGAGCTGCGAGGACCAGCGAAGGAGGAATTCCGGGGCTTCCCGCCGGGAGGTATCGCTACCGCAGGTTGTAAAACGCCGTGCGGCCCGCGTACTCAGCCGAGGTATACAGCCCGTCCTCGATGCGGATGAGCTGATTGTACTTGGCAATACGGTCCGAGCGGCAGGGAGCACCCGTCTTGATCTGGCCCGCATTCGTTGCCACGGCGAGGTCGGCAATCGTGGAATCCTCAGTCTCGCCAGAGCGGTGACTCACGATGCAGGCATACCCGGCGCGCTTCGCCATCTCGATCGCCTCGAGACTCTCGGTAAGGGTGCCAATCTGGTTCACCTTCACGAGAATGGCGTTGGCCGCGCCCATCTCGATGCCCTTCTTCAGGCGCTCAGTGTTGGTGACGAAAAGATCGTCTCCCACGAGCTGGACCTTCTTACCCAAACGCTCGGTGAGCTTGACCCAGCCGTCCCAGTCCTCTTCTGCGAGGCCGTCTTCGATCGAGATGATGGGGTACTTCTCCACCAGCGCGGCCCAGTAGTCGATCATCTCGTCGGTCGTGAGCTCGCGGCCTTCACCCTTGAGCACGTATACGCCGCGCTCGGCGTCGTAGCATTCGGTGGTTGCCGGATCCATGGCGATCATGAAATCGTCACCAGGCTTGTAGCCAGCCGCCTCGATGGCCTTGACGATGTACTGAAGCGGCTCCTCGTTCGTCGCTAGATCCGGAGCGAAACCGCCCTCGTCGCCCACGCCCGTCGCATGGCCGCTTTCCTTGAGCACGGACTTGAGCGTGTGGTACACCTCGGCGCACCAGCGCAGGCCCTCGGTGAAGGTGGGCGCGCCCACCGGCATGATCATGAACTCCTGGAAGTCCACGTTATTGTCGGCGTGCACGCCTCCGTTCAAGATGTTCATCATGGGTGTGGGCAGGGTGTGGCCGTTCACGCCGCCCAGGTAGCTATACAGCTCCAAGCCCGCCGACTGGGCAGCAGCGCGCGCGACGGCGAGGGACACGCCGAGAATGGCGTTCGCGCCAAGCGCGCCCTTGTTGGGAGTCCCGTCGGCAGCGATGAGGGCGGCATCGACCGCACGCTGGTCGAACGCGTCCATGCCGATTACCGCCTCGGCGCACTCCTTGTTCACATGGTCGACGGCCTTGATCACGCCCTTGCCCAAATAGCGATCCTTATCGCCGTCACGCAGCTCAACAGCCTCGAACGCGCCAGTCGAAGCGCCGGAGGGAACCATCGCGCGGCCGAACGAGCCGTCGTCGAGCGTCACCTCGACCTCGACGGTGGGATTGCCGCGCGAATCAAGCACCTCGCGGCCATAGACGTCCAAAATCTCACTCATAGTGCGCCCCTTCCAAAAGGTTAGCCTTAACAAACTTGTCTCAGTATTCCACAATCTCGGCGTTTCCATACCGGGATTCGAAACATCCTTCGACGGTCGAGGCGCCAAAGCTCCAGAAGGGCCCGATCGGTGCGCGATCCGCGCAGGACGCCTACTCCGTTTTCTTCACCTCATCCCACAGACGGTTGAGCTCCTCGGTCGACAGCTCCTCAACCCGGTGGCCTGCGCCCCAAGCACGGTCCTCTACTGCCTCCCACCGCGCGCGGAACTTCGCCGTACTGGCACGCAGCGCGCGCTCGGCATCGATGCCCTCTTTGCGCGCAACGTTCACGAGGGCGAACAGCATGTCGCCGAACTCGAGCTCTCGCGCGGAGGAGCCGATCGGCTCGCACTCGTACTCGGCGCGCTCCTCGGCAACCTGATCCCACACATCTGCGACGCTTTCCCACTCAAAGCCAACGGCAGCAGCCTTGCGTGAGACCTTTTGCGCCTGCATGAGGGCCGGCAAGGCGCGGGGAACGCCCTCAAGAAGCCCCTGGGGGCGCTCAGCGCCGCCTGCTGCCGCCTCCGTATCGCTCGATGCCTTCTCGGCAAGCTTGACCTGATCCCAGATATCGAGCACCTCTGCGGTATCGCGAGCAACCGTTGCTGAGCCGAACACGTGAGGATGCCGGCGAATCAGCTTCTCATTAAGTTCGTTCACCACATCCTCGACCGTGAACTCATCGGCGTCGGCCGCAATCTGCGCGTGAAGCATGACCTGCATGAGCACATCGCCCAGCTCCTCGCGAAGGTGCGCGGTATCGCCCTCCTCGATGCAGTCAACCGCTTCATACGCCTCTTCGATCATGTTCTTTGCGATCGAGGCATGCGTCTGCTCGCGGTCCCATGGGCAGCCGTCGGGCTGTCGCAAACGCCAGATGGTCTCGGTCAGGGCATCGAAGGCATCGCGGGCGTCAACGCGGGTCGTGCGGTCGCGCTTGCCCTGCTCCGGCAGATCCGTAGGCTCCGGCATCGCCTACGCCTCCTCGAGCACAACGTGGCGGAAAGCGCTCTCGAGCGCCTCGCCGCTTTCATAGATGCCGTAGCTATGCGATCCATCCTTGGGGATAGACACGCTGCCCGGGTTGAACGCCCAGATGCCAGGCCGGGCGCCCACGGCCTCGTTGACCTTGACATGCGTATGGCCATAGACGACCGCCGAACCCTCTGCCAATGCCGGGATGTTGTCGACGCTGTTATGGAAGCCCGCTCCGAACACGTGGCCGTGCGTGAGGAAGAGCGTTCTGCCGCCGTCATCCACCAGCTCGGCATAGTCGGCCATGCAGGGGAACGAGAGCACCATCTGGTCAACCTCGGCATCGCAGTTTCCCCGCACTGCCACAAGGCTGCCGCTATCCGCGAGGCCGTTCAGCAGGGGGATGACGCGCTTCGGATCGTATTCGCGCGGGAGGTCGTTACGAGGGCCATGGTAGAGCAGGTCGCCGAGCAGCACGATCCGGTCGGGCTGCTCCACCTCGACGGCGCGGACCAGCCGCTCCGCCCAGTACGCGGAACCATGGATATCGGATGCGATGAGAACCTTCATGAGCCGTCCTTTCCATCGGTGACCCCACAAGGGTAGCAAATCCGGCCCCACGCAAGCGACGGCGAGCCGCCCTGTGCGGCAAAATCGATGCTGCACCGAGAGCGCACTCGGCAGCCTGCTCATCGCATAAAAAACCTCCCGCATCCCAAGCGTTGCGCAGGGGATGCGGGAGGCAAGCTGGCATGCCAGAAGAGGAAGAAAGCCGCCGGCCGGCTTTACCGGCTATTTGAGCGCTTCGAAGCGCACGGCGCGCGAGAAGTAGTAGTACACCGCGACGATGACCAGATTGACGATTGCCGGCCATACGAAACCGTTCAGAAGCACGTACACCACAACCGCTACCGCGTTGAGCACGAGCGCGAGCAGCGTCACCCCCACGTATGTCGTCGCGTATGCACGGGCAGGCCGGTTGGCCGCCCCGATACCCCAGACGCCCAGGAACAGGTCGAGCACGCAGGGCACCACCGAGCAGATGGCAAGCAGAAGCCCCGGCGAGGTGTTGGCGAACGCAATGGCCATAGACGACCACCACGCCATGCCGAGCGCAGCTAAGACCGCGACGAAGCTCATGATCTTCAAGATTTTCTGGTTCTGAGACATGGTGCTCCCCCTTCGCTCGAGCTATCTCGAAAGGCTTCTTCAGCTATCTGTCCCCATGATACCCAACTGAACAGCGTCCATCACCTTTTGGAGCGGGATGCCTGCAGCCCGCGCAAGCGCTGCGGTATCCTCGTATTCGGGGGAAACGCGGCGCGAACCATCGGGAAGGTCAACGATCTTCACGCGCACCGTGCCCCACGGCGTCGTCACGGACGACTCCGAACGTGCAAGCACTGTGCGCTCACACTCCCAACGCCGAATGCCGATCGTGGTGGTCTCGGCGAAGATGATGCCCTCGAGGCGCTCGATGTCATCGGGCGCGGCAACAACCTGCAGCTGCCATGCAGGGCGCCCCTTCTTGGCATACACAGGCACCCAATGCACCTCACGGGCGCCCGCTTCGCGCAGCCGTTCCGCCGCATACGCGAGCACCTCGCCTGGAGCGTCGTCGATATCGCATTCCAGGCGCACCACGGAACCGGCGTAGGCAACATCGACCGTAGGCTCCCCTTCAGAAACAGGCGGCATCTGGGTGGAACAGGCAGCCTTTTCGTGCGCGGCGGGCGCATCGAGGGGAGGAAGTTCGTCGATCAGCATGGCGCGCAGGATGCTCGGCCGCTCGTACGCGCGCTTGCCCGCGCCGATGCCCACCCTCTCCACGCGAAACCGCGCAGGAAGCTCGAACTCGGATGCAATTGCCGCAACGATAGCAGCGCCCGTGGGCGTCACAAGCTCCCCCTCGACGCCGCAAACAGAAAGCGGCAGGCCGTGCTGCTGAACGATGTTCAGGGTGGCAGGCACCGGCACCGGGATGATGCCGTGTTGGCAGCGAATGGTGCCGCGCCCGTCTACCAGCTGCGGCACGAGCGCGCGATCGATGCCCAAATCGTCGAAGAGCACCGCTGCGGACACGATGTCTACGATGGAGTCGACAGCGCCGACCTCGTGGAAATGGACCTCGTCAAGCGACACGCCGTGGGCTTTCGCCTCGGCATGCGCAAGAACATCCACGATGCGGTGCGCAAGCGCTTTGGCGCCTTCGGTAAGCGAGCCCGCATCGATCATCGCATCGATATCGGCAGGCCCACGGTGCTCATGATGATGACCGTGATGATGGTGGGGCTCACCGTGGTGGTCGTGATCGTGCTCATGGCTATGGCCATGCTCAGCGTCATGCCCATGCTCTTCTGCATGGTGCACCTCATGATGGTGGGCGTGCTCATGGTGATGGCCATCCTCGCCATCAAGCTCATGCAGATGATCGTGGCCGTGCAGGTAAGCCATATCGTGGTCATGGTTTTCGTGCAGGGTATCGAGCGCTACGTCGAAATCGCAGCAATCGAGGCCCGCCTTGCTCACGCGGCTCACGCGCAGATCGTAGCCACCGAGCGGAAGCGACGCGAGCGCCGCGCGCAGACGCTCCTCGCTGGCACCAAGGTCTAGGAGCGCAGCCGCGAACATATCGCCGCTGATGCCGCTCGTGCAATCTAGATAGAGCGTCTTGCCCATGTCTCTCCTTTTTCACGCGGCCAAACATCGGCCACCTTATCACCTAGACCTAACTCCAAGACAACCGCCCGCTCCGCCCCCGCCCGCATCTATGCCCGCAACGCAAGGGCGCCCGGGCCTCTTCTGAGCGATTCCGCAGGCCTGGGACGGGCATGCAGCATCGACCCCGGGCGCCTCACCGCCCGGTCCCAGCCCGCATCTATGCCCGTAACGCAAGGGCGCCCGGGCCTCTTCTGAGCGATTCCTCAGGCCGAAGGCCGAGGACTAGCGAAGAAGAGGCCCGGGCGCCCCCTGGGAGCCTAGGACTTTAGAGCTCCTTGTTGATCTGCGCGATGATCGCCTGGGTATCGAGCGTCGCAAAGGCGTTCGCATCGATCACGTCGATCTTCTTATCGGGGAACGTCATCTTCACGACATCAAGCTTGAAAGCAACCTGGGGCGTAAGAAGCAGCAGGTCGGCATCCTTGCAGGCATCATCGGAGCCAGAAATGGACGCAGCCTTGACATCCATCTCGAGACCGAGGTTGTCGGCAGTCTCCTGCACCTTCTGGGCAAGAATCTGCGTCGACGTACCGGCAGCGCAAAGCAGTTTGACAGTCTTCATAAAGAGATCCTTTCTCTATTTTCCGAGCGCATCGAACATGAGGCGCTTGTACGCCTCTACGCCTGGCTGGTCAAAGGGGTTTACACCCAAAAGCTCCCCAGAAGCATAGCACGCGAACGCGAACCAGTAGAAGAGCATGCCCATATGCTCCTCATCAAGACGATCGAGCTCGAGCGTAAAGCATGGCAGCATTCCGGCATGCGCCTCGCGGGTCGCCGTGAAGCTCGCCTTATTGATATCCCAGAAATCTTTGCCGTCCAGGTAGCCAAAGGCATCCGCCACGTCGGTGCCGCCCAACACGAGGCTGTCGCCCGCTCCCGGTTCCAAGACATCAAGGAAGGTCTCGAAAAGGATGTGCGTGCCGTCCTGCACAAACTGTCCCAGACTATGGAGCTCCTCGGAGCACTCTGCGGCAGCGGGGAATATGCCTCTGCCATCCTTTCCCTCGCTCTCGGCAAAGAGCTGCTCCCACCACTTTGAGAACCACCGGAAACGAGGCTCGAAAAAACTCAGAAGTTCGACGCGATACCCGCGGTCCCACAGCATGTTGCGAGCCGATGCATAGGCAAACGCTGAGTTCTCCCCCGCTGGCGCCGTACGAAGGAGTCGCTCCATGGTGCGGGCGCCCGCAACGAGCGCGCGAATGTCCACGCCCGCAACCGCCATGGGCAGCAAGTGCACCTCGGTAAGTGCGGTATAGCGGCCTCCCACGTTGGTGGCGAAGGGCACGAAGGTGTACCCCTCGGCACGGCAGAGGTCCTCGAGCGGCGAGCCGATCGTACCCGTGCAGACGATGCGGCGCGCGGCCTCCTCGCGGCCATAGCGTTCGACGAGGCACTGGCGGAGCAGACGGAACGATGAGCCCGGCTCGAGCGTCTCGAAATTCTTGGCGATGCAATCGATCACCACATCATGGCCCTCAAGCTCATCGAGCACACGGTTGAGCTCCCAAGCCGAAAGCGTATTCCCCGCCCACACAAGCCGTGCTCCCTCGGGGGCAAGCGCAGCCTGCACGGAACGCGACCCGTTATTCGAGCCGCCTACGCCGATCACAACGAAGGTGTCGGCCATGGAGCGAATCTGCTCCGCAAGCGCGCAGGTACGGTCAAGGATGGCGTCACTCGCCCATTCGTCGACGGAGAGCCAGCCGAGCGAATCCGCATAGCGGTCCTCGCCCGCCTGGCAGCGCGCCAACACGTCGGCATGTTCATCCATATAGCTAACAAGCTCGTCCTCAGCAACGAATGCCGAGGCAAAGCTTCTGTTCAACTTCAACATTGCAGCTCCTCCGCTCACCCTATCCGCCCGGCCCTCCGGGCATGTCCTCTGTGCTCAAACAGTCCTCGCTCGCTACGCTTGCTGCGGAACTGCGCCAGAGCACATGCCCGGAGGCCGGGCTAGGCATACATGGGCTGAAGCCATTCTGGCGCGTCAGCCGCCTGCGCGGGCATATCGTCCCACGCGCAGTTTCGAACGCAGTGAGACTGTTTGAGCACGGGACGATATGCCCGCGCAGGCGGTCTTACGACAAGGAAGTAGCCGGGGATGCGAGGTTGCACCCGTATCCCCGTGCCCTCAGTACCGAGTGGATTTAGCAACCGCAGGGATGCGCGGGGGCATCGTCGCGGAAGTGGCTGTTCTGCGACGGATCCTTCATGCACAGGTGCGGCACGGCGCGGTTGTACGCGTGCGGGAGCGCCAGGATGTTGGGGTTGCCATCGGTGTACTTGCGCGTGGCGTCGGCGATGGCCTCCTCGAAGGTCGGACGGGTCTTGAGGCCCATGGTACGGGCGATGCCCGGCTTCTGCGCGCCCACGATATACGTAGCAGAGAGATACTTCTCGGCGAGGTTTCCGCAGGTCATCATGCTGAAGCCATGGAACGGATGGAACGCACCGGCAAAGCGGTACTTGCGGATGTACTCCTCGTTGGTGGCGAAGTACTCACCGTACTTGATCATGTCGTCGAGCGTGTTCATCTTATCGGACTGCCACAGCTCCCACTGCTCGCGCAGGTACGGCCAGCGCTCGTCGTGGAACCAGCCGTTGCAGTAGCTCGCGATCACGAAGACGCAGTGGTCGGAGAGGATGCGCTTGTGGCGAATGACCTGGGCGGAGACGGCCTGCATCATCTGGATGGGGTTCGTGCCCATGCCGTCGCCGTAGTGGAAGTTGGTGGGCATGCCCATGACCACGATGTCGTATTTCTTCTCGGCCCAGTGCACATAGGTGCGCTTATCGGCAACCTTCCAGCTCACGGGCTGCATCTCGGCAGCGTACCCCGAGAAGATGGCGATCTGGCGGCTCCAGGTGTCGAGCACCGCGTCCACGCAGAAGAACTTCTTGCCCATCTTCTCTTCCATGAACATGCCCTGGCTGTCGAACTTGTCACGCATGAGGCTATGGGTAGACACAGGCACGAAGTCGGGGCGGCTCATGACGCGCGGCACGTGGTGGGCACCGATGGAGCGCCAGTGGGTGATGCCCGTGGCGCAATGCTTGTAACCGCCCGAGTAGCCGCCATAGGGGTTGCCCTGGGTATGGCCGATAAGAATGGCGATGTCGGCATCGTAAACGTACTTGTTCATGATCACGTGGTCGCCCTGAGCGGTGTAGCCCAGATCGACCAGGTGGTCGTAGTCCTCGGAATCGTGGCTCGTGATCTGGCCGGTTGCCTCGAACTCGTTGTAGAGGTCGTCGCCCAGAATCTGCTTGGCCTCGGCAGTGGAGGTGCGGGGGTGCAGGCCGTTCGAGAAGAGGAGCAACACGTCGTCGTGCTTCACGCCGTTCGCGAAGAGCTCATCGAGGCACGCGCGGATGGCAACCTTACGGTGCGCGGTGGGCTGGGTGCCGCCCTTCACGATATCGGGGATCACGATGACGACCTTCTTGCCCGGCCCCGCATAGGAAGCGAGCGGCTCCATGCCGATGGGGTTGCGGATGCTCTCGAGCGTTGCCGCGTAGAGGCTGTCCCAATCCTGGGGCAGGCACTCGGGGTCCTTGACGGTCTCGCCGGTGACGAAGACGTCGGTTGTATCGGGGAGCTCGGCCCCAATCATGCCGGTACCCCATTCAAAGTCCAGATGCATGGTCATTCCTTTCTTATTCATGCGTCCAATGAGCTAGGCCTCTAGATACAGCTTGACGATTTCCGCATATTCCTCCGGGTAGAAGCCGATCTCGCCGGTGAAACGGGTGAGTGCGATGAGGCCGCCGTCGATCTCGGGGATGCCGGCGAGCATCTGAGCGTTATCGGCCTTGAGACCGCCGCCGTAGACTACGTCCACACCGAGAAGCGTCGCCTTGATGAGACGGGCCACCTTCTGGATATACGGTGCATCGGCGGGCGTCTTACCCGGCCCGATGCTCCACACCGGCTCGTACGCAACGCGCACGCGAGAGAGATCGGCGCCCTCGAGGCCGCCCGTGAGCTGGGCGGTGAGTACCTCTTCCCACGAATCGACTTCCTCTTCGCGCTCCCCCATGCAGAAGAGCACCGTGAGGCCCGCTGCCTGAGCCGCAGCCACCTCGCGCGCGAGCACGCGATTCACCGCCGCTTCCACGGCATCGGGAGCAGCACCTGCCTCACCCATGATGGCGCGCAGGTTCATGCGCTCCTCACAGTGGCCGATAAGCACCCAGGTGCAGCCGAGCTGTGCCACGGCATTGCCCGTGCGCAGGGTCGTGAAGGCGCCGAAGTTTCCGCCCGGCGCCGTGTCCGCCGTATGGACGCCCTGGCAGCCCACGCCGAGCGGGCTTCCGGCAGCGCCGGCGACGGCACCGATGAGGTGCGCCTCGGGCAGGAAGGCGGCGAGCTCCGCATCGGCATAGCGAAGAGCGACGTCTTTGATGGAGGATGTCACCGCTTCGCCCCATGCGGCGGGCTCCGCCAAACGGTTCACGCCACCGTGCTCGGGCGTGATATCGAAGCGCTTGAGATTCAAAAAGATGTGTTTCATGCACACTCCTTCAGACGCGGGGGCAAAGACCAGGGTCCGCCCCCACCGGTCTTGCTACAGGAAGCTTACAAAGCTCGGCAATTCGCCCACGAGCGGGGCCGCCCACTCCTTGAATGCCGGGGTGACGCCGTTGCCCGCTTCGTTGATGAAGGCGTCGGGCAGGCAGCGCTCGATGAGGCGCACACGCTCCACGTCGATGAGGTTCGTCTCGATGGCGTATGCGTCGCCCGGCACGCGCTGGATACCGACCATCTTGGCCGTCTCGCCGGAAAGCGCGGCGCGCACGGCGGCACGACCGACTTCCTCCGCCTCGTCAACGTCAACTTGGCTGCGAAGCGCAACCGATGCGCGGCCGAGCAGGCCCGGCTTCTCCGAGCGGGCCTTGTAGCCGAGCTTCGCCACGATAAGGTTCGCAAGGTGCGACGACACGTCGCCGAAGTACGTCTCGCGCTCGACTTCCATGATGGGGTCGACGATGGGACTGCCCGCCGCGTCATGCAGGCCCTCGCTCGCCACGATGACGCCGCCGCGCTTGGTGTCGATCAAGCGCTGGCAGTCCGCGAGGAACGCCTCCTCGTCAAATGCGCGCTCCGGCATGTAGATGAGGTCGGGGCCGCCCTGACCGCAAGCATCGGCGAGCGAGCTCGCTGCCGCAACCCAGCCGGCGGACCGGCCCATGACCTCAACCACCACGAGGTGGATGGGCATGCTGTGTACGTCCGCGCACACCTCGCCCACGCTTTGCGCCACATAGCGGGCGGCGCTGCCGTAACCGGGCGCGTGGTCGATCTCTGCGATGTCGTTGTCCATGGTCTTGGGCACGCCAATCACCTGAATGTCGGCTCCCGCCTCGTCGATGGCCTCCTGGAGCAGCGCACACGTGTTCATGGTGCCGTTGCCGCCCGTGGGCATGACGATATCGATACCGTTCTTGATGAGGAGCTCCACCATGGCCGGATAGTGGCCGGCGAGCGCGTCGCGGCCCGTGCCGATGGCAGAGCCTGGCGCGTCGCGCAGGCGCACGAGCTCGCTATCGGGCATGGCGCTCAGGTCGATGAGGGTGCCGTTCACGAGGCCAGAGGGGCCGCCGTGCGCGCCGTAGATGTGCGCGATCTCGCCATGGAGCTTGCCTTCTGCCACGATGCCATAGAGCGAGGCGTTGATGACCGCGGTCGGGCCTCCGCCGTGCATGACGAGGATGTTCTTGCCTGCCATAAGCTATCGACCTTCCTTCGCGTAGCGCTCCGCCATCTCGTCGAGCGTGGCGATCTTGACCAACGGCGCCTTGCCGTAGCTGCCGAATTGCACGATGAGCGTTCCAACAGCCTCCTTGACGCCCGCCTCGATGGCGGCGACGAGCTTCTCCTGCGCCTCGTCGGCAACGGTGCCGTACATGACGAGGTCGTACACCGGCGGCAGGAAGGCGCGCGGGTCGAACTGCTCGCGCTTCTCATCGAGCAGCTGCCACACACCTGCAAGCGAGCTCTCCTTGAGCTCGGGTTCGCGCTCAAAGAGCTCGCGCATGTTGCGCGTCACGGCGAGACGGATGTCCGTATCGACGTTGATCTTGTTGATACCGGCGGGGATGGCCTCCAGAAGCTCGGCGACGGGGATGCCGTGCGCCTCGCCGATCTGGCCTCCCAGCTCGTTGATCTCGCGCACGATGTACTGCGGCACCGTTGAGGAGCCGTGGCTCACGAGCGCGCAACCGAGGTCCTCGTGCGCCAGGCACTCGCGGATGGCGATGGGGATCTCGCGGCGCAGCTTGACGTTCTTGCCCTTGGAAGCGCCGTGCATGGTGCCATAGGAGATGGCGAGCGCGTCAACGCCGGTGTCGCGCACGAACTCCACTGCCGAGAGCGGGTTGGTATAGGTGGACGACGCCGCGAACACGTGATCCTCCACGCCGGCGAGCACGCCGAGCTCGCCCTCGACCGAGACGCCACGGGCGTGCGCGTACTTCACGACCTCGCGCGTGAGCTCCTTGTTCTCTTCAAACGGCAGCGAAGAGCCGTCGATCATGACCGACGTATAGCCGCCCGCGATGGCAGCCTTCACGCTCTCCATGTCGCGCCCGTGGTCGAGGTGGAGCACCACGGGAACGGGCGAATGCTCGCCATAGAGCTTGACGGCATCACCGATGTTCTTCGCGCCCCGGATCTTGTCCTCGACGGTGCCGTTCGCGAAGTCGGCCCGGCCCCCCATGAAGGCGTTGGCGAGGTCCGCCCCCTGCAAGATCACGGGGCTGCGGAACATCTCGTGCACCTCGATGGCAGCCTTGGCCTGACACACCGCGTTGACGTTGAACGCCCCCTGCGCGTAGCCGTGGCGCCGGGCGGCGTCGAGAACGGGTTTGAGCGGAACGAGTGGCATAGAAATCAGGCTCCTTTGCATCCAGCCGGCGGCGCCGGCGCGTTTCAGTAGATATCCTCCCCATAGGCACCTCGCGTGCCATCGAGCACGTTCGTGAGGTGCAGGAGGCGGGCGCTCGAGGGCTTGCCGTCGATAAGCGAGAGAAGCTCATCGGCGCACGCCACACCGGCGTCGAAGTTGGGCAGACGAACGCAGAGATCGGGGTAGAAATTGCTCTCGCCGTTGTTCGCGAGCTCCGCCGTCACGATTCCCCGCTCGCGGCAACGGTAGCGGATGGGCTCGGTCCATCCCGACCAGCTCGCGATGACCGCGTCGCCTCGCTCGAGCCCGCCGACAGCCTCGCGGAGCGCCCGGGCGAAGGAAGCCGTGAGCTCGTCGCCCTCGGGCGTAGCGCCTATCGAGTAGCGGAGGTCCCATGTATCGAGGTTATCCAGCGTGATGGGAACCGTAAGCTCAATAAGCTCGGTCTCGGGGCTGTTCTTCAGGGCAACGGAAAGGCCCTCGACGCGCTGGCGCTCCTGGGGAGCGTCGATATCGGGCGCGATGTAGAGGAGCCGGCGCGGCGCCGACGCGAGCACGCGCTCGGCAAGGAGCCGGGCACCGCCCCGGTAGTCGAAATCGACCGTGCTATACGCGCTCGCACGCTCGACACAGTCGTAGGCAACGAACGGAACGCGCTCGCGCTCGATCACCTCGACGCTCTCCGCGCTAGGCCCAACGTTATCCTTGCCGAGGAAGATGATTCCATCGACACGGCCCTCAAGATAGGCGATGAGATAGTCGCTCAATCCGCCCTTCTTGACCTTATTAGTGCACAGCAGCAAGTTATAGCCGATATCCTCGAGCCTGCTCTGGATACCGCGGATGGTCTGCGAGAAGCGCGGGACGGCGAGGTTCTTCTTGGCCACCACGCCCACGCACTGCGAGCGACGGGCGCGCAGGGTGCGCGCCGCGCTATTGGGCACATAACTCAGCTCGCGCGCGGCCTTGAGCACGCGCTCGCGCGTCTCGGGAGCAATCTTTTGGCCTGGGGTGTCGTTGAGAACATACGAGACCGTCGCCGTGGTGACACCGGCGGCGGTGGCGATGTCCTTGAGCGTAACGCGCTTGCCCATGCACCCTCCCGTATCTCGTGGCCGACGTATAAAACGAGCGAACGAGCAGCATTATCGCGGTATCGTTCAACTTATACGTTTAAGTTAACACAAAAGCGCAGGCCACACGCGAGAATCACACCTTTCTTTCCAATATACCGCTGAGCGGCGTAAACCGACCGTTTATAGAATATCCCCTCGCATGATTTAAGGTTCATTTTAAGCATATCTACCTGCTGTTTAATGTGTCTGAAACGTTCTTTTGCGGGATTTGAGCGCCAATCTTTTCCTGTTTTTCCCATCGCATCATGACTAATATTCTAGGTGTGTTCGGTCATTGCTCTACTTATACGTTTAAGTTGTGGTCATGAGCAACCACGCCTTACCACGCTGAGAAAGGAGCCCTTCGACATGCAGGAAAAGAAGAAACCGATCTGGGCGAAGATACCCAACGCCGTTTGGGTGCTCATCTCATTCGCCTGCGCGATCGCGTTATGGCTCGTCGCCTCGAGCCAGCTGCCCGCCGTCTTCGCGCCGCCGGCCGAGGTGGGGGCCGCGTTTGTGAGCAAGCTCGAGAGCGGCATCTTGCTCGAGCACGTCTGGGCATCGCTGTCGCGCGTGCTCATCGGCTTCGGGCTCGCGTTCATCACGTCCATCCCCGTCGCCTTCCTCATGGCATGGTACGACCCGATCCGCCACATCGTTGAACCGTGGATTCAGTTCGTGCGCAACATCCCGCCCCTGGCCTACGTCTTCCTGCTCATCGCTTGGCTCGGCATTGGCAACGAGAGCAAGATCGCGGTCATCTTCATCGCGTCCTTCCTCGTTCAGGTGGTAACCATCTACCAGGGCATCAAGGGCGTCGACACCACGCTCATCAAGGCTGCCCGCGTGCTCGGCGCCAAGCAGACCGACATCTTCTTCAAGGTGACCATCCCCGCCACCACGCCCTTCATCCTCGTGGCGGCGCGCCTCGGCCTGTCCACCTCGCTCACCACGCTCATGGCCTCCGAAATCGTCGGCGGCGACCGCGGCCTCGGCATGATGATCCAGCAGGCCAGCGGTTACTACCAGATGGATACGGTGCTGCTCGGCATCATCATGCTCGGCATCATCGGCATCTGCTTTGAGAAGATCGTTCGATTCCTCGAAAGGAGGTTCACCGGATGGCAGGAAACGGTTCAGCAGTAAAGGTCCACATCGACCATGTGGTGAAGAAGTTCCAGACTCGCAAGGGTGAGATGGTGGCCCTGAATGGCGTCGACCTCGACATCCACGAGAATGAGTTCATCACCGTCGTGGGTCCCTCCGGCTGCGGCAAGTCCACGCTCTTGAACATCATCGGCGGCCTCGAGACGCCCACCGAGGGCCAGGTTACGGTCGACGGCAAGCCGGTGGATGGGCCGAGCCCGGAGCGCGGCATCGTCTTCCAGCAGTACGCGCTCTTCCCGTGGCTCACGGTTATCAAGAACGTCATGTTCGGCCTGAAGCTTCAGGGGAAATCGAAGGAAGAAGCCGAAGAGATCGCCCACCGCTATCTCAAGATGGTCGACCTTGAGGACTTCGCCAACCACTATCCGAAGGAGCTCTCGGGCGGCATGAAGCAGCGCGTGGCCATCGCGCGCGCCTATGCCACCAACCCCCAGGTGCTCCTTATGGACGAGCCCTTCGGCGCACTCGACGCGCAGACGCGCACCCAGCTTCAGCAGGAGCTCATCGAGACCTGGGAGAAGGAGCGCAAGACCTGCTTCTTCATCACCCACGACGTGGAAGAGGCCATCATCTTGGGTCAGCGCTGCGTGATCATGAGCGCGCGCCCGGGCCGCGTGAAGGACATCATCGACATCGATATCCCCTATCCGCGCGACCAGGCCACGAAGATGACGCCCCGCTTCCTCGAGCTCAAGAACGAGATCTGGAGCCAGGTCTACCAGGAGTACCTGTCGGTTCGTAAATAACGGGCGCACGAGCGGCCGCCTGAGGCGCCGCCCAGCTCTCGAGTGGGAAAAGCGCACCGTCCCGCACGGTGCGAGGTTGAACAAGAGAAGGAGAAGATCATGTCCAACCTGAACGATATCAACATCAGCCGTCGCAGCATGCTCGCCGGTCTCGGCGGACTCGGCCTTATGGCCGCCGGCCTCGCCGGCTGCAGCGGCAGCAACACGCCCGCTGGCAGCACCCAGGGCAGCGCCGCCACCAGCGGCTCGTCCTACGATCCCGTGACGCTCCGCGTTGCCTTCATGCCCAACCTCGGCTCCGCCGGCACGCTCTTCGCCGCCATCGACCAGGGCTATTTCGATGAGGTAGGCATCACCGTCGAGACCGCTCAGTTCCAGGGCGGCCCGGCCGAGATCACGGCCATGCAGTCCGGCGACATCGACATCGCCCAGATCGGGCACGGCGCGCACACGCTGTGCATCTCCGGCGACGCCGTTGTCTTCGCCTTCGACCAGCTCTCCCAGGCTGACGCCGTCGTGGTCGACAAGACCAAGGTCCCCACGGCCGCTGACCTCAAGGGCAAGACCGTAGGCGTCTCCACCGGCACCTCCTCCGAGATCATCCTCGGCCTCGTTCTGCGTGACGCCGGCCTCACCGAAGACGACATCACCAAGGTTGAGATGGACGTCTCCGGCATGACCACGGCCCTCATCTCCGGCCAGATCGACGCCGCCGCCACCTGGTCGCCCAACACCGTGACCATCCAGGAGCAGCTGGGCGACAACTACCTCGTCCTCGGCACCAACACCGACTACTCCGACGAGGTCGCCTTCCCCGGCAGCTACGTGTGCCTGCCCGAGTACGCCGACGAGAACGCCGAGGTGCTCGCTCGCTTCGGCGCCGCCATCGCCAAGGGCCATGTGTATCGCGCTGAGCACATCGAGGACGTCGCCAAGCTCCTCGCTTCCGAGCTCGACCTTCCCGAGGAGACCCTCCTGCAGTCCACGGGCGAGGGCGACTGGCAGGGCGCCGTCGACTGCCAGGGCGACACCGACACCATCTTGGGCTACTACCAGGCCCAGCAGCAGGTCTTCCTCGACGCCGGCACCGTCACCGAGGAGGTTCCGGTAGAGAACTACGTGAAGACCGACATCATGGACGAGGCCAACACCATCTTCGAGGAGATCAAGTAGCCTCTCCCGCAGGATCAACCTGTGTAGTCTAACGAGCAGCCGGGCCCTGCGCGAGCAGCGTCCGGCTGTCTAGCATTATGGGAATACCTGCGGCGAATGGAAGGCATGCGAGAAACGGCCATGGGCATCTTCACCCGGGCATCCTCCTCGCCACGTTTCCGGCAACTCACGCGAATCGTTCGTCGCGACGTGAAAGGACGAAACATGAAGCACGATTACTACCGCATCTCGGCCGAGGAGCTTGGCCAGGGGGCACGCGTGCCCCTTCTCAAGCTGGGCGACTCCGGCGAGGTGTTCTACCAGATGGCCCTCGAGATGGTGACCGAGATCGAGCGCAAGAACGCTCTTGGCGAGAAGACCGTCTTCATCTGCCCGGTTGGCCCCGTGGGGCAGTACCCCATCTTCGTGCGCCTCGTCAACGAGCGCCAGCTCTCGCTCAAGTCTTGCTGGTTCATCAACATGGACGAGTATCTCACCGACGATGGCGCATGGATCGACGAGTCCGACCCGTTGTCGTTCCGCGGCTTCATGAACCGTGAGGTGTACGGCAAGATCGATCCAGAGCTCCTTATGCCTGCTGAGCAGCGAGTGTTCCCCGATCCCACGGACCTGGAGCGTATCCCCGCGCTCATCGAGGAGCTGGGAGGCGTCGACATCGCCTTCGGCGGCATCGGCATCACCGGGCACCTTGCCTTCAACGAGCCCGACGAAAGCCTCACGCCCGACGAGTTCGCTGCCCTCCGCACGCGCACGCTCGATATTCACCCCGAGACGCGTGCCACGAACTGCATCGCAGACATGGGCGGCTCCCTCGAGGACTTCCCGCGTCGCTGCGTGACCATCGGCATGCACGAGATCCTGGGCGCCCGCAAGGTGCGCCTGGGCGTGTTCCGCGACTGGCACCGCGCCGTGGTGCGCCGGGCCGCATACGGAGCGGTCACCGCCGGGTTCCCCGCGACGCTGCTGCAGAACCATCCCGATGCGCTCATCTATGTGAACGCGAACGCGGCGCAGCGGGCATACTAACCGTCTA
This sequence comes from Enorma massiliensis phI, assembly GCF_000311845.1. Lineage (GTDB taxonomy): Bacteria > Actinomycetota > Coriobacteriia > Coriobacteriales > Coriobacteriaceae > Enorma > Enorma massiliensis. Next base: position 640,078 of record NZ_HE978575.1, on the reverse strand, counting down.
ACATAGCGGGCCCGGGGCCATCCCGAGGCCCGCTATCTGCGAGAAGGGAGACCTTATGGACTCTTCGCTCTACATTAAGGGCGCAACGGTGGTCCTGCCGACCGGCAGCACGCGCTGCGATGTCGTCGTGGAGAACGGCCGCATCACCGGCCTACCCCGTTCATATGCGAATCTCCGCGAATTGCCCGAGCTCGACGCCGAGGGCATGACTGTACTGCCCGGCTTCATCGACATTCACACGCACGGCGCTGCCAACGTCGACGTGAACGCCGCCGATGAAGAGGGCCTACGAACCATCGGCCGGTTCTTCGCCAGCCAGGGCGTGACCGGCTGGCTCTGCTCGGTGCTCACCGATACGCCCGAGCAAACGCTCTGGTGCATGGAGCAGGCGAAGCGCGTCATCGAGGGCGGCCCCTATGATGGCGCCGCGCTTCTGGGCATCCATCTCGAGGGACCCTGTCTCTCGAGCGAATACAAGGGCGCCATGCCCGAGCACCTGCTGATGCACACCGCGAGCATCGATCTGTTCCGTGAGTACCAGGACGCGTCGGGCGGGCACGTGCGCTACACGACCCTCGCCCCCGAGATTCCCGGCGTCGAGGAGCTCATCCCCGAACTCAACGCCCTGGGCATCACCTGCGCGATCGGGCACAGCGGCGCCGGGTACGACCAGTCCATGGCCTGCGTGCGCGCCGGTGCGGCGAGCGCGACCCATCTGGGCAACGCCATGCGCCTCTTCCATCAGCATGACCCCGCGATCTGGGGCGTCGCCATCGAGAGCGACCTGTACGTCGAGGCCATCTGCGACGGACGCCACCTGCATCCCGGCAGCGTGCGACTGTATCTGAAGTCGAAGGGATGGGACCGCGTGGTGGCCATCACCGACTCCATCATGGCTGCAGGCCTCCCGGACGGCAACTACAAGCTCGGGGTGAACGATGTCGTGGTTGAAGACGGCGACGCCAAGCTCGCCTCCACCGGTGTGCGCGCGGGCTCCACGCTCACGCTCGCTCAGGCGCTGCGCAACATCGTGAAGTTCGCCGATACAGACGTCGAGCATGCCGCGCGCCTCATGACGAAGAATCCGGCAACGCTCATCGGCTTTGCCACCAAGGGCCAGATCGCCTGCGGCTATGACGCAGACCTCACGATCGTCGACTCCGACCTGGAGGTCGCGCGCACCATCGTGGGCGGCCGAACGGTGTACGAGCGCTAAGGCTTTCCACCTGACCGGGGGTCCCGGGTTGCTTCTTCGCTGGTCCTCGCGATTCAGCAAAGCTGAATCGCTGCGGAAGCGCTCAGAAGCAGGCCGTGACCCCCTTTGCTCGGTTGCGAGCTGCGCTCGCAACCATCGGCCTTGAATTAGTATTTGAATGTATTGTTGTTCGGGCCCGCAAATCCAAGCAACCCGCCAGGTTATCTCCCCGGTTCCCCCATCGACGCGGCGTATCTCCTCGCAGGTTCAACCATTTTCCGGCAAAGTCCGAGCCGTCAGGAGCCCCCGCCCCCTATCCTCTGGCGCAGTTCCGCAGCAAAAAAGCCCGCGAGGGCTTTCTTGCGAGGACTGTCTGAGCACAGAGGATAGGGGGCGGGGGCTCCTGCCGTTACCCCTTCCCCGGCAAATGGTTGATCAGCGAAGCCTGATACGCCGCGCCGAAGCCATTGTCTATGTTGACGACGGAGACGCCGCTCGCGCAGCTATTCACCATAGCGAGCAACGCCGTGAGCCCGCCGAGGTTCGCCCCGTAACCCACACTCGTGGGCACGGCGATGACCGGGCAAGCGGCAAGACCTCCCACCACGCTCGGCAGCGCGCCCTCCATGCCCGCAATCGCGATGATCACCTGTGCACGGGCGATCTCCTCGCCATGACGAAGCAAGCGGTGTATGCCCGCAACGCCCGCATCGTTCACGCAAGTCACGCTGTTGCCCAAGAAACGCGCTGTCAGCACCGCTTCCTCGGCAACGGCGATATCGCTCGTGCCGGCCGTTAGCACCAGAATCTCGCCGTTTCCATCCGGCTCGGGGAGCTCTCCCACCACGCCCGCATGGGCTTCGGCGTGATAGGCGAACGAGCAGCCCATCTCGGCAAGCTCGGCAGCCTTCCGTTCATCCATGCGCGTGATGAGAATGCGCTCCTGCCCCGTCCCTCGCATGGCGTCGACGATTCCCGCAATCTGCGCGGCGCTCTTCCCTGCGCCATAGATCACCTCGGAAACGCCCGTGCGCACGCCGCGCTCGGTGTCTACTTGCGCATAGCCCAAATCTGCGACGGTGCCCACGCGGACGCGCTCCACCAGCTCGCTCGGGGAAAGCTCCCCCGCCGCGACGGCCCGCGCCAGCGATTCCAGATCCGATGCGTCCATTGCGTTCCTCCTCTGTAACCTTTTCATCTATGGTAGCAGCTGCCGTATAATCGGGTATCAGCGCGCAGAGAGGGCACCGAACCGCCTGCGACCTGCAGCGGCAACGAACAACCAGTTGGGAGCATGATATGAGCGAGCACTTCGATGCGAATCAAATCGACGAGGCGAAAGACTCCGAGCAGTTCCATCGCACGCCCGGCCCAGCCCTCCCCATCATCTCGCTCGTTGCCAGCATTGCGGGCGCGGCAATCGGCTATTACATCAATTGGCCGGTCGGCGTCGTGCTCGTCATCACGAGCATCGTATGCGGGGTTCTCGCGCGCAAGCGTCGTGCCCCGTATCGCTGGGCCGCAACGGTCGGCATCATCATCAGCGCACTCTGCTTGGTCGTCTGCGTCGTCGTGGTCAGCATCGTGATGTATCAGATGCAGCAGATGAATAGCCTGCTCTCCTAACATGAGACAGTTGTGCCAGGAGAAACTGTCTCATGGCGCAGACGTGTGAACACGCTCGGCCGCAGGCTACAGGAGCGCCGCTTCCCATGCGGCCTCGCGAAATCCCACGAGCACGGTATCGCCCGCTACAACGATCGGACGCTTGACCAACATGCCATCCGTTGCCAACAAGGCGCGGGCGTCCTCATCGGACATTCCCGCATCGAGCTTGGCCTTCACACCGAGCTCGCGATACTTCATGCCGCTCGTGTTGAAAAAGCGCCGCAGCGGTAGGCCGGACCGCTCCTGCCAATCGGCTATCTCGGCTGCCTGCGGATTGTCCTCCACGATATGGCGATCGATGTAGCTCATGCCATGATCGTCCAGCCACTTCTTGGCCTTCCTGCACGTCGAGCACTTGGGATATTCAATAAAAAGCACCTCGGTTGCCATGAGCACCGCTCCTCCTAATCGCGCCGACATCCATCGGCCGCCCGATGTTCCAGCCCGATTGTACCCCGGAGCATGCAAATGATGTCATACGGATGGGCGGAGGCGAGCACGTGCCAGGAAAGCAAGCGATGCGCTTGCGTGTCGCGCATGCAGAGCGGACAGCGCTCCTACCGATGGCGTGCGTCGAGCTCGCCAGCGAGTTCCTCGATGGTGACACCGTAGCGCTCGAGCGTGACCAGCAGATGGTAGACGAGATCCGCTGCCTCGTAGCGAATATGGTCGTGGTCGTCGTCCTTGCACGCCATAACGACTTCGGTCGCTTCCTCTGCGACCTTCTTCAGCAGCTTGTCCTCCGGCCCCGTGAGGAGACGCGCGGTATAGCTCGTCTCGGGCGATGCCTCGCGACGGCCGTGAATGACCTCGGCCAAGCCCTTCATCGTGACGCCGATATCTCCAGGCACGACATTTGCCGTTCTCTCTCCCATGTTTATCCTCCAAATCCGCGTTGAACACCTGCGCGCCCCGCTAAGCCCGTTCTTCCCGCGCGCAAACGTCGGCAAATCCATTGATCCGCAGAACAGATTTCAACTTTTGGGCACTCGAACACGAGTCACTCATATAGCCTTGAACTGACCGCCTCGATTACCTGCGCGCTTGCGCAACCAGATTGCCCGCTACTCGCATCGTCCCCAATAAAGTGCCCAAAAGTTGAAAACGCTATTCTGCGCTACCGAGATGCTGGAAAAAACAGGTGCGGTTGCCGGTGTGACAGGCGGGACCGGGCGAGTCGACCTTGACGAGGAGGGTGTCCGCGTCGCAGTCCGCGAGAATTTCCTTGACCTGCTGCATGTTGCCGCTCGTGGCACCCTTGTTCCAGAGCTCCTGGCGGCTGCGACTCCAGAACCACGTGGTCCCCGTCTCCTGCGTGAGGCGCAGCGATTCGGCATTCATCCACGCCACCATGAGCACCTCGCCGGTGTCGTACTGCTGCACCACTGCCGGAATGAGTCCGCGGTCGTCGAAGGTCAGATCATCGATGGTCATTTTGAGCTCCTTTTGCGCGAGTCAAGATGGTCGAAATGGGACGGGGTATGTGCGATCAGTGAGACCGCGCGGCAGCGGTGCCGGGGGAATCTAGCACGCTGTTCCGCACATGAGTCAAAAATGAGTCAAAACGAACCCGTCCCGTTTTGACTCAAAAATGAGACAGTTTGACCCGGCACAACTGTCACGCCTGCATGCCCCGTGGCGCTAGAAATCGAGCCGCACGGGGATGCCCTGAGCCGCCATGTACTCTTTCACCTCACGGATGCTGAACGTACCGAAATGGAACACGCTCGCCGCGAGGACCGCGTCGGCCTCCCCTTCGATGATTCCCTCCGCGAAGTGCTCGAGCGTTCCCACACCGCCGGACGCGATCACGGGAATGGGCACCGCACGTGCCACAGCCCGCGTGAGCGCGAGGTCGAACCCCTCCTTGGTGCCGTCTCGATCCATGCTGGTGAGCAGGATCTCTCCGGCGCCGCGGCGCGCCGCCTCCTCCGCCCACGCCACGGCATCGATGCCCGTCGGCGTGCGCCCGCCTGCGGTGTAAACCTCCCAGCGATCCGCTCCCGGTGCGCCCGGCTCGCCCACGCGCTTCGCATCGATAGCACAGATGACGGCTTGACTGCCGAACGCAGCGGCAGCTTGGGTGAGAAGCGAAGGATCCTTCACCGCCGCCGAGTTGAGCGACACCTTGTCGGCACCGGCCGCGACCATCTGGCGCATGCCAGCGAGGTCACGAAAACCGCCGCCCACCGTATACGGTATGGAGAGCTCCTCCGCCGCATGGGCCGCCATGTCGATCGTAGTCGCGCGGTTATCGCTCGTCGCCGTGATATCGAGGAAAATCACCTCGTCGGCGCCCTCGCGGTCGTATGCCGCAGCGAGCTCTACTGGGTCTCCGGCATCGCGAAGCGCTACGAAGTTCACGCCCTTCACCACGCGTCCGTTTTTCACATCCAAACAGGGTATGACGCGTTTGGTAAGCATCAAGCCTCCCCTCCCTCGGCGGCAACGAGGGCCTCGGCCAGGCTGAAGGCCCCCTCATACAACGCCCGCCCCGTGATAGCGCCCTCTATTGCCTCTGGACCCGCCGCCGCGAGCGCGCGGATATCGTCGAGCGACGAGATGCCTCCCGACGCCACGACGGGAAACCCGGCGACCTGCGCCACGCGCCGGTACGCTTCGGCATCGATGCCCGTCTGCATGCCATCGCGCGCGATATCAGTGAATACGAGATGCTTGAATCCAAGGCTCGAAAGCTCTCCCACCACGTCTTCGACGCTGCGCGACACGCCCTCGCGCCAGCCGTTCACCTTCACCTCTCCATCGCGCGCGGCCACATCGGCAACCAGCAGGCCTCCGAACGCACGAGCCGCCACCTCGGCAAACCCCGGCTCGCGCACCAGGACCGTACCGAGCGCGATACGCTTGCAGCCGAGCGCCGCGAGCTCATCGATGCGCGCAAGCGAGCGAACGCCGCCACCGATATCCACCGAGAGGCCCTCGACCGCGCAGATCGCCTCGATGGCACGGGTATTAGCCTCGCGCGCCTCTTCGTCCTCCTCGAGCGCAGCGGAAAGATCGACGACGTGCGCCCATGTTGCGCCCTGCTCCGCAAACGAGCGCGCCACGGTAGCGGGATCGTCGCTGTACACCTTCATATGCTCCCGGTCGCCGCGCTCAAGGCGCACCACCTTGCCGGCGATAAGGTCGATTGCAGGAAAGAGAATCATGTTCACCTCCGCAGGTAAAACGGATTGTTGGATTACTCCAGCCCCTTTGATAACCTCGCCAGCTCGACGAAGTTCTCGAGAATCTGATGCCCGTGCGCCGACGATTTCTCAGGATGAAACTGGCAGCCGTAAAGGTTGCCGCGGCACACGACGGAAGCGAAGTTCCGGGCGTAGTGCGTCAGCGCGACGGCATCGGAGGAATCGATATCGGTTTCCACCGCATAGGAGTGGGTGAAGTAGACGTTCGTGCCCTCGGCGAAACCCTGGAGCAGCGGATGCCTCGACCCGGAATGCGTCAGATGGACCTGGTCCCAGCCCACGTGCGGCACCTTGAGGCGCCGCGAGGGCAAAACGGTGCACGAGCCGTGCACCAGTCCCAGCCCCCGCACCCAACGGCGGCCCTCGGCCTCGAAGACCGTGCCCGGGGCAAGGCCCGCCCCGTACGGATCGGCTGATTCAACTGCGGCGCCATCCGTGGGAACGCCTTCGCCTCCGCGCTCGAAGAGCAGCTGGAGCCCGAGGCAGATTCCCAAAAACGGCACGCCCGCTCCGCCGCGAACCGCATCGAGCACCGCCTCGTCCTGGCCCGACTCGTGCATGAACGCAATCGCATCGTAAAACGAGCCGACGCCCGGTAGCACGAGGGCATCTGCCGTACGGATCTGCGCGGGATCGTCGGTCACGAGCGCCTCGGCGCCCGCGCGTGCCAATCCGCGTGCCACGGACGACAGGTTTCCCTTGTGGTAATCGATAACGGCTATCGTGGGGGCGTTCGCCATGACTTCTCCTTCAAACGATCAAACGTAGAGATGAAACGTAGACACCGGGTGTTGGCGTTTCATGTGAAACGTGAACACCGGGTGTCGGCGCTTCATGTGCGAATCACGCGCAGCCTCTACAGCGAGCCCTTGGTGGAAGGGATGCCGCGCACGCGCGCGTCGTACTCGCAGGCATGGCGCATAGCGCGCCCGACGGCCTTGAAGGCGGCCTCTATGATGTGATGCGAGTTCGCGCCCGCAAGCTCGCGCACATGAAGCGTCACACCGGCATCGCGCGCAAAGGCGTAGAAGAACTCCACCGCCAGCTCGGTGTCAAACGTGCCCACGCGCTCGGTGGGAAGCGGAAGGTCGCAATACGCCTGGCCACGGCCAGAGATATCGACTGCCGCCATGACGAGCGTCTCGTCCATCGGGATGGCAACATCGGCGAAGCGCGTGATGCGCGCCTTGTCGCCGAGTGCCTGGGCGAAGGCACGACCGAGCACGATGCCCGTGTCTTCGACGGTATGGTGCGCATCGACCTCGGTATCGCCCAGAGCCTCAACCTTAAGATCGAAGAGCCCGTGACGGCCAAACGCGTTCAGCATATGGTCGAAGAACGGCACCCCCGTATTGATATCGCAAGAACCGGTACCATCGAGCGTGAGCGTGAGCGTGATATCCGTCTCGCCCGTCACGCGCTGGACCGTTGCCGTGCGCGCGCTCGCCGAGAAGAGCTCGTCGAGACCGGCGCTCGTACGCGCCGCGCTTTCGGCGGCCGTGGCAGTGGAGGTCGTTTTGAGGTCGCGCGGCTGCTTCTTGTAGATGGTCATGAGGCATCCTCCTCCAAGAGCTCGGTGAGCGCGGCAAGAACCGCATCGTTTTCCTCGGGAGTACCCACGGTGATGCGCAGGCAATTCGAGAGCCCGGGGGCGTAGCTGAAGTCACGCACCAGAATAGAATACTCGTCCCGCAGCCGCTCGCGCACGTTTCCCGCCTCTGGCACGCGAACGAGGAGGAAATTCCCTTGGCTCGGCCAGACGCGCCCGAGCGGCTCGGGCGCGGTTCGGGCGAGCAGGCTGGAAAGCGCCGCGCGCAGCCGCTCGCGCTCGGCGCGGATCTGGGCCACCACGGGCGCGTAGACGTCGCGAGCTCGCACCGCCGCCAGCGCAGTCGCCTGCGTGAGCACGTTCACCGAATAAATCTGACGCACCGCCGAGAACACCTCGATGACGTCGGGAGCCGCGAGCACGTAGCCGCAGCGAATGCCCGCCGCGCCGAACGCCTTCGACAGCGTTTTGAGCACGACGAGATTCCCATGGCGCGCGAGAAGCGGCACTGCCGAGGTGCCCTCGTCTGCGAACTCCCCATATGCCTCGTCAACGAGCACGATGCCCGGGCAGGCATCGCAGAGGCGCTCCACCGCATCGAGCGGGAAGAGGTCGCCAGTAGGGTTGTTCGGCGAAGTCACGATAACGAGGTTCGCCGTCTGCGCCGCGCGCACGAGGTCATCTACCCGGGGCGCGAAAGACTCGGGATCACGAGCGACGGATAGCGTTTCGGTCTCGACGAGCGAGGCAAAGAACGCGTACTCGCTAAAATCGGGCGGGCAGGTAACGAGTGCGCTCCTGCGCCCCCCGAAGGCGAGCAGCACGTTGAAGAGCAGCTCGTCGCCCCCGTTGCCCACGCAGACCTGCTCGGGATCCAGGCCATGCCAGCGAGCAAGCTCGGCACGGAGCTCGCCGGAAAGCGGATCTGGGTAGCGGTTGAGCGGTGTCGAGGCGAGGGCGGCGTCGATGGCATCGCGCACGCCCGCAGGCAGCGGATAGGTGTTTTCGTTAGCCGAAAGGTTGATGCTCGTGGGCGTGAACTTGGGGTCGTACGGCTCGATATCCACGAGATGCGGCTGGACGAGTGCCCGCATGGCGGGAGAGAGCTGGGCCATGGCTACTCCCCTTCCCGAGCGAAATCGGAAGCCCCGGAGCTCGTCGCGGAAGCGCTGGTGGCGGCGCTGGCGTCATCGCCCGCGCCGGCAACCGCGCCCGCGGCCGCATCGGCAACCGTGGCCGCATCGGCCAGCCCGGCGGCAACGGTCCGGGCATCGTCCTCGGGCCAGGCAACCTGCGTGAGGTCCACAGCGGCAAGCGCATCGAGCCCCACGGATGCCACGCCGCATTCCAGCTTGCGGCGACGAAGCCCCACGGAAAGGGCATGCGCCCAGAGGCCCTCACCCTCGGCGAGCGTCTGCGTCGCAGGTGCGTCGCTGAGCAGACCAGCGGGCGTATAGCATACGACCGACGAGCGCTTGACGAAATCGTCGACCGAAAGCGGGCTCGAGAAGAGGGCGGTACCGCCCGTAGGCAGCGTGTGATTAGGACCGGCCACATAGTCGCCAAGCGGCTCGGAACTCCAGGCCCCCACGAAGATCGCGCCCGCGTTACGGATACCGCCCAGAAGCCCGAGAGCATCCTCGCAGTGAAGCTCAAGGTGCTCCGGCGCCACCGTGTTCACCGCGTCGACCGCCGTGGCTATGTTCGGGGCGATGACGATGGTCCCCTCGTTGTCGAGCGAAGCGCGCGTGATCTCCTCGCGAGGGCTCTGCGCCACGAAGAGCTCGATGGCGCGCTCGACCTCTGCCGCAAAAGCGGCGTCGCAGGTGATGAGATAGCAGGCGGCAAGCGGATCGTGCTCTGCCTGAGCCATGAGATCGGCTGCGACCACGGCAGGCTCGGCGGTGGCATCGGCGAGCACGCAGACCTCGGATGGACCAGCGACCATATCGATTCCCACATCGCCCGAGACGAGCTGCTTGGCCGCGGCCACGTAGGCGTTACCGGGACCAGTGATGACATCGACTTTTTCGATGCTCTCGGTGCCGTAGGCGAGCGCGGCGATGGCCTGGGCGCCTCCCACGGTATAGATCTCGTCCACGCCTGCGATGCGCGCTGCAGCGAGCGTCTGGGGCGAGATGCCCCCGGTCTCGCTCATCTGCGGGTCGTTCTGCGGGGGCGTCACCATCACGATGCGCTCCACGCCGGCGACCTTGGCCGGAATGATGTTCATGAGCACCGTGGAGGGGTACTGCGCACGGCCGCCCGGCACGTAGACACCGGCAGCAGCCATGGGCGTCACCTTGACGCCCAGCATCGTGCCGTCGGCGCGCGTCGTGAACCACGATTGCTCGACCTCGCGCTCGTGAAACGCGCGGATCTGCGCCGCCGCCTTCTCGAGCGCGGCGCGGAAGCTTGGACTCACGAGCTCGAGCGCACGCTCCAGCGCCTCCTGGGGCAGGCGCAGCCCCTCGAGCTCGACGCCATCGAACTGCTTCGAATAGCCACGCAGGGCATCGTCGCCGCGCTGGCGCACATCCTCCACGATGGAGCGCGCCGAGGCAACGACAGCGTCGGGCAACACGCCCTTGCGAATGAGCTGCCCCGCGCGAAGGCACTCGCCGGGTGCCAGGGTGATAGTCTTCATGCTACTTCCAATCAGCGCAAAAGGCGCCCGCCCCCGCGTGCGCCGTGAATATTCCCGTACACTTTAGCATGGTAAAGTTTCATCCACAAAACGGGACGTTGCGGGTGCTGAATGGAAACAATCTGCACATCGGCAGGTGAGACAGTTTGACCCGGCACAACTGTCTCATTACCAAGCGGGCACGCCGATAAAGGGGACCGCGCCGCGAACGGCACCGTCGCGAGCGCCTGCCTCTCCGACATGCTCGCCTACTCTATCGACGTCACCGAGGAGGCGAACACCACCGCTGCCGGCGACACCTATAGGGGCGCCCCTGCAGCGACACGTGGCGCGCCAGCCCCATCGATGCGGAACGCTGGGCAACCGGAGCTGCCGCTCTCGCCGTGCAGACAGCAGGTGCCCAGGCCTCCATCCCCACGCTGGCGGACGCTGAGGCGACGTTCGGCACCCCAGTGCCGCGCTAGAGCTTTTTTGTATCCCAGCTATCGTATACTCAGGGCAGATTGGGCCGCACGCCCCGATCTCAGCTCGAGGGTTAGGGGGTCATTATGGAAGCCATCACGCGTCGAGGTCTTGTGGGTGCCGGGATGTTTATGGGCATGACAGCGCTTGCAGGCTGCGGTTCGCAGCCGCCGGAGCCCGTCGAAGAGGATACCGAGAGCATCGAAGAGCCCGAGCCTCAAGAGAGCGAGCTCACGCCCGAGCAACTCGCTATCATGGAAGATGGTGAGCCGCTGAGCGAGGCGGCAATCAGCGCCAACTGCGCACTCTCCCAGGGCTTTGCGACCACCGACGGGTACTGGGACTACATCTGCGGCGGGGCGGGCATCTATCGCCTGCGCCCCGACGGCTCCAAACTCGAGCGGGTATGGGAGGGCGACGACTTCCATACGGCCAATGACCTCTGCGCCACCGGCGGCGCCCTCTATTTCGCCGGGTGCAATGTCGACGGGCGGAATGCCGATACCATATTTCGCATGGATACCGACAGCCTCGATACCGAGGGCATCCGTTCCTTCCCCGAAGACTCCGCATCGGGCCTCGACCTCGTGCTCGCCGTCATCGGCGGGCGCGTCTTTTTCGCCGATAGCCACTACGACGACAACGGTGCCACGGTTTTCTCGACCGCCCTGGACGGCAGCGACGAGCGCGAGCTCTGGAGCACCGTGCGCTCGCTTCCAACGTACGCATTCACTGAGGACGCCATCTGGTGCGCCGCGGGCGGCGCTGACGACCCCGCGATCGAACGTTTCGACCTCGCCTCGCTAGCCGCGGAGACGCTCCTCGACAGCAGCTCCGGCCTGACGAGCGTCAACCGCATCGTCGCCATCGACGACGCGATCTATTTCGACGCCGGGCTGAACGGACAGCCCGGCATCTTCAAGCTCGAAGCAGGCGGGGAGCCCGTGCACGTGAGTTCAAACCATCTCCTGGGCGCGGCAGGTGGCTACCTCTACGCCTATGGTTCCCCGGGGGAGAGAAGCCTGGATGTGAACTATACCTTCACGCGCATCGACCTCGCGACGAACGAAGAGGTGCCGTTCGATTATCCTGAGCCCTACAACACCCATAACTCGTCATTCCAGTTCTACGGTTTCGACAGCCGCCTGCTCATCAACGTCGGCGACCGCGCCTACGTGGTCTCACCCGAGGGCGAAACCCTCTTCCAGTACACCTTCGCCCCCGAAGGATAGGGCAGCTCAACACAGGGGTTCAACGCCCCGCCCGCGGGCAACGTGTTACCCGCGCCGCCCGCGGGCAGCTGCATACGCTGCAAGCCGATCAGCGAGCATGCGCACGCGTGCATCCAGGCGAGCACGGCCGGGATTCACGAAGAACCGTGCCGTGCACTCCATGAGCTCGCCTGTGATAACGAGATTGTTCTCGCGAAGCGTGGTGCCCGTGGCCGTGATGTCCACGATGCGGTCGGTCATGCCCACAATGGGCCCGAGCTCGATGTTTCCGTGAAGCGTCACGATGTCTGCCGCGATGCCCCGGCTCTCGTACCACGCGCTCGCGATGCGCGGGTACTTGGTGGCCACGCGAAGGCACCCGCGGCGCGCATAGGCGCGGTCGGCCGCGCCCGTTCGGTCTGCAGGCTCGGCCTCGATGAAGCGGCAGGCGCCGTAGTGCATGTCGACGAGCTCGAGAAGGCCGAGGTCCGCCTCGATAAGGGAATCGCGGCCGCAGAAGCCGCAATCGGCCCCGCCGCCCGCCACGAAAGCGGGGGCATCTGTAGCGCGCACGATGATGAACTCCACATCGCCTATAGACGGCCCCGCCAGCCGCGCGGACGCGCTGGCACCCTCGCCTTCGGGTTCCGAACCGGCCGTCCTGCCTCCCTCGGGGATCTCGCCGCCCGCCACCTCGCCACGCAGATCGCGAGCATGGATGATGAGATGGCGCCCCGGATCGCGCAGGCCCGATACGTCGAGCCCTACGGCCTCAAGCGCGGCGATGGTTCCGGCATTGAGCGATCCCTTGGGGACCGCGATGCGCAAGGGCTCCTCCATGGCGCGGGCCACGGCGTGGTCGGCGCTTGCGTCTCGCGCGTCCTCGCTTGCCGTGCACGCACCCTCCAGCCGCTCGAGCGAGAAGGCGAAGCCCGCTGCCGGCACGCGGTCGAGCTCGGGAAACACTCCATCAAACGCCGAGTCGTAGCGACCGCCCGTACCAACGGGATCGGGCAGGTTGCCGGCATAGACCTTGAGCACGAGGCCCGTGTAGTAATCGAAGGAATTCATGATCGAGAAATCGAAGGAAAGCGCGCCGTCCAAGCCGAATGGGGCCTCCGAGCTAGACAGCGTTGAGCCGGCTTTGCCCGCCTGCGCACCCACGGCATCAGGTGCCGCGCCAGCACCCTCTCCAGCCTTGGTGAAGCGCTGTTCCAAGCGTTGCACAAGCGCTCTGAGCTCTCCAGTCAAAGGCTCCTCGATTCCCGCCAGCACAGCAAGCTCGTCAACGCGGTCGAGCGCCTCGATGCCCCCGTGCAGCCGCGGAAGTTCGGAGATGGCCCTGCGAAGCGGCTCGCCGATGGAGCTCTGGGCAAGACGCGTATCAAGGTCGACAAGGTTGTTCGCGTGCACGAGCGAAAGCACGTCGCTCGAGAGCGACGCATCCCCGCAGCGGGCGAGAAGCTCCATGAACGGGCGAACGCTCCCGAACACGATACGCCACGAGGTAAGACCCAGGGCCTGCAGGGATTCGATCACCAGCGAGACCATCTCAACATCGCCCGCATCGCCGCCCTCTCCGATGAGCTCGAAGCCCAACTGCGTGAACTGGCGTGCCGCACCGGAGTTGCGCGGCTGCGCGCGCACGAGCGGAGCCTCGTAACGCAGACGAAGCGGCAGCGCGGCATCCCGCAAGCGCGTTGAGACCAAGCGCACGATGGGAAGCGTGTTATCGGGGCGCACCACGAGCAGGCGCCCGTCGTCGTCAAACAGCTTGAACGGGGTATCGGTGATGCGGCCGCCGCGATCGAGCGAGCTCTTGTCTTCGAGCAGCGGTGTCTCGACCGGCAGATATCCATGGGATTTGAAGCACCCGGCAACCGTCTGCGCGATCTCCTCGCGCGCCTGGGCCTCCTCCGGCAAGATGTCCCGGAATCCCCACGGTGTCGTCTTCATGAGCTCAAGCCCCTCTCATCGTGCTCGCGTGCGGCCTTCACGCCGCACTCGCGCATCGTCCATGTGTATCACCAGTCGCTGTACTTTACCACACTGGAGTATCCGCTTGGAAAACAAAAGGTCAACACGGGGGCACGTGAACGTAACGACCCAGCCGGCTATCTCACGCCCGCGCGCTCGGAATCGAGCTAGAGCGGCTTCGACACTGCGATTGTTCCAACCGGCGGCATGCCATTTCAACTTTTGGGCACTTCGACGCAAGACCGCCGAGTAGACCAACGAAGCAGAAGGCCGCTACCAGGCATTTTGTCGATACGATTCCCTTGGCTACTTGGCAACACCGTCCCAAAGTGCCCAAAAGTTGCAACGAGGGCAAACATAGCTTGAGAAAAGCGCGCACAACGCCTGGATGAGAGCTCCGAGCCGCCCAAAACCATGCAGAACCCCCCGTGCCAAGGGAACCAGGCGTTACACCGCGCTATCTTCCCAGGGCAGCTCTTCCATGCCGAGCAACTCGACCGAGCGCACGTACGAGCCGGCGTCGACGCTCCGCCCACCCACGGTCGCCTCGCCGATCTGGTTGTCGTATGGGTCGATGCGAACTCCAGGGCCAACGGGATCGAAGACGGCCTGGTAGCGCTGGCAAAGGACCGTGCGCCATGGGTCAAGGTTACCGAAGAAGAACCGGCGACGCTCCTCATCGCCCATGCGACGGGAAGAAGAGCCGAACGAGCAATCCGCCCAGGCCCAGCCGGTGGAAGGTGTATAGAAAAGCGCCCAATCGTGAGGGCCGATATCGTCGGGGGCGCTATACAGACCGCTCTGCCACCGCGCCGGAATGCCTAGCCTTCGGCAGAGCGTGACAAACACAAGGGCCATCACACCGCAGTCGCCGCGCAAACCGGAGAGCGCGTAGTCCACGATGCCATCAAGATAGAGATACGCAGGCTGATAGCGGTAGTCGACGTTGCCCGTCACCCAGAGGTAGACGGCACGCGCCACCTCAAGCGGGTCATCGCTCGAGGCTTGCTGGCGAATATGGCGGGCCACGGCATCGACGATCGGCGAAAAGCGCACGTGCGGCGGCAACTCGACGAGGTCGTTCTCGGTCGGGGCGGGCAACGGAGCGGCGACACCCGATTCGTATGCTGCACGCGCGGCCTCGATGCCCTCGGCACTCCAAAGATCGATATAGGGCGCATCGATGCGATAGCGGTATGTGATAGAGCGCACACCGGGACCTGCGAATTCCCAATATGCGGTTCGCACTTGCGCATCCGAAGCCGAAATGCGGGCACCCGGGCTCACCTCGAGCACCTCGACCGAACGCTGTTGGGCGGCATCTACGGCAAGGGGAAGCCAGATGCGCACCGTCTCTTCCGGCGCGGCATCCGTGACCTCCATCGATGCGCGAACGGTAATGCGACGCGAGGCGCCGCCCACCCGTGCCATCTCGGCACGCAAAGCCCGGCGCGGAGCCTGGTCGCGCACCGCAGGGGCAAGTCCGGGCACCTCCGCGGCATATGCACGCAAGCCATCGATGACAGAAGGCAGGTAGCGCACCTCTCCCTCGATGATGCGCCAATCGATGCGCCCCGCGGCCTTCAAGCGCTCAAGATCGTCGTATGAGATGCCGGGGCATTCCTTAGAGAGCTGCTTCAGCGCCTCCTCTTCGGTCACGCAGTACTGCGAACCGAGTCGCGCGAGGCGGTAGAGCTCTAGGCGCAAGCGGGCCGCCATCTCGGGCACCTCGGCGCGGTCGAGGGCCGCGCGGCAGGCGCGAGCCGCATCACGAAGCCGCCCTGCCTCCTTAAGCCGAACCACGTCAGAAGGAAGCGGTATATCCAGGCACTCGGCATCCGCGCTCAGCGCCTGCTCGCCAAGGCAGTCACTCCACGCAGCGCGCGCGGCGAACACGCCCTCGTCCTTCATCGACGCAAGCACCCGGTCCATAGCGACACCCTTTCTGCCAGAAAACCCTTGCGAATCGCTCCCCATGGTATCACGCGCACGCGCGAGCGCAGCGACGCGCTCATCGCCCCCTGCACACGCGAGTGCAGCGATGCGCCCGGCCCCACGCACTCCCGATGGCGCGCAGCGCCGAGGGCCCAAGCCCCTTGCGTCCCCACACCCCCGCCCACAAGCGAGTAAACGCAGGAAGCCCCGGCTTCCTCCTGAGCGCTTCCGCAGCAGCTCGGCTTTGCCGAGCTGCGAGGACCAGCGAAGGAGGAAGCCGGGGCTTCCGTAGGGAGTGCACCCCTTGTTGGCTTACGCCTGATTCACCGAGCCGAACTCCTCCATGAGGGCCTTGGTCTTCTCGACGATGGCGTCACGGCCGGGCTTGAGCAGCTTGCGCGGGTCGAAGCCCTTGCCCTCGAGGTCCTTGCCGGCCTCGACGTACTTGCGCGTGGCAGCAGCAAAGACGAGCTGCAGGTCGGTGTTCACGTTGATCTTGGAGACGCCCATGGAGATGGCCTTCTTGATCTGGTCCTCCGGGATGCCGGAACCACCGTGGAGCACGAGCGGAAGATCGCCCACCTCGGCCTTGATCTCGGACAGGCGCTCGAAGGAGAGGCCGGCCCAATCCTCGGGATACACGCCGTGGATGTTGCCGATGCCGCAGGCAAGGAAATCGACGCCGAGCTCGGCGATCTGCTTGCACTCGTTGGGATCAGCGAGCTCGCCGTTGGAGGTCACGCCGTCCTCGGTGCCGCCGATGCCGCCGACCTCAGCCTCGATGGAGATGCCCTTGGAGTGGGCGAGCTCCACGAGCTCCTTGGTGCGGTCGAGGTTGAGCTGGAAGGTCTCCTCGTGGGAGCCGTCATACATGATGGAGGTGAAGCCGGCCTCGATAGCCTTGAAGCAGTCCTCATAGGAACCGTGATCGAGGTGGAGCGCCACAGGAACGGTCACGCCGGTAGCCTCGACGGCAGCCTTCACCATATCGGCGCAGACCTTGAAGCCGCCCATCCACTTGGCAGCACCAGCGGTGCACTGAATGATCAGCGGGCTCTTGGCCTCTTCAGCAGCCTGGAGAAGAGCGAGCGTCCACTCCAGGTTGTTGGTGTTGAAGGCACCGAGAGCATAATGTCCGGCCTCAGCCTTCTTGAGCATGTCAGCTGCATTGACGAGCATATGAACCTCCAAAAATGGACTGGTCTAAGACACACATAGGATACCACTCACCGATTAATCCGTGGCGCTCATCGACACATGAAAGACGTCGCGCCGAACGCCCTCGCGAGCCCTTTGTGGCTATCCCTGCATGAATGGATTCACTGCGAGCTCGCGGGCGATGGTGGTCGACGGGCCGTGGCCGATGAAGCAGGTCGTTTCGGGCGGGAGCATGCGCGCCATCTTGGCAAGGGAAGCAAGGATGGTCTCTTCGCTTCCACCGGCAAGATCGGTGCGGCCATGGCTCCCCGGAAAGAGCGTATCGCCCACGAATGCTATAGGGGCGCCCACTCCCCGCTCGTCGTCCTCCGTTGCGCCGGGATGCTCCGCATAGAGCACGATACCGCCAGGCGTATGGCCGGGCGTCGCGATGACCGTGAACGCGACGTCGCCGACCGCGACCGTATCGCCCTCATGCAGTAACCGGGTCGGAACGCCAGGATGTTCCGTCTCAATGCCCCACGCGCGCTGGCGCTCAATGCTCTCGGCCACCATATCCACGTCGTCGGCAGGGAGCATGAAGGGGCATTCGCCACCCAGCACGCGACGCATACCCGCGACTCCGCCCACATGGTCGGCATGTCCATGGGTGCACACGATGCCCGCGATGCGGACGCCTTCGTGACGTTCCGCAAAATCGCGCGCCAGCTTCTCGCCCTCCCAGGCGGGGTCGATCACGAGAGCCTCGTCGCCCGCGACAACAAAATACGTATTCGTTTCGATGGGTCCATTGACCACGCATTCCAGGTGCATATGAACCAGCTCCGTTCTCTTTCGCGATTCCCCGAGTTCTCGGGCAAGAATCGGACGCTCGCCGCGTTCTTGGGCCACTTCCGGACAGCCGTCGCGTTCTCGGGCAGCTTTTGGACAATCACCGCGTTCTCGGGCGGAATCGGTACGCTCAGAGCCTCAATTATGGCGAAAAACGGCCCGAGAATGCCCGACGTGTCCGGATGTCGCCCGGAAACGTACACGCGTGTCCAAATCCCGCCCGAGAACGCCGGCCATGTCCGAATCCCGCCCGGCGCGGATGCTCATCCAAGCGCCCACCGCTGGGCCGGCATCCGACCAAGCCCGTACGGCTCGTTAGCCACTCATCAGCTCCTGCGTTTCATGGTGGCGCCGCCCTCGCCAGGCATGAGACGGCGCGCATCGTAGACGCTTTCGACCTGGCTGATCGCCGCGAGCAACGGATCAAGGCCGCTCGCATCGGAAATCTCGACCAAGAAACGCAGCACCGCCATGCCATCGCGCGAAGTCGAGGTGCTCGCCGAAAGGATATTCGCCCCCGCATCGCCGATCGCGATCGTCACGTCCTTCAAGAGCCCCATGCGGTCGAGGCACTCGACCACGATCTCCACCTGGAAGAGCGCGTCCGCCTGGGTATCCCAGCCAACTTCGATCATGCGCTCCGGGTGCTCCATGAGCCCCTTCACGTTGGGGCAATTCGCCCGGTGCACCGAGACGCCGCGACCGCGGGTGATGAAGCCCACGATGTCGTCGCCCGCCACAGGGTTGCAGCAATGGGCCAGGCGCACGAGGAGGCCGTCGCTCGATTCGCCCTTCACGATGACGCCCGAGCTAACGCGCCTGGGGCCGCGCGGCCGGCGGTTCGAACCGCGCGCGGGCTGCGCCGCCGCCTGCTGCTCCGCTTCGGTCTTTGCGGGGGCCTCCGGCTTGGGATCGAGAATCTGCTCCACGCGGTTCCCCACCATGCGACAGGCCACCTTGCCCGAGCCGATGGCGGCAAACAGGTCTTCGAGCTGGCGATAGTTGAGCTGCTCGCACACGGTATGGAGCGCCCGGGTAGAGCGGGCCGTAGAGATGCCGTAACCGCGCTTGCGAAGCTCCTTGGAAAGGATGTCGCGGCCGGCCGCAGCATCGTCGTCTTTGGTCACGGCGGTGAAGTAACGCTTGATCTTCGAACGCGCCGAGGGCGTCTTCACGATGTTCAGCCAGTCGCGCGAAGGCTTCGCGTTCTTGTTGGTGAGGATCTCCACCCGATCGCCCATGACGAGCTCGTGGGCGAGCGGCGTCACCACGCCATTCACCTTGGCACCCACGCAATGATTGCCTACCTCGGTGTGAACGGAGTAGGCAAAATCGAGCGGGGTTGCCCCGGCACGTAGGCTCATGACGTCGCCCTTGGGCGTGAAGACGTAAATCTCCTGGTCGAAAAGATCGACCTTGAGGGTATCCAAGAACTCCTTGGGATCTTCGATCTCGTCGGAAGCAGCCCAATCGAGCGAATGCTTGAGCATGTTGATCTGGTCGTCCAGGCGCTGGGCCTCCGCCGTCTTCGCCGCGCTCGAGCCGCCCGACTTCTTGTAGAGCCAGTGCGCCGCGATGCCGTACTCCGCCTGCTCATGCATCTCGAACGTGCGGATCTGGATCTCGAGCGGGCGCGCCGTGGGGCCGATGACCGTCGTATGCAGGCTCTGGTAGTTATTGAGCTTGGGCATGGCGATGTAGTCCTTGAAGCGCCCCGGCATGGGGTGCCAGAGCGAGTGGACCGCACCGAGCGCAGAGTAGCAATCGCCCACCGACTGGCAGATCACGCGCAGCGCCACGAGGTCGTAGATCTCGCTGAACTCCTTGCCCTTGCGCTTCATCTTCTGGTAGATGGACCAGTAGTGCTTGGAGCGCCCGTTGATCTGGAAGCCCTGGAGCCCCACGCGCTTGAGCTCGTCCGTGAGCGTCTTGATGGTCTCCGCCAGGTAGCGCTCGCGCACCTCGCGGCTCTCGGCCACCATGCGCGCGATACGCTGATACGCCTCGGGCTCGAGGTAGAAGAAGGAGAGGTCCTCGAGCTCCCACTTGATGGAGCTCATGCCCAGGCGGTCGGCGAGCGGCGCATACACGTCCATCGTCTCGCGCGCCTTGAAGAGCCTGCGGTCCTCGCGCAGCGCCGCAAGCGTGCGCATGTTGTGCAGGCGGTCGGCGAGCTTCACGATGATGACGCGGATGTCGCGCGACATGGCGAGGAACATCTTGCGGAGGTTGAGCGCCTGCTTCTCGTCCATGCTGCTCACCTCGATGTTGGTGAGCTTCGTCACGCCGTCCACGAGCCCGGCAACCGTCTCGCCGAACAGGCTCGTCACGTCGGCGAGCGAGACCTCGGTGTCCTCGACCGTGTCATGCAGGAGCGCCGCACAGACCACGTCGCAATCCATGTTGAGCTCGGCCAGAATGATGGCGACCTCAACGGGATGGTTGATATAGAGCTCTCCCGAGCGACGCTTCTGGGCAGAATGCTTCTCCGCAGCGAAGCAGTATGCGTGCTCGACCTTCGCGCAATCCTCGGGGCTCATGTACTTGCTGGAGAGCTGCGCTAAGCGGTCGTAGTTGTCGGCACAGATCTCCTGCGGAAGGTCGTCCGCCTTGGTGTAGTGCACCATCTGCGAGAACGATGTGAGCGACGCGTCGTGCGCCGCGCGGGTTGCAGCATCCATATCGACCCCTAACCTCAGCTCCAGCCCTATGGCGTGATAGGACGGTTCACTCGTGCAAGCATATCATGAGCCGGGGCATCGAGCGCCCAGCCGCGGAATGTTGTAAACGCGAGACGCGTGCGGAGCCCCTCGAGATATCGCGTCGAGCTCGTGAGCGACATGTGCCCGGGCCTCTCGCTCATCTCGATGCGGCGCGCGTCGTCGAAGCCCTCGACTCGGGCGAAACCCAGCTCCTCGAAAATTGCGATGCCGCTCTTGACGGCCCGCTCATCAACCGGGGTGCGCGCGTCGATGGCGAGGCACATGCTCGAGATGTCGAGGTCTGTGGCCGAGAAGCTCTCCTCGCCCGTCTTTCCGCGATGCGACCGCCACATGGTCTGAAGCGCTCGGTAGATGGTCACGAGCTCCTCGCGCTCGGGCGCCGCGGCATCGAGCATGCGCTCGTTGATGCGCGCGTCGCGCGCGGAATACAGCAGGTGCACGGTAGCCGGCTCGCCGTCACGGCCTGCGCGGCCGCTCATCTGGTTGAACTCGGTAGCGGAGAACGGCATGTGGTAGAGCACCACGTGCCGGATGTCGGGCAGGTTCACGCCCTCGCCGAACGCCGAGGTAGACACGATGCACTCAAGCGTGCCGGCGCGGAATGCCTCCTCGATGCGGGTGCGGTCCTCGCGCGAGAGGCCCGCATGGTAGAACGCGATGGCATGGGCGAGCTCGGGCACGCGTTTGCGAAGCGTGCGCGCGAGCTGGGCCGCTTGGTCACGCGAGTTGACATAGACCACGGTCTTCTCCCCCGCCGCCACGATGGAAACGAGGCGGTTCTCGCGGGCCGAGAGGTCGCGGTCGTCCTCGAGCTCGAGGTTCTCACGGATGGTCTTATCAACGACCACACGACTGGTATCAAAAAGCCGGCAAATCTCGTCCGCTGCGCGAGCATCGGCCGTCGCGGTCACGGCAAGGACCGTCGGGCTGCCCAGACGCTCGAGCACATGCGGAAGCTCAAGGTATACGCTCCGCTCGCCCGACCTAGCCCGGGCGGCATGATGCGCTTCGTCCACCACGACGAAGCCCACGCGCCCAGACTGGGCGAAACGCTCCGCGTGGATGGCGAGAAACTCCGGCGTGGTGAGCACGATGTCGAGCGATCCAGCCGCGAGCTCGGCGAACGCTCGGTCGCGCGCGGGCTGGAGCGACTCTCCCGTGAGCACCGCCGCGCGAACGCCGAGGGCGGTGCAGGCTGCGATGAGGTGGAAGGCTTGATCGGCCACGAGCGCGCGAAGCGGGTACACGAGCACGCTTGCACGGCGGTTGACCACCGCCTCGCGGACGGCATGCACCTGGAAGATGAGCGACTTCCCCCGTCCCGTGCCCATGACAGCGAGCGTGTTCATGCCTTGCCCGAGCGCCTCAAGCGCATCGCTCTGGGCGCGGTGCGGCGCAGAGGCCCCGATAAAGGCGTGCAGGAGCGAGCGCGTGAGCTCATCATAGGGCAGCTGTGCAAGAAGGGCGCGGCGCGCGGCGCCTTGCCGGGCGGTAGAGGCCTCCATGCCGGATGGTTCCTTCTTCGGCGTTGCCTCCGACGAAGAATCGCGGGCTGGATCCGTGCTCGCCTGGGCCCGTGCATCGGCATCGCCCGGCGCGTGGCAGAGAATATCCTTCACCATGAGCTTGGGCTTCACCCGACCCTGCCAATGCTCGGCAACCGCCTCGAACACGAGGTCGACCACCGAATCGCAGGCGCACACGGTATCGATCTCGGGGACGCGGAACATGATCGCCGCCACGCTCGCAGCACCATCTGTCGCCGTGAAGCGCATATGGTCGCCGGTTTTTCCCACGCAGAAGCGATCGGCCATGGTCACACCCGTTGCTGCAAGGAGCGGCACCTTGTTGCCCTGGCCGAAGGGCTCGAGAAGCGAAACTTGCTCGATCGTCTCGATATCGAGCTCCGAAAGGCGCACCGTCGTGGCGATCTCGCCCGTGTCCTCGAAGGCCTCGGACGGGAGCTCCGAGAGCACAGCGTCGAGCCGGTCGCGGAGATCGTCCAGCCGGTCGGCGGGAAGCGTCACGCCCACGGCGCCCGCATGCCCGCCAAAGCGGGTGAGCAAATCGGAGCAGCGCTCAACGGCCTCGAAGAGGTTGACCGTGCCCACCGAGCGGCCAGACCCGCGCGCAACGCCGTCCTCGATCGAGAAGAGGAGCGCCGGCACATGGTAGCGGTTGACGATACGGCTCGCCACGATGCCCTTCACGCCCTCGTGCCAGCCCTCTCCCCCCACGACCACCACGCGGCCGCCGGCATAGGTGCTCTCAACGCGCTCGAATGCCTCGTCGGCAAGGGCTGCCTCGATGGACCGCCGTTCCTGGTTGATCTCTTCGAGCTCGGCTGCGAGGCGCCCGGCCTCGATGGGATCGCGCGCGAGCAGCAAGTCGAGCGCGAGCGTGGGGTCCGCCATGCGCCCGGCGGCGTTAAGACGCGGTATGAGAGAGAACGAGAGCGAGTCGGCGGTGACCGTGGAGAGGTCCGTCTTGCTCATGCTGGCGAGCGCCACATACCCCGGGCGCGTCGTGTTGCGCATCTGGTCGATGCCCGCGGCCACGAGCGCGCGGTTCTCGGGGGTGAGCGTCATCATGTCAGAAACAGTTCCGAGCGCGGCCACCTCGAGCAGGCCGTGCCACAGGTCTGGCCGGCCCAAGCGGCCGCCCAGCACCTGCACGAGCTTGAGCGCGACGCCGGCGCCCGCAAGCTCATGCGAGGGACCGTAGGAATCGAGTTTGGGGTCGGTGAGCGGCACACCCTCGGGCACCATGTCCGAGGGCTCATGATGGTCGGTCACCACGAGGTCTATGCCGCGCTCCTGCAAGAAGGCGACCTCGTTCTTCGCGGCGATGCCGTTATCCACCGTCACGACAAGCGATGGATGGCAGGCATCGATCACGCGCTCAAGGGCCACCTCGCTCAAGCCATACCCCTCGTCGAAGCGGTGCGGGATGAAGGGATGAACCTTCGCCCCGAGCGCACGGAGCGCCTCGGTGAGCAGGCACGTCGAGGTAATGCCGTCGACATCGAAATCACCGAAGACCGCGATGACCTCCTCTTCCCGGATGGCGCGCTCGACGCGGTCGGCCACCTCGGCCATGCCGGGAATAACGAGGGGATCCGCCCAGTCGCGCTCAAGAGAAGGCGTGAGGAAGCGCCGGCCCTCTTCGACCGACGAGATGCCGTGCGCGACCATGATGCGCGCCACGAGCGGGGCGATACCGAGCCCGCAGGAGAGCTCGTCGGCGAGGCGCGGATCCTGGTGGGCGACGACCCAGCGATGCGTGGTGGTAAGCGATGCCACAGCGATCACCTCGTCCAAACATCGCATGCCGCCCGGGCAACGATGCGCTGGGGCAAGCGGCGAAGCGGATGAAGATGAAGGGCGCGAGGGCCGCTATAGAGCGACCGCCGCACGTGTGCTATGCGGTTCATGGCGAACGTCCTTATGGAAGTGGCCCGCTGCGGCAGGCCGAGCTGCTGTTCGCCCATCATTATACGCGCCGTGCGGACATGCTCGCGCGAGAAGCGCAGTGCCCGAAACGATGGAACCTAGCCGGCAGGATGTACCATGCTCAGCATGCGAGCAGATAGCGCGTCTCGTACGGAACGAGCTCGAGTACACCGCTCAGCGCAACCGCGCCGGCCGCCGAGGCGCCGTCCGCTAAGAGGTCGCGGAAGCTGCCGTTAAGCTCACCGGCTTGCACCGAAGCCGGCTGCCCGGAAGCGTTCACGGCAACGAGCACGCGCTCGCCGGGCTGACCGTCCCAGCCCTCCGCCACGCGCTCGAACAGCAGCTGCTCGCTTGCAATCTGCACGTTGCGATAGCTTCCGTAGCAGAGCGCACGGGCACCGGGCGCGAGCGCGCCCCGCTCGTCACGGCCGGTGCGCGCGCCGATAAGGCGGCCGACCCACGCCGTAAGCTCGTTGGGCGCGGGCTCGTCGAAGGCGGGGCGCAGGGCCCAATCGTCACCGCCGCCCTTCTGCCCTTCTTGGCCCCACTCGCTCCCGTAATACACGCATGGGATGCCCGGCATGCCAAACAGCAGCCCGTATGCTGGCCGAATGCAGCCCGGATCGCTCAAGATGCTTGCCAGGCGCGAAACGTCGTGGTTGTCGGCGAACGACAGCAGGTGCAGCCCTCGGTAGATGCACCACGGGTCCCCGCCGAACTGACGGTGCAGCGAATGGGCAATCTCGAACATGTTGTGGGAGTTAAAGCTCGAATACAGCCCTTTGTAGCACTCGTAGTTGGTGCAGGAATGCAGCATGGAATCGTTCACGATCTGGCTGTAGTCGCCGTGGAGTGTCTCGCCGATGAGCACGAACGACGCATCGCCTGGAACGCCGCCGGCTACGGGCGTTGCCGAAAGCTCGTTCGCGACCTCGCGCAGCCTCCGAATGAAATCGTGATCGAGCGAGTAGGCCACATCGAGACGCAGCCCGTCGATGCCGAACTCCTCACGCCAGGTGCGCACGCACTGGATGAGGTGGTCGACCACCTGGGGATTGCGGAGGTTGAGCTTCACCAGCTCGAAATGACCCTCCCAGCCCTCGTACCAGAAGCCATCTCCATAGGCGGAGTCGCCATCGAAGTTCGTAATGAACCAATCGCGATAGGCGGAATCCCACCCATGCTCGCGCACGTCTCGAAACGCCCAGAACTCGCGCCCCACATGGTTGAACACGGCGTCGAGCACCACACGGATGCCGTGGGCATGGAGCTCTGCGACCACCGCAGCGAGATCGTCGTTCGTACCAAGGCGGCAGTCGACCGTCGTGAGGTCGCGCGTGTCGTAGCCGTGCGCAGAGGACTCGAAAACCGGGTTCAGGAGCACTGCGCCAACACCGAGCTCCTCAAGATAGCTCGCCCAGCTGGCCACGCGCCCGATGCGCGAAACGCAGACGCCATCGTTCTCGCGCGGCGCACCGCAGAATCCGAGCGGGTAAATCTGGTAGAACGTGCTCTCATATGCCCACATGTCCGCACTCCTTACAATCGCCTCATGGGATATGGCGGCAGGATTTCGCCCTATGCCGTCGGGAACCATGGCGGCGAGCGACTTCGTCCCGCAACCAGGACGGCCTGATTTGACAATATGTCAATTATGCATCATCGACGGGCGAGGCACCAGCGGAAGAGCACGCTTCGCAGGACGCAAGGGGAGGGCAGCCAACTCCGGCTCGTGGTTGCCGGACGCAAAGAGAGGGCCACCGAGGGTCACTCGGGTTTTGACGGGCGATTTTGGGACAACACGCTCAGGCGAAAGCAACTTTTGGGCACTTCGAGCGCATGAAGCTGAGTAGCACGGACAATAGAACGAACAAAAGCCCAGGAAACAAGGGGTGCTCAGTGAGTCGCTACTCAGCGTCCCCCTCAAGAAGTGCCCAAAAGTTGAAACCAAGCTGCCCAGCGGGCTCCTCGCACCGTGTATCCCGCCCGTACGCCCGTACAGCGAGCCGGTTGTGGTGCCATCCGCGCAGTGGGCAACAGCGGAACAGGCAACGACCCGCGCCTCGGCGCGGGAGGTGCCTCGCACTTCATAAATAGAGGCCCCCAACAGAAAAGAGGCCGGAGCTTGGCCCCGGCCTCCCATTCGCATGCAAGCTGTTGCGAGCTGCTACTCCTCGACCAGCTCAAACTGATCCGGACCGACGCCGCACACGGGGCAGACGTAGTCCTCGGGGAGCTCGGGGGTATCGACCTCGACCTCGTAACCGCACACAACACACACGAACTTATAGGTCTTCTTCTCGTCGCTCATGTGAATCCATCCTTTCATCGGGCCGGTGTACTTCGTGCCGGCGTATTGCGAGTATAACCCGCAGGGCCCATCTGCATACCCGTTTTTGAGAACTCATCCGAATACCAAAATGTTATTCGATTGATGGCATACCGATGGTCCGGCACAGGCGCATGAGCAAGCGGGCACGCAAGCACGCCGGCGGCGGGATGTGCCAGCAGCCGATCACGCGGAGCAAGGACCGCGCACCGCTTGGCGCAATCTCGCCCAAAAGCCTATGAAACTCCTCGTATCCGCCTATCCCTGATATGACGAAGCCTTGGGCGGCGTCTTGCCCTTGAGCACGGCATGGTAGTAACCATAGGTAAGCGGCTCTTCACTCGAAAGGCGCTCGGCATCCACCACGTCACCGATGAACAAGAAGTGCGTGCCAACATCCACCGTCTCAACAAGGTTGCACGCGAAAAGCGCGCAGGCGTGCTGCGGGGAATACGGGCTCCCCACCGCAGAGGTCTCGCAGCCGTACTTCTCAAACTTGTCGTAATCTGCGCTCGTGCGGAACCCGAAGTTCCCGATGTAGGGCATGTCGGCCGTTTGATCGATAGCCGTCACCGTGAACGCACCCGCCTTGGCAATCACGCCGGCGGTGACGTTTTCCTTGTTGACCGCCACCGAAATCCTCGGCGGCGTTGCCGTGACCTGCACGGCCGTATTGATCACGCATCCCGCCTTCTGGCCATCTGCCTCGGCGGACACCACATAGAGCCCGGACGTCATCGTGAAGAAAGCGGTCAAATCCATACATGCCCCTCTCGTGTAACGGGGCACGGACAACGTGCCCCTTCGCACCAGTCTAAGGCCCGCAGCACAACCGTGGAGGGATGATTCGGCCAGCGGCCTGCGCGCAGGAGGCGCGCACACTTTGCCCGCGCGCAGCCTGCGCACGCGCTTTTTCCGAGCGCAGCAGGCGGCCCACACCGTACCCACAACGCGGCGCGTCCAAGGCCCGCTAGCGGCTACGCTCCTTGAGGGCGCGCTCGATCTCGCGTTGCATGTCGCGCTTTGCCATGTCCTCGCGCTTGTCATAGAGCTTCTTGCCGCGGCCGAGCCCCAGCATGAGTTTCACGCGCCCCTGGTCGTTGAAGTAGAGCTCGAGGGGGACGAGCGCGTAACCGCGCGTGCGCAGCTTCTGGTCAAGATGGTCGATCTCCTTGCGATGCAGCAAGAGCTTGCGTCGGCGATCGGGGTCGCGGTTGAAAATCGAGCCATGGCTGTACGGGTGGATGTGAGCGCCCATGAGCCAGCATTCGCCACCTCGAATGAGCGCGAAGGTGTCGCTGATCTGGCAGCCTCGCTCGCGCAGGCTTTTGACCTCGGTGCCCGAGAGCTCCACGCCGCATTCATAGGTTTCCTCGATGAAATACTCATGGTGCGCGGAACGGTTCTTCGCGATGAGCTTCCGCTCCCTACGACTCGGCATCGGGGCCTCCATCCTCGTTTTCCGCTGCCGCAGGGCCCGCCTGCGCGCTCGCCGCCATCACGGCATCAACGACCTCGCCCTCGCTAGCCGGCGCGTTGTCACCGGAATGCTCCGCCGCCAGCTCCGCGTCCGTTTCACGAATCAGCTGGATGAGCGCCTTTGCCGCATCCTCGCCAACCAGGTCGCGGGCGCGCAGGGTGTATCGAGTCGCCTCGTTGCGGTCGCCCTCCTGCGCGGCATCGGTAGCGCACATGAGCAGGCAGATAGCGATCTCGGCGTTCGGATCGGCTTCGAAGCCCTGCTCTTCGAGGGCGCGGGCCGCCTCTTCCTCGCTCGCATTTGCCTCCTCCGGAGCTTCGGTCATGAGGCGCTGCATGAGGGAGAGCGTCTGCCGCTCGCCGGGAGCATACGCCGCCGCGCGGCGCGCGAACCCCGAGGCGAGCATCTTCTCATCCTTATCGAGGAAGAACAGTCCCAGACCCGCGCACGCGCGCCCGAAGAGCTTGGCATCTGCCGCACGCGCGAGCACGGAGTAGTTGAGCGCCGCCCACTCGCGCGCATCGCCGAGCACGCGGTACAGCTCGGCAAGGTCGAGCCGGTAGGCGCAGTTCATCGGATTCCAGCGCACCGCCTGCTTGAGGGCATCGCGGGCGAGCGCGTACTCCTGCTGCTGGATATAGACGAAGGCGAGGTCCGAGTACACCCGGTCGAACGGAATCGGCGCCTGCTGGATGGTGCGCGGGTCTTTCTCAACCCGGCGATATGCCAGAAGCTCGAATGAATCGGAAAACGTGAAGTACTGAATATGGTCGGTCGCACGGCACACGCGCTCCGCATAGTCCTCGATGGCGTCGCGCATCTCCAAAAGCGCGGGCAAGGCGCTCTCAACATCTCCCTGACCGAGGAAGTTCTCTACGTGCTGGATGTCCTCCAGGCTTACGGACAGGTCCATTGGTCCTCCAAAAAACTTGCATCGAGCGGCGCATGCGGCCGCCCGGCGTACTCGCTGCTTCGCTTCAGTGTAGCGCACGCGGTGAGGTGACGAGTGCCAGATCGAGATGGCCGCGCGCGGGATTGACCGAGACCACCTCGACGATCACCCGGTTGCCGGGGCGCACGGTGCGGCCGCTCACCGACCCCACGAGCGCAAGCTGGCGCCCGTCGAAATCAAACCACTCATCTCCCAGGTCACGAAGGTGGATGAGCCCCTCGGCCTGCGTATCGTCTATGCGGGCGAAGGCGCCCATCTCGCTCACCCAGCTGATGACCGCATGGTACTGCTCGCCGATGCGCTCGCCATAATACCGCGCAACCTCGACCTTCTGCGAGGCATGAGCCGCAGCGTCGGCGATGCGCTCGCGCTCGCTGCACGCCCTGCAGAGCGCGGGGAGCACGGCATCGAGCCCCTCCCGCCCAGCGCCCGCCAGACGCGGAGCGCGCTCGCGGACCTCGCGTGCGCCCAGACGCTCCCGGGCAAGGGCGAGCTTGAGCGTGCGGTGCACAATCAGATCAGGATAGCGCCGGATGGGGCTCGTAAAGTGGCAGTATGCCTCGGCTCCAAGCGCATTGTGCCCCTCGTTGTCTGGCCGATAGACCGCACGCTGCATGGCACGCAGCAGCAGAGCGTTCACCAGCTCAAAGACCGATGTTCCCGCCGCCTCGTTGATGGCACGGCGCATGGCTTCCTGGCTGCCTGCGGAGATGGCAAGGCCGAGCGTCCTGTCGATGACGCCGAGCTCCACGAGGGCAGATGCCGCGCCCTGAAGGTGATCGGGGTCCGGAGCATCGTGCACGCGGAATGCGCTCGCAACGCCGCACCGCGTCAGGTATGCCGCAACGCACTCGTTCGCAAGGAGCATCGCCTCCTCGACAAGGCTCGTCGCGGCGGTCCGTTTGCGGCACGTGAGCTCGTAGGGCCTCCCCGCTTCGTCGAGAAGCGCGTGAACTTCTACGGTATCGAAGTCGAGCGCGCCCCGTCGTTCGCGAACCGTGCGGCGCAGCCGCGCAAGATCGTCCGCCGCGCGCAGCACCTCGACAAGATCCGCTCCCTCAGCTGCCACATGCGCAAGCTTCCGAGCAAGGGCGCTGTCAGGGCCGCCCTCGGCCGCAGCGGCCTCCCCGGCCTCCAGAAGCCTATCCGCCTCGCCGTAGGCCAGGCGCACGCGGGAGCGAATGACGCTCGGGTACATGCGCGCACCCTGCACGCGCCCGCGGGCATCGAGGCTGATATCGACCGTCATGGCAAGCCGGTCCTCATCGGGCCGAAGCGAACAGAGGTCGTTGCACAGCCGCTCGGGAAGCATGGGCAGCACGCGGTCGGCGAGATACACCGACGTGCCGCGGCGCCGCGCTTCAAGATCGATGGAGCTTCCCCACGCAACGTAGTGCGACACGTCCGCGATGTGCACGCCGAGCTCGAAACCGCCCGCAGGCGTGCGCTCAATCGAGATGGCGTCGTCGAAATCCCGCGCGTCGACGGGATCGATGGTGAAGGCGAAGCGGTTTCGCACATCGCGCCGAAGCGGATCGGCGAGCGCGCCCTCGATATCTTGGACAAGCTCTGACGCTGCGCGCTCGGGCTCCTCAGGATAGCCGTCCTCAAGATCGAAACGAGCCATAACGCACTGGATGCCCAGGTCGGCAGCATCCTCGCCACCGATGCGGCGCTCGATGGTCACGACACCCGACTCGTAACGCGACGGATAGGAAACGATGCGAGCGCGAACGATGTCGCCCACCTGCACCCCTGCATCGCGCGCGGAGCGGTCGTGCGGAAGTATGAAGAAGTCGGCTTTGATGCGCGTATCGAGCGGATGAACGGCGCCGAGCGGGCCCGCTTCGGCGTAGGTGCCCACGATGGAAGCAGCCGCGCGCTCAATCACGCTCTCCACCGTGACGCGCTTGCCACCCTCACCGCGCTGTACGCTCACGGCCACAACGTCGCCGTCCATGACCTCGCGCAACGCGCGACCAGCCAGCTTGAGCGACCCTTCGGCTGTCTCGACGAACCCGTGCCGTTCGGTAAGGCGAACCGTGCCCGTCAGGCTCGGACGCCGCTCGCGCCGCACCGGCGAACGCCGCCCGCGCCCCGAACGCTTTCGGCCCATATCCCCTCACCTACCTCCATCCAAAAGGAGAACATCAGCACCGCTGATGTTCTCACACACTTCTACCCCACTGCCCCAAGGTACCCAAGGTGTAGCCCATAACCTTTACAGGGAAGGCCGGCCTTTCCTCGCGCGCGATTCCGCAGGAGTTCAGCAAAAGCTGAACTCCGAGGACCAGCGCGAGAGGAAAGACCGGCCTTCCACTCGTGACCATTCTTGAGCTACACCTTGAGATACCGCCGCATCGCGATGGCGGAACCAAAGAGACCGATGACCAGGCCGACCAGAATCAACGCGCCGTAGGTCATGAGGTACACCTCGAGCGGAATCTCGAACTGCCACCAGCTCACCATGTTCATGACGCGCGGCATGAGGAAGTTGCGGACGAGCTCCAGCACGCCAATGGAAAGCAGCGCGCCAAGGAGCGCCTGCAACACGCCCTCGGTCACGAACGGCCCGCGAATGAAGCCGTTCGAGGCGCCCACCAAGCGCATGATGGCGATCTCGCGCCGGCGCGCCGTGATGGAGAGGCGAATCGTGTTGTTGATGAAGATGAACGCGATGAAGGTAAGCAGCGCCACGAGCACGATGCAGGCGATGCGGATGTAGCCCGTCACCTGGAACAGACGGCCCACCATCTCCTGGCTGTACTGCACGCTCTCGTCAACATCGCCGTTATCGGCCATGGCCTGGAAGTCCGTATCTTCCTTGATGCGGTTGGCCATGTCCTCAACCTGCGAAGAATCCTCCATCACGACCTCGAACGAGCGAGGCAGCGGGTTCTCGCCGTCGAGCGCGGCAATCGTCGAATCGGCGCTCGACGACATGCTGCGCCAATCCTCCAGCGCGTCGTCCTTCGACTTGAAGTTGACGCTCTGAACGTTCTGCCAGCTCTCAAGCTTCTCTTGGAACGCCTGTACCTCGTCGTCGGATGCATCGTCCGAAATGAAGACGTTGATGGTCACCGTGTCCTCGATGGTGCCGATGGCAGACGTAACGAGCGCCGAGCCCACGATGAAGAGGCCGATGATAAAGAGCGACAGGAAGATGGTGATGACCGCACCGAACGACGTGGTCCAGTTGCGGAAGAAGTGGCTGAATGCCTCGCGGAGCGAGTAGCCGATGTTAGAGGGCGCCATAGTTGCCGTAGCCTCCCCTCTCCTGGTCGCGCACGACGTGGCCGGCCTCGAGCGCGATCACGCGCCGGTGCATGGAGTCGACCATCTCGCGGTCGTGCGTCGCAACGATTACCGTGGTCCCCGTGCGGTTGATGCGCTCGAGGAGCTTCATGATGCCCAGCGAGATCGCCGGGTCGAGATTGCCCGTAGGCTCGTCGCAGATGAGCAGCGGCGGGCGGTTGACCATGGCGCGCGCAACGTTCACGCGCTGCTGCTCGCCACCGGAAAGCTGGTCGGGCGTGGAGTTCATCTGCTCCGCCAAGCCCACCAGTCGCAGCACCTCGGGCACCTGCGCGCGGATGACACCGCGCGGCTTGCCGATGCACTCGAGCGCGAAGGCCACGTTCTCGTACGCGGTCTTGTTGGGCAGGAGACGGAAGTCCTGGAACACGATGCCCATCTGGCGGCGCAGGTAGGGCACCTTGCGGTTGCGGATGCGGGTGAGGTCCTGCCCGGCGACCATGACGCGGCCCTGGGTGGGCTTGACCTCGCGCATGATGGTGCGCAGCAGGGTGGACTTACCCGAGCCGGAGTGGCCCACCAAGAAGACGAACTCACCCGGATAGATCTCGATGTTGACATCCTCGAGCGCGGGCTTGTTGGGCTGCGCCGGGTAGATCT
The DNA here is from genome assembly GCF_000311845.1 of Enorma massiliensis phI. GTDB lineage: Bacteria > Actinomycetota > Coriobacteriia > Coriobacteriales > Coriobacteriaceae > Enorma > Enorma massiliensis. The sequence continues at coordinate 607,385 of NZ_HE978575.1, read as the reverse complement.
TGGTCACGTGCTCCATCGCGATCACCGGGTCGACGCCCGCCTCGCGCGCCATCTTCTTGCGCGATTCCTGCACCGGCGCGAACACCTGCGTGAAATCAGAGCTCTGAAGCGCGGTGTCGAGGGTCGCGACCTCATGGGCCTGGTCGGCAGTCACCTCGGGTTCGGGAGCCGCCATGGGATCCGGGATCTGAGGCAGCTGGGAGCTTAGATCGCCTTGCGGCGCAGGTGCGTCCAGAGGCGACGGCACGCCCGCAAGCGCATCCGCAGAAGCGGGGGCTGCGAAGTCGTTGTTCGCCGGTTGGTAGCCAAACGGGTCAATGGTTGGTTCAGAGACGCTGTCCTGGGCGGCATAGGCCGCGGGTTGCGCGTACGCCTGCTCGGCAGGCGCGGCGCCGAACAGGGCGTCCTCGTTCGCATCGGCGCCTGCTGCAAAGCGCGAACCGGTCTGCCCCTCGGATTGCCCCTCGTACGAGGTGGAATACGCAAAATGGGAGGCCGTCTGCGGCTCTGTTTGGCGCGGAGCGTCCTGCCCTTCATCGGGTTTACGGAAGTGGTTGCCCACTGTTGCTCCTTCAAGTCGTGCGTTTTATCTACATGCGCGATTTATTGTACCAGCAAGCGCCACCGCACACAGAAAAGGCGTAGAGGAGCTGTGCCCCCGCGAGGCGGTGGCGTACAACGCTAAGCGGGGCGAGCGCACAGCCGGCACTCACCCCGCCCCACACGCCCGCACGCGGGCGGGCGGCATATCGCTAGCCGTTTACTTACCCAGCACCTCGCACACACGGGCGGCGATACCTGCGGCATCAAGACCATAGTAGGCAAGAAGCTCGGCCGCATCGCCGGACTGGCCGAAGGTCGTGAGCCCTAGGCGCGTCACCGGCACGGGGTGCTTCTCGCCGAGCAACTCGGCCACGGCGGAACCCATGCCACCATAGATGCTGTGCTCCTCGACCGTCAGCACGCGCCCGGTCTTTGCCGCGGAGGCGATGATCGTCTCCTCGTCGAGCGGCTTCACGCTCATGACGTCCACGACCTCGGCCGAGATGCCCTCAGCGGCCAGCACGTCAGCCGCCGCAAGCGCCTGCGCGACCTCCACGCCGCACGCCATGATGGAGATGTCCGAGCCCTCGCGCAGCACGTTGGCGAAGGCGACGTCGCAGGTGAAGCCCTCGTCATAGACCTCGGGCAAGGGCTCCCGCCCTAGGCGCACATAGAAGGGGCCGGGCGTTGCCGCAGCCAGGCGAATCGCAGCCACGGCGCTCGCGTAATCCGCCGGCACGAGCACACGCATGCCCGGCAGCACGCGCATGAGGGCGATGTCCTCGAGCGCCTGGTGGGTCGCGCCGTCCGCGCCCACGGTAATGCCCGCGTGCGTGGGGCAGATCTTCACGTTCAAGCCCGAATCGCACACGGTGTTGCGGATCTGCTCCCAGCAACGTCCGGTGCCGAACACCGCAAACGAGCCGGTAAACACCGTGCGCCCGGTGAGCGCCAGGCCCGAGGCCACGCCGATCATGTTCTGCTCGGCGATGCCCACGTCAAAGAGGCGGTCGGGATAGGCCGCTCCGAACTTAGCAGTCGTCGTGGAGCCGCAGAGATCGGCGTCCACGGCCATGATGTCCATGCCCTCGTCGACGAGCTTGATGAGCGTCTCGCCGAACGCGGCGCGCGTCGCTTTCGCCATGACCTACGCCTCCTTCTGCGCGGCGAGGAGCTCCTCGTACGCGGCATCGATCTCTGCAATGGCCTGCGCGGCCTCCTCATGCGTGGGCGCCACACCGTGCCAGCTGGCCTGGTCTTCCATGAAGGAGACGCCCTTGCCCTTTACCGTCGAGGCGATGATGATGGCCGGCTTGCCCGTCACCGCGATGGCCTCGTTGAGCGCGCGGTGCATGTCGGCGACATCATGACCGTCCGCCGCAATGACCTCCCAGCCAAAGGCAGCAAACTTATCCGCGACGGGCTCGATGCCGTTAACGTCGCTCACATGGCCATCGATCTGCAGGTTGTTGCTGTCGAGAATCGCCACGAGGTTGTCGATGTGCTGGTGCGCGGCGAACATGGCCGCCTCCCAGTTCTCACCCTCCTGGAGCTCGCCATCGCCCGTGAGCACGAACACGCGCTTGGGGTCTCCACCGTCGCGCGCGGCGTCGGCCCGGAAGCCGAGCGCAATGCCGCATGCTACGGAAAGGCCTTGGCCAAGCGAGCCAGTGCAGACCTCCACGCCCGGGCATGCATGGCAGTCGGGATGCCCCTGCAGGCGCGACCCCATATGACGGAGCGTCTTGAGCTCGTCATGCTCGAGATACCCGATCTGGGCGAGCGCCGCGTACAGAATGGGGGCGGCATGACCCTTCGAGAGCACGAAGCGATCGCGCTCCGGATTCTCGGCATCCTGGGCGTCGTAGCCCATCACGCCGGAGAAAAAGAGCGTTGCCACGATGTCCGCCGCCGAAAGCGACCCGCCCGGATGCCCGGAGCCCGCCGCCTCGAGCATCTCGACGACATCGCGCCGCATCCGGTTGGCGATGAGGGCAACCTGCGCGTCGTCGTGTGCGCAAGCGCTTCTCAACTGTTCTGTTGCCATGTCCGTCCCTTCAAAGAGAAGTCCCCCTAAGACTCGTTCATCATAACAGGTGGAAGGCGGTAACTGGAGGCTGCAAACACCGTCGCGAAAACTGCACCAGCGGTGGCACGCGAAATGAACCCGTGCCCGCATATGTGGCCGCAACCCGCCGGACGCCCGGCTCACAGACGGGCCAGACGCAGCTTCGCATGCATGGGGTTTACCCATCTGCTTTGGGGGCCTGACGAAATCCGATCCTTTGGCACGAGTTTTGTTCGCATCATCTACCTGCAGAATTGCATTATTACTGCAGGTAGATTGCGTTCTCTCTTTTGAAAAAACTAGCCTCAAAGGATCGAATTAATATGAGCCGCGTCAGTAGGAAACCAATCCATGCATATTAATGCCGCCAGATTGCATATTACGCCCCATCGACGACGCGGCGGGACGCTCAGCGGACGCCGGACCCAGCCGCGCTACGCAGAAAAATCCTTGAAACCGTAACCGATGGCTTCGCTCACGTCGGTGATCATGATGATGGCGTTGGGGTCGTACTCATGCACGATGGTCTTGATGATGGGGATCTCGCTCTTGCTCATGATAAGCAAGATGACCGGCCGCTCGGTTCCGGTATACCCGCCGCGCGCCATGAGCTCGGTGCAGCCGCGGTCCATCGTCGTAAAAATCGCCCCCTTGATGTTCTCCCACTCGTCCGACACGATGAAGGCCGCACGCTGGCGGTTGCCGCCATCGACCACCGCATCGATCACGTAGCCGGAAAGCACCATAGAAAGCGCTGCATACAACGCCTGGATGAGCGAAAACACCGGCGCCGAGGCCGCGCACACCGCCACGTCGATCACCATGACCGTCGCGCCCACGGGCAACGATGTCTTGCGCGAAATGATCTGTGCGATGGTATCCGAGCCGCCTGTGTTGGTGCCGGCGCGGAACACGAGGCCATAGCCAAGCCCCGAGATGATGCCTCCCCACAGCGCGGAGAGCATGAGGTCGTTCGCCGCGTCGGCGAAGGTCTCGGCCAGGGGCACGAAGAGGTCGGTAAAGAAGCCGAAGAGCACGAAACCCGTGATGGTGCGCACCGCATAACGTACGCCGCCCGTGCGCATCACGAAAAGCAGCAACACGATATTGAAGACGATCGTCTGCAAGCCCACCGGCAGATAGAAACCGTTGCGCCGGGCGAGCTCGGAGAGGATGGTGGCAAGACCGGTGAGACCGCCCGCAGCGAGGCCGTTGGGCACCATGAAGATGTCTACCGCGAGCGCAGCGATGGCGCAGCCCGCCACGACGAGGGGCAGGTCGCGCACGAAGCGCGAACGGATGAGTTCGGTAAGGTTGACGCGCGAGATATTCACCCGAGAGGCCATGGGCCCGTTCCTTTCTGCGCACGGCGCACGCGGACCAACCGGGCCGCCTCGCACCGCCGTACCCTAACAGGCGCATGACGTTGAGTTTTCCGCTGGCTATGGTAGCACGTCAACCGTTCGTTCACACGGATGCCGCAATGTCGTGGACCAAGAAGGGCCGAGAGCGTGCATTCGTTCCACTTTTGGGAACATCTATTTCGCTTGCCGTCAGATAGCACCCTTGCAGTCGCCGCAATCCTGCGGTTTCCCTCAATGCAAACCAAACTTTCCGGATGAAGCCGGAAAGATATTCCCAAAAGTGGAACGAGCTAACACAAACGGCGCAGAAAGGGCGCGCCCTACTCGCCCACAAGGTGTAATGCACCGTCATCTCCAAGCACGGCGCGATATGTCTCGGGATCGTTCGGCTCGCCATCCTCCGAAGGCGGCAGGTCGTATGACGCGTTCACGGCATGCAGAACGGGCACCCCGTCCACCTCGTTGAGCCCGCAGATGGTCGCATAGCACTCTGAACCTTCGGCCTCCATCGTCGAACCCACATGTCCATGCAGTTCAACGCGCTTTTGGTCATCAGACCACGTCATAAACGTTGGGCGCTCGATATCACCCAAGTAAAGGTCGGAATAGATGTTGAAGTTGAAGTACGCGAGTGGCGCGTCGGGGTCGGGATTCTCGCATGGTGCGGCGTCGACCTTCGTCGCAACAAAGCACCCGCCATAGGGCACAAGCTCGCAGGAAACGCTCAGCATGCCGCCGTCCATGAACGCCTTGTACAACCCGTCTTCGTCAACTTGCTCGCCGCCGAATGAAAGCGTCGCCGATGGCCCCACCATGATGGGATAGCTCGTACCAACGCGAACGCTCGGCACCGTCGCATCGGGCTGCTCGCTCACCACAACCAACGTCGTAAACGTGATGCCGCCTTCGGTTTCCCAACGCTCGTCTTGCACCAAGACGCCCGATACGGCAAACGGTGTTGAGGCCGATAAATCCGTGCCGGTGTCGAGTTCTTGAGCAAGCGCAACCAATGCCGGATCCGCGTTTTCATCAACAAGTATCTGGTTGTTGGAGGACTGGTCGACCGACGGGCTCGCGGCAGCAGCAAGGGAGCAGAACGCGGTAAGCGCTACAACCACTGCTCCCAAACCTACCGCAGAGCGCTTCGCCCGGCGGCCCACCGCCTGCGGCACGCTAAAGGCATAGCATTGACCATAGCGCTCATCACTTTCCACATGCAAAAATGGCTCAGCACACGCCCACGCAAGGCCGCCCATACACCCGCCCAAGGCGTTGGCGCACACATCAACGATGTCCGTGAGCCCGAGCACGAATACGTACTGCAGCGCCTCGAGCACAAAAGAGACAGCAAGGGCCACGAGTGCAGCCCGCGCGATCGACCCAAAGCGACGGCAAAGATACCAACCCAGCGGCATGAACAGCGCGATGTTGAGCAGAAGCATACCGGGATATACCTGAACCGTGGCAACAACATCGGCGAGGTTAAGATTAATGCCCCGGATGCCCACGCTCTTGCCCAGAATCGCAAAGAGCAGACCTGCGAGGTAGACACCGAACGCAACGCGCGTAAACGCAAGATACACCCTGTTATTCAGCGTCTGGTAAACAAGGGCCGCTGCGAACACCGCGAATAGGAGCGACACGAGCATCATCGGCATCGAACTCGAGAGCACGCCCGGGCCCAACAGCCCAATCATGCCGGAATACGCCTGCGTGTTCAGAAGCAGCAGCACACCGAAAAACACTGCGACACCCGCCGTGAGCGCAACGATGAGGCGAATGACTCGCTTTGTTTTATTGTTCATGTTGTCACCTATACGGCCGCCTCGCACGATACGAGGCGGCCTTCGTCAAAGCCTAATTACTACTAAACGTGCCCTTGATATTGAACTTGTTGTATCCACTCCCTGAATAGAAATACAACCTGTACGTACCGGTACTGCAATACGTTGAAAATGAACCAGTGGCATCGTTTTTAAACGTTTTTGATCCAACGTTGTCCAGTTGCCAAAGCCCGCATCTCTCTGAATATACACCGTCATCTGCTGGTAATTATTGCCGGTAATCTTACGCTTTTGAGTATGGTTAACCTTGCAGGTCTTATTATTGACGTATGCAGTGCGAACTGATGGACGGCTCCATATTCCTGTACCATCGTAACTAAATAGTACTTTTGCCTGAGCGGGCACCGCTAATGCCGAAAAAAGCGTTAGGCAGGCAAGGACAGAGCACAGCAACTTCCTTGGGCATCCTTTTATGCGCGTGAATAGCCTGCTCATTAAACACCCTCCTTAGTTACAACATCATATGAACCTGCATGGCCATGCTTGACAAAAAGGGTCTAGCATATTTATTAGATAATATAAAATATTACTTTCACATTATTTTACATTTGTTTTCTAGTTTTTAAAAACAATTGACAACGGTGCAGCTAAGCCACCTGAGACAAGAATCCGCTGGAATACCATGGATTTCAGCACCCTTTTACTGGGTACGTAAAAGCCATCTTTTCACTTGACATAACAACAGCCCATCTCCACCTGCATTTTGCATGCGGATGGTAAACCCCATAAAGGACACGACTATCACTTTATTAATCTAACAAGCATCGTACTAACGATGGCAAAATCGACTCGCCTGTGCTGGCAACGTCTATTTCACTGGGAAAAAACGGCATTCAAAGAGCGAGATTATGGCTCGTCAGGTAATTTGCCGAACGCGGCGATGTACTCGTCCTCGTCCATCCAGTCGATGATGTCACCAGGCTTGCAGCGGAGCGCCTTGCACATGGCTTCAAGCGTCGAGAAGCGGATGCCCTTGAGACGACCGGTCTTGATACGCGAGATATTCACCGGAGAGATGCCAACCTTCTCTGCCAGCTCGATGGAGGACATCTTGCGGTCCGCCATCACGCGATCGAGTCGCATAACGATGGGCATGATGTCCCCCTTTCTAGTACGTCATAAAACGTTAGCGTCATTTTACAGAATGTTATCCGAGTCTTCCTGTAAGATTCTGCCGTATTCAGAAATGGCGGCAAAGATGAAGAACATGATGGACGTGGAGAGTTGGCGCAGGTCGAGCGTTGGACCAACCGCAGCTCCCGCTTCGTAGCCTTGAAAGCTCGACAGGGAGATGCTTGGGACAAGCAGCCCAAGCGCTACCTGCACGAGCATGAGAATCGCAATGACAAGAAGCCTATAGGTTTGTCCTTTGCTAAAGATCTCGCCCTTCCGTGCCACGACCAGAGCAAACGAAATGAAAACGACGAGGACAACGGCATCAAGAACATCGCTGCAAAACGTAATAATCAGATAGCACCACACATTACCAGAAGCTTCAAGATTAGATGGGAAGCCGATGGACAACATGTCGCTCACGTCAAAGATTAAGTTGATGAGACAGCCAAAAGTGAGCACGCAACAAAGCACTATCAGCAGCCTAATTAGCTTCGATGCCTGTTTCGCCAAGTCCAGCATAATTGCTCCTCATGTAGCTTCATCCAATAAGAAGCTAAAAGCCGATCCTGATACCTCCGATTATTCTGCATGGCCTTTTGCTCTGCACCTCAATCGCAAACAGCATTAGAAAACTCCTTTCACGCCATTGCCGCAAGCACGAAGCTCACGGCATCCTCAATCGACCGCTTGTTGTACGCACAGTATGGGTCGCGGCAATCTGCGCGACCATATTCCATATAAGCTCGTGCTCTACAACCACCTCCGCATAGATAGCGCTTGTTACAGTCCTTGCAGCCGTCGAGCTCGTCGACAGTGGGCAAAGCAAACCGAGCGAGCGAATCGCGCAACGTATCGGCTGAATCCTCAAACGCACTACCCAAGAGAAATGGAGCATAGCGCAGCATGTGACACGGATACACCGAGCCATCGGCGGCAACGCTCACACCCGTTTTGCCTGCTCCGCAGCACGCACAGGCTTGAAGGGTTGGCTGCGCGCCATCAAGGAAGACGCTGTCAACACCCGCCGTTGCCCCTGCCGCCTGCATGACCTCGGCAAGGCGCACGAAATCGTCATCGCTCGGTGCAAGGTCGCCGAGTGTGCCGGTAAGTCCGCTCAGCAAGCTGAAGCCCACGGTAGCGCCGAGCTGTTTACCCAGCTCAAGGTATGCCGGGACGTCGTCTATGTTCTTGGCATGAATCGTTGGAAGAATATGCGCTTGAATGCCGGCACCCTTGATGCGTTTGATCACCTCGACCAGCCGGTCAAAGAGCTGCTTGCCGCGAATATAGGACGGGCTCTGCGACGGCGGCCCATCAAACGAGACGGAAATGGTGTCTACCTTGCCTGCAAGCGGGGCGATACGTTCGTCGGTGCAAAGCATGCCGTTGGTAAGGATGATAACCGTGGCAATTCCGCCCTGTTTGGCATGCGCAGCAAGCTCGGCAAGATCCTCTCGTAGGAACGGCTCACCGCCCGAGACAATCAACTGCTCGACACCAAGTTCAACTAGCACATCGACGGCATGCGCCAGCTGGTCAAACGTCGGATCCTCATCACGGTTGCGTCCTTCATCCCTTGAGTAGCACCCAACACATGAAAGATTGCACCGATTGGTCACGTGGAGATAGGCCGAGCGAAGCCGTGCCCGACCGAGGTGCACTGCGCCCTCGTCCGTCCCAGCTTCAATGAAGCCGTGCTGCTTCATGTAGGCAACGAGCTCGGCACAATCTGCAGGCACGTCCTCCTCGGGAACGTCGTGCGCCGCCATGGCATCGCACAATGCTGCGCCGCTGCCGCTCAGACCGACAATGGCTCCCGTTTCGACGTTCCCGACCGCAGGCACCTGCCCAAGACGAAAGCGAACGACATTTTTTGAGAGCCTCATTGACATAATGCCCCCTATAAATAAATTTGCCTATTACATTGTATCTCTTATACAAAATAGATGTGAATCTTATCTTTATCCCAATTGTAATCGCTCGCTGTTTTCGCACGTCACCAAATGAAGCATCATGCATATTACTCAGAGATAAGTTTTCATATATTTTTTAATATCTTATTTTATTTTCTTACTATTAAATTTATACTTTGACTAGGAGATGGTGAAAATGAAGCATAGGAAAGCTCTCTTATCGGTCCTCCTTCTGTTCGGCGTCTTAGCCATTCTTGTTTTAACCACATTGGAACCCATTTCAAGCGAACATCATAAGGCGTATTCTCATCAATCACTTCCAATCAAGAATGCAATTAACTTTAATCTCGGAGGTGGGCAGCGGTACTTCGATATGCTCAATCGAGACGGAGAAAACCTTCTGATATTCTGGGGCTCGTGGTGTCCGCACTGTGAATCGCTGCTTGATCAGATAGTGAAGGCAGATGACTACGAGACCATAGCCAAGAACCTATTTACCGTTTCGGAAGATACGCTCATCTCTGATGTAGAGAATCATCGTGGTGAATTCCCGATATATCTCGACCAAGATAAAAGTGTCTATAACGCATATGGCCTAGAGCACGTCCCGACCGTCCTCGTTATTGACGGCCAAGGTCGCGTCATAGGTTCATCAGAAGGCGAACAGGCATCACTCGACCTAATCAAAGAATATGTATCCAACAACAGCTAATAAGTCATCCGCGAGGAGGTGAATACAGCCCGGATGAACACCATCGTCGTATCTTGGAAGGAGCAGCATGAACAAGCTTTCGAAAGGTCTCACTGCAATTATTTGCATCGAACTTATTATTGGCTCGTTGTGCGTTACCAATGCCTACGCGATTCAAGCAGACGACGCGATACAGTCAGAAGACAGCCAAGTGTATGTGGGCGATTCGTACGACGAGAGCTACGAAATCACTCCTTTTGAACGCGGTCGCTGCACCGATTCATATTCAAAAGCTTGGTGTAACTCGCACGGCTTTAAAAACAATAGGCCGGTCCCCCATAAGGTCCAGCTCAACGCAAAGGAGAGGAAGTGCCTGAACGAACTATACGTTAATGGGACTGCAAGCGTAATTGCTGGGTACATTTCAACAGGCGCAGGTGGGGCCTTATTCGCTACGGCCCAAGCAGCCTATAGGCTCTTTAATTGCCTATTCTAATGATGGGACGTTTAATGAAACAAAAATGGGACCTAGACCCAATTGTTGTCGTTTCATCAGTTTGCCTCATGATAATCGCAACGCTAGATATTTTCCTCGACCTGCCTAGTAGTGTGGTACGAATTCTTCTTTCACTATCGAGCATGATCTTTTTCGGAGGAATTATCCACCAAGCATATAGAACGAGACATCGCGTTATTGCAGCAGCCGCTTCAGCTCTATTCATTCTGTACTTTATGTCCTTATTTTATTCTGTAGCAGAGTAGATTATTAAGTTCCTCTGCACAGCATAAGCCGATGCGTCGAGCCACGGCATCCGGAAAGAAAATTTCCGGATGCCACTTCTTTGTTGCGGGGTTGATTTCACTGTCAAACGAAGTGCAACACAAAACGCGCAGGACAAAATGACCCCGTCCCAAAATGGGTCAATGAGACAAATGTGCCTGGCACCTTTGTCTCACCTGGCACCTTTGTCTCATTCGGCGCTCGTGGCCCAACGGTGGTAGCCGATGATGAACGGATCCAGGTCGCCCTCCTCCAGAACGGCGTCGACGTTGCCGGTCTCCACGCCGGTACGGAGATCCTTGACCATCTGGTACGGATAGAGCACGTAGCTGCGGATTTGGTTGCCGAAGCCGATCTCGGTCTTGGGACCGCGGATCTCATCGAGCTTGTCCTCACGCTTCTGCAGTTCCAGCTCGTACAGGCGCGCCTTCAAGATCTGCATGCACGCGGCCTTGTTCTGGATCTGCGAGCGCTCGTTCTGGCAGGTCACGACGATGCCTGTAGGCAGGTGCGTCACGCGCACGGCGGAGTCCGTCGTGTTCACGCCCTGGCCGCCGGGGCCGCTCGCGTGGTACACATCCACACGGATATCGTCGGGCGCAATCTCGATGTCGATGTCGTCGGGCAGCACGGGGATGACCTCCACGCCCGCGAACGTGGTCTGGCGGCGCTTCTTAGCATCCGTGGGGCTGATGCGCACCAAGCGGTGCACGCCGGCCTCGGCGCGGAGCATCCCGAACGCGTCCTTGCCCTCCACGGTGAAGGTCGCACGGTCGATGCCAATCTGCTCGGCCGCCGGGCAGTCGTTGACCGTGACCTTCCAGCCGTGGCGCGCACAGTACTTCATATACATCTTGAACAGCATGAAGGTCCAGTCCTGGGCCTCCAAGCCACCCTGGCCGGGCTTGATGGTCACGATGGCATCGCCGTGGTCGAACTCTCCGGTAAACCAACTCGTCAGCTCCAGCTGATCAATGGAGCGGCCCAAAGCCTCGGCCGTGGACGCGGCCTCGGCCACCAAGCCGGCCGCCTCGGGGTCGTCCCCCATCTCGCCGGCGAGCTCAAGCGCGGCGCGCGCGTCGGCAAGCTCCGAGCGGGCATCCTCGACGGCCTTCACATCATCGCGCGCCGCCGAGAGCTCTGCCATGACTGCGCGCGCATGCTCGGCATCATCCCAGAAGCCCGGCTGGGCGCTCTGGCGCTCGAGCTCCGCCGCGCGCTCGCGTTTCTCGTCCAGATGCAGATAGACCTCAACCTCATCGAGGCGCGCCGCCAAGGCGTCGAGCGCCTCGGCCGTGATGCTCTCCTCGGCCATTAGCGGTTCCTACCGTGGCAGTTCTTGAATTTCTTGCCGCTACCGCAGGGGCAGGGGTCGTTGCGCCCCACATTGGCGTACGGGTCGCCGCTCTCGGCCTTGACGTAGGTCTTGACCGTACCCCGTGCGGGTGCCGGCGCGCGGCCAGCAGCGTTGGCAGCCTGCGCGGCGGCCTCGCGACGAATGGTCGAGGAGCCTCCCTCGCCATCGACATCGGCCGGGCCGGAGTACGTCGCGCCCGAGAGCTCCGCGGGCTCCTCGGCCGCCTGCTGCGCGGCGCGCGGGGCCTGCTTGACCTCGATGCGCAGGATGGTGCGCAGGTAGTCCTCGTACATGGTGTCCACGAGCATCTGGAACGCGCGGAACGCCTCGCTCTTGTACTCCACGAGCGGGTCGCGCTGGCCGAAGCCGCGGAGCCCGATGCCCTGCTTGAGGTAGTCCATCTCCTGCAGGTAGCTCATCCAGCGCGTATCGATCACGCGGAGCATGACCTGCGTGTTGAGCTCGCGCATGAGCTCCTCGCCCACACGCTCGGCCTTCTGGTCGTAGCAATCCTTGACATAGGCGAGCACCTGCTCGTTGATCGCGCTGAAGCTCGCGTCCTCGTCATCGATCTGCGGCGCATCCGTGCGGCCGGTGAGCTCGACGATCCACTTATGCAGGCCCTCGAAATCGCGCTCGCCCTTCTTGGAGTCCTTGGGGCAGAACTCGGCGACGCAACGCTCCACGGTATCGGCCATGACGTCGGTGATGTGCCCGGCGAGGTCTTTGCCGTCGAGCACCTTGTTACGCTCGGCGTAGATGACCTGGCGCTGCTTGTTCATGACGTCGTCGTACTCGAGCACGTTCTTACGCATGGAGAAGTTGATGTTCTCGACCTTGCGCTGCGCGCCCTCGACGGCCTTGGAGATGAATTTATGCTGGATGGGCAGGTCGTCCATATCGGCCGACGACATGAGGTTCGAGATGCGGTCCATCTTGTCGCCGCCAAAGAGCCGCATGAGGTCGTCCTCGAGCGAGAGGTAGAACTGCGTCTCACCGGGATCTCCCTGACGGCCGGCACGGCCGCGGAGCTGGTTATCGATACGGCGGCTCTCGTGCCGCTCGGTGCCGATCACGGTGAGGCCGCCCGCCGCAAGCACTTGCTCGCGCTCGCGGGCGCACGTCTCGCGGGCCTGCTTGAGCGCCTCCTCATAGGCTGCCGCCCGAAGCTCCTCGTAGCCCTCGGCCTCGGGGTCGAGCCCCTTTGCCTCGACCATCTCGTTCGCGAGCTCCTCGGGGTTGCCGCCGAGCAGGATGTCCGTACCACGGCCTGCCATGTTCGTTGCGATGGTCACAGCGCCCAAGCGGCCGGCCTGCGCAACGATGTGCGCCTCGCGCTCGTGGAACTTTGCGTTCAGGACCTCGTGCTTGATCCCGCGCTTGTTGAGCAGGCGCGACAAGCGCTCGGAGCTCTCGATGGAGACGGTGCCCACGAGCACGGGCTGGCCCTCGGCGTGGCGCTCGGCAACCTCATCGGCGACGGCGCGATACTTGGCATCGATCGTGCGGTACACGAGGTCGTCATGGTCTTTACGGACCACCGGCTTGTTGGGCGGAATGACCTGCACGGGCAGGTTGTAGATCTCGCGGAACTCGGCATCCTCGGTGATGGCGGTACCGGTCATGCCGGCAAGCTTATCGTAGAGGCGGAAGTAATTCTGCAGGGTGATCGTGGCGAGCGTCTGGTTCTCCTCGCGCACGAGCACGCCTTCTTTGGCCTCGATGGCCTGGTGGAGGCCATCGGAATAGCGACGGCCTTCCATGATGCGGCCCGTGAACTCGTCGACGATCTTGACCTCGCCGTTCGTGACCACGTACTGCTTGTCGCGGTGGAACATGTACTGGGCCTTGAGCGCCTGCTGCAGGTGGTTCACGAGTTGGCCGGAAAGGTCGGCGTAGATGTCGTCGATGCCGAGGCGCTTCTCGATCTTCTTCAAGCCCTGCTCGGTTGCTGCGATGGTGTGCTTGGCCTCGTCCATCACGAAATCGCCGTCGGGCTCGGGGGCGGGCTCGGGAGAGAGCGGATCGCGCTCGACCTCGGGGGCGCGCTTAAGACCGCGGACCGCGCGGGCGAAGTCCTTGTAGGTGCTCGCCGACTTGGTGCCGGCGCCGGAGATGATGAGCGGGGTGCGCGCCTCGTCGATAAGAATCGAGTCGACCTCGTCCACGATGGCAAAGGCATGGCCGCGCTGCACGCGCTGCGAAGCGCGAAGCACCATGTTGTCACGAAGGTAATCGAAGCCGAACTCCGAGTTGGTGCCGTACGTGACATCTGCCTCGTAGGCAGGACGCTTCTGCATGAGCGGCATGCCGTTCTGCAAAAGGCCGACCTTCATGCCGAGGAAGCGGTAGATCTGGCCCATCCACTCAGAGTCGCGTTTGGCGAGGTAATCGTTCACGGTGACGATGTGCACGCCCTTGCCGGAAATCGCGTTGAGGTAGCCGGCGAGCGTTGAGACGAGCGTCTTGCCTTCACCGGTCTTCATCTCTGCAATCTGGCCGTCATGGAGCGTCATGCCGCCGATGAGCTGCACATCGAAGTGGCGGAGGCCGGTGGTGCGCTTGGACGCCTCGCGAACCACGGCAAACGCCTCGGGTAGCATGCTGTCGAGCGACTCGCCGTTCGCATAGCGCTCGCGGAAGAGCTCGGTCTGGTGGGCGAGCTCCTCGTCGTCCATCTTCTCGTAGGTGGGCTCGAGACCGTTGATCTTCTCGACAACCTTCTGATAGCGCTTGAGCTCCTTATCGGAGCCGATTGAAAGGAGTTTTGAGACGAATCCCATGTGGTTCCCTTTTCACAGGAGGTAGTTCGCGCCGCGCGACACCCGTCGCGCCCCAGAACCGCCCCCGATGGACATACTCAGACTGCTTAACTCTATCCCTTTGGCGCACGGACGATACACACGGCGCGCGCATCCCACGGAGAAACCACGGTGAATGGGCTCCCGGGGCCATGTCTCGGCTGCTTGCCTGCAACTCGGGCAGCTCCGACTCGCACGCACATCTTGCAAGCAGAGAATACGCATATCGACAACGAGCAGGCAGCGGCTTCGCGACGAACGTGCCCGCGCCGTTAGGAAGCACAGCAGTTTACTCTCATGGTCAATTTAATATGATTGGTGGTAGTTAAGAAGCGGCGCACGCCCAGCTAAACCTCATTTTGGGGGCTTATTCATGATTGCCATCGATAATCGGGCAAAAGGCACCCTGCCTGGACCACTCCACAACGCTCTTCAGCAGCGCTAGGTGCTCCCAAGCACCACTAACCGTACTAAATTGGCCATGAGGGCGAGAATTTATAAAATCGCAGCCGAACGAATGCCCATACAAGCCTCGCTATATGATTGGTTGCGTAAAGTAATTACGTCAACCATGCTAGGGGGCTCACGTTGAACATGAGACTGGCAAAACGCGAGGTACGCGAAACGAGTGAGCTGCGGGCAATCGTCGATAGCTGCCAAACCGTTCGCGTCGGCGCCGTTGACGAAGAGGGAATGTTCATCGTTCCCATGAGCTTTGGCTACGACTGGGAACTGGACGAATCCGGCACTCCCCGCCTAACGCTTTGGCTGCATTCAGCTGGCGCGGGACGCAAGGCCGCGGCATTTGGGGCAAACGGAAACGCCGGGGTCGACGTCGCGATCGAGATGGACTGCGAAGATGGCGTCATCACCGGGCCGTACGCGTGCTCGTACTCCTTTGCGTACCGGAGCATCATGGGGACGGGGCGCATCTACCCCATCGCTAGCGGCGAAGACAAGGTCTACGGCCTCACGCGCATCATGGAGCACATGGCTCACGGCGCACCGCAAGCGCTCGGCCCGGGCGTGCTCGACCGCACGGCGGTGTGGCGTATCGACGTCGCGCGCTTCACCGGTAAGCAGCGCCAACCTAAAGCATAGGTCGCCAAAAAAATAAGACCTTGTCAGAACGCTGCATGACGGGTTTTCGCCCACCGAATCTAACAATCTTTATCCAGACGGACTTTCAATAAGGTAGGCCGTTACCTTTCAACCGAGCAGGCCATTATTCAAGTAATTGGGCAGACCATTATTCAAGTGGCCATTAATTTGGCGAGCCTTTATCAAGGCACCCAAATCAAGCGCGCCTCGACCTTCGTGATTGTTGGGCAGTTTTCGGATGTTCGAGGCATCGTTGGGCGAGATTCCGTCATAGCGCGGGTCCTGTGCGGCGAAATATCGCCCCGAAACGCCCCAGATGTCCGAATCTCGCCCGACAACGCCCTAGGCGTCAAATTTCCCCGGGCGCCCGAATCTCGCCTGACAACGCTCCGAACGTCCAAATCTCGCCCAAAGGTGTGCGACGCGCGCCAAGCAGGCGACAACACTCACATGGCGACGCGCATGCAATCAGAACCACCCGCATAG
>NZ_HE978575.1:502090-590603 GCF_000311845.1 Enorma massiliensis phI | reverse complement strand
CAAAAACGACCCGCACCGGATTCCGATGCGGGTCGTTCTTCCCTCCGTGCGCGTAGCAGGTGCTACTCAGCAGCAGCCTCGGTCTCAGCCTCAGCAGCGGGGGCCTCGGTCTCGGCGGGAGCCTGAGCGGCCTCCTCCTCAGCCTTCTTGGCGGCCTCGGCGGCGTACTTGGCAGCACGCTTTGCCTTCTCGGCGGCCTTGGCCTCGCGCTCGGCGGCCTTCTTGGCAGCGGCCTCCTCGGCGGCCTTCTGACGCTCAGCCTTCTTGGCGGCCTCGCGCTCGAGCGCAGCCTGAGCGGCACCGCCGAACTTGTCGGCGAAGCGCTGGACTCGTCCACCGGTGTCAACGAACTTCTGCTGGCCCGTGTAGAACGGGTGGCACTCATTGCAGAGCTCGACGCGAATCTCGGGGACGGTGGCGCGGGTCACGAAGGTGTTGCCGCAAGAGCAACGGACCGTGCACTCCATGTACTCGGGATGGATTCCAGGTTTCATGCAGGGACTCCTTACGATCTCGTCCTGGTTACCGACCAGGGCATAAGGCGTCTTGGTTTCCGACCAAGACAGAACAACTGCGATAGGATAGCACACCTGCGCGAAAGCTAGGCGAAGTCATAAAAGCATCATGCTCCAGGAGAACGCCTGCCGCAACGTGCACCCGGCCTTACGGGATCTTAGCCCGCGACCGGAATGACCATCATCGCACCCGGCGAAGCGCCTCCTTGCCCAGGTCCTTCCCAAGCGAAATGCCAATCGCGCGCGGCGGCGGAGCCCATGGAAACGACGGCGAAGCCCAGAAACAACGGACCACTTGCCTAGCGCAGTAAAACTCTCGTCAAACTTGCCTGGCACAGCAAAACTCTCGTCAAAGGCGCGGATTTTCGAGAACCGCCCAGATATACCCGGTTCAAACAAAATTAAAACTGCAGGTAGGAGAAGTGTCGTTGTATAGGCTACTCCGCCCGAGCCATAAAATTCGATCCTTTGACGGGAGTTTTGCCCCGCGCAGGGCCACGAAGGGGCGGACGTCTCGGAACCTCGGCCGAAGCGCCTCGGATGCCTCAGCTAGGGCGTCCCGAAGCTTCGGCCAACGCGCCTCGGATGCCGCGGCCGCAGCGTCACGAGCGCCGCGCGGGAGGAAGCTTACTCCTGGTCGATGAGCCCTAGATGCACGAAAGCGTTCCAGAGGCCGCCGTCGTCCACATCGGTTGTAACCCAATCAGCGGCCTCCTTGGCCTCCATGCCGCCGGAGCCCATGCAGACGCTCTGGGCGCACGCCTCGAACATGGGGATGTCCACCTTGGCGTCGCCCATGGCGATGGTGTCGGCCAAATCGGCACCGAGGTGCTCCATGAGCACGCGCACGGCATGGGCCTTATCGATACCCCTAACCCCAAGGTCGCCGAACAGCGCATGCTCGCCCTTGCCGCCCCATGTACCCGCTTTGAGGTCGGGGAACTCCTCGACAGAATCAAGATGGTCCTGATAGCTCGACAAAATGAAACTCACTTTGTTGAGGTCGTCGCGGTAGAGCTCGGCACCATACACGATGCCGTGAAGGACGTCGTCGACCTCGAGCCCATCGGCCTCCTCGGGCGTAGCCCCCTTGCCCAGCATATACTGGCGCAGCACGGGCCGCGCCGCCTCCTGGAAGCGTTCGCTCGCAAACAGACCGTTGTTGCTCTCGAGGTAGAACTAGGGCCTGCAGCCAGTCCACGATACGCTTGCACTGGTCGAGCGTGATGAGCTGGTGCATCACGACCTCGCCTGCGTCCTCGACGTACGAACCGTTGCCGCCAATCATGCCGTCGAAGCCAATTGCCCAGATTTCTAGCGGATTCTCGGCCTTGCTGCGGCCCGTGCACATATAGACGCGGTGGCCGCGGGCGCGAGCCAGCCGAATCGCGCGAACCGCCGAAGGCGGGACGTTGTTCTCGTAGTCCGTGATGGTTCCATCGACGTCGAGAAAAATGATCTTGCAATCGGCCATGGAGCATCCTTTCCGCCTGCCGCGAGAAGAGAACTGCCGCCTAACGCTTCGAGGCGAGGGCGGCACGCCTGCGCGCCCGCTCTGGGGCGACGCCATCGGCGCACCACCCCTCGAGCCGAAGGCGGCGCACCGGGAGCGCAGCCTCGTCTTCTCATCTAAAAGTCCTAGGGTCGCCGGCGCATGATGAGTCAAAACAAACCCGTCCCAAAATAGCTCACTCGCAGAGGTGCTCGACAACGCTGCATGCATCGATATCTATACGCAGTCGCATAACCTCTATCCTGCGCAGATGTTCTGCGATCGGCTGCTCTCCGCAGGGCGCAACGCAACCTGCCACGAAAGTCCGGAGCGGCTCGTGCGAACCGCCCTGGCCACAGGGGCCAACCACGCCGCGGTGGCCATCTCGTACTCGGGGCTCAACCAACAGCTCGATGCCCTCTATGGATGACTGTTCGCTCGCGACTACGAGCGCAGCATCGCGTTTCTGGAACGGTCGCTCCCCTACACGAGGCTGCCGGGATCGGACGACGCGGAGCCCGGCCAGGCGCACCCCCGATCTGCGGGAACCGGAGCGCGGCCGAGCGGTACGGGCCCTCAATCCAGTCATAACTCCATATTTGCCACAGTGGTGATACGCGGCGGACGCCGAGCCCCGCTGGATGTCGACCCCACCACCCGGATCCCCCCTCGGCAGCAGCCCTCCTGGGCGCCCCTCTGCCGGATGCAGACCCCTCGGCATGTTGCCCGCATGTTTCGCCAGTGTGGTTCTCCTGTGTTCCGCGCCGCGCGCCGCGCCGCTCCATTGCGCAAATGGGTATAGGTGAATCCATGCATCTACACCGCCCACGGGCTGGGGAGCCCGCGAGAGAAAGGCGCCTCATGGCAGAGAACGCATCCAACCGCATCGTCATCACCGTGCTCGGAAAGAATCGCCCGGGCATCGTCGCCGGCATCTCGCGCGTGCTCGGCGATGAAAACGTCGATATCCGCGATATCACCCAGAGCATCATCGAAGACATCTTCACCATGACGATGATCGCCGACATCTCCGCCACCGCGTCCGATTTCACCACGCTCCAGGAGCGCCTGTCTGCAGCGGGCGAGAGCA
Source organism: Enorma massiliensis phI (assembly GCF_000311845.1). Classification (GTDB taxonomy): domain Bacteria; phylum Actinomycetota; class Coriobacteriia; order Coriobacteriales; family Coriobacteriaceae; genus Enorma; species Enorma massiliensis. The sequence goes on along the minus strand of NZ_HE978575.1, from coordinate 587,506 downwards.
TCGGGGTGAACGTGCAGATCCAGCGCGAGGACGTCTTCAACTACATGTACCGCCTGTAGAGCGAACGCTTCGCCAGGCTGAGCGCCGCACCCGGGCACGAGCTGCGGCGCCCACGGCCCGCGCGACCGGTTAGGTCGCGCCGCCTCGAACCCGAATGGAGGTTGCTGCCCGTGAGCATGACCGAGATCAATCTGAGGCACCCGCTCATTGCCGAGCGCACAACGATCGACTTCGCCGAGACCCGCGAGGTCTCCCCTGCCACCAAGCGCCTGTACGACGGCGCCGTCATGGTGCCCTACGACGAGGAGCTCTTCCGCTCCCATGATGTTAAGCGAGGCCTGCGCAACGCGGACGGGTCGGGCGTGGTCGCCGGCCTTACGAGGATCTCGGATGTGCATGGCTATCGTCGCGAGAACGGGACGCTTGTCCCAGATGAGGGCAAGCTCACCATATGCGGATACAACATCGAAAAACTCGTTGCCCATGCGCAGCAGGAGCAGCGCTTTGGTTATGAGGAACTCGTATTCCTGCTGCTCACCGGCGAGCTACCGCGGCAAGACGAACTCGATGCCACCTGCGCGCGCATCGCAAGCCAGCGCCTGCTGCCCATGGATTACATCAACGAGTTCCCCCTCACCACCAAGTCCAAGAGCATCATGAACGTGCTCGCGCGAGCCGTTCTCATGCTCTACGCCTTCGACGAAACCCCCGACGACATCTCCGCCCCGCACGAGATCGATGTGGCGCTCTCGCTCCTCGCCCGCTTGCCGCGCATCGCAGCCATCGCGCACAGCGTGCGCAATGCGGAGTTCGAGGGGCGCCGGGCGCACATCCCTCGGCCCAACCCGTCCTACTCGATGGCGGAAACCATCTTGCAGGTGCTCCGCGAGGGCGACAACTTCACCCACGACGAGGCAATGCTCCTTGATGTGATGCTCATGCTCCACGCCGAGCACGGCGGCGGCAACAACTCGACCTTCGCCTGCCGCGTTCTTTCGAGCTCCGCGACCGACGCCTATTCCGCCTACGCCGCGGCCATCGGCTCGCTCAAGGGCCCGCGCCACGGCGGCGCCAACTCCAAGGTCATGGCCATGCATGCAGATATCCGCGAGCACGTGCGCCGCTGGGACGACGACGGCGAGGTAGCAGGATACCTCATGAAGATCTTGAACCGCGAGGCGTTCGACGGCGCCGGCCTCATCTACGGCATGGGGCATGCCGTCTACACGCTCTCGGACCCACGCGCCAAGATCTGCCGCCAGTACGCGCGCAAGCTCGCGGAGCAGAAAGGATTGGGTGAAGAGTTCGCGCTCATAGAGCGCATCGAGCGCCTAGCGCCGCAGGTCATGCGCGACGTGCGCGGAACCACCAAACCCATCTGCGCGAACATCGACCTCTACACCGGCTTCATCTACAACATGCTCGGCGTGCCCGAAGATCTCTACACGCCCATCTTTGCCGTAGCGCGCACCGCCGGCTGGGCTGCCCATCGCATGGAGGAGATCTATGGCGCCAACCGCATCATCCGTCCTGCCTATAATTCTGTGATGGAGCAGGCGGAGTACGTTCCCCTCTCCGAGCGATAGGCAAGCGAAGCGAGGGCGAGGCAGCCGTGCCACACCAGAACTTGATCTTCTTTTCCGACCTCGACGGCACGTTTTTGACATCGAGGAAGGAGGTACCGGAGGGAAATCTAGCGGCGCTCGACGCCATTCACGAGGCGGGCGCCCAGTTCGTGCCGTGCACGGGACGGTCCCTTGCCGCCATTCCCAAGGTGCTGCTTAAGCACCCTGCCGCGCGCTATGCCGTGAGCGCGAACGGGGCAACGGTAACCGACCTCTCCACCGGCGAGGCCATACACCGCTGCGATCTGGGCCACGAGCGGACGCGGACGCTGCTCCAATTTGCCGAAGGTCGCGACGTCACCTTCGACCTCTTCGCGGACGGGCGCGTGTTCGAGCATCGCAAGACGTATGACCGGCTTGCCGAGTTCGCGGACGACCCCTACCAGCTTGAGCTCATGCGCTCCATTCGCACTCCCTTTGATGGGGAGACCGAGGCGTTCATGACCACGCTTGAGCACATCGAGCGCATCTCCTACTTCTGGTACGACCCCGCCGATTGCGCCGCGCTGCTCGAGGCGGTGCAACAGGTGCCCGATATCTCGGTCGTGCGCTCGGTATCCAATAGCATCGAGATCTCCGACGCGCGGGCCACCAAGGGCGAGGCGCTCTCATGGCTCTGCTCGTACCTGGACATATCGCGCGCAGACGCAGTAGCATTCGGCGACAACATCAACGACATCCCGATGATCGAAGCGGCGGGCACCGGAGTGGCCGTGGCCAACGCAGAAGACGAAACGAAGGACGCAGCCGACGCCGTGTGCGGCGCCAACAACAACGCGGGCGTCGGGGCTTTCATCATGCAACTGCTCGCAGAGTGAATCTACTGCCCCTCCGGCGCTGCCGCCCAAAGGCCGCCGGGAATGAAACGCAGACACCCGGTGTCTGCGTTTCAACTTGCCTGCGGTGTCCGGATCTTGCCCGAAAGCGCGGCGCGGTGCGAACAGAAATAACCCTTTGTCGAACAGTTTGACCGTTCGCCCGGTTGGGGGCTGCGGGACGGAACACGAGACAGTAGTGTGAGTATTTAGGTGCAAAATACATCGCCAGCACCGCATGGCAGAGGGGATAAGCATATGCTGTTTGAGAACGACAGCTCCTACGGCGCGTTGGGCGAAATGTGCTCCAACACAAGCCGACGTTTGGGAGCGAACGCCCGCGGCACCTGCCCCGTCGATATGACGCGCGCGCTCGTGGGCGTGGCGCACGCGCAAAGCTGCGGCAAATGCACGCCGTGCCGCGTGGGCCTGGGCGCCATGACCGACATGCTCGAGCAGATCATCGGCGGCACCGCCGATCCGGGCACAATCGAACGCCTTGAAGACCTTGCCGAGCAGATTCGCGTGAGCTCCGATTGCGCGGTAGGCTACCAGGCCGCCGAGCAGGTGCTCATGAGCGTGAAGGCCTTCCGCGACGACTTCGAATACCACGCCGCCACCGGCGGGTGCCTTCGCAGCTCGAGCCAGGGCGTGCCGTGCGAGGTCAGCTGCCCGGCGCACGTGGACATCCCCGGCTACATCGCCCTTACGGCAGCGGGCCGCTACGACGAGGCCGTGGAACTCATCCGCAAGGACAACCCCTTCCCCAGCGCATGCGCCTATGTATGCGAGCATCCCTGCGAGGAGACTTGCCGCCGCACCATGGTGGACGATGCCGTGAACATCCGCGGCATCAAGCGCTACGCCGTAGACCACGCGACCGGCCCGCGCGCGACCGATCGAGGCCCCGCCACGGGCAAGCGCATCGCCATCGTGGGCGCCGGGCCCTCGGGCCTCACCTGCGGCTATTACCTCGCCCGCATGGGCCATGAGGTCGTCGCGTTCGAGCAGCGCGAGAAGGCAGGCGGCATGCTGCGCTACGGCATCCCCAACTACCGCCTGCCCAAGAACATCCTCGACGACGAAATCGCCTCCATCGAGGCAGCCGGTGTCGAGATTCGCTGCAGCACCCCGGTGGGACCAGCCGGCATCACCCTCGAAGAGCTCCAGCGCGACTTCGACGTGGTCTACATCGCCATGGGCGCGCACGGCGATAAGAAGCTCCGCATGCCCGGGGAGGACGCCGAGGGCGTCGTGCCCGCCGTGCGGATGCTGCGCGAGATCGGTCTGGGCAACACGCCCGATTACACGGGCCTCGAGGTCTGCGTGGTGGGCGGCGGCAACGTTGCCATGGACGCCGCGCGCTCGGCGGTGCGCTGCGGGGCAAAGAAGGTCACCGTGGTCTACCGTCGCCGCGTAGCCGACATGACAGCGCTACCCGAGGAAATCGAAGGAACCATCGCCGATGGCTGCGAGATCGCCGATCTCATGGCCCCGCTCGAGGTGCTCACCGATGCGGAGGGCCGCGTTCGCGCGCTCAAGGCGCAACCCCAGATCATCGGCCCCGTGAAACGCGGGCGCCCCGCACCCGTGACCGCCGACCGCGAGCCGCATGAATTCCCCTGCCAGGTGGTCATCGTGGCCATCGGCCAGGATATCCAGTCCGACTACTTCGCCGACGAGGGCCTGCCCACGAGCTGGAAGCAGTTCGATGTGGACGAGAGCCTTGCCGTGCCGGAGCATCCGGGCATCTTCAGCGGCGGCGACTGCATGCGCGGGCCCGCAACGGTGATCCTTGCCATCGCCGACGGCAAGAAGGCGGCACGTTCCATCGATACGTACCTCGGCTTCCACCACACCGTATCGGTCGACATCAAGCTGCCGACGCCGCGCCTAGACGACCGCGTGCCCTGCGGCCGCTCCGTGAACGGCGAGCGCCCCACCGAGGAGCGCGTGCACGACTTTGAGCTCGTAGAGTACGGCCTGTCGGAACAGGAAATCCGCCAAGAGACGCTCAGGTGCCTCAACTGCGACCACTTCGGCTGCGGCATCCTGCATGAGGAAGGACGGATGTCATGGTAGAGATCACGATCGACGGTAACGTCTACGAAGCCGAAGAGGGCGCCACGATCCTTGAGGTGGCGCGTGAGCACCGCGTGGACATCCCCACCCTGTGCTACCTGCGCGAGATCAACGAGATCGGCGCGTGCCGCGTATGCCTCGTGGAGGTCGAGGGCATCGACCACCTGGTGGCCGCGTGCAACAACGAGGTCACGGATGGCATGGTGGTCTACACCGACACGCCGCGCGTGCGGCGCGCCCGCGTGGCCAACCTGCAGCTCATCCTTTCGCGGCACGATCGCCGCTGCCCCACGTGCTTCCGCAACGGAACCTGCCAGCTGCAAGCGCTTACCGACCGCATGGGCGTCCACGAGGTGCCCTATACCACGTTCTTCGAGACCAAGCCCATCGACGCGCGGTTCCCGCTCGTGCGCGAGCCCGAGAAATGCGTGAACTGTCTGCGCTGCGTTTCCACATGCCAGAAGGTGCAGGCGCTCGGCGTTTGGGACCTCGTGGACTCCGGAAGCCGCGCGCACGTGGACGCCGTGGCTCCCGACGACTGCGCTTTCTGCGGCCAGTGCATCGCCAACTGCCCCACGGGCGCACTTCATGAACGCGACGACACCGAGCGCGTCTTCGATGCGATCTTTGACCCCGACACAATTACCATCGCGCAGGTGGCACCCGCCGTTCGCTCCTCCTGGGCAGAGCTCCTCGACTTGGGGGGCAAGCCGCCGACACCGGGCCGCATGGTCGCGGCGATTCGCCGCCTGGGCTTCGACTACGTCTTCGACACCGACTTCGCTGCCGACGTGACCATCATGGAGGAGGCAAGCGAGCTCATCGAGCATCTGAAGGAAGGCGCCGAGGGGCCCATGTTCACCTCATGCTGCCCCGGCTGGGTGCGCTTCGCGAAGACGCGCTACCCCGAGCTTGCGAAGAAGCTCTCCACCACGAAGAGCCCGCAGCAGATCTTCGGCGCGCTCGCCAAGACGTACTATGCCGAGATCCTCGGCGTGGACCCCGCAAAGATCTTCGTTGTGTCCTATATGCCGTGCGTCGCCAAGAAGATGGAGGCCGCCTACCCCGGCATGGACTCCACCGGCACCGGTCCGGACGTGGATGCCGTGCTCTCGGTCCGCGAGCTCACGCGCCAGCTTCGCCAGCGCTTCGTAAACGTGGACCTTCTGGAAGAAGAGGACTTCGACCGCCCGCTCGGCGTGGCGACGGGCGCCGGACACATCTTCGGCGTGACGGGCGGCGTGATGGAAGCCGCACTCCGCACCGCCTACAACTTTGTGACCGGTGAGAACCCCGACGCGGACGCATTCCATGAGATTCGCTCCGAAGGACCCGAGCGCGGATGGCGCGAGAAGGGGTTCCAGCTGCCCGACCGTACGCTCCGCATCGCGGTGGCGAGCGGCCTTGCCAACGCAGACGCGCTCTGCCGTGCCATCGAGCGCGGCGAGGCGAGCTACGATTTCGTTGAGGTCATGGCCTGCCCCGGTGGCTGCGTGGGTGGCGGTGGCCAGCCCATCATCGAAGGGTTCAACCTTTCCGCCGACCGCGGCTGCACGCTGCGCATCATCGATGAGCAGAGCGAGCTGCGCTTTAGCCACGAGAACCCGGCGGTCAAGGCCTGCTACGACGACTTCCTGGGCGAACCGCTCTCCGAGCGCGCGGAGGAGCTGCTTCATTCCGACCACGGAGACTGGGCCATGCCCTTCCGTGTGACGGCCGACGGCACCGAGGCATAGCCCGCGGCCACACAGCGGGGCGCGCGACGGGACCAGGCCTCACCCAAAAGCGTCGCATAACTCGTAGGCGAAGGCCTAATATCGACCTCGCCTTCGAGTTGTGCGACGCTTTGCGAACAAGGGGCGCGACCTCGAACGTATCCCGCCGTGCTCTTGGCACCGCTTCAAACGAGAATGCGAGGCGCTGAGACCCGGTCTCAGCGCCTCACGCACGTATGAAATCGTAGACGCCTGGTGTCTACGATTCACTCTTCGACAGGAATGCCCCTCAGCCTAGAGACGCTCCTCATAGCGCTCGAGGCGGCGCTCTACGGCATCGAAGAGCTCCGAGCGACCGTGAACGCCGAGTTTTGCGTATACGTGCCGCACGTGGGTTCGGGCGGTGTTCAAGCTCACCGTGAGCTCGCGCGCGATACCCGCCGCCGTGAACCCTCGGAACAGGTACCCGAGCACGACGCACTCGGCATCGGTCAGCCCCGAACCCTCAAGCGCTTGGTCGAGGAACCCAGCAGTACGCCGCGAAAACGCCAGGCGCCGCCGATAGCTTGCTATCGTACTCGCAAGCGCCCACGCGCCGCAAACCATACCGATAGCGACCAACGCGATAACCGAGCGAACGGAACCATGCGGCTGGAGCAGCACATCGACGAGCACGCCGCTGCTGCACCCAAAGCCAAGAAGCCACGGCATGGCAATGGGAGAGACCACGTCGAGCAGAGACCGCCCTGCACGTTGGGCGAAGCGCATTGCCCGCATCGACGCATACAGCACAGCCGAAAGCGTCGTGCCGTGCAGGGCAAGATGCCATGCGAGCGACGACGCTAGGCGCCATGGATGCAAGGCGGTATACGACCCGTTCAGCAGCTGGAAGAGCATACCGCAGGACATACCTGCCACCACCAGAGCCGCGCCGCGCACGAGACCGATGCGAAGCGAGAAGGCCCGCGGCGAAGTTCGAGGATCCCCGCCATGCGGAACGCTTTCCCCAGGTATGGACGAAGCGGGGGCAGACGCGCACGAGCACGCGTGGACCACCATGGCAGCAATGCAGACAACACCGCAGCTGAGCACAACCGGCACCAGCGCATCGAAGCAAACGGAGCACCCGAACGCCAGGGATGATGCCATGGGAACAGCAACGAGCTCCCGCAGCGGCAGGGCATCGCGCCACAGGCTCCAAAGCGCATGGAACGCAAGCGCAACCGCAGTAAACCCCGAGATACAGGCTACGAGGGCAACCGTGCCCCTCCCAATGCGATGCACTGCGGCCCAACTCAACCCGCCCGGAGCGAAAGCAAGCGCCGCAAAGACCAGTATTGCGACGACCTGCAGCCACATCACGCCCGAAGCGTTTATACGAGGCGAACGGACGGGCGAGGCGCTCCCTAACGCTCCGCCGCAAACTCCTCGAGAAGCCGTGCTCGACCGACTATCTCCCACGCCCGTCCACGTGAGGGTAGCAATCATCACCAGCAGGGCCATGAGGGGAGCCGCTTCCCCATGAAGCGACCAAAACGATTGAGCAGAGCCCAACCAAGACAGGACGAGGGCCTCAGCAAGGAGCGACCAACTCATGAGACTCAAAGCCGCAAAGACGCGTTTGCCATGCAAGCGCACGACAATCTCATGCAGCAGCGGTGGACTCGCCGCATCCTCGGCGGTATGCGGCGCCCCCTCCCCCGCGGCAGCATTCGCCGTGCCCCGCCCCTCGGCGAACGTCGCCCCGCCAGCTTCGATGCACGCGCGAGCCTCCTGGCGCGCGCCCGCAGCGGCCTCTCGCCGCACCGCCTCGAGCGCCTCGGCACGCGATGCAACGCCGAGTTTTACATAAGCTCGTGCGGCATAGGTACCAGCCGTGGATTTCGTTATGCCCTCCGCCTGGGCGATCTGCGCAAGGGAGCGTCCTTCGGCCATGGCAGAAACGACCGCCTCTTCTCGCGGAGTGAAGTCGTGATGCCGAGCGAGCCGGGCGCATGCGTCCCGCACTTCGGCGGCCTTGCTATCGAGAAGCCGGCCAGGTGCCGAATTCCCACCATCTTTTTGGCCGCAATCGGACGGAACGCGAGCCCCATCTGCCCCGCCCATGCCAGCTCTCGAATGCATCCAAACCGCTTGGACGATAAGGAGCACCATGCCGGAGATTTCGAATACCAGCAACGTCGCGGGCTCATTCGCCCCCATCGCGAACGACCGTGCCAATGAGGTTGAAAGCACGACGCCGACCGGTAGAAAGGCCGCACCCGCGCTTTGGCCGTCTGCAGACGCGGAAAGACGGTGCATCGCGAACAGCCAGATGCACGCGACGGCCGCAAATGCAAGCGACGCCCCAAAGGAGGCGAGGGACGCTCCCAAGGGCACCCCGCCCAGCATCCATGAGCCGCATGCAGAGAAGACGGGCAGGATGAGCGCGCCGCGCCAATGGGGAACGCGGCAGATATACGCCAACGCGGCGACCGCGCACCAGCAGCACACGGCGGACCACGCTGCGACCACATGCAGGTCGGGAGAGGCCCACTGGACAACCCCATCGACGTATACCCGCGCGCTTGATAGCATCGCAGCATAGAGAGAGACGACCAAAAGGGAGATGCAGCAAGCCACGAGCGGCGAGCGCCTCACCGGCAAATGCGGCGGCACTTCAAACGCCTCATCTTTCCCCTGCCCCGCGCCCAAACACGCGCTCCCAGCATCGCACGAGAAAAGCGAGACCGCGAGAGGCAGCCACAGCGCGCATCCAACAAGCAGGAAGAGCGATCCCCATAGCGCGCTTCCGCGTAGAAGGAGGATAACCGCAGGCAGCACGACAAGAAGGTCGCTCTTCCAAAGCCGCATGCCGAAACGGAACAGGGCCCGGCGAGCTGGAGCGGCAAGCCACCATGCCGCCAACAAGGCAAGCATGAGAAGCCCGGCAACATCGGCGCACGACAGCCAAGAAATCACGGGGAGGCCGGCATTCCAGCCGACGATCGCAAAAGGCTCGAACGACCAGCCCCAAAGACCGGTCATCGCAACGATCGCGAGGAGACAGAACGCGGCGCGCGAGACCGCCATCGGCATGCGGCACCGGCGCAAACGGGCATCGCAAGCCTTATCTCGCATACGCAGCAGCATGTTCGACATACACGCTCTCAAGATGCTCGACATCCGTCACCTCAAAACACGACCCATCGATAAGCATATACGCCTTGTCGCACACGAGCGAGAGCTCATGCAGCAGATGGCTCGAAACCACCACGATTGCCCCGGTCGCCGCGAGGTGGCGGAGCGCGGCGCGCATCTCTATGACCGCGAGCGGATCGAGCCCGTTCATCGGCTCATCGAGCAGATAGAGAGCCGGCTTGCCGAGCATGGCTTGGGCAAAGCCCAGCCGCTTCCGCATACCCTGCGAGTAGCGCCCCACCCGCGTGCGCGAGCCAGGATTCAGGCCCACGCGCGCCATGGCATCGCGCGCCGCCGTCTCCGCCGATTGCGGCGACATCCCAGCGAGGCGCGCGAGGCTGCGAAGGTTTTCAGCACCGGTACGGTCGTCGTCAAACGGCGGGTGCTCGAATATGATGCCGCAGGGCACACGCTTCCGCCCGCCTAATGGCGCGCCGCATATGGACCCCACGCCGCGCTGGGGACACAGCAGCCCTGCGAGCACGTTGATGAGCGTCGTCTTGCCGGTGCCGTTCGGCCCCATAAGGCCGACGATCTGACCAGGCGATGCGGTGAAAGCGACACCATCGAGCACAACCGCCCCACGAAAGGAAACTCCGATTTCCTTGAGCCAGATACCCTGTCGCACGTCGGGCGCGACGTCCGCGATGCCGGCGCCGGACGCGCGGCTAGCACCGGGTGCGACGGTCGCGCGCACCGCCGCCCCCGCTGTGCGCGCGTGCTTTCCCAACGGTCTCATATCCTCATCCCTTCCCGTGCCGCACACGGCGCTTGAATCCTGGCAGCCCCGCGTTGCGCAACGATGCCGAGAGCACCGCGCACGAGGCGATAAGCATCGCACCGATCATTGCCGTGAGCTGGGCGAAGCTGTTGATGGGAAATGTCATGTCCACGTATTCCGTGTGTTCTGCCGCAGCAATCGCCTCCCCCGCCAGCTGCCCTGCCTGCGTCTGGAAGAACCCGGCGCCAAGCCGGTAGTTGGCGAGGCTGAACCGATCGGCAACCCATCCCACAACACTCCGGCCGCCCTCCAAGCCAAACGCGACCGCAATCGATGACCCGATATCGCCGAGCATGTTGAGCAGCACCACGACGAGGCATCCGCCCACGATAGGCGCCAACCGGGTGCGGCACCGCACGCCGAAAGCCATGACGACGAGCACAATCGATGTCTCGATGATGGAAAACGCGCCCACGAGCGCCGCGAGCACGGCAGGATATGACCAGCCAGCGGGTATGGGGCTCCACATGCCCCACGTCGTATACTCCGGCCCGCGCGTCAACAACCACGCAGGAACGCTTCCATCACCGAGCGGTAGTCCCCGCTGCAGTGCGCCCATCGCAAGTGAAAGCGCGAATAGCGCGACGACGCACCCGGAGCAGAGTACGAACGCAGCGAGCACCTTCGCGGCCGCATAGGACGAACGCCTCGTGCAATGCGACACGATAAGCAAGCGGCTGCTCTCATGCGCATCGCGCGAGATAAGGTCACCGGCGAGCACGATGCATGCGATGGGGAGCGTAGTGCTCGCCTCGACGTTGAGCGCCATGTAAAACGTGTCGAACGCGGTTGCGCCGGCGAGCACAGATGCACCCTCGTACGCCTGCTGCATCGCCACGGTATCGATGACAGCAAGCGATGCCTGAACAATCGCAACCAGTATGCCGAACACGAGCGCCGTGCGCGGCAAGGTTAGCGTGCGCTCAAGCTCATAAGCCGTTAGACGCATGATTTCCGCCATAGCGCCCACCTCCGATCCCGAGCAACGCTGCCGTGAACCATTGCGGCAGCACCTACGCTTACTGCTACCATCGCGACCGCAACGAGCAGCACATCGAGCAGATAGGGCACAACCAGGCGAGCGTCCCCCAGAGGAAGGCCCGCGATGAACCCGAAGAGATCGGGTGGGGCCCACGTGCTGGGCAAGCTGCACGACCATAACGCGCTGCCCACTGGGGTAAAGCGCTGTATCGCCCAAAGCGCCGGCCAGAAAACCATGGCGAAAATCGGGCGGGGGACAGCGAGCGCGATGGACCCCGTCATCGTCGCAATCGCAAGGCAGCTCACGAGCTGCAGTGCGATGAGCCCTGCGCTCCCCGCAGCGCCCCACGAGAGCATCGGCGCGAAGTCGGTGTCCGCCATGTTGATGAGCCCCGTTTCGAACGAGCCGCTGCATACCAGCGCGCAAACGGCGCCGGTTACGAGAGCGACCACGGCGAACGACAGCATCGTCGCAATCATGAGTGCAACCATGCAGGAAAGCGACAAGCGAACCGGGTCGACACCCTTGGCTACGAGAAGGCTGAGGTACCCGTTCTTGAAGCTCCACGCGCTATCGGCAAGTAAAGCAAGGGGAAGCAGCAACGCGAACGCCTCCGAACCGCCCATCGTCATCGCCGCCATGAAAAGCGGAGGCAGGTCGACGCCGAGTAGGCTATCCGCACCGACCGTGCCGTATGAGATGGATAAGTCGTCAGTCAGTTGGTACGCCACAACGATCGCCATCGCGACGGTGATGAGCGCGAACCGCCTCCCGCATATCAGGCGAAGCATGTGCCTGATGAGCACGAACGCACCCACGCTAGCCATGCGCACTCCCCTCAGCATCCCAAGCCTTTCCATCCCGCGCCCCCTCATCCCGCAAACACACGGAACGCATCACGGCATCAGCATGGCAGACAAAGCGAAGACCGTCTGTCGTACGGCATGGGTGAAATGTTGTATACGCAGGTAGAAAGCGTGAAGTCATCGAGGCGAAACCATATCGGCCCCGTCGCGCACGCGCGGGGAGCGCATTCGATTCCGCACTGATATAGTGGTAGGTATCCGCGCTCATCACACAAATTCTGGGGGTTTCCATGGGCACCACGCAACAGCAGCACCATGCCACCATCACGCGTCGCGCTTTCGCCAGCGGGCTCGCCACCATCGCCATCGGTCTGGGCATCACCGGCTGCAGCTCAAATACGGACGGTGGGTCGAACGCCGGCAGCGGGATGAACTCTTCGAGCGAGGGCGCAGAGCCCACCACCGTGCGCATCGGAGCGCTCAAAGGGCCTACGGGCATGGGCCTCGTCGGGCTCATGGACGCCGCGAGCATGTTCGCAGCAAGTGATGCTGCGGCCACCGACGACGGCTCATCGGGCGATGCCGTCGCAACCGATACCCCCGTGGGCACCGACCCCGCCGGCATCGGAGCGCTCGAGAACGACTACGAGTTCACGCTCGCGGGCTCTGCCGACGAGCTCGCTCCGCAGCTCATCCAGGGCGACCTCGACGTGTTGTGCGTGCCCGCGAACCTCGCCGCCACGCTCTATCAGAAGACCGAAGGGGCGGTAACGGTACTCTGCGTGAACACCCTCGGCGTGCTCGACATCGTGGAAGCAGGAGAGACCATCCACGACATCACCGACCTCGCTGGCCGCACCATCTATTCCGCCGGCCGCGGTTCGACCCCGCAGTACGCGCTTGAGTACCTGCTGCGCGAAAACGGCATCGACCCCGAAACGGATGTGACCATCCAATGGGCGAGCGAGCATGCCGAGTGCCTGGCAGCGCTCCAAGCCGACCCGTCCATCGTCTGCATGCTCCCCCAGCCCTTCGCCACGAGCGCGCTCGCCAAGGTGGAAGGCGCGCGCATCGCACTCGACCTCACCGAGGTCTGGGACGAAACCGTCGCTGCCAACGGCGGCGACTCGCAGCTCATCACCGGCGTAGCCGTGGCTCGGAGCGCATTTTCGAGCGAGCACCCGGCGGCGGTCGAAGAGCTCCTTGATGCCTACGCCGCATCCGTCGACTTCGTGAACGACGACCCCTCGGCGGCGGCCCAGCTCATCGAGGCAGCCGATATCGTGACCGCGCAGGTGGCAGAGCGGGCCATCCCCTACTGCAACATCGTCTGCATGACGGGCGCGGAGATGGCGGGAGCGCTCACCGGGTATCTCCAGACGCTCTACGACGCCGACCCCGCCTCCGTGGGCGGCGCGATGCCGGGCGACGATTTCTGCTACGGCGCCTAGCCGAGCATATCTAGATCCATGAGCAAGCGGCAGACATCCGAGCACACGGAACGCGAAGGGCGCACCGGCGCAAAGGGCGAGCGCCCAAGCCGCCGCCCGACTCTCTGGGCCGGCGCCTTCTGGCTCGCGATCTGGCAGCTTGCCGCGATTGCCCTGGGAAGCGAGCTCTTGCTGCCGGGACCCGCCGCCGTGCTTGCGCGCCTCGTCGAGATGGTGCCCCAACCCGCGTTTTGGGCGCGCGTGGGGTTCTCCCTCGTGCGCATTGCGGGCGGCTTCGCGCTCGGAGCGGCATGCGGCACGGTCGGGGCATTCGCCGGCGCGCGCTGGCGCATCGTAGAAGAGCTCCTCGCGCCCCTCATGGCGCTCGCAAAGAGCGTGCCCGTGGCGTCCATCACCGTGCTCGCGCTCATCTGGCTGCGCGCCGCCAACCTCGCCGTGCTCGTCGTGCTGCTCGTGGTGCTGCCCATCGTATACGAGAACGTCCTCCAGGGGCTGCGCGCGACGGACGGCAAGCTGGAAGAGGCGGCCAGGCTCTACCATGTCCCGCCTGTTCGCCGCCTGCGCTTTCTCGTGATGCCAACGCTCTTCCCCTATCTGAGCACCGCACTTGCGCTCGGGCTCAGCACCGCATGGAAAGCCGGAGTTGCGGCCGAGGTCATCGGCATACCTGCAGGATCGCTCGGCGAAGCGATCTACGACGCGAAGGTTTACTTTGATACGCCTGAGCTCTTCGCGGTGACGCTCGCCGTGGTGCTGGCGAGCGCCGCGTGCACAGCCGCCCTGTGCGGGGCGCTCGCATGGATTGAGCCCCTTGCCTGCGGGCGGGCAGGACGCGCCGGTCGCATCGAGCGCACAACGACAGCCGAGTCGCCGGTCGGCAACGCGCTGGCAACCGGTGCGCCCGCCGCACAGAATGCAGAGCATCGCTTGTGTATCGAGCGGCTATCGAAGGCGTTCGGCGGCGCGCCCGTCCTCAATGGCGTCGAGTTCTCGGCGCGCAGCGGCGAGCCGATCTGCCTCATGGCGCCGTCCGGCTCGGGAAAGACAACGCTCCTGCGCATCATCGCCGGGCTCGAGACAGCCGGCGACGGATCCGTCGTGTTCGGGGATCCATGCGATCGCGAACCTCTCCCCCGCGTCGCGATGAGCTTCCAAGACGACCGCCTTGCCGACCAAGCGAGCGCGCTGGCGAACGCGCGCATCGGGCTCCCTGCCGAGAGCCCTGCATGGGCCGAGGCCCCGAGCCTGCTCCAGGCCCTCGGCATCGGCGAGCGACAACTCGCCCCGGCGGGCACCTGCTCAGGCGGCGAGCGTCGGCGCATCGGGCTCGCCCGGGCGCTGCTCACCCCACACGAAATACTATTGCTGGACGAGCCCTTCAACGGACTCGACGCAGCCGCCCGGGAGCACGTCGCCGCCATCATCCGCGAGCGCGAACGGGGGCGCATCGTTGTCATGGCTTCGCACGACGAGCGCGACGCCGAGCTCATCGGCGCGCGCATCGTGCACGTAGGGCTCAGATAAGAGCAGATCCGAAGCAGAAGCGGAAGCGCATGTGCATGCAGAAGGCGCGCGTGCTCTAATCCGCTCTACCGAGCACGGCAGCGCGAATCGAACGCGCTAGCCCAAGCTCTCCAAGAGCTTCCGCATCTCGCCCTGCACAGCCTGGTCATAGTTGTAGCCAATCACGCGGTTGGCAACTGCCTTGAGCGCGGGGCGGCCGTTGGCCATCGCGCAACCGGTGCCCACGAACCGGATGATTTCGTAGTCGTTCATCGAATCGCCGAACGCCATCACCTCGTCGCGCGTGATCCCATGGTGCGCCATGACTTGCTCGATGCCCGTGGCCTTGTTCACGCCGCGCTGAAGCGCATCGATCCAGTGCGTGCCCGAGGGCGCGAATAGGAACTCGTCGCCCAGCTCGCGGGAGAGCGCGTAGGCATAGTCCATCACATGCCCGTCCTCGCAGTAGATCGAGATCTTGAGAATGCTCACATCGGGCCCGGGCAGATACCAGATGCGCTCGGCGTTGGGAAGGTCCTTATCAATCTCGCGCACGAACTTATCCTCGTCGTCGAGCAGGAACGACTTCTCATCGTCGAAAAGCGCCATGTGCAAGCTCTCGAATTTACCAACGGTCTTCGCCAAGCGGCGAATGCCCAGATGGGAGAACACCTCGCGATCCACGAGCTCGCCATCCACATACACCTGGGCGCCGTTGGCGGCCACGAAATCCATCTTGTCTCTCACGGGTGCGAAGAACTGGCACAGCCGGTCGAAGCGGCGTCCCGAGGATGCAGCGAAGTGCACGCCCTTCTCGCGCAGGGCGAGAATGAGGTCGTAGGTCTCGGGCGGAACCTCGCTATGCTCGTCAAGCAGGGTACCGTCCATGTCGGAGGCGATGAGGCGGATCAACATGAGCTCCTTTCGGCATTAGCTTGCATACGTGAAGGTCGTGACATCGAAAACGCCTTCAGGGCGAATCCTGAGCGTGGGGATGACTGGAAGCGGGAGGAAGATCATGCCCATGATGGGATCGAGCGGGGGCTCGATGCCGGCAGCGCGCGCAGCCTGCACGAAGGCATCGTGCTCGCGGGCCACGTCTTCCGCCGTGCCATCGCTCATGAGCCCGCCGAGCGGGAGCGCGAGCTTTGCGACCACCGCGCCGTCGCGCACGAGCACAAAGCCGCCCTGTCCCACGTTTCGCACGGCCTCGAACATATCGTGCGGGTTATCGCCCACCACGCAGACGTTATGGGAATCGTGACCCACCGTGGAGGCGATGGCGCCGCCGGTGATGGTGAAGCCGCGCACCCATCCACGCCCGATGTGCGTGCCCGTAAGGCCGCATCCAGCAGTGCCTGTGCCGTCCGCGCCCGCAGCTTGCGCGGCCACGCCGCGGCCATGACGCTCGATGAGCATGATGCGCCGGAGGCCCTCGCCAGAATCGGGATGCGCGGCCCCCGTGATGGCATTGCCGGGAATCACGTCGATCACCGCGCTTCCAGGCTGGTAATCGTAGGAGAACACCTCGGGCGAGAGCTCGGGCAGGCGTACGGAGCCGCGAAGCGTCGCCTCGAGCTCCTGCACGCGCGCGGTCTCCGGTGCAACGTCGCCCACGAACAAGCCGTCTTCGGCAACGAGCTTTCCCGCAGCATACACGCGATGCGGAGCACGCTCGAACGAAAGGTCGTCAAGCAGCAGCAGGTCGGCGCGCTTGCCCGGCGCGATGGCGCCGCGATGCTCGAGCGGGCCGCCGTGCCCGTGATCGAGCCCGAAGCACTCGGCCGTGGAGAGCGTGCCCATGGAGATGGCGAGCACCGGATCGATGCCGCGCTCCACCGCGAGTCTGCAAGCATTGTCGATCATGCCGATCGCGAGGGCATCCGACGGCGCACGGTCATCGGTGGCAAAGCAGCAGCGGCGCGCGCGAAGCGGGTTCTCGAGCACCACGGGGCTCAGCGCCTCGAGATCATGGCTGCATGTTCCCTCGCGCAGCATGATATACATCCCACGCGAAAGCTTATCGAGCGCCTCCTCGGGACCGGTGCACTCATGGTCGGCGATGACGCCGCTTGCAACATAGGCGTTGAGGTCCGCCCCGGCTACGAGCGGCGCATGACCGTCCACCACGCCCGAAACGGTCGCAGCGGCGGCATCGATGCGCGCAAGGGTCTCCGCATCCGCCGCCTCAACGCCCGGATAGTTCATCATCTCGCCCAAGCCGAAGACCTCGCCCGGATGCTCGCCCATGAACGCGCGCATATCCTCGGCGGTGATGGAGGCACCCGCCTGCTCGTCGGGCAGCGCGGGCACGCACGAGGGCATCATGAACTTGATATCGAGTGGAACGCGGCGAGCATCCTCGATCATGAACGCGAGGCCGTCGAGCCCGCAGACGTTCGCGATCTCGTGGCTGTCCGCGATGGCCGTCGTGGTGCCGCGCGCGAGCGCCATGCGCGCATATTCTGCGGGTCGCACATTCGAGGATTCGATATGCAGGTGGCCATCTATGAAACCAGGGGCAAGATAGCGGCCCTCACAGTCGATGACCTGCGCCGCAGGGGGATCGGGAACAGCACCGTCGCGATCGTCGAAGAGCACTCCCGCGATCGCACCATCTGCCACCACCACACGGCCGCGCACCACGCGCTGCCCGTAGACGTCTACGATCTGGGCATTGGTGAATAGCGTATCGGCCTGTGCACGGCCCTCTGCCACGTCGACCAGGAGCTTGATCTCGTCTGCCGCCATGCTATCCCCTCTCCATCGGGTGCCGGACCGCCCTCGCGCGCAGGAATCCCTGCCGAACCACACGCAGGAATCCCCACCGAACCACGCAGCGCACGTTTGTGGAGCATGATACCCAAAACCGCGCGCGCAATCCGCTGAGGGGCTGCAGCGAAACATAGTAGGAGCGCGATAGATGAAAAAACGGGGCGCCGCGCATAGCACGCCGCGCCCCGCAATGCTTCGCCGAGCACTCGCCGTATCGCTAGTCCGTAGGATTGGCGGCGTTCGTGTTATAGCTCGTCGCCGGCTGCATGGGAGCCATCATGATACGGCCGGTACCACGGTACACGTTCACCAGTCCCTCCCCGCTCACCGCAGAGCCGATGAGCGACTTGCCGGAGCGCTCGACCGCGAACTCGAGTCCCGAAGTCCATGCGAGCGCATAGTTGCCATCGACCTTGAGCTCGTCGCTTTGCAGGTCGACGTAGAGCACTTCGGTTTGCGGGCACGGCGACTCGAGCGCGACCACGCCCGTGCCATCGAGCCTCAGATTGAACAGACCCTCGTTGCCCGCCACGGCCGACGATATATTCGACCGACGCTGCAAGTCGTGGCGAATGGTGCTGTCGCACGCAAGGAACAGGCCGTCATTGAGCACGATCGAATTGCCCCATTGCGAGAGATCGAGCAAGAGCAGGTGGCGCCAGGTGGGCTCGCACACGAGCATGCCCGTGCCGGAATACTCGGGCTTGATGATGGAATCCTGGCTCACCGCGCCGCGCACCATCTTTCCGAAGAGATCGCCCGCGCTCTTGACGCCGGTATTGGCTTGGATCTGTCCGACCGTCCACTGCATGGCCCCCGCCTGCAGGGTCACGCCCGTGCGGCCATCGAGGGTCGCGACGAGCTGGCGACGGCGCACATCCATCTGCGAGGCGAACCACGCCTCCTGCGCGCTCCAGGGCGCAACGGACAGGTCGCGGTCCCACTGGATAACCTGGAATTGCCCCGCCTGGTGCAAAACCTTTACATCGTCGTTGTTGAGAAAGTTGTAGATGGTGTACGACATGATTGCCCCCTCATCTGCGCCGTGCGCCCTAACCTTACCGGGATTATAGGGCCGCGAGGCAGTGCGCCGCGGCGCACCGGGCACCCTTTCGCCCAACGGGGCCGTTGTGCGCGCGAGCGCTCTATGCCTCAACGGGCCGTGGCGAGCGCCCTTTCCCCATGGACCGCAGCGCGAGCTCTCGCTCACGACGCGCCGTGGCGAGCGAGCCCCTCAACGTTCCATGGCGGACGAGCGTCCCGAGAGCAAGCGGGCGGATCGCGCGACGGCTAGCACCCGCGCCGGCGCACGTCCTCCTCGAGCTCGCGACGCCAAACACCCGCCTCCAACGGCTCGCTGCACCGCACCATGCGGGCTGCGCACGACGCCGCCCGATACATCACATTCGTGCCGACCTCATCGTGCACGTATCCGACGGCGCAGTCGCGGTCGATGCCGAGCCGTTCCGCCTCGCGGGCAACGTCGATGTTCGCCCCGACGAAGATGAACTCCCAGCCCTTCTCCCTCTGCCGCTCGATCAGCCGCTTTACCTCGCGATACGAGTAGCGGCTGCTCGCATTCTCCATACCATCCGTCGTGATGACGAAAAGCACTTTGTCCGCCTCGTAGCCCGCAGGCTGCACGCGCTGCACAAGGTCGACATGGTCGATGGCCCCGCCCACCGCGTCGAGCAGCGCCGTGCAGCCGCTGCAGCGATACTCGTTCCGCGTGAGCGGCTCGACGCTGCGGACACCCACGCGGTCGTGGAGCACGCGCGCATGATCGTTGAATATGAGCGTGGATACGATGGCCTCGCCCGGCCCGTCGCGGTGCTCGGCAAGCATCGCATTGAAGCCTCCCACGGTGTCGTCTTCCAACCCTGACATCGAACCGCTCGCATCGAGGATGAATATCAGCTCGGTGCGCGCGGCGGGCTCATCATGCTTGGTGCGCTCGGTGCGCGCGGCGGGCTCATCATGCTTGGCGCGCTCGGGTCGCGCGGCGGGCTCGCTGCAGGCGTTCGAACGGATGCGCCCGGCGTTATGATCGAGGTGTCGCTTATCCATGGTTGCCTCCTTACGGCATCGACTATCCGACACCGTGAAGGGTACGCTGCGCCGATGCGCCGGTGGTCAACCGTCGGGCGACATTTGGCGCAGGTGCCCGGAACGCGCCCGCGAAACGCCCGGCGCCGCCCGAACGCCCGGCCCGCCAAGTGCCCCGGGGCGCCATCCGAGTGCGCCGGCGCCCACCAAGTGCCCCGGCGCCGCCCGAACGCGGCTACACCGAACCGACGAGCGGCAGGTCGTAGGCGAACAGCACTTCGTTAAGCTGGAAGAGGTCGTAGATGCTGCGCTCTATGAAGAAGCGGACGATCACGTCGAACTTGCTGCTCTTCGACAGCGTGAACCCCGCTCGAGCAAGTAGGTCCTGCGTGGCACTCATATCAAGCTCAAGCGCGATGGCGAGCGCCACGACCGTCTGCTTGGACGGGCGATACGATTCATTTCCTCGTATCTTCGAGAAGAGCTGACGGCTGATGTTCGCACGATGGTACACCTCGGCGTCCGTCATGCCCCGGGCATCGATGAGAGCGAGCAGCGTCGTGGAAAACGGTGCGTCGAGCGTAGCGACCAGCTGGGCAATCTCCGCATCGAGCGTAGCGCCGGCACGCGACGGCGCGCCTGACATCGCAGCGCCCGGCATCCTAATGTTTGCAGCAACGAACGGCCTCGGCGCCGCGATAGATGCATCGTCCTCTTGGAGGTATTCAGGCAGGGCGACGGGCTCAGCCATCTCCACAGAAAGCGGCGCAGAGGCATCCTCCGTCCACTGCAGCTCGCGTTCAAGCTCACCCATATCGCGCCGCATGAAGGAGCTCGAATCGACGTATTCGTCATCGATATACTCTTGAACCTGCTCGACGAGCGCGTTGCCCATCTGGACGACCGCGCGCTCGAACACCACGAGCGTCAGCGCGACCTCGTCGTGATGACTCAGGAATGCAGCGACTTCCTCGCGCGCGATAGCGAGCGCTCGCTCAACGGGGAATCCATAGATGCCCGCCGAAATAAGCGGGAACGCGACCGACCGGGCGCCGAGCTCCACGGCGCGCGCGAAGGCGCTGCGGTAGCAACGGTGCAGCAGCTCTTCCTCGTGGGCTCTCCCGCCACGCCAGATGGGCCCCACGGCATGCACGCACCAGCGCGCAGGCAAGTTGAACGCGGGCGTCGCCACGGCATCTCCCGTCGCGCACCCTCCGATAGCCTCGCATGCCGCGCGCATCTCGTCGAACCCCGCAGCCGAGAACAACGCCCCGCATACGCCGCCGCCCGGCGCCAAGCGCACGTTTGCGGCATTCACCAGAACGTCTGCGTGCACGCGAGAGATGTCATCGCGAACGATCGAAAACGGCATGATCGACCCCCCCCCATCAACCTAACGCCGCGCGTACCCGCCGCCGCCAAGCAACAACCCTACCGGCACGCGCCACGAGCGGAAACCTTAGCATGCAGCGCGCCGATGCACGCTGCCGCAATCGCCGGAACGACCCAGCCGAGCCCCCAAGAGGCGAGCGGCAGAGCATCGATGGGCAGCCACGCGCCCGGAGCGACGGCGTCGCGCACGCTCCCGAGTACGCCCACCACGGCAACGACTCCCACCACCCATGGCCACATCTGGGGCAGGCGGTCGCACACGGAATGGCACATGCCCATGATCACGAGCGCGATCGCCACCGGGTACAGGGCGCTCAGCAGCGGAACCGAGAACGCCAAGATGGCGTCGAGGCCCGCATTCGAGGCGATGCACGAGAAGAGAGCGAACGCAAGCGCCCATCCACGATACGGAATACGCGGCACCTCCTGCGAGAAGTAGGTACCGCAGCAACCGATGAGCCCGATGCAGACGTTCAGGCATGCCAGCAGGAATATGGCAGCGACCACCGCCGTTCCCACCGTTCCGAAATGCAATGTCGCAGAAGCCGTGAGCACCGTGGCACCGTTCGTAGCACCCGCGAGCGATTCACTCAACCGAACCCCCACCACGGCAAGACCGCCGTAAATGAGCATCATGAGCACGCCGGCGATGAGGCCCGCGCGACAGACCTCGCGCGTCACGCCAGCGGGCTCGGTCACGCCCATGCCGCGGATGCTCGTCGCGATCACCAGACCAAAGGTGAGCGACGCGAGCAGGTCCATGGTCTGGTAGCCCGTAAGAAAGCCCTGCACGGCTGGGTTTGCGTCGTACGGGGCACTGGCGGGCGCGAGCGGCTCGCCCTCGGAAAAGAGCGCAGAGCCCACGACCGCGATGATGAGCACGATGAGCAGGGGGCCGGTGATCTTACCCAGAAGCCGCGTGATGCGTCCCGGGTGCATGGCGAGCGCATAGGCGAGAACGAAGAACGCCACCGAGAACGCCAGGCGCATCAAGCCGGGGTCCACGGATGTGGGAAGGAGCGGCAGAAGCATCTCATACGCCGTTGAAGAGGTGCGCGGTATGGCAAGGCAGGGACCGATGGCAAGGTAGACCACCGCGACGAAGGCGCGTGAGAACACCGGATGGACGCGGGTGGCGAGGTCGCGCACCGTGCCCGCGAGGGCAACGGCAACGATGCCCAGCACAGGCAGGCCTACTCCCGCGACGAAAAATCCGATGAGCGCGGGCAGCGCATCTTGCCCCGCCTGCACGCCAAGAAGCGGCGGCAAGATCAGGTTGCCCGCCCCGAAGAACATAGAGAAGAGCGCAACGCCCACCGAGACCATCTGGCGTGGCGCCAAGACCTCGCACGACGACGTCTGGTCTGGTTGATTGGGTTGCCGCATCGCCAAGCCCCATCCTTTCCCGGACGCATCTTTTGCATGAGGCTCGGTCGCCGCATGCCGCAGCGTCCCCGCGTGCCTGCATTGAGCACCTGCCATACTAGCATGCTGGGGCCCTCGGCCGAAACAGCGTAGGGCGGCCCTGCCGCCACAGGCCCAGGCGCGCTCCTCGCCGCCAGACCTCATCGATCGGATGACGCCTCCACCATGGCACGGCACCGCCTTCTCATCACCTGGCCCGCACTTCCTCCTCGCCACGCAGCGGCACCCATCGGCAGCTCCATCACTCGGCGAGCGCCTCCGCCACGGAACGGCGCAGCTTCTTCTTCGAGCCCGCCGACACGATGCCGCCCCTCACCCGCACGTACACGCGGCCCTTAAGTTCAGGGTGCTTCTTTCTGCACGCCCCGAAGCAGCCGCAGCGGACATCTTCCTTACCCACGGCGCCTTTAAGGTCTTTGGCCTTGATACCAGAGCATTTCTTGCATAGGCGAACCTGAGCTGCCACGGAACCTCCCTCGGCGTCGTCGGCGCATCTGCGCCCTCATAAATGATGCAACGATTGTGCCATATAAGATAGCCAAGGGCAACTTTTCTAGGGCAGCACTACCCCGCCGCCCCAGATGTACATAAGTCAGCCGGACCAGACGCTCTCATCTGGTCCGACCGACTTTCGCTCAGGACGGTTCTTTCGTCGCTCGGTTAGCTCTCGAAGGGCACGACGCCTGCAACGGCATCGGCAAGCTGAATCTCAGCGTCGCCGTGATCGATGTCTACAAGGCGATAGCGCCAGTTGCCCATGCCGAGCTCATGCATGTAGGAAATCTGGCGCAGGCCGTGCCGGCTCTCCATACGCTCCACAAGGTCGTGGCGCTCCTCGGGCTTAAGGGCATAGACCAGGTCGACCGATGCGGCGTCGACCGCACAGATATCCGTTGACGCGACGATGCCGATATTCGGGGTAACGACGGGGGCAGCTGCTGTACCCTCGCAGTCGCAGGACACGCTCATGTTACGCAGCACGTTCACGAAGGTAATGTGCTCGCCAAAATGATCGACCGTGGCCTTTGCGCTCTCAACCATACGCTCCATGAGCTCTTCCTGCGCGATGCTCCATTGGCCCTCGCCGGTATGCGCATGGATCTCTTTCTTACCGATCTTTCCGTCCGCGCAACCGATGCCGATGTTCTTTGCGGAACCGCCGAAGCCTCCCATCGCGTGACCCTTGAAATGAGTGAGCACGAAAAGCGAGTCGTAGTGCGCGAGGTTTTTGCCCACATGCATCTCGCTGAACCACTTGCCGCCCGAAACCGGGAACGTCGTCGCGCCATCTTCGTCCATGATGTCGACAGGGCAGAACGTCCAGCCGTTCACCTCGAGCGTATGGCGATGCTTCTCGGTGGTGTCGCGGTCGCCCGCATAATAGGTGTTGGTCTCGACGATCGTGGCGTCGGGCAGGTCACGCTCAACAAGTTCGCGAACCCACGGACGCGGGATGATATTGGGACCGTGTTCCTCACCCGTATGCAGCTTGATGCCCACCTTGCCCGTCATTCCGCCAGAAACACGCTCATACATGCGACGCAAGCCCTCGGCGGAAAGGTCGCGCGTGAAGTACACGACCGATTCCGCTCCATCGCGCTCGCTCATGGGGATGTAGACATTGCCGTTCGTTGCCGCTGTGACCTGTTTGTTCTCCATGCTGCGCCTCCTTAGGTGTATGCCTTAGCGCGACCATACACCTTGGAGTAGGGTCCAAGTCCAGCAATTGAGATCAGAATGTAGCAATGTACTCGTCAGCAAGCATCAGCGCGCTGACAAGCGCTGATGCACAGACAGGCACTAAAGGGCGGACGGACGCTGGGGTATAAGCAGACGCGAAATACGCGGGCAGACGGAGCGGCAGCCGCACGGCAATCGCTATGCGAGGCGCACGATCTTGGTCCCATGGACCTCGTCCACGCCGAGCTCGCCAGCAATGCGCGTAGCGTTCTCATAGGTGATGCCGGCACCGGGAAGAATGGTCAGGCGCCCGTTTGCGTATGCGATGAGTTCCCGCAACCTAGGCAGGTTGCCATCGATGGGAGTGCCTGCGGGACCTCCATGCGTGAGGATGCGTGTTACACCCATCTTTACGAGCACGTCGATGGCCTCGAACTGGTCCTCGGGAGCGAGTTCATCGAACGCCATATGAAACGTGATATCGATGCGCTGGTCCTCGCGATCAAACTCACGCGGAACACCGCTCCAGTCGCGCTGGTCCTGCATCCAGCGAACGCGGGCAACGAGCGCCTCAATAGCGGAAAGATCGAGCCAGAAACCGTGCTCCCGACGCTCAAGGCAGCCGAAAACGATGCCGTCGGTGCCCAGCCGGCAAGCCGTCTCGATATCCGATTGCATCATCTGGAGCTCAGCGGGCCCGTACACGAAGTCTCCCCCGCGGGGGCGAATCATGGTCATGACGCGCGCGCCGTGCTCATGCGCGTAAACCGTCGCGGCGCCGATCACGCCAGCAGAAGGCGTGGTACCGCCCACCGCCAGATTGTCGCAGAGCTCGATCCGGTCCGCACCGGCTTCAATGGCGGCAGGAACATCGGTGAAGTTCTCGGCGCAGAACTCGCGCAGCAAGCTAAGAGACATAGGGCAGGCTCCTTAATCGCAATGGATCCATGCCCTCAGAGTACCACGGAACGGAAACGGGGTCGCGCCTCCTCAGCGCTGCAAGCCGGCACACCCCGTACCTCAGGCGCGTTGCGCGCTTCATATGGAACGCGCGCCGAACGGGAAGCTGCTCTCCAACGTATTTGCTACTTTTGGGCACTCCACACAGGGAAGGTTAAGTACAGGGCTTGCAGCGGCTCATAAATCCGCAGGTAGATTAATCACCCATTTCCGGGATACTTGCCGGTGCGCTTTAAAGGCCCAAAAGTTGAAAGCGCCATCGCGCCACGTCCGCGCGCGCCACGTCCGCGTCGATTCAGCATGATTTGAGCCGCAATCCGGGCGGCAACGCAGGAACTCGGTTTTCGATTCCAAGCGAGCCAGCGTCATCCAACCCACGCAGACTTGGCGGTAACGCAGGAAGCCCCGGTCCCCTTCTGAACGATTCCGCAGGAACTCGGCATAGCCGAGTTCCGAGGACCAGCTCAGAAGAGGACCGGGGCTTCCGTAGGGAGTCTACCCGCCCAGGTATGCCTTCCTCACATCGTCATTATGCAGCAGCTCCTGGCCGGTGCCAGAAAGCGTGATCCTGCCCGTTTCGAGCACGTAACCGCGCGTTGCCACCGAAAGGGCCATCTGCGCGTTCTGCTCGACCAGCAAAATCGTGGTACCTGCATCGTGAAGCGACTCGATGATCTCGAAGATCTGCTCCACGAGAATGGGCGCGAGACCCATCGAAGGCTCATCGAGCATGAGGAGCTTGGGGTTCGCCATAAGGCCGCGGCCCATGGCGAGCATCTGCTGTTCGCCGCCCGAGAGCGTGCCGGCAACCTGGCGGCGGCGCTCCTTCAGGCGCGGGAACTGGGCATACACGCGCTCCAGGTTCTCGGCGATACTCTCCTTGGGCTGGGTATAGGCGCCCATGTCGAGGTTCTCTTCGACCGTCATCTGCTGGAAGATGCGCCGCCCCTCGGGCACGTGCACGAGGCCGTTCTGCACGATCTTCTCGGCAGGCATATGCATGAGGTCCTCGCCCATGAACTTGATGGAGCCGGAGCGGGAGCGCAGCAGGCCCGAGAGCGTCTTTAGGGTCGTGGACTTTCCAGCGCCGTTCGCGCCGATGAGCGCCACGGTCTCGCCGTCGTTCACCTCGAAGGAGACGTTCTTGATGGCATGGATCGCCCCGTACCAGACGTTGATGTTGTACACGCTGAGCATCTACGCCTCGCCCCCTTTCTGCTTGCCGAGATACGCCTCGATAACCGCCTCGTTCTGCTGGATCTCCTCCGGTGTGCCCTTCGCGATGATCTTTCCGAAGTTGAGCACGCACAGGCCCTCGCAGATATTCATGACGAGGTTCATATCGTGCTCGATGAGCATGATGGCGATCTGGAAGGTATCGCGAATCTTGACGATGTTCTCCATGAGGTCCGCCGTCTCGGACGGGTTCATGCCCGCCGCGGGCTCGTCGAGCAGCAGCAGCTTGGGATTCGTGGCAAGCGCGCGCACAATCTCCAGGCGGCGCTGGGCACCGTAGGGCAGCGAGCCGGCCTCATGGGTGGCGAGCCCCGTCATGTCGAAGATGTCGAGCAGCTCAAGGGCACGCTCTTGGTACCAGCGCTCGCTCTTCCAATGATGCGGCAGGCGCAGGACGCTCGTGGCAAGGCCGCAGTGACGCTGGTTGTGCAGGCCCACCATCACGTTCTCCTCGACCGTCATCGTGTTGAAGAGACGGATGTTCTGGAAGGTTCGGGCCACGCCCAGCTGGTTCACCTTGGCCGGGTTCATGCCGGCGGTGTCCTTGCCGTCGACCATGATCGTGCCGCGCGTGGGTTGGTACACCTTGGTGAGCAGGTTGAAAACCGTGGTCTTGCCGGCGCCGTTGGGGCCAATGAGGCCGCAGATCTCGGTACGGCCGACGGTGATGTTGAAGTCGTCGACCGCCTTGAGGCCGCCGAACTCAATGCCCAGGTGCAGGCACTCGAGAGCGGGCGCAGACCCGAGGTCGCGCTCGGGCATGATCGAGACGCTCGGCACCGGCACCATCTTGGTGGTCTCACGGCGCTGCTTGCCAAAATCGGTGAGCTTACTCATCGGCCTCGCCTCCTTCCGCAGCAGGCTTGGGCGCCGCCTTATGGAACCGCTCGCGGAGCGCATCGGCCGCGCGCTGGTACACCTTGGTATGCGGCACGACCATCACGAGGATGAGCACCACGGCGTAGATAAGCATGCGGTAGTTGTTGATGGGGCGAAGGACCTCAGGAAGCACGGTGAGGAACGCAGCCGAGATGATCGAACCGGAAATGTTGCCCATGCCGCCAAGCACCACGTAGACGAGGATGAGGATGGACTGATTGAAATCGAACTGCGAGGGGATGACCGTGGAATAGTTCATGGCGTAGAGAACGCCCGCCATGCCTGCCAGGGCCGACGCCACGGTGAAGGCGATGAGGCGGTACTTCGTGGTGTTGATACCCACGCTCTCCGCGGCGATGCGGTTGTCGCGCACAGCCATGATGGCGCGGCCGTCGCGGCTGTGCATGAGGTTCAAGACCACGGCAACCGTGATGAGCACCACCACGACACCCAAGACAAAGGTCGAGATCTTATCGATTCCCACGGCGCCCTTGGGCCCGTTGATGAGAATCGTGCCCTGACTCATGCCGAGCGACGAGCTGTCCGTCATAGAGAAGTGCAGACCGGCATCGTCCACGCCGATATAGAAGTTGTTCAGCAGATTCTTGATGATCTCGCCGAACGCAAGCGTCACGATTGCCAGGTAGTCACCGCGCAGGCGCATGACCGGGATGCCCACCAAAAAGCCGATGATGCCCGCAACGACGGCACCGACGACGGCAGACCCCGCGAAGAGCAAAAGCTCGGACTCGACGCCCATGCGCGCCAAGCACCCCGCCACGATCACGCCGGTGAAGGCGCCCACGCTCATGAATCCCGCATGCCCGAGCGAGAGTTCGCCCGAGACGCCCACCACGAGGTTGAGGGATACGGCGAGCGACACGTAGGCGCAGATGGGCACGAGCTGGCCGGAGAGGGAGTTGGAGATGAGCCCCATCCCGTCGAGGAGCGTTACCACGATGAACGCGACGACCACGATCGCATAGGTGATAACGGTCGAGTGCGTCTGCGGCTTGAGATGCATGAAACCCATGTGAATCACCTACACCTTCTCGTTCACGGGCTTGCCGAGCAAGCCGGCCGGACGGATGAGCAGCATCACGATGAGCACGGCAAAGACCACCGCATCGGCGAGCTGCGTGCCGATGTAGGCGCGCGCGAAGATCTCGATGATGCCGAGCAGCACGCCGCCGAGCGCCGCGCCCGGGATGGAGCCGATGCCGCCGAGCACCGCCGCGGTGAAGGCCTTGATGCCGGGCATAGATCCGGTCGTGGGCATGAGCGTGGGATAGGCGGCGCACATGAGCACGCCCGCGATGGCCGCGAGCCCCGAGCCGATGGCGAAGACCATCGAGATGGTCGAGTTGACGTTGATGCCCATGAGCTGCGCGGCGTCACGGTCCTCCGAGCAAGCGCGCATGGCCTTGCCCATCTTGGTCCTGCCGGTGAACATGGTGAGGGCCACCATGATGGCAACGCAGGCGAGGATGGTGATCACCGCCGTGGCGCTGATGGTGAGGCGCCCGTCAAAGAGATGGAGCGCCGGCAGGCTCAGGATCATCGAGAACGACTTGGGATCGGAGCCCATGATGAGCAGCGCCGCATTCTGAAGGAAGTAGCTCACGCCGATAGCGGTGATGAGCACGTTCAGCGACGGGGCACTGCGCAAGGGCTTGTAGGCGAGCCGCTCGATCACGATACCGAGCACTGTGCAGCCCACGACGGAGAGCAGGATACCCGCAATCACGGGAAGCCCCAGGTAGCTCACGGCGCAGAAGCAGATGTAGGCACCCACCATGATGATGTCGCCGTGCGCGAAGTTGAGCATCTTGGCGATACCGTAGACCATGGTGTAACCGAGTGCGATGATCGCGTAGACGCTGCCCAAGCTCATGCCGTTGATGAGGTTGGCGAGGAACTCCATGTCCCCTCCTTTCATGTGAAAAGCGGAGACCGCCGCAAGGCGGGCGATCTCCGCTCAAGAACAGACTTGCGAATGAGATTCGGGCAAGGTCCCTTACGCGTCGAGCGGCATGTAGACGCCGTCCTGAATGACCATGCCCATGGGCTGCTTGGAAATCTCGCCCGTATCGGACCAGGTAGCCGACTCACCAGCGGTGGTGAGACCGGTGAAGGAGAAGTCCTCGGACGTGAAGGTCTCGACGAGCGCGTCGCAGATGTCGGAGTAGTCCATATCGGCGGTCACGCCGGACTGCTCGATGGCGGCACGCAGCGCGTAGATGCAGTCGTAGGCGTCGGCGGCGAACTGGTTCGGGGTCTCGCCGTCGCCGTAATCGGCGCTCTGGTACTTCTCGACGAAACTCTTGGTGGCCTCATCCTCGGCCGTGGCGACGAACGGGGTCAGGAGCATGGCGCCCTCGGCGAGCGAGGTGTCGAAGCCCTTGACGGTCAGCAGGCCGTCCATGCCGTCCACGCCGAACCACTTGGGCGCATAGCCCATGCTGTTCGCCTGGGTGAGGATGAGCGAGATGGGCGTGTAGTAGATGGGCAGGAAGACCAGGTCGGCCTCGGCGTCACGCGCGGCGTTGAGCTGTACGGAGAAGTCGGTGGCGGAGTCGTTGGTGAACGCCTGCTCGGACACGACCTCGAGACCGAGCTCGGAAGCCTCGGACATGAAGCTCTGATAGATGCCCGTGGAATAGGTGTCGGAGTTGTTGTAGATGATGGCGATCTTCGTGCCCAAGCCCTGCTCGGAGATGTACTGAGCGGACGCGGCGCCCTGGTTGGGGTCGGTGAAGCACATCTGGAAGACGTTCTCCTTGCGCGGCGTGGCGATGTTGCCGTCCGCGTCGGGCTGGCCGCCGATCACGTCGGTCGACGAGCCGGAAGGAGTGATCTGGAACATGTTGTCGGCGTTGGTCTCGGCGGACACGGCTACGCACGGAGCGGTGGTGACGGTGCCCATGAGGATCTGCATGCCCCAGTCCTTGAGGTTGTTGTAGGCGTTGACGGAGCGCTCGGCGTCGTTCTCGTCGTCCTGGAAGTTGTAATCGAACTGGATGTCGCCGCCCTCGGCGTTGATCTCATCGATAGCGATCTGGGCGCCGATGCGCACGCCGTTGCCATAGATGGCGGCGTCGCCCGTGGTAGGCCCGATGCCACCGATCATGAAGGCGCTGCCCGAGGCGGAACCGGAAGCGGAACCGGCCCCAGAGCCGTCACCCTCGTTGGAGCAGCCAGCGAGAACACCGGCAAGGCCAAGGCCCGCCGCACCCGCGACGAGGCTCCTGCGGTTGATGGAAACGTTCTGCATGTTCTCGAGTATAGACATGCGATGCTCCTCTCGTGACGCGCCGAGCGCCTGCCCGGCTTACCCTTCCATTCCTCCGAGGTCGCGATGCCTCGCAGGTCCCCGCCCGAACACGCTGTGCAATCAGGTGGTTCGTGCTAGAATACTCCGATTTTATGCAAAAGGTAAGGCAGCCGAACCATTTTGAGGGCTTCGAGCAGCGGAGAGCCGGTATTGCATTCTTCGCCCAAGGTTTCTACCTGCAGTTTTTATCGGCCTGAAACATCATGAGACGTGTTACATCTGTGTTTCGCATGCATGCCCCATTCCTCGGTAGAATACTAGGCAGATATGGTCGAGGAGCCTTCGCGATGAAAACCCGCGCTGCCGGGACCCAGCTCCTGCGGGTGCGGCACCGGTGGCACCCTCGCGGCCAGATGACCAGCCCGTACGCAGCCTCGAATGCAAAGGAGACGCAATGCCAAGCACCACCCGCACCGTCAACGTAGGACTCATCGGGCTCGGAACCGTGGGCGGCGGCGTCGCCCGCGTCATCGCGCGCCACCACGACGAATACCTTTCCGCCTATGGCATCGACCTGCGCCTCAAGATGGCCAGCGCCCTGGAACCTGAGCGCGCGGCAGAGCTGGGCATCGCGCCCGAAGCCTTCACCACCGACTGGCACGACGTCGTAGCCGACCCGGAAATCGACATCGTGATCGAGCTCATCGGCGGCGATCACCCTGCGACCGAGATCTTCGAGAGCGCCATCGCTGCCGGCAAGCACGTGGTCTCCGCCAACAAGGCGCTTCTGGGCCGCCGCATCGACTACCTGGGAAGCCTTGCCGCACAGGCCGGCGTGCAGATTCGCTGCGAAGCGGCCGCGGGCGGCGGCATCCCCATCGTGAACGCGCTCGAGCACGCGCTCGTGGCAAACGGCATGCTCACCATCGCGGGCATCCTGAACGGTACCACCAACTACATCCTTTCGCGCATGGCTTCCGAGGGGCTCGACTTCGACGATGTGCTCGCCGACGCCCAGCGCTTGGGCTACGCCGAGGCCGATCCCACGGCCGACGTCGACGGCTTCGATGCCGCGAGCAAGGTGGCCATCCTCTCCTCCATCGCCTTCCACACCCGCGTGACCACCGACGATGTGTACATGCAGGGCATTCGCAACGTCTCCGCCGCTGACATCGAGCAGGCGCGCGAGATGGGCTACTGCATCAAGCTGCTCGGCATCGCCCGCAAGACGGCCGAGGGCATCGACGCGCGCGTGCACCCCACCATGATTCCCGCCGACCACATGCTCGCCGGCGTCTCGGGAGCCATGAACGCCGTGTTCGCCGTGGGCGACGCGGTGGGCGAAACCATGTTCTACGGCGCGGGCGCAGGCTCCTTCCCCACCGCGAGCGCCGTGGTTGGCGACGTGCTTGAGCTCGCGAACGGCATCGCCAGCGGGATCGACTTGGGCCCCGAGCCCGAGCCCTTCCCCCGCACCGCGCCGATTCGCTCCATCGAGGAGCTCGAGACGCGCTATTACATCCGCCTTTCCGTCGTCGACCGCGTGGGCACGCTCGCTCCGGTTGTGGCGGCCTTCGCGGACGCGGGCGTTTCCATCTCCGCCATCAACCAGCTGCGCGACGGAGACGGCACCACCTGCTCGGTCGTCTTCCTTACGCACACGGCCCGCGAGCGCGACGTACGGCGCGTGTGCTCTGCGCTCGAGGCGCTTGATGAGGTCGCAAGCGTTGCCAGCGTGATCCGCATCGAAGACGTAGACGCGTGGAGCGAGGGCGCAGAGGAGAACGAGTAGGCGGGACCGGGGGTCGAGGCGGGGGCCGGTCCGCGGCCGGAGATTGAGCTGCTCCGGCTGGAATTGCCGGCGCCTGCCCGCGGCCGGGGATTGAGCTGCCCAGAGCTACCCCTCATCTACCGAGTCCGTCCTGGGCCGCCTCCTCTCTTTAGGCCGTCTCCTCGCCCTTTAGGACTGCCCCGCGAAGTCACGCCCGGGTCGGGCCCGACACGTCATCCCCCTCGCTCTCTTAGGCAGCTCCCTCGCTCAGCGCTGCAAATATGGAGTTATCCGCATCCAGCGCTGCAAATATGGAGTTATCGGCCTCTGCAGGTGGCCTTAGCTCCTGATCTGCTGCGCTCGCCGATGGTAACTCCAGATTTGCTGCGCTCGGGAGGGGGGATCGGCGCCCGCAACTCCGCGTGTGCTGCACTTGGCGGCGGGAAAACAGCAACCTCCCGGCAACGCGCTCGTAGCAGCGGGTTATTTGTAGCAGACAACTTCGCCAACTGGATGCATGGCAACCTGCCGTATCATAGAGACGGTATGCAGCCGCTCGGGGGAACGGTTCCGCGAGCAGGATTCGAAGGGCAGGGTTCATGGTCTCTCGCATCTATGTGGAAAAGAGGGCGGGCTTCAACGTCGAGGCGCAGCAACTCAAGAGCGAGCTTACGGAAATCCTTGGCGTGACGGGCCTCACCGGCCTTCGCCTCATCAACCGCTACGATGTGGAGGGAGCAAGCGAAGAGCTCTTCCGCTCGTGCATCCCCACGGTGTTCAGCGAGCCGCAGGTGGACCACGCATACGACGAGCTGCCGTCGAGCCCCGACGCAGCAGCCGTCTTCGCGGTGGAATACCTGCCCGGCCAGTTCGACCAGCGCGCCGACTCCGCCAGCGAGTGCATCCAGCTCATCAGCCAGGGAGAGCGCCCCACGGTGCGCTCCGCCAAGGTCTATATCCTCGAGGGCGCGCTCTCGGAGGCCGACATCGACGCCATCAAGCACTATGTCGTAAACCCCGTGGAGGCGCGTCTCGCATCGCTCGAGAAGCCCGAAACCTTGGTAGCCGAGACCCCCGACCCCGAGCCCGTCGAGGTGCTCGATGGCTTCCGCGAACTCGATGAAGCCGGCCTTGCGGCCTTCATCGCCGAGCGCGGGCTGGCCATGGATGCGGCCGACATCCGCTTCTGCCAGGAATACTTCACCGAGGAGGGCCGCGACCCCTCGATTACCGAGATTCGCGTGATCGATACCTACTGGTCGGACCACTGCCGTCACACCACCTTTGGCACCGTGCTCGACGAGGTCAAGATCGACGACGCTGTGGTGCAGGAGGCCTTCGACCGCTACATGGAGATGCGCCATGAGCTGGGCCGCGACGAGAAGCCCGTCTGCCTCATGGACATGGGCACGCTCGGCGCCAAGTGGCTCAAGCACACGGGCCAGCTCACCGGCCTTGACGAGTCGGAAGAGATCAACGCCTGCACCGTGAAGGTCACGGTAGATGTTGATGGCGAAGACCAGGACTGGCTCTTCCTCTTCAAGAACGAGACCCACAACCACCCGACCGAGATCGAGCCCTTCGGCGGCGCGGCCACTTGCATCGGCGGCGCCATCCGCGACCCGCTCTCCGGCCGTAGCTATGTGTACCAGGCCATGCGCGTGACCGGCGCGGCCGACCCCACCGTCCCCGTCGCGGAGACGCTCGAGGGCAAGCTCCCGCAGCGCAAGCTCGTGACCACCGCTGCCGCCGGATACGCCAGCTACGGCAACCAGATCGGCCTCGCCACCGGCCAGGTCTCCGAGCTCTACCACCCCGGCTACGTTGCCAAGCGCATGGAGGTGGGTGCTGTGGTGGGTGCCACCCCGGCAAGCCACGTGCGCCGCGAGGAGCCCGCGCCCGGCGACAAGATCATCTTGCTCGGTGGCCGCACCGGCCGTGACGGCATCGGCGGCGCTACGGGCAGCTCCAAGGCGCATAACGTCGAGTCCATCGAGAAGGACGGTGCCGAGGTGCAGAAGGGCAACGCCCCCATGGAGCGGAAGCTCCAGCGCCTCTTCCGCCGCGGCGATGCCTGCCGCCTCATCAAGCGCTGCAACGACTTCGGCGCGGGCGGCGTGAGCGTTGCCGTGGGCGAGCTCGCCGATGGCCTCTACATCGACCTCGACCAGGTCACGAAGAAGTACGAGGGCCTCGACGGCACCGAGCTCGCCATCTCCGAGAGCCAGGAGCGCATGGCTGTGGCCGTGGCCGAGGACGACGTGGACGAGTTCATGGCGTATGCCACCGAGGAGAATCTCGAGGCCACCGTCATCGCCGAGGTCACGCACGAGAAGCGCGTGCGCATGGCATGGAACGGCGACGTGATCGTGGACCTTTCCCGCGCCTTCTTGGCCAGTAACGGCGCACCCAAGCACCAGAGCGTGCATGTGACGGCGCGCCAGGTGTGGCAGCCGGCTTGGGAGGGCGCCACGCTCGCCGAGCGCATGCGCGCGCTCGTAACCGACCTCAACGTCTGCTCGAACAAGGGCCTCTCCGAACGCTTCGACTCGACCATCGGCGCTGCCACGGTGCTCATGCCCTTTGGCGGACGCACCCAGCTCACCCCTGCGCAGGCCATGGTGGCGAAGTTCCCCGTCGACGGCGAGACCTCGACCGCGAGCTCCATGGCATGGGGCTTCAACCCCTATCTCATGGAAGCCGACCAGTTCGCGGGGGCCTACCTCTCAGTCGTTGAGAGCGTGAGCCGCCTCGTGGCCGCGGGCTTCTCCCGCAAGCGCGCCTACCTCTCCTTCCAGGAGTACTTCGAGCGCCTGCGCGACGTGCCGGAGCGCTGGGGCAAGCCGGCAGCAGCCGTACTCGGCGCGCTCATGGCGCAGGTGGACCTTGGTGTTGGCGCCATCGGCGGCAAGGACTCCATGTCGGGCTCGTTCGAGGACCTCGACGTGCCGCCCACCCTCGTGAGCTTCGCCGTAAGCACGGGCCGTGCCGACCATGCGGTCTCCCCTGAATTCAAGGGCGCGGGGCACCCGGTCTTCCGCATCGCCCCCGCTTCGTATGGCGACGACCATCGCCCCGACCCCTCGCAGCTCCTCGCCGTCTTCGATGCCATCGAGTGTCTCACCCAAGATGGAAGCGCCCTGGCGCTGGCAACCCCCGGCTACGGCGGCAGCGCTGAAGCCCTCTTCAAGATGTGCGTGGGCAACCAGATCGGCTTCGAGCTTGCCGACGACGTCGACATCGAGAGCCTTTTCGAGCCGATGTACGGCAGCTTCATCGTTGAGGTTGAGGATGCGGCGGCGCTCGATGCACTCGCTGCAGATTCCTTCGTGATCGAGCCCTTGGGCACCACGGTCGAAGGTTACGTGCTCGAAACCGCAACCGAGCAGATCGACCTTGCCGAGCTGCAGGAAGCATGGGAAAGCGGCATCGAGGGCGTCTTCCCCTACCGCACCCCGGCCGAGGAAGCCAAGAAGCTCGACGATGTGGAGCAGCTTACCTTCACCTGCAGCGACACGGGCCGCATCGCACCGGCCTATGCAGGCGAGAAATTCGCGCGCCCGCGCGTGATCATCCCGGTCTTCCCCGGCAACAACTGCGAGTACGATAGCGCCCGCGCCTTCCGCGCCGCCGGCGCCGAGGCCGACGTCTTCGTGATCAACAACCTCTCGCCCGAGGCCGTGGCCGAAAGCACGCACGAGCTTGCGCGCCGCATCCGCGAGAGCCAGATCGTCATGATCCCGGGCGGTTTCTCCGGCGGCGACGAGCCCGACGGCTCTGCCAAGTTCATCACGGCGTTCTTCCGCGCGCCCGAGGTCACCGAGGCCGTGCGCGACCTCCTGCAGGCACGCGATGGCCTCATGCTCGGCATCTGCAACGGCTTCCAGGCGCTCGTGAAGCTGGGCCTCGTTCCGTACGGTGACATCGTGGACGCCACGCCCGAGGCACCGACCCTCACCTTCAACACCATCGGCCGGCACCAGAGCCGCCTGGTACGCACCCGCGTGGCCAGCGACCTCTCGCCCTGGCTCTCCGCTTGCAAGCCCGGAGAGGCCTACACCGTGGCCATCTCCCATGGCGAGGGCCGCTTCGTGGCGAGCGAGGCCGTCCAGCGCGAGCTCATCGCGGGCGGGCAGATCGCTACCCAGTACGTTGACGAGACAGGCATGCCGAGCATGGACCTTTCGGTGAACCCGAACGGCTCCGTGCTTGCCATCGAAGGCATCACCAGCCCGGACGGCCGTGTCTTCGGCAAGATGGGGCATGTCGAGCGCCGTGGCGAAAACCTGTATCGCAACGTCCCGGGCGAGAAGTTCATGCCGATCTTCGAGAGCGGTGTTGGGTACTTCGCATAGCACGTGCTCCCGGCGGGTCCCCCGCCTATGCTCCTTGCTCAGACATTCTCGAAAGGCCCAGCACTGCTGGGCCTTTCTGCGAAACTGCGCAGGAGCATGGGCGGGGGACCCTGCGCATCATGCTAGTGAAGCTGGCGATATGGGCTAACTGCAGGGTGTTTAGTGCTGGAACGGGCGTGAACCTAAGAAAAACACCGGTTGTTTGCCTAGAATGTCCCGTTGCAGAAGCGAAGTAATCCGAGCCCTCAAGAGAACACCCGGCTAAAACCTTGTTAATTGGTAATTTGAACTTACCAGTTATACTGAAATTGGTAAGATATTATTACCAATTATGCGGAGGTAGCTATGAACCAAACCGTGCTCGGCATATTGCAAGAGTTTGATCTTGATACATACCGTCCCATTGTTCCACGCTCTCTCAACCTAGGTAACGCGCTGCCGCCACGGGCGGGAAATCTCGTCAAGGTTGTAACCGGTATGCGCCGATCAGGTAAATCATATCGCCTTTTCCAAGAAATGGATGCACTGCTCGAAGCAGGAGTTCCCGCTGAAGCTATCTGCTACTTCAACTTCGAGGATAATCGCATCAGCCCTGCCACGCCACAAACGGGAGACGCCGTTCTCGAGGCGTTTCGATACCTCGCCCAACAAGCAGGCGCTAACCTCGACGGCATCTACCTCTTTTTTGACGAGCTTCAGGAGATGAAGCAATGGGGTAGCTGGCTTCGCCGCATCGTTGATACCACTAAAGCTACCATCTACATCAGTGGCTCCTCATCGAAAATGCTCTCAACGGAAATCTCAACCGAGTTTCGTGGTCGCGCCATCGACTTCGAGCTTTTACCGTTTTCGTTTCGCGAGCGACTTACCATGACACCCGATGGCGCTGAATTGCTGAAAGGCCCGCATTTCTCTCCGCGCTTGGGCGCGCGTATGCAGGCGATGTTTGACGAATACCTCACGCGTGGAGGATTCCCTGCGGCGCAGGGCCTCCCGACATCCCAAGCAATCGCTTTGCTTCAGTCATATGTTCAGCGCGTCGTCACATGCGATGTAGTCGAACGTCATGACATCGCGCGACCACGCGTCGCGGCAGCGCTCGCTCGCAGGCTCATGGGGCTCAACGGCAAGCAGATCTCGCTACGAAAAATCGAGAACGATTTGCGCTCGGCGGGAATTGCGACCGGTCGTGCATACCTTGCCGACTTGCTCGCATATTTTGAAGAAGCCTATCTCGTCTTCCAAGTCAAAGAGTTCTCGCTGAGCCTCTCAGAAAAGAGTACGACGCGACCAAAAATCTACGCTGCTGACCCAGGCATTGCCCTAGCAAGCAGCCGAGCAGGAGCGTGCGAACGCGGGCAGCGGCTCGAGGACGCCGTATACCTTGAACTCAGACGACGCCATCCCTCTATGCGCGATGGCGGCATCTCAATGCTTCACACGAAGCAACATGGTTATGAAATAGACTTCGTGGTTGGCGATGCGCTCGAGCAGGAAGCATTTCGACTGATCCAGGTCACCGAATCAATGGAAGACGAAAAGACGGCACAGCGGGAACTCAGAGCATTGTGGGAAGCACTCGACGAAACGGGCCTTGAAGAGGGGCTTCTTCTGGTCGGGAGCGGACATGAGACGATTTACGAGAACAACGGACGGCGCATTGTGCAAGCTTCCGCATGGAAATGGTTGCTTGATGACAGCGAAACGGGGATGTAACCAATATGACAAACGATAAAGCCAGCAGCTTGAGCGACGAGGCAACGGTCTCCATCGATCGCGAGCGGGCGCGAACGGCGTTCGAAGCATACCTCGCCCCCTACGACCGGGAGAACCCGCGCATCGCGCTCAAAGCGGAGCACACCTATCGTGTCGCCGACCTTTGCGACCACATCGCTCGCGCATCGGGCTTCACGCAGGCGGGCGCGGACCTCGCCTGG
This sequence comes from Enorma massiliensis phI, assembly GCF_000311845.1. Taxonomy (GTDB): domain Bacteria; phylum Actinomycetota; class Coriobacteriia; order Coriobacteriales; family Coriobacteriaceae; genus Enorma; species Enorma massiliensis. The sequence goes on along the minus strand of NZ_HE978575.1, from coordinate 548,836 downwards.
CTCTGCGGACTCCTGCACGACATCGGCCGATTCGAGCAGCTTCGCCGTTGGGGCACCTTCAAAGACAGCATGTCCGCCAGCCATGCGGCTATCGGCGTCGACGTGCTTTTCGAGGACGGGCGGCACCTGTTTGACGGCTCGCTCGCCCGTGTGAACGCCACACTACCGGAAGCCCTCTCCCATGATGATGAGTTCTTGGCCCACGCGCGCACCGCTGGCAGCGTTCGCACTTTTATCGAAGAGCCCTCGGTCGACGAGATCATCCGTGCAGCAGTAGGCCACCACAGCGACTTTCGCCTTCCTGACGACCTCGACCTTCGCTCGCGCGCGCTCTGCAATCTTGTGCGCGATGCCGACAAAATCGATATCCTGCGCGTTTCGTGCACCGATACCGTCGAGACCGTCGTGGGAGCAACCGAAGACGAGCTGCTCGCAGGCGACATTTCGCCCGCTGCCGAGGATGCGTTCTTCGCGCACCAGACCGTCCGCTATAGCGACCAATCGACCGCCGTGGACCACGTGGTGGGGCTCGCCTGCTTTGCCTTTGAACTGGTCTACCCCGCAAGCCTCGAAATCATGGCCGATCAAGGATATCTGTTCGAACTGCTGAGCACGCCTTTTGGCATAGCGCGCCCGTACACCAACCGTGCCACTCGCGCGCTCATCGGCCGCATGGACGGGCACCTGCGCGCTTGGATCGACGAGCAGCTCAGCTAACCGCCGAGCATTTGTGTCGTTGAGGCACCCGGAACGTCGCTGAGTGCAACTTTTGGGCACTCCAGGGCACAGTGAACGAGTAAAGGCAGATGGGCAGCAAGAGATTGCGCAGCTCAGAGGGCTAATAACTCATGAGCTATCGCGGTTGTACTCAGGGCACACGCCGTGGAGTGTTCAAAAGTTGCGTCCGCGTCCTGTTTGACGGGCTTTTGCGTTTCTCGCTGAGCCAATCGATGGTGGAAACGCTCGAGATACATTTCTAGTTGCCGGCTGCATCGCAGCTTTATCGTGATAAAGTGTCCGCAATCCGATGGAGACTACAGAAAGGCTCCGCTATGACCGCCATCGTCAACAACGCCAATACGCTGCACCTGATGCAGCAGGCCGCTGCCTGGTGGTGGAACAAGCGCATACCGTCTCTCTCGGATTAGCAGGCTCCCCTACCAACGCGCTACACCATGGAAGGCCTCCGGTAATCCGGGGGCCTTCTTTTTTGCCGGCGAACGACGCATGTCGCCTGATAGCGCGCAACAGGCAACGTGTGCCGAGGCGAAAAGCAAGCCTCTTCGATCGCCGCAGCGCACGCGGGAGCATTCTGAGCTTGGAGCGACTGCCGGCGGGCAGCGCCCCCGGATGAGAAAGGACGCATCATGACCGCATCCAAGCACGATCCCTACCGTCTCTACCTCACCGAAGACCAGATCCCCAAAGCCTGGTACAACCTGCGTGCCGATATGCCCGAAAAACCCGAACCCATGCGCCTGCCGAACGGAGCTGTCGCCACCAAGCCAGATATTGCGCCCGTTTTCGCCGACGCACTCATCGACCAAGAGCTCGACGACGGCACCCCGTACTTCGACATCCCCGAACCCGTCCTAGAGATGTACAAGGTCTACCGGCCGAGCCCGCTCTGCCGTGCCTACAACCTTGAGCGCGCGCTCGATACGCCAGCCAAGATCTTCTATAAATTCGAAGGCAACAACACGAGCGGTTCTCACAAGCTCAACTCCGCCATCGCCCAAGCTTACTACGCCTATGCCCAGGGCATTACCAACATCACGACCGAGACGGGCGCCGGGCAGTGGGGCACGGCACTGGCCGAGGCAGCCGCTCACTATGGGCTCGACCTCGATATCTTCATGGTGAAATGCTCCTACGAGCAGAAACCGTACCGTCGCAACATCATGGAGACCTTCGACGCGCGGGCAACGCCCTCTCCCTCCGACACCACCGAGGTCGGCCGGCGCATTCTCGCCTAAGATCCGGGCTCGTCCGGCTCGCTTGGCACCGCGATATCGGAGGCGGTGGAGCGCGCGCTGCATGTGCCCGAGAACCGCGGGCGCTACCAGCTGGGCAGCGTCCTTAACCAAGTGGTGCTGCATCAGAGCATCATCGGGCTAGAAAGCTACGAGGCCCTTCGCGAGCTGGGCGAATATCCCGATGTGGTCATCGGGTGCGCGGGCGGCGGCTCGAACTTGGGCGGGCTCATCGCCCCGTTCATGCGCGACAAGCTCACAGGCGCACGGCCGGCCACGCGCTTCATCGCGGTAGAGCCCGCGAGCTGCCCGTCGCTCACCCGGGGCCGCTATGCCTACGACTTCGCCGACACGGGCCAGACCTGCCCGCTCTGCAAGATGTATACGCTCGGCAACGGCTTCATTCCAAGCCCCGACCACGCGGGCGGCCTGCGCTACCACGGCATGAGCCCTATCGTCTCCAAGCTCAAGCACGACGGCTACCTTGATGCTGTCGCCGTGCGCCAAACCGACGTCTTCGCGGCGGCCGAGCGCTTCGCCAAGCTGGAAACCATCCTGCCCGCGCCCGAAAGCGCGCACGCAATCCTTGTGGCCATGCGCGAGGCGGAGCGGTGCCGCGAGACCGGCGAGGCGAAGACGATCCTCTTCGGGCTCACCGGAACCGGATACTTCGACATGGTCGCCTACGACAAGTTCAACCGCGGCGAGCTGGAGGACCACATCCCCACCGACGAGGAGCTCGAGCGCGGGCTCGCGACGATCCCCTCCATTCCGGGCATCCAATAACGGGAATATGCTCGAACCCACCTGATGGGCTCCGGCATGTTCCAGCTCTTTGACAACTCGAGGCTCGAGTCGGAAGGTTTTTCGAACATCGCCGAGTAAGCCGCCGTTTCGCACTAATGCCAACTGGTGTTTTGTTGTCCAAAGCCTGAGTCTACTCGGCACCTTCGTTAAAACCTTCCGACTCGAGCCTCGAACTTGGCTGGACCGGCGTATTCACGCGCCGATGACAGGTACTATGGAGGAAATGCGCGGTCGCATCGCATGCGTTTGCGGTGCAGCGCCCCGCATGCGACACGCCGTGTACGCATGCCCCTCACCCGCCCCGTCGAAAGGAGACCAAGATGAGCCTCTGGCCAGAACTCAAGAAGCTGCAACAAGGAACCTGGGTAGACCTCACTCACCCGCTTACGAACGACAGCCCGTACTGGGCGGGCATCCCCGAGGGCTCCGTGGAACTGTGCAAGACCGTCTTCGACTACGACGAAGAGATGCTCTCTTGCCGCATTCACACCTACAAGTTCCCCGGGCAGTTCGGCACGCACGTAGACTTTCCGAGCCACTTCACACCGGGCAAGGTTGGCTCCGAGGCCTACGGCGTGGAGCAGATGGCCATGCCGCTCTGCGTGATCGACCTCACCGGCAAGGTCGCCGCCGAGGGCCCCGACACCGCCGTAACCGTGGCAGACATCGAAGCCTGGGAAGCTGAGCATGGGCGCATTCCCGCCGGCGCCTTCGTGGCGCTACGCACCGACTGGTACCAGCGCTGGCCCGATAACGACGCGCTCAACAACTTCGACGAGGACGGAGGCGAGCACTGCCCCGGCTGGTCGATGGAGGCGCTCCGCTTCCTCTATGAGGAACGAGATATCCAGATGAACGGGCATGAGACCTTCGACACGGATGCCTCGTTCCTGGCGGCGGAAGCCGACGATCTTGCCTGCGAGCGCTACGTGCTCGACCATGGCCACCTGCAGGTAGAAGTCATGGCGAACCTCGACAAGGTGCCTGCGACGGGTGCCATCGTGTTTGTGAGCTGGCCGCACATCGAAGGCGCCACCGGCCTCCCCGCCCGCGTGGCAGCGGTGTTCTAAACTTCCCGCGCCCCCAATGCGCTAACTTTTCGTACGCTTGGTCAAAAATATCGTTTCGGTGGTATGCCGCGCACCAAAATAGAGCGATTGCATAGCCGCATGAAAGCTGAAAGGCCATCTCGTTCCGTTGATTTCGTCGATGTGAGCGAATTTTGAACGCGTAAAGGCCTACCCACAGGTAAAAATGGGTGCCTCTTATGTTTGAAAGTACCACCGAAATGGTGTTTTTGACCAAGACCTCGGAATATTGTGTCTGCAGCACACGGCGCTACGAAAAACTTACGGAGCATAGTCTTCTCAATCTTGGCCCGCGCATAGATCGTCTGCAGCAGATTGCCCCGCGGCCCTTCATTCAGTATCTCCCTGCAATAAATGGTGTACGATACGGGACATTGACTATGCACTGAATAGAAACGCGAGCAACGCCCCGTGCCCCATCAACCACTGCACCCAGCTCCATCAAGCGGCGCGATGCACACCAATAGACCTCGTGCCATCTCGCCTGCGCTTCGCGCCGCCATACCACCGACGCTTCCCATCCTCGCCGGCTTCGTCTTCCTCGGTATCACCTGCGGCATATATAGCGTCTCACTCGGACTGCCGTGGTGGACGCCCACGCTCATGGCCTGCCTTATCTTCGCGGGCTCTGCCGAGTTCGTCGTGGCCTCGATGCTCGTGGGACCGTTCGCGCCGCTTCAGGCGTTCGTCACCGTCTTCATCGTTAACGCGCGGCACCTGTTCTACGGCCTCTCGATGCTCGAGCGGTTCCGCGGCCTCGGGCGCAAACGCCCGTATCTCATCTTCGCGCAATGCGATGAAACGTTCTCCATCAACTATTCGACGCACCCGCCGGCCGGCGTGGACGAAGGATGGTTCATGTTTTTCGTGAGCCTGCTCAACCAGCTGTACTGGGTGGTTGGCTGCACGCTCGGCGGCGTGCTGGGCAGCGTGGCAGCGCTCAACGTGGCGGGCGTCGACTTCGCCATGACGGCGCTGTTAGTGGTAATCTTCCTCGACCAATGGACCAAAGATCCAAGCCACGCGAGCGCCGTGGTGGGCATTCTGGCTTCGCTCGTCGCACTCGCGCTCTTTGGGCCTGACGGATTCATGATCCCCGCGCTCGCACTCATCCTTGCCGCGATTACGGTTCTGCGAAGCCACCTCGAACCGGTCTACGATGCGTGCGGGAGCGAGTCCATGACTTCTGCATCGGATACCTGCAAGAGCGGGCCCGTGGCCCCTGCATCGGATACCTGCGAGAACGAGCCCGTGGCCTCTACGCCGGATGCCGCAGGTGCGCACCATGGGGGCGATGCGCGATGACGTCCACGCAGATCATCCTTACGATCCTCGCCGCCGCGGCTGCAACGGTGCTCACCCGGGCCCTGCCGTTCTTCGCTTTCCCCGCAGACCGTCCAGCGCCGCGCTACATCCGCTACCTGGGCAATGCGCTCCCTGGAGCGACTTTCGGCCTGCTCGTGGTTTACTGCCTGCGCAGTGTGGACGTGCTCACCGGCTCGCATGGCATACCCGAAGCGCTCGGTATTCTCGTTGCCGGCGGGCTCTACCTTTGGCGGAAGAACATGCTCGTCGCCATCTTTGCAAGCACCGCGCTCTATATGGTGCTCGTGAACCTCGTGTTCGTGTAACCGAGCCAAACAACGCGACCGTCGTGGCCGCGCGGCTCCGCATCTCAGTCGCGGGCTTCGAGCTGGGCGATGAGCTCGGTCACGACCTCGATGGCATCGCCCACGACCGCATAGTCTGCCACGCCGAAGATGGGCGCTGCAGCATCCTCGTTGATGGCAACAACCGTCTCGGCACCGCCGATTCCCGCCAAATGCTGGATAGCACCCGAAACGCCAATGCTCACCAAGAGCTTCGGCGCGACGGCCGCACCCGTTTGACCCACCTGGTGGGCATAGTCGAGCCAGCCGGCCTCCACGAGCGGACGCGTGCAACCGAGCTCAGCATGGAGCAGCTCTGCCAGGCGCTCCATGAGCGGGAGGTTCTTCTTGGACCCGATGCCCCTGCCCACGACCACGAGCCGCTCTGCCTGCGCGATCGACCCGCCGGTAACAGGCTCGATGCCAAGCACGGCAACGCGCGGCGCAACCTCGGGAGCCAAGGGGGCTTGGGTGATGATGCCTACCGCAAGATCAGCGCCCGTACCCGCCCCGGCCGTCACGCGCTCAGGCGCCGCAAATACGCCCGGCCGCACCGTCGCCATCTGAGGACGATGCGCGGGGCACTCGATCGTAGCCATGAGGTTGCCGCCGAACGCAGGGCGCGTTTGCAGCAGAGCTCCGGTCTTGGGGTCGATGTCGAGCGCGGTGCAATCGGCGGTAAGGCCCGTCTGCAGGCGCACCGCCACGCGCGGGGCAAGCTCGCGGCCGAACGCCGTCGCTCCGAACAGCATCGCCTCGGGGCGGCGCTCTTCGGCAAGCGCGCAAATCCATTGCGCGAACACCTCGGCGTCTGCATACGCGAGGCGCTCATCCACGGTGTGGATCACCTCGGCAACACCGGTCGCGGCAAGACGCTCCGCCTGGCGAGGAGCTCGTCCCGCCTCACCAAGCACCGCCACCACCTGGCAGCCGCGCGCTTCGGCGAGCTCGAGCGCCTTGCCGACCAGCTCGAAGACCACCGGTAGCAGCGCGCCCTCCGCATCAACCTGGGCAATCACCCAGATGTCACGATAAGCGGAGAGATCGCGCCCAGACCCCTCTCCGGCCTCGTCGCGCTCAATCGAAATCGCATCCACCGGACACGCCTCCACGCACCCGCCGCAGAGCGTACAGGCGTCGGTCGGGCGTGCCAGGCGGCCCTCGACCACGATGCCGCCGAACGCGCACGCGCGCTCGCAGCGCTTACAACCCACGCAGCGTGCGGCATCCACCATAAGCCCGCTCATAGCCCCGCCTCCTCAGCTAACGCGATGATGCGCGCCGCCTGCTGGGGCACGCTTCCCTCCAAGACCTCGCACGCGTCAGAACGCTCGGGCACAAACGACCGCACGACCTGCGTCGGAGAACCGGCAAGGCCCGATCGCGCGGGGTCGGCCTGCACGCGCGCTGCACTGAGCACCGCCACGGGCGCGCCCGCGGCCGCGCGTACCCCCGCGATGCTCGGCATGCGAGGCTGTGCGATGTCTTTGGCCACGGTAAGCACCGCCGGCAGCGGAACCTCGACGAGCTCGATGCCCGCATCGGTCGCATGGCGCACGGTAACGCGGCCCCGCTCAATCGCAACCAGTTCGCGCATGTCCGTGACGCAGGGCATATCGAAGAGCCCTGCGAGCTCCGGCCCGATCTGCGCCGTGTCGCCATCGACCGCCATCTTGCCGCAGAGGATGAGGTCTGGAAGAGAGGGGCCGGGGGTGGCTTCTTCGTGCTCCGGAGCACCGGACGCGGCGACGTCGCTCATGCTCGCCGAGCCAAGCTCGCGTATACCGCATGACAGGGCATAACTCGTGGCAAGCGTATCTGCACCGGCAAACGCACGATCAGAAAGAAGGAGCGCATCGCTTGCGCCGCGAGCGATGCCGTCGCGCAAAAGCGCCTCCGTAGCCGGAATGCCCATGGAAAGCACGCTCACCCTACAGCCCTCGCCCGTAGCAGCACGCTCATCCTTGATAGCCAGCGCCACCTCGAGTGCGGCGGCATCGAAGGGGTTCACCACCGACTCGCGGCCGTCGCGCACGATGGTATGAGTGACGGGATCCATCTTGACCTCGGTCGAGCTCGGAACCGCCTTCACACAGACCACGATATGCATCAGGACACCTCCCCGGTGTTCATAGCTTTAGCTAACGCATCTGCCGGTGCAGCCGCCGACGGAACAGGCGCGGCATCGGGGCTGGCAGCAGCATCGAGGTCGGCGCTCGAAGTATCGGGGCCGGCGTCTGCAGCATCCGGTCCGGTGCCCGAAGCATCGGGGCCGGCATCTGCGGCATCCGGTCCAGCATCTGCGGCATCAGCGCCCTCGGGCACCGCCGCGCCCTCCCTGCGAACCTCATCGAGCAGCGCCGCATCGAACAGGTTGCCACGCCCCAGCTGGCACGCCGGGTCGAACGCAAGCTTGAGACGCGCCATCTCGCGCACATGCTCTGAGCCGTACATGGTCGTGAGGAAATCGCGCTTGAGCTTGCCCACGCCGTGCTCGGCCGAAACCGCGCCGCCCATAGCCGCGACATCTTTGGCCCAGCGCGCAAAGAGCGCCTTGCCCCTCGCGTATTCCTCGGCATTGCGCGGCAGGACATTTACATGCAGGTGGTTGTTGCCGATATGCCCCCATGCGGCCGACTCGAGCCCCTCCTCGGCCAGCGTCGAGCGGTAGAGGGAGATGACATCGCGCAGACGGTCGTCGGGAACGGACATGTCGCTGCCGAGCTTGGTGATCGAAGGCTCTTCTCGGCGGCGCTCGTCGATGAGCATGTTCACGCTCTCGGGAACGGCATGGCGGAAGAACCGGAGCGTCTCGCGGTCAACGGCGGTACGGGCCACCCAAGAGTCCCTCTCGCTTCCGCCCGCCGCGCGCACGATGGCGCCGAGACGCTCGAGGTCCGCCATGGCCTCATCTTCCACAGGTGCTTGGAGCTCCACATAAAGGCAGCAGCCGAAGCGCTCGGGAAGCAACGGGAGCGCCGCGAAGGCCGAGCCCTGGGCACGGGCGCGGCGCAGCACGTCAAGGGCGGCTGGGTCGAAGTACTCAAGCGCTGCCGCATGCTTGAGGTCTGCGCGGGCAGCTATGGTTGCCTCGACCGCCTGGTCCTCGGTCGCAAAGAAGCAACTCGCCGCCCAAACCACCGCAGGCGCCGGCATGAGGGCGAGCTCGAGCTCGGTGATGATACCGAGGGTACCGTCCGAGCCGATGATAAGGTCGAGGGCGTCCATGTCGTCCTCAACATAGTAGCCGGAGGCGTTTTTGGCGCGCGGCATCTGATAAGTGGGGAGGTCCGCTTCGATGGTCGAGCCGCCCTCGGTCTTGAGCATGAGATGCCGGCCGCGAGCGCGAACCTCGTCCCGGCGCAACGCGACCACGTCGCCGTTTGCGAGCACGAGCCGTAGCGCCGTCACGTGGCCGCGCATGGCACCGTAACGAAAGCTCCGTGCGCCCGAGGCGTTGCATGCGGCCATACCGCCCAGGCAAGCAGAGGTCTCGGTGGGATCGGTGGGGAACATCTGCTCCGGAGCCTCGGCAAGACGCTGCGCGGCGGTAAGCGACGCCTCGTCCCAATCCTCGGTAGGAAATGCCTTTGCTGCAAGGTACTTTCGAAGTTCGGAAAGAACGAGACCAGGTTGAACGCGCAGGTAGAAACGCCCGTTCCCCTCGCGCAAGCCGAGCGGGCGGTTCATGTGCGAGAGGTTGAGCACATGCCCGCCTTGAGGCACGGCGCCCGCTGCAAGGCCCGTGCGCGCGCCTTGCACCGTGATAGGCGTACGCGCCGAGCTGAGTGAGCGTACGATGGCGCGGACCTCGTCCTCGGTCCGTGGGAACGATAGGGACTCAGCCGTCCCCCTGCTCCGCGACTCATCGCCGCGGTACTCGTCGTATTCGCTCGAGAACTTGATGATGGCCGGAATGGTGGGTGTCGGACCAAACGAGGTTGCAGCCACGGCCCGCCCCCTTTCTCGATGCTGGCTGGCAAACACGTTCGCAGCAGCCGCCGCGAACGCATAGAGACACGTGCTAGAAATTTTATCGGGACCGGCGCTGCCGCATGGCCGGACCTCGCCCGCGTCGCTCATTAGTAACATGAGACGCGACAATGCGCGTGGCCGCCGCGCGCAAAACCTCCATACTTCGATTTTCATCCCCTCTGAGCTGCGCGGTTCAGACTTTGTTTAGATTCATTGGGACATCGTTCAGTTCTACCTCCTAGCGTTCATGCCAGCGAGCCCGGACCGGCCGGGCGGCGTGATTGGAGGAGCCATGGCAGTGTATCTACCCTCAGCGAAAATCGCCGTTGAAATCGTGGACGACCCAACGAGCCTACCCGCAGACCTCAGCGCCTTTCCGGATTTCACTATCGTGCCCATCACCAGCGCCGACCTGCGGAGTCCGGCGGCACGCGACCGCACCGTCAAGCGAATCGCGCGCATGGCGGCGAACAAGCCCGACGCGCACGCCGCATCCGATACACACGACCAGTCAGCGGGAACGTCGACCTCCACGCCGCGCACAGCATCCAAACGCGAGCGCAAGCAGCTGCTGGACCTCATCAACACAGGGCTCGACCTCACCCAAGGGTCGGCAATCGCCCGCGTGGCGGTATAGGCGCGCAAAAGCGCCAAAGCGAAACAGCCCAGGACGAAACGGCCCAAGGCAAAACGAATCCCAAGCGGAGCGGCCCCAAGCGCAACGATTCCAGGGCGAAGCCGCTAGGAGGAAACGACAGACCGATAGGAGGTATCCATGCATAGCAGCAAGCGCCGAGGAGGCTTCAAGCGAGGAGGCCCGCGCATCGCAATGCAGCTGATAAGACGAATTGCAGCCTCTGCGGGAGGCGGCTGGAACGGGGTTGCCGCCGCCTTGATCGCCGTGGCCCTCGTCGCGCTGTCCGTTGTCGCGGCACTCGCACCGTCGACGGCACAAGCACTCGCGGACATCCCGGCCTCGTTCAACCAGAACGTGACCGTCACCCGCCGCGATATCGGAGCGAGCAACCGCTCCCCCATCTCGAACTGGTATCTATCCGACGGGACATGGGTCGTCTGCGGAGAGCCGTTCCATGGCACCCCCGACACCGGCGATGTCTACGGTCCCGCCGTGCCGGTGAGCCAGTTCACCTACGACGACACCCACGACTCCGGCCCCGTCGCATCCGCCCCGTGGGTCACGGGCTCCTCGAGCTTCGACCCGCACGCGATGGCCTACGCCGCCGCCTACGCGCCCACCTCAGCACTCGGCCAGGCGACATACGGCTTTTCCGGGCGAAGCGACCAGCTCGTCGCCGCATGGGAGGTGACCAAGCACCTCCTCATGGGCGCCTCCGTGGAGGGTGAGTCCCTCATGTACAACGGCGGCACCTATACGAACATCTACCGCTCCACCAACGACGGGAGCACGACCGGCCGCGTCGCCAACGCCGCGGAGCTCGCAAAGATCCAACGCCTCGTGGCGGACGCCCGCGCGCACGCCGGCCAATCCGGCTGGTGGGACGACGCGCTCTGGCTGCGGCGGAACCTAACAGACGGGTCCGCGCAGAATATCTTCGTCATCATCCCCGTCAAGCCGGACGTCACCGTCACCTTCACCAAGGTCTCCGCCGATGCCGAATTCACCGCCGGCAACGACGAGTACGCGTATGCTGGTGCAACCTACGACATCTACGATGCCTCGACCGACCAGAAGATAGCCACCATCACGACAGATGAGAGCGGACAAGCGAGCTATCAGCTGCAGCAGGACAAGCGCTACTACGCCGTTGAGACCAAAGCGCCGCAGGGGTTCAAACTCAACACCGAGCGCCACTACTTCACCACCGGAAGCAACAATTCTAGCGAGGAGCTTGCGGATAGCCCGGGTGCGGTCCGGCTCACTATCCAGAAGAAGGATTCCGCCACGCTCGATGCGGCGCAGCCCGGGGCTACGCTCGAAGGGGCTGAGTACCGGCTGGCCGATGCGAACGGCCATATCCAGACCGCAGTGACGAACGAAGACGGGCTGCTCGTCTTCCAAGACATCCCGTTCGGCACCTGCACGGTCGTGGAAACCAAAGCGCCAACCGGATACAAGCTCGATTCGACCGTTCGCACGTATACCGTGAGCTCAGAGCAAATGACCGCGTCTGGCATCGTTGAGCTCGAACCCGAGGACGACTTCAAGGAGAGCGTGATCGCGTTCGACATCGAGGTCGCCAAGTTCAAGGGCGCCGATGAGTCCTGGGATGAGGGCGACGGGCATGAGGAGCCGGCTGCCGGCGTCCGCTTCGAGATCGTCTCCAACACCACCGGCAAAGCGGTGGGCTCCATCACCACCGGCGAGGACGGCTTCGCCGAGACGGACGGGCTGTGGTTCGGCGAGGGCGAGCGCCCCGAGGGCGTCTCCGGCGCCCTCCCCTACGACGCCGCCGGCTACACCGTCCGCGAGGTCGACGAGACCGTGCCCGACGGCTTCGACAAGGTGAGCGACTGGACCATCTCAGCCGAGCAGATGGCGGACGGCGCGAAGCTGCGCTACATCCTGAACGACCAGGCGATCAGCACCCGCATCCAGATCGTGAAGCAGGACGCCGAGACCGGGCAGGCCGTGCCGCTCGCCGGCTTCACCTTCCAGATCCTCGATGCGAACGGCGACCCCGTCTCCATGACGGACAGCTACCCCAACCCCGTCGAGCTCACCGAGTTCACCACCGACGAGAGCGGCTGCGTGACGCTGCCGGAGACCCTCGAGCCGGGCGAGTACTCCGTGCACGAGGTCGCGGCGGCAGCGCCGTACCTCACGGGCGGCGAGGACATCGCGCTCACCGTGTCCGGAGACCATGAGAACGCGGTCCCCACCGCGGTCATCGCCTACTCGGACGCGCAGGCGAAGGGCCGCGCCACCGTGGCCAAGCTCTGCAGCGCCCCCGACGGCTCCGATGAGGGCCACGTGCATGACGAGGGCTGCGCGGGCGAGCTCGCGGGCGCGGAGTTCGACGTCGTCGCCATGGAGGACGTCGTGAGCCCCGACGGCACCGTGCGCGCCACCGAGGGCGAGGTCGTCGACCACGTGGCCACCGGCGAGGACGGCACCGCCACCACCGGTGAGCTCTACCTGGGCGACGGCTCCGCCGCCTACGCGTTTATCGAGACCAAGGCGCCTAAGGGCCACGTGCTCGACGCCACGCCGCATGAGTTCACACTCTCCTACGCCGACGACGATACGGCGCTCGTGGAGGTCGAGGTCGAGGTGGCCGACGCCTACACCGAGGTCACGATCGACAAGAACATCATGGGGACCGGCCACCCACTCGCTGGCGCCGCGTTCCAGGCATGGGAGGCCGGCCAGGAGATCGATGTCGAGCCCGATGACGGCATGGCTGCGGCCGCCGTGCGCACAGAGGGCGAGGGCGCGGCCACGCTCACCGAGGCCGTGGACAACGCCGCGATCGAGGCCGATGTACCCGAGGGATACAGGCTGACCGTCTCCCGCGACGGCTACTCCGCCGACGTCGAGGGCTCCATCGCCGTGGACCCCGGCGCCTACGAGATCGCCCTCACGGACGCCGAGGGCGAAGCGGTCGACATGGGCGGCGAATCGAAGCTCGAGGTGGAGGCCGGCGAGGCCGTCAAGGTCTCCTGGTCCGAGCCCTTCCTCTTCTTCGGCGGGCTCGATATCTCGCGCAGCCGGATTGAGAGGGAAAGCTACGAGCTCAGGCTCGATGAGGGGGCCGGGGCACTCATCGCCACCGACGTCCCCGCCGGCGCCTACGAGCTCGAGATCGGCGGCGAGGGCGCCGGCAGGGTCGAGCTTACCGCCGGAAAGACCTTCTTCGGCTCCTATGCGGACGGCAAGCTCACCATCGCGAGCCACCTGCTCAAACCGGACGAGGAACACATCGAGGTCGTGACGGACGATGACGGAACCGCCACCATCCGCCACCTTTCGCCCGGCAGTTACCGCCTCGAGGAGACGGACGCCCCGGACGGCTTCCTCGTGGACGGAGGGGTGCGCTACTTCTCCGTGGCCGACGACGGTCTCACCGAGGGGCTCGAGAGCTTCCCGCTCGAGATCGAGGACGACTACACCAAGATCGACCTCTCCAAACGCGATATCACCAACGAGGACGAGGTAACGGGAGCCAAGCTGGCCGTAATCCGCCCCGACGGGGGTGTTGTGGAAAGCTGGACCTCCGATGGCACCGACCATCGCATCGACGCACTCGAGCCGGGCCCATACAAGCTCGTGGAGCTCATGGCTCCGCACGGCTACGATGAGACGACCGCGGTCGACTTCACCGTGGAGCCCACCGGCGAGGTACAGCGCGTGGTCATGTACGACGAACCCATCACCGTCGAGGGCTCCATCGACAAGCGCCAGGAGGTCGCCGACCCCACCCACCCCCACACCGATGCCGACACGGGCTCCGCGCGTGCCGAGGTCTCCGAATCCGATGACGGCTCGTACGACTATTCCGTCGACTTCCGGAACGAAAGCAGCACGTGGGTCGACGAGTTTACCGTGACAGACGAGTTTTCCGCTGCATCGGACGGCCTCGCCGAGCTCACGGGCATCGTGACGCCCGTCGCGGGCGAAGACTACGACGGCCTGCTCAACGTCTGGTACCGCACGAGCACCACGTCAGCTGATTACATCGACCCGAGCGACGCCAACGCCACACGCTCCGATGGGCACGCCAACCCCTGGCTTGATCATGAGACGACCGAAGAAGCCCTTGGCGACGACAGTCGAGCCATCGATTACACCGGTTGGCGCCTGTGGGCTCAGGACGTAAGCGCCACCGAAGCCACCGAGCTCAGCGTGGCTGACCTCGGCCTTGAGGAGGGCGAGAGGGTGATCGCCGTGCGCCTCGAGTACGGCCGCGTTGAGGAGGGCTTCTCCTCGCGCACCGACGAGTGGGGACGCGACGACCTCAAGCACGAGCGCGACGACGTCGATAACGTCGCGCCAACCCACGAGGGAGATGAGCTTGAAGGTGCGGAACGAGCCCCGCTCGTGCTCCACATGAGGGTGACCGATAGGTACCGCGACGACACGGAGCTCGTGAACAGCGCACGCGTTGACCTCTACCGGAACGGCGGCAACACCACCGAAGGCGAGGGCCTCGAGGACCACGATTCCGACCGCGTCGAACAGGCGCCTGTCGAGACTCCCTCCCAAGATGACGCCCCTCCCGCCGACTCCCCCGGCCCCACGCCGCTCGCCCGAACGGGAGCTGTCTCCGCCGCCGGGATCTTTGCGGCCATTGCGCTCGCAGCGGGAACCGGCTGGTGGATCTTGCGCCACCGCGACGCGGCTGACCAACGCTAAACCAGGCCCCGCCGCGCCTCGTAAGCCATCGCCCGTAGAACACCCCGTCTCGGCCGCGCGCCGGGGCGGGGTGACGCATGACGAAGCCGCATGCCCCGAGCTTGCCACGCCACCAGCTTCCCCGAAAGCACCCAGTCGAAGCCGCATGCCCCGAGCTTGCGCGCGAGCCCAAGGGCGGCTACATTATCTTCCGCAACCATACTATCCGCTCCACAGGGCCGCTCCATGTATCGGCTTCATTCGCCTGCTGCTCTGCGGAACCGGCTGCACTATGCAGGAAGGCGGGGACGGCGTGATCGGACTGGGCACAATCATCAACGTGGCTTTGATTCTTGCCGGCGGTTTGGTGGGCACCGTTGGCGGCAGGCTTTTCACCCCGCACGTACAGGAAACCCTCATGAAGGCCACAGGGCTGAGCGTGCTCTTCGTGGGTCTCTCGGGCGCGCTCGCCGGCATGCTTTCGCTTGGCCAGGACGGCGCACTCGTGAGTGGTGGCTCCATGTTGATCGTTGGTTCGTTTGCAGCGGGCGCGCTCGTTGGAGAGCTCGTCGACCTCGACGGTAAATTCGAGCGGCTCGGAATTTGGCTCAAAGAGCGCACGGGCAACGCCGGAGACCCCGCGTTCGTGAACGCCTTCGTAACCGCCTCGCTCACCGTATGCATCGGGGCGATGGCCATCGTTGGATCCATTCAAGACGGCCTTACCGGTGATTGGTCCACCCTCGCGCTCAAGGGCGCACTCGACTCACTCATCGTCTGCGTCATGACCGCATCGATGGGTCGCGGATGCATCTTTTCCGCTCTGCCCGTGGGTGTGTTCCAGGGATCCATTACCTTGCTCGCTCGGCTCATCCAGCCCCTCATGACTGCCGAGGCCCTCGCAAACCTCTCGCTCGTGGGCTCGATTCTTATCTTCTGCGTGGGCGTGAACCTCATCTGGGAGAAAACGTTCAAGACGGCCAACATGCTTCCAGCCGTGGTGTTCGCGGTCGTGCTGGCGTTCGTGTAATTCTGCACCGCGTTTCACGCCTTGGGCACGGGGAGCGAGCCGGGCTGGCCGTCTAGGCCGATCCAAGTAATCGCCCGCAGCACCCAACGGCTAATAATGGCTAGTTTTCGTCTTTTTGCGGGCTCTGTGAGACGGTTTTGCCGCCCTTCCGCCGCGCGAGTCGTTCTCGCAGGTCCATCACTCAGCGCTTTCCTGCGTATTTCTCGTTTCCATGCTCCGCTCAGTATAAGCAAGGCGCCCTTTCTCGCATCCCTAGAACGCATATTGACGAAAAATGGCCAGCTGAGGAATCACAATAGGAAAACGCCGCGCGCAAACTCCGGGCTGCACTCGGCACGCACTGCAAACAGCAGATAGCAGGAAGGGACGGACGGCGGGCAGCAGGCGAAACAACCTGCAGGCACCAGAAATGACATCCATCGCTTTGTGCTGGTAATAGGAGGCGCGTTCTTTCTCGAACAGATGTTTGTTTCTATAGTAAAATGTAGGGTTACGACTAGGCATTCCCCAGTGTGAGGCAAGCGGAACGAGGTGAAGCATGGGAGACAAGACGGAAGATGTTCGCGCGCTCATCGAACGAATCACCTCAAGCGAGCGGATGCGCACGAGCTCGCACTTCTCCGATGCGGTTTACCGCGCCGAACCCATTCTTACCACCGGGCGCCAGATGGCAACCTACCTGCCAGATCGGTACCGCGAAATGCGCGCCATATCTCGCTGGCAGGAGGGAGAGCCTCATGGTCGCTGGATTACCGAAGCCGAACTCTTCTGGCGCCAGGGCATGTTCATGGCAGACTTTGAAGACGGCTGCCCGTATCACGGCACGTTCAAGGCATATTTTCCCACCTATGCCGATATGAGCGACCGGCAGCTGCGTGGGTACTTTACCTGGCGCACGGCGGTCCGGCGAGGCGACATCCAAGAAACCTCGTTATCTTTTGCCTACACCTACTTATACGAGCTCATCAATGGCATCGGCGTGGCCAACCCGCTCGATGGCTTCACGCAGCTAAAGACATTTTGGGAAGCGTACCGCGCCTTTGCCCCCGAAATCGATCGGTACGTTCGCGTGTGGTTGCGCGACTATGTGGTCTACCACGGGCTCGAACCATCTCTTTTACACGACAGCCGGTCCCTCTCCTTTGACCACGCGCTCATCGACCTTGTCGACGCAAGTACGCCATACGATCCGGATGCCTCGCTCCTGCTCCTAGATGAACCGGAGAGCCCCACGGCGGACCCCGGGATTGCGCCTGCGCCCGGCGGTGCCACCGGGCGCAGGGCCCTTCAGGCGCGAACGCGCGCACGCAAGGGAAAGCAATCCGCTTTGCCACTCCCGCCGAACGCCGAGCGCGAAGATCGGCTGCTTGCCGCTATCGACGCGCTTTCCTCCTACCGAATTCGGCTGTCGCGCCTCTACAGCGACCACCCCGACGACCTGCGGCATATCGCCTGTTCCGTTTTTGTCCGCATGCTCGAGTATTATCGCAAGCACCGGAAGAGCGGGCTCATCGAATCGCTCTTCGGCGATTTGGTAGACATGCCCTACACCATGTTCGCCTCCGCTGTATTCTTTGAAAGCGAGCGGCACGGGCCCGCAGATATCGAGCTCGACCGCATCCATCGCTACCGGTGCCGCAACGGGCTATGGACGTGCACGCGCGTCTTTGGAGCGCGTGACAAGAGCCCCAAGCTGGGCAGCATCATGCGCGGCGTCGATCGCAAGGTGCGCGAGGCGCTCGAGTACCCACATCCGCTCAAGGTCAAGGAAATGCCAAAGTACCTAGAGCAGGCAATCGACCGCGAGATCGAGGCATGGCTCACCTGGAAGCAAGCGCATGCGCCGCGCAAGGTGGAAATCGACCTCTCTCAGCTCGCTGGTATCCGATCCGCCGCCGCCGTCACGCGCGAGGCGCTGTTAACGGACGAGGAGCGCGATCAGGGCACCACCGTGGAAACGGTTGAAAAGACGCCGACTCAAGACGACACGATACGTGCCGAGGAAAATACACAGCCCCCGAACTGGCCGAGTTCCGAGGCCGAGCTTGGCGACGAGGCAAAACGGTCTGCCGCAAGAAACCCCGAGGCTAAGCAGCCTGAGCACGCTGGCGCACCGGCACCCTCGACTGTCCTCGCCGCCGCTACCGCCCCCGCCGGAAATGTCCCGCCGCGGAATGAGAGCCCCAGCGACAGCCCGCTCTCCCCTGCTCAGGCCGCATACCTGCAGGCGCTTCTCACCGAAGACGAAGATGCCAAGACGAAAGCGGTTCACCATGCGGGAATAAGCGAGGACATGCTGGTCGACGCCATCAACGAAGCGCTATTTGACCTGCTTGGAGACACAGCTATCGAATTCGGTTCCACGGGACCGCAGGTAATTGAGGACTACGAGGACGACGTCAGAGGAGTACTCGCATGACAGACAACGTGAAAGCAGCCGAAGCCGCGCCGCGCGTGCCCAAGCGCGTCGCCGCGGTAATCATCAACTCGCTCAAGGGCGGCGTGGTGCCGCGCATCGGCCTGCCGTACATCACGGTCGGGCGCGAGGCCGAGATTCGCGCGCTCCTTACCGACCTCTCGCTCATCGCCGATGGCGGCGCCTCCTTCCGGTTCCTTGTAGGCCGTTACGGCAGCGGCAAGAGCTTCCTCTTGCAGACCATCCGCACGCACGCCATGGGCGAAGGCTTCGTCGTAGCCGATGCCGATCTTTCGCCCGAACGCCGGCTCCAGGGCGGCCAAGGCCAAGGCCTCGCCACCTACCGCGAGCTCATGCGCAACCTCTCTACCAAGACCCGTCCCGAGGGCGGCGCGCTCATGCTCATTCTCGACCGATGGATCTCGAACTTGCAGATGCAGGTCGCAGGTGAATTGGGCACAGGTACCGATGCCCCCGGCGGCGCCACTGCCACCGGCGGCGCTCCGGTATCCAACGGTGCCGCTGCCCCCGGCGTCACCCCCAACGACCCTGCGCTCAACCAAGCGGTCGAGGCGCGCATCCGCGAGCAGGTCGCATCACTCGAGGAGATGGTCCACGGCTTCGATTTCGCCCGGCTCCTCACCCTCTACTACCGCGCCGTTGTTGACGGCAACGATGAGCTCAAAGGCAACGTTGCCCGGTGGTTCCGCGGCGAGTACCGCACCAAAACGGAAGCACGGCAAGAGCTTGGAGTTTCGATCATCATCGGCGACGACGATTGGTACGACTACGTCAAGCTCTTCGCGCAGTTCCTAAAAGGCGCTGGTTACCAGGGCATGCTCGTGCTCATCGACGAGCTGGTAAACCTCTACAAGATTCCCAACTCGGTCACCCGCCAATATAACTACGAGAAGATCCTCACGATGTATAACGACACCCTGCAGGGCAAAGCGCATCACCTGGGCATCATTATGGGAGGAACGCCACAGAGCATCGAGGACCGCAGGCGCGGCGTCTTTAGCTACGAGGCGCTACGCTCGCGGCTCACGCAGGGCCGCTTCGCCGCAGAGGGCACGCGCGATATGCTGGCGCCCATCATCCATCTGCACCCGCTCACCTATGAAGAGCTGCTCGTTCTCATCGAAAAGCTGCAGCAGATCCACGCCGGTTACTTTGGGTATGAGGCGCGCCTGAACGAGGAAGACCTGGTGCAGTTCCTGCAAATCGAGTTCGGACGCGTGGGGGCTGACACGCACCTTACACCCCGCGAGGTCATCCGCGACTTCATCGAACTGCTCGATATCGCCTACCAAAACCCCAGCACGCCCGTGGCAAGCATCCTAAGCGGCGTTGGTGGAAACGAAAGCGGAGGCGAAGGCGAGGGTGGCGGCGCGCAGCAAAGCTCGCTTTCGGTTACCGCCGCAGCGGGCCAGCGCGATGCATCAGAATTCGCAGAGTTCAAGATATAGCCTGTAATGTGCTGCGAAAGGGGAAAACCCGGCCGCAAGGGATGAGGCAGGGCGTCCGCCAGCAATCGAGCCCGAAAGGAGGGCCATGAGCATCTTCGACCGATACGCACCGTTCGTGCAGGATTTCATCTACGACCACCAATGGGAGAACCTTCGCTCCATCCAGGTGGCCGCAGGCGACGCCATCTTCAACACCGACGAGAACGTGCTGCTCACGGCCTCAACTGCATCGGGCAAGACCGAGGCGGCGTTCTTCCCCATCCTCTCGCTCTTCTGGGAAGATCCGCCCACGAGCATCGGCGCGATCTACGTGGGCCCACTGAAGGCGCTCATCAACGACCAATTCCTTCGCCTAAACGACCTGTGCGAGGAGGCCGAGATTCCCGTCTGGCACTGGCATGGCGATGTGGCCGCCTCGCATAAGCGCAAGCTCCTGGAGCATCCGAGCGGCATCCTGCAGATTACGCCGGAATCGCTCGAGGCGCTCCTCATGCATAAGCACATGGCCGTGCCACGCCTATTCCATGACCTGCGCTTTGTCGTCATCGACGAGGTTCACTCGCTCCTGCGCGGCGACCGCGGCGGGCAAACGCTCTGCCTTATCGAGAGACTCTCTCGCATAGCGGGCGTGAACCCCCGGCGCATCGGCCTTTCCGCCACCATCGGCGATCCGGAGCGCACCGGAGCCTTTCTCGCCAGCGGCACGGGGCGCGGCTGCATCATCCCGCGCTTCGAGGAGCCACGCCGGGTGTGGCGGCTCTCGATGGAGCACTTCTACATCACGGGCCCGCAAGCCGCCGAACGCGCGGCAGAGGGTGCAGGTACGGGCATCGTGCGCGCCGATGGCTCGATCGAGGCCGAGGTGCTTTCCGTCGAGTCATCTTCGTCGGACCTCGCCTTGGCACGCTCGAGCGCTTCGTACGCACATTTGAACGCTTCTGAAGACGAACATGCGCAAAGCACGCCCGAAGATAAATGGGCGGCAGCGAGAGCGACTCGCATGGATACTGAGGGGGCGCACACAGAAACCGAGCTCCTCGCACCCACCGACCGCGCGCCCGAGAACGCCGACCCCGGCATCGGCTACATCTTCGAGCGCACGCGCGGGCGCAAGTGCCTCGTCTTCGCCAACTCGCGCGAGGAGGCCGAGGCCGTGTGCACGATGCTTCGCAGCTATTGCGAGGCCAACCACGAGCCGGACCGATTCCTCATCCACCACGGCAACCTCTCGGCGAGCATCCGCGAGAGCGCCGAGGACATCATGCGCGACGACGAGCGGCTCGACACGACCGTGACCACCGCGACGCTGGAGCTCGGCATCGACATCGGCCGCCTCGAGCGCGCGTTTCAGATTGACGCGCCGTTTACCGTCTCGAGCTTCCTGCAGCGCATGGGCCGCACAGGCCGGCGCGATTTGCCGCCCGAGATGCACTTCGTCATGCGCGAGGAGCAGCCCGAACCGCGCACGACCATGCCGGAAACCATTCCCTGGAAGCTGCTGCAGGGCATCGCGCTCGTCCAGCTCTACCACGAGGAGCGCTGGGTGGAGCCTCCCGCGCTCGACCGCCTGCCCTACAGCCTGCTCTATCACCAGACCATGGCCACGCTCGCAAGCACAGGCGAGCTCTCGCCGGCAGAACTCGCCCAGCGCGTGCTCACCCTCTCCTACTTCCACCGCGTGAGCGCAGACGATTTCCGCGTGCTGCTTAGGCACCTGCTGGAGACCGACCAGATCCAGGCCACCGAGGGCGGCGGCCTCATCGTGGGCCTCGCGGGCGAGCGGCTCACCAACTCGTTCAAGTTCTATGCGGTGTTCCAGGAAAACGAGGAGTTCACGGTGCGGTGCGAGAGCGCGGAGCTCGGCACGATCGTGAATCCGCCGCCGCCCGGCGAGCGCATTGCCATCGCTGGCGCATGCTGGCTCGTGGAGGAGGTCGATTGGAAGCGGCGGCTTGTGTATTGCACCAAGGTGAAGGGGCGCGTGCCGGCGTATTTTGGCGATTGCGCGGGCGATATCAACACGCATATCTTGGAGCGCATGCGACGCGTGCTGCGCGAGCACGAGGTGTATCCGTACCTGCTCGGCAACGCGCGAGCGCGCCTGATGCAGGCGCGGCGCACGGCGGAGCTCTCCGGCGCGGCGACGCAGCCGCTCATCAACCTTGGGGGCGACACATGGGCGCTCTTCCCGTGGCTGGGGAGCTACGCGTTTCTGGCGCTGGAGCGCCTGCTCAAGATCAAGTGCGCCGCGGAGCTCGGGCTCAAGGGGCTCGATCCCGCGCGGCCATACTACATGCAGTTCAGGATGAAGGCAGACGAGGAGACGTTCTTCCAGGTTGTGGCCGATGAAGCGGAGAAGGATTTCAATCCCATCGAGCTCGTCTATCCGAGCGAGGTGCCGTACTTCGACAAGTACGACGAGCTGCTGCCCAAGGAGCTCGTGCGCAAGGGCTTCGCCGAGGGCGTGCTGGACATCGAGGGCATGCGCGAGCGCGTGCGGGAGTGGGTGAGGTAACTTACTCCGAAGCTTTGGGCATCCTGGCTGACGGGAGACGGGCTCGCTTCAATCCATCCCCCATGTCAAATTACCCCAGAGGTTTTTCGACATCGGCGAGCAGCTTGTGCTTCGCCGCGGCGAAGCCCTCCTCATTGAGCACGCCCCTACTGTGGAGCTCGGAAAGGTGCTCAAGATAGCCAACGAGCGATCCCCCAGCGTCTAGGTACCGTCGAGATTCTTTCGCACTTTCCGACAGCCCCATGGGCCTGCCCCTTGCGGTCACTCGTCCAGCAGCGCCACGTCCAAGTAGCGGCGGAAGCCCCATTCGTTCCCAGCGACGCACTTCATCCTTGCAGTCCCGGGCGTGAGGGCGGAGTTCCCGTCAGGGAAAGTGCCGACCACGCGGGCCCGCCCGCGTATCTTGCGGTTGAGCCGCTCGGAAAATACAGATTGAAGAACATCTGAACATGCCGCATTAACTTACTACCGCGCTCCCTATATTTGGCTATACTTAAAGTGAACTTGCGTATAGCACATGGAGGAGACATGGCTGCGACGCAGATGAACATCAGAATGGATGCTGCTCTCAAAGAATCGGGCAACGCGGCGCTTGCACGCCTCGGCTACACGCCCTCGCAGGCTGTTCGAGCCCTGTGGGAGGTTATTACGGTACAAGGCGCTCTACCTCCGGCGCTTGTACGGGCGCTCAATTCGAACGGCGACATGCCGTCTCGCCAGGAAGACCCCACCGAGATGGAATCGACGAGCGGCGCTGAAATCGTTTCTTCGTTTTATCGGCGCCTAGGTATAGACGAGCCGTCAAGCACCCCCGTGGACTACGCCGAGCTTCGGGAGATGGCGGCGGACGAGCAGCTCACTTCTTGGGGGCTCTCATGAGCTCGTCCGTCTTCTCTAAAGACCACCCTATCAAACTGCTCGTAGACACGAACGTCTGGCTCGACTACTTTCTATCCCGGAGCACACGCCATACCTCTGTAAATACGTTCATCGCTGGCGCAATCCACCGTGAAGACATTGTTTTATATACCGCTTCACTCTCGCTGAAAGACCTTGCCTATCAGCTTGCCAACTTGATGAAGAAAGATGCTCGCGATGCCGAAGAGCCGATAACGCCCGAAGTCGCGGCTGCGGCGCGCGAGGTTTCATGGGCGTGTGTTCGCGACGTACTTGGAAAAGCGCTCGTTGCCTCCGTTGGAAACGCCGAGGTTCTCGGAGCCTTCACGCTCCGACATCTTCACGATGACCTTGAGGACGACCTCATGCTTGCTACGGCAGAATCGATTGATGCCGACGCTTTGGTTACCCATGATGCAGCATTGCTCAAACACGCAGAAGATCTTTGCATCACCACGGAGGAGGGGCTCGAGTTGCTCGCGGAGCTTGCCGAGCGAGACGAGGCGTAACAACCCGCCGTGCAGCAAAGCAGCCTATGCTGAAAAATGGGGCACCCTAGCCCGACACCGCCGCCCCATCGGCGTCGCAAAGCGGCGTGCCCAAGAAGTCGTCGTCGTAGGGAATCGTGCCATCAAAGAACGCCATGCCGTCGGTGGCGAGCACGATGTAGTTGTCCTCGCCTGCCCAAACCGGCTCATCGACAGGAAGCACGTACACGTATGTGAACACCTGCTTGAGGGTCGCAACCTCATCGCGGAGGAAGGTGAGGTCCCGGCCGTCATCGCACGAGACCACGTTCATGGCGTAGACGCCGCCAGGAGTCAGGCAGCTCTGCACGGCGCGCGCGGCCTCCACGGTGGCGAGCGCGCGGACCGGCTTCTTGCCGGTGAAGGTATCGTTCACGATGGCGTCGAAGCGGTGGGCACGGGGGCTGGGCTTCCGCTCCTTCGAGCTCTCGATCGCAGGCGGCGCGCCGCCTGAGCCGACGGATGACACGGCCGAGGGCTCCTCGACCGAAGACCCCACGGCCGAAGGCAGCTCGCCCGGAATCTCTCCTGGCAGCACGCGCTCGGCCTGCGCGATGCGCTCCGCCCGCTCCTCAAGATACGCCCGCCCATCGCCCTCGATAATATGCAGGCGCTTGCCCGCGACCTTCTTGAGGCGCTCAACATAGAACCATCCTTCGGCGCACTCAATCACCTTGGGATCGATCTCGACCACGCCCATGATCAGATCAGGGCGAGCAAGCAGTGCATGCTTGGGCCAGGCAAACCCTCCTCCACCGAGCGCGAGCACCCGCCGCACGCCGTGGCCGGTCCGTGCCGCCAGCTCGCGATCCGCCTCAAAGACCGCATCGAACGCGCGGTGATACGCGAACACCGGCTCTGCCCAATGGAGCCCCAGATTCGTAGCCGACTGGTACACCCCGCCCAGCCGCAGAACGCGCACGAGTCTGCCTTCCACCAGCACCGTGTAGATGAACGCACGGCCTTGGGCGGTCTTCACCATATGCGGCCAAAACCGCATGCAAAGGTAGCCAAGAATGCCGATGCCCGCGAAAAAAGCCCAGACCTGACAAGGGAATTTCCACAGCTCGACGATGAGCGCGAAGACGAGCACGATCGCAACGGCGATAATCGTATACATCGCCTCGAGGGGGCTGCGGCCACCGGAGCCGCCCGGGCCGCCTGCACCACCGGAGCCGCCCGAATACGGCGAAATGCCACCATTACCCATGATGCAACATTCCCTCTGTCCTGAATTTGCATTGCTGGTAGAGGCCGTGGTCGTAGAAGCCTAGGTGCCGGTAGTACTCCCGCGTGCCCACCGCGCTGATCACGTTGATGCGCTCGTAGCCCGCTTCGCACGCGAGCTCGCACGCCCGCTCAACGAGCTTGCTCCCAAGCCCGTGATGCTGCGCCGCACCGCCCTCTTCGCCCACGCGCGCCGCCATGCCGTAGACGTGCACCTCGCGGATCATGGCCTCGCCCGGCTGCACCGGAGGCTCGCATCCCGCCGCGCGCAACTCGCTCGCAAGCACCTCCACAGCCGCGGCCTTCGGCAGTGAAAGCCGCAGGAATCCCGCGATGCGTCCCTCCGGCGTCACCCACTGCAAGAATCGTTCGCTGGTGGCAGGCGTCTCGTACGGCACCACCTCGAGCCGGAGCGCCCGCACGTCCACCTCCGATGTCGCGATCTCGCGAAACCGGATCTCCTGCACGCGCTCCCCGGTCTGCTCACTCCGCGCACGCAGACGGCTCTCCACCATCTGCCGCAGGTTGGGCTTCTTGTTGCCCGCCATGATGTCGCCGGACGAGAAATCGCGAATCATGCGCGAGACGCGGCAATATGCAGGCGTTACAAGCACGTCGTCGATGAGCACGCCCACGAGCTCGTCCTCGGTATACGGCCTCCACTCCCCGGCTTCATAGCGGCCGCGCAGCCGCGAGCTTTCAATAAGCGCGCAGGGGTAGAGCTTGACCTCGTCCGGCTGGAACGCCAGCTCGGCGACAAAGCGCTGGTAGTCGAGACGATCGGCTTCCGGCGTGGAGCCGAGGAGATTCACCATGAAGTGAGCGTGGATCTTGAAGCCGAAGAGCCGCAGCAGCGAGAAGGCGCGCTCAATCTGTGCAACCCGAATGCCGCGGCCATTTGCGTCGAGCACGCGCTGGTCCACGCTCTGCACGCCCATCTGGATTTTCGTGGCGCCCATGCGGCGGATGTTCATGAGCGCCTCGGGCGTGATGGCGTCCGGCCTGGTCTCGATGACGAGGCCCACCACACGGTGGCGCGCGGTCTCGTTGCGGCGCTGCTCACGTTCGAGCTCATCCATAGTCGCGCACTGCACGCGGGCGGCCTCCTGCCAGGCAGTGCTTGTGCCGTAGAGCTGGACAATGGCCTGGTTGTAAGAGAGGCGACCGTCCGTAACCTCGCGCTGAACAGCTTCGGTAGCAACAGGGTCAAGCGGCGCGGGGGCGGCGGGGTCGAACGAGGCGGAGGCAGCGCTGGAGCCGGGCGACACAGAAGCAGCGACGGGACCGAACGAGGCAGGGGCAGCGCTGGAGCCGGACGGTGCAAAAGCAGCGCCGGATTCATCGCTGGAACCGACGCGCGCAGAAGAGCCCGATTCGCCCACCGTCGCGTCGTCGTTGAGCGCACGGAACAGCTCGCGCATGAACCATATCTGGTACTCAGCCGGATAGTCGCTCCACGTGCCGCCAAGCACGATGAGCTCGATCTTGTCCGTGGCATGCCCCATCTGCGAAAGCGCCGTCAACCGCGCCGAGACCTGTAGATACGGGTCAAAGCAGGCCTGCTCGGCGCGGGCGCAGGCGGGCTCGTCGGCCAGATAGCTCTTGGGCATGCGCACATCGCTCGGGCAGAAGATGCATGAACCCGAGCACGGCCATGGCTTCGTGATGACGGTGATGGTCGCCACACCCGAGGCAGAGCGGCGCGGCTTCATGCGAAGCACCTTGATGAGACCCTCCTCGAGCTCGGGCGTGATGCCCCAGCGAGCCCAACGTTCGGGATCTTCGCGCTTAACCCGCTGGTAAAACGGCAGCAACCGGCGCTTGGCGAAGGCGCGCTTGTCGCCTCCCGCACGCCGAGCTTGCACATGCACGAGCTTGACGAGCGCACGGTCATCCACCGTCTCGCCGCGACGCAGGGCGTCGAGTATCTGCAAAATGATCTCTTCCATAAAACAGCATTCTATCCTATGGATGATAAGATGCAGCAGGACTGGTTCTCATCGAAACGGGAGGAATGTGAACCGCGCATTCGCACGACAGCTCATCGAGCTCAACAACCGGTTCTACCGCGAGAACGCGTCGTCCTTCTCGGCCACGCGCCAGGCACCGTGGGCCGGATGGGAGCACGTTGCCAAGGAGGCGCGAGCGGTGCTTCCGGCAAGAGCGCTTGACGGTTCCCACCGGCTTCGAGTGCTGGACCTCGCCTGCGGAAACATGCGCCTCGCCCCGTTTCTAGCACAGGCGTTCCCCCACACCCGTATCGACTACACCGGCATCGATGCAAGCGAAGACCTCGCCGGCCATTCCTGTGACCTGTTCAAAGAGCTGGACAACCTCGATGCGCATTTCATCGCCCGTGATGTGCTGGAGCCCCTGTTGGGAGAACATCCCGCACCGCCATCGCCAGATACGGACCGCGCGCATGACTTGGTCTGCTGCTTTGGCTTTCTGCACCATGTTCCCAGCTTCGAACTTAGGGCGGCGCTCGTGGAGCGGCTTTGCCAGTCGACGCGCCCAGGGGGCATCGCCGCCATCTCGTTCTGGCAATTCATGCACGATGAACGCTTGGCCGCGAAAGCACGGGACGCAACTGCGAGCGCGAAGGTGCGCCCCCCGTTTCCCGGTTTTGATGCAGCCCAACTTGAAAACGAAGATTACCTGCTTGGTTGGCAACATGCTTCCGGTGGGTACCGCTACTGCCACAGCTTTGAAGAGTCTGAGCTTGATGAGCTGGCGCAGATTGCCGAAGCACAGGGCGTGCACGAAATCGCGCGCTTCTCTGCAGATGGCAAGAGCGGCGTGCTCAACCGATATCTCGTTCTTGCGCGAGGGGCATAACGCCTCCCCGGTCCGCCCCCTCCATGCGAGATTCCCATATGTAACCACAGGTATCAAATAACTGCATGGCGGCGGTTTCCTTGGAATTGCATATACCTGTCATTTTCAGGACGATGAATGCATATCCACAGAAAGCAGCCGCGCTGCTCTACAATGGACCGGATTCGGCGCGCGAAGCAGCATCCGCGCACGGCAATGGACTTCGTCCGCAGGCAAGAGAGCGACCATGGGACTCACGCACATTCGCACACCGAAGAACTTCGTACTCGAAGATCGCCTTGAGCGGTACGCCGCTGCCATCGAGCAGCGCCCGGAAATCTATCGCGGGCACTGGGGAGAAGCCTGTTCACCCTGCGGCGACGCGGCCCGCGGCGGCGCTACCTGCCGCGACACGCCCTGCAGCAGTGCACCTCGCGGCGACACGCCCTGCTTTGGCCGGGTCCACCTCGATCTCGGCTGCGGCAAGGGCGCCTATCTCGTCGCCCGAGCCCAACGCGAGCCGAGCGCGCTCTTCATCGGCATGGACACCGAACCCATCTGCATCGCCTACGCTGCACAAAACATCGTTGAAACGGGCCTTTCCAACGCAATCGTGCTGCCGCGCAGCGCGGACTCAATCGAACGCCTTTTTGGCCCGGGCGAGCTCGCTGGAATCACGCTCAACTTCCCCACGCCGTTCCCCAAGCGCAAGTTCGCGCGCAAACGCCTTACCAGCGTCGACCACCTGCTAAGCTACCGGCGCGTGCTCGCGCCGGGCGCCGCCGTCACGCTCAGGACCGACAGCCAACCGCTGCACGACTTTACGCTTACGCAACTCGACGCAGCTGGCTACCGGGTGCTTTGGGCATCGATCGACACGCGCGCGGAGCATCCCGAGCATCCGGAAACGGAATACGAGCGTCGTCTTGCTGAACAGGGGGCCGCCGTATACGGCGTCTGCGCCATTCCGGGGCCAGAACCGACGCCGGAGCAAATTCAGACCGGCCGCAACGCTGAGCAGAGCCTCGTCGCATACCTTCCCCGAAACCTCGATTCCATCGGGTACATCCCCCTTGGTATGGAAGGCGCAGTTCTCAACCTGCGCAATCGCCAGCGAAACGAACGGGCGCATAACCACTAGACATGCAAAGCGGGCCCTGGGCAGGCACGCCGCGCCAAGCCCCAGGAAGTTCGTTCCACTTTTGGGAATATCTTTTCGAGACCATAGCGGCAAGCCCGTCCAGTCTCAACAAAACCGCAGGATTGAGTAATGCAATTACGCGATAGCGGGCGAAAAGCAAAATAGATATTCCCAAAAGTGGAACGAATAGCTTGACCGCGCCGACTCGGCTGCCATGAGGGCGCGCAATTGATGAATAAACGGGCCTCGGACCGCCAGCTCGGGACAAATCGCTCAAACGCCACCTCCCCACTGGGGCCGCCCCATGGCGTTCCGCCCACCATCTGCCATAATTGATGCAGCACCCCACGCACGACGCACCTAACGCGAAACCGAAGGGCATCATTTCCATGGCCAACACAGCAGACACTGCAAACGCATCCGCCGCGCCCACCGCCGGGTCTTCTGCCAGCTCGTTTGCCGCCGGCACCGGCGGCACCGGCGAGCACGGCTCGCTCGGCGCGCTTTCGCCAAGCTGGTGGGAACCGGCAGAAGGCGAGGAACCCGAACCCTGGTGCACCGCGGACGAGGCCTTCGAGCGCTTCCTCGCATGGTGCGAGGCGCGCGGCATCGAGCTCTGGGAGCACCAGGAGGAAGCCCTCATGGACCTCGCCGCCGGCGACCATGTGATCCTGGGCACGCCAACCGGCTCCGGCAAATCGCTCGTGGCGCTCGGCATGCTTTTCCTCGGCATGGCACAGGGACGCCGCGCGTACTACACCGCCCCCATCAAGGCACTCGTCTCGGAGAAGTTCTTCGATCTGGTCGAGGTGCTCGGTCGCGACAATGTGGGCATGATCACCGGCGATACGCACATCAACACGCAGGCGCCCGTCATCTGCTGCACGGCGGAGATCCTCGCCAACCAGGCGCTCCGCGAGGGCGAGGACACGGACGTGGGCGTGGTCGCCATGGACGAGTTCCATTACTTCGCCGATCCCGACCGCGGCTGGGCATGGCAGGTGCCGCTACTCACGCTTCCGCACACGCAGTTCATGCTCATGAGCGCCACGCTCGGCGACGTCACACAGATCGCCGACACGCTGGAAGAGCGCACCGGACGCATCGTCGACCGCGTGACCGACGCGCCGCGACCCGTGCCGCTCGCCTACGACTACGTTGACACCGCGCTCGAGGGCACGGTCGAGCTTGCGCTGCGCCGCGACGAAGCCCCGCTCTACATCGTGCACTTCTCGCAGGACGCCGCGCTTGCTACAGCGCAGTCGCTCGCGAACTTCGGCATCGCCACCAAAGAGCAGCGCGAGGCCGTGAAGGAAGCCGCCAAGGGCACGCGCTTCACCACGGCGTTCGGCAAGATCCTGAAGCGCCTCATCTCCAACGGCGTGGGCGTGCACCACGCCGGCATGCTGCCGCGCTACCGCCTCTTGGTAGAACGGCTGGCGCAGCAGGGGCTCCTGCCGGTCATCTGCGGCACCGACACGCTCGGCGTTGGCATCAACGTGCCCATCCACACCGTGGTGCTCACGGCGCTCACCAAATTCGACGGCTACAAGATGCGCCGCCTCCGCGCGCGCGAGTTCCACCAGATCGCCGGGCGCGCCGGGCGCGCGGGCTTCGACACCGAGGGCATGGTCATCGCCGAGGCGCCCGAATACGAGATCGAGAACGCCAAGCTTATTGCAAAGGCGGGCGACGATCCCAAGAAGCTGCGCAAGCTCAAGAAGAAAAAACCGCCTGAGGGCTTCGTAACCTGGAACAAGCAAACCTTCGAGCGCCTCTGCGAGGCGGTGCCCGAGACGCTCAAACCGCGACTGCGCATCACCAATTCGATGGTACTTTCCATGGTGGAGCGCGGCGGCGACGCGCGCGCCCGCGTGAGCGAACTCATTGAGGCGAGTCTGCAGACGCCGGAGGAGAAACTCAAGCTCGAGGCGCGAGCGAGCGAGATCTTCGCCACGCTCATCGACACCGGGGTGGTGGTGCGCAACGAGGTCCCCGGCGGCGTGGATGCACCAAGCGACACGGACACCCCCAGCGACGCTAGTACATCCAGCGGCGTGGACGCGCCCGACGGCGCGGATGCACCAGGCGACACGAGCGCCCCCACGGACGCAGCGCCGCGGGTGGAATACTCCCTCACGGTAGACCTGCCCGAGGACTTCGCCCTCGACCAGCCGCTCTCGCCGTTTTTGCTTGCCGCCTTGGAACTGCTCGATCCGGAGAGCGAGACCTACACCTTCGACCTCATCTCCATGGTGGAGGCAACGCTCGAGGACCCCAAGCAAGTGCTGCGCGCGCAGGAGCGCCAGGCACGCGATGCCGCGATGGCGGCCATGAAGGCCGACGGCGTGGAATACGAGGAGCGGCTCGAGCGACTGCAGGACATTACCTACCCCAAGCCGCTTGAGGACTTGCTCGATGCCGCATTTGCCCAATACTGCACCAAGGTGCCGTGGGCAGCGGACTACGAGCTCTCCCCCAAGAGCGTGCTGCGCGACATGCTGGAGAGCGCGGCGGACTTCAAGGGCTACATCCAGAAGCTCGGCATCGCGCGATCTGAGGGCATCTTGCTGCGCTACCTTGCCGAGGCGTTCCGCTCGCTCGACCGCACCGTACCGCTGGAGAAGCGCAACGACCAGCTGAACGACATCATCTCGTGGCTGGGCTTCGTGGTGCGGAGCGTCGATTCGAGCCTGGTGGACGAGTGGGCCGCTGCGGGCGAGGAGGCTGCCTTCGACGCCGCGCCGCCGAGCGATGCGGACGTGGTGGTGGCGGACCGCCGCGGCATGACGCTTTTGGTGCGCAATGCCCTGTTCCGCCGTGTGAGCCTGGCCGCGCGCGAGCGCGCCGACGAGCTGGGAGAGCTGGACGAAGCGTGGGGCATGGGCGAGCTTCGCTGGCGCCGCGCACTTGATGCATTCTTCGAAGCGCACGAGGAGCTGCTGGTGGATGGCGATGCGCGCTCGACGGCGTTCTTCGCCATCGACGAGTCCGACGAGCTTAAGCCCGCAGCCGAGGGCGGCCACGTGTGGCACGTGCACCAGATCTTCCACGACAGCGATGGCGACCACGACTTCGGCATCATGGCCGACGTTGACCTCGACGCCACGCAGGAAGAGAGCGAAGCCGTGTTCAAGAACTACCGCGTCGGGTTTATTGAGGAGTTGCTGGAGCAAGGGTAGGAAGACGTTTGCTTGGGGAGTGTTATGTCGGCGCCCATGCTGCACAGACAGCTGCGCAGCATGGGCACTCGCGCAAGACGCGCCGCTCGCTTTTGTCAGCTCAGTGCATAGGTATCGAAATCCACACAGTACTGGTTAAACTCAACCAAGCGGGCGTAAAGCCTCACATCCGCCGTAACGACGGGAATTCCCCGCTGAGCAAGTTCACAAATGACGTATCCGTCAACCCAGGCCGTCCATGAGACGGTTCTTCGACTACCAGGCGGGATGGAAGCAGCTCTTCCTCCAAACAGCAGGAGCTCGAGTCGCTGCCTCGAGGCTCCAATTCCCCGCTATGCGCCTGCGGTCGAATATGCCGACGATCAACAGCGCGAGAACGTTGTTGTCAAGCGCAATGCTATGCCGCGATTTCATAGGGTTCCATCTTGCGCAACTCGAGAGTCTCCGCATCTATGAAAAGCCGTTTATGCGTTCTCCGTGACCGCATGTCAACGTTTGCAGCTACGAGCGCCATTTGTGGAATATCACTCGCCAGCGCATAGCCAACGATGACCTCCCACACGTCTTTGTTTGAGCTGAGCTCGATGCCTTCGAGCGCAATGCACTTCGCCTCTGGAGCGAGTTCTCTCACGTACTCCATAGCCTTATCCGCCGCCACTTTTGCAGAAACGATATCCATCCGCTTCACCACCAAACCTTACAAGCTCGAGTACGTTTCGCAAGCGCACCAAAGACCCACCACACCGTACCCAGACGCGCGCTCTAGGTAACCGCTTCGCTATCCTTGTCCATCAACATGCAGTATTCTCGCGCCGTCATACTTGGAACTCTCGAAGTCTTATATGCAGCATCATCGCGAGTAATGATTGCTTCCGCACTCATCAGTTCCGCTGTTGCCCGAACAATGCCATCTTCTACATCCGGCTCGTCCGAGCCGAACGCACGATCAAGCACTTCGTTTGTTAGTTCTGCGACAGACACGACCTGCCTGAAACCGTTAAGCCGATCACGAACAGCAGATTCATGGTGATACTGCCGGCAAAGGATGTAATACACATCCTTAAGACATGCTGCAAGAACCACCGGCTCCTTGTCTGGAGAGCTCAACAGCACCTCAAGAACATCAACGGCATCCGAGTGAAAGGCGCGTGTTGGTGACAAGTAATCGATGATGATGTTGGTATCGAGGATGACGCTAGCCAAAACGCCTCACCCGCTCTTCGTTGAGCAGCTCTCGGTCAGAAACCGATTTGTCCCATACGGGCTCCTCCACAATCTCTGATTCAATTTGCCGCGTGAGTTCCCTGAACCGCTCAAGCCGCTCTCTTCGCCGCGCCAACGCAGAATCTGCCGGCTGAATGGTCACCCACGGCTTGTTGTTCTTCAAGACTATCAACGGTTTACCCGTCTCATTCACGGCAAGCGTCAGCTCGCTAAACCTGTTCTTCGCGTCGCGCACGCCCACAGGGGCCATAACCGGTTCCATAACATCGCCTCCTAGCTGTCTCACTCTTATTATAGCCACATATTAGAGATTGTAGCTACCTATCCGAGAATTCCAGGGAGCAGCGGAGCTTGCCATGGCGCCCCGCCGAATGATTGGAGCGGTATTCGTTTAGGAAGCGAGCCTGCCTTCGCTTCCTAAATCGCTCCACAATTGGAAGCGAAACGACCTTCCTAATAATAAAATCTGTTAAGCCCGCCCATCGCGCTACCCTACAACGCGGCCCAGGACAACGAATTGTTGGGTAACGGTGCCCCCGAACAGTTGTCACCGAATCGCCCGCCTGCTTTCGGCTATCGCGCGTCTGCCAGATAGACCCCTGCACGAACCTGATGCCACGGACTGCGCTCGGGAGCAATCTGCAACACGCGACATTCAAGCACGTCGCCATGACCATAAAACAGCAGCTGCGACACGAGCTCGTTCAGCTCCGACGGTACGAATCCGAGCTTAGCTTTGTCGAGATAGATGGCAACCGCATGCGGATCGTGCGGGTTGTCGAACTCGGGCACCAACCGCAGCTGCCTGCCGGCCTTTAGCTGATCGAGCACAAGCGCACCGTCCCAAAACTGAAATCCAGCGATATGAAAGGTCATAATATTTCGCGAAGGTTCGTACATGGCTGCCTCCTCAAGCCGCGTCGCCGCCCGTCTCCCGGGCGGCGAATTTCCCATGGCATCAAGGTACAACCTCGTGCGGACAAAAAATGCAGCGCGACATCACATCGATTGCTCACCTGGAGCTTTGTCATCTCTCCGCACGGAGCGCGAAATATGCACCGCTACGCGTCAATCGCCTTCCCTGTGTACTGCTCGTAGAGCTTGTCCATTTCCTGGATGTAGGAGTTTGCGAGTTCTTCAGATTCCATATTCTGGTCAAGGTCGCCCTCGATAATCTGAAAACCGCCGTTTGCGTATTGCTCTGCAAGTTCATACGTCGCATGCTGGTCGCGCAGAGAGTCAGAGTCCGTGAAGTCCGACTGGCCGTAATGGACCGCACGCATCAAGACATTCTGCTTGTCAGAAAAATATGTCGTACGCAGGTACCCGCCAGAAACCTTTGAGGAGGGTGCAATCGCCATATCATGGTGCACACCGACGGCGTATGCAAACATAAACACGTCTTTGTTCTCAACCCTGCCACCATCGGCGCTCTTCGAAAAGAATGAAAGGTCACTCATTCTAGGGAGCACGGAGCTATCGACATGACTGTCAACACCCAAAGTCGACTGCGCAGGCCTCAATTCTTCACTAGCCATGAACAACAACCTCCGGATCCATGACATGGGACTCACTTGCATCAAGCCGCAACCTAATAAATGTTGCCGCAGCAGAATCAAATTCATTTGAAATCGATTCCGAATACTCATCGGGTGTAAAGGCGAGAATCAACTGCTTACGCCTACTCACCTCAACAAGCGTACGTGCGAAGTTTTCCCGGTTTTCACCCGAGGCACGCGCAATGGGCGTATCAATAAAGAGAGGCGAATCGAATCCCGATACCTCATGCATAGCCAAGGTGAACGAGAGCGCAAGAAGTGATCGCTCGGCAGCTGAACAGGTACCCGCACAAGAAAAGCCGGCCTTATCGTACAGGGCGGGCGTGTAATTTTGAGATAGCTCGATGTGGTCGCACTTCGACTCTTTCCATACGAGCCCCTTGAAAAGCTCCTCGGTCCGCTGCTCCATGTTCTTTTTTGTCTCTTGGATTACAGCCGCCTCTGCATCCTTAAGCACCTTGAGAGCTTTCTCACCAAAGTCGACGATACGCTTTAGCTCTGAAGCTTCGGAGTTACGATGCAGAGCAACATTGAGCAATTTCTTGTACTTAGTTATCGCGCTTTGCGCGCGTTTGAGATTATTTCTTCTCGTTCCTATCTGCTCGTGACATTCGCCAAGCTGTTTTTGGTACGCCTCACGATCTTCGTAGAGCTTTTTAATGCTCCCGCTGGTCTCAGCATACTTACCCGCAAGCTTATCGAGGTCTCGAAGCTCTGTTTCTGCCGCATCAAGAACTTTGGCAGCATGCTTAATATCGCGAATAACGCGATTACGCGCGGCAGGATAGTGCTCAATCGTTGAAACGGTTCTCCTCAGCTCGCTTCGCATTGACGACAGAATGTTTGATGTCTCGCTGCCGACACGATATTGCTCAAGCAATTCTTCAATGTGTTTTCGCTCATCATCGCTCAACTCGTGCTGGCATACGACGCACCTTCCCTTGTGGAGCGATTCCGATAGCTTCAACGGATCGATTGCCGGAGGAAGCTGGCCCTCATTCTCAAGCGACCGAATGCTGTTCAGCGCACCCGATGCTGCGGGATAAAGGTAAAAATCAACGATGCTATCACGCACAAAAGCGTAGTATTCATTGCGCTTCTGCGTAAGCTGAGCACGGGCCTCATCAGCTTTGCATTGCGCAGCATCGCGACGCTTCTCGATATCCCTCACATCATCAACGCCGCGAAGCTGTCCGTCAACCTCTGCCAACTGCTGCTCAAGCTTCTCGATTTCTGCCTCTTTTTCCTTGATGAACGCTTCGCATCCCTTGGCAAGCCTCTCCTGATCAGAAAGTTTCTGCTCATAGTCATTCGTGTCAATGGACTGAGAAGACGCTTTGCGACGTTGCTGTTTGATTACGTTATCAAGACGGTTAATCATGGTGCGGAACAAATCGATTTGCGAAATCGAATATACCGCCTCTTTGATGCGCTCGCCGCCCGTTGCCTTGAAATAAGAATCGAGCTGTTCACCGTCAAAGAAGAAATATTCTCGTATCGACTCGGGGAGTAACTTGTTGAGAAACTCCTGCGCCTGCTCGCCAGACAAAGGCAGTCGATTTTTACCTTCGACCCATGTGACCGAGAAACGGCTGTCATACACCATCTCGAAATAGCTTCCGTCAACCTTGACCGAAAAGGGCACAGATCGAGTTGCACGAAGCACGGTCCGCCCCTGCTCTCCCCCATATTCGATATCAACAACAACGCGAACGGTGGCTACGCCGCCGCCTCGCTCAACGCACTCCTCGATAATCTCTTTGTTGAGCTTTGGCTCGGTGCGCTGCCTGGTGTCCTGTTTCTTCCCCGAGCTGCCAAGATGAGGCTCTTCGCCATAAAGACACCATGTAAAGGCATTGAGCAGATTGGTCTTACCGACGCCATTGTCTGCAACGATGATTTGAAGGTCATGCTCGCCCGGTTCAAATTGAAGCTTGAGGTCGCGGTACTGTCGATAATTCTCGATAACGATGGAGCGGAACCTCATTTCTTCACCTCCTGCAGCGAGTACTTACGCAGAATCTTCTCGTATTCTTTGACGTATTGCCCCGGCCCATCCGTTTCGAAAACGATGAGATCGCGCAAAAACGAAAGGGTTCGCTCATCTCCCTCCGCTCGCTCGCGAATCTTTTCCATGATCCGTTTATTAATCGCCATAAGCCCTCCCCAACAGGCCCCGCATTTTAATCAGCACATCTGTGCTGTTAACTGCGTTTTTTCTCATGTCTTCGATACGGACAAGCTCTTGGTTGAAGAGCCTGCGCTCGGATTCGATGTCTCCATAGAGCTCGAGCCTGCTCCAATCTGGAACAACCACGAAATCGTAGATGTGAGCAAGGTTCTTTCCGGGACTTCGCCGAATAACGCGTCCCACGCGCTGAACGTATTCTCTAGGATTTGTGCTGCTAGATAGCAAAATGGCGCTCTTGGCCTGAGGAATATCAATCCCCTCATCCAGGCACTTTATTGCAACAAGCGCCTGGAGAACGCCCTCTTTGAACATCTTGATAAGGTAGTCCCGCTCGCTCAGGCCACCGAACTCACGCTTGGGACGCGTTCCCTGCTGCTGCGTAAATCGGTGCGCAGCAACACCGTGCCTTCCCAGTATGGACTCCACCTCGTCAATGCGCTGCGGAGAGGTAAAGACAAGAAGGTCTTCGTGCTCAATATGGTCTAGCAGGGCATCTAAGCCGTCGAGCTTGGCCACGGCATTCTTCTTAATCAGGGCGCGCTTTCTCAGGAGCTGATCGAGACGCTCACGAGCCGCATCGTCATCTTGATGAGAAAGCTTTGCTATCTGCTTGGTCAGCCTATCAAACTTTTCCGCCTCATCATCTGACAACTCTACGGTCTCGAGATGGTATTGGTATGGGCAGAGAAACGTCTCGCCGGCAAGTGGATTTACCGTCTCCTGGGCATCCTTTATCGTAAACTCAAACGACTGGCCACCGAAATATGACCGCAACAGTGCCGAGCCTTCTTCATCGAACCATCTCGACGGCGTCGCTGAGAGGCCAATCCGATAGGTATAGCGCTCAAGAAGAGCCTTTCGCTGCTCGCGCGACCCCATTCCATGAACCTCGTCGCCGACCAAGCACACGGCAAGCGATGGATCAGCCCCCTCGATAGCCTTGATAAAGAGTTCGTTCGCAGCACTCGCGTGAGTTGTATAGACTATGAGGCTCTCATCAATTCCGATGGCAATCCGTCCAAGAGCGGCCCGGATGCTCGATGCCCAAGAAGCACTGGTCCCGGCCGAAGAATCAGCAAATATACTGGTATCGAACTTCAGGCCAAGCGCTGAAACCTCCCGTTCCCATTGCCGCGAAAGCGTGCTTTGAGGTGTAGCGATAACGCACACCAGCTTCGGCTTAGCAATGAGCAGATCCTGTACGCAGGCAAGGGCCGTCCGCGTCTTACCGGTACCTGTCGCCATCTCGAACAGCAGCTGTCCCTCATGACAACGCCACGTTTTAAATGCTTCCCGTTGGTATGGGAACAGCGAAATGCGCTTCATGTTCCTTGCGGCACGCGTCTTCGCAAGCGAGCTGCACTCGAT
Organism: Enorma massiliensis phI; assembly: GCF_000311845.1. Taxonomy (GTDB): domain Bacteria; phylum Actinomycetota; class Coriobacteriia; order Coriobacteriales; family Coriobacteriaceae; genus Enorma; species Enorma massiliensis. The sequence continues at coordinate 510,467 of NZ_HE978575.1, read as the reverse complement.
ATCAAAGTCTTTTCCCTCAGCAACGAGCAAGCTGCTCAACGAACCTTTGGGCTCAAACGTCATCACCCGTTCGCGCTGATTATTCCAAAGCTCCGAAAACTTACGTTCATCGGATTCAAAGAAGCCTCTTTGGCCCTCGTCCCAGCTCTTAAATACTTTGAATTCCTCTGAATTGAAGAGCCAACCCGATGCCGTTTCGTTAATTGACCCGCTAAAGGAAAGGGCGTATCCCTCGGCATCACGCAGAATACCAACCTTCTGATGAAAGAGTTGATCCTGAAGAATATCGCCGTTCTCATCTATGACACATGCGATACGGAGCTCAAGGTATCCCTTTGCCAGCATCCATCCTAAAGCACGAACATGGTCGTGTTCGATTTCGTCAGCAAGGGCGTCGACATCCATCAAAACCTCGCTCATGATGGACTCAATCACAGATTCCGGGTTGCTCTCCGCCTGCCTGATGATCGCAACGTCACGCTCTGAAAGATGAGGGCTTACCACAAGCCTCATCTTCCCCCGATTGTGAATAAGGCCAGCAACGCCGCGCGCCGCCAGCGCAAGACTCGCAGAAGAGAAAAAGCCAACGCTTCGATCATATTCGACGGACTCTGCCAGAGCGGGGACATAGAAGCCATTGACCGGATCAGTGCCCTCAAGCGTTTCGTAGGACGGTTGTATCTCCAAATCCTTCAAGCTCATGAGAACCTCACGTTGTGCAGCGCATCTTGCAAAGAGCAATCGCTCCCCGTCGCCTGCTCTTCAAGTAGGGAAAACAAGGTACGGAGATTCGGAAGTCGACGTCGTTTCGTGCTTTCGGAAAACGGCTTGAGATATGAAGCCGGGTTTACAACATCCGTCTTCGCATCAACAAGAATCTGCCGCACAACAGGGATGCGGAACATAAGCCGCGCCGCCATCGCCCTCTGGTCTTTGCAAGACAACGAGCAGAACAAGGCGCTAAACGGGCTGGTGCGCACGCTCATAGGAGACCCGGATACGATGTCCGACAGATCAAGAAGTGTCGCCAGCTTCGCATGGTTCTCGCCATACTTCTTGTTAGCGGTCGTCTTTTTACCAACGCCATCATCTAAATAGACGCCTAGCTGGTCAAAAGATTGAGCCTCTCCGATTGCCTCCAAAATCTCGGGGACGCGCAATGCCGAATCAAGACTGCTAAACTGAGGCACATTCGCCGTAGTTACCAGCTCTGTATCGGGATATTCGAGCACCGAGGTAAAGATCTCTTCAAGCGAGGCACCCCGAAAAAGCGCAAAGAGCTTTTCGAAGTACCCCCCCCCGATTGTTCTGCTTCTTTGAAATGTTCTACGCACATGATGTCGAGCTTCTTTGCGAAATACGCCGAAAGCGTCTCGAGCTCGCTCATATCGCCGCGAACAAACCGACCCCAGTACGCACGCTGCTCCTCCAGAACCTCATGAGAGGGCTTCGTAAAGAACGGACGTCCGAATCGCTTCAACATGCTTTCCTCTTCAAACCGCAAATCGAAAAACCGCTCTGCAATACGCGGGAACTCACGTTCAAAAACTGTCATAGCTTGATACGCGGAGCACATCGTGTTCTTGGTCTTGTGATATGCCTGGTTGGCCTCGCAAAACTCTCGGAACGATTTCTTTTTGAAAAACTGAGGCTGATTGCACCATCGCGCGATGTTGACATACAACGAGTGCCACTTGCTCTGTTTGTAGCTCTCATAACGCATGATATACGGCAGGCAATCGTATTTCATGAGGATGGAGATGCGCATAAAGATGGACTCGATATCGTGCTCGTCCTGCGAATCGTATGCGCTCAGCACATAGAGCCTCGTGCCTCGGTCTGTCCACGTACGCCAAACTCGAAGCTTCTTTTCAATGATTTCTCGGTCCTCGATATGGTCAAAGGCAAAGATGAAATCACCGTGGTAGCGAGAGCGAGAAAGGACAAGCGCCTTCTCGTCTGTCATGAGCCTGATATCGAGACCTTGGCGAAACTGAAACGGCTTGCCCGTCGCATTGAGCTGACCAAGGATTTCACGCCACCCGCTGAATCCCAGAAAGTTGTCATCCCACAGGTAAATATAGGGACGTTCCGAATCAAGGAACTCTTCTACCGGAGCATGGGCAAACACACGAGCGTACTTTTTATTGACGCAAAAACTACACTTCCTAAAGCACCCGCGCGTGGTAAATCCAATAGAGTAATCGAGGTAATCCGCAAGAGCGCTCCGCCTTCTACCACGGGCAAGCTCCCGTTCAACATACGGCTCATACAACGTATAGTCGGGATGCGCATGCTCGACGTCATACGGCAAATCTTCTCCACCATCGGGAAAAATTCCCGTACCGCCACAGTACACATTCGAAAGGTCGAGAACGCCCCGCTCTATCGTGGTGAACGAAAAGACGCAGGAAAGAAAGACGGCATCGTATTGCTCCAGATGCAGGTAATCTAACAAGAGGTCAACGTGGTGTCCATGCGCCTTGCAAAACGAAGCGATTTTTAATAACGCGAGGTTGGGATGTCTTGTTCCATGATCGACGAGGTCCGCATCGAGAATACCTATGCGAAGACCGGTTTCTCGTCGCAGACGCTCGTATATCTCCTGCATTGCCAACCTCGATACCATAACGAATAATCGATATGGATCAGATCTTATACGATCCCAAGCATTCGGTAGCAGAGAATACGCAGCTTGCAACGAGGAGCACCCCGGCGGCGCGAATGGAGTGGACGGCAACCCCGCCGTTGCCTACCCCAACCTCCGCGCGATCACCTCACCGATACGGTGCGGGATGCCGACGATGAGCGCATTGCCCATGCAGAAGGCGCGGTGGCCGTCGGTCATGCCGGTATCCGTCCAGCCCTTTGGGAAGCCCTGTAGCTGGTCCAGCTCGTCGGGCACCAAGCGGCGGTAGCGACCATCGGATGTCTGGATGATATGCTTGGTCCGTGAGGCCGACCCCCCCCCTCGTTTGTAAGAATGGTGCGGGCCGGCGCATCAAGCGCATCCGGAAATGCCATCGCTCCCTCAGAGTACCGATACTCGAAGCCGGTCTTCTTGTTCACACGCGGCTCGCTTTTGCGGCCCTTGAGGTAACGCCAGGCCTCGAGTTTGTCGTCCTCAACGTAATACGACTCGGGAACCTCCTCGTTGGGCACGAGCACGTCGCCCAAAACCGTTCGCTCGCCAGAATATGCGGCCGCTACCTTGACGGTCGCGACATGCCCACCCTGCATAACGCCGGCGAGTTCGAACGGCGATACTTTGAGCCCTGCACCGAAGTGCTCGGAGTTCTCATATGGGTCGCCGAGCAGCTCGAACTCCCTAGTTGCACCAACGAGCTCCATCGGGAACGCCTCTGCCATCACGCCGTTGCTCAGGCGCTCCTCAAGGTCCCATGCCTCATTCGTCTGCTCGGCGTAGATATACACACGGCGGCGCTTCTGCGGGAACCCGTAATCCGCACCGCTCACAACGCGCCACTCCACGGCATAGCCGAGCGTCGACAAACAGGAAAGAATGATAGCGAAGTCACGGCCGCGCTGCGACGCGGGGCTTTTGAGCAGACGATCGACGTTCTCCAGTAGCACATAGCGCGGACGTCCCTTGAGCTGCAGGAATCGATAGATCTCCCACCATAGGACGCCCTTCTTTCCTTCGATGCCGCTCGCCTGAGACAACGGGCGCGCCACAGAGTAATCCTGGCACGGAAATCCGCCAACCACCATATCGACATCGGGAATGTCGATGCGTCCAGCCTCATACTCGTCGAGCACACGGGCAATGTCCTCGTTCACCACGGAACCCTTGCCGAAGCGCTCCTCATAGCAGCGCGCCGCGAACTGACGGCGCGGCGAACCTTGAGGCTCCCATTGGTTCGCCCACACCGTGACGAACGGTCCGGCGGCGGGCAGCGCGAATTCCGGGTACCGCGGGTCATCGTAGCCCTCCAGCCCGAGTCGGAATCCGCCGACTCCCGCGAACAGTTCTGCGATTCGTATTACCTGCCCCGCCACGTTGCTCCGATCGATCCTCTCGCGCACCGCCCGCGCGGTCGCCTCCGTTAATTCCCGCTCTACTCTATCGATCTCTTCGCCGATATAGCGAGCATTGATCCAAAAACACTTTTTCGTTTCCTGCGTTCCATACGGCGTGGGAAGCGTATCGGCCTTGTTACGCCCATGCGGGCGCACATGGCAGCAACGATTCTCCCTCGATGTAACCGATCGCTCGGCATGCCCCGCGTTGATTCGCCGCTGCATTTCCTCGTAGCACCGCTTGGCCTCAAGCAAGTCTCGATCCGGCATTTGCCAGAACAGCACTTGAGCAAGCCGGAACACGCCCCGCTCCTCCGTTTCCTCTCGATAGATAACAAAGAGGTACTTTTGGCGCAGGCAGCCGTAGAAATCACTCTCTTCAAACGGCTGCTCGGAAACATCGAAATAGCTGAACGTTGGGAATGAGACCGACTCCCTGGGCACGCCATTTCGCTGCAGGCGCATCGTTTTCGTCTTGATGCCGGCTTTCTCGAACTCCGCGATCTTGTAGCGCACATCTATGCCCAATAACTGCTTCGTGATGAGCGCGCAAAGGCTTTTCGGCTTGCGTCTGCCCACGACGTCATAGCCACATGCCTCAGCAAGCTCGTCCTCGGTCATGCCGATATACGGCTCGAAGCGCTTCTGAATCAATGCGAGCAAGTCAGTTTCTCGCTCAGCCTGATTTCGGCGAATACTCTGCATATCAAGCAGGCCATTAAGGGTTACTGTCATGTATGAGGGCTTGATCGCCCATGACCGCGGCTTCGCCGGAATTGCCGAATATGGCTGCTTGGTGCGGTCTCTTCCCGTAGCGCCCTTTGTCGCCGCCTCTAGATACAGCGTATCCGAGCCAGATAACTCATGTGCCCTTCCGTGGCGAACCTTTTCCACCACCGTATCCCAGTCATGCTTGAATACCGGAACATCCGACGCGGGAATACCCCACAAATCAACGACCTTAATTAGGTAATCGACGGGATTCGTTTCCGGATCGTATTCATACGCCACGAGAAGTATCTTATGGAGCTTCTTCTGCAACGAGCTCGTTTCCCATGTCTCGTCGACCACGGTCATATAGTTGATTTTGCTGATAACGAGACGTTCCTTCGCCGAAAACTCGCCATTTTTCTTTTTGCGAAGCGGTGTGGACTTGAGCTCTGTTTCTGCTTCCCTGAAATCCGCGTCAGGACTGTTGTTGATATCGTAGTGAAAGAAATACTTCTCGAGCGCATTGCCGAAGCTGCCGCGACGCTTCCTGGGATTGGCGACCTCGTCAATCTCGCATGCATCACGCAACGTCGTACCCTCAAGCTGGCGTGCGTACCGCAAGATTGATTCAACTGATGAAGCATCGTAGGTAGTCTGCTCAACATGCATAGTTTGCTCCAAGATCAAACATTTGTTCGATCCGATGATTGTATCGATCGCTCATATGCTCTCTGTGGATCAAGCCCGTGCTCCAGCAGACAAGGCCAAGCGGCAGGGCTGCCCAAACAAGCCAGTCTCCCATCGCTCCACCGAATCACGTGTCGCCACACGTCGAACTCGAACGAACTCGCAGTATCAAATCTCCCCTCCGGGGTACGCCGTCTTTGCAGGCAATCTTCCGGGCCACGAAAGGCGATATAGAAACTCGCCGCGCAGCACCAGCGAATCGCCCGGGAACATGAAAGGAGCAACTATGCTGCTTCAAGGCAAAACCGCCGTTGTCACAGGGGGATCAAGAGGCATCGGCCTGGCCATCGTGAAGCGATTCCTGGAAGAAGGAGCAAATGTCGCGCTTTGCGGAAGTCGGCCCGAAACCGCTCAGAAAGGGGTTGAGGCCATTCTCGCCAAGATTCCCAACGCGCCCGTGATGGGCATTTCCCCTGACATCACCAACGAATCCGAACTTGAGGCAGCGTTTCGAGAGGTTGCCAGGCACTTTGGCAGTCTCGACATCATAGTGAACAACGCTGGTATCTCACAATCCACGCCTCTCGGTGACTACACGCCAGAAGAATTCGATCGCGTCATCGATACCAATGTGAAAGGCGTACTCAATGGATGCCAAGCCGCGGCTCGCACACTCGGTGAAGGTGGCGTAATCCTAAATACCAGCTCAATGGTGAGCAAGAATGGGCAGCCCTCGGGCGTAGGTTACCCCATGAGCAAGTTTGCAGTGAACGGAATTACCGTTTCCCTCGCCCGCGAGCTTGGGCCGCTCGGCATCCGAGTAAACGCCGTAGCTCCTGGAGTGACTGCCACCGACATGGTTGCGGCGCTACCTGAAGAGATGATTAAGCCCATCGCAGACGCCATCCCCATAAGGCGCGTAGGACAGCCCGAGGACGTGGCGAACGCCTTCGTCTTCCTTGCAAGTGACCTCGCTTCATATATTACCGGCGCGGTCTTGCCTGTTGATGGCGGCATGACGGTCTAGGGGAATCGTTTTTTCACAGCGGGCGGTGCGAAGACACAGAGCGTCTGCACCGCCCACGCAACGGATCTTCAAACCACCGCTCATAAAAGGACACGTGGGCTACTCCTATGTGAGCCACCCTATATAAATGCATTGACGAAAACAACGATTACGATCGCCAGCGCGAGCAGCACGCCAATAATAAGCCCACACCCAAGCACAACATTGTCGCATCCACATCCTGAAGCACTTGAACTGCGAGCCTCGCCCCTACGACTGGAGAAGCTGCCCCCATTCGAGGTTGCGGAGACAGTCGGCACGTTGGACCCATCGCCCCGCAACCGTCCCCGCGCATGCTTTTGCCATGCATCGGCAGCAGTGCCCTCCCATTGCTCGATTCTGCCATCGTTATCGAAGTCCGGAATCATTCCCCACCCCCTACCCGTACTGTAATACAGCTCGTTCATCATAGAGCGTATCAACTTGTACCGAACTGAAGAAGGCTGTTAGTCACCTGCGAGCGTGTGAGACGCCAACACGCGATAGCCAACACGCACGACGCATCCGAGTTCTCCGCATTAAACTTACTGTGGAGGTCATGCGTACTTTTGAGAATCAATCTCAATATGAAGCAATCCAAGCAACATTTTGTCATAATCGAGATGTACCGCGCACCGTCCCACAGAGGGGAAACTTGGGTCGACGCGCATCGCCTGCAAAAGAAGGAGTACACCATGAAGTTCGTTTGCCCCGTTTGCGGTTATGTTGAGGAGTTCGACGGCGAGGAGCTGCCCGCTGATTTCAAGTGCCCGCAGTGCGGCGTCTCTGGCGACCGTTTCATCAAGCAGTCCGAGACCGAGATGACCTGGGCCGCCGAGCACATCGTGGGCGTTGGCAAGCTCCCCGAGGTCTCCGAGGATATCGTGAACGACCTCCGCGCCAACTTCGAGGGCGAGTGCTCCGAGGTGGGCATGTACCTGGCCATGGCCCGCGTTGCCCATCGCGAGGGCTATCCCGAGATCGGCCTGTACTGGGAGAAGGCTGCCTACGAGGAGGCCGAGCACGCCGCTAAGTTCGCCGAGCTCCTGGGCGAGGTCGTGACCGACTCCACCAAGAAGAACCTCGAGATGCGCGTTGAGGCCGAGAACGGCGCCACCGCCGGCAAGTTCGACCTCGCCAAGCGCGCCAAGGCCGCCGGCCTCGATGCCATCCACGACACCGTGCATGAGATGGCCCGCGATGAGGCTCGTCACGGCAAGGCGTTCGCCGGCCTGCTGAAGCGCTACTTCGGCTAAACCGTACGAAAACAGCTTAGTTGTTTTGAGGGGTCGCTCGAAAGAACGGCCCCTCATTTTGGTTCAAAGACCCTTGTAACGCCATTCGCAACGGATATCAACGGTTATATTTGGACACACCGAGTAGACACGAGGAATGTACTATAAAAGATGCAGGTCAAGAGCTTGCGGACTTATCGTCTACTCAATGAGTCGAGAAATAACCGTTGATAACCGTCACGAGTGATCTATCACTGCGAAATCTATGCAATCGAGCGAGCAATCCCCCAGTTGTCCATAGCATCTTCCCTGAGAGCATGGAAGCCTAGCGCGCACCGTGTACGAAAAAGGGAGGCATCCAGTTGGACGCCTCCCCATCGTGCTGCGCAAGCTTGGATACCGTGCAGAACTTACCCGCGGTAACCGCCGCGTCCGCCGAAGCCACCACGGCCGCCGCGGTCGTCACGGCCACCAAAGCCGCCGCGTCCGCCGCCGAAGCCGCCACGGCCACCGCGATCTCCGCCGCGCCCGCCGCCGAAGCCACCGCGTCCGCCGCGGTCGTCACGGCCACCAAAGCCGCCACGGCCCCCACGGTCTCCACCGAAGCCACCGCGTCCGCCGCGATCTCCGCCGCGCCCGCCGAAGCCGCCGCGCGAAC
>NZ_HE978575.1:396445-501754 GCF_000311845.1 Enorma massiliensis phI | reverse complement strand
GCGGTCGCCGCCAAAGCCACCGCGTCCGCCGCGGTCGTCACGGCCACCAAAGCCGCCACGGCCACCGCGGTCGCCGCCGCGCGAACCACCGCGCTCGTCGCGACCACCATGCGTGCGATCGTTCTCGCAACCCATCTCCACGAGCGGATTGATTACCTCGTCGAGCAGGGAAAGCAGCTCGCGCGCACTCTCAGCGGAAAGCTGAGGAACGAGCTTCTTGCGCTTGTTGCCGCGCGCCTCGGCCATCGCCACGGCATCCTCGCCTGCGAAGACCACGATATGGCGCATGTCGCCATCCTCGGGCTCGATACGGCCCACGATATCCTGCTTTTCCGCCTCAATCAGCAGCTCATTGAGGGCGCGAAGGCGCATGCCCAGAAGGTCGGCCATCTCCTTCTCTTCCATCTTGGGCTTGAGCTCGAGCAGGTGCAGCGCGCGAACCAGGTCCTTGGTGCGCTCGGCCTCCGCCTCGGCCTCCTCGGCCAGCGCGGACTTGCGGTTACGCAGCAGGCGAGCAGCGCGGTTCACCTTATCAAACAGCAGATCATCGAGGTCCTCGTTTGCAGGCCCCACCGGCTTCTCCTCCGCAGGCTTCTCAACCTGGAGCTCCTCGGCAACCTCGGCTACGACCCCTTCAGACTCCTCAGCCGCTTCGTTTGCCTCGATGCTCTCCACGGCCTCGGTGGCATCAGCCTCAAGCTCCTCCGCCTCAACGGCAGCGGCGGCCTCGACCTCTTCGATAATTTCGTTCTCTACCATGTTCTCGTTTTCGCTGTACTCAGACATGCGTTCCTCCTACGCCCTTCCGGGCTCTCTTGGGCGCCATTGCATCTCGCCCATCACTCAAAGCAGCCTTTCGGCTGGGCAGCGTCGTTGCTGCGCACCCAAGTGTAGAGGTCGCCGCGGCCATATTCGCAGGAAAAACTTCGTGTACACGAAAGCCGGACAATCGAGAGGGGCAGGCAACGGTAAGGCACTCTTCCGCGCCCAGACATCAGCTCGCAAAGACGGGCCGCCGCCATGCCGCCCCCTAAGTGAAATCCTAGCGAGCACCGACAAGTTCGAAAAGAAGCGCAGCCCTCTAGAACGGAGCAATCGCAAGCATCGCTACGAATACGATGCCAAGCCCCACGATTCCAGCCAGATAGATAGCCTGGCACATGCGGTACGTGCGGTCGCGGCCAAAGCGCGCGATCACCGCACTGGCACCCTCCTCGCGCATCGCAGCAACAAGCTCAGCGCTTTCGAGCATAGACCCCTGCTCCGCCTCAGCACGCGCAGCGCCCTCACGGCCATAGAGCGCGAGGACGATCCCCGCCAGCTCAAAAGCACCTCCCGCACGATAGGCATGCGACATGCGCGCGAGGTGCGACCAGCATGTGCATACCGGGTATAGCGAGATCGCGCACGCAAAGAACAGGTCGGAAAGGGGCTCGGTCGCCACCGCGATCACATGGTGCCGCTCACCCGCCGCAACAAGAAGCAGGCCGAACACCGTAAAGAAGAACGCGGTGCCCAGATAGCGTAGGAGCTGGCCCTTGAGCCCGGTAAACTCGCTGTCGCGCTTCCCGATTACAGCCTGCAGCGTCTCCATGGTGCCTCACCTTTCCTACCGTTCGTGCATAGGGCGCAATGCCCGCCGCACGCCCTGCATGCCTACACCCTACCCCGCTCTACGCGCAAAACGGTTAAAGGCATGTCATGGGTTGGTAAAGTCGGCACCGTTCAGCAGGCAATATCGGCCGCCCGCCGCCTGACTCCCGTGGAACAGGTAGCGGCCGGCGCAATCCATAGCCCCAAACGACCCGGCACAAGATAGTCGTTCCACTTTTGGGAATATCTTTTTCAGGATGTGCCCGTACGCACGCGAAGGAGCGTTCGAATCCTGCGGATTTCCTAGCAGCAGGCAGCGCTTTCGACGGCTCCGAAAAGATATTCCCAAAAGTGGAACGAACAATCGATTCACGCAGCCAGAATCGACCGCGAGGCGATGAGCAAGGGCTATCCGAAGCGATCGCCCACAATTTTCTAGAAGAACATCCTAGGCCAGAGATTCGCCCTCAGTTCTGCAAGTTCATCCCGCGATACGAGATGCCGCAGGAATCTAAGATCCGCTTGGAAATCTGGTTGCTCTCGGTGCCGTCGTATTTGTCGCTTAGGTACACGACCTCGCCGATGCCCACCTGCGCGAGGATCTTCGCGCACTCATGGCACGGGAACAACGTGACGTAGATGGTCGCGTGGTTGAGGTCTTTGAGCGACCCGCGGTAGTTGAGCACGGCGTTTGCCTCGGCATGCACCACATAGCTGTGCTTGTCCAGCAACGGATCGTCGCTCACGCCCCACGGGAAGTCGTCGTCGTTCAGCGCGGACGGAGTTCCATTGTACCCCACCGAAAGGATGCGGTGGTTCGTGTCGGCGATGCACGCCCCGACCTGCGTGTTTGGATCCTTGCTCCGCAGCTGCGCAGCCACCGCCACACGCATGAAGAACTCGTCCCAGGTAATGACATCGTTGCGCTTGTCAGGCATGGTCACTCCTCATAACACATACGGCACAATGACTGGCTCGGTCCGAAGCGCCCCGGGAACACGCCCGTCGGCCAAGCCGAAGAGCCCGATCCCGCTCAGCTGCGAAGCCAAGACCGCCGAGCCTCCCGGCAGGCGCACGGGCACCGGCCAGGCTAACGCGCACGGACACCGGCCTCCCTCACGGCAAGCACGGACAGGCGTCGGACCTCCGCCCTATTGTGCCCCATTCTCGTCTAATGCTGGCGGTAATGCTCAAAGAAGTCGGCAAGGTCCGTCATCGCCTCGCGCAGCACCTCCATACGCGGCAGGTACACGATGCGGAAATGGTCGGGCTTGTCCCAATTAAAGCCGCCGCCGCGCGTGATGAGGATGCGCTTCTGGTGCAGCAGGTCGAGCGCGAACTGCTCGTCGTCGGTAATATTGAACTTCTTGACATCCATCTTGGGGAAGATGTAGAACGCGGCCTTGGGCTTTACCGCGGTGATGCCATCGATGGCGTTCAACGCCTCGTACACGTAGTTGCGCTGCTCGTACACGCGGCCGCCCGGCACGATGTAGCTCGTCACGCTCTGGTGGCCTCCGAGCGCCGTCTGCACGATGGACTGCGCGGGCACGTTTGAGCACAGGCGCATGTTGGAAAGCATGTTGATACCATAGATGAAGTCGCGCATGCAGCGCTTGTTGCCCGAGAGCACCATCCATCCAATGCGATAACCTGCGATCATATGGCTTTTCGACAAACCGGAGAAAGTTACACACGGAAGATCGGGCGCAAGCGAGGCGATGGAGATGTGCTCGTAACCATCCATGCAAAGGCGGTCGTAAATCTCGTCGGAGAGAATCATGAGCTGGTGGCGGCGGGCAATCTCGACAATCTGCTCCAAAATCTCGCGCGGGTAGACGGCGCCCGTGGGGTTGTTGGGATTGATGATGACGATGGCTTTGGTGCGCTCGGTAACCTTAGCCTCCATATCTGCAATGTCGGGGCACCACTCGGCCTGCTCGTCGCACACATAATGCACCGGCACGCCACCGGCGAGCGTGGCGCACGCGGTCCAAAGCGGATAGTCGGGGCTGGGAATGAGGATCTCGTCACCGTTGTCGAGCAGCGCATTCATGGTGAGCTGGATGAGTTCGGAGACGCCATTGCCGGTGTAGATGTCCTCCATACCCACGTTGGGCAGGTTCTTGATCTGCGCGTACTGCATGATGGCCTTGCGCGCAGAGAAGAGCCCGCGCGAATCCGAGTAGCCCTCGCAGTCGGGCAGCTGCTGGCGCATGTCGGTTACGACCTCGTCCGGCGTGCGGAAACCAAAGGGGGCCGGATTGCCGATGTTGAGCTTCAAGATACGCAGGCCTTCCGACTCCATTCGGGCGGCCTCGTCGGCCACGGGGCCGCGAACATCGTAGAGAACGTTATCGAGCTTGGTAGACTTTTTGAACTCACGCATGGATGCGCTCCTTTTCGGGTTGGATGTGAAGGAGTTGCTGGCGGCCGCAGGCCGCGCGGAAGCTCGCGTCACATCATCCGCAGGCGCGGGAGCCTCGTTAACGTCGCCCATCTTAGCTGGACCCGAAGCGGATTCCTGCCAAGCCCCGCGCGTTACCGAATTGGCGTCGTTCGCCGAATGGCTTTCGTCAACCATGGGGTCCATGCCATCTGCCAGCCACACTTCGCGCACGCCGAGAACCTGCGCAAGCAGCGCCATGACATTGCGACGCGGCACGGTCTTCCCACTTACATATTGGCTGACCTGGCTTTTTCCAAGCCTGCCGCCATACTTGGAAGCAGCATGAATTACATCCGCCTGTTTCATTCCGGCGCGGGACATCGCCTCGATCAGCCGTGCGGAAAACGCCTCTTGGCGCGCCATTTGCCCTCCTTTAGTTCAATTTAGATTGAACTCTTTTGGTAAGTATGCCATAACATTAGGTTTAAAGTTCAATTTATATTGAACCTGTAGCTCTGAGCACGCAGACTCCATGCTTTTTGAACAATTCCCGGACTGAGACGCATCAACCCGCAGCCGAAGCAATGCCGCTAGATTGAAAGCGACTCATTTCGCTGAGGAATTCTTGAAACAGTTCGCAAAACTGGATAACTTTGTCGATTTTCGGCGCTGGCAAAGGCGCGCGGGCATGCAATTTGGGCCAAAAAGCCGCTGCGGAGACCCTTCGCGGGAGTTTTCACAGCAATTAATCTCGATAAAGCCCCGTGCACAGAGCATCAATCGCCAGAAATCGACATTTTTAGCCAATTCCTCTTCCAAATCAACCGAAACAGTCTAAGGCTGCCGCGATACGGTAAAGCCATCGCAATCAAACGCCGCCAATCGCCACAGCCAGCTCCCAGCGGCAAGTGCATGCGGCGCTCAACGGGCAGCGCCCAATAGCGGCGGGCACGGCCTGCGGCGCACCGGGCGCGATCTCTCATAACGGCCCACACGACCTGCGGCGCACCGGGCGCGATCTCTCATAACGGTGGTACGTGCGACAGCGCAACGACCAGGCTCGTACGCAACAGCGAGCACGCCCGTAGTACAACGGTCGTGCGCCGCCATGGCGACGAACCTGCCCAGCAGTACGATCCGCTATCCCAAATCTATGTGATATAGCTCTTTATACGAAGCGCCCTCTTGGCTCAACTCGCTCTTAAAAAGCGCTACCCGATAGGCACGTTCCGGATCCGGAAACACTAACTCCGGCAAGTCACCTTGAGGCAGCCGGGCGCGACGCGCCAGCGTAATATGCGGTCGAAACGCCTTGCGGTCGTAGGCGATGCCCCGCTCTTCGAGTCCCGAGCGAACCGCCTCGGCTAAAGCGCGAAGCTCCTCGGTTAGCGCAATGCCCAGCCAGAGCGTCGCGTCATGTGGGCGGCCGAAGGTGCCCAAACCATCCGCAGAAAGCCGCACCGCCCCGCAGCGCTCGCATACCTCGTCAAGCGCGCTAATAGCACGAGCCGCTTCCGGCTCACCAATCTCTCCCAAAAACGCCAAGGTCAGATGGTAGGTCTCTGGCTTCATGAATCGCCCGGCAACAGCAGGCCGGAGCTGCCGGGCCAGTGCGGACACCTCGCCCGCAAACGGCTCAGGCAACTCCAATGCAACAAACGCCCTCAAAGGTGAATTACCCCTTGCTCTCTAAACCCGCTCGGGCCAATTCCAGCGGCAGAAGCGCTGTTCGCGACCGCCCCGGTGGCAGGCACGTCGCCCGCTGCAATCCCGGCAGCAGGCGCGCCACCCGCTGCAACCCCCGGTGGATACGCTACTCAAACCAACCCGGCGGCAAGCGAACTACTCGCGGCCGTCCCAACAGTAGGTGCATACCTGCGCGGGGTCGATGCCGATGGCCTCGAGCATGCCGGGCAGACTCTGGTAGCCCAGGGAATCGAAGCCGAGCTGCTCGCAGATGCGCTTAAGCATGCACTTGCCGCGCTCGGTCGAGCTGTCGGCGTATTCGTCGAGGTGCTCATCGCCCTCCGGCCCCTCAAGCTCGCGCACCACGCGGCGGGCGATAAGGTCTTGGTCGCTCTTGCCGCGCGAGAAGCTCAGATATTTGCAGCTAAACATGATCGGCGGGCACGCTGAGCGCATGTGCACCTCGGCGGCACCGGCCTCGTACAGGAAGTCGACGGTCTTTCCCAGCTGCGTTCCGCGCACGATGGAATCGTCGACAAGCAGCAAGCGCTTGTCGCGGATAAGCTCCGGTACGGGGATCTGCTTCATCTCGGCGATGCGGTCGCGCACCTCCTGGTTGGTCGGCATGAACGAGCGCGACCACGTGGGCGTGTACTTGATGAACGGCCGCGCGAAGGTGGCGCCGCACTCGTTAGCGTAACCGATGGCATGCGGCAAACCGGAATCCGGCACGCCCGCCACATAGTCAACCTCGGGCAGCGTTCCCGCCATAGCCTCGTCGCGCGCCATGATATGGCCGTTTCGATAGCGCATGACCTCGACGTTCATGCCCTCGTAGTTCGAATTGGGGTATCCGTAGTACACCCACAGGAACGCACAGATCTTCATCTGGTCGCCCGGCGCCACGAGGCTCTCGTAGCCATCGCTCGTCACGCGCATGATCTCGCCGGGACCGAGCTCGCACTCATCCTCATACCCGAGCTTGTGGTAGACGAAGGACTCGAACGAGATGCAGTAACCCTGGCCCTCGATATCGCGGCCGATCAGCACCGGCAGGCGGCCCATGCGGTCGCGTGCAGCGTACACGACGCCATCCTCCGTCATGACGAGCAGCGTGAGCGACCCCTGAATGGCCTTCTGCGCAAAAACGATGCCCTCGACCAGGTCGTCTTTCTGGTTGATGAGCGCCGCGACGAGCTCGGTGTGATTGACTGCACCGGAGCTCATTGCCATGAACTGCGCGCCGCCCTGCTCGAAATACCGCTCGATGAGCTCGTCGGCGTTGGTGATGGCACCGACCGTCGTGATGGCAAAGGTGCCGTGGCGGCCGC
Organism: Enorma massiliensis phI; assembly: GCF_000311845.1. Taxonomy (GTDB): domain Bacteria; phylum Actinomycetota; class Coriobacteriia; order Coriobacteriales; family Coriobacteriaceae; genus Enorma; species Enorma massiliensis. The sequence continues at coordinate 494,755 of NZ_HE978575.1, read as the reverse complement.
GAACGAGCAAGGGCTGGGGGTCGGTATCGGAAATGCAGCCGATGCCGCTCGTGCCGTGGAAGCGCTCCAGATCCTTATCGAAGCGAGAGCGGAACGGCGTGTTCTCGATGGAGTGAATCTCCTTCTGGAAGCCGCCCGTGCCCTCGCAAAAGACCATGCCCGCACGGCGCGTGCCCAGGTGAGAGTGGTAGTCCACGCCGAAAAAGACGTCCAGCACCACATCGCGCTTCGAAACCGCGCCAAAGAATCCGCCCATCGCTCCCCCTCATATATGGCTGATGATGCTGCCATTATACGTGAGCCATTCCTTCGCAGCGCGAAGGATATGAATAGCGCGGAAAGACGCATGGCAGATATGCGTGCTTCCCGGCAACCGGGAGCAGGCCACGCCGCTCACCCCCACCGGCTCTCCGTCGCGTGCCCCTTGCTCCCATTTCACCGAGCCCTCCTCGCTCCTTCCGCCGCGCGCGACGCTCGCCCGGTGGGCCCCACGCTCCTTCCGCCGCGTGCTTTCCGCCGCGCCCCTCGCTCCCTCGCCCCTTTCAATCGCGCCCCACGCCGGAAGACAGCGCGAGGCCCTTGTCGATGCGAACCTCGCCCCCGCGCCCACATGCTCTAGCGTTGAAAAAGAAAGCAGGTGTATAATCGCGCGCGAATCGCGGCACAATGCCGTTATTCCATAGTGGAGGAGGCCAACATGGACGAGTCTCTGATCGGAATCATCGTTGCAGCGGGGTGCGGGCTGCTTTGCGCTGGGCTCGGCGCGTATATGGTCGTAACAGGCAACCCCTCACTTCTGCATAGCTATCATTATGCGACCACCCCGCTCGCGGACCGCCCGGCGCTTGCGCGCGAATCGGGCGCCGGACTCATCGTGACCGGTGTGGGCTGCGCACTCATGGGGCTTTCGGATTTCTTTGGAGTCTGGGCAGGCGTTGCGGGCATCGTGCTGCTCGTCGCCGGTATCGCAATCAACCTTATTTCCATCATCAGGCATAACGGCTCGCTCTTCTCGTTCCCTTCAAGCGAGGAAAAGGCACATGGAGGGCGTGGGCTTCACATCGGCCTCAATACCGGAGGCGGCGTCGTCCTAGGCGCAATCATCGGCCTCGTTTGCATCGTGCCCGGCGTCTATATGATCGCGACTGGCGACGTGAGCCTGCTTCACAGCTACCACTACGAGCATATCGCCGCTGCGGACCTGCCCGCGTTCTCGCTCATCGAAGGCCTCTCGATGATTGGCCTCGGCATCGGCCTTGCCATCTGCTTTGCCGCGGGCGGACGCATGACGATGCGTCCCATCCCGCTCTGGGCAAAGGTGCTCATGGCTGTAGGCGGAATCATCTGGGGCGCGAGCCTCATCGCCCTAATCGTCGCGATCCCCACCTTCGGAGGTTCGCTGTCATAGGATCCGCCCGAGAGGCGGGCCACAGGCCGAACGCCCGACGCTCCGCCTCGCGCGGCATCGACATTCTTCGTCCTCTGCGCCAGCATCGCACCCGTAGCGAGACAGTTGTGCCGGGTTAAACTGTCTCATAATCGTCATGCCTGAATGAGACAGTTTAACCCGGCACAACTGTCTCACAACTGTCTCACGGCTACGCCTCTGCGTCGTCCCTCTCGGCAGCTTCGGCGATGCGCGCCTCCTCGAAGGCGGCCTTCATGGTAGGGTTGCCGCGCGTGAGCTTTTTGATGGTGAGGCCCTGCGCCTTGTCGTTCGCTAGGCGCAGGTTGCGATCGCTCGAGAGCAGTGCCTCTTTGGTCTTCTGCAGATGGCTAATGGTCTTGTCAATCTCCTCGATCGCCGTCTGGAACTTGCGGTTCGCCAGCTCGAAGTTGCGCGAGAACCCTTCCTGGAACGCCTCCAGCTTCGATTCGAAATTGGTCACGTCCACGTTCTGCTGCCGCATGATAGCGAGCTCCTGCTTGTAGGCAAGCGCGTTCATGGCGGCGTTGCGCAGAAGCGTGATGAGCGGGATGAAGAACTGCGGGCGGATCACGTACATCTTTTCGTAGCGGTAGCTCACATCCACGATACCCGTGTTGTAAAGCTCGCTCTCCGGTTCCAGCAGGCTCACCAGCACCGCGTACTCGCACTTCTTCTTCGTGCGGTCCGCATCGAGCTTCTTGAAGAAGTCCTCGTTCTTATGTTTGGTGGCCGTGGCATCGTTTTCGTTCTTCATCTCGAACATGATGGATATGATCTCGTTGCCGTCATCGTCGCACTCGCGGAAGATGAAATCGCCCTTGGAGCGGCGCGAACCGTCCTCGCCCTCAACAGCGTCGTTGTCTTTCTCGAAGTACGCGTGCGGGAAGGCCGTCATGCGCAGGCGGTTGAACTCGGTCTCGCAGTGCTGCTCGAGCGTCTCGCCCACCATCTTGGTAGACAGGCGCACCTTCATGTCGCGCAGGCGCTCGATTTCCTCATCCTTGTAGCGAATGAGCGCATCGCTCGCCTTCTTGGATTGCTCAAGCTCAAGCGCGTGCGAGGCCTCGAGCTGCTGGCGCTCGCTATCGTGAAGCGCGCGCTCGCTCGCAAGTGCCGCGCGCGCCTCGTCGCGCTCGCGCTCCGCCGCCGTAACCGCCTGCGCCACGGCAAGCTCCTGCTTCGCCGCATCGGCGGCAATCTGCTGCCTGAGCTTGGAAATCTCGGCATCCTTGGCAGCAATGCCCTGGGAAAGCTCCTCGCGTGTCGCAGCGCGCGCGTTCTCAAGCGCAACCGCCTGCTGTTGGGCAGATGCCTCGGCCTGGGCCTTGAGCCGAGCGATCTCGGCGTCGCGAGCGGCGATATCCTCCTGAAGACGCCGAGCTGCCTGCGCTTGGGAGAGCTCCGCCTCCGTCTCTTGCTGAGCCAACTTCGCCCGAAGCTCGTCGCACGTGCGCTCGAGCTCTGACAGCTGCTGCTGAGCATCTCGCTGCGCCTGCGCCGCGGCGCGCTCCTCAGCGAGCCCGCGCTCGTTCGCCGCGGATGCAAGCTGCGCCTCGAGCTCGGCGATGCGCGCATCGCGCCCCGAAACCGTTTCCTGAAGCTGGCGCTCGGCCTTCTGCTCTGCAAGCTCCACCGCTGCCGCACGCTCACGCTCCATGATGCGCTCGCGCTCAGCGAGCTGACGCGAGAACTCCTGGTCGCGCACCTGGCGCGCGATATCTGCATACCCTTGTTCGTCTACCTGGAACACCGTACCGCACTGGGGGCACTTTATCTCGTTCATAAACGGACCTTTCTTCCAAAGACGCCTGCACCCATGGTTCCTTTTACTGGAATCAGTCTACCCCGGCATGCGGACAGAAGAATGCGGCGCGCCCGGAGAGCTAACGAAGCTCATGTAGACGAGCAGATGAACCGCACCTGTCCGTCACGAACGCCGCACGTCGCGGGCGGTTAAGGTCGCCGGGCGGTTAAGGTCTCCCCGTGCGTTCAGGCGCGATTCGGACGAACCCGGCACGCCTGCCGTTCCCGGGCCGGATTGGGACATCGCCTGTGTTGTCGGGCAGGATTCGGGCGCGCACCGGACGTTTTGCCATTCTCGGGCGGAATTCGGACACGGCCGGCGTTCTCGGGCGAGATTCAGACGGAACAGGGCCCTCGAATGTCCAAATGTTGCCCGAAGGCGGCCAACATGTCCGAATGTCGCCCGGCGCAGAAGAGCAACGGCGGATGCCGCCCAGCAACGCCGTCAGTGATTGGGTGAGACAGTTTAACCCGGCACAACTGTCTCCCTGTCACATCCCGAGGTACGAGCGCAGCGCGTCGAGCGTAGCCTTGCCGTCGCGGCGGCCGACCTGGTACACGCGGTCGAGAATCGCCGGATCCTTCACCGAGAGCGGCGTCTTGACCGATTCGCTCGGCCGAATCACGAACACCTTGCCCTCGCGCTCCAATCGCGCGAGCTCGTCGAGTTGCGCGTTGTAGCGCTCATGGCGGTTGGCCAGAAGCTCAACCAGCTTGGGATACCGGCGCAGCAGCACGCGCAGCGCGGGCATGAGGCCGTTGGGCTCCTTCCGATACCCCTCGGGCTGCGTACACACCACCACGCAGCGGTCGTAGCCCTGATCGAGCATCCAGCGGAAAGGAACGGAATCGGCCGTTCCGCCATCGAGCAGCAACCGCCCTTCCAGCTCAACGGGGCGAGAGAGCGCCGGAATCGCCGACGAGGCGCGCATCCACTCCACGTCCTCCTCATCACCGCGGTTCACGTCGTGGTACACCGGCTCGCCGGTTTGGATATCGGTCGCCACCACGGTGAATCGCATGGGGTTAGCAGCATAGGTTCCCACGTCGAACACATCGAGCTCCCAAGGGAGGCGCCCGAAGGCGAACTCTCGATTGAAGAGGTTCCCCGTGGTAAGCAAGCTTCTCATGCCTGCATAGCGGGGATCGTTGCAGAACCTTTTGTTATAGCGAACCGCGCGCCTCAACTGGCACGACTTGAAATTGCACCCGAAGGTCGCGCCCGCGGAAACTCCCACCGTATGCGTGGCCCCTATGCCCTCCTCGAGCCATACGTCGAACACGCCCTCGGTATAGTGGCCGCGAAAACCGCCACCCTCGAACACCACGCCTACCGTATGCGGCAACGCGCCAAACTTGGGGCGCTCGCTCGGCTCCCGCACATCGGAAAGCTTGTAGTCTGCACCCGAGCCAACAATGTTAGGTTCTTTCGCCTGTACCATGCCATACCTCACTTAATCATGGCTTTTGAGTATAGCGCGGCGCATGGAAAAGGTAGTCGGCTTCCTCGGCACCTTCGTCGCCCGTCGCCGGGCAGGGCTGACAAGCCGCGCCGCCCATCGCCCCATGGATTCTTCACGGCCGCTTAAGCCAGGCTTCACTGCTGTGGAAAGCCCATGCAGGGCAGCGGTTCACCGTAGAATCGAGAGGGTACCGATAAACGGAAGGGGGCTAAACCACGGCAGAAACAGTCTTGATCGTAGAAGACGACCAGGATATCGTCGAGCTGCTGTCGCTCTATCTAACCGGCAGCGGGTACGACGTCGTCACTGCTGAAAATGGGGAAGATGCTCTCGAGCAACTTCGACAGCACCCTGCCGATATCGCGCTTGTCGACATCATGATGCCGCGCATGAACGGCTACGACTTCATCAAGGCCCTCCGCGCCACGAACAATATCCCCGCCATCATCATCTCAGCTCGCACGCAGGCTGCCGACAAGATTGTGGGGCTTGACGCCGGGGCGGATGGATTCATCGCGAAGCCCTTCAACCCGCTCGAGGTCACGGCGCAGATTCGCGCCCTCCTGCGCCGCCGGGCCACCGATGTTGCCGACGCCCTCGCCGCAGCCGGCCGCACCGCCCCCGCCGCAGATGAGGCGTGTGCTACCGCACCATCGGAAGGCGAGGCATCCCTTCCAGGACCAGACACCTCTTGTCCCAGCGATCGCGCGACTGCAGAGAGCACCCCCGCGCCTTCAACCCCCTCGCAAGACGGCGCGCATGTGCTTCGCGTGGGCGACCTCGCCTTTGACACCGAACGGCTCGAGCTCTTCAAAGGCGGCACGCCGATTCCGCTCACCGCCGCCGAGCTCAAGATCATGGCAACCTTCATGGCCGCCCCTGGTCGCGTTTTCAGCAAAGCCCAGCTCTATGCATGCATCAACGGGGAGAGCTTTGCTGGCAGCGAGGCAAGCGTGATGGTTCATGTCTCCAACATCCGCGCCAAGCTGGAAGACGACCCGCTGCGGCCGGCATACATCAAGACCATCCGCGGTATGGGATATAAGATCGATGGCTAGCGAATTCGAACACACGCCCTCTTCCCGCAGTCCCTTGCATCGTCTGCGCAAGAGCATCGCCGTGCGCTGCCTCGCCGGCCTTATCGTCTACGCAGCGCTCCTAGCACTCGTGCTCTGGAGCATCAACCGCGCTAGCGAGAATCTGTTCGACAGCGCCTTTCCCTCCATGGAAACCGTGCTGACGTATGCCGACGATCTGGAGCATGACCGCTTCGATGCGCTGCAGACGCAAGCGCTCGAGCACTGCAGGATCGTCATCTTCGACGGCGACGGCACGCGGCTCTACGCATCGAGCGCACGGGCAGCGGAGAAGATCCATGCCTCCGACCTCGACCTCATCAGCGAATACGATGAGCAGAGCTTCTACGAGGTGTTCCAGCAAAGCACCGTCGACGGCCTGCACTACCGCATCGTGCAGTGCACCTACAGCCTCGAAGACGGGTTCACCAAACGCATCACGGCGTGGTGTGAGCTCGACGAAAACCTAACCGTGGTGGCCGGCGATCTATTCGCCGATCGCGGCGCGCTCACGCAGCGCGAATTCGACTTCCTGCAGGGCGTCTACAGTGCGCAGATGTCTGTGGAGCGCGTGAGCTACCAGACCGTAGACGGCGAAGAGCGCATTCTCGTGCTGGCCGCCCCGCTCATGAGCGACATTCGCTACCAGCAAGTCATAGACGAAGCCAACCGCCTGCCGCTCCTTGCTACCCCCGTGACGCTCGTCATCACCATTGGCTGCGCATGGTACCTGGTGGGCGTCGCGAAACGTGCGACGCGCCCACTGGACCGCGCGATCAACGCCTACCGTCGCGGAGACGAGCAAGTGGACGCGGCGACCGACGTTCCCACCGAGCTCGTGCCCATCTACGACAACTTCACCGACCTCATGGACGAGCTGCGCGAGGCGCGCGAGGACAGCCAGCGCATCATCGCCAACATCTCACACGACCTCAAGACGCCGCTCACCGTGATCTACGGGTACGCACAGGCCTTCCGCGACGGGCGCGTTCCGCCGGAAAAGGAGCAAGACTACCACCGCATCATCGGAGAGAAGGCGCTTGCCGCAAGCGAGCTCATCGACACGCTCTTCGCCTATGCGAAGATGGAGCACCCCGAATACGCCCCGAACCTCGAGCCATGGCGCGTAGACGAGCTGGTGCGCTCGGTGGCGCGTGAGGCGGAGGCTCAGGTAGAGCAGGCAGGATGTTCGCTCTTCGTAGTTCCCGAAGGGACATCGCTCGCGCAGGCCGCACAGGGTGACGAGAACCCTGGCATGGCGACGAGCAGCGCCGAGCCCATCGCCTGCATAGACCGGCAGCTCTTCCATCGGCTGCTCATGAACCTCATCAGCAATGCTTGCGCCCACAACCCTTCGGGCACAAGCATCTATCTCGCCTGCGAGGTCGACACCGGGCGCGGCCTCGTGCGCGTGCGGGTAGCCGACACCGGCACGGGAATCCCCGACCACATTGCCTCGCACGCCTTCGACCCCTTTGTGACCGAAAACGCCGCACGCTCCACCAACGGGGGAACCGGCTTGGGCCTCACCATCGCGCGGCGCGCCGCCGAGCTCATGGGCGGCACGCTCACGCTTTCCCCGAACCCTCCCCACCCGTGCGCTACGGAGTTCGTGATCGAACTGCCCCGCTGCGCGGAGGAGTGAACGCTGCGCGACCAACTTCCGTGCGATGCTCGGCTTCATCGTCGCGGCGGTCGTGGTAAACGCTGCGCGCGGCCGGCTTCCGTGAACCGGGTGCGCACCCGCTGCGCGCGAACCCAAAGGCTGCCCGACCGCGCGCGGGGTCGCAGTGCGCGCGAACCTAAAGAAACCTTTAGCAAGCGTTCAGGTGCGCTAAAGCTTCCCTTCCCATACTGGAACCCATCGAACCGACCAGTTGGAGGAAGCAATGCACACGACGGCGCATACACCGATCGAATACCTTGAGCGATCTGCCCGGCTGTTCCCGAGCAAGACCGCAGCGATCGACGAGTTTGGCACCTGCACCTATGCCGAGCTGCTCGAGCGCAGCCGAGCCATCGCCCAAGGCCTTCTTGCTACAGACGCGCGATCAAACGCCTCCGGCAACCCGGGGATCCGCGCTGCGGGCTCCGTTAACGCGCCCGCGCCGCAGCCCGTCGTCGTCTTCATGGAGAAGCGCATCGATATGCTCGCCTCCTTCCTCGGTGCCCTCATGGCGGGCCGCTTCTACGTGCCGGTCGATCCCAGCGTGCCTGCAGAGCGAGCGAGAAATGTCTATGCCACCCTGGCGAATGGGAAGCCGGAAGAAAACGGCCCGGTCGTGATCGCGAACGCCGATACCATAACCGCCGCGCGAGCAATCTTTCCGGAAGGCAGCGTAGCGCTCGTGGATGACCTGCTGCAGCACACGGTCGATAGCGCGGCGCTTGAGAACGTCGCGCGCTCCTTGGTGAGCAGCAACCCCGCCTACGTGCTCTTCACGTCTGGGTCGACCGGCATACCGAAGGGTGTGGCCGTGAGCCATCGCTCCATCTGCGGGTTCATCGATGCATTCGTGGAAGCCTTCGGCATCCGCGACGATGACGTCATCGGCAACCAGGCGCCGTTCGACTTCGATGTCTCGGTCAAAGACATCTACGGCGCACTCGCGACAGGCGCCACGATCGTCTTGCTGCCGCGCAGGCTGTTCAGCGCCCCCGCGCAGCTGGTAGATGCCCTTCGCGAGCACGAGGTCACGGTCATGACCTGGGCGGTGGCCGCGCTCTGCCTCGTGAGCAGCCTTCACGGCCTCGACCACGCCCCGCTGCCGAGCGTGCGCCTTGTCCTGTTCTCGGGCGAGGTCATGCCGCGCAAGCATCTCGCACGCTGGCTAGAGCACCTGCCCGAGGCAACCTTCGCGAACCTCTACGGGCCTACCGAGATCACCTGCAACTGCCTCTACCACATCGTGGATCGCAGCCGCGCCTACCTTGACGGCCTGCCCCTGGGCGAGCCGCTCGGCGACCGCCGCATCCTGGTGCTGGACGAAGGCATGCAGCCCGTTAGCGAGCCCGGACAGGTGGGGGAGCTCTATGTGGGCGGCCCGAACATCGCGCTCGGCTACTACGCCGACCCCGCTCGCACGGAGGGCGCATTCATGCCGAACCCCATCCCCGGAGCGTTGCCGGAAACCGTATACCGCACCGGAGACCTCGTGCGCATAGGCGAGGGCGGGGAGCTCTTCTTCAGCGGGCGGGCGGACAACCAGATCAAGCATCAGGGCCACCGCATCGAGCTGGAAGAGATCGACGCCGCCTTCGAGCGATGCCCCGGTGTCGAGCGCTGCCGCTGCGCCTATAACGAGCGCTTCAAACGCATCCATGCGTTCTTCGAAGGCTCGGCCGAAATCGATGAGCTCCGCCGCGCCGTGAGCTCGATGCTTCCCGGCCCCATGGTACCCGCAAGCATCGAGCGCGTGGAGCGCATGCCGCTCACCAAGAACGGCAAGGTCGACCGCCGCGCGCTGCTCAACGCGTGACACTTTCCCCCGGTACAACTGTCTCAGAGACAGTTTGACCCGGCACAACCGTCTCATGAGGAGGAGATCTGATGACCGATTCCGCACTGCGTGCACTCGCCGACCGCTTCGGCACGCCGCTCTACGTCTTCGATGACCGCGCGCTCGTACAGCGCGTCCGCTACCTGCGCGAGGCCCTGCCGGCTCGCATGGGCATCTGCTTCGCCATCAAGGCAAACCCCTTCGTTCTCCCCGCGCTCGAGCCCCTCGTCGACCGGCTCGAGGTGTGCTCGCCCGGCGAGTACCGCATCTGCCGCGCCCTCGGCCTGCCCCACGACAAGATCGTGGTCTCGGGCGTGCATAAGGACATCCAGACCGTATCGAGCGCCGTGAGCGAACGGCAGGCGCCCGCAGCCGTCACCATCGAGTCGGTCTCCCAGCTTGACCTGGTCCTGCACCAAGCCGCCACGCACTCGGCACGCGTGCCGGTGCTCCTGCGACTCACCAGCGGTAACCAATTTGGCATGGGGCGCGACGACGTGAAGGCTGCGGTCACGCGCCTGCGCCACAACGGGCGCGTGCGCCTTGCAGGGCTCCAGTTCTTCTCCGGCACGCAGAAGAACTCCCTCAAGCGGCTTGCCCGCGAGCTCCGCGGCCTGGATGCGTTCATTCAGGAGCTTGAGCAGGATTGCGGTTGGCGCGTGCCCGAGCTGGAGTTTGGCCCCGGGTTCCCCGTCTCGTACTTCGCCCACGACGACTTCGATGAAAAGGAGTTTCTGGCGGAATTCAGCGCGCTTATCGAGGGCATGTCCTTCCAGGGCCACATCATGCTCGAGCTCGGCCGCAGCCTTACCGCCTCATGCGGTACCTACCTCACGCGCGTGGTAGACGCCAAGGTGAACGCGGGGCAGCGATATGCCATCGTGGACGGCGGCATGCACCAGCTCGTGTACTTCGGCCAATCCATGGCCATGAAGCAACCGTGCTGCCACCTGCTTGGCGCCGATGACGAGAATTCCGCTCCAGCAGACGAAGAGCTCTGGAACATCTGCGGCTCGCTCTGCACGGTAAACGACATCCTTGCCAAGCAGCTCCCCCTCTCCGGGCTCGAGCAGGGTAGCATCCTCGCTTTCAAGAACGCCGGCGCCTACTGCATGACCGAGGGCATCTCGCTCTTTTTGAGCCGCGATCTTCCGCGCGTGATCATGGTCGACGGGCATGGCGCCCCCACGCTCGTGCGCGACGGGCTGCGCACCGACATCCTCAACACCCCGCTCTTCCCCATCAGGTAACACCCCGGCGCAACAAGCGCGCTGGGCTACAACTAAGAAAGGACCATCATGGACGCAATTCTCGACATCTTGAACGAACTCAAGCCCGGTATCGATTACCGCACGCGCCACGACCTCGTCGACACGCGCGAACTCGACTCGCTCACCATCATCACGCTCGTCTCGGAGCTCGAGGATGCCTTCGACATCACCATCCCCGCCGTGGAGATCGTGCCCGCTAACTTCAACTCCCTCGAGGGCATGTGGAACATGGTGCAGCGCCTGCGCGAAGCTGGCTTTTAGCGAGGTGCCGGGGCTCTCATGACTTCGTACTTCTCTTTGACGATGCTCGGGCTCATCCTGCCCGGCACGGCGGTCGCCTACCAGGTCATGCCGCGCCGGGCGCGCTGGGCCGTGCTTCTCGCCGCTAGCTATGTCACCTTCTGGGCCATCAGCGGAAAGCTGCTCGCCTTCCTTTTGGCGTCGACCGTGACCATCTGGCTCTGCGGCCTTGCGCTCGATCGCGAGATCAAGCAGCGCGGCGAGGCCCTGCGGGCTCCGGGCGCCAACCGCAAGGCGGTCAAGCAAAGCTATGCGAGGCGCATGCGCCTCATCATGGCGGCGGGTGCGGCGGTCAACCTTGGAATGCTCTTCGCCTTCAAATACGTGGTGTTCGCGCACCGCCTGCTCGCTCCGCTCGCCGCCCCGCTCCTCACCCACCTGGGGATCGGCTGGGCAGCACCCGCGGCAATCGCGGCGCCCATCGGCATCTCCTTCTACACGCTGCAGGCCGTCTCGTACCTCGTGGACGTGTATCGCCAGAGCGTCACCGCCGATCGCAACCTGTGCCGCTTGGCGCTCTTCATGGCGTTCTTCCCCCAGATCATGGAGGGGCCCATCTGCCGCTACGGCCAGACGGCGCAAGCGCTCTGGGCGGGCCACGGCATCACCTGGGAGAACCTCGTATCGGGAAGCCAGCGCATCCTTTGGGGCGCGGCGAAGAAGCTTATCGTTGCCGATCGGGTGAATCTGCTGGTGAAGACCGTCTTTGCCTCATATGAGTCCTACGACGGCGGCATCATCGCCCTCGCCGCGGTGCTCTACACCATCCAGCTGTACTGCGATTTCTCGGGCACGATGGATTTCGTGGTGGGCACGGGACGCATCTTCGGCGTGCGCCTGCCCGAGAACTTCCGCCAGCCCTTCTTCTCGCGCACCGCATCCGAATTCTGGCAGCGCTGGCACATCACCCTGGGCACGTGGTTTCGCGACTACGTGTTCTACCCCGTATCGCTCAGCAAGCCGGTGAAGCGCCTGACCACCTCGGCGCGGCATCTCCTGGGCAATCGCATGGGGCCGGTGGCCGCGAGCGGCGTGGCGCTCCTCGCCGTGTGGCTCGGCAACGGCCTCTGGCACGGCGCGGGCGGGCAGTACGTGTTGTTCGGACTGTTCTGGTTCGCGGTCATCTGGCTCGGCGGCTTCGCTGAGCCGATCGCGCAGTCCATCTGCGAGCGCCTGGGGATCGACCGCTCGGCGCTCCCGTACCGCGCCTTCCAGCACGCGCGCACGCTCGCGATCGTCTTTTGCGGAGAGCTCATCTTCCGCGCCGATGGCGGATGGGCGGCGCTCGGCATGCTGAGGCGGCTCTTTGGCCAGTTCTCGCTCGCATCGTTCGCCGACGGCACCGTGCTCAAGCTCGGTATGGACGGCGCCGATTTTGCCTGCGTCGGCATCGCGATCGCAGTGCTCTTCGTCGTTGGACTGCTGAGGGAGCGCGCCCAGCACGACCCTGCCGCCTCCGCCACCCCGGCAGGACACGCGGGCATGCCGGCGGCAGCCACCGCGAACACCGCAGCCACCCGCTTCGCCCTCGCCTGGTGGCAGAACTTCAACGTGCGCTGGGTACTTGGCTGCGCCCTCATCCTTGCCATCGTGGTGTTCGGCGCCTATGGAACGGGCTATGTTCCCGTCGACCCCATGTACGCATCGTTCTAGCAAGCATCAGTACCGGCAGGCAACAGGTCCCGCCGGGCACGACAGCGGCTGATAGGAGGTCCCATGCTTCATAACGCAACAACGCCCGCCACGGGGCGCACCCAACAGCAGGCGGCGCGGCACATGCGCATCGCGCTTCGTCTCGTCGTTACCGGCATCGTGCTCTGCGGCCTCCTTGCCGCGGTGTCGCGCATCGTGCAGCCGAAGAACAACCAGGCCGAATTCGGTCAGAGCGATCCCGAGGCCCACGGCGTGCTCGGCGAGCCGCGCGACAGCATCGACGTCCTCGTTCTGGGAGACTCCGAGTCGTTTTGCTCCATCTCGCCCCTGCAGCTTTGGGGCGAACAGGGCATCACCTCCTACGTATGCGGCACGAGCGGACAGATACTCCCGCTCACCCGCTCCCTGCTGTTGAGCGCGCTGAGCAAGCAGCATCCTAAGGTCGTGGTCCTCGAAACCAACTGCCTCTTCCGCCCGTTCCGACCGGGGTTCGCGCTCAACCGCGCCCTCCAAGACAAGTTCCCGGTGTTCGAATACCACAACCGCTGGAAGAAGCTGCGCGCGGAGGACCTCGTCTATTCGCCCCAGGTCACCTGGACGCACGAGCTCAAGGGCTTTCGCATCAAGAAAGACACAGTTGCCGCAGACCCTTCCGGCTACATGGCCCCTACCGATGAACTGGCGCCGATGCCGCGCCTGAGCGAACTGTACCTGCGCAGCATTGCGAGGATCTGCCGTGATAACGGCACCAGGCTCGTGCTCGTGAGCACGCCGAGTACGGTGAACTGGAACACGGCGCGCCATAACCGCACCCAGCTTCTAGCGGGCGAGCTGGGCATCGATTACATCGACCTCAACATGGGCAGCCAGCGCGTCGAGATCGACTGGGCCACCGATACCTGCGACAAAGGCGACCATCTCAATATCTACGGCGCCCAAAAGGTCACGAGCAAGCTTGGCGAGATCCTGCGCGCTACGTACCAGGTGCCGAGCCATGCGAACGAGAAGGCATATGCCTCTTGGAACGACGCGTACGCGCGCTACGCCAAGCAGCTCGCCGGAACGTGATGCCGCGCGGAGCCGGCACGCGTAGGCACCCTCGCCCGCTCTCGGCGCCCGCGCTCCTCGGCGCCCTGCCGCCTCCTAGCGCGCTGCCCCCTCCTAGCGCGCTGCCTGCCGTGGCGCCTCACCCGCCTTATCGCGTTCCCAAGCCCCGCCCTATCCATACCGAAAGGAACCCATGCCACTCAGCAAACCTTCGCCCGAGCTCAGGCACATCGCCCTGCGCCTCGCCGTCACCGCCGCCGCGCTCGTCATAGCGCTCGCCGGCATATCGCGCATCGTGCTGCCCAAACACAACCAAGATGCGCACGGCCCCAATAACTACGAAGCCGCCCACGGCATCTTCGCCGAGCCGGAAAACTCCGTCGACCTGCTATTTCTTGGCGATTCCGAAACCTACTGCGCCATCACGCCCCTCGAGCTCTGGCGCGACCACGGCATCGCCTCGTACATCAGCGCCACGGGTGCCCAGCGCCTGCCGCTCACCCTCTCCATGCTCAACCGCGTCCTCGGCTGCCAGCGCCCCAAGATCGTGGTCCTCGAGACCAACTGCCTGTTCCGCGCGGTCACGCCGGGCACGGTGGCGCGCCAGACCGCAAACGACGCCCTCCCCGTGCTTGAATACCACAACCGGTGGAAGACGCTACGGCCCGACGACCTCACGGCTGCCCCCTTCTCCATCGGCACCGACGACTTCAAAGGCTATCGCCTCAAGACGGGCGTTAGCGCTGCCGACGACTCGTCCTACATGACGCCCACGATGGACAGCGAGTCCATTCGGTCGCTCAACCGCTGGTACCTGGAGCAAATCGCAGACGTCTGCCGTAGCCACGACATCAAGCTCGTGCTCGTGAGCACGCCGAGCACCGTGAACTGGAATATGAAGCGCCACAACTGCGTGCAGCAGCTTGCAGGCGAGCTCGACGTCGATTACATCGATCTCAACACGGGCAAGAACCGCGCTCAGATCGACTGGTCGACCGATACCTTCGACGGGGGCGATCACCTGAACCTCCAGGGCGCGCAGAAGGCAACCGCGAAGCTCGTCGAGATATTGCGGAACAGCTACCAGCTGCCCGACCATTCCGGCGAGAGCGCCTACCGCTCCTGGGACGAGGCCTACGCGCGCTACGAACGCGTCGTGAACGAGGGCGCGGCATCGTAGCGCCGGCCTGTACCCCACGGGCGCCGATTCCCGCTGGCTGCTCGCCAAGACCCGGCTCGCACCGATTCCCGCCGTCTGCTCGCTAAGCCCCGGCTCGCGCCGATTGCCCGCCGGCTCCTTCGGGTACAACTAGGGGGACATCCCACGAGCAAGGAGGCACCATGAACACGCTTGAAGCACTCAAAACGCGGCGGAGCTGCCGGGCCTACACCAGCGAGCCCGTCGCACCGGAGCTCCTCGACCAGATCATCGAGGCGGGAACCTACGCCCCCACCGGCATGGGGCGCCAATCCCCCATCATCGTCGCCATCACGAACAAAGAGGTGCGCGACCGGCTTTCGCGCATCAACGCGCGCGTCATGGACAGTGAAGACGACCCGTTCTACGGGGCGCCCGCCGTGCTCGTGGTGCTCGCACGCAAGGATGTGGGCACGCACGTGTACGACGGCAGCCTGGTGATGGGAAACATGCTGAACGCTGCCCATGAGCTGGGCCTTGGCAGCTGCTGGATCCATCTCGCGAAGGAAGAGTTCGAAGCACCCGAGGGCCGCGCCATCTTGGAGGGCCTGGGCATCGATGCCGACGCATACGAGGGCATCGGCAACTGCATCGTAGGCCATGCCGCCGAGCCCGCGCCGGAAGCCGCCCCGCGCAAGACAGACTACGCTTACCATATCGACTAGCTGCACATTTAACGAGCCCGCGCGACCGAATCCGCAGGGCGCGCTGCAAACTATCTGAGGAGGCTCCATGCCTTACGCCACCCATGAGAACGACGTTCAGTACCTCGCAGATGATGGCACCGTACTCGGCGAGGTTACCTTTCCAAGCTGCGGCGATGGCATCGTGGACATCAACCACACCTTTGTAGACGGATCGCTGCGCGGGCAGGGCATCGCGGGCGAGCTGCTCTCCCGTGCAGCAGCCGAGCTCGAGAAGAGCGGGCGGCGCGCCCACCCCTCATGCTCGTACGCCGTTCGGTGGTTCGAGAAGCACGCGGAGTACGCGCATCTGCTTGCGGAGTGAGAAAAAACCGCCCCGCCATATCCGAAATGAGCGCGCCGCATGCGCAATCCGCCCCGCGTCACGGCTTCGGCCAAGGCGCGGGGCTCGCTTTTGCAACTTTTGGGCACTTGATTCCTGAATGTCCAAGTATAAAGCGATCCCTCGTTACCATAATCGCAGGTCAGAGGCTTGGCCAATATGTCGCTACTCAGCAGATCTCCGTTTAAGTGCCCAAAAGTTGAAAACACTTCTAAACCTAGCTCCCTCGCCGTCCCGATCACGGTAACAACTGCGTTACGGCGGCGTTTCGCGCGCGTTTCCTGCGGCGCGGCCTCATAATAGACCCCACCTGAATATCAACGGGCGGGCCATCGCGCCAGCGATCACCGCAACGGCGCGCCCGCCCATGCAAGGTTAGGGGTCGATATGTCCATGAAGTTCAAGCGCCTGCTGCCCATCCCCAAGGAGATCCGCGAGGAGATGCCGCTTTCTGCCGAGACCGCGGCGAAGAAGCCGGCGTTCGACGCGCAGGTGGCCGACATTCTCACGGGCAAGGACGACCGCAAGCTCGTCATCATCGGCCCGTGCTCCGCCGACCGCGAGGACTCCGTGCTCGAATACGCCGGCCGCCTGGCGAAGCTTGCCGAGCGCGTGAGCGAGCGCCTCTTCATCGTACCGCGCGTCTACACCAACAAGCCGCGCACCAAGGGCACGGGCTACAAGGGGCTCCTGCACAACCCCGACCCCGAGGGCCCGAGCGACCTCTTGGGCGGCGTCAAGGCCATCCGCCGCATGCACCTGCGCGTTGCGGAGGAAACTGGCATGTTCACCGCCGACGAGATGCTCTACCCCACCAACTACCAGTACCTCATCGATGTGCTTGGCTACATCGCCGTGGGCGCGCGCTCGGTAGAGAACCAGGAGCACCGCCTCGTGGCTTCGGGCGTTCCCATGCCCGTCGGCATGAAGAACCCCACCGGAGGATCCACGAGCGTCATGCTCAACTCCATCTACGCGGCGCAGCAGCCGCAGACCTTCATCTTCCGCAACTGGGAGGTCGAGACCACGGGCAACCCGCTCGCGCACGCCGTGCTGCGTGGCTATATCGGCGAGGACGGGCTCAACTACCCCAACTACCATTATGAATACCTGGAGCGCCTGGCAGAAAAGTACACCGAGGCAGATTTCGTCAACCCTGCGGTTATCGTGGACTGCAACCACGACAATTCGGGCAAGCGCCCCTTCGAGCAGATCCGCATCAGCCACGAGGTTGCAGATTCCATGCGCCGCTCGGAGCAGATCCGTCATCTCATCAAGGGCTTCATGGTGGAAAGTTACCTGGAAGACGGCAACCAGCCCATCGACGGCGGCGTGTACGGCAAGTCCATCACCGACCCATGCCTCGGCTGGGAGAAAACGGAGCGCCTGGTACTCGATCTCGCAGAGCGCGTGTAGCCGGAACCAGCTGGGCGAATGACGGGTCCCGGTCGCCTGGCGTGGCTCCCGGCGTGCCCGCACGAAGCCGGGCCAGGCTCGAAGGAGTCTGGCCCGGCTTCTCGCTAGATGGATACCTCTCGAAAAGGACTCCGGCGTTTCTTAGCCGATAGCACCTGCATGCAACAGATCGCGCACCTCGAAGAGGTCCCGGCAGATGCGCGTCGCCAGGGCGCGCATCTCGTCATCCGGCTGCACCAAGTCGGGCACCATGATGGTGATGAAGCCGCCTGCGGCGCCGGCGCGCACGCCGTTGAAAGAATCCTCGAGCACGAGCGCCTCGTGCGCATCGCACCCTAAGAGTTCTGCCGCGCGAAGGAACACGTCGGGCTCCGGCTTGGCGTGCTCAACCTCAAGCCCGGACACCGTGGCAGAAAAGCACGCAGAAACGCCCGCGTTCTCAAGGTTCTGCGCGATCTGGCTCGCCGGCGAAGAAGACGCCACCGCCGCGGGTATGCCCTGCTCTCCCAGATACGCGAGGAGCTCATCGAGGCCGGGCTTCTTCTCCACCCCGGCGCGCAGGTGCTCCTCCACGATCGCATGCCAAACATCCCAGAGCTCATCCGCGTCGACGCTCTCGTCGTACCACGCGTGAACAACCTTCGCGAACTCACCTCCCGCGGTACCGCGCACCGCGTCCGAGAGTCCGGGCTTATAGGCGAGGCCCAAAGCATCGGTCGCCGGCTTTAGGTTTTCTCCCCATACGGGCTCGGTGTCGAACATGAGCCCGTCCATGTCGAAGATGACGCCCTTGACCATTACGTACTCCCTATCCATTGGCCTGCTCTGTAGAGCTCTGAACACAGAAGACGATAGGGCGCCTCGCCCCATGCGCGAACCATTATCGTATACTTCGAGGCGTCCTCGCGGGAGGCACGAAAATGTTTCCAAGCGCGAAGCTGCACGACCAAGGAGCCCTATGAGCGAGCAAGCAACCCGCATTCTGTTCGTCTGCCACGGCAACATCCTGAAAAGTCCCGGAAAAGCCAGTAAAATCAATGGTTTTACGAAACAGAAAGGCGCTTACTACACCACTACTACACCATTTTTGAAAGTGCCTTGATGTGACGAGTTTTATGGACGATACAGTAAAGCGGCGTATTCCTTAATAGGAGTATCGCCACTTGCTGTATACGTGGAAATATGCGCCTTCAGTAAAAAACCAGAGCATGAAACCGCTTATGGCTAAGTAGATGTCATCAAGAGAAGGAAGGAAAGCACAATTCAGACGGAACCGGCGATTGTGGTAAGAAATGTTCGTGGGATAGCAAGAATTTTGATATATTGGGAGCAGGAACCCTGGAACCGGGATAAATGTACATAAGCTATAAACCCCTATGACATACGCTGGTTGAGCGCAATATGAGGAAAGAGGACTTGCGAATTGCCGCCGGTCTTACAACAAATATGATAGCCAATATGGGTAAAGGCAAAAATATCAGCATGGAAACGCTGGCTCGTATCTGCGAAGCCCTGAATTGTGATATTTTGGATGTGATTGAATTGGAGCAAGACGAACCGAAACATGATTGACTTTTGGGGGATAGGATGTTATACTAAGCGAAAATCATACAATGTTTTGCTTGCTGCCGGGGAAGCATTTAGTGTTGATTTCGTATCGATAGGCCTATGGAGATACGAGGTTAACACTTATTTTTTATCTATGCGCTTACCCTGTTCGGAAGCAGGACTTGTTAAAATTATAGGCAACTCTGTTTTGTCAGAGTAAATACACAGGGAGGATTTGTTATGTTTAGAGAAATGCGCCGAAAAAGGCAACTTCTTTCAAAAGAAGATACTCAAAAAGTATTGTATCAGGGAACATCTGGAGTTTTAGCTGTATCAGGTGATGATGATTATCCCTATGCGGTTCCGCTCAGCTATGTATACGATGGACATAAAATTTATTTTCATAGTGCCAAAGCCGGACACAAATTAGACTCTATTGTCAAAAATCCGAAAGCCTCTTTTTGCGTAATTGACAAAGACCAAATAGTACCGGATGAATACACAACTTATTTTAGAAGTGTCATTGTTTTTGGAACGATTCGCATTCTTCACGATGAAGAAGGAAAAAGAGAAGCCATTAAAAATTAGCAGTTAAATATGCGCCTGATGATACAGAAGAAAATCGTAACAAAGCGATTGAACGTGAATGGAATCCGTTATGTATGTTGGAAATGACCCCTGAACATATATCTGGAAAAGAGGCGATTGAGTTAGTTAGACAGCATAAATAAGTAATCAAATGTTATTAGCCCGCCGGGGCATAGATATTGTGTAGTAGGCCTGCGTTACACAAAACGCAGGCCTATTTGTATTTAAGGAGTGAAAGAGCATGCTGCCCGCGATCATGCCCACCGAGAACACCACCTCTGCGAGGGCGGCATCGGCCGTCGTGCCCGCAAAGTGGCCGAGCGTCATAATGGGAAAGAGCGCCGATATGGGCGAGAACACGAGCGTGAAGGCAAACCCGCACCACAGCAGGGCGAAAAGCCCTCGATACCTGCGGAGCACGCGGTAGCCCTCAGCGGTCTCACGAGCGAGTTGGCGCACCTGCGTCGCAAGGCCCTCGCGAACCACAGGAACCGCGGGCGGCCCGCTTAACCGCGCGGCGAGAACGGCCACGCTCGCGAACAGCGCACCGGCAACGTCAAGCGCGACCATCGCGGTAAGTCCCCACACCGGGTACATCGCCGCAGCCGCGGCCGTTCCCAAGATGTACCCGCCCGATTGCACAAGCTGCGTTACGCCCGCAAGACGGGTAAGGTGCTCAGGCGGAGCCACAAGCGGGGTCAACGCCTGGAAGGCGGGAGTGTGAAACGCGCTTCCGATGGCCCTGAAGAACAGGGCAACGATTACCATCCACACCGGCAAGGAGCCGGACATCGACGCAAGCGCCACGAGCGCGCTCACCGCAGCGATGAAGAGATCGGCCCCGATAAGCACGCGCTTAAGCGGAAGGCGGTCGACGATCGCACCCGCGACAGATCCCAGCAGCGCGAGCGGTAGGAAGCCCATGAGCGATGCCAGCGACAGCATGCTCGCAGAATTCGTGGTGAGCGTGATGTGCCAGATGAACCCCATCTGCAAGATGGAGCTGGTGAGCACCGAAACGAGCTCTCCGCCCCACACGCAGGCGAGCTTTAGCTTCCAAGAGCCGTCCGGCCCGGGTATTGTGCCCGGCGCCGCTCCGTCTACCGCATGAGGCGCGGCTTCCGGCGCATCGGATGTTCGCGGCATGGTGGCCCCTCCCCTCGCCCACTGAACCCGCAGGCGCAAACAGCGCATATGCGCGGAACAGCATAGCAGACGCAACCGAGGAGCGCAGGAGGCATATCCTTGCCGGAGGATCGTACGCCCGCCATGAAAAAGCGCCCCAAGCGAGGCGCTTCTCGTGATGTCAAACGGCGAGCATCTCAAAAGCACAGGCTATCTCCCGTCAGGAGCGACCGCCCTTCGCCTTAGTGGACCCGGCGCTTCCCGCTGGATCCCTTCGCTCGCCGTCCCGGATTGCCGGCGTGGTGATGAGACCTGCCAGCACCACAGCCCCGCCGACGGCATATGCCATGCGTACCGCATCGAGGCGCGCCGTGGCCTCGATCGACACAAGCTCCTTGCGCTCGCCGTCGGTCATGGGGATTCCCGCGATCTCGTCCTCGAAGGTCCGGTTGCTGACCAGGTCGATGCTCACACCCGATAAGGCGCTCGACACTCGAGGCGAGATGGAGGCATCCGCCGCAGCACGGCTTCGAACCGTACCGGTGATCCCGAAGATTAGCACCGCGCCCAGCAACGCCACACCGAGGGCCTGGCCCACGTTGCGCATCGTGCTCTGGATGCCGCCCGACTGCGAAGCCTCGCGCTCGGGAAGCGCCATCGCCACCACGTTGCTCGCGTGGGCAGAGACCGTACCCGCGCCCACGCCCGCCATGAAGGCACCCAGGTACACGAGGGGCGCACTTGCGCCGTTCTCGGTCACAGAGAACGCCATGATGCCGAGTGCAGCAGCCATTGCCACGTAACCGGTTTGGATTACGCGGCGCGGGCTAGCCTGCGGCATGAACTTGGGGATGCCAAGCGCCAGTGCGAAGGTGGGAACGCCGGTGACGATCGAGATGGTCCCCACTGCCACGGGCGACCAACCGGCCACAAGCTGCAGATAGGGCGCCATGAGAATAGATTGCGCTCCCATAAAGAAGAAGGTGAGGGCGCAGGCCACAAGGCCGGCGCGCACCTGGGGAGTCGTGAGGAACGCACTCGGCAGCACCGCGATGCCGCCCCGCGCCTCGACGCGGCGCTCATAGGCAACGAGGATGCCGAGAACCACGATACCCGCCGCAGCCATGGGAAGCGCGGGCGAGATGCCCAGGATGGTGAAGGGCGCAGTGGAGAGAGGCATTACGAGGCCCCACGACGAGATGCTCGAGAGGCCAATGAGCAAGAGGAACAGGCCCGACGCAGCCAGAGCGACGCCCACACCGTCGAAGCCCGCCCGCTCGCGCGGCTGCTCGATGGCAGGAAGGGTGAACGACGCGGCGAACACGATCGCGAAGTAGCCCGCGAGAGCGAGGAAGGTAACGTGCATGCCAGCCACCTGCATGACCACGCCGAGCGCAAGGGGGAGCAGCGCAGAAAGTCCCGAAGCCGCACCGATGGCACCGAACGCGATCACGCGATCGTGACCCTGGTAGATAAGCGGGATGAGCCCCAGCACCGAAGGAATCATGAAGCTCGCGCCAAGGCCCACCAGCACGCGGCCGCCCCAGATGAAGACGGCCATGCTGGGTGCTAGGGCAAGCACGACCTCGCCGAGGGCGCAAAGTAGGATGCCGCCGCGGAAGGTCTTCTTCCAGCCGACCATGGTGCCGGCAAGACCGCCCGCGATCATGAATGCACCGCCTACGAGCGGATAGATCATGTTGGCGAGCTGAATCTGGGCCGTGGTGGCGCCGAGCTCGCTCGTGAGCGACGCCGTCGCCAGCGAGAGCGCCCCGTTATCGCCGGTCGCACCCATCTGCGCGAGGATGAGGACGATGATGGGCAAGATCAAGAAGCGAGCCGTTGCGGTCGCAGGGGCTGCCGCGGGGGCTGCTACTGCGGTCGCGGGGGCTGCTGCGGTCGCGGTGGCCCCTGCGGGGGCCGACGCCGCGGTCGCGGGGCTCTCTGCGGCTCCCGGAGCGACAACGGAGGCAGCGCCCGAGTTGCCCGCAGGCCGCGCATTCGCCGCCGAAGCGATCGTTTTGGCCTGAGAGGCCCGGGCGGGCTGCGCAGCCCGCGCCTGTTGGTTGTTATTCACGTGTACGCCTTTCGAACATGGTTAGTGGGTGCCGTGCAGACCACACATGGCCCGCACGGCGGTACCGCGCCCCGCATGCGCCGGGGCACGCTGGGCCACGCCGCATAGCACGCTGGCCATGCGGCGGCCCCGGCAAAGCAAAAGAGCGCGAAGAGGGGTTCTACGCCGCCGGCGCGAAGAAGGGCTCGCTTCCGCTTACATCGCATGCGGAGAGCGGGTACGCGCGGATGCCCGGCTCGTCATAGGTGGCATGGTAATACGTGAGCGTCTCTGCCGAGAAACAGCTCGTGTACAGGGTGATTTCCGACGATCCGTCGGCCATGCGCGCCGCCCCCATGGGCACGGCGACCGAGCCGAGCGTGCGGAAAAGCCGCGTGACGTTCGCCTCTTCGGACTCTTGCACCGGATAATGGCTGTTCACAAATGCCGCCTTCACGAAGCGGGCAGGGCCACTGTAGTCCCCTGGAATCCCCTGCATGCCCATGCCCGACCCGAAGGGAGCAAGCTGCGCCTTATCCCACGTGGCGGTGGCGGGCTCGGCATCGGTGAGAACCAGATAGTTGCGGAGGTTCGTTCGCTGCCAGCCGAAATCGGGCTCGTTGGTGAGCACGTCGACGTCGTTCTCCCACACCTTAAGGCCGTCTTCGAGGCACTCGACCACGATGCTGCCCGTGGCGTCGGCAACGATCCAGTGCAGGTTTGCAACGGGAAGGTCGGACGAGACGGGCTTGGCCACAACGGTAGTCTTGGAGAGAGCGCGGCGCACCTCATCGAGCGAGGAGAAGTTGCGAGCAATCCAGAAGGGAAACTCATAGGCGGCGACGTTCACCGCACCCGGCTGGCTGCATGCATGGGCGGCATAGCGCGCGCTCTGCGGGAAGTTGAGCCCCGCAACGGCGAGGCCGGCATCGTTACCGCAATCGAAGTAGAGCGGGACGCCGCCCGTCACGATTCCCATGCCGATCACCGTATGGGCGTGCGCGCTATCGAGGTCGCCGGGGCGCTCGAAAGCGGCGGGCACCTCGGCAGCAGGGGGCGTCACCACCACGCGCTCGCCATAGCCTTGAGTCCAATCGAGGTTCCGGCCGAAATACATGGAACCTGAGGTGCCGGTAAAGCGGATGCCCGTGCACATGGGCCCGCCCCCTTTCTTGCCCGAGGCAACACCTCGGGTCGAAGCGATAGATACTTCTCTTCTGCCCGTAACTCCCTATTAGTTACGACCGATATACTTAGGAATGACTGAAGAGGGGTAACATTTTTGGCTAAAGCGTCAACAGAGCTGCAAGAGCGTCGTATTTCAACGCATCATCGCAGGTAGACTACCTACTCAAGCTTTCTTATCGATAGTCAAGCAGGCGAGAGCCGGCGCTTTCCGAACACCACGCCGACGCCCCCCGACATATGATGCAGAACCTATGGATTCGGCTCCCGGAGACTTCCGCTCGTAATGTTACCCAGGGTATACAAGTTCCGCACCTAGACAGACTCTGCCTCCGCGCTCAAATGATTCCCCAGCGCGGCTACGCCCCTCACGGGGCGCAAGATGCGAAAGGATTTGGACATCATGCCCAACAGCAGAATAGCCCCTACAACCCTGCGCGCCCTCCTTGCCGCGAGCCTTGTGCTCTCGGGCCCCAGCGCGGGCGCTGCGCTTGTCTCTCCCGCACTCGCCTTTGCAGACGAAAACAGCGCCCAGGAGCATAGCGAAAGCGAGACCAGCGCCACCGCACCCGCGGAAGACGCGCCTGCCGATTCAGCCGATCCCGCTCCTACGGAAGACGCATCCGCCGAGACTGCCACCGTTCCCGCAGAAGACGCCTCCGCCGGCGCCACCGCGCCCGCCGCCGCAACAAGCGCGCCCGCCGAAGACGCCGAGCCCACCTCCGAAGCAGACGCCTCCGTCGGCACGGTCGCCCTCGTCCACAACGGCGAGCGGACGGCATACGACTCGCTCGTCGAAGCAGCCCGGGCCGCACAGGACGGCGACGCCATCGAAGTCTCCGGCACGCTCAGCATCAGTGAGCCCGTAGCGGTCGACGCGGGCCGCTCCATCACACTGCGCGCCACCGCAGACACCACCGTCACCCGTGCGGAGCAATTCCCGCAGGAGGGTGGAAAGGCTGCGGGCATGTTCCGCTTGTCGGATGGTGCCTCGCTCACGCTGGAGGCGGCCGACCCCGCCACGGGCAAGCTCGTCATCGACAGCGAGCGGACCGATTCGAACGACGCCGTCGTCACCCTGCGCGGGCAGTCCACCTTCACCATGCGCGCGGGCACGACCATCGAGGGCGCTCAGTGCTCATGGAAGCCGTGGGGTGCCGTCTATGTGCGCGAGGGCACGTTCGTACTAGACGGCGGCGAGATCCGCAACGGGTTCGCCATGCGCAACGCCGCCGTGGCGGTGGAGCGCGGCAGCACCTTCGAGATGCGCGCGGGCACCATCACCGGGAACCGCACGAGCTATTCCGAGTCCATCGTATGGACCAAGGGAGTCGTGCGCATGAGCGGCGGCAGCATCGCGGGGAACTCATCCAATGTGTCGAGCGACGGCGTGGTGCACGTGCTCGTGGGCGGTGAGCTCAGCTTTACGGGCGGTACCATCGGCAACAACAACCCCAACAACACGTTCGGCGTGCGCGTAGACGCCCGCGGATCGCTTGAGCTGGGCGGGCGAGCCCGCTTCGAGGGCACCGACCGCGTGAGCCTAGCGCAGGGGGCGGCGCTCTCGTTCGCGAGCGCGCCGGAGGCACACACCACGGACGACCCGATCGAGGTCGTGCTCGCGGGCGAGTGGCCGGCGGGCGGCGTGGTGGCAACCGCCTCCTCGCCCGAGGTGGCGCGCGCCGCGCTCGAGCGCCTCTCGGTGCGCTACGCCGGAACGCCCGAAAAAACGGCCTCCGTGGGCCTCGACGCCGCCGACCAGCGTCGCATCACCCTTGCCTCGGCCGACGTAGCTGCGCTTTTCGACCTGCTCGACAACCCCTTCGCCGACAACCTCGGCCTCCAGCTGCGCGACGAGCTCACAGGGCCCGATGCTCTCGATCGCCTGCGCACGGCGGTAGAGGAGCACTTCGCTGGCGTGGAGACGCCCGAGAAGCGCGTGCGCCTGCAGCAGATCGAGGACATCGAGCGCCATGCGGCCTATCTCGACGCGCATCGCGACGAGCTCGCGGACACGGTGCGCGAGCTCTCGCAGCTGGGAGACCCGTGGGCCGAGGCGCAGCGCACCCAGCAGGGCTATCAGTTCGACAACCTCGATGCCACGGGGCTCTACCTCAAACCCGGCCAGGTGAACGAGATCGTGGTCTACGTCGATGCCGACGATCCTTCGAAGCTCTCGGTTGCCTGGCGCCAAGTGGGCGTGACCGACACGAACAACTACCCGTCGCTCAACCTCGGCCAGAAAAGCGGGTTGGTGAACGGCGCCAATCGCATTACCGTGGACCTCACGGGGAAGACCTATGGTTCCATGCTCTACCTGCGCAACGACTCCACCGAGAACGCGGCGCGCGTGCGCATCGAGGCGGCGGATGCGGCTGCGGTCGCGATGGGTGCAGCGGGCGACGGTGCAGAAGCGGCCTCAACCGACGGTGCTGCCGGCACGGGCGGCGCGGGCGCCTCGGGCGGCACCGAGGCCGGCGGCAGCCCCGCCCTGGGCACGAGCCTGGGCGAACACCCCTTCTACGAGCACGATCCCGCCCACCCCGAGCGCTTCTGGACCTTTGTGCAAGACATCCGCGCGCACGCCGCGCGGGCACAGGCGGGCCAGGTGGCCGACATGACGCTCATCCAGATGGGCGACCGGGGCAGCGCGCAGTTCGCCGTGAGCGCGACCGCCATGGCGAAGGCGTACTCCGGCATCTCGTCCGAGGCCGAGGCCATCGCCTATATCGAGAAATCGAACACCGCCATCCAGAACCGGCTTGAGTTCTATTGGGCGTTCGACGGGTTCGACCCGGCGGAGGCAAGCGGCCCCAACGCCATCACCACCGCACGCGTGCACACGGCGTTCACCCGCACGGTCTCGAGCCCCTCGACCATGTACGCCTACGGGCGCTATTTCCACATGCCGGAGAGCACGGCCGCCTCGTTCCTCTCGGGCGACGACATGTACGGCTGGGGCATGTCGCACGAGTACGGCCACATGCTCGACAACAACGTGATCGCGGTTGCCGAGGAGACGAACAACCTGTACTCCATCGCCGGCTCGCGCCACGGCGGCATCGAGGCGTCGCGCGCAGCGGGAACGGCGTTCAACCCCTCGGCGTACTACCACGTGAACGCCATGAACGCCACCAAGCGTCGCGACGCCGAGCTTGCGCAGATGGCCGCCGACCCGAACTACGTGCCCGACTGGATGAATGACAACGTTTGGGGCACCTATATCTGGACGCATGTGACCACGTGGTGGAACGGCCTGCATTTCTTCGATGACTGGGATTATGCGGGCTACGACTTCTCCGCGAGCCCCTACACCGAAGAGATTGCAGCGGATGTGGAGACGTACGGCGCCTACGGGGCGACCCTGCGCATCCTGCGCGGCAACCCAGCTGCCGTGAAGACCATCGAGGACCTGGCGAGCAATGCCACCACGGGCGTTAAGTACAACCGCATGGCCGTGGCCTTCACCATGGGAACGGGCTACAACTTCGCCGAGTACCTCTACGAGCTCGGCGAGCGCGACCTAGCGCCCGAGGTGCTGGAATGGTGCGCGCAGTACCCCTCGATGCCGCGCAAGGTGAAATACTTCTCGCTGAACACCGACGCGCAGATCATCAACGGGGCGAAGACGTACGAGGAGATCGTGGGCGCAGACGGCACGGTTGAGCCCGAGCTTACGGTCGAGATCGTGGGCAGCGCGCTGCGCGTGACGGCCTCGATGCCGAGCGACGGGCTCACACGCGCCACGACGGCGTGGGAGCTCTACCGCGACGGGCAGCTCGTGGGTTTCTCGCGCGACGGGGTATTCGAGCTCACCGGCGACGTGGGTGACGGAGATCCGGCATCCTTTAGCGTGGTGGCCTACGACGTGCGGCTGAACCCGCATACCGCGCTTGCCGGTGGTGATGCTGGCGAGGAGCCTGGAGGCGGCGAAGAAGGCGGCGGCTCGGAAGGCGAGGAGCCTGGTGATGGCTCCGGCGACGGCGAGGTGACCCCGCCCGAAGGCGGTGGCCAGGAACCGGGCGATGGGTCGGGTGACGGCGACGGAGGCGACCAGAAGCCCAGCGGCGATGGAGACGAAGGCGGATCCGGCGAGGACTCTGGGAACGGCGAGCAGCCGCCGGCAGGCGAAGACGGAGAGGACTCGGGCGACGGCAACGGCTCGAACGGCGAAGGGCCCGGTAGCGATAATCCCGGCAACGGATCATCGGACGGAAACCAGACCACTCCCCCGCAAGGCGATAGCGACTCCGGTGAAAGCGCCGGCGAAGGCGGAAACCGCCCCGGGGCCAGCGCAGACGCCGACATATCCCGTGCGGAAGAGGACGGCGGCAAGCTCGCCGCCACCGGCGACGCGCTCTCGCTGCCCATGATGGTTGCCGCTGCAGGAAGCGCGCTCGCCTTTGCAGGGGCTGCAATCGCCGCGCGCATACGCCGCAAGAGAGATTAGCGAGCGGTACTCGATTGCCGTGGCGGCCAGCAAACGAACGCCACGGCACGCACAAACACCATAGGACCATGCGGGCTCCGGGCACAGCGCTCGGGGCCCGCCTTCGTTTGTCCGCTCGCAAGATGCCCGCTCACACCGCGCGCGTGATATGGTTGACTATCGAGCAGAGACAACGAGCTGGGAGGCGCCATGGCGGGAACGCTGCGCGATTGCATCTACGGACAGGCAGTGGCCGATGCGCTCGGCGTGCCGTACGAGTTTCGCCCGCGGGGGACGTTTCGCTGCACAGGCATGGTGGGCCACGGCTCGCACAACCAACCTGCGGGAACGTGGTCGGACGACACATCGATGGCGCTTGCCATCTGCGACAGCTACCGCGAGCTGGGTCGAGTGGACGCAGAAGACATCCGCACGCGGTTTTGCCGCTGGTACCGCGAGGGCGCCTATACCGTGGACGGCCTGTTCGACATCGGCGGAGCGACGGCTCGAGCGCTCGACCAGGGCTTTGGTTGCGTGGATGAATGGGACAACGGCAACGGCTCGCTCATGCGCACGGTCCCCTTGGCATTCACCGATGCGCGAGACGAGGACATCGAGGCGGTCTCGGCCATCACACACGCGCACCGCACCTCGACTAAAGCATGCGTAGAGCTCGTAGCGATCGCCCGGCGGTTGGCGGCAGGCGTCCCGATGCGAGAAGCCGCGGGCCCGTATGCTGCGCTCGCCGAGCGCCCTGTACGTGAGGTGCGCTCCGGAGGCTTCGTGCGCGACACGCTAGAGGCGTCCCTCTGGTGCCTGCTCACAACGAACAGCTACCGAGACTGCGCGCTCGCCGCCGTCAATCTCGGCGACGATACCGACACCACCGCCGCCGTAGCCGGCGCGCTGGCGGGCATCGTATACGGCATTGAGGGGATTCCCGCCGAGTGGCTTGGCACGCTGCGTGGAAAGAACGTGATCGAGAGCTGCTTGTTCTAGCGCACAGGGACGAATCTACTTCACGCCTTCATAACGCCAGGCGGAATAATGCTGCGGGAACTCGTAGAACTTGATGCTTCTACCAGAAGCCGTTTGGAACATCTGAATGCTGCCCGAACGGACGAGCCGCCAACCAGGACGGCCCAGATAGGCGAACGACTCCCCGTTATCGGACATGTGGACGAGCGTGAAGGGCCGCGCCGCCTCGCGTTCGGCCTTGTCGAGGAAACGCGTGAGCACCGCCGTATCGAACGGATTGAACAGGTAGAAGCAGGTATAGAGGGCGAGCGGGATGTCAAGCACGCTGCCAGCGATAACGCTGAGCTGGGGAGACGATGCTGACCACGATGAGGCGATGTTGGCGAGACGGGCATCCAACTCCACGCCCGTTGCCCTGCATGGAAGCTGCGAGGCCGCATAGGCGAGAACCCTGCCCGTTCCGCAGCCTACATCTAGCAGATGGCCATCCGCCGTGAGGCCAAGCTTGCCAAGCAGCTCTTCCAGCACGAAATACGGCGTCGGAGTTGGTTCGTGCGCGCAGGCGGATGCCAGGTCCGCGCGGACCCGAGCGTCCACGTGAAGCGAACGGCCGCACAGGGCAATATCCCGCGCCGCGTCGGCAGCAAGAAGGTCCGCCTTGCTGGCCATCGATGCATATGAGGCAACCACGGCATTACTCCCCTCTCGCTGGGACCTGGCGGGTCGCTCGACGCGCTCGATTCGAGGCGCTGCCAACGGAAAATGCTCGCCTGGCATCCCCTTCGAACACTTGCTCTTTCCCAAACGGGACCGCCAACACCACTCGTTCCAGTTTTGGGAACATCTTTTTGCCGCGATCGCCTTGCCGCATGCCAACGTTCCCATAATCCTGCGGTTTTTCTGCGTTCAAAACGCTGTACTTCGTATCGTTGAAAAAGATATTCCCAAAAGTGGAATGAACGTGCAAACGGAATCTCGGAAGAGCGAGGTGGTGGTGTTCACGCGCCCTACCACCAGCGGTCGTGGCGCTCCTCCAGCTCGATCAGTGCGTCAAGCAAGGCCTTGCGAAGCTCGTCTTTCTTGAGGCTGTTCACGTAACGGACGAGCTCCGCGCGATGGGCTTCCTCCTCGCGCTTATATTCCAGCTCCGCCTGTTCGACCTCCCACTTGAAGGCACCGATCTGCTGGGGATAGGCCGCGAACACCGTGGCAACCATGTGCTTGCAAATGCGCCTCGTTCCCGCCGCGTGCGGGCAGTCGCAATAGGACTGCCGAACATGCGCAGTGTCCACGTGGACGGTGTAGGGCAGATTTGCGGAGCCCTCCACCTCGGCGTCAAAGGCGCCCTCGCCGACAGGCCGAAGGTTCTTCACACGCCCCTGCTCCACATAGTCGAGCCCGCGCCACAGGGAGGCTCCGCTGGCCATCCGAAGGATTGAGAGAAGCTGCGTGGGAGGCTCTCCTTCGACGTTGTGCCGATGCACTCCGCTTTCTCCTTCAGCCTGGAAAAGCCAAGCGCGCTTTGAATAAGAATATCCGCACATCGTGAACAGACTTGCCGCAAGCGGGCAAGTAATGCAATGAATATGCGATGCCGATGCACGGAACAGCAATGGCTAAGATCGCATCGATCAGCATGAGGGTCAATCCGCGGATCAAGGCAGAGGCAGAATCAATTTACGGAAGTCTCGGAATGACTCTCACTGAAGCAATCAACATCTTCCTGCACAAATCGATTCTCGAGGGCGGGCTGCCGTTCGACGTTCGGTAGCCGCGGTACAACAGCGAGACCGAAGCGGCGATGCGCGAAGCCCGCGATATTCTTGCGTGGAAGGTGCCCGCGGAATCCTATGACTCAGCGTCGACGATGTTTACCGCATTGAACGAATAACCGGAGATGGCACTCAGACTCGTCCGTGTCGTGTCACGCACCGGAACTCATTCCGATCTATTTGACGAGTAGCCGACACAGTAAACTATCTGGCAGCAGTACCCCGCACGCCTCTCTAGGAAACGATGAAGCGCACCAAGCGAGGTCATTTTTCTACCCCTCCTACGCAGCGGGTCGGGTCGCATTCTCCCTGATGCTTCTAATTGCCGTTAACAAATCCATCTGCTGCTGCGTTGAGAACATCCTGACAAACGATTTCGGACGATCGAGCGGGGGCTGCGTCAATGCCTGCGGTTCCATATAGCCGTTATCAACCACATAGTTGACCACACGCTTCACGAATGAAATCTGCTGTTCATTCAAGCTCTGATCATTCAGGAATCCCGCAAATGCCTCCATAGCCGCATCGCGATCCAAGTGTACTAGCGTTGCTGGATAGTGCCAAACCGCTCCTAGGCATATACCCGATCAGCTCATCCACCTTTTCATTATTGAAATGGAATGTCTGAGCACCTATACTACTGTTTAACAGAAGTATTGGAGTCGCCATGGAATTTGCCGACAAAGATCTTCAGCAATTCTGGGAAAGCAACGGAGGGGCATGTCCTAGGCGCATCCCTTCGGATTGCAGAAAAGTGCTGTTTCGCAAGCTGCAAATGCTCGACGCTGCGCACGCGATACAGGACCTTCGGATTCCTCCCAATAACAGGCTCAAGCGCCTTCAAGGCGATCGGTTTGGGCAATATAGCATTCGCGTAAATGACCAATGGAGACTTTGCTTCACCTGGTCAAACGGAGAACCAAAAGGGGTTGAGTTTTGTGACTACCATTAACAGCCTCATTTCCACGCCCGGCGAGATCCTACTCGAGGAGTTCCTTCAGCCCCTGGGTATCTCGCAATATCGTCTGGCCAAGGCGATCAACAAGCCACAGTCCGCAATCTCGGACATCGTCCACGGGCGCCGCGCCATTTCCGTCGAGATGGCCTGGCTCCTCTCCCGCGCGCTCGGAACTACGCCGGAGTTCTGGCTCAACTTGGAAACGACATACCAGATTAAGTCCTTCGATGAAGGCAAACTCCCGGCAGTCGAGGCACTCATTGAGTAATCTCGGAGGTCTGAAACCGTATTCCGAGGGGCACACGCCGCCCGGGACGCTACGACTGTCGAGCGAACACAGCACCCCAGGCTCGCAAACCCGCTCCTACCACTCATCCCCGGCACGGCCGCGCTGCCGCTTCAACTGGGACCGATGGCGCTTATCCGCCAGCCGGCGTTCGCGTGCGGCCTTGGGTACCTTGGTCTTCTTGCGCACGCGCGGCGGCTGGGCGCGGCGCTTGAGGATCGACGCAATCTTTTGCAGGCAGAGCTGGCGGTTCTGAAACTGGCTGCGCGTCTCGCGCGCGATCACGGTTATGCCCGTGGGAACATGCGTCATGCGCACCGCGGAGTCCGTGGTGTTCACACCCTGGCCGCCCGGACCCTTCGACCGAAACACCTGCACCTCGCAGTCCCGCGCAAGCTCGTCGATACTCTGCTGAGCGTATTTCGCATAATCGCGCCAGTTCACGTCACGCCTCCTCTCCCTGCATTGGAATGACACCGTGAGAGCCGGTCTCCCTGCGTCAGTCTGACCATGTAAAACCGGGTTTCTGATGGTCTAGGGACGTGCCCGTTTTGACCGTAAGCGGTCAATTTGGGCCCGTCCCATATTGACCCGTTTTATCACTCTGCTGCCCAGCTGCTACTTCACCTGCACCATGGTGAGCGAGATCTTGCCGCGGTCGCGATCGACCTTTTCCACCCACACCTTCACGGTGTCGCCCACGGCCACCACGTCGCTCGGGTGCTTCACGAAGCGCTTCGCCAGCTTGGAGATGTGCACGAGGCCGTCCTGGTGCACGCCCACGTCCACGAAGGCTCCGAAGTCGACCACATTGCGCACGGTGCCGGTGAGCTCCATGCCCGGCTGCAGGTCGTCGATAGAGAGCGCTGCGCGGCTGAACACGACCTCGGGCGCATCGTCGCGCGGGTCGCGGCCGGGCTTCTTGAGCTCGTCGATGATATCGATGAGCGTCATGAAGCCGCAGCCCAGCTCGCCCGCGAGCGCGGCCACGTTGCCCACGCGCTTATCGATGTCCGGGATGCCGCCCGCCGCGAGGTCCGCCGCCGTCACGCCGGCACGCTCGAGCACCTGCGTGGCAACCGCATAGCTCTCCGGGTGCACGCTCGTCGCATCGAGCGGGTTCTTACCGCCCGAGATGCGCAAAAAGCCCGCGCACTGCTCGAAGGCCTTCGGCCCAAGCTTGGGCACCTTCTTGAGCTGGTTGCGGTCGGTGAACACGCCGTTCTCCTCGCGGTACGCCACGATGTTCTTCGCCACCGGCTGCGTGATGCCGGAAACGTAGCCCAAGAGGCTCGCGCTCGCCGTGTTCACGTCCACGCCCACGCGGTTCACCACGTCCTCCACCACGTTGCCAAGCGTGCGCGAGAGCTCGGCCTGGTCAAGGTCGTGCTGGTACTGGCCCACGCCGATGGACTGCGGCGGAATCTTCACGAGCTCGGCCAGCGGGTCTTGCAGGCGTCGGCCCAGGCTCATGGCACCGCGCGTGGTCACATCGAGCTCCGGATACTCCGCACTTGCCAGCTCGCTCGCCGAATACACGGACGCGCCGGCCTCGTTCACGATGGTATAGCGCAGATCGGGCGCCTGCTCGGCGATGAACTCCGACACGACCTCCTCGGTCTCGCGGCTCGCCGTACCGTTGCCGATCACGATGGTGTTGATATGGTGCTTCTTCACCAGACGCGCCAGCTCGCGCTTGGTGCCCGCTACGTCATGGCGCGGCTTGGTGGGGTAGACGACGCCGTGGTCCAGAAGCTTGCCCGTCTCGTCCAGCACCGCCACCTTGCAGCCCGTGCGGAAGCCCGGGTCAAGCGCGATCACGCGCGCGCCGCGCACCGGACGGGCCGAGAGCAGGCTCTCGAGGTTCTTGCCGAAGACCTTGATAGCGTCCGTCTGCGCACGGACCGTGAGCTTAGCGCGGAGCTCGCGCTCGAGCGAGGGCGCCATGAGGCGCTTGTAGCCGTCGGCGATGGCGGCGTCGAGCACCGGGGCGAAGGGGCCCTGACGGCTCGGCCAGCGGGAACCGAGGCGCGTAACGGCAGCTTGCGTGTCCACGCCCACGCGCACGCGGAGCTTGCCCTCGCGCTCG
Organism: Enorma massiliensis phI; assembly: GCF_000311845.1. Taxonomy (GTDB): domain Bacteria; phylum Actinomycetota; class Coriobacteriia; order Coriobacteriales; family Coriobacteriaceae; genus Enorma; species Enorma massiliensis. The sequence continues at coordinate 460,559 of NZ_HE978575.1, read as the reverse complement.
CCGCGGTCGATGGCGAGAATGCGATGGTTGGGAATCTTGCGCGCGGGCTCGGAGAAATCGTAGTAGGGCTCGTACGGCGTCTTCTCGTCCGCATCCACCGCAGCTGCGACGATCTCGCCCGTACCCTCGGTGAAGGAGCGCAGGTCGGCAACGTTCTCCGGGTCCTCGGCAACCGTCTCGGCCACGATGTCCTGAGCACCTGCAAGGGCCTTTTCGGGCGTGTCGTAACTGGCCTGGGCCGCCTCGGCGGTAACGTATGCGGCGGCCGCGTCGATCGGAGTCGCACCGCCCTTGGGCGTGACCTGCATGATGATCATGTTGGCGAGCGGTTCGAGCCCCGCCTCGCGGGCCTTCTGCGCGCGCGTCTGGCGCTTCTTGCGGTAGGGCTTGTAGAGGTCCTCGACGCGCTGGAGCTGTGTGGCAGAGCGAATCTCGGACTCAAGCTCGGGCGTGAGCTTGCCCTGGGCGTTGATGAGGATGATCACGTCCTCTTTGCGCTGTTCGAGATTACGCAGGTAGGTAAGGCGGTCGCCCAGCGTGCGGAGCGCGACGTCGTCCATACCGCCCGTGGCTTCCTTGCGGTAGCGCGCGATGAAGGGAATCGTGTTGCCCTCGTCGATAAGGTCGATGGCCGCCTGAACGGCAGCAGGCTTGAGGTTCAGCTCTTCTGCGAGCGTGAGGGTTATGTCCATGCAATGACTCCAGACCATTCGATGTTGGAGTGACTAGGATACCCGCCCACGCGGACAGGGGCAACCGGACGGGACCGGTCGCCGGGATGCCCGGCAGGAAGCATCCGCCTAGAACCCCCCGAAGCGCGGCTCCGCGCTCGGCCCTTGCGTCTGGAACACGCGCTCGACCGCTTCCTCGTACTCCCCCACCTTGCGAGCTTTCCGCACCGCGCGATGCACGACCTGCGGGTCTGCGAAGGAATATTTGGCGTAGGACCACCATTCCTTCATGCGAAACACCGCGTTGCCGCCGATCTCTTCCTCATAGGCGCAGAAGAGCTTGTCGTGGAAGTGCTTGAGCTCGGCTGCTGCGGCAGCCTGCCCGCCGTTGAGCATGCGCGCCAGCGCGGGGTTGGAGAGGATGCCGCGGCCGAGCATCACGTGGCGCGTCTCCGGATACGCCTCGAGTAACGCCGCCATGTCATCGGTCCCAAAGATGTCCCCGTTATACGCCACAGGAAACGGCGCCCGTCTGAGCGTCTCGCCGTAGAGCTCCAGGCGCGGAACGCCCTGGTAGCGATCTTTCTGAACACGAGGATGGACGATGAGCTCCTGGAGCGGGAAACGGCAGTACAGCTCGAGGATCTTCTCGTATTCAGCGTCTTCCAGCACACCGACCCGCGTCTTGACCGAGATCGGAAGACGCGACCGGTCGCACACCTCCTGCAGGAACCCTTCGAGTTCCCCGAGGTTTCTGAGAAAGCCGGCACCCCTCCCCTTGGCAACGACCGTCCCGGAAGGGCACCCCAGGTTCAAGTTCACCTCCGCATAGCCCATATCGGCAAGCACCTGCGTCGCCCACACGAACTTGTCTGCATCGTTGGTGAGCAGCTGCGGAACTACGTCGAGACCTTGGTTGCGCTCCGGGTCGACCTCTTTATACGCCTTGCCGCCAAACGAAGAGCCTACCTGCGGCGGAGCGAGGAACGGAGTGTAGTAGCGGTCGAGGGCGCCGAAGCACTCCGCGTGGACCCTGCGAAATACGCTTCCCGTGATCCCCTCCATGGGGGCAAGCGAGAATATCATCGGCATCGGCTCCCCTTTCCCTCCTGCCGCGGCACCTAAGCCGCATCGAGGGCGGCTACCATCAAATGGAGACATTGTAGCGCGGACTGCATACGGCGAAGAAGCGCTCGCCGCCTTGCCTAAACCGAAACCGGTTCAATGGCCCAGCATAGAGAGGCACGATGGAGCGTCTTGCGGAGAGTCTTGAAGTGAGACTTGGCATGCAGCGCACGGCAGACGATAAGGGCGGATGCCCGTTACCTAAGCATCCGCCCTAAAGTCTCATCTAGATAAAGGTTGTCGTACCGTCGCGTTAGCTCCTGTGCCGCCTTGCGAGCAGCCCGCCTGCGAGCACCGCAGCGCCAACAACCGCCGCCGCAGCCACCGCGAGCATGCTCATATCACCCGTAGCCGGAATGGCGGCCGCATCCTGCTCCAGCCCTTCAGACGAGCCGGGCTCGCTGGGTTCAGCCGGGCGCTCAGGATTGACGGGGGTCGTCTGGTCCGGATCCTGACTCGACTCCTTCTCGCCGCACACGGTGCAGACGCCGTCTACGAAGCTATGGCCGGCAGCAGGGATCTCCTGATAGGTCGAGTAGCCGCAGGCGCACTCGTCATAGGCAGCCCAGCCAGGGTCGGTGCAGGTGGGATCCTGTCCGTCGTGGTGCGCCAGACTATGCGCATCGTAGTTCGCAGTGAGCTCGACGGCACCCGCCGGCATCGTGAAGGTGGTCTGAGCTGCGGAGGGATCGTCGAAGGAGCCCACCGCAGCACCGTTCTGCGTCCAGCCGGATAAAACAGTCGCAGTGGCCGAAATGACCCGAGCGCTCGCACTCGAGGCCGCCCGCACCCATGGTTGGAATAGCGATCTTCATGAGGCTGCCCTCTTTCTTCGTGCAGGCACTTCGCTTTTGCGCCCGCGCCCATGCCGTATGCTGCTTGACTACTACGCGATATCCTCCGCGATATCGATGCTCTCGCCCAGAAGACCCACGTGGGCGCCGGCGGCAGCCTTGTTGCTCTCCGCGTGCACGATGAGCCATTTATCGGCAGCCCACAGGAGCGGGGCATCGCCGGCGTTGGCAAGCGCAGAATCGAGCTCCGGCAGAGGGCCGTTCGTGCCCTGGGGCAACGCGACGAGCGTGCGGAAGCCCTCATCGCCTGTCTGACAAGGCGCGTAGTGCAGGGTGTCGGCAAAGACTTCGACGAGCACACCGGCGGGCACGCGGAACGCGCGCACGAGCGACATGTCGAGCGTGACGTCGACGCCCATCCCCTCTATCTGGTGCTGCTTCGCAAGGAGCAGGATGAAGTCGTTCGCGCCGAGGTTGAACTCGCTGGAGCGGTGGTACTCCAGGGCGTTGAGACGCGTGTTATGGCCGCAGCACCAACCCAGTTGAGTGGGACGACCGCCGAAGAGAAGCCCCTTGAGCGCAGGCGCGACCTCGAGTTCTTCGAGTGCGGCGGCGCTGGCCTCGTACTTCGTGCCGTCCTCCGGGCAAGGCGCATGCTCGGCGAGCGCGTGGACCACGGGCTCGGTGAACGCGGCAGGAACATCTGCCCACACGCGACCATAGTTGCGGAATGATTCGTCATAGATGGATTCGATGAGCATGGTGTCTCCCCTTCTTCTGCTGGGATTCGACTGACATGCAGCGCGGACGGCGCACCCGCGCCGGCAACGTCGAATGCGTCGATTATCGCACGATTCGCATGCACAGATTCGCTCTACATCCCCGTTTATCGTCGATGTAGGTCAAATTCCTGTAAGTTATGCTTCTCAATGTCAGCTTTGGTGGCGCAGTTCAAAACAGATAGAGAGGAGGCGTCGAAGGGGCTCTCGGTTACGCCTCGATGTGAATCGCGATGCTCGCGCCGCCGAGTTCGGGGTCGATAAAGCGCGCATCGCCGCCATGCTGCCGCGCGATCGTCCGCACCACAGAAAGACCCAGCCCGGTACTGCCGTTCTTGCGCGAACGACCCTCTTCCAGGCGTACGAACCGACCGAACACGCGCTCGCGATCCTGTTCCGGGATACCCGGCCCATCATCGCTCACAACGATCTCGACGAATTCGCCGTCCGCGTTCTCAACATTGCGGCACGAGATCGCCACGCGACTCCGTGCATAGCGCGCTGCGTTGTCGAGCACGTTGCGCACCGCATGCGAAAGCGCCTCGTGATCTGCCGTGCACACCACCGGCTCCACACCGGAAACATCGACCTCGCACGACGCCCTCGCTTTCAAAGACGAGGCCTCTTCATAGAGCAGGTCGCACAGGTCGAGCTGCTGCTTGTCCAAACGCGACACGCCCTCATCCTGGCGCGCGAGCAACAGCAGGTTGCTCACAATGCCGCCCAGACGCTCGTTTTCAGAGAGCAGGTCGTTTGCAAGCGTATCCGCGTCAACCGCGTCCGGATGGTCGCGCATGGTCTCGAGCATGACGCGAATAGCCGCCACCGGGCTCTTGAGCTCGTGCGACGCATCGGAGACGAAACGGCGCTGCTCCGCGACGGCAGCCTCGAGGCGCGCGAGCATATCATTGAACGTGGTTGCCAGCGGTTCCAGGTCGCGATCGTGCTCCGGCACGGGCAAGCGGCGGCTCAAGTCGCCGATGGATATCGTCGCGGCCTCCGCGCGCATGCGCTCGACCGGCGCGAGCGTGCGCGCGACGGCGAACCACGAGAGCACCGCGACTGCGCACAGGGAGCCAAGCATGGCGATGGCGAGCACGATGGCGACCGTCCTCATTGCCTCGCGCGCGGGAGCGAGCGACGTCAGCGCGGCGATGGTAACCACGCCATCGGGCGTCTGGACGCCGCGCTCCACCACGAGGATCGGCCCTTCGATACCGAGCGCCGTAGTGGCGTCGATGTGCATCTCCTCGACCGATACCGAAAGTTCCTGGGCAGACGATGCGCCCGCCTGCTCCGCCACGAAAGGAAGCCGCTGCTGTATGAAATGGCGTGCATGTGCATAGATGCGGCCGCGCGCCGAGGCGTCGCCGTCATAGCCGGAGTTGCCCCCGTCGTCGTAGCCGGAGTTGCCCCCGTCGTCGTAGCCGGAAGCACCTCCGTCGTCGTAATTCGAGGCAGCTTGTTGCGACTGCGACGGAGCGGGAGCAGACGAATACCCGCTGTTATAGTTCGAAGAGGCTGCCGGCACGGAAGCTTGCGGTCGTGACGGGCTACTTTGCGGCGTTGCCGAAGAATCCGCCTGCTCGCGCTCCTCCGCCTGCGGCGCCGCATCGTCGACGTCGTCTTCGGCAGGCTGTCCATCAGCCATGTCAAACGTCAGAGAGACGCGCTCGCGCTCTCCGCGGCGCTCCTCCCCCGGCGCCAAGCCGCCCGCCGAGATGGGCGCCACGTCGCTCGCCCAATCGCTCGACGCCACCACGTTTCCAGACTCATCGATAATCTGTACAAGATCGGCGCCGGTCCCGCGCAGCTCGTCGGGCATCTGGCCGGCAGCGACCTGCGCTTCGATCTCGTCGAGACGCTGATCTAGGCTGCCCGAGATGGTGGCGCTGATCGCCCAGCCCGTCGCCAGCGCAACGGCGGCCGTAATGGCGACCATGGCAGCCGCGCACACCGCGACGGTGATTACCGAAACCTTCCCTCGAATGCTTTTGAAAAGATGCATGGTCTCTCCCTGGTTTCCGGCCGATGCGTCCCACGGTGTCATGCACGCTGGCGCGCACGTGCGACATCGCGTTTCCACGCGGCAGCACGTCCCAGCGGCATCACCCGTACCAGACTCCGGCCTTGCGTCGCCCTACGCTGGCTCGGACATCCGATACCCCACCCCGCGCACGGTGTGGATGAGACGCTGCCCAAACGCCGCGTCAACTTTCTTCCGCAGGTAGCCCACGTACACCTCGACGACGTTGTCGCCGCCCATGTACCCCGGTGACCACACGTGGTCGAGGATCTGCGTCTTGGTGAGCACCTTCCCCGCGTTGTACATGAGGTATTCCAGCAAGGCGAACTCGCGCGGCGTGAGCTCGATCGCCGTGCCGCCGCGTTCGACGGCCTTGGAAGCCGGATCGAGCGTGAGGTCACCCACCTGCAGCTTCGCCGAACCCTTGCTCGCCCCGCGCCGCAGCAGCGCTCGCAAGCGCGCTACCAGCACCACAAGCGAAAAGGGTTTCCGAAGAAAGTCGTCGGCACCAATGTCGAGCGCATCCGCCTCGTCGTACTCGCCGTCCTTGGCGGTGAGCATGAGCACCGGCGTCGTGATGCCCGCGCCTCGCAGCTCGCCGCACACGTTGTAGCCGTTCATGCCGGGAAGCATGATATCGAGGGTGATGACGTCGTACGCCTCGGTGAGCGCCATCTCCAGACCCGTGTTGCCGTCGCAGGCGATATCGACGGTGAAGCCCTCGTCTTCCAAGCTCGCCTTGAGGTACGCGACGATGTTCTCCTCGTCTTCAACGACCAAGACGCGCATATGAATCCCATCCATTCCGCTCCGAGCGCACCGTGCAAGTCGATTCTACGGAGAAGGGCGCTCGCCCTTGCAGCGTAGCGCCCCTCCTTCGGCAAGCGGTAGCTCTATCCGAAAAGCCTTACCGTTTCCTTACAGCATGTAAAATAACCCCAGGGGTTTTTCGACATCGCCGCGCTAGTCGTCGTAGCCGCTGTCGGAGTCGTAACCGCTGTCCGCGTCGTAGCCGCTATCGGAGTCGTAGCCGCTGTCGGAGTCGTAGTTGCTGTAGCCGCTGTTGCCCGTAGCGGGAGCAGAGACCGCGGGTGCCGAAGCCGCGGGGGCGGGCGCGGGTGCGACGTAGGCAGAAGCGCCGTCATCGTAGCCGCTGTTTCCGTCATCCCAAGAATCGTCGTAGAGGCTGTCACCCGATTCGTACACGCTGTTGCCGTCGTAGTCCGTGGCGCCGTCGTCGTAGTTGGTGTTGCCATCGTCGTAGTCCGTAGCGCCCGGGGCGGGAGCCTGCGTGGTCGCCGGAGCCTGGTTCGCGCCATTGGCGTCGTCGCCACTTGCTACCACGCTCTGTCCCTTCGTCGCACCTGAAACCAGAGCGCTTGCCGCCGACGTATCGCAGCCGGTCAGGAAGAGCACGCCGCACAGGCCGATCATGCACAGGGGGACGAGGGCGAGCTTGGGGTTGGCGAGGTCGAGCTTCTTCATGATGTCCTCCTTCTCTTGCGTTCCGCTTCGAGCGGTTTTCGCTAATCCTTGCGCCTTCCTCTGGGCGCATGGTCATAATGCCGAAGGAACCTGAGAAATAGCTGAGAGAATCTGCCGCGGCTCTGAGCGCGCAAATGGGGTATGAACGGGATATGCCCGGCGCAGAACAACCCAAGAAGGAACGCCCATGACCAGCCTCGAGAACGTCCGCGTGTTCACGCAAAGCGCCATCCGCATCCAGAGCAAGGATGGCGTGGTCATCTACCTTGACCCCTTCAGCCTCACGGATGCCGAGGCGGCGCACGACGCGGACTACGTGTTCATAACCCACGCGCACTTCGACCACTTCTCGCCGGAGGACATCGCGCGTGTGGCGGGTGACCACACCGAACTCGTGGCACCGGCAAGCATGGGTGCCGAGGTGGCCCGTGTGGCGGATGAGATTGGGGCAACGGCGGTGCACCTGCTGCAAGCGGGCGGGCGGCTCGAGCTGCCCGGCGTTGCCGTCGAGGCCGTGCCTGCATACAACGTGGAGCCGGAGCGCCTGGGGATGCACCCGCAGACGCACGGCTGGCTGGGCTATGTGCTCACCGTCGACGGCGTGCGCTACTACGCGGCGGGCGACACCGACCAGAACCCGGATAACGAGCAGGTGGCGTGCGATGTGGCGCTCGTGCCCATCGGCGGGACGTACACGTGCGACCCGCATCAGGCCGCAGCGTTCGTGAACGCGCTGCACCCGAAGACCGTGGTACCCATCCACTACGGCAGCATCGTGGGCGTGCCGGAGAACTTCGACGAATTTGCCTCCGAGGTCGCGGCGGGGATCGAAGTCGTGCGGAAGGTTGAGCGGTAGGACGCTACGCCCCTCCAACGCCCCATACCGGGCTACGCCACCGCAACAACCGCTTCGAGCAGATCCTCTACCCGGCAGTGAAGCACGCGAGCGATCTGCGCCACGGCGGAAGCCTGCGCCCGGTTGATATCCTTGTTGCGCTGCTCATACATCTGTATCGACCGCAGCGAAACGCATGATAGCTCGGCGAGTTCACGCTGCGTGTACCCACAGGCACTCCGCATGCGCGCGAGGTTCGTCTGCCCCCGATAGCTTGTCATCCGCTCCGCAAACAACTGAGCCATGCGCTCTTCGGATGCTTCGTGCCACGGGTCGTACAAGTCGACAAGCACATCGAACGGCAACACATCGAAAACCGTGCGGAACGTAAGCGCAAACCGCCATTGGACGTACGCGGCGATCCAGCCCGCCCAATACTCAGGCGTCCTGTCTGGTCGAAAGCCCTGCTCGATCATCGCCTGTTCATCGTCGTAACCAAGCTCGCCGCACATGTCCCAGAAGAGCTCGATGCCCGACCGCCCGGAAACCACCCACGGTGCCCCCGTTTCGAACTGCCGGGCAAGCCGACTCGACGCAAAAAGGTTCGCAACCTCAAATCCTTCGGCACCGTAGTCCCAGGCCGCATAGTCGAAGAAGCATGCAAGGCAGGACATGGCGTCTTCTAGGTAGAGGACGTCGTACGCGCGGGCAGCGACGCCACGGCCTTTAGAAGAGACGTGGGTCATGGGGATCGACCTCCTCGAGCAGGATATCGCGAACATACAGCCCGGTGCGATCGAGCCGCGCGCAAAGAGATTGGTACTGGCTCCGCGCACGGCGATCGCGTTCGGCCCTACGCGCGTGATAGATCTCGCAAGACGCAAGTTCATAGCCGGTACATTGGATGCATTCGAACGCCTTCGCACTGGTAAGCGCAACCTGCTCGCCCAGATTTCCCAAACGCATAGCCTCGGAAAGCTGCGCTACGGAAATCGTGTTGTTCAAAAACGCCCGCGCGAACGAAAAGTACGAATCGTCTGCACGGTATCCGCGGATGATATCGAAACCCGACGTATCGATGAGAAAGCGATCGAGCAGGTAGTCGCGAGCGGTGCGAGCGATGGCATTCGAGAGATCGACGCGGCGATTTGCGAGCAACAAAGCGAGCCAAGTGAGCACCGAATATTCCGAGCTAGAAAGGTCGAGGATGGCGAGCTTGTCCGTAGCAAGCTCATAGCGATTCGCAAACCCATCCGCTTCACCAGGGCACGCCCATTCCTTTGCAAGGTCTTCATGCTCAGTACAGTAGAAGCCCGCGCCGTAGTCGTTGTATGGACGGCACAGCTCCAAGCGCGGTTGCTTAATGATTTCGGACGACCCATGCCAGAGGATCATGGCGCCACCGCCTTCGCTTCTGTATCTGAAGTATCACTGTAGTGATAGTATCACAAAAGCAGGATGAGCTGTGCGCCTGTTTGTCTCCCAACTTGCAGACCGCTCACCCATGTGCTCAAAGACCGCAGTCGTCCCAGTGCGATACGATGTCCTAAAGACGCAGACTCGCCATCGTTCACCATTCGAAAGGACGCATCATGGGAATCTTCGGCTCGCGTGAAGAAAAGCTCGAAAACAAGGCGCAGCAGTACCGGAGTGACGGCATGTTCCAATACGCCGAGACCGTGCGCGCAAGCCTCGCGCCCAAAGACGGCAAAGTACACGTCGTGATGCTGAACAGCTTCTCGAAGTTCCTGAACCAGACATTCGAGTGCGAGAACAAGTACACCGGACAGATCGACGCGATTATCAGCGCCATGCAAGACGACGGCTATGAAATCTTGGACGTAAAGTTCAATTCGATCCAAGGCCAGGGACTCACCGGCAGCATGGAAGGGTTCCATACGCTGGTGACGTATAGGTAGGGGCAGTGCGGTGCCATCTTGGTGAGTTCGAGCGTCTCGCGATACTGCGCTTTGCCGCATCGAGAGCCTCCTTGATCAAGCGGGGCAAAACCTCGCACGAAAAGAATGCACAGCATAGTGATCTGATTCCAAATAATCAACCTCGCGAACAATCCCACACGACGCGTCCATTTCCAGCGGTAGAATATGTTTCCGTTACCTTATTGAATCTCGGAGCATCACAATGCCCAAAACGCTCAATTCGCTCATGAAGCATTTACGAAATTGCGGCATAGCAATCAAAGGCTCAGCCCAGAAGCGCAAGCTTAAGAATATTGGCTACTATCATGGATACAAGGGCTACCGCTTTGCGGGAAAAGCAAGCAACCGACTTCCACTCACGGACTTCTCACAGGTTGCCGCTCTCTACGATTTTGACATGCAAGTCAAAACGCTGCTTTACCCCCATGTCGTGCAAATTGAAACATGCCTCAAAAACTATACGCTTGAAGCCGTTCTCAAAGACACGGGCTCGGCAACGTTTGAAAACATTTGGAAGCAAAGTCTCACTGATTACCGAAACTACAGAGGGGATAGATATCGCAAAGCGTGGGATAGACGCCAACGACTGCGCGGCGAAATTGACAACCTCATCTTTCGCAACCATAAAAATCGTGACGTCATTGGCCATTTCCGTGATGCTGACAAGGATATCCCCATCTGGGCAATTTTCGAAGTTATGACACTTGGCAATTTTGGCGCATTCTACGAATGTCTCAACAAGCGTGTTCAAACGTCCATCGTTCGCGATCTTGATATGCCCACCAACTTGGAATCGGAGCGCCGCCTAAAAGACATTATTTTTGCCCTAAAAGATCTCCGGAATGCTGTTGCGCATAATGGTGTTGTGCTCGATGTTCGTTTCCGATCCGGCGCTGTCCACTCTGGAGTTGCTCAACTCATAAAGCAGGAAACAGGAGTTGTCGGCGTCGATTTCTCCGACATAACTGATTACATCGTTCTCATCGCCTACCTCATGCGCAAGATGCGTTTGACTAAAACCGAATGCAAGCAGTTCATTTCAGGCTATGAAAACATCTTGAAGGTCTTCTACGCTGAACTGCCCTTCAACATCTACTCCAAAATCATCAAAACAACCGCGCGCAATAAGCTTACCGCTTTACGGAAATATGCGAGCAATGGGTAAACCGCCTATCGCTGAAATGGCGAAAGAACTCCGGGTATGCTAGACTACAACCAATCGCGGTGGAAGGCTTCGGTCTACACCTGGAAAGGCCCGATGAGTCGGGCCTTTCTTATGCGTGAAATCTTGCATAAATTAGCTTACCTTGGTGCGAGGCGCCCGCACATACCTTAGCCCAATAACTCCGCAATCGCATCGAGCTGCGCGGCGATGCCAGCAAAGTCCTGGTTCAAATCGAGCGTTCGCACATGGTAGGTATGACCCAGCTCCAGCCAGCTTTCGCTCTCGAGTTCCGCGCCCTCCGTCTTCGCATAGAGCAGCATGCCCGAGACTTCGCCGTCAAATGCGTTCGCCGCATGCATGACATACGAGAAGATTTGGTTCAAGTTCGCCGGTGAGAGAATCTCCTTATCGTAGTGGGTGCCCAGAATCGTTCCGTAGCATTTGGCGTCGATGATGAGGCACTTGTCTCCGTTGGCCAGCGTCACGTCCGTGAGCATACGCGGCAGAAAATCCGGTGCTGAATCGCCTATCCCGTGGTCGATCTCTCGCGCCGCAGGATGCAGCCAGCTCCAGTGCTTGCGGTAGTACTCAAGGATGAATTTCTCGTACAGCCGATGCGGCGAGTCGCCATTCAAGACGTCGGCAAGCCGCGCCTTTTTTCTCAGGCGATACGCCTCAGCAAAGCGCCTCCGCTGGCGAGCAAATTGAACTCCTCCCTAGCATCCTCGTGGTACAGTTATTCCAATTCATAACCGCGCCGCGCAGAAAGCAAAGCCATGGCAAATCAGCCCAAACTCGGAAAGATCGAAAAGGTAAACGTCCGGGACGTCTGGCCACATGAAGCACTTAACTTTACCAAGTGGCTTGCACAAGAAGAAAACCTCACCATGCTTGGCGATGCCTGTTCCATTGAACTCGAGCTCAAGGATACAGAAAGTGCAGTCGGCTCGTTTGCGGTAGACATCTATGCTCAAGAGGCTGACACAGAGCGTAAGGTGATTATCGAAAACCAGCTCGAAGATACCAACCATGATCACTTGGGAAAAATCATTACATATGCCGCAGGCAAAGGAGCAGGTGTGGTGATCTGGGTCGTTGCGCGTGCGCGCGACGAACATCGCAACGCAATCGAATGGCTCAACGAACACACAGACAGCGACTGCGCGTTCTTCTTGGTTGAAATCGAGGTGTGGCGCATTGGCGACTCTCCCATGGCTCCTCGATTCAACGTAGTAGAATCACCCAACGAGTGGGCACGTGCGGAAAAAGCCAAGTCGGATCTCTCAGAAACTGAGCGCATCAAACTCGAATACTGGCAGACGTACGTCGACTGCGCTGCTCAAAACGAGACCTTTTCACAATTGTTTAAACCGCACAAGCCGCAAGCGCATCATTGGACAGAATTAGGAGCAGGCTCGATAAGATACCATCTGGTACTTTTGATTAATACGCAGAAGAAACAGATTGGTGTAGAGGCGTGTGTGCACGATACCGATTTTGGCGACTTTGTCCTCTCTCGCCGTCAAGAGCTTGAACAAGCACTCGGTATTGCCGGAACACCATATAACAGGAAAAGCAAAGGCGTTCGTTTCTATAAGAGCGGCCATGACATCAAAGCCAATCGTGAGAAGTGGCCGGAATTCATAGATTGGCAGCTTAACATGATTATGGCTCTTCAAAATGAAATGGTTCGCCTGGAGAATGAGTTCGAGACGATCGAAAGTAAAGCAAGCGCCCTGACGACTGATAACTAAACGCAAAATCATTTTTTGAGAACAGCTGGCTGAGCTATAAGCCGCCTATTATATGTAGCGCATGATTCCTAAGCTGAAGTCATGCAACAGTGCTGTTGCATTCACGACCTGTCCGCATGCCGAACCTGCATCCGAGTTAACCATGAAAAAGCCCTATCCAGACGCGATGTAAAAAATGCGTATTAGCGAACGCGGCAGATACTTGAACCTCGACACAAAGAAGTTCACGACGCACTCGAAGCAGAACAGGGAGAGTTCTAGCCGACTGGCGCACGAGCAATGATGCTCAGCATGTAAACTACAGACATCACCGGTTTTTGCTTTTCCGTATAGAGACCCGTCTGACAATTTGAAAGCTTGTTCTTACGACTTCTAGGCTCATGCTACGATTGCCGCAGCGCGGATTTGCATGTCGATACCGCTCGCATATCCAAGCTACTTCACGACTGATATCAGTAAAGATTGGCTTGCTGATGATGCACCCCTCGTACAGCTCTTGGAAAGCAGCATGCAAAACCATGAAGGACCAGAAACGTCGCTTGAGGTGCTATCTACAATGGTATCCATTCTCAGTTCTCAACACTTTTGATTGGCAACTTCTATCTTCGGAGAACTTTTTCTCGGCTTACATTAAAGACGGTGCCTTCATTGCTTGTACTTCGATGAATTATGTAACTAGTGGTTTCATTCAGAAGCAAGGCGCGTCATTTCGCGATTCAACACTCATTTCTCCAATTATGTTTTTATACCTTGTTGCTTTTGGGATTGAGTACCAGAGATGTTTCGCTGACCCGCGCGAAGACATGATATGTGAATACGCCGGCGATCTAGCAAACAACTGCGCGCAGTATAAGGATAGCTATCGACGGTATTGTGACCAGAAACGGATTGCAAAAAGCCAGTACTCCTACTACCTCAAAACAGACCTCTCCAATTTCTACAACTCAATTAATGTCGACAAGCTCATGTCAAAGATGCAAAGTTACTCCGATAAGAATTTCTCAGCTACCGACTGCCTTTTCCTTCGCGCGCTACTGCTCTATTGCGGAGCGGGTAAGTTTCCAACCATTCAAAACCATCCGACGCTGAGCTTCCTGGCTACCAAGGTATATCTTTCCGACATCGATGCGGAGCTTTTCCGCTGCATTGATAGCAATTGCGGTGCCGAGTCATTCAAAATGATTCGCTATGTGGATGACATGTTCATATTTATCAACGTGTCGAACGAATCATCCCCATTCAAAATAAAGGAACTGATTCTCAATAAATACGCAGATATCTTGAGGAAAAACGGACTTGCTCTAAATCTGAACAAGGTAGAATTCGGCCAAACAAGTGAGCTCTCATTAGCCGAAGCAACAGAATCATGCGTTGATTTCTCAGGTCATTACACGGGGGAAGTAATTGAAGACCCCCCAGGTCGCATATCTCAATTGTTTGAAGAGATTGCTCGCATGTCATTCGAAAGGAATTATTGCCAGCAAGACTTCAAAGCAGCTGTCGAGTTGACATTTTCTCAAAAAGATAGGCATATAGATTCAATGACTGCTTTCCGGAGCGTTATTTATAGCAATGCCAATTTAAGTTGCCTAAGCGTCAAGAACTCAATCAAAAAAGCTCTATTGAGCGGCAAGGTCATTCTGACTTATGGAACAAACGAACTTGTTAAGTGCATTCTTGATACTCATGATGATTATCTAATCAAACGTTTGTTGAATACGCTTTTCCTGTCCTATAGAGATGGGACTTGGTCCAGTATCGACACGCTCATCGCGCTAAACTATCTCATCAACAGAGGAATGCATCACCGTGACCTTCTGTCGCTGCTGCGCAAGTCAGAACTCGGACTGTCCATCTTTATCGATAAATATTGTATTAACGACCAATTCATCCGCGACCCGATTACAGAAGTTGAATCGAAAATACTATTCGTTATCGCCGATGATGATCGGAGCAAAATCCAATTCGTCAACCAGCTGTTCCATGGAAGAACGCAAAACTTTTTTGAACAAATATCGTACTATCGAGCCTATTTCGATAGATTCTCGACTCTCTTCAAACGCAAAATACTGAAAAAGAAGCAGAGGGGCTTCTTATATAGTGAAAAAGAGTTAGCTAAGCTATATTGTGAGATACCGAAATCTGAACAGATTATACATGCCGCCGAAAGGCTTCGCCGAGATAATCCGTTAATCCATGCGGGCTCAGATTTGATTCGCAATACATATCAAATAGAAATACTTAAAACAAAGCAATCTCTCGAAGGGCTCATTGCAAGCATATTGGAGGACGTTGAATTGCCGCTGCCACGTAGTCACAACAACACTGACCCGCTAGATCGGGATCGGGATCCGTCCTGATTCCCAAATAAGGCTTACAGGGCAAACAGCGTGTCCTGTAAGCCGCTTTACATTAGTCGCAAGAGCATCTCACACGTTTGCTAACGAGTGGCAGAGGTTGTAGCTTCCATATGCGACAAAGCGCTACTCTTCTCCGAAGTAGTCGCCATCAATTCGCTTGATGCGGTATACCTTTTCAGTCGAAACGCCAAGATCGTACTGAATCATCAGCTCGGTAAGGCGTTTGCCGTCGATAAGCACGAGCGTTGCATGAGGGTAATGCCGCGCCCAATCAATCGCGCTCTGCGCAAAGCTTGATGTGGTGATGAACACGCCGCGCGAGATGCTCCCAAGCGCGCCTGCAAAACCTTGAAGTTCGGGGCGCCCAACGTGCTTTTCAGCCGAATAGCGCTTGGCCTGGACATAGATTGGGTCAAAGCCCAGAGCATCCGTTGCAATCATACCGTCGATACCGCCATCATTGCTGATACGCGTCTGCTCGCCCTGCCCGTAACCCATCTTCACCAGAAGATCCACGACAAGCTTCTCGAAGAAGCCCGGGTCTTTATCCATAATCGAGGAAAGCAACGAGTCCTGCAGGTCAGTTTTCAACTGTGCGAAAGCAGCGTCGATTTGCTCCTGCGGAGACGTCTCGTTGATGGAATCAGGAAGAACCCCTTCATCCAACGGATCCTTATCCCCCTTTTGCTTGGCATCACCCTTTTTCTTCGACTTCCAAGGATTCTTTTCTGCAATAGCCTTGTTGATTTCATCGGAAAGCAGCTGCGCGTTGTCGTATTTCTCAACAGCAGCATTTCCGTAATCGCTAATCCTGTATACGCCATGTGTCACTTTGAAAAGCATGCCCGCACGCGCGAGATAAGAGACCGACCAGCTAACACGGCTGCGATAAACCGGGACACCGCTTGAGGTAACTAGTGCCTGCTCTCGATCCGAGAGACCGAGCATATCGCAGGCGTCGTTAATGATGCCGATGCGCTTGCGCTCTTTGCCGTCTTTCATGAGCTCCAAGACCACGAGAAACATCTCGGTCTGAGTTGGAATTGGCATAGTGGAAACCTTTCATTTTCGGTTTATGCAGCGGGCGAAACGGCATTCTCTTTAATTGACTTGATTACAGTCACCAAGTTCATCTGCTGTTGAGTATTAAACATCTGCATGAAAGATTTCGGGCGATCGAACGGTGGATGATTAAGTGCCGCAGGCTCCATATATCCGTTCTCAACCACATAATCTATTACGCGTTTAATAAACGAGATCTGCTGTTCATTGAGGCTCTGATCGCTAAGAAAATCGGCAAAGGCCTCCATCGCCGCGTCCCGGTCGAGATGAACTACCCGACGAACTAAAAGGCCAAACGGAGTATCTTGATATGCTTTTGCGTAATCTTCCGCATTGCCAAGTTCGTGAGTAAAGATACGCTCGAGTTGGCTAAATTCATATTCAGTCATCGGCTTATTGGTCCGCAACTTGTGAATAACCACGTTATTAGAATAATCCCTAAGATAGCGCTCGACCTTAAGCCTATAGTTCTCGAAGTTTTCACCAATATCTGCGGACACTCCATAGGTCATTTCCGTGATCGGGTCATCCAGGTGGGTGATAACATCCCGTCGTTGCGGCCCAGTGATAATAAACTGAATAAGCGAGCGAAGTCGCCTGCGAATATCTTCAAGAAGCAGCAGGGTAGCCCCATCCAGCATGTCCCCTTCTGCGATTTGCCTAATCAGGGGCATTTGCTCGTTGATCTGGGGAACGGTCGACAACGACTGCAACAGCCTTGCCATACTCACAATCTTTTTCTTATACGAATCTGTATTTTGGGCTTTGCAGGTCGCAATCATGTAACCATACATGACGTTATCAAAGCGCAACGCAGAAAAGTCCGCCTCATCATTGACAACAAGCATCGAAATCGGATTCTTAAGCTCGGCAAACGAAACGTCAGAAAGCAGCGTAAAGGATTCGATACGGCGGTATTTCTCCACCTCTCGGCGATGTTTACGAACGGTGAAGAGCTCGTCATTCAAAGCGATTACCTGGCCGTGCATAGTTTCGACGAGCTCTTTTCTCCATGCCTGATAGTCATCGGCCGTAAAAGCGCTGTTTTGCAGAAGCATAGCGAGCTCTGCCTGCCTGCAAAAAACCTGCTCAGCAACGGAAACGGTTAACTTCCCTTCAACAACGTGCGGGTTTTCACGGAAGAACTCGAAATTGCGGCACCAATCGAAAATGAAGAAGCGCTCCTTGTCCTCGTGGGTGCCATCCAACGGGTCAGTAACGTTCAGCCCCTCGCATAAACGGGTTCCGCGACCAATCATCTGCCAGAATTTAATCTTGGAGCGAACCTTTTTGAAGAATACGAGATTTACGATTTCGGGCACATCAATGCCTGTGTCCATCATGTCAACCGACACGGCGATAACCGGCCGAACCTTCAGCTCAAAATCTTCAATAATGGTATGCGCATAGTCGTCAGAATGAACAACAGCCTGAATGTAGTCTCCCGGAAGTCCCGGGTAAAGCTTACCGAAACGCTCGACAATATAGCGCGCGTGCTTTTGGTTTTGGGCAAAGACTACCGACTTGCCCAACTCCTGACCGCCCTGGACATGGATGCCCTTCTCCATGAGCGTGACTAGAACATTGTCGACCGTTTCTTCGTTAAACACCCATCTATTAAGGTCTGTGCTCTCGATTTTGTCAGGAACCTCTTGGCCGGTATCTTCGAAATCTTCCTCAATCCGCTCTTGCTCCTCAGGAGATAGCTCGTCGTAGGTAATACCTTCGTCGATAAAGCTCGTATGAGTTTCTATGCCGTAATACGGAACAAGGACATGATCGACTTCCGTTGCTGTTTTGTATTCGTAAACATAGGTCGGCACGCCACGCTCAACATCAAAGAAGTCGTACGTATTTCGATCAACCTCGTTGGCAGGTGTTGCCGTGAGTCCAACGACAAGAGAGTCGAAGAATTCGAAAATCGCCCGATATTTCTTGAAGATAGAGCGATGCGCCTCGTCAACAATAATGAGGTCGAAATGCGCTGGCGTAAACATACGGTCGCCGTCTTCATTTCGCTCCCCATCAATTGCATTCATGATGGTCGGATACGTGGAGAAAACGATGCGAGCATTGCGCTCATCCTTATTTGAGCAGAGATTGCACAGAGACTCATTGGGCAGATAATCTTGGTAAGCGTGCTTTGCTTGCCTGACAAGCGCCACGCGATCCGCTAAGAAGAGGACGTTCTTAACATGCCCTGAACGCATGAGCACGTCAACCAGGGCGGCCGAAACACGAGTCTTGCCGGTTCCCGTAGCCATAACCAGCAAGCTCTTGCGATGCCCCTCTTCGATGTTAGCACATACGCGTTGGATAGCCTCAATCTGGTAATAGCGCTTTCCGCCGCCAGCTATCGCTTCATTTACTGTCAGGGTCGTAGGCTTTACCGTAGCCGCCCTACGGTTAAAAAGCTTCTGCAGATCATCTTGCGAGAAGAATCCGCTTACCGGACGTGGAGCACCGTTTTCGTCATCGACAAACAGTGTAGCGAATCCATTCGTGAGGAATATAGGCGGCTTATAGCCAAACTCCCTCTCAAGGCAACCTGCGTAAAGCCGCGCCTGCTTGAGACCCTTTTGTTCAGAATAAGAGGTGCGCTTCGCCTCGACAATGGCGAGCGGACGCCCGTCTTTACCCATAAGAAGATAGTCAACGTAGCCCACACCCGTGTTGTAACCCGGTTCAACCGGCATGCCGTGAACTTCTCGCTCTTGAAGAACGGTCTCGTCGAGTTTCCAGCCAGCGAGCGCAAGATCCCAGTCGATATAGTGCTTGCGCGTCTCAAATTCGGAGATGTCTTCTGGGTTGAAATCGCGCTTCGGCCTATCCTCTTCTTTGATTTGAGCCGCCTGAGCGCTCAGCTTCTTCAGCTCAGCCTCGAGCCGCTTAATCTCCTCGTCCTTTTCATTGAGAAGTGACTCGCGATCCTTAACGACCTTAATTTGAGCTGCTGTGAGTTGGATTCCTTTCTTTGGAATCTTTTTCTCATCAAATGTTCGTACAGAATAATCTGGGCCGTAGCAATAGTCGATCCAGTCAACGAACTCGAAAAGGCTGCGCAGTACCAAAATCGCGTCCGCGGGTGTAACGACACGCTCGGTGTGTACCGCAAGATTGCCAAGCTTGTTTATCCCAAGAAGCTTCCGCCATACGCGCTCATCAACAGCGTCCATGAACGACCGTTCGTGGAGCAAAGATGACAAATTGTCGCGGTAGGGCATGCTAATGTCTGTATCAATTGCATAGACCCACTTAACCGCGAGCTCAAGCGCTTTGCGACAGCCGACAGCACACATGGCGGGCGACGTAGAGAAAACCTTCTCCGCTTCAATGCAAGCATCCGCAAAGAGGCTATAGTAGCCATCTTCTCGTTTGAGAAAATCGAAGTTCATGCCAGCTCGCTCCGCCCGATAATCGCAATTCCACTGGATGCAATAACGTCATTATACTTAACCACCTGTTGTTGAACGACAAACCGCGATTTGTCGACCTCGGCGGCGAAGGTGAGAAAAGCATCTTGCAAACTGAGGGGAGGAATTGGAAGGTGCATTTCACCAAGAATTCTTTGATTCAGGTTTTGGATATTCGCCCCTCTTCCAATAAGCCTTTCTCTGCTTGATGGCTGCCTGAGCGACCAAACCAGATAAGGAATGCGAACGAGATCGGACGTGATGCGAAGACGAATGCAGAAACCGCTAAAGGTTACATCCTTTCTCCCAGGATATACCGACATGCAGCGACCAACTAGCTTCTTGTTTCCATTTGAGCGAACAAAAACGACGTCTCCGTCTTTAAGAAGGTTTTCCTCAGATGGAGGAGAAGCGAGCGATACGTAATTCAGATTTGTAACATCTTTTAGCTCCGATTTAGCGCCAAAATCTGAAACACCCAGACACCTAATCTCAACGCCAGACTCGCCTTTCCGATAATTAACTCCGTTCTTGAGTTCACCGAGTGATGCAATCGCTTTACACGGTAACCGCATTGGATTCTCAACAGGATCCCCGAACATCTCGACAAAGCGGGATTTGACCAGGTCGTCAAGGAGAGAGAGCTGATGTTCGTGAGTTTCCATCAGCCCCTCAATCCTCTCAAGCGTCGACACCCACCTTGCAATTTGCCTGGCGTCGGGAAGTCTTATTTCCATATCTTTTATCTTGCCCAACCTAATGGAGGGAAACGATGGGTTCTCAACCAAGGCATTAGGCTTATTCCATCTGAAATAGTGCTTCAAATAGAGAGTAAGCTCCGTGTTGTCTATAGCCACGCACGCAAGATGAGAGACAACGTAACAAGGCTCTTTTAAGACATAAACATTACCCGTCATGCAGGACATGCCGCTTTTTGCGAATAAGATAGTCCCCTCTGGAAACAGTTGCATACCGAGCTTGTCCGCGGTCATCTTGTCAATTCGTTCAAGTGATCTGGGGCTTTCACCATCGAGCAGCCGGGATAAACTTCCAGCCCTAACAAACGGTATCCCCCTCTCGGAAAACAGACCCTTCTTCGGCGCAACGTTACCGGCTTTCACACTCGCAATATCCCCCAGCCTCACGCGGCGGGCGCCCTCCCCCGCAAAGGGGGGTTTGTTTTATGCGATGTACCTTCGATGCGACATCCGAACGTTACGCTGATCGACCATCGCGTATCTGAGCGTCGTATCTATCTTTTGGTGTCCCAGCAACACCTGAACCTGCTCGATGGGCATTCCTTTGTCAATAGCGCGTGTTGCGAGCGTCCTTCTAAACTTATGGGGATGGACACGACAAATGCCCAGGCGCCGCCCCAATTCGCGCAGTCGTATCTCCACCCCGCTAATTTGCAGCCTTCTATTAGGATTGCAGAGCGAGACGAACAGGGCCGGATTATCATCGTTGCGCTCCGCAAGATACTCGACCAAATGAAGCTTCGTTCGAGCATCAAAGTAGACGCGACGCTCCTTTCCGCCTTTTCCCAAGACGATGCACTCTCTTGCCTCGAAGTCGATGTCCTCACGGTCGAGGTTCACCAGCTCTCCCACGCGAATACCCGTTGATGACAACAAGTCGACAATTGCGAGGTCGCGCTTTGTCGTGCAGCCATCACGCATCAGCTCAATTACTTCATCGGAATAAGTCTCTTTTACTGTCTTTACCGTTCGAATCTTCTTAATTCGGCGAGCGGGGCTCTTATAGATATAATCCTCCGCTTCAAGCCATGAGAAGAAACTCGATATGATGCGCCTTACGTTGTCGATTGTCACGTTACCAGCGCCGCTCTTTTCTCCATAACCGCCCAGATATGAGCGGATCTGCTCAGTTGTAGCTAGCATGAGAGAGCTGTTGAGCGTGCTCACAAACCTCACAAGCGTACTCCGGTAGTACTTAAGAGAACGACCAGAACAACCCTCGAGGCGTTTAGCATCAAGAAACGCCTCGAGGAGTTCAGTGTTGCCGAGGTGCTTATGACGCTCGACGGTCTGCTCAATGAAGCACTCAATGAGCGCATCGTGCAGACGGCGCATCTGCGTACCGTCCAACGTCGTCACCATCATCCGTTCGACCTGACGAATCGCATCGCTGATTGACAACATACCTGCCTCCATTCATCCGGGAGGCAAGCGTAGCGCGAATGTGCCTAATGTGCCCATCAGGCATCCGGGGGATGCGCAGCAAACCGGTGCGCCAGTAATCGTGCCTGGTAAGTTTGCACGTTTCCCCATAGCCAACGTCAATGCGAAACGACTTCTTCACGCTAGACTTCTAGCCGAAATACTCTTGCGCAAGACTGTCGTAAAGCGCCTGGAGCTTCTCGATTTGCTTCTGCACTACAACCCGCGATTTGTCGACCTCGGCGGCGAAGGCGGCGAACTGCTGCTGGAGGGCAAGCGGAGGAACACAGAAACTTTTCGCGGATAGCGATGTTTTGTTCAGTATGCCCTTAAGCTGCATGTTCACGCCTGAGCAAAGATAATCTTTTGACAATCTTAGAGCCCATAGCAAATATTCGACGTCAATCATTTCACTCGGAATCAGAGCGTTGATTTGTTGATTAAACGCTACACTGCGATCAGCAACGGCGACTTTCCCTATACTTTTTACGCTTCCAGCAATGCACGCCATCAATATGCTTCCAGCTGGTACAACGCGTCCTCTTAACGCACCTTCCTCGGAAAGCATCTCTGATGCTGTAGATAAATACTTTGCATCGGTAATATTATCCGTCTTGCACCACTCTATATAGTCACCGTAATTAGAAGGGTCTTTTCGTGGCGGCGTATTGCCCGTGACTATCGTGCATATTTCATCCAAACGTTTAGAGGGCCAAGCAACGCCATTGGTCGGATCCCCGAACATCTCGACAAAGCGGGATTTGACCAGATTATCGAATAGAGAGAACTGACGACGGCATACATTCATCTGTGCCCTGACGGTACCGAAGATGTCAACGATGCGTTTCTGTTGGCTAAAGTCTGGAAGCGGTATGCTCATTGCAGTTAGGTTATCTGACGTCAGAGTGCGGCGGCGAGCAGTGGTTCCCCTCATCTTGTCAGCGTAATACGCCATGCAGCTAGGTCCGTGCAGCGCAAGCTCAAGATAGCCCGGGAAGACAATACTCGCGTCAATATCCCAAACGTTGTAAGCGGGGCTCATAATTCCAGGCTTATCAAACCCCAGAACGTAAATCACGCCTTCATCTATTGGAAATCCAACAACGAGCTGACCGGGATAAACGACTTTGTATGAGCTAACGTCCTTCGAAGCAATCGCTTTCTTGAAACGCTCCGATTGCGCAATGATTCCATCGTGCATGGTCATCGATAGAACTGGGAACGACCTATCCCCGCAGCGCTCTGTTTTCGCCTTGGAAATCAGCTCGCCCAGCCTCACGCGGCGGGCGCCCTCCCCCGCAAAGGGGGGTTTGTTCGTCATTAGAGATCACCGCCCAGCATCTTCTTGAGTTCGGCTAGCCCAGCTGCCATCTGGGCATTAAGGTCTTCAAGATCGGCCAGAATTTCTTCTGTGGGCGGGTACTCAATGCGCTCATATTCGGTCTTTGCGTACTTGTTGAAGCTGAAATCGTAATCATTATCAACAATTTCCTGTTTCGGAACGAGGAAGCTCTTCTCCGTACGCTCGCGCTGGCGCTCGGAATCAAGCTTTACCCAGCGCTCAAGGATATCCGGAATATCGTTACGCTTCTCGTCTGGATCACGCTTATCATCAAGTGTGAAGCCATCGCCTTCCATATTGTAAAGCCAGACATCATCCGTGCCACCGGCATTGGTCTTGGTGAATACGAGGATCGCCGTGCTTACGCCCGAGTATGGCTTAAAGACACCGCTGGGCATATAGATAATCGCTTCAAGCTTCTGATTGTCTACCAGCTCCCGGCGCAGCTGCCCATATGCCTTGGAGTTTGAACGGAACAGCACGCCATTCGGAACGATGCAAGCGCAGCGACCACCGATTTTGAGCATGCGCAGGAACAGCGCGACGAATAACAACTCAGTTTGCTTGGTGTCAACGATGGCACGTAGGTTCTTATTGATGTCTTCAACATCAACCGATCCGGTAAACGGAGGATTCGCAAGGATGACGTCGAACTTGTTAGAGATGCCGTTCTTTTGCGAAATGCTGTCAAGGTAGCGAACATCAGGAGCTTCGACCTCATGGAGCATGAGGTTCATAGCGCTAATGCGCAGCATCGTCTGATCCATTTCGAAGCCGCTGAATTGGGGATTTGCGCCGTTCGTACCCGTGAAGGCGTCCCACTGTGCGGTTGTCATCTCATTCTCATAGTTGCTACGAATATGTTCAGCGGCGGAAATGAGGAAACCTGCTGTACCGCAAGCTGGATCGCAAATGAGCTCGCCAGGCTTGGGATCAACAAACTTCACCATCATGTCGCGGATGTGGGCGGGTGTGCGGAACTGGCCATTGGTGCCCGCCGTCGAAAGCTTTGAGAGCATGTATTCGTAAAGGTCGCCTAAGTCACCGATATGCTCGTCGAAATCGCGGAGCAGTTCATCTACACCTGTAACGGCCTTCTCCAAGAGCGACGGTTTGCCTGCGGGGAACCCAAAGGTTGCGTTCTCCATTGCACGGGAATATGCAGACTCGTCACCCAAGGTCTTAATGAACGGGAAAGCGAATCGGTCAACGATGCGATACATCTCTTCGGCACGCTTGTCTTTGAAGCTGCCCCAGCGCATCTCTTTACCGGCGATGGTCTCCTTTCGATCATTCTCGTATTCATCCGGGAAGATGTGCGGCAGAGGCTCACCGAGCATCGCTTCCATGCGCTCCGTTTTGAGCTCCTTTTCGTCAAGCTGACGCATGAACATTAGATAGGTGATATTGGTGATTACATCGAGCGGGTTAGTGATACCGCCCTCCCACATCTTCTGCCAGATGGCATCAACTTTGCTCTTTGTTGCTCCGGTAATCATATTGAAGTCCTTCTCCTTGTGGCCGTCTTTGAATCAGTTAATAGCCTGCACTATACGAGCGAACTCGCTTTGAAGTAACACGTTGCTCTTTTCGGATATGGCGCGGCAAAGTTCTTTGTACCTTTGGACGCCTTCAGAAAGAGCTCCGAGTCGCGCCTGCTCCTCTGTCGAAGGAACAGGGATCATTAAGTCACCGATATCCCTTTTCTTTAGAAGCTGGATAGTCATGCCTTTACTCATATTCTGAAGCTCTGTGTTTGCTTGTTCGAGTCCGAGAAATAAAGCAAGGTAACGCATATCAACTAATGATTCCGAGGTCGACCGAAGTATGAGACCAAATGAGGTGACCAGCAGCCCCTCATGCTCCTTGTCGATGTAGACGCAATCATAGGGGGTAGATGCTTTGATGATTACGTCGCCCTCTCGTGTAAAAAGCTCCTCTTTGACCTTCGAAACCTTCTCGATCACAAGCTGAGCGTCATCGATGCGCGAATCTGCCATCGCGGCTGGAACGAGCACCCTTGTTTCAATTAGGTCGTCTCCAACTGCTATTTTTTTGCGCGGCTCATAGGTGCGCCAGTTTTTATATCAACAAGCGAGCCAAGAGGCAGGTATTCGCAAGGCATGTTCATCTCCTTTCTGAATGGCATGCGGACCACAACGGCGCTTAGTTTTGCTATGCACCAGTTCTGGTGGTCTCTTTACAACACTAATGACTTACGCGATCGTCCTTTCTTCAATCCGATGTGGATTCTGATAGAAGCTGAAACATGTTCCAATTGTTAAGAACAATAATACTGGAGAGGGGGAACGAGTCAATAGAAATGTTCTAATTATTTTGAACATTTCTATTACTGCATAATCAGCTTTCTTGCAATCGGTTAGTCTCAACAGAGTTGACGCGTGAGCTGGCGTCATCTATTGCGTTGCGAACACAACGGTGCGCTCTGTCAGAGCGCGGCTAGCGTTAATCACCGAGCATCTCGAAAAAAAGTATCCGCATCGATAATATCGATATCAACACCTTGAGCTTTATATTCAAGCCCTTTCCTGTGTTTGCCAGACATCCCGCCCTTAACCGTGTGGTATTTACTGTAGTCAGCGACATCTAAATTATTAGTCGATTTCTAAAGAGCTCCGCATGGCACATATTGGCTGCGTCTGCGGCAACGACGTCCGCGGCAACAGCATCGAGACTATCTACCGCTTTGTCTCCGACGACCTCATGAACGAGTACGCGGAGAGCGAGACGTTCTTCGGCCTGCCCTATCTCCCCGGCGATAAAGCGGAAATCTGGCTTTGCAACGAATGCGGGCGCGCCATCTTCTCTGACGACGACGGCCTGTGCGTAACGCGGTATATGCGTCCCGCCGAACCGGCGGAATTCAGCCAATGCGATGACGATGCGAAGCGGGCGTATTGTACAACGATAAGGTCTTCTTCGACGCCGACGGAATCTCAGATGCCCCCACGCGGCTATGGCTTTTGAGCAGGGAGGATATGGCTGCGCTACGGCATTCAGATACTTCTACTGAGTAGCTGGCTTCCTCCAATGCACGTCACATGAGATGAGTAACCTTTTTCATTACATCATTATAGACACGTAGAATCGAAGCGCCTATACTACATGTAACTAATCAGGTTACATGAAAGGAGTGGCGTAAACATGACACACAATCATCCCCTCCTCATGGGCAGCGGTCAATGAAAATCTCGTTTCAAACCAAGAAGCTCCAGAAGCTTTGCGAGGACGAGCGCGAGATGCATAAGCGGCGGCCAGACATCGAGCGAAAGCTAAGACTTCGAATCGCCGCGCTTAAAGCAAGCGACAGCATCGCGCAACTAGAGGTGAACGACCCGTTAGGAAAATGGCATCGGCTCAAGGAAAACAGGAAGGGTCAGTGGTCAGGTGGCGTCTCGTCTAACGAACGAATCATCATCGAGCCGCTCAAAGATGGCGTCCGGATTATCGATATCGAGAAGGAAAGACGGTCGACCGAGGCGCGCGTTGTCGAAATAATTGATTATCACGAAGAGTAAGCAAGGAGAACTTAAAAGCGATACCTGAAAATTAAACACTGGAAGAGGAGATGATAACTCATGCCTACCAACTATGCCGTAGCGCCGGGTGAGTTCCTCCAGGAATGGATTGAGGAAGAGGGCAACGGCATCACCCAGGCAGAACTTGCACAGCGGCTTGACGTGTCTAGAAAACTTGTAAACGAGATCATAAACGGAAAAGCGCCGATTACGCCAGATACCGCAATTAGGCTAGGCCGCGTCACCTCAATTCCGAGTGACGCATGGCTTCGCTACGAAGCACAGTATCAGAATGATTGTGCTCGCCTGCGAAACGATCAGCAGCTGAAGCAGCATGAAGGCATTGTCACGCCTCAGCTTGGCGCATACCTGCGTAAGTTGGGAGCCACCACGGCGACCATGCGGGATAAGACACAGGTTCTATCGGATCTGCTCAGCTTTACCGGCTACGGCACCTTTGAATCCTTCTCTGCTGGTTGCTCCATTAAGCTCGGCGCAGCGCTTTCGACGCTCCGCGAGTCCAGCGCTACATACGACGAAGCGCTCATGATGACCTGGCTCGCAGCCGGGGAGCGCACTGCCGCATACAAACGCGCCCACTGCCTCAAATTCGATCGGAACGGGCTGGAGAAGCTCCTCCCTCAACTCAAGGAGCGTGTTCTGTCTGCCGACGACACTATGCTCGACGACATAATTCAGCTGCTCGATAGCGTTGGAGTGATATGCCAGTTCATCGAGCCGCCCGAAAAGTTCCCCATCTACGGCATTGTCATTTGGACGCGCAACGGTGTGCCCGTAATTCAGCTCACCGGTCGCCGCAAGAAAAACAACAATGTGATCTGGACGCTCTTCCATGAGCTCGGCCACATCCTTAATGATGAAACCCCCACAACGCAGCTCGAATTCAATAAGTCATCCAGCAAGCGAAAAAGCGAAGAGGTTGCTGCCGACCAATTTGCTCGTGATTGGCTATTCGGCGGAGGCGTAAGTGAGTATCGGGGCATGAACCGTGCCCACGACATCGAAGCGATGGCGCGACAGAAGGGTGACGTCCCCTGTATTGTCGTGCAGGAGCTGCATCGAAAACGGATGCTCGAGCGCAGCTACTGCAACCAGCTTATCTTCGACGTGCGCATTCCGTTCCAAGAGCAAGATTATTCTCCGCAGAATAATTCTATCTAGAATAATCTTTAGCTTGGTGTGGCTTCGCTTTGCAAGATCGAAGCGGGAACGCAGCACAGCGCTCCCGCGCCCAAGGGGGATGAAACGAAACCGTCCCCAAGCAACCCATTTGCTATACTTATTTCAAAGTTCGTATAGCAGGAGGTTGCCATGGCCGCCGCACAGATGAACATCCGAATGGACTCCGCTCTCAAGGCATCCGGCAACGCCGTCATCGCCGAGCTTGGGTACACGCCGTCGCAGGTCGTGCGCGCGCTGTGGGAATTCGCCACCGTGCAGGGCACGCTCCCGCCCGCCTTGACGCACCTGCTACGCGGCGATCAAGCTGCCGGCGCGGCGGACAGCGGCACTCCCGACCGCATGTCTGAAGGCGCTGCGATCGTTTCGTCCTTCTACCAGAAGGTCGGCATCGAGGAGCCCGTGGATGGCGCCGTCGATTACGACGAGCTCCGCGAGCTTGCCGCGGCCGAGCAGCTCGAGAAATGGGGGCTCGCATGACGAAGTCCCCGTGCGAAGGCGCTCGCCTCCCCATCAAGATCCTCGTCGACACCAACATCTGGCTTGATTACTTCCTCGCGCGCGGCGTGCATCACCATGCGGTGAGCACGTTTATAGCGAAGACCTACGGACGCGAGGACATCGCGCTCTATGTTCCATCGCTCTCGCTTAAGGACCTCGCGTACCAACTTGCGAGCCTCATGAAGCTCGACGCTCGACGTGCCGGAAAGGACATTACGCCCGATATCGCCGCTGCCGCGCGTGAGGTTTCCTGGGGCTGCGTGCGCAGCGTGCTCGAAAAAGCCCTTGTCGCACCCGTTAGCCGCACGGAGGTGCTCGGCGCCTTCACCTACAAGCGCATCCACGATGACTTCGAAGATGACCTCGTCCTCGCCGCGCTCGACGACGTCGATGCGAACTTCCTCATGACGCACGACGACGCGCTCAGGCGACACGTAGGCGATTTCTGCATTACCGCCGAGGAAGGGCTCGAGCTGCTCGCCGAACTTGATGGGTAGTTACCTGAACGGCGCATATTCGCAGCGGGAGTAAGCCGTAGCGCCCTGCGCCTGGGGGGACGGCGAGCTCGGAGTCGAGTGCGTCAGCTTCGGTAATCCTCGTGCCTGGGAGGATGAAACGAACCCGTCCCCAAGCAACCCCTACCAAGCTAATCTGTTATACTTTACTCAAAAATTTTGACTCAACTTTTTTGAGTAAACTGAGGTGAGTAAAAAATGACATTCATCGGCCGCACGAAAGAGCAGGAAAAGCTCCTGGCCCAGCTTTCCTCCCCCATCCAAAACGCAGCACTCCTCTACGGCAGGCGGCGCGTTGGCAAGAGCGAGCTCATCCTCCACACCATGCGGCAGGCAAGCGACGCACGTACCATCTACTACGAGTGCCGCCAGACCACCACCGAGAACAACACGAAAAACCTCTCCGAGGTCATCGCAGAGGCCTTCGATATGCCGCCGCTCGCCTTCTCCGACATCGAGGCCACCCTGCGCTTTGTCTTCGACCGAGCGACAGGCGAGAAGATCGTGCTCGCCATCGACGAGTATCCCTACCTCCGCGACGTCGTGAAAGGAATGGACAGCATCCTCCAGGTTCTTCTCGACGAGTATCGCGACCGCTCGCACCTCTCGCTTATCCTCTGCGGGTCGTACGCAGAGGTCATGAAGTCCCTGCTGGAGCGAGACAACCCCCTCTATGGGCGCATCGACCTCAAGATCAACCTCCAGCCGATGGACTACTACGAGTCTGCGCAGTTCTATCCGGAGCGTTCCTGCGAGGATAAGGTTCGTCTCTTCAGCGTGTTCGGCGGCATTCCGTACTACAACCGCCTCATTGACAAGAACGCATCGGTTCGGGAGAACCTCATTCACCTGATTCTCGAGCCGGATGCGCGGCTTGAGGACGAGGTGCCCTCCTACCTGCTCTCCGAGATTTCGAAAATCGGCAACGCCCACGAGATCTTCTCCGCCCTCGCCGACGGGCATGCCCGCTACCGAGACATCCTGAGCCAGTCGCACGTCTCCAGCGGCGCGACGCTGGTCAACGTGCTCAACAGGCTGATCGGGATGCAGCTTGTCCAACGGCGCTCACCCATCAACGATCCCAACAACAAGAAGCGTACCTCGTACGTCATCTGCGACGGGCTCTCCAAGTTCTACTACCGCTACGTCTTCAGGTATCTGTCGCAGCGCAGCGTCCTTGACCCCGAGGTCTATTACGACCGCTACGTGAACGACGACTTTGAGACCCAATTCGTCCCCCGCGCCTTCGAGGAGGTGTGCCGCCAGTACCTCGTACGACAGAACCGCATGGGTAATAGCGAGCCACCCTTCGACCTGATAGGCACGTATTCCTACGACGATCCGGTGACAAGGACGAACGGAGAGTTCGACGTTGTAACCAAAGACCCGCTCGGATACTCCTTCTACGAGGCGAAATTCCGCACGACACCCATCACACAACGGATGATCGAGGATGAGATCGAGCAGGTACAGCGGACGGGGCTCACGTGCCACCGGTACGGGTTCTTCTCGCGCTCCGGGTTTGAGGCGCAGGCAGACGAGCGCACGGCGCTCATCGGGCTGGAGGAGCTGTATCGGTAGGCGCTCGCCATTGGTGTGCAGGCATTCCTCGCGTCCGAAGGGGATGAAACGAACCCGTCCCCAATCAACCCATTACTTGTCCCTAAACACCAGCAGCCCGTCGTAATCCGTGTTGCGCGGGCGCCGCAGATCGGGGTCGCGGAAGAAATCCTGCGAGAGGCGCCTGATCACGGGCGCGAGTGCAATGAGCGCGATGAGGTTGGGGATCGCCATGAGGCCGTTGAAGCAGTCGGCGAACTCCCACACGGCATCGAGGTTCGCCACGCAGCCCGCGAATACCATGGCCACATAGGCCACCTGGTAGATGCGGATTGCCACACGGGCACCCCGGCGCGCGCGAAACAGGTACTCCACGCACTTCTCGCCATAGTAGTACCACGCGATGAGCGTCGCGAAGGCGAAGAGCATGAGGCCCACCGTCACCACGTACTGGCCACCCGGGATGCTCTGCCCAAAGGCCGCCGAGCTCATGGCGCCCTCGGACATCATGGGGTCTGCGCACCAGAGCCCGGAAGTGATGATCACGAGCCCCGTGATGGTGCACATGACGATGCTGTCGAAGAACACCTCGAACGTGCCCCACAGGCCCTGGCGGGCGGGATGGTCGGTGTCGGCGGAGGCGTGCGCGATAGGCGCCGAGCCCATGCCGGCCTCGTGGGTGAACACGCCGCGCGACATGCCCACACGGCAGGCGTACATGACCGTCGCCCCCACGAAGCCGCCCGTTGCCGCCGTTCCGGTGAAGGCATCGCGGAAAATCATGCCGATGGCGGCTGGAATTTCGGCCGCGTTGAAAACGAGCACCACGAAGGCGGCGATGAGATAGAACACAGCTGCGAAGGGCACCAGCACCTCGGTGATCTGCGAGATGCGTTTGATGCCGCCGATGAGAACGAGCCCGGCAAGCGCCGCCACGACGGCGCCGATGGCGGGCAGCGGGACGCCAAAGGTCGCGTTCACGCTGGTGGCAAGCGAGTTGGCCTGCACGCTCGCCCCGATGCCGAACGAGGCCAGGAAGCCGAAGATGGCAAAGAGCACCGCGAGCCAGGAAACGCCTAAGCCGCGCGAGATGTAGTACATGGGGCCGCCCACGATCTCGCCGCGCTCGTTGCGGGTTCGATAGGCCACCGACAAGGTGACCTCGCAATATTTGATGACCATGCCCGCGAGCGCGCTCAACCACAGCCAGAAGATAGCGCCCGGCCCGCCCGTTGCCACGGCAAGCGCCACGCCCACGATGTTGCCCGTGCCGAGCGTGGCGGCAAGCGCGGTGCATACCGCTTGGAACGGCGAGATGGCACCATGCTCTAGCTCAGATTTGTCGAGGCGGTTGAAGAGCGTCTTGGTGGTGTAGCGCATCACGACGTTGAAACGCGTGAACACGGCTCCTTTGGTAACGATGAGCAAGAACACGCCCGTCCCGATCATCAGCACGACCATGGGAATGCCCCATAGCACGTTGTTATTCAGTGCGGCCAGCATGGACATAATCTGGTCAAGCATGGATTTCCCCTCGATAGGCCTCTTGGCGGCCGCGCGCGGACAGCGCGGCCTGAGAGTTTAATGTACATGCCCCGTGTTTCGGGGATGTGAACGCGCGTCCGCAAATGGCCCACGGCAGCCCCGCTCCAATCCCAGCTAAGCCATCCTCGTCGGACGGAAGGCCGGACATGCCCGTTGCCCCCCCGTTCCAAGCGATCCGAGCCCCTGCAAAGACAAGCCCGTTGGCCATGGCGAATAGCGTAAAGGGCGCCGCCGAGACGTTCGGCAGCGCACAAGCGCCTGCCCAGCACACGCCGGAGCTCCTTTGGTCGTCAGGTAAGTGCCCGAAAACACGCGTAGTCGATGCGCATGGCCTCGTAGGCGGCTGCCACGCGGGCGTAGCGCGCGGGGACGCAGCCCATGCGGTCGATGACATGGGCTGGCAGCACCAGCATGCGGCGTACGTCAGGACGCTCACTGAGAATGGGTTCACCCAGAGCATGTCGAGAAAGGGACTGCCTGGACAACGGGGCGACCGGGCAGATCTTCGGCCATATGAGGAACGAATTCTTTCGCGGCCGTAACACACAGGTGATGTGTGATGCACCGCAAAGCTGATTCCATACCTCAATTTATCCAGTTTGTTGGATAGATTTACCAATTCACCGATATTCATCTAGATAAATGGATAGAATTAAGATATTTCCTTGGTTTATCCATTTGGGTGGACAGATTGGACTCGCTCATGACAAACCAGCCGGTCATCGTCCCGCGCCCTCAGGCAACTGATTGGCTTCTCCGCTGGAAGGACCGTGACGTCATCAAAGTGGTGACCGGCCTGAGGCGTTGCGGTAAGTCGACCGCGCTCAAACTGGCCCAGCGAGTCCTTGTCGAATCCGGCGTGAACGAGAGGTCAATCGTCTCGATCGATCTTGAGCGCCTGGGCTTTGCCGCCCCCACCACGCCGCAAGAACTCTACGATTACGTCGTCGCCCGCATCAGCTCCCCGAGCTGCTACGTGTTTATCGACGAGCCCCAGCGCGTCAAGGGCTTTGAGCGAGCAGTCGACGCGCTGTATGCGCGCGAAGACTGCGACGTCTACGTCACCGGCTCGAACTCCGATCTGCTCTCGAGCGAGCTTGCCACGCTGCTTACCGGCCGTTATGTTGAGTTCCGACTCCTGCCGCTCTCGTTCGCGGAGTATCGTGGTGCCCGCGCCGCCTTTACGGACGACGCGGACGATACCGAGCTGCTCAACCGCTATCTCTCGCTGGGGGGCATGCCGTACGCCTCCCTACTGCCCGCCGAGGACGTGTCCGAGTACCTTGACGGTGTGCTCAACACCGTCCTCGTCAAAGACGTGGCGACGCGGCACCCCCGCATCAGCATGCCGGTCTTGCGCGCGCTTCTCGCCTTTCTCGCCGATAACGTTGGAAATCGCTTCTCGCTCAAAACGGTCGCGGACACGCTGACGGCCAACGGCTCAAAAGTCTCCCCGACCACCGTCAGCGAGTACCTCAACGCGCTCATGGAGTGCTACCTCATCTTCAAGGCCGACCCCTATGACGCCAAGGGTCGGCGCCTGCTGCAGCAGGGGGGAAAGTACTACCTCGGCGACCTTGGCTTCAGACACCTGCTGCTCGGACGCGACGGCAGCGACCTCGGGCATCGCGTGGAAAACGTCGTGTATCTAGAGCTGCTGCGGCGCTATCACTCGGTGCGCGTAGGGCGCGTGGGAGATCTGGAGGTCGACTTCGTTGCCGAGCGAGAGGGCAAGCCGCATTACTATCAGGTCGCGCTGTCCGTACTGGACGAGGCGACGCTGCGTCGCGAGCTGCGTCCGTTCGAGCTGCTGGGGGACGCCTACCCCAAGACGCTGCTCACCCTGGACCGCATCGGCGCGACGGACCATAACGGCATTGAGCAGCGCAGCCTCGTTGATTGGCTGCTGAAATAAGTTGGGAGGGCGCTCCTCGGCAGCAGCGCCGCAGCGTTCGTGCGTGACGCGCACCAGCGCAGACTCGTGAAACTTAAGACGCGAGCGAAGTTGAGCGCACGGTCGGTCTACGCGTGGCAGACATCCGCACCCGAAGAGAGCCGTTCCGCGCCCGCATCAAACCAACAGTAACTGTACGCCGACGCCATATTCCCATTTTTCTCCCGCGCAGTACGTGGGGAGCAATTTCAAACGAGTCTCTTCTAGATTCTAGGATTCCTGCCCAAACCAGCGTGTCCGCCATCCGATATGGCCAGCTCTGTTTGTGCCACCACCGTTGTCCGCAAATTCCCCTCACGCGCACGGGTATACGGAGAGAAACGACCACCGGGAGGGCACATGCCAAGTCAGCTCACTAAACGCGCGCTCGAGGAGTCGCTCAAGCGCCTTTTGCTTACGAAGCCCCTGAACAAGATCACCATCGCAGACATCACGAGCGACTGCGGCATCAGCCGCATGACGTTCTACTACCATTTCCAGGACATCTACGACCTGGTCGAATGGGCGTGCGAA
The DNA here is from genome assembly GCF_000311845.1 of Enorma massiliensis phI. Classification (GTDB taxonomy): domain Bacteria; phylum Actinomycetota; class Coriobacteriia; order Coriobacteriales; family Coriobacteriaceae; genus Enorma; species Enorma massiliensis. The sequence continues at coordinate 426,301 of NZ_HE978575.1, read as the reverse complement.
GAGGACGCCGCACGAGCCATCGCCGGCAACAAGACCGCGGGCACCTGGCAGACCGGCCTTCTTGACACGTTTCTCGCCCTGCGCAAGAACAAGCCCTTCATCGCGAGCATTTATCACGACATGAGCCGCGAACAGGTTGAACGGTTTCTCGTCCCTGTGGTGAGCGACCTGGTGAAAAGCGTGGTCGACGAGCATGCAGCACGAAGGCATGTGCGCGAGCAGGACAGGGACTTCATCGCGCGCTTCTTCGCCCATGCGCTCATCGGGACGGTTCTGGACTGGATCGCCCGAGACATGCGCGACGACCCGCAGCAGCTGGTGCAGCGCGTGGCTACCATCGCAGACGGCGCCATCGAAACCGCGCTTGACCGGCTCGAGATCCCCGGCGGCTACGTCGCCGGAAGCGAGGGGAGCGTTCCGGAAGGGTCTGCCGCTCCGTAGGAACGCGATACGGGCACCTCGCCCGCCTTTCTCGCCCATCTGTACAATCCGGCCGTATTGATAAGAAACCGTACAGAGGCACGGCACTGTCTATGGTGCGCCGCCCATCGCAGCTCCACCATGGAATGAGACGCACGGGACACGCCCGATGCGCACGTTAGAAAGGTGCTGCCATGTACTATTCAAGCGGCAACTACGAAGCATTTGCTCGCCCCAAGAAACCCGCGGGCATCGATCACAAGAGCGCCTACATCGTGGGCACGGGCCTCGCGGCGCTCTCCGCGGCGTGCTACCTCGTTCGCGACGCCCAGATGCCAGGCAAGAACATTCACATCTTCGAAAAAGACAGCGTGCCCGGCGGCGCATGTGACGGCCTCGACATTCCCGGCCTTGGCTACGTCATGCGCGGAGGTCGCGAGATGGACAACCACTTCGAGGTGATGTGGGACCTCTTCCGCTCCATCCCTTCCATCGAGACCCCCGGCGTTTCCGTTTTGGACGAGTATTACTGGCTCAACAAGGAAGACCCCAACTACTCGCTCTGCCGCGCAACGAAGAACCGCGGGCAAGACGCGGGATGCGCCGGGAACTTCGGCCTCTCGGACAAGGCGGCTATGGAGATCATGGAGCTCTTCTTCACACCCGACGAGAAGCTCTACGACCGTCCCATCACCGACTTCTTTGACGACGAGGTGCTCTCCTCCAACTTCTGGATGTACTGGCGCACCATGTTCGCGTTCGAGAACTGGCACTCCGCGCTCGAGATGAAGCTCTATATCAAGCGCTACATCCACCATATCGCCGGGCTGCCGGACTTCTCGGCCCTGCGCTTCACCAGGTACAACCAGTACGAGTCGATGATCTTGCCCCTCATCGAATACCTTAAGGCAGCAGGCGTGCAGTTCCACTTCAACACGAAGGTCGAGGACATAAGGTTCTCCATCGGAGGCGGCGCGGGCCCGGTGCGCCCGCACACTGGCACCGGCCAGGACACCATCCAGCGCATCCAGCAGGCAGCCTTCCCGCGCAACCCCTACAGCTCGCCCGCGAAGAAGGTGGCGACGCGCATCGTGCTGAGCCAGGCGGCAACGAGCGGCGAAGCCGAACCCGGCGCGACCACGGTCATCGACCTCACCGAAAACGACCTCGTCTTCATCACCAACGGCGGCTGCGTCGAAAACTCCACCATGGGCGCGCAGGACAAACCCGCTGCATGGAAGCCCGAGCTTGCCCCTGGCGGCGGCTGGGATATGTGGCGCCGCATCGCGGAACAGGACCCCAGCTTCGGTCATCCCGACACCTTCTGCGGCGACCCCGAGAAGACCAAGTGGATGAGCGCTACGGTGACGACCCTCGACGGCGAGATCCCGCCCTACATCCAGTCGATCTGCAAGCGCGACCCCTTCACCGGCCATGTGGTCACCGGCGGCATCGTAACCTGCACCGACTCAAACTGGCTCCTGAGCTGGACGCTCAACCGCCAGCAGCAGTTCCGCGACCAGCCCAAGAACGAGCTGTGCGTGTGGGTGTACGGCCTCTTCCCCAACGAGCCCGGCAACTACGTGAAAAAGCCCATGTGCGACTGCACCGGCGAGGAGATCTGTCAGGAGTGGCTCTATCACATGGGCGTTCCGGAGGCGCGCATCGCCGAGCTCGCCGCCAACCATGCCAACACGGTGCCCGTCATGATGCCCTACATCACGGCGTTCTTCATGCCGCGCGCCGCAGGCGACCGCCCCGACGTGGTGCCCGACGGTGCGGTCAACTTCGCCTTCATCGGCCAGTTTGCCGAGACACCGCGCGACACCATCTTCACCACGGAGTACTCCATGCGCACGGGCATGGAGGCCGTCTACACACTCTGCGATGTTGACCGCGGCGTGCCCGAGGTATGGGGAAGCGTCTTTGACGTGCGCGACCTGCTCATGGCAAGTGTGAAACTGCGCGATGGCAAGCCGATCACCGACATGAAGCTCGGTTTGGTCGAGCGATTCGCGCTCAAGGAAGCGCTCAAGAAGGTCAGGGGAACGGACATCGAGAAGGTGTTGAAGGAGTTCGAGGCGATCTAACGGGGATGGGCACGGCGCGCGGCGAGAGCTTGCCGCGCGCCAGCCTACGCTTCCGATTTCCCCCGCCTCTTCAATGATCACGGCCCTGTTTTCGCGTTACTTGGAGAAAACAGGGCCGAAATACTCCATTGCCAGAGAACATCAGGCGGATATTGCTGCGACCGGAAAGCGGGAGCTGTCTTCAGCGTTCTCGCTTTCGTAGCGGATGAGTGCCAGCGCGGCTTCTTTTCTCCCTGCCCTTACGGGCGCATCATACCCATGGCGCGATAGAGATCCTCGAAACCGAGCTCCTTACGGTCCCGACGGCGGTACCACGTCGCATAGGCATTCCAATCGGGCGCGAGAATGTGATTGCAGAGCAGAATCCACAGGGGAATGAACGGGATGAAGAGCAGCCCGGCAAACGAGAGCCACACAAGAACCCTGAGCTCCATATCCATGGAGAGCGGAAGTGCCAGAAGGATTACCAGGGCCAGCACTGCAGCCGCCGCATAGCCGATCATCCCGCGGATTTGCAGCTTCTTCGCTTTTTCGTATCCAGAGAGAATACGCCCGAGCAGCTGCGCGTGGCCGCGGCTGAAGGTCTGGAGCGCATAAGCCAGCATCTCGTTACGCTCCGCAGCCGAGGCGGCAACCCCCGCCGCAGTCGCCGCCTCTGAAAACCCGTCGGGCGCACGCAGCGGAGCATCGGACGCCCACTCGTAGAAATCGTGGTCCATGTACGTCTCTCCAAAATGTGAGGCGCTGACGTTCGCCAGCAGCAACCGTGCAGGTAGATTCAGATTCACGGCGACTACAGAGCTGTAACCGGGCCCGATGCCGCGCTAGATTGACGAATTGCCAACCGTTGTTGGTTGCTCCTGCGCCGCTCACGCAGTTCCATGGTCTCGCGCCCAAGCGGCGCGGACCGCGTAAACCGACCGAAAGGAACGGCCATGAACTTCAACGACCGACTCATCGACCTCAGGAGGAAACGGGGCCTCTCGCAGGAGCAGCTAGGGTACGAACTCGGCGTCTCGAGGCAGACAGTGTCGAAATGGGAGCTCGGGCAGTCGTACCCCGACTTCCAGCGGCTCGTCCTGCTATCGGACTACTACGGGATCGGCCTGGACGAGCTCGTGCGGGGAATCGACGTGGGCGATGTGCGCGCCCTCAACGAGTCCGACAAGCAGATCTCCTCAATCTACGCGGACGTGGAGCGGGGCAAGGAGGCGGTGCTTCGGGCCTGGCGGGCTTTCCTCGTCGTCGGGGGTGTCGTCCTGGCGCTCTTCGCCCTGGTCGTGATCTATGGGGTGTCTCAGGGCAGCCTCTTCGCAGGGTAGCCGGGTCGAGGGGCACGCATGACGACGGCGGGCGCGCTCCCGCCCGCCGCGCTCTTCTCGGCGCTTTGGAGGGCCCAGGGTCCGGCGGCAAGCCGGCCTATCGCACGGAACGCGTACGATTCTTGAAAGCGCCGAAGATTAGTGCCGCACAGACGGCTTCCGCCGCCGCAAAGACGACCACCAGCAGAAACGCCTGCTGGGTGCCCGCGGCCGTCGCGTTGGCCATGTGCGCAGGATCAATCGCCTGCGCGCTGGCGACGATCGTGGAGACGAACACCGTGCCGATCGCGCCCGCCAGCTGCTGCACCGTGTTGACGATCGCGTTTCCATCCGGGTTATGCTCGATGGGCAGGTGCGCCAGGCCGTTTGTCATGTTACCCGGCAGGTTCGCCCCCTTTCCCAACGAGTAGAGCACGAAGAAGAGAACGATGAGCGGCCCGGTAAGCGTGGGCGCGAACGCGAAGAACAGGATTGTGGACGCGAGCGTGACCACGCACCCGCCGATAATCGAAAGCCCTGCGCCAAAGCGATCGTAGACGATGCCCGAAAGCGGCGCCTGAAGGGCGCCCGCGATGCATCCGGGCACCAGCAGGCAGCCCGCGGTAAACGCATCGATGCCAAGCGACAGCTGCGCGTAGTTGGGGATGAGGAACGCAAGCCCCAGTGTGCAGAACTGCACGAGGAGGATACCCGCGACCGAAAGGGCAAACACCGGGTCGCGCAGCACGCGCACATTGAGCAGGGCACCCGGCGTGGCAAGGGAGTGCCGGCAGAACAGCGCGATCGCGGCAGCTGCCACGACGAACAGGCCGAGCACAGACGGGCTCGCCCATCCGGCTGACGAGGCGCTGTTCGCGGCAAAGATGAAGCTGGCAAACCCGACAGCGAGCATGATGAGGCCGCAGACGTCGAGCGACGGGCGCCCCGACGTCGTCGACTGCCGAATGCAGGCGGCGCCCAGGGCAAACGACGCAGCCACCAGCGGCACGAGCACCCAGAACACCGCGCGCCAGCTTAGGACGCTCACGAGAAAGCCGCCGAGCGACGGGCCGATGGCGGGCGCCGTCGAGGTGATGAAGTTGGCGATACCGATCATAAGCCCCATGTTCTTGCGCGGCACCTGCTCCAAGATGATGTTGAACATGAGGGGCAGCGCTACGCCCGTGCCCACGCCCTGCACCAAGCGTCCGGCGAGCAGCACCGGAAAGGCGGGAGCCAGCGCCGCCGTCAGCGTTCCCGCCAGAAAGCAGGAGGCTCCCGCCACGAATAGCGCGCGCATGGTAAAGCGCCGACGCAGATACGAAGACATGGGGATGATGACCGACAGCACGAGCAGATAGCCCGTGGTAATCCACTGAACCGTCGCGGTATCGATGCCGAACTCCCGCATGAGAGACGGAAAGGTCACGTTCATAGAGCTCTCGACCACCACGCCCGAAAAGGACATGATGCCCGCCGCAATCACGGACGCGACGACGCGCCGCGGCAGCTTCCGGCTATCATCCACTCCTACTCCTCCGCACTTCCGCACGCCGCGGCCTTACGGCCCAAGCGCTCGTTCTGCCAGCGTGTGAGGTCGGCCTCCCCTACAACCTCAAGCAGCCGCTTGACAGTCCGAACCGTCACCTCGATGTCATGTTCGGTCACGCCCGCCTCGCCAAGAAGCAGGGCGGTGTACTCGTAGACCTCCTCGTACCAAACGCGATGCGTAGCGAGACCGTGTTCGGTCAGCTCAACCAACACCTCGCGGCCGTCCGTGGGGCTGGCAGACTTGTGCAGGTAACCATCCCGCTCGAGGTCGCACACCATGCGCGTCACGCCGGGACACGTGGTGCCCATATCGTCCGCGATGTCGCTCACGCGCACGGCGCGGCGCCTCGATGCATCTTCCTTGGCGTAGCCGCCCAGCTCATAGAGCGTGTCGAGCACGCGCGTCCTCCCGTTGGTGAGGTCAGGCGGCAGCTGCGGCATCATGCCGTCGATGCGACGCGCGCGCCGCAGCGTATCCATCAGCATCTTGAATGAGCGCCCGTTCATTTCTGTTCCTTCCGTCTCAAAAAATAATTATCTGTAGTAATTATCTTGAGTAATTATATACGGACGCACATAGGATGCGCCGACGAAGAAGTCTAGAGCGGCAGACAGTTCGATCGGTTCCTATCGGTCGGCCTTGCGACGAACGATCACTCGCCTCATGTGTTCAAACTGTCGCATGGCGAAGCCGGATTTCCCAACGAGGCCGGCGCAAGCATCCATCACAGATCGCCCTTGGCGCTCATCGCGCCACCTTCGGTCATTGGCTTAACCTTTTCCATGGCGGTTCCCGCGACCACAGAAGCGCACGCTGCTACCGTCAGTCCAAATGCACCTCACTTCGGCAGCCTTGCGCCCCCACAGCCATCGGTGAGCGAGGTTTTTGCAGTGGATTGTTTATAACCCACTTACTTCTGCTCGGTAATCAAATCGTGCACTTCCATAGCCTCTCGTCTACGTGGTGCACCACCGTCTCCCCGTTAACCGAAATCAGCCGCATTTCACGTGCCCGAGTTGAACTCAAATTGAACTCAACTTCAGTTTATCGGTTCGCGGTTATGTGTAATGCCCATAGCAATAAATGACAGTACGACTCCGAGTTCTTTTCACTCCTTTATGCTTTTCATAACAGAAGTAAGCGACGGTGAGCGTACAGTTTTCTCTAAACTGAGTAATCCCTTATTGCCTGAACCACACTGGAGGAGTTCCAGCCGACCATCACATCAGAGTTGTCTGCAACCTTTTTGGGAACCCTCTCCTGGCCCCAAGGCCGAACACCTATAATCGGCTTACCCATCTCAATTGCTGTATCTATCTCGAAGTCAATCCATCGGCTGTAGTTAACATACATCCCCGCAAGAATAACGACACAGCTGCATTTAGCAATTTGTGTTGAAATCTTTGTCTTTAACTCCCTAACAGAATTTGCGTCGAGGGGATCGTAAAACGGAACAGAGTAGTCGCTCCAGTAAAAGTAGGACGCATCATCCAGCCATTTCTTGACCGTCTCGTAAGGATCCGGGTATTTCCATGAATGACTAATAAACACGTGATAGGTTCTCAAACCAGCCATCGCAAACCCTTCCTATTTAGATTTTCCCATCTTTCACCAGCCGCCAATATTGCTTGCCCATGGGTGTCAAATGACAACTCCCGGAATTCATGGCCGCATAATACATGTGCTCTTCTCCGGTGGGGACAACTAAGCCAATCCCTTCAAGCTTTTGAAGAACGGAGAAGGTTTCCGTATTCGGTTGCTTCGCATAGGGCTCAACAACCTCATGAGGGCACCCAGGTGTGTTTGTAGGCTCAAACGATGGATCGAGTTGCACTTCAGAGCATTCCTCAGTAAACAGCTCCGCCAATCGCCGAATCGTCTTGATGTCTACTTGAGGAGTAACCTTCCGAATAGAGGTGAAATGGGACACGTTCGTCTTGAAAACAGGCCTTTGCTCCCAAGGGCCTAGAGCCTTATCGATAAATGCGTAAATCCCACCAGCACTAATTGCTCCAGTGATATCGGCAGCGCCCCCCTTTGAGGGCTTCTACCAGCAGCGAAGTAAACACTCCGTGTCCATCGATTTCCATCGATGTCTCGAATTCACGGCAGGCGGAAAGAATTGTAACTCCCTCGTTAATCACAGCAGTGTTTTGCCCGGAGGTTTTGATGTTCCCCATCTGTCCCGAATAACAGCTATCGAGGATAATGATTCTCTCTCGGCATTTCGACTGATTGGCAATCGTGAGCACTTCGTCTAACGATACGCCCCAATCATTAGGAGAGTAATCGGGAGTAACCAAATAACCACCGACGGAATCGATATACCCATGCCCAGAATAATAAAAGAGAGCCACTTCGCAATCTCCGTCGAAGCACTTCCTAATGTGCTCTCGAAGCTCCCCCTTAGTGGGCACGTCATCTTTCTTGAATACAGAGAAGTTTGGGTCTCCATTCTCGTTATTTGCAAGAAGGTCCTCTATCGCTTCTGAGTCATTGCGGCACCCCTGTAACGGGCAACCCGGATAATTGTCAATCCCTACGACTAGAGCCTTTCTCACAAGTCCCCCTTAACATATTTGATGACCGCGACATACCCAGGAACGGCCAAAACACCATCGAATTATCTTCCTTTATACCCGCGTTTCCAGTCGAGGTACTCCTCCTCGGAGATCTCCCCGGAGTCCCGCCTCGCGCGCATCGCGGTCCACGCCCTGACCGCCGCGTCGAGCTTCTGGGCGCCGGGTGCGTCGGGGTGAATCTGAATCTGCCCCATTCCCGTTGACACACGGACTTCCGTTTCGGCATGATGCCGTAAACGGGGAAAGGAGGCGGGGATGGGGAAACCGTCACCGAAGTACACCGCGGAGTTCAAGCAGCAGGCGGTGAGGCTGCACAGGGAGAGGGGCGGCACCTACGCCGAAACCGCCCGTGAGCTCGGGGTCGACCCGGGGAGCCTGTCGGACTGGGCCAGGAGGGCGGATGCCGCGCAGGCGCCGCCCGAGGACAACCCGTTCCAGATGGCGGAGGACCTCAGGCGCCTCAGGCGCGAGAACGAGCGGCTCAAGAGGGAGAACGAGATGCTTTTAAAAGCGAGCGCCTTCCTCGCCAGCAGGCAGCTGTAGGGGCCCAGGCGGAGGGGGCCAAGTTCGCTTTCATCCTTCTCAACGAAGGCTCCTGGAGCGTGTCCGAGATGTGCGCCGCGCTGAAGGTCACCCGCCAGGGCTGCTACGCGTGGAGGAGGAGGCCGCCCAGCGCGCACGACCTGCGCGATGCCGAGCTCGCGGCGAAGATCTCCGAGATATACGGGGCGAGCCGGGGAAACTACGGGGCGCCGAAGGTCTTCGCCGAGCTCAAGAGGGCCGGCGATCGGACCTCGCGCAAGCGCGTCGCGCGCCTCATGCGCGACAACGGCATGGTCGGAACGACGCGCGGCCGCGCCAGGAGGCCGAAGGGCGCGGCCAAACCGGCCGCGCCGCAGGCGAACGCGGCTCCCGACCTGGTCAAGCGAGGCTTCTCGGCGGACGGGCCGAACCGCGCATGGTTCGCGGGCATCGCCTACGTGCGCACGCACCGGGGATGGCCCTGCCTCGCCGTGCCATGGACATATGGTCGAGGATGATAGCCGGTTGGTCGATGTCCCCGCACATGACGGCCGAGCTCGCCGACGACGCGCTCAAGATGGCGATAGCGAGGCGGCGCCCGAAGAGGGGGTGCGTCCACCACGGCGACCACGGCCCTCAGTACGTGTCGCTGCTGCTGGGCGAGACGATGCGCGAAGCCGGCATCGGGCCCTCGATGGGGTCGGTCTCGCCCCCGTGGGACAACGCCGCGATGGAGTCGCTGATGGGCCTCATCAAGTCCGAGCGCGTGCACGCCCGCACGTTCGAGACGCGCGGGCGGGCAGCCCTCGAGATCTTCGAGTACATCGGGTGCTCCTGCAACCGGGTGCGGATCCACTCGGCGCTGGGGCACCTCAGCCCCGAGGAGTTCGAGGCGAGGCATATGGAGGGCGCCGCCAAAACGGCGGCGTAAGGATGTAAACGGAATCGGGGCAAATTCAGATTCAGGCGGACAGGCCGCCGACGAGCCCCGAGTAGGGGTTCAGTCGCTTCAAGGCGGAGTATTCCCATCCGCCCGAACGCCCACCCGGAGGGAATGTCGCCAAACATAGATCCGGGTGGGCGCTCGGGCAAATTCTACGTTTGGCTGGGAAGAGTATATCCCGTTCTGCCGGGGCGCTCGATCCATCACCTAAGTTCTAGACTGTCAGAAAAATAAACGATTTCCCACGTAAACAGCCGTACAAGACCGTTTACGGCAGTTTTTATGCCGCTCACACTGTAAATATCACGTTTCATCTTGTTTGGTTTTGTTGAGATGATATTGTTCCATTTGCCCGGATATTCCAACAGCAAGCAAAATTGCGTAACAAAATGAGCACGTGCTCATACTACGGGAGGAACCATGACATCAAAAGAAGAGATCTCGATGATCGGCTTTGAGATTGTCGCCTACGCTGGCGACGCCCAGACCGACCTAATCGCCGCATGCGAAAAGGCAAGCCAAGGCGACATCGATGGGGCGCGCGCCCTTCACGAATCTGCAAAGCAAGCTCTTATCGACGCCCACGACGTCCAGACCAGGCTTCTCTCCCAGGAAGCCGGAGGCGGCGAAATGGAGGTTACCTTCATCATGGTGCATGCCCAGGACACCCTGATGACCACCATGCTGCTTGAGAAGCAGACCAAGTTCACCATCGATGCCTACCAGCGCATCGCCCAACTTGAAGCCAGGCTCGCCTAGCGCAAGGCGCCATCAAGCTTTTGAGACAACCCAACTAATGAGGGGGCCGCTTCCGAGCGGCCCCATCTTCATCTATATGCGATCAGCCACGGTGCCGCGCTCGACCAGCTCGCCCGGCAAACGCACCGCCTCGACCTTTGATTCTCTCGATAGCTGGGAGAAGAAGTAGTCGAACGTCTTTCGACCACGCTCGCGCATGTCGAAGCGCACAGTGGTCAGGTCATTGTGGGGCACCATGCCCTGCATGGAATCGTCCACGCCTATAACGCTCACGTCTTCCGGTACACGCCTGCCATGGGCGCGCAGCGCCATGATGGCACCCATGGCCATTTGATCGTTGGCCGCGTAGAGCGCCGTCATCTCAGCGTCTTGGACGAGCTTCTCGCCAAGCTCGTAGCCGCTGTCCGCAGTCCAATCCCCGTGTAGGGGCTCAACGACTTCGAGCCCCGCGCGCTCCAGCGAGTCTCGCCAACCGCGCGTCCTGAAATCCGCCGTAATCGAGTCTTTGGGACCGGCCAGGTGCCTGATCTGCGTATGGCCGCGCGAGCGAAGGTGGTCGACCACAAGCTGCGAACACCCGTATTGATCGGAGTCGATAGTGGTGCAGCGCGGGTGCTCCTTCATGGAGATGATGATGGTGGGCAGGCCGTTGAGCGGCTCGAACTCGTCAAAATCCTCGATGGTCCTGTTGGTGTTGAACACCATGCCGTCCACGGGGAGTTCCGCCAGGCGACGCGCGGTGTCCCGCAGGCGCACGGACTCGCTCTCATCAAACTCGATCAAGGTGACGGCGTAACCGCACTCGCGGGCGGCGGACATAAGCCCCTCCAGCGTAGCGACGTTACCCGTATGGGTGATATCGAACATGCACAGGCCGATGCAGCCGTACTTGCCGCCGCGCAGCGACCTACCGGCAAAGCTGGGGTAGAAGCCAAGCTGGTCCATGGCATCCATAACGCGCCTTCGAGTCTCCTCGACCACGCACGCCTGCCCGTTGACCACGCGCGACACCGTCTGTCGGGAGACGCCGGCAAGCTTGGCGACGTCTGCCATGGACACCGCCCTGCCAGACTTGTGCACTGCGGAATCTACCGCCGTCATCTTGTTATCCCGTTCCATCCAACGGCTCCCCTCGTATTGCGCATGCTCTCAGATTGATGCTCGAATTGCTGTTCAAACTGCTGTTCTGGTAAATGTAGCATCAACCGAGTGCAGACTGAAGAGCACGCGCGCATTGGACGAAGGCTATCATCTTTTCCGCGCACCTCTGTCTACGTCTATCCCGCCGCTTGCCGCCGATAATCGACCGCTCGCATCCCTTTACCCCCGACACCCCTTGCACCGCTATCAACTTATGTTAACGTGCTCATTGTAGAAATGAGCACGTGCTCATAACGAGTAACATCCGGGCAAACATACTCGTAAGCAGCACAAGCTCGCCCTGGCAGCCATCTCTATCAGCACGTTTAGTGGCTGCAAAAGCAAAACCATGCAAACGGAGGGTCCATGGAAAAGCTCATAGCGTTCATCGAGAAAGGCAAGCCTTTCTTCAACGCCATCGCGCGCAACAAGTACCTCAAGGCAATTCGCGACGGCTTCATTTCCGTCATGCCCATCATCATCGTCTCCAGCATCTTTCTTTTGGTCAGTGCCGTCCCCAATGTCTGGGGCTTCTACTGGCCGGCAGAGATCAACGACGTTCTCATGAAGGCCTACAACTACTCCATGGGCATCGTCGGCATCTGCGCAGCGGCCACCACGGCCAAGCACTTCTGCGATGCGCAGAATCGCGACCTGCCCAAGAACAACCAGATCAACTTCATCTCGGTCATGATTGCATCGCTCATCGGTTTTCTGCTGCTCTCCAGCGACGCCATCAGCTTCACGGATAACGGTGTCTCCATCTCCGGCCTCGCCAACGGCTACATGGGTTCCAAGGGCCTGCTAACCGCCTTTATCTGTGCGTTCGCCACCGGCATCATCTACAAGTTCTTTATCAAGCGCAACATCACCATCAAGATGCCCGAACAGGTGCCGCCCAATATCTCCCAGACCTTCAAGGACATCATCCCCTTTGGCGTCTGCCTGCTCTTCTTCTGGGGCTTTGACTTTGCATTCCGCAACATCTTTGGCTTCTGCTTCGCCCAAGGCGTTATCCAGGTGTTCCAGCCGCTCTTCTCCGCGGCAGATGGCTATTTGGGCCTCGCCATCATCTACGGCGCCATGTCTCTCTTCTGGTTTGTAGGCGTCCACGGCCCCTCCATCATCGAGCCCGCAATCTCCGCCGCCCTCATCTCCAACCTCGAGCTCAACATGGCCATGTACCAGGCCGGCGAGCACGCAACCGCCGTCCTCACCAAACCGCTTCAGGATTTCGTCGTCGCCATGGGCGGCACCGGCGCCACGTTGGTGATCTGCTTCATGTTCGCCTTCCTCGCCAAGTCCAAAGAGATGCGCGCCGTGGGCCGTGCCTCAGCCGTACCGGTTTGCTTTGGCGTCAACGAGCCGTTCCTCTTCGGCGCTCCCATGGTCTTGAACCCCATCTTCTTCATCCCCTTCATCTTCGCGCCCATCGCCAATATCTGGATCACCAAGTTCTTCATCGACGTCTTGGGTATGAACGGTTTCATGTTCAGCCTTCCCTGGACCACCCCCGCGCCCGTGGGCATCGCCATGGGCCTGGGACTTCAGCCCCTTGCGTTCCTGCTCATCCCCGCCCTGCTGATTGTCGATTTCCTCATTTATTTCCCCTTCTTCAAGGTGTACGACCGTGAGAAGTGCGCCGAAGAAGCCGAGGCCGATCAGGCTGAGGTCGCACAGCGGGCCGCCCAGAAGCAAGCAGCCATGAACGCGGCGTTCCAGGGCAAGGCAGACACGGCAAGCGTCGCCACCGGTGCCGTCGCCCAGGCTGCCGCGAGCATGGCAGCAGAGAAAAAGCGTGCCGCTGGCCAGCCTATGGACGAAGAATCTGCGGGTAACACCACCCCCGCTGCATCTGATAACGCCGTTGCCAGCGCCTCGTCCAGCACTATCGCCGCTGCGAGCGACCCCTATGCAGCGCTCAACGGCCGTCGTGTCCTGGTCCTGTGCCAGGGAGGCGGAACCTCCGGCCTGCTCGCCAACGCGCTGGCCAAAGCTGCCCGCGAGCACGGCATCGACCTTGAGACCGCAGCGGACGCCTACGGCAGCCATCTGGACATCATGCCGGACTTTGACCTTGTTATCCTGGCGCCCCAGGCAGCGTCATACTTCGATGACCTCAAGGCCGACGGCGAGCGTATGGGCGTTGCCTGCTGCGTCACCCGCGGCAAGCAGTACATCGACCTCACCCGCGACGGCGAGGCATCGCTGGCATTTGTAGCCCAGCAGCTGGGCCTCTAGATCCCTGCGCGTGCAGTAGCGCACTCGAATAGAGCCCCCATTTCCGCGGTTCGGGAGCAGCGCCCTGCCGTCTTCTCCCGAACCGCTCCTAACCCCTTTCAGCCCTTCAAACAAGATTGGATTCGCCGTGAGTCACATCTCCCCCGCCGATACCTCCCAGCGCTTTCCCGACAACTTTGTTTTTGGTGGCGCCACCGCCGCCTACCAGGTAGAAGGCGCTTGCCAATCCCACGGCAAGGGCAAGGTCGCATGGGACGACTACCTCGCCCAGCAAGGTCGCTTCTCGCCCGAGCCCGCCTGCGACTTTTACAACCGCTACGATAGTGACCTCGAGCTGTGCGAGCGCTTCGGCATGAACGGCATCCGCGTCTCAATCGCCTGGAGCCGCATCTTTCCCAATGGCGGCGTGGGCGAGCCCAACGCTGAAGGCGTGGCCTTTTACCACAACCTCTTCGCCAGCTGCCGCGCCCACGGAGTCGAGCCATACGTGACCCTGCACCATTTCGACTCCCCCGCCGCGCTCTACGCCAACGGAGACTTCCTCAACCGCGACACCATCGACGCCTTTGAGGCGTATGCCCGCTTCTGCTTTGACGAGTACCCCGAGGTGACCCGTTGGTTCACGTTCAACGAGATCGCAGCGGCCACGCTCAACCGCTATGTCGAAGGCACCTGGCCGCAGGGCAAGAAGGGCTGCCTGCACGAGTGCCTGCAGGCCCAACACAACATGATGCTCGCCCACGCCCGCGCCGTCTTGGCCTACAAGCAGGGTGGCTATCCCGGAACGATCGGCGTCATCCACGCACTGGAATACAAGTACCCCTATGACCCCGCCTGCCCAGGCGACATCCAGGCAGCCAAAAACGACGATGTTTTGCAAAACCGCCTGCTGCTCGACGCCACCTTCCGCGGCGACTATGCGCCCGATACGCTCCAGATCATCGAGCACCTCTGCCAGGCGAGCAACGGCTCAGTCGAGTTTTTGGACGATGACCTCTCGATTATGCGCCGCGCCGCGCAGCTCAACGACTGCCTGGGCATCAACTATTACCAAAGCCGTTTTCTCAAGGCGTTCGACGGTGAGACCGACCTTCATCACAACGGCACTGGCGACAAGGGTACCGGTCGCTGGCGCGTGGCGGGCGTGGGCGAGCGCGCCGTACGCCCCGGCATTCCCACCACGGACTGGGATTGGATTATCTATCCCAAGGGCCTGTTCGACCTTATGATGGATATTTCACTGCGCTATCCCAATTACAGGCAGGTGTTTATCACCGAAAACGGCATGGGTCGCAAGGACCAGCTTGTCGATGGCACCGTGGACGATTCCGAACGCATCGCATACGTCGAAGACCACCTGCGCTGGATCCTCAAGGCCATCGAATGCGGTGTCAACGTTGGCGGCTACTTTATGTGGAGCCTGCAGGACCAGTTCAGCTGGACCAACGGCTATAACAAGCGCTACGGCTTCTTCTACGTTGACTTTGAAACCCAGCAGCGCACGCCCAAGGCCAGCGCGTACTGGTTCAAGCGCGTCGCCCAGAATCACTGCCTGTAGGCATCGAATCACCTGTTAGCGCCGCATATCATTAAACGCATGCGCCCCCAGCCGGCATCGCCGCCGCAGGGGGCGCATTGGTTTCTGCCGATATCCACCAGCACAGACGCTCGTCCTTCATATCAAAAAGGAGGGAAACCCCTCAGGGCTCCCCTCCCCTTGTAGCAAGCTGTCAGCATCTGCAGCAAGACGCACGACAACATGCGAAAACAAAGAAATACGTGCAAACGTATGCAGCTCGATTGTGCCGCGCCGACGATCCCGCCCGCCTTCGCCCTTGACGCCGAATGCGGGCAAGCAGCGGGGTAAAGCAAACCAAAGCAAAGCCCGCGCCCCCTGACGGGACGCGGGCGCAGTCGCTCACTTCGTGAAGGGAGGGGCTCGGCCCCAAGGGTCCGGATCGAGATGGACGCATCCCCATCACGGACGCGATATGGTCGCGGCTATATAGCGCGCAGGCTAGTCGTGGTACTCGCCGCGGTCCCACTTCTCGATGAACTCATCGAAGAGGGCCATGCGGGGCGCGGGGACCGCGCCCTCGATGGGCTCGATATCGTCGCCGTGGGACGACGCGGCCATGGAGTCGCTCATGGGGCTCATCAAGGCCGAGTGCGTGCACGCCCGCACGTTCGAGACGCGCGAGCAGGCCGCCCTGGAGATATTCGACTACACCGAGTGCCTCTACAACCGCAAGCGGACCCACTCGGCGCTGGGGTACCTCGGTCCCGAGGAGTTCGAGCGGGCCAACTGGCCCGGGGAGGGCCGCCGACCGATGGCGGCGTAGGGGTGTAAACGGAATCGGGGTAGATTCAGATTCAGATTCAGAGACTGGCCCGAAGGGAGAAACCGGGCCTGCAGGCTCCGACGGCGTTTCCTGCACGCACAGCTGGAACGGGACCGTCCTCACCGTCACGAGCGCGTCCGGCACGAGCTCCGCCGATCTTGTGGGGCCACAGGGGCCGACAGGAGAAACTTGCGCGACGGGACCGCAGGGCGAAACCGGAGCCACGGGGGCCGCAAGGGCCGCAGGGAGAGACAGGAGCCACGGGCGCAACCGGGCCGCAGGGCCCTGCCGGCGACGACGGCGAGGACGCGACCATAACCGGGGCATCTGCGACGGTCGACGCTTCCACCGGCACGCCTTCCGCGAGCGTGACGCTCGGCGGAACGGCTTCCGCCCGCACGTTCGCCTTCGCGTTCACGGGGTTGAAGGGCGAAACCGGGGCGACCGGGCCACAGGGCCCGCAAGGCGAGACTGGACCGGCCGGCGCGTCGGGCACAACTTTCACGCCCGCTTCCCCCTTGTCGCTTTCGGGCGGAGTGCTCTCAATCGACCTTTCGAGCTACGCGACTCAGAGCTGGGTCACGCAGCAGATCAACGCTGCGATCGCGGACCTCGACGACCTTTCCGGGGTGAGCTTCTGATGGCCGTTGGAACTATCGAGACATCCGTGCTTACAGACATAGCAAATGCTATACGCTTTCAAGCGGGCGTGGCCACGCTCTTCACGCCTGGCGAGATGGCTGCCGCCGTAACGGCGCTCGACGGGACGAACGAGGGCAACTACCAGGCGCAGATTTACATGACGCTGGAATCGGGCATCCTGAGCGGGCACGTCTTCGAGGACATAGCAGACGCGATACGCGGGCAGAATGGCTCGACGGACACGTACCTACCTGGCGAGATGGCGGCCGCGATACTGGCGCTTTCGTGGGACGTGGGGCTGAAGCCCCGCGCTGTACTGACATCGCTCGGCACTTTGGAGTTCAACTACGTGGACGGACGGCATTGCTATTCTGGTGGCGTGCCAGTAGACGCCTGGGAGGTCGACCCAGCGGGCTACTCGTCGGCATCCGCGCGGCCCTACGATTCGGTGAAGCTTCAAGTGCAGAAGGTCGTCTTCCACTCGTCGTGGCGCAGGTGGGCATGACCAATGCCAACTACCTGCTGAACGCCTTTGAATCTATGACCGAGGTTTCCGGCTTCGAGAACATGAGCGGCATGAGGAGCGCGAACCAGATGTTCGGCAGCTGCTCCATGCTCGAGACGATCTACGCCACCTCCTTCAGCAACTCCGGGCTTTCGGGCTCGCTTATGTTCAACGGGTGCTCGCGCCTGGTCGGCGGTACCGACGGCTTCGTGCCCTCGACGACGAGCGGCGCATCCGTATGCAAGATCGGGGCCGGCGGCGTACTTACTGACCCAAACAAAGATGCAAGAACCTGGTTCTATGGGCACTTCTACGAGGACGGCGAGGCTGTGCTCACGGCCACGCAGGCGCCGGACCCCTCGCGCACGCTTCGGGCAACGGGACGCATCTGTGCTATCGGCAAGTATGTGGGACTCGGGTTCACGCCATGGACCGGCACGGCAGGCGCAACGCACAGGCAGTATCTCACCGCCGTCACCTTCGCGGCGGACATGGCGACGTATTCGACGCTGCGATTCGACTATTTGCTGTATAGCTGTACTGCGGCGACGTCCGTTTCTGGCCTCGGCAACCTCTCCAGCGTTACGTCGATGCGCTTCACATTCTCGTCTTGCTCTGCGCTGACGTCGCTCGACTTCAGGGGCTTCGACCCGTTGGCGCTGACGGATCTGTATTACACGTTCGGTGGGGCGTCCGTACTCGCGGCCATCTACGCCGACTCCACGTGGGAGCTACCATCAAGCGGGGTTTCGGGGAGCTCGTGCTTCTACAACTGCCGCAGCCTGGTCGGCGGGAACGGCACGGCATGGTCCAGCTCAGCCACTTCATACACGTACTTCCGCATAGACACGGCGAGCACGCCCGGCTATTTGACGGCACAATGATAGTGAGGTTGTAAACCTATTAACTAGTATTAGTGAATTGTCAAAGTGAATTTGACTATATATTTACTATTGACAAGAGAAAGTGAATCTGCAGAATAGTGAACATCAAAACAAGGAGGTTCACTATGAGCACGACAATCGCTTTCGACATCGACGACGAGCTCGCCCGCGACGCGCAGGCCGTCTACGGGGGCATGGGCCTCACCACAGAGCTCGCTATACGCTTCTTCCTGCAGAGGACCGTCGCCGAGGGGCGGATCCCCTTCGACCCCTTCGCCCCCATACAGGGCGCGGCAACGGCGCCGACTTCCCTCGAGCCTGCAGCAGCGCCCCAGCAGCCCGAGCCTTCTAAACAGGCCCAGCGCAGCACCGGCAAGATCACCTTCGAGATGGTCGAGTGCGTCTGGCGAGCCTTCTCCGAGACCCACGGGACTCCGGGATTCGACGCCCAACGGCTGGCAGAAGAGATCTCGGGGGACACCGGGATGAGCCGTGGCAGCGCGTTCATCTACCTGGTGATCCTCGACAACCTGGTCGCTGGCAAGCCCAACACCCGCAACATGAAGATGAAAGACCTTGAGTACTACATGGGTCGCATACAGGAAGAGCTCGGCGAGCCCAGCTTCGGCAACGCGTGCGAATCGCTGCGGCAGTCGGTCGAGTACTGGGACAAGCCGCAGTTCGGCAAGTTCGCCGAGAACGTGCAAGGATACCTCAAGAGCATCGGGCGCTAAGGGGCCTTCGGCCGGGGCCGAGTAGCGCTGCGCAACTTCATTATTAGTACTCACTGGAGTAAGGAGGGCGAACAAGCCCTTACGCAACTGCGCCCTGGAACAGTAAAACGAGGGGGGGCAGGCAGCGTCGGACGCTGTAACGCCGTTAAACGGAAGGATGAACAACATGGCAAGCTTCACAGGCACAATCGAGGATTTCGACTGCTTCATAATGCCGCGCATAAGGAACCGCGTGCAGACCGTGTCGAGGCCGCTGAAAGCCCGCGCAAACGGGCGCTGCGAACACTGCGGAGAGAAGAGGACACTTGAGGCCGCCCACGTCCACGGAAGAGGGCGCAAGGCGATTGCTCGGGAAGTACTGGAAAAGCACCGGGCTGGCGACGAGTACGACATAGCGGACCTTCATGAGTTCGAGGAAGAGGTTATGCGCGCCCACGAGCCCATGGGCGAATGCTTCCTGTTCCTCTGCAGCAACTGTCACCGTGCATACGACTCGGCGGAGCTGCGGAAGGGCGGCGCCGGGAGGGCAGCCGCAGGCTCTCGGCATGCCGCAACGAACGGGTTGCGCAGGGCCATTCACGCGACGGGCGATGGCCTTGCCGATGGGTTCTACGACTTCCTCGCCGAAGAGGGCTACACGGTCAAGACCAAAGGCGGGAACCCGGGCACATGCCACTCGTACAAGAGGGCCGTTGCGCGCGTCTGCAAATGGGAGGGGTGCGGCTGGAACGACTTGCCCGGCCTGATAGGCGATCTGATCCAGGAATACTCCGCCGGCGGCCCGAAAGAGGAGCTCGGCAGGCAATCAAAGAGCACGGTTAAAAACGCCCTGATCGCGTTCGGCAATTTCTGCTCCGCGCGCGGCTTAAAAGAAGCCGACCACGACGATAGGTAGGAGGAACCATGCGTTTCATCGACTACAACGGAAGCGGCGGGCTGGACCCTCAAGATATAGCCACGAGCATCGCCGTTGAAGAGGCGACGCGCGAGGACGAGCCCGCTGAGAAGAGCACGCCGCGGCAGCTTTCCAGCAATGTCGGCTGTGCGACGATGGCGGCGTTCATGGCCCTTCCCATCCTGGCAATACTCTTTGCCCTTTAGCGGCAGTCACCTCCTTTCCGGCGTTGGCCCGGCGCGAATGCGTCGGGCCTTCGTCGTTTCCGGGGCATGCGTTCGAGTTTGAGACCTAATCCGATACTCCCACCCGTAAGAGGTCGTTTGAGGCACACGGGGGGGGTTTGCGCATGGAAGCGGTACTTGCGGCGGCTGTGACGGGCGTTCTCACGCTGATAGGCGTGATCGTCTCCAACTCTAGGAGCAAGGCGGTCCTAGAGCTGAAGATCGACACGCTATCAGAGCGCGTCCGCCAGCACAACGAAGTCGTATCGAGAACGTACGCGCTCGAACAGCAAATGGCCGTGGCCCGAAACGACATCGAGACGTTATACCACCGGACCAAGGAGGCATCATGACCAAATTTCTGACGAGCAACGAATGGCAATGGAGACTCGCCCGCACGATCGTGCAGGTCATCCTCGGCGTTGTCGTTGCGAACATCGACGTGCTCGTGGGCGCGGCGGTGCTCGACCCGGCGGCGCGCGCGATCGTGGTGGCGCTGTGCATGGCGGTGCTTTCGCCGGTGATGGCGGAGCTCGGCAAACACCTTGACGAGGCAGACATCGACGTGCCGAAGGGCGGTGACGTTGATGCGGCTTAACGAGATAGCGGCCGAGGTCCACCGCCGGATGTGCGAGGACGACAGGTTCGGGTACTCCTGGGAGGAGCGATACGGCGCCATCTGGGAGACCTGGACGATCGACGGCAAAGACTATCGGATCAGGGTAGGCGACTACGACTGCTCTTCCTCGACGATCACGGCCTGGGCCGTGGCGCTGCAGCACACGCCCTGGGAGGGCGCCCTGGACGGGGCGATCACCACGACGGGGCGCTCAACGAGATCGCGCGCACGGGCCCTGCGGCCCCGGGGGCGGGGCTCGTCTACGAGGGGCGGCGAGGATGCTGCTCAGC
The DNA here is from genome assembly GCF_000311845.1 of Enorma massiliensis phI. GTDB lineage: Bacteria > Actinomycetota > Coriobacteriia > Coriobacteriales > Coriobacteriaceae > Enorma > Enorma massiliensis. The sequence goes on along the minus strand of NZ_HE978575.1, from coordinate 405,616 downwards.
TCCCTCGTCGGCACCGCGGTCGCGGCCCTGCCCGAGGACCGCCGGGCGCGGGTCGGGATCCTCGCCGCCATGGAGCTCGCGAACTCACGTTGGCGCGATGGCGCGAGCCAGGAGGAGGTGGCATCGGTCGCTGGCATGGGAGTTACCAGGTTCAAAAGCCTCTTCAAGCAGGCGACCGCAGGCACATCCGGTAATCGGAACCCCTCGGATGCCGCGGCGCGCCACACTTTGCTCGCCCTATCGCACCAGCCCTTCCCCTCAGGCACAACCCGCTACAAGAACAGCGCGCTCACGTGGTAGACGACGCACCCCAACAGCAGAGAGCAGCAGATGTAGAAGAGCGCCGTGATGACAGTCCACTTGGTCGAGTGCACCTCACCCCAGGTCGCCGACACGCTCGCCGCGCACGGCATGTTGAACGTGAACGCGAAGATGAACGCGAGCGCCTCGGGAGCCGAGATGGCCTGCGCCATGACCTCGCCGATGTTCGACGCCGCGGCGGCGCCGCCGGTCATAACGCCCACGAGCACGGCGTTGGGCGTCGCGGCACCCGTGAAGAGCCCCGAGAGCACCCCGAGCGCGGACTCCTTGAGCACGAGGGCGCACAACCACGCGGTGAACGTCTGCCAACCCATGCCGAAGAAGCGCGTGACCGGCTCGATGGCGGTACCGAGCGCGTAGAGCACCGACCCCTCGACGCTGCCGGTCGCGGTGTAGGTGAGCGCCCAAATCGCGAAGGCGAAGAGGGCGACGACCCGGATGGCTCGCACGAACATCTGTCGACTCTTGAGCAGGGCGCCGCGCGCGACGTTGCCCAGATGCGGCCGATGGTACGGCGGAAGCTCCATGACCATGCCCGCACGCTCGCCCTCCGCCACCAAGCGCGGGCCGAACACCCTGCCCACGAGCCACATGATGAGAATCGTCACGGCGAAGATGCCCACGATCACGAGCGGCGCGCCGGCCACGCCGAAGAACGCCACGGCGAGCACCGGAACCACGCCCCAGGTCGAGCCGCACGGGATGGCCCAGGCCATCATCACCGTGAGCATGCGCTGGCCCCACGAGTCGATGACGCGCGAACCCGACATGCCGCCCATCGTGCAGCCGAGGCACATGAGGAAGGGCATGAGCGACTTGCCCTGCAACCCGAAGCGCGCCATGGTGTGGTCGAACACGTAGGAGATGCGCGCCATGTAGCCCGCCTCCTCGTAGAGGCCGAACACGAGGTTGATGCCGAAGACGTAGCCCACCATCATGGTGCCGAAGCACAAACTGTTGAACACCACGCCCGCGAGGAAGCTGCCCAGAACATCGGGGGCGCCCGCCTGCGCGAGCGCGCCCGCCACGACCTGCCCGAGCGACGAGATGGCGCCGCCGAGCATCATGATGGGAATAGCCGGCACGAACGCCAGGATGAACCCGAGCAAGATCATGCCGATGGTGATGGGCTTCGACCAGCGCGAGCCCGTGACCACGCGATCGAAGCGCGAAAGCGCGTGCGGGCGCGCGGGCGCCTCCACCGCTCCGTCGAGCAGCCCCTCGATCCAGGCGAACTTCGCTGCGGCCGTGCCCTGGATCGTGTCGGGGGCGGCAGCGATCCCCTCGCTCAGGCGCGCGCCATCCACGACGGAACGCTCGCGCACCGTGCGTGCAAGCGCGTCAAGCAGCGCGCCGTATCCCTCGGGGCGCGAGGCGACGAGCGGCACCACAGGAACGCCCAGCCGCCGCGCGATAAGGACGGCGTCGATCCGCTTGCCCTGGTTCTCGGCGACGTCCATGAGGTTGAGAGCGAGCAGGCACGGCTGCTCCGGGCACGCCGCAACGAAGTCGGCGAGCATGTAGAGGCTGCGCTCGAGCTGCGACGCGTCGGCCATCACGAGCACGATGTCGGCAGCGCCCGATGCGAGGTAGTCGCGCGTCACCTCCTCTTCGGGCGAGTTGGCCGCGAGCCCGTACGAGCCGGGGAGGTCGACGACCTGGAACGCCGTGCCACCGCGCTCGAACGTCCCCTCCTTCCGCTCCACGGTCTTGCCGGGCCAGTTGCCCACGTGCTGGCGCGCCCCCGTGAGCCCGTTGAAGAGCGTCGACTTGCCCGAGTTGGGCTGGCCGAGCAGCGCGACCGTGACGCCGCCCGCCGCCTTGCGGGCGGCGGGCGCCTTCGCGCCTCCCGCCGCGGGGCAGGAAGCCGCACATCTCTCGCAGCTCATGCGACCACCTCCACCTCGATGCGCATGCAGTCGCCGCGATCGAGCGCCACGTCGCTGTCGCGCACGTGCACGAGCACGGGCCGGTTCTTGACGTTTTGCAGGACCTCGACGGCGCATCCCTCCGTCAGCCCGATGGCCGTGACGCGCGAGACGAACCGGTCGTCGCCGGATACGGATGCGATACGGGCAGAAAGCCCCGTCGCCACATCGCATAGTCTCATGGAATCGCTCCTTTCCTTAAACGGGCATGACGCCCGCAGCCACCAAAGTAAGCCTGGAACGTGTGCCCCCTCAACTCCGCGATGTAGGTTCAGCTCCAAATCTCATCAAGTTAGATAAAATAAACTTTTGAGACGAATGGGGCTGGACTGCGCGAGCGGGAGATAGCCTATGGGAAACGCACCCTTCACCGATACGGAGAGCAACCGGGGGACGCGCCTGCGCGTCGCCTCCGGCGTCGAGCTCGTCCAAGACGCCGACGGCGTCTACGAGCTGGTGCTGTCGCACCCGGTCGGGAGCGGGTGCATGCGAGGCCGCCCCCTGTCGCGCGACCTGTTCGTCGCCAACGTCGACTTCGCGTGCGAGCGGTGCCCCAACGTTCCAGAGGTCCCGTCCGTCCCCCTCCCCGCGTTCTCGCGGGGCAAATGGCTGACGATAAACCTATGCCACGAGGGCCGCTGCGAGGTCGACGTCCCGAGCGGGGGTCTGGCGACGGTCTCGGCCGGCGAGGTGTGCATCAGCTGCTCGCAGGAGCGCCCCGCCGAGTTCCGGTACCCCTCGGGACGCTACCGGGGCGTCGAGGTGTTCGTGAACACGCGTATCGCTCGATCGCCGCTCTTCTCGCTGCTCGATGACGAGGATGCCGTCGAGGCCATCGCGCGACAGGCGGGCAGCGCCGCCGTGCTCAGCGGCGACGGCGAGCTCAACGGGCATATGAGACGCATCGCCGCCCTCGTCGAAGCACCCGACAGGGCTCTGGCCACCTACGAGGTTCTCGGCTTGCTGCTTGGCCTCCAACGTCGCGACCTCTCCTGCGCCAGACCCCGCTTCATCCTCACACGCACCCAGATGCGCATCGTTGCCGCCGTGCACGACGAGCTCGAGGGCTCTCTCGACTGCGCCCATGACGCCCGCGTGCTAGCGTCGGCGTTCGGTGTGAGCGCGGCGACACTCAACCAGTACTTCTCGCGGGCATACGGGAGCACTGTCGCGGGGTACCTCCGCAAGCGGCGCATGGAGGTCGCCGCCGCCCTGCTTGCCAGGGGAGCGCGCGTCGCCGAAGCCGCCGTGCGCGTCGGCTACGCGAACCCGAGCAAGTTCTCCTCCGCGTTCAAGAGGGAATACGGAACCGCACCGAGCGAGTGGAGGCGGCGTCGATTCGGCGAGAGGGAGGGCGTTCACGAAGTCAAGGGGGAGTTCTAGGAACGCTGACGCGCGGCGGCTTGCCGGCGGCATGGTCACCGAGCCGAATCATTTTTGACCCCGAGATGCTCAGTAAGGAGATGGTTCAAATGAAGCAAAATCAAGTTCAGCAAAAAGAAATCCGCCTTGGGACGCATGGGGAACATTACGGGAACTGGATGTCAAACCCTGTTTTCTATGTGGTAGGCGCCCTTTTGGCGCTGTCTGTGGTACTGGCGGTGCTGTCATTTACGGTGTTCCATATCGCCGCGCTGGGCGTCCTGTTCTCCGTCGCCGCAGCGGCGCTGCTGGCCCTGCTGGTCTGGATCACATGGATACGGAAACAGTATGCCTTCGGCGGAGGCGGGATGATGGAGCGGGTGCACAAGACCGTCCTCGCACATCTTAATTTCGACGGCCAGGGCAGCCTCTTAGAGGTGGGCTGCGGCTCCGGGGCGCTGAGCATCCGGGCGGCGCTGACCTGGCCGGATGCTGAGGTCACCGGCATCGACTATTGGGGCGCGGCCTACGGCTACGGCCAGGCCATGTGCGAGAAAAACGCCGCAAGCGAGGGCGCGGCGGCCCGGTGCGTATTCAAGCATGGGGACGCGAACAAGCTGGATTTCCCTGATGAGAGTTTCGACGCCGTGGTGAGCAACTATGTCTACCACAATGTAATGGGTGCGGACAAGCAGGCTCTGCTGTTGGAGACCCTGCGGGTGCTGAAAAAAGGCGGCGTGTTCGCCCTCAACGATGAGATGAAGCCCCACATGCACGGGAACATGGAGGCCTTCGCCCAGGAACTGCGGGACATGGGATATGCGGATGTACGGCTCATCGACACGGCCCAGGAGGCTTTCGGTTCCCGCCGCCGGGCGGCCATGATGATGCCGGGCGACTCCCGGATGCTGGTGGGGCGAAAGTAAGACGGAGGTTTGTCATGAACTATACATATTGTGAAAGGCTGATGTGGGCTGCCATCGCTCCTGCCGCATTTCGGTATCTGGCAAGGCAGGAGTTGGGATGGGATATTTCTGCGTTGAAGCAGCTCTCTAAGCAGATTTACCGGCAAATGGTATCCCGTACCCCGGATATTGGCTCCATGATGGAAAACCCGTTGCGGGTCTGCCTGACTGGTGGAATTCTATGGCTGTCTATCTATAAGGCGGCAGAAGAAAAAATGAGTGAAAAGTGCTTTGAGGGCATGGTAAGTGCCAGTATGCGTTCTCCTCTGGTTGTGACCGCCTTCCGGGGCAAAGCCAAGACTGCATTTACATTGAAGGCTCAATATAAGCGAGCAGCGATTGCATCTTTGGCGGATGCAGATAGGAACCCCTTTCAGTGGAATGCCGAGGTCATCTTCGGCCGGGATGCAGAGGAATATACGATCCTTTACCACCAGTGCGGTCTGTGTGCCCTGGGCCGACAGGAGGGCCTTCCTCATCTGGTTCCCTATCTATGCGCTCTGGACACGATGTCCGTCGACTGGATGGGTGGGCGGCTCTACCGTACCAAAACGCTGGCTGCCGGCGGTGACTGCTGTGACTTTTATATCTGCAAAAAGGGTTCCCGTTGGGACAAAGAACGGCAGGGAAAATAGAAAAAGGAAGATTTGATGACGCTTGCAGAATTTCGCCGGACTTATCCCGCCGCCACCTTCACGGTCAGCAGCGGGAAACTCTTTACCTATCGCTACTATCAAAATCCCCAGGCCAAAGCCACGCTGGTCCTGCTCACGGGCGGCATTGGGCTGTCCGACCTGTTTTATAAGCACTTTGCCCGGTTCGCCAGGGATTTTTCGGTGCTGACCTTTGACTATCAGCTCCAGTTCGGGGACAACGGCGAGTTTGCCGATGCCGTGGCTGAACTACTCCGCCACCTGAAGGAAAAGGTCTGGCTGGTGGGACAGTCCCTGGGCGGCGTAGTGGCCCAGGTCATCGCCTCCCGCCACCCGGAAGTGGTGGAGGGGCTGGCCCTCTCCAACACCTGCTCGCTGTCCGGCAACATGAGCAAGGCCGGGTATCAGGATCTGATGAAGATAATCGAAAGCCAGCGGAAGTTCAAAAAATGGCTTGCCTTCCTGCCGTTTCCGCTCATCAAGCGGATGATGAGATGGGCGGTGATGAAAAAGAAAACCGATGGCTTTACAGCCCAGGAAAAGGCCGCTATGGAGGAACTGTGCGGCGCTATGATGGAACTGCTCACCAAGCCCTATGAACAGCACATGATTGACTTTCTCTGTGACGCAGAACACTACTTTGGCATGACCCGCAATGATTTTGCCCCGTGGGAGGGGCGGGTGCTGCTGATTTTGTCCGAGGACGACACCACCTTCACCCCGGCCTGCCGGGAGGACCTGATCGCCCTGATGCCAAGTCCCACGGTGGTCACCGACCTTACCGGCGGCCACCTGGCGCTGATGGTGCGGCTGGATCAATACGCGGATCTGGTGACGGACTTTATCCACCAACACACATTGGATTGTTCATATCTGGATTGCCCATGTGGAGAAAGAGAAAACGAGAGTTCCCACTGAACAGTGTTTCCCGCGTGGATCAGGATATGACAAGCCGCCCAAAAGCCGCTTACAGCGAAAGAAAATGCCAAAAAATCGACCTTTATCCTGACAGCAAATAGCCCTATCTATCCATCACCCAATAGCAAAGAAAACCGCCTATCCCACAGACCGATTAGCTCGGCCATAGGGGCAGGCGGTTTGAGTTTCTGAATGCTAACGCACTGCGGATTGTATGTCATTCTTTATTCGAGGTTGTTATTCAGAATGACATTCAAGAAAAACTGAATCCTGAGGTATCGGTGCACCGAACATCTTTGCGTTTCGTTCTACGACGAAATCGACGGAGTGGCGCAGAAGCAGGGAGCGCCGCTCAGCGTCGGAGCGATCTCGGTATATCTCGGAGGAGAGGGCGAAGAGTACGAGGCGCACGTTTCCGAAGGCGCGTCGGCAAGGGGCACGTCGATTACCTTTTCCCCTGACTCGCGAAGACCGCGAAGCCATCGATTTCATCTGCGGATACATTGCCTCGAACCTTGGAGGGGACCTGTCCTGCTCTCTCCTGGCAAACCAGCTCTACATAGGGAAGACAAAGTTGAAAAACCTCTTCAAAACGGCAACGGGACTGTCGCCATCCCACTACGTCGCGCACGAGCGCATGGAAGAGGCCGCTCGCCTACTTGCCGAAACCGATTTGGCGATAGCGGAAATCGGCGAAAAAGTAGGCTATACCAAGCCGGGTGCATTTACGGAGGCCTTCCGAAGGGACAGGGGCTGCACGCCCACGCAGTTCAGAAAGCAGCGCCAGCATTCAATCCCAGAACGAGAAGAGCGCTCTCGGCTTCGGCCTTCAACCTGACGGCAAGATTCACGTCGCGTGGCGCTTGCTCCACTCGAGGAACTCGCCCCTGAACGTGAAGCGTCCCCCTCTTCCTATCCCTCATCCTCCTCGACGGTAGAGGGTCGTTCCAAGGAAACTCCATCGTAGACCGCGTTTCTGCTCACGCGCGGAAGGATCGCCATCTCCGCCACCGAGCACGTTTTCCGGATTGGTGTGGGACCTTGACGTGAGGGCATCCCGCTGGCTCAACCGCCATGTGTCTACTCTTTTATTAGATATGCCTAACTTTTTGAACACGACAGCTGCGGCGAGCGTTTTCGACAAAGGCTCATGGCGTGTCTTAGTTCAGCGGCGTCCCGTACCCGTGTATCGACGCGCTGCCGACGCGATAGCTCCTCCTCGCGCAGGAGTCGCTCGTGTTGCCCTCGATGGTGTGGACGGTCGAGCCGTCGCAGGACTCCACGATGCCCACGTGGTCGGCGCCGCCGTCCCCTCCCCAGTCGAAGAACACGATGTCGCCCGGCTGCGGCTCGTACCCCCGGTCGCTCCACAGCCCCGCGGACTCGAACCACTGGACCCCGGCCGAGCAGGCGGCGAACTTCGGGATCACCCCGGCCTCGATGTAGCCGCACTCGTTGGCGCACCAGCTCACGAAGCGCGCGCACCACTCGACGCGCCCGGAGAACCCGCACCATGACCAGTAGGGCCGCCCGCCGACGTTGCCGATCTGCGAGGCGGCCACCTCGACGATGTCCCCGCTGCCGCCGGTTACCCCGTAGAGGACCGACTGCCACATCGCGGCGTAGCGGTCATCGAGCAGCTGCGCGAGCATGTCCCCCTGCTCGGCCGTGAAGCCGTAGGACGCCGCCGCCTCGTCCGGGGACCTCGCGGAGAGCGTGACCATGAATCTGACGCCGAGGGCCGTTTCCGCGTAGAGCTCCTCGATGAATCTCTTGGAAGCTGCCATCATCCTCCTCTCGCGCATGCCGGTATGTACGCTCCGTCGCGGCGTGGCGCCCCTCGGTCGAAGGGGCTACGCGTGCCGCGACGGAGGTGGTCTTATGAGGTTCCCTGTTTTTCTAAAAGTTGCTGTCGCTCTGCTTTTTGCTGTGTTCGTCGTTGCTGTGCTCGTCGGGCTCTACACCGCCCTTGATTCGGCCGGCGCTTTGTACGGCGCTTGATGCCAAGCAGATTGCACGGTGTCCCGCACGTTTGTTACTGTTGGGATGAGTCTCTTCCTGCAACCTAAGAAGAGGAGAAGGCATGTCTGTCGAAGATCTGTTATCCCTCTTGTCCTCGGAGCCCTTCATCTCCATCATTACCGCCCTCCTCGGTGGCTTTATCTCCTACAAGCTCGCCACGAGAAAGAGTCGTGAGGAGCATAGGCACGAAATCGACCGGCTCATCAAGGAGCAACAGCTTTCGATTGAACGAGAGGCGCAGCTATACGGCTTCAAGAAGAAATACGACGCGACTGCTGATGTCTCAAGCAAGCTGTCGAATCTCGTGTCATGCGCAAGCTGCCTCTTCCCGAGGGGCATAGAGTTTTTGCCCAAAGACGAGGAAAAGCAAATGGAGTACCGAGGCGACCTGTACCGAGCTGCCTCGGAAGCTCACAACTCCGCGCAGCTTTCGTTGAAGGCAAATGCCCCTTTTCTTTCTGATGAGGTCTCCGACCTCGGCATGGAAATCATCAGATTATGCCGCGTGCAGCTTAACTACTTCCAATTGCTGTACGGCGACATCGAAAAGGAGAAAAGCGTCAACTCGGACGCTTACGAAAAAACCGAAGAAATCACCCGCCAACTGGATCGTGCGCTGAACCTCATGAAACGCGATCTGGAGGCGAACACCCTACTCAAAGAGTCGGACCAGGGTACGGCAAAGTAAGGATTCCCTTGGCTATTTCTGAGCGCGGTCCGCGTTGCCCGCCGCCACACAGCACGCGTAGGCGACGAGCGTGACCGTCGAGGAGAGGACCGCGGTGACGGCGCTGAATCTGAATTTACCCCGATTTCGTTGACACCCTCTACGCCGCCGAAGCGGCCTCCTGCGCATGCCTCGCCTCGAACTCCTCGGGGCTGAGGTTGCCGAGCGCGGAGTGGATCCGCACCCTGTTGCAGGAGCACTCGATGTAGTCGAATATCTCCAGCGCCGCCTGATCGCGCGTCTCGAACGTGCGGGCGTGCACGCACTCGGCCCTG
>NZ_HE978575.1:84714-396209 GCF_000311845.1 Enorma massiliensis phI | reverse complement strand
CACTCGATGTAGTCGAATATCTCCAGCGCCGCCTGATCGCGCGTCTCGAACGTGCGGGCGTGCACGCACTCGGCCCTGATGGGCCCCATGAGCGACCCCGTCGCGGCGTTGTCCCACGGCGACGACACGGGGCCCATGGAGGGCCTGATGCCCGCGGCGCGCATCGTCTTCCCGAGCAGGAGCGACGTGCACTGGGAGCCGTGGTCCGAATGGTGGATGCGGCCCCTCGGCGGGCGCCGCCTCGCGATCGCCATCCTGAGCGCGTCGTCGGCGAGCTCGGCGGCCATGCGCGGCGCCATGGACCAGCCGACGATCCCGCGCGACCGTATGTCCATGACGACCGCCGGGTAGATCCGGCCCCGATGGGTCCTCGCATAGGTGATGTCGGCGAACCACGCGCGGTTCGGGCCGTCCGCGCAGAATTCCCGGCGCACCAGGTCGGGCGCGGTGTTGGCCTGCGGGGCGGCCGGTTTGGCCGCGCTCCTCGGGCGCCTGGAGCCGCCTCTGGTGGTGCCGGCCCGGCCGCTCTCGCGCATGATGCGCGCCACGCGCTTGCGCGACGTGCGCTCGCCGGAGCGCCTGAGCTCGGCGAAGACCTTGGGAGCGCCGTAGATGCCGCGGCTGGCGGTGTATATCTCGGAGATCGCCGCGGCCAGCTCGGCGTCGCGCAGGTCGTGCGCGCTCGGCGGCCGCTTTCTCCATGCGCGGTGGCCCTGCCTGGCGACATGGAGGGCCGCGCACATCTCGGATATGCTCCAGGCGCCCTCGTTGAGCAGGATGAAAGCAAACTTCGCCCTCTCCGCCTGCGAGCCCACAGCTGCCTGCCGGCGAAGAAGGCGCTCGCTTTTAAAAGCATCCCGTTCTCCCTCTTCAGCCGTTCGTTCCCGCGCCTCAGCCTGCGGAGGTCCTCCGCCATCTGGAAGGGGTTGTCCCCTGCCGGCGCCTGCGCGGCGTCGGCCTCTTGACCCAGTCCGACAGGCTCCCCGGGTCGACGCCGGGCTCGCGGGCGGTCTCCGCGTAGGTGCCGCCCCGCTCCCCGTGCAGCCTCACCGCCTGCTGCTTGAGCTCTGCTGAATACTTGGGCGACGGATGTCCCATCCCATGCCCCCCTCCCCGTTTACGGCATCATGCCCAAACGAAACTCGATGTGTCAACGGAAACGGGGGGAGATTCATGCCGCGCAGGTCGGCCCCGCCGATGCGCACGGCGCCCGCGCCCGCGTCGTAGAACCGGCAGATGAGGCTCGCCACCGTTGACTTGCCCGAGCCAGAGGGACCGACGATGGCCGTGATCTGGCCGGCGGGCGCAGTGAAGCTCACGTCGTCGAGGACGGGTGCGGGCTCCCCGCCACCCTTCGCGGGGTACGCAAAGCCCACGTGGTCGAACGTGACCTCGGTACCGTGCGGCGCGCGGATGCCGAACACGGGCAGGGGCCGCTCCCGGAAGATCGCCTCTACGCGCGCGGAGGACCCACCGAGCACGTTCATCCCCTCCGAGAACGAGCGCAGCTTGCAGACCGGTGCCGACGCCGCCGGCGCGAACACGAGGAAGAAGAGCGCCGTCGGCAGCAGCTCCGCCGAATCCGGCGCCGTGAGGGCCATCGCCACCAGGACCGGCGCCACGAACGTCGCGACCGAGAGCACGACCGCGCGGAAGAACACCACGCCCGTGCCGACCCTCCTGCTCATGGACGTGGAGAAGTCGCGGTACGCCTCGATGTCCGTCTGGAATCCCGCGAACGAACGCGGGGTCTGTCCGAACATCTTGATCGAGGGCATGCCGTGAACGTACTCGGTGGCAGCCGAGCTGATGCGCTCAAGAGCGTCAAATTTTTTCTTGAGCGCACCCTCTTTGAGCAGTTTGATCATCGGTACGAACTGCCCCATGAAGCCGACCGCGAGGACCGCGACAGCGACGAGGGCGAGCCGCCAATCGAACGCGACCATGCCCGCGACGAGGAAGATGAGCAGCGCCACCGTGCTCACAAGGTCGGGGAGCTGGTGCGCGAGGAACCCCTCGAGCTGGTCGACATCGGTCTGGAACACCTGGACGACCTTCCCCGACGAGGTGCGCCTGAAATACGACACGGGGAGCTTCGCCAGGTGTCGCGCGAGCGCCTTGCGGATGCCGCAAATCACGCGAAAGGCGTACGTGTGGCAGAGCATGCTCGAGAGGAACCCGAGCGCGAGGCTCGCGAGCGCCGACGCCGCCGCAACGGCTGCGACCGCAGGCAGGTCGGCCATCCCCCGCAGCGCTCCGACGCCGAGCGGCGCCCCGGCGATTCCCATGAGCGCGCAGAACACCGCGAGATACGGCACAACCTCCAGCAGCGCCGCGAGCACGGCGAGCACAACGCCCAGCGCCAGGCCAGCGCTCGGCTGGCCCGACAGGCCGAGCAGATAGGCGAGCCCGCCCTTCTCCTTCTTCTTTCCCATGATGGGTCTCCTTCCAGGAATCAATCCCATCCGATAAGGTATGCCTAGGTAAACTTTTTGCGGTATCATGGGCGACGCTAGGAGCATTTCTGACGTTAGGAGCCTTCCGCGGGCGTTCTGGAACCGATAGTTGACGCGCTGGAGAGACGCGGAGGCGGCCTGCCTTTCACCGTCGAGCGCCGCGTCGGCGCGATCGCGCTGTCGTACGGGCCCGGGATGGGCTCCACGATTCTGCACGAGCCCATAGAGGGGGTGGTCCTCTCGTACCACCGCATGAGCACGCCGGGGTTCGCCGTCTCCACCAAGGGAATCGGAGAGGGAGTCAAGCTCAACTACTGCGTCTCCGGGCGGCTGGAGGTCTCCATGGCAGACGGCCACACGATGTTCATGGCGCCCGGAGACCTCTCGGTCGAGACGTCGACGGCATGGGACTTCTCGTTCCCCTGCGCCTTCTACGAAGGCGTCGAGATGTTCCTTCATCGGAGCAGCCTTGCCCGCCCGCCCGAGTTCTTCGCCGCGTGCGGCGTCGACTTGAACGAAATCGCCGCACATCTGAGGGCTGGACGCATAAGGAACTGGACGAGGGCAGCAGCGCCGGAGGAATCCCGGCTGTTTCGCGAGCTTATACCAGGCGCGGGAGATTTCGAGCATGCGCGACTCCGCCTCACGATACCCTTGCTTCTGCTCCGCATCGCAGGCTCTGGTGCGCCGCGCCGGGAGAGCGAGTCTGCCATCTACTCGAGGCGTCAGGTCGACATCGCGAAGCGCGCGGAGGCTTTATTGACGGATGACATCAGCCGGCGTAGGAGCATCGCCGAGGTGGCGTCCCTCCTCGGCGTGAGACCAACCACACTGAAAGGGTATTTCAAGGGAGTGTATGGGGTGTGCATATCGGACTACCTCTTGGACGTCCGCATGAGCCGGGCAGAGAAGCTGCTCAAACACGGTGATTCGCCGGTGGCTGACATTGCGCACGCCGTGGGTTACGCGAACGTGGGCAAGTTCTGCGAGGCATTCAGACGGAAGTTCGGCATGACGCCGTTGAAATACCGTTTTCAAACTAGAAGCGCTGCACACGCGTAATCTCGGCAAAACCGGCGGGCTCGCACTTTACCCGCGCAACGTTCGCGACCGTCGCCTAAGGCAGCCTGGCTCTCGCGCGGGCAGCGCCTTCGCCTGTGCGGCCGTTGTTTGCGAAGCCGACCGAACCTTGCGCGCGCTACACCCTTCTGCTCGATATTCTTCTTTCGGACATGCGGTTCCAAGCTCTCCAAGAGTATACTAAGGCTAACATTTAGTGCCGGCGCGAGTCACCTCGTTCACACGGAAGGAGCGCATCATGGCAGATTTCATCATCGTCGCAGCTGCCATCGTCCTGGTTGCCGTAATCGCCGTGAGCTATGTGCGTCGAGTTGGCTCCGGCGGTTGCGCCTGCGGCTGCAGCGACAGCGAGCGCGCACCCAAACCAAAGCGGGTCGAAGTCGCGGACACCGACGAGGCGCACTATCCGTATGCCGCGGAGCTCATTATTGGGGGCATGAGCTGCGAGGGGTGCGCGCGCAACGTCGAGAACGCGCTCAACGCGCTCGAGGGCACCTGGGCGCGCGTCGATCTTGGCCGCAATACAGCGTACATTCTGTCGAAGACGCCCATTGACCGCGAAGCCTGCGCACAGGCAGTCCGAGACGCCGGCTATTCCGTGCGAGACCTGTAGGATAGGAGAACCATGCCACTCGTCCTCACATTCATCGCCCTCGGCCTTCTCGGATCGCTGCTCATGTTCGCCGGCGACATGCTGCTCTACTTCACGCCTGGTGTCTACGACATGGACGGTACGCTCAAGCCGTACCTGCACATCATGCGCGATATTCCCGCTGCGCGCGTGCGCGTGGGAGGGGCGCTGGGGCCCGTCGCAGCCTTCCTCTACGTGCTCGGTTTTCTGGCGCTTCCCCTTATGGCGCGCGACGACCTCGCCTGGCTTGTCTGGCTTGCAGCGGCACTACTTGCCTTCGCACTCATCTGCGGCGGCGCCTACCACGCGCAGTACGCCTATCTCTCCATCATCGCTAAAGCGGGGCATGAGGACCTCTACGAGGAGGTTTCCGCCAACATCATGCTTCTCATGCGCCTGGCAACGACCCCCATGTACGCCGGGTTCATCCTGTTCGCCATCGCCATCGTGCTCGGGCAGACCGTCTTCCCCGTCTGGTTTGTCGTCTTCACGCCTATCGTGACGAGCTTTTTAGGTCTCGTGTGGATGCGCATGCCGCAGCCAGCGCGGTGCATTCTCTTCGGCGGGTGGAGCAACCTCGTGTTCACGATCATGTTCACTGCTATGCTCATCTGCCTGCTCGCCTAATCACCACCGGACCTATACTATATGTAGACCGTCACGATCGTCTGTGGATCGCTTATCGGGGATGGATGCGACCAGCCGCCGCATTCTTTCGAATTCTTGGCGGCAAGTTCTTCCCAATTCGCAAATCACAACACTCCTCTCCTCAAGGTGAGCTACAGTTAACTTGTAATTGTTTACCAAGGCGTACTGTTGTGCGCAGAGAGGAGTTTCGCATGAGTACTCTGGGCTTTCTCAAGGGGACGCACGGCCTGCTTTTGGGCGCGGGCGTACTGATCGGGTCTGTTGGCGCCAAGGTGCTTACGAGCGACGGGGCGAAACGCGTCTACGTCAAAGCCGTCGCGGCTGGGCTGCGCGCGAAGCAGGCCTGTGAAGACACCGTCGAACGCGCACGCGCCGAGATGGACGACATCGTCGCCGAAGCCGCGTATCTCAATGAAACCGTCTACAGCGTCGAGGACGAGGAAGACAGCGCGTCGGATACCGCCGCAGAGACCGTCCCCGCTAAGGCGTAGGCGCGCCCGTGCGATACGTCATCGAACACGAGGTGCCGGGGCGGCTGCGCCTTACGTTTGCCGATCACCTTGGCGCGTCCGACGCCCTCGCCCTCGAGGCCTCGCTCTCTTCGTGGACAGGCGTCGAGCGCGTGCGCTCCTACCCGCGCATTCGCTCGGTCGCCATCTGGTACCGCGACGCCCTTGCAAGAACCGCCCTGCTCGATCGGCTGAACGAGCTCAGCCGCGTCCAGCTCGATGCGGTGCGCGCCCAGGCGCCCACGGCGCTCGCTCCCGCGGTCCCGTCCGCCGCGCGCAGCATCATCCGCCTAGTGGGCAACCATCTCATCCGCCGCTGGCTCCTCCCGCCCGCACTGAGGGCGGTATGGGCCGGCCTTCACTACCTCGGATTTCTGCGCGCCGGCCTCACCTCGCTCATGCGGCACCGCCTCGATGTGCCGGTACTCGACGCCACGGCCATCGGCATATCGTTTGTCAAGCGCGACCCCAAAACCGCGGCGAGCACCATGTTCCTCCTCGACTTGGGAGAGGTCCTCGAGGACGCCACCCGTGAACGCTCAGAGCACGAACTCATTCGCTCCCTCATGGCCATTCCCCAAAACGCCCGGCGCCTCGAGGACGGCGAGGAGGTCACCGTGCCCGCCCAGAGTCTCCGCGTGGGCGACCTCGTCGTGGCGCGCACCGGCATGCCCGTGTGCGTCGACGGCGTGGTGGTACGCGGTGCGGCCATGGTCAACCAGGCGGCACTCACCGGCGAGCCGCTTGCCGTCGAGCGCATGGCCGGCGACGACGTCTTCGCCGGCACCGCGGTTGAAGAGGGCGAGATCGTCATCCGCGTGGGCGCCGAGCCCGCATCGACCAAGCTCCGATCCATCGTGAATCTCGTTGAAGCCTCCGAGCAGCTCAAAAGCGAGATCCAGACGCGCCGCGAGCACCTCGCGGACCGCTTCGTGCCGTGGAACTTCCTGCTTGCAGGGCTTGTGGCGGCGACCACGAAAAGCCTTGCCAAGACATCGGCCGCCCTCATGGTCGACTACTCCTGCGCCCTCAGGCTCACGTCGTCCATCAGCGTGCTCGCCGCCATGAGCCAGAGCGCGCACGAGGGCATGGCCGTCAAGGGTGCCAAGCATTTCGAGGCCATCGCCGCCGCCGACACCATCGTGTTCGATAAGACGGGAACGCTCACCGAGGCGACACCCCGGGTCGCGCGCGTGCTCGCCCTCGCGCCCGATTGGACCGAGGACGAGGTGCTGCGCACCTCGGCCTGCCTGGAGGAGCATTTCCCGCATCCCGTGGCGCGCGCCGTGGTGGCGGCCGCCGCCGCGCGCGGCCTCGAGCATCGCGAACGCCATGCCGAGGTCGCCTATATCGTGGCGCACGGCATCGCATCGGCGCTCGATGGCAAGCGCATCGTCATCGGTAGTCGCCACTTCGTGATGGAGGACGAGCACGTCGAAGTCGCCCCCGAGGCAGAGGCGCGCATCAACGGCGACCTCGAAGGCCTCTCACCGCTCTACCTCGCCCAAGACGGAAAGCTGGTGGGCGCGCTCGGCATCGAAGATCCCTTAAAGGCAGGAGCGCCCGAGGCAATTGCGGCACTTCGCTCGCAGGGCATCGGCCACATCATCATGCTCACCGGCGATAACGAGCGCACCGCCGCACGCATCGCCGCCGAGGCGGGCATCACCGAGTACCGGGCTGACCTGCTCCCCGAGGACAAGCATGCCTACGTGGAGGCGCTCGTGGCTCGCGGGCGACGCGTCGTCATGGTGGGTGACGGCGTTAACGACGCGCCGGCGCTCTCCGCCGCCGATGTGGGCATCGCCATGGGCACGGGTACCGCCATCGCGCAGGAGGTCGCCGACGTCACGCTCGCCGCGGGCGGGCTCGACGCCATCGTGCGCCTGCACGCGCTCAGCCGCTCCCTCATGGGGCGCCTCGACCGCTCGTTCACCGCGGTTATGGGCATCAACTCGGCGCTTCTCGCTGCGGGAATCGTCGGCATCATCCGACCCCAGACCTCGGCGCTCCTGCACAACGGCACCACCATCGTGTTGGCCGCAGAAAGCGCTCGACGTCTCTAGGAAGCATCAATCGGTCCGCTGTGGGGCCTGTCGTTGGGAAGTGGAGGCATGGAACGGTTCACGGTCGAGAAGGACGGCCTCTTCGGATTCCTCCACCTTCCGGGGCGGCACGTCGAAGCGTACTCCGGCAAGGCTCTCATCGTGCTCGGCGGCAGCGAGGGCAACGAGAACATCCCGCGCAACCTCGGTGCGCGTTTCGCACGGGAGGGCATCGCGGCGCTCGGCCTGTGCTACTGGAACGTGCCGGGACTCCCCGATGAGCTCATCGAGGTGCCGATCGAGCCAATCGAACGTGCCGTCGCCTATCTCCGGCAGCGTGGCTTTGACCGCGTGGGGATCTACGGCATCTCCAAGGGCGGCGAGCTGGCGCTTCTCGCCGCCTCGCTCATGCCTCAGATCACCTGCGTCGTCGCCATCTCCCCACTCGCCTGCGCCATGCCGGGCATCACCGGCAACAAAAGCCTTGCCGGCAAGGGTCTGAGCGACCGCTCGAGCTGGACCTGGCGCAGCGAGCCCGTGCCCTGCGCGCGGGGCGGCGGGAGGCTCCCCTACCTCGGCATCATCCGCCGTATCGTCACCGAGCGCCAGCTCGACATGCGCTTCGTCTACGAGCGGATCGTCGAGCGCGCGCCCAAGGAGGCCTGGATTGCCGTGGAGCGCATCAACGGGCCCGTCCTTCTCGCCAGCCCCTCGCATGACGCCATGTGGCCGAGCGACGAGGCCTGTCGGATCGTCGAGCAGTGCCTCGCCAAGCACGCCCATCCCTTCGAGATCACGCGACGCTCCTACGAGTACGCGAGCCACATCCTCGTGCCCATGGAGACACCCTCGCTCAAGCTCTTCCGCGTCGAGCGCGCCCACCCCGAAGCATGCCGGCAAAGCCGCGAGGACGCCTTCACCCAGACGCTCGCGTTTCTCGCCCGGTGGTAACGGATGCTTCTACAGCGACGCCTCGTAAGCGTCAATCATCAAGCTCGCCGCTAGGCCGAATACCGCCCCTAGCAGCCTTACCGAACGCGCGGCCTCCATCCCAGTAGAAGCGCGGAGTTGACGATAACGAGCACCGAGCCCGCGTTGTGCACGAGGGCGCCCACCACAGGGTTCAGGACGCCCGAGATGGCGAGCGCGATCGCGATGAACCCCGCTGCCGTGTCGCCCCAGCCGAGATAGGTGATCGTTGCCCCCTCGGCGCGCGTAGCGTCCACGCGCCTCCCCAGCGCGTCCGGTATAGCCAAACCGTGCTCCGCCAGCAGCGCAGCGCTGCCGGCGTACACCGTGCGCCCGCCCACCTCGGCCACTACGCCGCGACCGGGTACCATGGCAAAGGACGTTGGGTCCTTCGGCGCCGCTCCGGCGTGCTCCGTGGCCGCGGCCACGATGGCGCGCCCGAGGGGGTGCTCGGATCGCTTCTCGGCCGCGCCGGCAACCGCGAGCAACGCGTCCTCGCTCACGTCCTTCTCGCCCGCACACACGGCAACCACCTGCGGCTCCCCCGTGGTGAGCGTGCCTGTCTTGTCAAAGCACACGCGCCTGACCTGCGCCAGGCGCTCGAGCGCGTCCCCCTCACGCACCAGAAAGCCGTGCCTGGTGGCGTTGCCGATCGCCGCCATGATGGCCGTGGGTGTGGCGAGCACGAGCGCACACGGGCAAAAGACGACGAGGATGAATGGCGGTGCAGTTCAGATATGCGCGATGAGGCAGGCTTCCAACAACTAAAACTGTGTTGGTCGGCGCGGTTCAGGACGCCGGCGTATCTCCGCACTCAGCAGAATCCTAGGACTCCTTCGTCCGGAACCGTCGGCAACCCTGGACTCCGGCGGAGCAATCTCACATATCCAAACTGCGCCCCCATTATGTCCGTAGTGGCATATTGTGGCTTATATTCGACCGCTCAAGAATGTCCGGAAAGGCATTGGCGGCGTAGAGCGGCACGTTTACCAGCCAGTCCTGTTTCTTCAGCCCGCGCAGCGAGAAGCGCGCAGCACGCCCGAGCCCATAGTCCCGCACGAATGCGGCGAGGCTTCCCCCGGCGATGTTCTCGTCTGCCTTGACCTCAACAGGGACGGGGCACCCCGCAACCTCGAGCAGGAAGTCGACCTCGCCCTTCTTCTGCTTGCCGTCCGCCGACCAGTAGTACGGCACCGCACCGCCCGCCACGAGCTGCTGGCACACGAACTGCTCGGCATAAACGCCCTTGTACTCAGTGAAGAGCCGGTTCCCCTCCACGAGCACGCGAGGCTCGAGCCCCGTCGCCGCGCCCAGAAGTCCGATGTCAAGCAGGTAGAGCTTGAAGTACATCTCGTCGGCATACCCTTTGAGCGGGATCCCCGGTTTGGTCACACGCGGAATCTTAGTAACCAGGCCAGCATCGACAAGCCATGCGACAGCATCTCGATAGTCCCGCCCGCGTCCGCCTTCTCGGACGGATGCATAGCTGAACCGACGAAGGTCGCTCTCCCGCGCAAGCTGAACGGGCACCGAATGCCAGATCTGACGGATGCGTTCCACCTCGAGAGCACTCTCGACGTGCTTCGAGAAGTCATGCTCGTAATCCGCAAGCAGCGTCTGCTGCACCGCCCGTGCCGCCGCAAAATCCCCGGTCTCGCTGTAGCGGCACACCGCCTCGGGCATTCCTCCCACGTAGTAGTAGATGCGCAAAAGATCAGTCAGACGCTCGGAGAAGACGCTGATGAGATCGGCGTCACCCTGGGAAACCGCGTCTGCAAGTGCAGAGTTGCCGATTTCGCGCACGAACTCGTCGAACGAGAGCGGATGCAGATCGAGGTAATCGACCTTCCCGACGGGCCACGACGTGCCGTCCCCATCCTTCTCACGTTCCCGGTTGAGAGCCACGCCGAGGAGGGATCCCGCTGCGACAACAGGCACGTCTGGCCGCTGCTCGCAGAACATCTTCAAAGCGGTGATGGCACGCGGGCACTCCTGAATCTCGTCGAGAAACACGAGCGTTCTACCGTCACGGGGATTGGTTCCCGTCGCCGCGCCGATGATGGTAAGCAAGCGATCCGCATCGAGGCTTCCCGCGAAAGCCCGTTTCATATCCTCGTTCTCCAAGAACACGACGTGGGCAACGGAATCGTAGCGATTCGCCCCAAAAGTAAGGACGAGCCATGTCTTTCCCACCTGACGGGCACCGTTGACAATGAGCGGCTTGCGATGGGGGCTGTCGCTCCAAGCGAGGAGCTTTATCATGGCGTTGCGATACATCCTCGACCTCGATTCTGGCGGATACCGAAATCGGCATTCACCTTATTATGGCGGATACCGAAATCGGTATCAACCAATTTATGGCAGAAGCCGAAATCGGCATTCGCTATCATGACAGAAGCGCAGAGCGAGCCCGTCCGCAGCATCTGCTTCGTCTCGAGGTACCCGATTGGCGAGATGCCGGCGTGGGTGTTTCTTGAACTTTCGTCCTTCGGCGCCTTCGCCGACTTTTACCTCTTCTGCGCAAATCGGTGGGGCGATTCCGGGATGAGGGACGAACATTACATGCTCAGGCGCGCGAACTCGCTGCGAAACGCCGCGGCGCATTCGAGCGCCATCGTGAACGGGCTTGGCTCTCCGTTGGGCGCACCGCAGCTGAGGTACCCGGCACCATTGGCCGCGGCTCTCGGCGAAATCGACGCCTTCCGCATAGGGTGATGCCGAGACGTAAGAGGACCAGATGCCCCGCATCATATCGGATCTTCTGACCTCGCCGAGCACGGTCTCGTAGTCGCCCATCTTGCCGAGTGAACCGCGCCTGGAGGCGATGGCGACAACGGCTTCGTGCAGGGAATCCCGCCAGCCACATTAACCCGTCGCCCGCGAAAGACGTCGAACTAGAGAAAAGGACCTATTTCCCGTCATGGATTGGGTTTACCAGCATGACTAGAGCCCTGGTGTAATTGGCTGGATCACCGTTCCGGGAACCGGTATCGACCTACCTGTCCGCCAAGCTCCTTCTTCAGCTCCAGCCTCGTATCTGACTCGCGCCGCTATAAGCGAAAGCCGAAGAGATGCGTCTTAGCCAAGAAAATAAGGTTGGCCTTATCCTACTGCATAATTCGTGTGTTATAGTTAGATGTCTCTAACTTTTTGGGGGCGATAGCCATGCACGAACGCAAGGACTTCTGGGACAAGAACGCCGGTCGGTACGACCGTTTCATGCGAAACGACCGGGTGGCATATGAGAAGATGTATGGGCTGATCCGGCCGGTGGTGAAAGCAAAAACCGTGCTGGAGGTTGCCACCGGCACGGGGCTTATCGCAAAGAGCATCGTGGATGCGGCGGCGCACATCGAGGCTACGGACGCTTCTGCAAAGATGGTCCTTGAAGCAAAGCGGGGCAATCAATCCGCGAAGCTGCACTTTTCCGCACAAGATATGTTCCGCCTGCCCTATGCACAGAAGTCCTTCGAAGTGGTGATCACGTCCAACGCGCTTCACATAGTGCCGCATCCGGAAAAGGCCCTGCGAGAGATCAGGCGGGTGCTGAAGGACGACGGCGTGCTCATCGCGCCAACCTTCACCCACGCGGGGAACTCGGTTTCCGGCAAGGCAAAAGCCTTTTTCATGAGTATGGCGGGATTCCCCCTCCACAGCAGGTGGACAAGCGAGGAATACCTGCGTTTTCTGCGTCAAAACGGCTGGGCGGTGCAGAAAAGCGCGGTGCTGAAGGTCTCGTTCCCGTTGACCTATGCGGAATGCACGAAATCGGAGGGGCCAGATGTCGTTCTTTGAAAACACCCGCAAGCCCGTGGGCCTCGGCGGAAAACTTATGGTTGCCATGATGAATCTGGGCCACAGCCCTGTGGCGCGGTGGGGACTTCGATTTTTACGACTTGCGCCAAACGCCAAGGTGCTGGATTGCGGCTGCGGCGGCGGGGCGAACATAAAACGGCTGCTGAAAAAATGCCCGCATGGCGTCGTCAAGGGCATCGACTATTCACCCGTCAGCGTGGAGAAGGCTAGAAAGCTCAACCGAATTGCAATTCGGGAGGGGCGTTGCGCCGTTCTGCAAGGCAGCGTGGCGGATATGGCGTTTGAGGATAGCTACTTCGATGCCGCCACGGCCTTTGAGACCGTCTATTTCTGGCCTGATTTGCCCCGATGCTTCCGTGAGGTCTGGCGGACGCTGAAGCCAGGCGGGACAATTCTTATCTGCAACGAGAGCAATGGCGATACGGACAAGGACGAGAGGTGGACGCAGATCATCGGCGGCATGACCATCTACAAGGACATTGAATTAAAGGCGTGTCTGGAGCAGGCGGGCTTTCACGAGGTGCAGATGCGCAAAAAGAAAAAGTGGCTCTGCGTCACGGCGCGGAAGTAAGGGCATCGAGCACGGGCATTTTTGCATCCATCCTGCACATGGCGATAGGCATGACGGTCATAGCAGCTGCGCTGGCGGCAATTTTGACAGTTTTTATTCACTGAGGAAGAAACCTATGAAATGTAAAATTGAGAAAAACACCGTGCAGGAGACGCTGATCCTCCCGCTGTATTCCCGGAAGCTGTGTACGGAGCTGTACCCGAACCTTTACAGGGATGAAACAGCGGTTCGTCTGCTCGACCAGATCGACTACGACTTTTCAGAGGCAGAGAAAAACTCCCGCAGCCTGATGCAGCGCTTTGGTGCGCTGGAGGTGGCCATGCGGCAGGGTGATCTTGCTTTCGAGGTGCGGGATTACCTGAAAGGCCACCCCAATGCGGCGGTGGTCAATCTGGGCTGTGGGCTGGACAACACCGGCAGAACCTGCGACAACGGTAGATGCAAGATCTACAATCTGGACTTCCCGGATGTGATTGCCTTGCGGCAGCAGCTACTGCCCGCCGGGAATCGAGAACAAAATATCCCCTGTGACCTGAAAGACACCGCATGGTTTAGCAAAATCGATGCCTCCGGCGGGGTGGTGTTCTTTGCCTCCGGGGTGTTCTATTACTTTCTGACCCAGCAGGTCCGGGAACTGGTGCGGGGGATGGCGGACGCTTTCCCCGGCGGTGTGCTGGTCTTTGATGCTGCCAATCGGACGGCAGTAAAGATGATCGCAAAAACATGGCTTAAGACTGCAAAAATCAAGGATGTGGGGGCATATTTTGCGGTTTCGGATGCCGCCAAGGAAATCGGCACGTGGAACAGCCGTCTGCAGGTCACAAGTCGCGGCTATATGCTGGGTTACAACGATTTGAGAGACCCTTCTGTTAGCGGCTTTTTCCGGTTTCTCGCAAGGGTCGGTGACAACGGGATGAAAATGCAAATCGTGAAAATAAGATTTTGAGAGTCAAAAAAGAAGCGCATTCACTTTGATGTTGAAGAAGACGGCTTTCACGGCGCGTATTGGGCGTGCAAGGACACACATACAGCAGCGGGCACGGATTCGATTGAAACCGTGCCCGCTATCTGATACTATATTATTTATCGAGCGTATGTTCTATTCCCACTCAGTGCACTGTGTTTTTTACTCTGCTCACTCGTTTTACCTAGTTTACAGTCATCCGAACATGGCAACCCGTTGCGATATGCTGCGACACGGTACCGGGACAGCGCTGGGACAAAAATCGAAACTCAAACGAAACTCGGACGAGGTGAGTTTCGATTTTTGTCCCAGTGGGAAACGGGGCGGGGTTTAAACGGGAGTGTCTGAGGTTTTCCTAGCGTTAGGCGTCAAAGCCAATCATTGCCTGCCGTGGAACAGCCTCCGTTTTTCGTTTTCGATATCGCTTTCAATCGACGATTCCTCTTTTGATAGCCAATTTCTGTGCTTCAAATATGCAATACCTGCGGGCAGCTGATCGGCGATCGAGCCAATCACCTCAATCTCCTTGAGCTTTGCGGGGATAAAGCCTTTTTCGGGGGATCCGCTCATTGAGGCTCGACGGAGATCCAAATGATTAATTGATATCCCGTCTTTGTCGAGTGTCAGAATGAGGGAGATGGCCCTGACTCTCGTCTCGTCGTTGCATTCGGATATGGCCTGGCTAATCATATTGAGGCTATTTACGTCGGCAATCCTTTCACGGACGAGGCGTTCCAGGCGATTCCAGAAGATATCGCTTGAGAGCGCACCTGCATCGCGATTGGGAAACAAGGCTGCTATTTCAAACCTGCCGAGCGGATCACTCAGCACTTCGTCGATTAATGCTTTCAGCAGATTCCAAGCGCGCTCGTCCTGATCGGTCCAAAACGAGCTGATCCTTTGAAGAAGATCATGTCTTTGACGGCAGTCGAGGCTAGAAGCGTACTCTAAAAAGCGGTCGATCATTGAGCTTTCAAGATGCAGGAGGCAGCGCAGGAAAGCAAGGTTATAGTCGAAACGAGGACGCCCTTCAAGCGCGAGAAAATACAGATCGACGGCTGGCGAGGGATTGGATTCGAAACACGAGCTTAGAGCGGAGACGCGTCTTTCGTCTCCGCAGTTGCCGAAAAACCTCCAGATCTCATTAACGTCATTCACGCGTTCGGAGAATCTCGCGGCATAGGCAAGGATATAGCCAGGATGCTCCAATTCGATATTCTCTAGGTTCTTCAAGCTGAGATGCGTCCTGCCGTCATCGAGCCTCGAAAGGATCTCGTCGAGCTCTTGATCGTTTGCCCCGCTCCTTACCGCCAATAAGTCAAGGCAATCAAACAGATCGGGGCGGTCTTCGGCATTGATATTCGCGCTAAGCTCGTTTTTGAGGTTGTTCCTGCCGATGGCTTCAGCAAGAAATTCCAGGGCCTCGGTTGGAATAGGGAGCGTCGATGGCGACGACGCGATCAGATCTGCGATGATATCAGGCGCTGTTTCAGGTGTCATTTTGGCGATCTGCAGCAGAACGCATTCGATGGCCTGTCGTGCCTGCCATTGTCTATCGGGGTTCTCGAGATCTTCGACGAGCTTGGGCAACGCTTCGGTTAATCGCCGTAAAGAGAAATCACCCGAGGAGACTTCATGGCCTTCCTCCAAGCATGTTGCGATATCTTCCCATTCGAGAGCATCGAAAGTGCTTTGACTGAATCTGCTTAGTTCCAGAGGGGCTTCCTGCGCGCACGCCGCATAAATTTTGCTAATCTTCACGCAGCATAGGAGGTCGCTTGTCGTGTCCCCGTTGATGAATGCAGGAAACAAATCCTCGATCCTCGAAAGCACCGAGCGCATGTTCTCGGCACGGTTCGTTTCCGGCTCTTCTCCGTAAAACGAGAAGTGCTGTCGAAAGATTGATTTAGCCCGCTCGCCGAATTCGGTTTCGGTTAGCGCGGAGAGCGCCTGGAAGCAATGGGCGTGGAGCTCGGCTAGCTTCGACGTGAAATTGTAAGTCAGGGTATTGAGCGCGTACGTTAAGCCGTTTTGCCGAACATGCTGGGCCATTGAAGAGAGGTAAGAGCTCGTCAAGACGATTAGGCATGCCGCGATATTGCGGGAATGCGACTGTTGGTATCTTTCGACGAGGGCATCGAGTTTGCTGTTTTCCAAATCGAATCCCGTGCGATCGAGATCGTAAGAGAAAGCGCAGTTCGGCCCGCATGCCCAGTTGTACTCGAACGCTTGCTCGGTGCCTCTTTCTATGCACTCCACGAACAGCTCGAGGGCTGTCTGTGAATGCTCATCCGAGTTCATCAGGGATACGGCAATGTGCAGGGGCATGGACCCGTCCGATGTCGAATTCGCGTCGAGAATTTCTTCCGCCAAGTCAGCGCAGGCAGCGTTTTCGATGCGATTCGAGGCGAAGGCGAGCGCCTGTATGGGGAGGAGCTGATTGAACGCGGTTATGAATTGGTCGGCAATTCGCGCATCCCGATTCTTTATTTCATCCCAAGCTTTCTCGCATTCTCTTCGAAGGTAATCGTACACGCTCGCGCTTCCGCACACTTCAGCCATTGACTTGGCGGCTTTGAGGTACGGCGCATTTGGCATCTCTATGGTGCGCAGGATGAAGTCCGCAAAACTGCCGTTCCCTTCCTTTGCGAAGTGGCGGCATATCAAGAAGTCTCGAAGGTTTTGCTCTTCCATCCTTATGGCTAGCGTGCCATCGGAGGAGGTGAGGGTCGTGACGATTTCCTGGTCGTCCAACTTGGATGCGAGATTCCGGATCTCAGCGTCGTCGCACCCCAGGCCCAAGAGATCCTCGTAGCAAGGGTCTCTTTCAGTAAGGTCGCAGCAGTCGTAGATCGCAAGGGTCTCCGCAAGAAGCTGCTCCCTGTTGGAGTAGTCGGCCAAGGCGCAATTCATATACGCGTTCAAAAGGTCGTACGGTTCTTGGATAGCTTCGAAATTGCCGTCCGCTATGGAGCTTGCTGCCATGATGGCCAAGCGCAGGTTTCCGTTCGCTATTGCCGAGACCCTCTCCCTCAATGCGAGGTTCTTTATTTCGTATTCGGTCTCGAGTATCGCTTCGATGTCTTTTGCAGCCAGGGGGGCGAGCTCGATTTCCTTGTGCCTCAGACAGGCGCTGATTCTTGCGGTCAATTCGTTCCGATGCATCTTTCTGCATGTGAAGACGATTTTTAGCTTGTCTTTCTCCGAGCAAATGCCCAACAGATGCTCAAGGGACAGGTTGCCATTTGCGTCGTCTGCGAGAATGATGATGTTTTCCGACTCCGATAGAATCAGTTCGATGTCTTCATCGAGATTTGCCGAATACTTAGAGTCCAGAATGAGGAAGTCCCAGCGATGTTTTTCGCTGAACGAGAGGCATGCCTCAAGAGCTATCTTGGTTTTCCCTGATCCGGACTGCCCTTGAATCACCACTGCCTTGTTTTGCTCTATTGATTCGATGGCTTCGGCAAGCTCGGATTCCCTGTGTACGAGGGGCTTTGACAGGTCGGTTCGGAAACGAGCGTGCGAGTTGTGCTCGATGAAGCGATCCGGGGCGATAAACGATCCCTTTCCAAGCGGGATGCCCAATACTGTATGTGCTAGCGCAGGGTATTTTCCATCAAGGTCGCTCGCAATTGTCTCTGGCCCGATTATCTCTATCCGTGGGTCGATGGCGCGGACTTCCTCGAGTGCCAGAGGCGAAAGGCGAAAGTATGTGTGGCACAGGACGATTCGATCTATGAGTTGCGGATCGATGCCGGTTTTGCTCTTGTCGAGACAGTCTTTGGCATCATCTAGCAGCTTATCGCGGATGTCGGATTTAGAGGTTGTGTATGCCGCGAAGAGGTAGTGTCCATTCTCTTCCACAGAGTACATGTCCGGCACCCCGCGCGTGGTTTTATCCGTGCCACATTGGGATCCAAATTCGACGATGTTGCTGAGCGAATACCTCCTGTATAGATACTGATTGGCCAGCGTTTGAAAACGCCCGCCCTCGATCTGCCTCAGCTCTTCCTGGATCTGGTTTATTTGGGACATTTTGCTCCTCGCGGTAAATTCGCCCTTTGATTTATCTTTTCCTGCTCTAGTCCGCCCAGCTCAGCAAGCCTTGCAAGCTCGAGGGCCGAGTCGACGACGTCCTCGAAGTCGATCCCCGCCGCATAGGGAGACCCGGCAATGTAAGAAGCCCAGATGCCCTGCATGATGGCGGATTCTCTTACTTCTTCAAGGATGGCTGCGTAATCGGACATCCTGCCGGTCGACCCGCGCTTGGACGTCGTGGCTGCGATCGCTTCGCGTAGCGATCGCCGATCGATGTCTTTCGACTTCAGGCGCAGCAGCGTGTGGATGTCGTAGAAGTCGCGACCGCGCGTGTTCGCGATGCCGCGCGACACCACCGTCTCGAGCTTCTCGGCCAGCACCGTCTCTATCGGGTAGGAGAGGATCCGTACCGAACCCTCCTCGAACATGAGGGGATAGCTGTATTCGATGCGCCCCGGGACGATCTCGTCTCCCGTCGTGATGTCGATCTTGATCGGCGCGTCGATCTTGCCATACCTGGCGCGCAGATGGGCTCTCCAGTTGGCGTACTCGTCGTCTGTGCGGATCGGCTCCAGCCGCTCGAAGGAGTATTCCATTCCGTCGCCGATATCGACAGAACAGATGGATGAGATGGCGGCGCTCACCGTCTCCGCGTCCATATCCATGCCTACTACCGTGGCATCCATATCCATCGTCGTCCTTTGGGCGACGCCTGTCATCGACGAGATGAGCAGTCCTCCCTTCAGGACGAACGTTTCCGCATAGTCGCTCTTCTCGAGCCGCATCAGAAGGCGCTCGAACAGGTACATCTGCAGAAGCTCCTGCGGCTTCAAGCCGCTCTTCTTTGCCATTGCTTTGACCTTGCCCTTGAGGCTCGCATCGCTTCTCGTCATCTGAGCACCTCCAGATACATCCTGAACTCCTCCTCGACGCCGAGCGCCGAACACATCCGCGCGAGGCCCTCGAGGTCGGCGTTGGCCCTCTTGAAATACCCCGTCACCGCATCGCGGACGAGCTGCGGATCGGCTCCGCCGGAGGCCCTCTGGGAGATTAGGTCCGCCACGGCGCGCTCCGCGCAGTACGCCCTCACCATCGCGCCGCCGGGGGATTTCGCCTCGATGATTCCCAGCTCGTAGATATCCTCTTTGACCCTGTGGATCCTCACGTCGGGGTGCTCGCGGGAAAGTCCCCGCGGGTTGTAGCCGTGGGGGACGGTGACGTCGAGCGCGCCGGGAACCCTGTCGGAAAGCCCGGCGAGATAGAGCGCGCTTCCGTGCGAGAGCACACACTTCCTCCACCTGTAGGTGACGGCGGCGAACTCGTCGTCGAACACCTCCGGAGAGCAGTAGACCCCCCTCGTGAGCTTGTCTATGGCGCCCGATTTCAGGGCATGGGAGATGGAACCGGGCAGGAAACCCGCTTCGGTGATCTGCGCCGCGCTAGCCACGCCGCCGGCGTCCCGGACCAGCCTGGCGATTTCCTCGCTTCTCCCCATTGTCCCTCCTTTTCGATTTACAGACACATATTATATCGATATTGTGTCTAATAATCAAAGATGACGAACCGGGTCATTTCTCTCTTCATCCAATGTTACTTCCCGTTGCTTGCCGCAACGGCCCGCTGCTGCCGATAATGAGGCCAATCGAAGGAAGGAGACCGCAATGCTGAGCGAGAACATCCGATCGATCCGCGAATCGCGTGGCCTCTCCCAAGAAGAGCTGGCAATCAAGTTGAACGTCGTCCGACAGACCGTCTCCAAATGGGAGCGCGACCTTTCGGTTCCCGACTCCGATATGCTCATCTCGATTGTTGATGTGCAATAAGAAATAGCCCAAGCGTGCATCGCGATCCGAGCACCGCGTGCATCTGAAAATGAGCAGTTCGTGCAAGTTGGGCCGTGCCCTCATATCCGGGGGCACGGCCCTCGTCGTATGGTTTTCCCGGGCGCGAACTTTGGCGAGGCTCGCCCGGGAAGGATGGAGGAGATGACCGTGCCCCTGGATATGAGAAATGATATACGCGAGATGGAGGCTGCAGGCGTCAGCAGAAGCGAGATCGCTAGGAAACCGCGCCTTCGCCGCAACACCGTCGCGAAGTACGCCGACATGGAGGATATGTCCCCTGCCGCGCCCGTGGTCGCCGAAAGACAACACCCGGCCATTGACGCATATGCCGAAGCCATCGACTCGATGCTCGCATCCGACCTCGGGGCACCGAGGAAGCAGCGCCATACCGCAAAGAGAATCTACGACAGGATCGTCGAGGAACATGGTTACAGGGGCTCCTACTCCTCTGTCCAGCGCTACGTCCGGGCATGGCGGCGGGCCCGCACCACGGGCACGGGCGACGGCTACCTCGAGCTCGAGCGGGCGCCCGGCGCCGCACAGGTCGACTTCGGCAACTTCGAGGCCGACATTGCCGGCGAGAGGACGCACCTGAGACTGCTCGTGCTGACGCTTCCGCACTCCAACGCGCGCTACGCCGTCGCGTGCCGCTCGCAGAGGTCCGAGTGCATGTGCGCAGCCCTCTCGGAGATATTCGGCTGGATCGGGAGGGCGCCTTCGGTCCTCGTGCTTGACGACGCCACCGAGGCCGGCAGACGCGTGCGCGGGGAGGTGAGCGAGTCGCACCCGTTCTCGCTGTTCCGCGCGCACTACCGGGCGGCAAGCCGCTACTGCAACCCTTATTCGGGCAACGAGAAGGGCTCCGTGGAGAGCGCCGTGGGGCTCCTCGGGCGCAACCTCTTGGTGCCGGTGCCCTGCGTGGGCTCCGTCGCGGAACCGAGCGCCCTTCTGCATGCGGGCCGCGATCGCCTGAACGAGGAGGGGCGCGCCCGCGACGGGCGGGCGACCAGCGCGGCGCTTGCCGAGGACGCCGCATCAATGCACGTCCTGCCAGGCGTCCCCTTCGATGCCGTGCGCTGGGTAAGCGCGCGTGCGGACAAGCGCGGCACCGTCACCGTGGACGGACGCGGCTATCTGGCCGGCCCGGCTTGGCGCTCGCGAGAGCTCGTCGTCGGCCTGAGGGCGGACACCGTCGAGATCCTCGCTGACCGCGGTCGCAGGGTCGCGATGCTGCCCCGCGCGCACGGGGAGGGCCCGACGGTGAGAGGCCCGCTCTCCCTCGTGCCAGCGCTCGTCGCCCGTCCCCGCGCCTTCGGGGAGTCCGTCATCAGGCGCGACATGCCGGCGGGGCTCGTGCGGGCGATCGACGCGCTGGACGCGGCCGGCAGGAGGAAGGCGCTGCGGGCCATCGGGCGCGCCTCCGCCCCATCGGGCTTTGCCGCCGCGTGCGCCGCGGCGCAAAGGGTCCTCGAGGGGGGGGCGCATCCCGGACGACGCCACCGTCGACGTGCTGGCGCGAAGGATCGCCGCGGGCGGACCGGGCTTCGCGGGAGGGGCCGACCTCACGGTCTACGACGGCTTCCTGAGGGGCGGTGAGGCGGATGCCCGCTAGCGAGGAGCTCGCAAAGAGGGTGCTGGAAGCGGGAAGATGCCGTTCCCTCACGAAGGCGGTGCTCGAGGGGTGGGCGCGGGCGGGATCCCCGAAGCAGGTCGAGTACCCGGCGGCCTACCTCGAGGCCGAGCGCGCGAGCAGGGAAGCACCCAAGCGCGCCTCGCTGCTGAGGCGCTGCGCGCTCCCGGCG
This sequence comes from Enorma massiliensis phI, assembly GCF_000311845.1. Taxonomy (GTDB): domain Bacteria; phylum Actinomycetota; class Coriobacteriia; order Coriobacteriales; family Coriobacteriaceae; genus Enorma; species Enorma massiliensis. The sequence continues at coordinate 374,833 of NZ_HE978575.1, read as the reverse complement.
CCCAAGACCTTCGACGGCTACGACTGGTCGGCGGTCTCGTGGCCCGACGGCCTGGGCAGGGAGGACCTGCTCTCGATCTCCTTCCTGGAGGGGCGCGAGGATCTGGTGCTGATGGGGGATGTCGGGACGGGCAAGACGCACATGGCGAGCGCCCTGTGCCAGCTCGCTTGCGACAGACGGATGGAGGCTCGCTTCTTCACCGCCTCCTCGCTCGTCATGCGCCTCAGGCGCGCACGCGACGAGGGCAGGCTCGACCGCGAGATGGCGCAGGTCGCCCGCGCCCGCCTGCTCGTGGCCGGCGAGCTCGGGTTCCTGCCACTCGACGCCGACGGGGCGCGCCTCGTCTTCCAGGTCTTCGCCGACGCCTACGAGCGCCGGAGCGTGGTCATCACGACCAACCTGGAGTTCTCCCGCTGGGGAGGGGTGTTCGGGGACGACCAGATGGCTGCGGCCGTCATCGACCGCATCGTGCACCACGGCAGGCTCGTCCAGTTCAGAGGCGAGTCCTACCGCGTGAAGCATGCCCTTATGCGGGAGGGGTAGGTGCTCAGAAGTCGTGCGCAAGAACCATGCTCAAACTGCTCAAAAACCGATGCTCTTTTTGCTCAAAACCTGTTGACAAAACACAGCGCATAGCACGCCATCCCACGAAGCGGTTGGTTCGAGTAAGAGCAAGTCCGAGTGGTCAGAGCGGGGACCGACCCCACCTCGGCCAGGCGTTGAGCCGATTGAACGAAATCCAGATAACAACCCAAAAACGACGAGCCGAGGCCGGCGGATGCCGGTTATTCCTCGTGCGCGCAGCCTGTCACGGGCCCCGCTTTCCCCGCAAGAGCCGCGATGCTTTTCCAGCTTCTTTCGGGCTCGGCCACCCCCGCTCAGAGCGACGCCGGCGAAGCTCCCCCGAAACAACCGGTCGGCTGCGCCTCCCTGCCGAAAAACCAACGGCTACGCCTTCGCCCCCCAAAGCCCCCATGCATTCCTCACCTTGAACCTCCCGCGATTTCTATTGAGCAATTTCGCCGTATGCGGCATTTTTTCTCAATAGCAGAGGATAAACCCTGGCCTATTCAGGACATTTTTCTGGTCATGTTCTCACTGTTGTCCAGATTAATGTCCAGAATCGATCCGCCCGTCCCGCAGCAACTCGACCCGAGAGGAAATCTCCTCCCGAACAGCGGCCGCAAGCTCCTCGCAGCGCCTCATCTCCTCGACAAGGCGCCTGTGCGCACCCCAGTACGCACTCCACAGATCCTCATCGACCGATGCCTCTAAGTCGATTCTCACCGGATGAAATCTCCGCTCGTAGTCGGCTAGCCTTTCAGCCCTATCCTTGATATCCCCCACACCCCGCGACGCGGGCGACAACGGCGACGGACCGAACATCCACTCCCTCCAGGGCTTGTTGCCCTTCGACTGGTTGCACTTCCCACACGCAGGAACGAGGTTGTGAATCTCCGAGATGTAGCCCGTTGGACGCTTACGTCGCACGATGGCGTTGAGATGGTCCCACTCAGTTGCGGGATCACCGCAATAGGCACAGCGCACATCCGATGCATCCATGCCGAGAACCTCGAGCGCAAGGGCAATTTCACCGTCACTAGGCATAATTGCGGGAATGATCCCGTTTACAAATGAGTTGGTGATGCTGGATGTCCGACCGGTTATCTTAACCGGTGTCGGCATCCTGAACGCATTGGAAAGGGCGCTCTTCGTCAACGGCACCTCCAAAACAAAATGGGACTGCAGAAATGACGCAGCCCCAGTTACCTGTTATTATATTACAATTACGAACATATATTCGCTATTCCCACTCGATCGTCGCGGGGGGCTTCGACGTGATGTCATACGCGACGCGGTTCACGCCCGGCACCTCCGCCACGATACGACTGGAAATCCGCGCCAGAACATCGTACGGCAGCTTCGCCCAGTCCGCAGTCATGGCGTCGCTCGACTCGACGGCGCGCAAGATCACAGGCCGCGCGTAGGTACGTTCGTCGCCCATCACACCAACCGACCGGATGTCCGGCAGCACGCAGAAGTACTGCCAGCAGCTATGCTCGCTGTTGCGCTCGCCGGTCTCCTCGAACAGACGCTGGTTGTACGCGTCGAGCTCCTCACGCACGATCGCGTCGGCGTCCTTCAGGATGCTGAGCTTCTCGGGATCCACAGCACCGATGATGCGAATCGCCAGGCCCGGCCCCGGGAAGGGTTGACGGTACACGATGTGCTCCGGCAGACCCAGCGCCAGACCAAGCTCTCGCACCTCGTCCTTGAAGAAGTGGTCCAAGGGCTCGATCAGGTCGAAATGCACGCCCTCGGGGAACGGGATCAGGTTGTGGTGGCTCTTGATGGTCGACGCCTTGCCGCCCGTCTTGCGTGCGCCGCTCTCGATGATGTCAGGATAGATGGTGCCCTGCGCCAGGTACTTCACCGGGCGCCCGTCCTCCTCGAGCTGCTTCGCCACGGCGAAGAACTCATTCCAGAACTGCGTGCCGATGATGCGGCGCTTCTGCTCGGGGTCGGTCACGCCGGCCAAGAGCTCAGCATAGCGGCCCTCGGCATGCACGTGGATGAAGTCCACATCGAACTGCTTCGTGAAGACCTCCTCCACCTGCTCGGGCTCGCCCTTACGCAAAAGCCCGTGATTCACGAACACGCAGGTCATCTGCTTGCCGATGGCGCGCGCGCCGAGCGCCGCCACCACGGAGGAGTCCACGCCGCCGGAAAGCGCCAGGATCACGCGATCATCGCCCACCTGCTCGCGAATCTCGGCCACCTTCTGCTCGACCAGGTTGTCCATGGTCCAGTCCTCAACCAAACCGCAGACTCCGAACAGGAAGTTCTTGAGAATCTGCTGGCCATGCTCCGTATGGCGCACCTCGGGGTGGAACTGCGTGGAATAGAGCTTCCTCTCGGGGCACTCCATCGCCGCCACGGGGCACACATCGGTCCTGCCCGTCACGACGAAACCCTCCGGAACGCGGCTCACCGCGTCGCGATGGCTCATCCATACGGTCTGCTCCATGGGCGTGCCCTTGAAGAGCGCAGACTCGTTATCGCAGGCAAGCGTCGCCGGCCCGTATTCGCCCACCTCTGAATGAGCGACCTCACCGCCGAGCGTCACCGCCATGATCTGATGGCCATAGCAGAATCCCAGCACCGGAACACCCAGCTCGAAGATGCCGGCATCGATGGAAGGAGCATCTTCGGCATACACGCTTGCCGGACCGCCGGAAAGGATGATGGCCGAGGGAGCCATCTCGGCAACCTCCGCCGCGGAGATATCGCACGGCACAATTTCCGAATACACATGCAAATCGCGCACGCGCCGAGCGATGAGCTGCCCGTACTGCGCGCCGAAATCGAACACCAACACCTTCTGATTGGATTGGTCGAACCCGTTCTGAGCCACAGGCTGTCCTTTCTCGCAGAGGTCGGGCACCCGCCCGTACGCGCCATCATGCGCGTCTTTCGCATACCCATCCATCATACACGTTGCCCGAGCCACCCCAAGACGGCATACGACCGTTCCAGAAAAGGCCCCTACGCCCGCCGCGATTCCTCCAGCAGCCGCTCGTACTTCTCGAGCGAGGTGTTGGCCACAAGCTCCTCCGGGAACCCCGTGTCTTCAAGAGCGGCCAGCGCCTCGCCAAACTGCCCCACGCCACTCGTGTGGTGCGCATCGGTGCCCACCACCACGGGGGTCTCGTACCGCATGCAGAGGCGGAGAATCTCGCGGATGTTCTCCGCCGTGTTCAGGCGGTACGGAACGGTGCGCACCGAGGAATTGTTGACCTCGATGAGCACGTGGTTCTCTTTGGCCGCCCGCACGAACCGCTCGAAATCAATGGGAATGAACCCGTCGTCCGGGTGCCCGATGATGTTCACGTACGGGTTCTCCATGGCGCGCAGGTACGCACGGGTATTCTCCTCGCAGGTACCCGCCTTGGTGCACATAGTATGGAAGCTCGCGATCACCACGTGCTGGCGAGCCAGGATGTCTTCGGGCATATCGACGCGGCCGTCGAAATCCATGATGTTGAGCTCCACGCCGTAGAACATGCGCACACCCGAGAGTTCGCGCGGCAACTTGCCGTACCCCATGAAATGGAGCATGGGCGTCCAGTTGATGAGTTCGGGCGCGTGGTCGGTGATGGCCAAGCCTTCGAGCCCCGCGCGCGCGGCGGCGGCAGCCATCTCGTCCACGGTAGAAAAGCCGTCGGGGCTTGCAAGCGTATGGGTATGGGAATCGACAACGAGCTGCATGGAAACTCCTTTACTAAACAATGGCGGCGCACCCCGGAGCGCGGCCAAGCGAAGCGCTCGGACCGAGGCCGCCGCGCAGGCATCCGGAACGCGGCGCCCGCGCTACCCGAGCAGCATGTCGCCGAGCACATCGCCACCATCATACGTCACCGCGCAGGCACGCACGATACGGCGATCCCGCACATCGTACACGTTGTATCCGCTCAGTCGCCGGAAGCGCACCGCGCGCACGGGCGCCCCGCCCGCCGGGCGTACGTCGCACGGATCTGCCTGAAACGAGGTGGCATCGGCGGTATGGTACTCCACGCCTTCGTAGACACGGTGCGCCTGATGGTGCGTGTGCCCGTTGAGCACCGCGACACCCGGGCGCCTGAGCAGCTCGAGGAGCTCCACCGCACCGGGCAATGCCGGCATATCCGTCTGGCTCGGGTCCATATGATGGTGCGTGCAAACGAGGGCCATCTGCCCCCGCGACGCCGCCGTCTCGAGCTCCCCGCGAAGCCACGCCAGGCGCTCAGCGTCAACATAGCCGTCCGCATGCCCAGGCTCGCTCGTATCGAACGAGATGAGGCGCGACCCCGCGACCTCACACGTATAGAGCAGCGGCTCGCCACCCAAACCGGAAAGCGCCCCGGGCCACCCCGCGCGCAGTGACGCGCGGTCGTCGTGATTGCCCGGTGTCACGATGCAGGGCACCACGGCACCCAAGACCTCGCGGCATACACGATGAACGGCCTCGCCCACCGCACGATACGCCGCCGCACCGCCGCGCTCCACGAAGTCGCCCGTCAGCACGATGGCGCCAACGCGCTCGCCCGCGTCGTCCGCGGCCAGGCCCTCGCGCAGGCACGCCTCGAATGCGGGAAGCACGTCGCCCAAGCGGTCAACCATAGCGGGGTAGAACTCCGCCGCGGGCAACGAGAGCGGGCGGTCGCCCACCTCGGCAACCGCCCCATGCGCGTTATCCCCGCAGCCGTCCGCTCCCCTGCGAGCATCCTTCGCCCCAAGCGAATAATGGATGTCCGACAGATGCAAAACGCGCATGAACCACCTCGCTATACCCTAGGAAAACGCTGATGTATCTACCAGAGCCGGCCGCAATTGCAGTTTTTGGGCACTTGCCCGCGCGAGCCTCGGGTAGAACCGCAACAACCCAGAGGTCGTCGGCCCTCTGAGCTGCGCTTTCTTCTGCTGGCTACCTTCTTGTACTTGCCCGTGACGCCCAGAAGTGCCCAAAAGTTGCAATCGCGAACGTGAGGGCACCGCCGGGGCCAAGTATCAACGGTTCTCTAGCGCAACCGCTTGCGGATGGCTCCGCCCAAAAGGTCGATCGCGAACACGGCCACCACCACGCCGATGAGGATGATGCTCACCGTTGCCCAATTGCGCGCCTGAATGGCAAAGATGAGGGGCGCGCCGATGCCGCCGGCGCCTACCAGGCCAAGCGTGGACGCAGAACGGACCGCGATCTCAAAGTGGTTGAGCGAAAGCGACGAGAAGATGGGCATGAGCTGCGGCAGGCGCGCGTAGAAAAGCGACTGCCAGAAGTTGCCGCCCACCGCGCGCACAGCCTCAACGGGTGCCTCGTCCATAGCCTCGATCTGCTCGGTAAAGAGCTTGCCGAGCATGCCGATCTGATGCACGCCGATGGCGAGCGCGCCGGCAAACGGACCGGGCCCCACCACGCGCACGAAGATGATGGCATACACAAGCTCGGGGAACGCGCGCAACACATTGCACACGAACTTGCCCACACGCGGCACCACAGGGTTGTGCCAAAGGGTGCGCGAGCTCACGAGCGCAAAGGGGATGGCGAGCACCGTCGCGATCGCCGTGCCCAGAAACGCGATGCCTATGGTGAGCAAAAGAAGGCTGATCAGGTCCTCGCCGGAGCCGTCGTAGACATACCCCCAATCAGGGCTGAGCAACCCGCGCAGCGCCTCGAGTGCGAGCGAGGGGTTGAAGGTCGCGAGCCCGGAATAGTCGAGCCCGATTGCAGACCATGCCACCACGGCCACCACCACGACCGAGATCGCGATGGTACGCGCGCGCTCGGATGCAAACAGCCCGCGGCGCGCGGGCGCAGTCGTCTCACTCATGCGAGCCTCCTTCTCACCGCTTCGCTCAGAAAGTCAACCACGGCAACCACGACGAAGATCATGAGAATGATCACCGACACGCGGTCGTAGCGCAGCAGTCCGAGCGACGAGTTCAAGATAACGCCGATGCCGCCGGCGCCCACATAGCCCAGCACCGTCGAGGCGCGCACGTTAATCTCGAACGCATAGAACAGATAGCTCGCGAGCTGGCTCATGACCTGGGGAGCAATCGACCAGAACGCAATCTGCACGCGCGTGGCACCCACGGCTTCCGCGGCCTCGATGGGCCCCTCGTCCACCGTCTCGATGGTCTCGAAGATGAGCTGCGAGACCACACCGAGCGTGAAGACGGCGATGGTAATCACACCGGAGAACTCACCGATTCCCACGATCGCCACGGTAAGCGCGGCAAGCAACAGGTTGGGAATGGTGCGAACGACATCGAGAATGAAGCGGAAGATGGCCGTGACCACCTGGTTGCGCGTCACCACCGTCGTGGCGAGAAACGCCAGCGGAACCGCGACCGCAAAGCCGATCACCGTGCCCAGGACAGACATCTTGATGGTGCGGATCATCGGGTCGATGAGCGTGGGGATGTAGGAGAAGTCCGGCTGCATGAAGCGCTCGAGGAATGCGGTGACCTGTGGACCACCCTGGATGACCTCGGCAAAGTCTGCATCGGTCACCGTTGCGCTCGCGACCACGCACGCGACGAGCACCAGCACCACGAACAGGTTCTTGTACCAGTCGAAATGTACGGTCTCGGAGATCTTCATCAGGCGGCCGCCCCCTTCGCCTCGCGCTCGGCAGCGTCCTTGTCGTAAATCTCGGCGAGGCGCTCCTCGGTGAGCTCGTCGGGCGTGCCGTCGAACACGAGGCGCCCGGCGCGCAACGCGATGATGCGGGTAGAGAACTGGCGGGCCAGCTCGACCGAGTGGATGTTCACCACGACGGTCTTGCCCTCCTCCTTGTTGATGCGCTCCAGGTCCTTAAGAACGGTCTGCGTAGTTACCGGGTCGAGCGAGGCCACCGGCTCGTCGGCGAGGATGATGTCGGCTCGCTGCACGAGCGCACGGGCGATGGAGACGCGCTGCTGCTGGCCGCCGGAGAGCTCATCCGAGCGCGAGTGCAGCTTGTCGAGGAGGCCGACGGTAGCGAGCGCCTTCTCGGTGTTCTTGTAGTCCTCTTCGGTAAAGAGCCCGAAGATGCTCTTGAAGGTGGAGTAATAGCCCAAGCGTCCGGATAGCACATTCTTCTGCACCGTCGAGCGCTTCACCAGGTTGAAGCTTTGCGAAATCATGCCGATCCGACGGCGAATGCGCCGGAGCTCGCGCTTGTCGGCGCGCGTGATGGAGGTGCCGTCGACGACGACCTCGCCCTCCGTCACGTCATTCAGGCGGTTGATGGAGCGCAGAAGCGTTGACTTGCCCGCACCGGAAAGGCCGATGATGGAGACGAACTCGCCGTCGCCGATCGTCAGCTGGATATGGTCCAGGCCGCGCGTACCGTTGCCGTACACCTTGGACACGTCTTTGAATTCGATCATAGTTCCCCTCTTCATGGCATGGAATGCGCGCAAGCACGCGGGTCGGCGCGCGATACAACCGCCGGGCCGCGCCGCATCGACTCATGGGGGCGATCCGGCAGGGCCCGTCAACGCAGAGCGTGCCCGCAACCGATAGAAAAGCGCCCGGCTGGGAGCGAACTCCCGGCCGGGCACGCCTTGCAAACCGGAAGCGCGGGCGCGGCTGAGCTACGCGGAAGCCTTCTCCGTGTACTCCTCGATGGTGTCGTAGGCAGACTCGTCGACCTCGGTGTAGCCCAGGTGGCTCCACATGGACATGGCCTCGGCGCCCTCCTCGTCATTCGCCATGTTGAGGAAGGTCTCCTTGATCTTGTCCTTCATGTCCTGGTCCATATCGGGCTGGACGGCGATGGCGTCGTTGGGGATATCGCCCTCGGTAAGGTAGAGCACACGGAGGTCGGCGAACAGGTCGTTATCGGGGAAGCTGTTCGCGAAGACGTTGCGCGCGCCCTCGAACACGAAGCAGGCATCCTGCTGGCCGTTGAGCACGGCGGTGATCTCGGACGGAATGTCGTTCACCGTGGTGAGCGTGCACTCGGTCACAGGATCGACGCCGGCGTCCTTGAGCTCGGCCACGGGATAGATGTAGCCGGACGCGGAGTTCGCAGAGAGCGTGGCGATCTTCTTGCCCTTGAGGTCGGTGAGCTCCTGCATGTCGCTATCAGAGCGCACGAGGATCTCGCCCTTGAAGGTGCCGGTGAGCTCGCCCTCGATGGGAAGGCCGGTCTCGCGGTCATAGGCACCGAGCTCGGAGGTGAGCAGGGCCTCCGCGCAACCCTGGTTGCGCGCCATGACGTAGGCGGCCGGCGGCATGATGCCGAGCTGCACCTGGCCGGAGGCCATGGCCTCGACGATGGTGGTGTAGTCGGTCGCAAGGGTCACGTTGGTCTCGACGCCAAGCTTCTCGGTGAGGTAATCGGCGAAGGGCTTGGCCTTTGCCTCAAGGCTGCCGTCGTTGTTGGTAGGCACGAACTGGACCTCGAGCGAGGTAATCTCGGCCGCAGCGCTGCTGCCGCCGTCGCCGTTGCCGCCGCAACCAGAGAGCGCGGCAACGGAACCGAGCGCAAGGGCGCCGGTGAGAACGCTGCGACGGCTCACGGCGGTGTTGAGCATTTCGAACTTGGACATGATTCCTGCCTTCCATAACACCAGGACTTCATAAGACACGATACTCACGATACCATCACCCGAGCGCCCGCAGAGCGCAGAATGCCGACCCCTGACCGAAGGATTACATCCGTTTACCGAATAATTCGTCCAACTGCCTTCGATGGGAACTATGGGGGATTTCCGTGCGGGGCGCAAGAAACGGGTACGCTTGTAGGGAAACGGCCACAGGAAAGCAGGTTCGAGCCAATGAAACGAATCCTTCTCATCGCCACCGGAGGCACCATCGCCTCCGCAGAAGACGGGCACGGTCTCTCCCCCGCCCTCACCGGTGCCGAGCTCGCCGCATGCGTGCCCGAGGTCGAGAGCCTGTGTGAGCTCGAGATCTTGCAGCTCATGAATATCGACAGCACCAACATGCGCCCCGCGGACTGGCTCCGCATCGCGGGCGCCATCGAAGAGCGCTACACCGCTTTCGACGGGTTCCTCATCCTGCACGGGACCGACACCATGGCCTACACCGCCGCAGCGCTCTCGTACCTCATCCAAGGAAGCGCGAAGCCCATCGTGCTTACCGGCTCGCAGCGTCCCATGACGAGCTCGTTTACCGATGCGAAGCTCAACCTCTACCAGAGCTTGCTCTATGCGCTCGACGACGCGTCGTACGATGTGACGATTGTGTTCGGCGGCATCGCCATTGCCGGAACGCGCGCCCGCAAGCAGCGAACCATGAGCTCGAATGCCTTTACCAGCGTGAACTTCCCGCCGCTCGCCTACATTCGCAACGATCGCATCGTACGCGCAGTCGCGGCTGGAGCAACCCCGGGGGCAGATGCAGCCCTGGCCGAGGCTCCGCTTCCCCCGGTCTTCCGCACGCTCAACGACCGCGTCGCTGTGCTCAAGCTCACTCCGGGACTGAGCCCGCACCTCTTCCGAGCGCTTAAGGCCGATTACGATGCCCTTATCCTCGAGATCTATGGGCTTGGCGGCATACCGGACTACGGAACCTGTGGCCCCTCGTTCAAGGAGGCTATCTTCGACTGGGTAGACTCCGGGCGGAGCATCGTGCTCACGACACAGGTGCCGGAAGAAGGACTCGACCTCGGCGTGTACGAGGTGGGACGCACCTATGCGGAGCATCCGGGCATTCTGCGCGGAGGCGACATGTCGACCGAGGCGATCGTTGCCAAGATGATGTGGGCGCTCGGCCAGACCCGCGATCCGCTCGACCTCGAGCAGCTCTTTTACCATCCCATCAACCACGATCGGCAGATGTAGCGAAGGCCCCTGGCGCAGGCCCCCTGGCGCACGCCATCATACTTGGGCGCCGCCGTGCCACAGCAATGGGATGCCGCGGCATCGGTGTGCCGAAAGCCTGGGCGTCTAAGCTCTGCGGCGGCGGAAGCCGTGCGCCGGCTTCAATCCCTCGGCTCCGCCAACAACAGCTCCGGTGCCACATCCAGGCTATCCGCGAGGCGCTGCAATTCTTTTAGCGTGATATTCGCCGTACCGCTCTCGATCCGATTGAGATACGGCCGGCTTATGCCTGCCATCAGGCAGAAAGCGGTCTTACCAAGCCCCTGCTCCTCGCGCAGGCGGCTCACGTTACTACCAACGATCTGTCCCAATGGTTCGCTCATATCGCAGAGTGTGCAGAATCGTCCGGCAGGTAACGTAAACTATAGTTTACGTTTCACAGGGCTCGCTAGTTATAAAGAGAAGGGTCGTTGTCACAAGATGCAGAGCGCTCGGCACGAGAACAAGCGAAGCGAAAGCCGCCGAGAGCCCGCGATTTCGCGCGGCGCGGGTCTCGCTTTGCGCAGCAAAGGCCGCGCTTCCCGCGGGACAGGCCACGGCCTTCGCGCCGCAGACCCCGATCCCCGCAGCGCGAGCCGCGCCTCACACGGCAAAGACCCAGCCTCGCACATACTCGACCTCAAGAATGCCGCGTCTACCGCGGGCGGCACGCACCATCTGCTCGTGCTCGACATCGATGATCCGGCATCCGGCGGCCCCCTTCTTACCGTCCCCGAGGCCCAGGCGTTATCGGACCTCCTCCGCATGGCGAAGGCGGCGCGCGAGAAGCCCCACGCACTCGCCGCGCCCCGCATACTGCTAGCAGCAGCAAGCTCCTACTCCGCGCATGAGGTGGTGCGGGCCTTTTCGCAAGCGGGTCTTCCCTCCCCACGCGTCATACTGCTCGACGCCTACGAAAACCCCGCGGTGCTCGCGCAAGCCGATGCCACAACAAAGCTGGCGCAGGCTTCACTCGCAAGCGGCAGCCGGTTGCAAGACGCTATCGTGATAGCCGCCACCCCATACGACCTGCCCCTTCTCTCTGAGGCAGGCACCGCTTATGCGCTTGAAGGGGCAGGGAACGCCTGCCGCGCCGCAGCAGACTTCACCTTCCCCGCACGCCGGAAGGGAGGGCTCGCCCAAGCGCTCGCCTACCTCTGTCACAACCTTTTTCCGAGTGAAAGCAATCACGGCGGCGTCGTTCCCTTCCGTCCGCTAGATGCCGCCGAGCACCGCACGTAACTCTTTTCCAGCATGACGGGCGCCGAGCCGCGTTGCTACGAAGGCCCGGCCTTGGACGGCGGGGAGAAGGGCCTCATGGATGGCTGCAGCAATCCCGGCGTGGCGGACGGTATCCAGCGCGGCAGCCGCTTAGTGGAAGCTGCTATCGTGGCGATTTCCTCTGAGGAGATAGTTAGATGCAAGCTTGGCCCGGTTTGGGGCGGCGCAGCGCCAACCCCTCCCAAAACCCAGTCTCCCCGTCGCACATTGGGCAACGGGAAATTCGCCGGAATCCCCACCCGCGGCTTCATCAGTTTTCATGACCTCAGCCGCCCAGGCGAGGGATGCGGCAATCCATAGCGAATGCGAATCTCGCACACGTCGTCTCAGCCGTCCAGACGAGGGCGCGATCGGGTCGGATCCGAGAAACCCCATGCACCTGCCCCGGGTCTCCGGGTCAGTGTTATCCCAGGGAACCGCTGTTGACGCCTTCGGGGGCGAACGTGATTGCAGCTTTTGGGCACTTCGCCGCGAGGGGTCCGAGTAGCCGTGTCACGACCGGGAGGATGCCAGCCGCCTGAGCTGCGCCTTTTCCCTCCCCTTCGTTCGCCTGTATCCGCCGCCGCACGAAGAAGTGCCCAAAAACTGAAATATCAACGGTTCGGATGCCTCCGGCGTCCAACAAGCAGCGTTTTTCTAGAGGGCGAGGCTGAATCCCCGCTCAAAGAACGCCGCAGCGAGCAAGTAGATATTGCAGACATTCAGCAGCCCCGTCATGACGAGCCCGCTGCGAATCGAGCGACGATAGGTGAGCTCCGTCGCAACGCGGGAGTCGCGGATCGAGACACCCGCCTGACGGCGCGCGGTAAGAATCATACCAACCCCCAGAAGCAGGCAGATTCCCGGAGCGAGAAAGAGCTCGTACCGGCTAGCGTAGCGTGTGGGCTCGCCGCCCGCGCCAAACGCCATTGCCACCGAATCCGGAAGCTGCGGAATCACGAAGAAGGCCTCTATGAGCGGAAGCACCGCGAGCACGATGAGGACGATGGTGAGGTAGCCGTTCGTGCGACCGAAGCGAAACATGTATTACCGCCTATCTATCTCTTGATAACCCCGCGGCAGCAACCGCCGCGCATGCGTGCTACACGTTAAACCGGAAGTGTACCACGTCACCGTCGGCCATGATGTAATCCTTGCCCTCGATGCGGAGCTTGCCGGCCGCCTTAGCGCCTTGCTCGCCACCGAGCTCAACGTAGTCATCGTAGCCAATGACCTCGGCCTTGATGAAGCCGCGCTCGAAGTCCGTATGGATGACGCCGGCCGCCTGCGGGGCCGTGGCACCCTGGCGCACCGTCCAGGCCTTGACCTCCATCTCGCCGGCAGTGAAGAAGCTCTGCAGGCCGAGCAGCTTGTAGGCTGCCTGTGCGAGCACGTCCAAGCCGGGACGCTCGAGGCCGAGCGACTCCAGGTACTCCGCCGCGTCCTCCGGCTCGAGCTCCGAGAGCTCCGCCTCCACCTTGGCGCAGATGGGGATCGGCGTCACGCCGTCGATGGGCTCGAGCTCTTCGCCGAGCATATCCTCGTCCACATTCGCCACGTAGAGCATCGGCTTCATGGTGAGGAGGAAGAGCCCCTTCGCAGCAGCGCGCTCCTCGTCGGTCATCGCCATGGCGGCGGCACGGTTGCCCTCGTTCAGCCATGCGACCAGGCGCTTCGCCACCTCGAGCTTGGGCGCGAGCTCCTTATCGCGGCGCGCCTCCTTCTCGAGCTTAGGAATCTGCTTCTCGAGCGTCTGAATGTCGGCGAGGATGAGCTCGGTCATGATGGTATCGGCGTCGGCCGCAGGGTCGACGAATTCGCCCGTGCGCCCCACCTCGCGCATGACGTTGGGGTCCTTGAAATAGCGAACAACCTCGCAGATGGCATCGGTCTCGCGAATGTTCGCAAGGAACTGGTTGCCCAGGCCCTCGCCCTCGTTCGCACCCTTCACCAGGCCAGCGATATCAACGAACTCCACCGTGGCCGGCACGATGCGCCCGGGGTGGACGATGTCCGCCAGCGCCTGCAAGCGGTCGTCGGGCACGTCCACGATGCCCACGTTGGGGTCGATGGTCGCGAACGGGTAGTTGGCAGCAAGGCCGCCCTTCTTGGTAAGCGCGGTGAACAGCGTCGACTTGCCCACGTTGGGCAGGCCTACAATGCCGATGGAAAGAGCCACGAGATACCATCCTGTCTTGTATACCAGCGAAGCGGTGCGACGCGTGCGCCCCACCGCTCCCGTCATCGGTTTGCACCGTCTGATTATAAGGCCCCGCGCAGCGCAGCTCCACCCGTAAGCGGACGTTTTTGCCACCCCGCACGCACGTCGACGGCGACGAGGGGCAGCTAGTCGGCGAGCTTCTCCACGCGGTCAAGCGCGGCGCTGAGCTTTTTCTTGGCCTCGGCCTTCATCTTCTCAGCCTCCTCATGCGCCTTCGCTGCCTCGGCGGCCTTCTTCTCCGCCTCGGGATCAGGCAGCACGAGCTCCGCCGCGTCATGCTCCACCATGGTGAGCGCATGCCTTTCGCATACCTCCGCACACAGGCCGCACCCCACGCAGTACGTGGACTCCACCGCAAAGCGACCAGAATCGGTGATATCGCAGGCGTGGAGCGGGCAGGCCTCTATGCAGTCGCCGCAGAGCGTGCATTTCTCGAAATCGCATACGGGCGTGCTCACCTGCACGTTCGGGGCAAGCTCGGGATGCGCCTGCAGTGTCGAGAGCAGCAGCTGCCTGCCCTGGGTAAGCACGCGGCGTCGTCTCTGCGATGTCGTGCCGGTAGCGGTCGCAAGCGTGCGCTCGAGCGCAGAGAGTTTCTTGGTGTGGTCCTTGATGCGCTGCGAGACCGTCGTCACCGCCGCCGTCGCTGGGTTCAGCTTGGAAACCGCCAGGCCGGTGGTCTTCATGATCTTATCCATGTATTCCTTGCGCTCGAACTCGCGGCGCTTGGTGCAGGAGAGCTCCTTCGCGTCGACCTCGAGGCCCATGGGCCTGCCGGACCACTCCTCCGCCGTGGCGATGGCGTCGCCCAGAAGCTCCTCGCCCTGTGCGTTGCGGCAATTCTCGCAGATGTCGAGCGGCAGGTACACGCTCACATTGGGGAAGTCCATAAGGATGGAGAACCAGGTCTCGGCCGTGACCTCGCCCACGCACCCGAGCACGACCTCGTTTTCACGCGGGATGCGCTTAAGGGCGCGCGTGCACGTTACATACGCCGTCTCATACGCCGCGGCGGCAGCGGCCACGGAATCGTAAAACTTCTTGGGACGGTGCTTCATGCCGTGGATAGACTCGGTCGGGCACACCGGCGCGCACAGCCCGCACTTACGGCAGGAATCGAGCACGTCGATGCCGCCGTCCTCAATCTCGATGGCATTCACCGGACAGATCTTCACGCATGCCCGGCACGAGCTCTTAGTCGACCGGCATGCAAGGCACGAGAGGGCGTTGGCCCGCGGCTTCTCCTTGTAGTCTGCCGGGTTCCACTCGCGCTCCTCGGGCTCGGGATTGCCCAAGAATGCGTTCGTAAGATCGCTGAACGGCTCGGTAATGCCGCTCAGGCCCTTGGTGATATCGATGATGTCATCGAACATGTCGCGCTTCTGCGCCATGCGAGTTCCTCCCCTTGAACGGATGCCCGCGCATACCCGCCGCATCCGTATCGGACGTTTCGATGCGCACTATTGTACGGCACCCGTTGTGGAATCCGCATGCACGACATGCTCCGCGATTCTTTCCAAGAATGACCGAGACCGCTGCCCTGATTCGCGGCATAATGTGAAGTGTGTATGTGGAGCCATGCGGCCGGATGCGATACATCGTGCGTACAGCGCCCGCCCGACACAGAGAGAGGACTCACTATGTTTTGCCCTAAATGCGGAACCCAGCTTGCCGATGATGCCAAGTTCTGCGGTGCCTGCGGTGCACAGGTCCAGGCGCCCGCCAATACGACGCCGGCGCCTGGCGCTGCGCCCGCGCCGATTCCGGGGCCGGCCCCCACGTCGAACCCGTCGCCCGTTCCCGGGCCGGTGCCACCCCAGCAGCGCGCCCACGAGCTTCGGCGGCTCCTCGCTCGCAAACCTTGCTTCGGGCAACGCCGCGCTCTTCCGCATCATCAAGCTTGTAGCCGGCGCGATCATGCTCGTGAGCTTCTTCTTGCCGCTGTACGGCATCGCGGGCATCGTGAGCATCAGCGCCATGCAGATGACCTTCGGCATCACCGTCATGGGGTCGCACCTCGACGGCGAGTTCATGAACATCCTGTTCCTCGTGCCCGGCATCCTCTGCCTGCTGGGCGTGTTCGTCCTGAAGGAGAAGCAGGGCAACATCCTGAACATCATCGGTGGCATCGGCGCGCTTCTGCTCGTTTTCGTAATCTCCGGTCAGGCCAACGCCGAGATGGGCGGCTATGTGTCCGTGAGCTTCGAGCTCGGTGCGTGGCTCTACATCCTCGCCGGTATCGCAAGCATCGCCGTCGGCGTGCTCGACATGATAAAGTCCAAGTAGGAGCGCAGGCATCTGCCTTGCACCGTGTGTGACCGCCTCGAAGTTGGCGCGATCCACTTTGAGAAGCGGGCGCATGCGCCTCGGATGCGCAGGCGATTCACGTCGAGAAGCGCAACCCATTTGAATTAAGCGAACGGCGCCGCAGCCCGATATGAGCTGCGGCGCCGTTTTTGCATGCGGGGCGTATGATATGGCATCCGCCCCGCCTTTTACCGTGCGTTATCTCAAGCCTTAGTACAGCTTGGCACCTGCCGGAATGGCATCATCGACCATGAGGAGGTTTAGGCGCTCCTCGGCGTCATCGCCCTCGCCTTCCGCGTGCACGGCACTGATGAGCATGCCGCATGAATCGATGCCCATCATCTTGCGCGGCGGCAAGTTGGTGATGGCGATGCAGGTCTTGCCCACCAGATCCTCCGGCTCGTAGTACATGCTGATGCCGGACAGGATCACGCGGTCCGTGCCCGAGCCGTCGTCCATGGTGAACTTCAGCAGCTTCTTGCTCTTGGGCACCGGCTCGCAGCTCTTGATCTTGACCGCACGGAAATCGCTCTTGCTGAACGTATCGAAGTCCACGAAGTCCTCGAAGAGCGGCTCGACCACGATCTTGGACGGATCGATGGTAGGAATCTTGCTCGGAGCGATGGCAACGCCCGCCGCACCATCCTGAGCCGCCTGCGCGGCATCCTTAGCAGCCTGTGCGGCGGCACCGGAGACGCTTCCCTTCTCGGGGCGCATGTGCGGGAACAGCAGCACGTCGCGGATGCTCGCGGAATTGGTGAGCAGCATGACCACGCGGTCGATGCCGATGCCGATACCGCCCGCGGGAGGCATGCCGTACTCGAGCGCACGCACGTAATCCTCGTCGTACTCCATGGCTTCGTCGTCGCCGCCGGCCTTCTCCTCCATCTGCTTGGCGAAGCGCTCGGCCTGGTCCACCGGGTCGTTGAGCTCGGAGAACGCGTTGGCATACTCATGGCCGGCGATAACCAGCTCGAAGCGGTGCGTGAGACGCGGGTCGTCCTCGCGGCGCTTGGCAAGCGGGCTCACCTCGACGGGGTAATCGCACACGAAGGTCGGGTTGATGAGGCTCTCCTCGCCCTTCTCGTCGTAGATCTCGGCGATGAGCTTGCCCGCGCCCCAAGCGGGGTTGACGTCGATGCCGCACTCAGCGGCCGCAGCGCGAAGCTCCTCAATCGGCGTATCGAGGTTGAGCTCACGACCCATGACCTCGGAAACAATCTCCGTCATGGAGCGGCTCGGCCACTCGCCGAAGAGGTCGATCTCCTGGTCCTGGTACACGATGGCACCCTCGAGCCCGACCGCCTTCGCGGCAGCCTTGATGACGCCCTCGGCGAGCTCCTTCATGCCCTCGAGGTCGCTGTAGGCGCGATAGGCCTCCATGGTGGTGAACTCGGGGTTGTGCGTCTGGTCCATGCCCTCGTTGCGGAAGATGCGGCCGATTTCGAACACGCGCTCATAGCCGCCCACGAGCAGGCGCTTCAGGTGCAGCTCGGTAGCGATGCGCAGATAGCACTCCTGGTTGAGCGCGTTGAAGTGCGTGATAAACGGCTTCGCGGTGGCGCCGCCCTGGATGGTCTGCAGGATGGGGGTCTCCACCTCCATGTAGCCGTTGTCCTCCATGTAACGGCGGAAAGCGCTGACAATCGCCGAGCGCTTGCGGAAGGTCTCGCGCACGTCGTCGTTCATGATGAGGTCCACGTAGCGCTGGCGGTAACGAGTCTCCTTGTCGGAGAGGCCGTGGAACTTCTCGGGCAGCGGGCGGACCGCCTTGGAGAGCAGCGTCAGGCGCTTCGGAGCGATGGAGAGCTGGCCGCGCTTGGTGCGCACGATCACGCCCGTCACGTTGATGATGTCGCCCAGGTCCAGGTCCTGCAGCAGGGCCCAGTCCTCCTCGCGCATCTCGTTGATGCGGCAGAAGAGCTGGATCTCGGCGGTGGTATCGCGCACCACCACGAAGGCGATCTTTCCCTGGCCGCGCTTGGCCATGATGCGGCCACCGATGCTCACCACGTCATCGGTGTCTTCGCCCGCCTCGAGGTCGGCATACTTGGCCTCGATGTCGACGACATGCGCCGTAACCTCGGAATGCTCCGGATACGGATTGCCGCCGGCCTCCATGATGGCAGCGCGCTTGGACAGGCGATGGGCGCGCTCGTCATTCAGCGTCGACACCGCCTCCGGCGCGTTCTGCGTGCTCTCCTGCGTCTCGCTCATATCTTGTTGCTCCTTGCTATCTGTGGGCCCCATGTGCCCAGAACGTCATGTAAAACTCGGTGCGACCCCGCTGGAACTGCAAACCGAATCGCCTCGATGCGGCCCCGCCAGCGCCGCGAACCAAAAAGCTCCCCGAGGCCTCGCGGTCCCAGGGAGCATGCATTCGGCTCTGCGCTCGACCCGGGGCCTAGCGCGCGATCTTCGTAATGGTGTAGGTACGCGTCTTGCCAGACGGCAGCACGACCTCGACGGTCTCGCCCACCTCATGGCCCACCAGGGCGGAGCCCACCGGAGACTCCATCGAGATGCGGTTCTCGAGCGAATTGGTCTCGCGCGAGCCCACGAGCGTGAAGTCGTGAATCTCGCCATCGGCGTCGACGACGGTCACCGTGCTACCGAGCGTAGCGCCAAGAATGCCCGCCGCGTCGAACTCGGCCACCTGGGCGAGCGTGTTGCGGATCTCGCGGATGCGGGCCTCGTTCTTGGCCTGCTCCTCCTTGGCATCATCGAACTCGGAGTTCTCCGAGAGGTCGCCGAAGTCGCGCGCGACCTTGATGCGCTCGACAATCTCAGTCCTATGTTCACCCTCACGCCACGCAAGCTCCTCTTCGAGCTTCTTGCGGCCCTCGTCGGTCAGTGCCTCGCCATTCGCCATGCGGAAGACTCCTTTAACGCCGTTTCTACCATCGACCCACCATAATAACGGCCGACCGCCCGCGTGGGGAGGTCGGCCGCATGCGCTCTATAGGAAGAACAAAGCTCCTTGATGAAGGCTGCGCCTTACTCGGAGATGGGGCCCTCGTCCTCGCCGGACTCCTTCTTCTTCTTTGCCTCGGCAAGCTTCTCCTCGAGCTCGCGAATCTCGCGGTCCTCGGCGCTCTCCTCGGGCTCCTCCTCGGTCTTATCGTCGCCCGACATGCCCTCACGGAGGTTCTTCACCGTGGAACCAAGCGACTTACCGAGCTTTGGAAGGTTCTTGGGCCCGAAGATGACCAGGACCACGACCAGGATGACAATCCACTCAAAACCTTTAGGGATCATAACGATTTCCTCCAGTTACACGTCAAACAAGCTCGAAAGAGTATACCGCGCGAGCGTTGCTCGGACAACCGCGCCATATTATCAACGCGTCTAGGCAATCCCTCCGAAACACCTTCCTATACTGGCAAAACATCGCCCGACGGCACGGTTTGGCCATCGGGCGATGTAAGCGTTCGGTAAGGCTGGATGGCCCTGCGCTTGCTTAGGAGCGGCTTGAACCTCCTGCTTAGCCAGCCGTTTCCTCCTGCTTCATTGCTGCCCTACAGGACGAGCATGAGCACCGTGAGCACGGCAGCGGTCACCAGGGTGAGCGCGATGAAGAACTTAAGCGTAAGCTTGAGGAACGTGGTGTAGCTCGTGTGCGCGAGCTCCAGGCCCGAGACGATAACGCCGTTCGTGGGGGTGATCATGGCCACGACGCCGTGCGCGGCGACGTAGATCATGATCATGATATCGGGCGAGAAGCCGAGGTTGTCGGCAAGCGGCCCCATGATGGGCATGGAAACCGTCGCCATGCCGGAGCTCGACGGGATGAGGAACGAGAGCACGAAGTAGAGCGCGTAGCTCGCCGGGGCGAAGACCACCGCGGAGACGCCGCGCAGGGCGTTAGCAGCGGCGTTGAGCACGAAGACATCGAGCCCGGTCTCGGCCATGAGCACCGAGATGGCGCGGGCCACGGCGATCACGAGGGCGGTCGAGATCATGGTGGAGCAGCCGTCGATGAAGGTGTTCACGATCTCCTTCTCGGACAGGCCGCCCACGAAGCCGATCACGATCGAGATCACGAAGAACCAGATGCCGCACTCGGTGAAGTACCACTGGCCAAGCGGCAGGCCGGTCAGGATGGCGCTCCAAGCCGTCGAAGGATCGTCGGCCGTGCCGCCGATAGCGAAGATGTTGATGCCGAAGCTCTCCCACGGAATGAACGACACGATCATGATGAGGAACGAAAGCGCGAACAGCACGAGCACGAGCTTCTGCTTGCCCGTGAGCACGGCGTTCTTAAGGTTCGAAGCCTGCTCGTCCTCAAGGGCGCGAGTCTCGTCGGCATAGGCAGCGTCCATGCGAGCGAGCTCATCGGCCGTCATGGCAGAGCTGGAGCGGTCGGCCTTGACCTTCTTGGCATAGTTCATCACGAAGGCGATGCCCATGACCTCAGAGATCACGAAAAGCAGGAAGCCCACGGCGATGAGCGTGCCCTGATTGACCGCGATGCCCATGTCGGTGAGCGCCGAGGACGCGATGGCGATCGAGAACGGGTTCACCGTGGAGCCGAGCGTGCCCAGGCCGGCGCCCAGAAGCACCACGAGGGCGCCCACCATGGAATCGAAGCCCATGGCGAAGGTCACCGATGCAAGCAGGATGTAGAAGGGGATGGTCTCCTCCATCATGCCGTAGGTCGAGCCGCAGATGCCGAATGCGAGCATGAGCACCGGGATGAGCAGCGTATCGCGGTCACCAAGCTTGCGAACGAGCGTGGCGATGCCCGCATCGAGCGCGCCTGTCTTGTTCACCATGGCAAGGAAGCCGCCGAGCACGATCACGAAAAGGCAGACGTCGATGGCGTTCTTGAAGCCGTCGAACGGTGCGCGCATAACCTGGGCAAGGGTTGCGCCCGTAACGTCGGGCGTGAATGCCGCGACGATCCAGGTGCAGATAGCAACGAAGATCAGGCACCCGATGAGGATGGTGAACGAGGTCGGCATGCCCCGTTTCTTCTTTTTCTTGACAGCTTCGGCCATGAGTCCTCCTTTTCCGCCGGCTCATCCGTAAAGCCAGCACGTACAACCGTTGTTTGCTGAGAATATCGTAGGTCGGATGCAGGCGTGCGCGGGCGGGCGCAACGAAACCTCGAAATGGGGTGCGTCGAGAGCGCGGCCGTTCTCCAGCCGCACGGCTCTTCTCCATAGGACCGCGCGCGTCAGCCGCGCACTCGACGCCCCACGTGTGCCCCGCCGCGCGAAGTCGTCCTACTCCGCGTGGCGACTCAGATAGGAAAGCGCGCTGTTGGCAAGCAGGGCAGAGCCCTTCCAGAACACCGTCTCGTCGAACTCGACGTTGGGATGGTGCATGCCGCAGCCCTCGTGCCCCGGCAGCGTGCCCGTGCCGAGGATAAAGTAGGTCGTGGGGGCGTTCTCGGCGATGATGGCAAGGTCGTCGGTGCCGGAGAACGGCGCTTCGAGCTCCTGCACGGGCTCATCGAAAAGCTCGTTCGCATAGCCCACGAGCTCCTCAGTAAGCGCAGGGTCGTTGTAGGTGTTCGGCACGCCGCGCAGGAAGTCTACGGTCGCCGTGCCGCCAAACGCCTCGGCGATGCTCTTGACCATGCGCTGCGCATGCTCCTTGAAGCCCTGGCGCACGCCCGCATCCTGCGTGCGCAGGGTGCCGAGCATAGAAGCGCTATCGGGAATCACGTTCGCGGCGCGGCCCGATTCGATCCTGCCGAACGTTGCCACGCACGTCTGCGTAGGATCGACCTCGCGCGCGATCAGGTTTTGGAAACCCTGGTAGATATGGCAGGCGATGTTGATGGGATCGATGCCCTGGTGCGGGGTGGAGCCGTGCGCGCCGCGACCGGTGATGCGCACATCGATATCGTCGATCGACGAGAAGATCGTGCCCTTGCGCGTATAGATGGCGCCGGCATCGAATTCGAGCGCTTGCACGTGCAGCGCCGCCACCGCGTCGACATGCGGGTTCTCGAGCACGCCGGCCTCGAGCACCGCGTCACCGCCGCAGTACTCCACAGGAGCAACACCTTCCTCGTCGGGCTGGAAGAGCAGCTTTACGCAACCCTTCAGCTCCGCCTCATGATCCTTCAGGATCTTCGCCGCGCCAAGCAGCATAGCGGTGTGCGTGTCATGGCCGCACGCGTGCATGTTGTTATTCGTTGAGGCGAACTCGAGCCCCGTAATTTCCTGAACCGGCAGGGCATCCATATCGGCACGAAGCATGAACACCGGGCCGGCCGCCGGATCGCCCACCTGCGCGAGGAGCGCGCCCTGGCAGGGTGACGAGACCTCATAGCCCATTTCCTCCAGGCGCCCGCGCACGTAGGCGCACGTCTCGTCCAAGTCGAAGCCGAGTTCCGGGTGCTGGTGCAGCCAACGGCGATCGCGCACAATCTGCTCCTGCAGCGCCTTTGCCTCATCGATTACGGTACTCATCACATCGCTCCTTTACTTTGCATATGCCCCGCTTGACGCGATGGGTTTGGTCGTGAAACGATACTAAAGCATTGCTCGCCCGAACGCATGGGCGCGCGCCACCATGTTTCATGCGTCGGAAAATTCACCCGGCACATGTGAGCGCGAACGGTACGAACGAGCAGGTAAACGGTATCACCCCAAATGGGTGAGGGAGGTTACATGGCCGAAATGCGCAAAGAGTTGCCCGCGTTGCCGTGGTCGATCGCCGTGTTTCTCGTCGCGCTCGTCTCGCTTGTCATGCTCATGCACAACAGCGTGCTTCTGCCCACGGCGTCCACGGACCTCATGAATGTGAGCGTGTTTATCTCGGGCCTGCTCTATGTTCCCGTTGCCATCGTAGCGCGGCGATGCCCCAAGGCGCTTTCGCTTGCGGGCTGCTCATGCGCGGCTGCCGCGTGCGGCGCGGTCGCGATGCTGCTGTGGCAGAGCGTTCTTGCCAACCCTACCGACGGAACGCTCTTCCTTGTTACCGATACGCTCTTCAACGTGAGCCGAGGTTGGGGAACCATTCTCGCCGCACTCGCGCTCTCGCGCATACCGCGCAACGCGCCCACGATGGTGGCCGCACTTGCCGGCATCGCGATCTCGTACGCCATCTGGCCGCTTCTGCGCTCCGCCACCGAGGCCGCGCCGGCTCTGTTCGGCATTATCATGCTCGGCATGCTCATAGGAACGGGCGCCGTAAACCAGCGCGACCTCTTCGCCCGCATTCGCGAGGCGGCGAGCCCCCGCGACCTCGAAACGACGAACCCCTTCTCGTTCGTGCCGCTCTCGAGCAAGCTCTTCGTATGCATAGCCCTGTTCGAGACCACCTTCGGCTACGCCACCGCCACGCGGTTCAACGCCATGCAGGGTTGGCAGTATGCGCTGCTTGCACTCGCCTACGGTGCGCTTCTGCTCGTATGGAGCCGCGCGCGACGCTTCACCTTCGATGAGGACGCTGCGTTCCGGCTCTGCACGGTAACCGTAATCGCCGGTTTCCTGCTCACGCCAGCGAGCTCCTTGCCCACGTCGGTAACCTCGACGATCATCGAGGCCGGCTCAGAATGCTTCTACGCGCTCATGTTCTCGGTCCTCGCGAGCATCGCGGCGCGCAATCCCACAGGTGCTCTCGCCGTGGTGCCCTTGGGGTTCGCCGTCTCGTCCTGCTCGTCTGCGGTGGGGTTCGCTGCCGCCGAGAGCATCATGGCTGCGCAGGCGAATGGTTGGACGGATGCCTTGCTCATAACGAGCGCCTTGCTCTCAATCGTCATCTTCTGCTTCGTGTGGATCGGGCTCGACGGCTTTCGCTTCCGCCGCTTCTTCCAGGCGATCGTTCCAGCTGAGGTTGCCGAGGAGCGGCCCGCGCGCACGCCTTCCGACGACGCCCAAGGCATAGAAGCCGCGCTGCACTCGCTTGCCGAACGTCATGGTCTCACCGCCCGCGAACGAGAGATCTTGGGGCTGCTCGCCCGCGGACATAGCGGGAAATCGATCATGGAGCGCCTCACCATCTCGGCGAACACGGTGAAAACGCATACACGCCACATCTACAAGAAGATTGACGTCCACAGCCAGCAGGAGCTTATCGATTTGGTTGA
Organism: Enorma massiliensis phI; assembly: GCF_000311845.1. Classification (GTDB taxonomy): domain Bacteria; phylum Actinomycetota; class Coriobacteriia; order Coriobacteriales; family Coriobacteriaceae; genus Enorma; species Enorma massiliensis. The sequence continues at coordinate 350,642 of NZ_HE978575.1, read as the reverse complement.
GGAGCTTGCACATGCTGCAACGAGATAGCAAAACAGGCCAGAGCTCATCGCCCTGGCCTGCCTGAATTCGCTGGTCGGGTTGACTGGATTTGAACCAGCGACCCCCGCGTCCCGAACGCGGTGCTCTACCAAACTGAGCCACAACCCGTTAGCAGAAGGTATGTTAGCAGAACGCGCGCCACAATGCTAGCAAACTTGCAAAGAGAGTCCGGACTTCTCCATCGTTGCTGCGCATGACCACCATCCGCACTTCGAATCAGCGTCGCACGCGATGTGCTCAGCGGCCTCCCTACTCTCGCAGAGCGCGAACGAGCAGGCGCCGGAACCAGTCACCTGGGCGGCAAGCACCCCATCCTGGCCACGCAGCCACGAGACAACGCCTGCGATCTCGGGAGCGATCGCGCATGCCGCGGGAGCAAGGTTATTCGCTATGTGTGCCGGAACCTCGGCGGCATCGTGCGCCCGCAGGACCTCGAGCAGCGGCTCGAGCGGGGCGGCGGCGGGCGGGTCTTGGTCGAACACCTCGTAGGCCTCGCGGGCCGTCACACCGGCGCAGACGGGCTTCACGAGCACGATAGGCGCGCCCGCAAGCGGCTCAAACGCCTCGCGCAGGCGGTCTCCCGCACCATCGCAATAAGCGAGCGCCCCGTACAGGAAAAAGGGAACATCGGCGCCAATGGAGCGAGCGATGGCATCGACACGCTCATCCCTCGGGTTGATGCCCCATGCATGGCAGAGGCCCATGAGCGTCGCCGCGGCATCTGATGATGGGCCGCCCAACCCCGCACGCAGCGGAATATGCTTCTCGATCACAATCTCAAACGATGGCTCTCGCCCAAACGCCTCTCCCAAGGCACAAGCCGCCCGGTAGGCGGTGTTATGCTCCATGGGAAAATCTGCCTCGGGAACGGTGCGCACCGTAAGGCGCTCTGCCGGCGCAAGCGTCACAACATCTGCTAGGCTCGTCGCTGCCATGACCGAATCAACGCAATGATAGCCCCGGTCATCTCGCTGCGTGTGAACACCGAGGTACAGGTTAATCTTCGCGGGCGCGGTAACGACAAGCGCCCCTTTGGATGCATCGGACGCGCTAGTGCTCATCGGACTGGTTACCGAGCGGCGTGAAGATATGCTCCCCCGATTCCGGGTCGAAGAGCTCGACCGTACCGGTGAGCACGTCGACGTACTGGTAGCTCTGGCGCGAGGTGCGGCCACGACGCTCGTTCACCTCGACGATGAACACAGCGGGGTGAACGGTCTTGACCGTGCCCATGCGCTCGATAACGCGGGTGCGCCCCATGTTGGCCTTGACCTTCACGCGCTCGCCCACCATCTGTGCGAGCTTGTCCTTGATTTCGTCGACGTGGTTGACCTCGAGCTCGTCCATTACTATGCCTCCCGTAATGCGCCGAAAATTGGCACAGTACTCCCAAGTTAGTCAAAACTGATTCAGTATAGCAGCGTGAAAAGCTTGCTAAAACCCCCGGTACAGGAACGTCACATACCGGTTGACGGCTCGCCCGCGCCCGGCCGCACCACGCAGATGGCAGCACCGAGTTGGCGGCGGCACCGTGAAGGGGGCAGCGTCGGGTTGGCGGCGGCACCGTGAAGGTGTGCAACTCCAGGCAGGGAGGGCACTTCTCAAGCCCTCGACGCGCATGATCCGCCGCACCAACCCGGCCGCGCCGGGAAAGGTGTACATGAGCGTCGCAAAAAGCCTCATTTCAAACTTTTTTTGACGCTCGTGTACACCTTTTTGGAACGAGCCAGATATATCGCTGGGCTACTAGGGCTGCTGAGATGAATGAGTGCATGTTCGCGGGGCGGAGAGAGCAGCGTCACGCCCAGAGCGAGCGCACGCAGCCTAGCAGGGCGCACTACAGCGCATCGGTGCCAAACAGGAGGACGCTACAGCGCATCGGTGTCGAGCACGATGGTGAAGGGCCCGTCGTTTACAAGCTCCACCTGCATGTTCGCGCCAAACGTTCCCGTGGCAACGCGCGAGACATCTTGACGTGCCAGCTGCACGAAGTACTCGTAGAGCTCGTTTGCGTGCGCTGGGTCGCCCGCGGCGGTGAACGAGGGCCGGCGCCCGCGGCGGCAATCCGCAAAGAGCGTGAACTGCGACACCACGAGCACCTCGCCACCTACATCGTCAATGGAACGGTTGGTTTTGCCATCCTCGTCTTCCATAATGCGCAGACCGAAAAGTTTCTTCCAGAGACGGTCTGCCTCCGCGCGCGTGTCGTCGGCACCAACGCCAAGAAGGACGAGGTACCCTTGGCCGATACTGCCGGTTACCTCGCCGTCGATGGTGACGCTCGCCCGTGTAACGCGCTGAACGACCGCCCTCATTGCATGCCCTCCTCCGGGGTAGCAACCTGCAAGGAGACGCGCTCGGCATCCTCGACCGGAGCGGCGGCTCCCTCATCCGCCAGCGCAGAGGCATCGCGCCGGGCGCTGAGCTTGGCGCACAGGTCTTCGAGCGCATGGAAGCGGTGGCTGATGGCGTTTTTCTCCTCCGGCGTGAGCTCGGCCATGGTCTTACCCGGCGTGTCATCGGGCAGGAAGAGCGGGTCATAGCCAAACCCGTGCGTGCCGCGCTCGGCATGGCCCACCACGCCCTCGCAGGTACCCTCGCCCATGGTGACGAGACCGTCGGGCTCAATGAAGGCAATCGAGCTCACGAAGCGCGCCGTGCGCGCAGCATCCTCAACCCCCTCTAGCTTGGCCAGAAGCTTGGCATTGTTGGCGGCATCGTCGCCGTGCACACCGGCGTAGCGCGCCGAATAGACGCCTGGTTCACCGCCAAGCGCATCGACCATGAGGCCAGAATCGTCTGCAACTGCCGTGAGGCCCGTTGCCGCCACGGCCGCCTCCGCCTTGATGATTGCGTTCTCCGCAAAGGTGGTGCCCGTTTCCTCCGGGTCCTCGAAATCCCCGAGCTGAGAAAGAGCTACGAACGTCATTTCCGGAAGCGCGCGCCCCAAGATTTCCTCGATCTCGACGAGCTTATGCGCATTCCCCGTGGCAACGACCACCGTCCGCGCCGGATCGAGCACAGCCGCATCAATCTTTTCTAACGCCATGAGAACTTCTTCCTCTCCTATCGCGCTGCGATAAAACCGCTTGCCTACGAACCGCACCTGCCGGAGGACCCGCATGGTTCCACGCAAACGTCCTCGCCGCGGCAAACGTTATCGAACATCCTACGGAACGGTCCGCCGCATATCATCCCGTGCTCAAACATTCTCGTCGCATCGGCAAAGCCGATGCTCCTGCGAAACTGCGCGCGGGACGATATGCGGCGGCCCTAGAAGGGCAATCGGTGTTTCCCAAGCAAACATTCCACAGCCGCGAAGCGGCGAGGACGTTTGCGCGGAAACTTCTGATTGCACATAAGGGACTCCCTAGGAGCACTCTCAGCTAGTCCTCGTCCCGAAACGCCGTAACCTGGTTCTGGAGCCCGATCAACTTCTCGATGCCCTTATCGCCCAGATCGAGCAGCCTTCCGAGCCGCGCCCGATCGAATGGCGTGCGCTCGCCCGTGCCCTGAATCTCGACGATCTCTCCCGTGTCGGTCGCCACGAGGTTCATGTCCACCTCAGCACGAGAGTCCTCACGGTAATCGAGGTCGAGCAGCTCGCAGCCATCAACTACGCCCATCGAAACCGCGGCTACCTGGCCCGTAAGCGGCAGACGCGCGATCTTTCCAGCCTCGACCCACGCCATGAGGGCATCGTGCAGCGCCACCCAAGCGCCGGTCACCGCCGCGGTACGCGTGCCGCCGTCTGCCTGAATTACATCGCAGTCCACCGTAACCGTATACTCGCCGAGGGCGCGGAGGTTGGTAACGGTGCGCAAGCTTCGGCCAATGAGACGCTCGATCTCCATCGAGCGGCCCTTGCGGCTCGCCCGCTCGCGCGGCACACGCCGGCCCGTCGAGGCGGGAAGCATCGCGTACTCCGCCGTAACCCACCCGGCGCGGCTCGCACGGCGCCAACCGGGCACGCCCTCCTCGATCGTCGCCGCGCAAAGCACACGGGTATCGCCGAACTCCACGAGGCACGACCCCAGCGCATGCTTGAGCACCTCGCGGGTAAGCGCAACTTCGCGCATCTCGTCCATCGCGCGGCCGTTTGCGCGATCGATTTCCATATAATCCAAGGTTTCCTCCCCATCGTATCTCACTATGGCAAGAACCGGCCATGCCGGCTCCCGTATGACAGGTTTTGCGGGCTGGCGGCAAGCCGCCCGCTGCCGAGCGGCCGACCGTCCCTGCGCCCTGCTGATCATCCCCGCAGCCCAGCGGCAGGTCGCCCCGGGGCCCGCGGGCCCCGCAGCCTCACGGCAGACCCCACAGCGGGCGGGCCACAAGGCCTAGCGGCAGACCCCACAGCAGGCGGGGCCCCAAGGCCTAGCGGCGGTACATCTCCTCAAGCTCGCCAAGGTCTACATGCACGATGCTCTTGAGCGGTTGCCCGAAGATAAAGCTTCCCGCTGCCGCGAACTCGGCAATGTTATCCGAGGTTGTTGCAAACCGGTGTTGAGGCTCCACATCGGCCGCGGCAAGCTGCCCGCGGCGGTGCAGGATGTCTTTGAGCTCGCGCGTGGTCTCCTCCGCAGACGACACCACCCGCACGCCCGTGCCAAGCGCATGGCGGATGGGCCCTGCAAGCAGCGGAAAATGCGTGCAGCCGAGCACCACGGTGTCCACCTCGGTATCGGCGATCGGCGAGAGCGTCCTCGCTACCTCGAAACGAATCTCGGGGGTATCGAAGATGTCGCCGTCTTCGAGCCAACGCTCCTGCAGATGCGCGCCCGTGGCCAGCTCGCGCTCGACGATGTTCACGAAGCTTGGAGCGGGGCACCCGTATACGTCCACGCCCGCATCGAGACTCTGGATGGCTCGCGTGTATGCGCCCGACCGCACCGTGAGCTCCGTGGCGAGCACGCCCACCTTCCGCGTGCGCGTCGTGTTGATAGCCGCCCGCGCGCCCGGAGCAATCACGCCGATTACGGGAACGTCGAGCGTCTGCTGCGCCACGGTGAGCGCCGCCGCGGTCGCGGTATTGCAAGCGATCACGATGATCTTGACATCATGTGCCTCGAGCCAGCGCCCCGCTTGCAGGGCGAAGGTACGCACCTCGTTCTCCGAGCGCGGTCCATAGGGGCAGCGCTTCGTATCGCCCACGTAGTAAATCGATTCGTGGGAGAGCGACGTCGCAATCGAGCGCGCAACGGTGAGCCCGCCCAAGCCCGAGTCGAAAACGCCAATCGGGCGGTTATCGTAGGCGAGGGGGCTGACGCAGCGGTCATCCATCACATCCGCCTCCCCTGCGCCTCCAACAGGCAGCGCATGGCGTTCACCCAGCCATCAACGATGCGTCCGCGTGCCACCACGGTCTCGGGGTGCTTCTCGAGGAGAGCATCGGCGTGCGGGTCGGCCAGCGCATTCTCTACCATGATGAACTGCGCCACGGCGTCTGCCATGAGGAAATCGGACGACGAATCGCCGATAGCGAGCGTCTCGGCGCGGTCGATACCGCGAAGCTCGCAGAAGCGCTCGATGGCACGCCCCTTGCCCAAGCCCTTCGGCATGATGTTGAACGCACGGCCGCGCACCCCTTCAGGCAGATGGAGCGTTGTGGGCGCTGAGATGTAGTTGAGAAAACCGTTGTCGCCCCAGTCGAGCGCCATGCCCGAGGCGTCGAGCAGCGCGATCGCCTCCTCGTCTGGCACCTCGCCGCGCAGGCCGATGGTAACCTCGCGATGCTTATAGCCGTTCGACATGTCGTTATGGAATTCGATGAGCCCCGGCCAGCGCGAGATGAACTGGTCGCAAAGCCCGGTCTGCTCGATAACCTCATGCGGCGTGAGGCCGCAGGAAGGGTCGTAGTCCATCTCCGCCGTGAAGTACTCCCAGGTATCATGCGGGCGATCGATCATGATGATGCCGCCCATCTCACCGATGTACGAGGTGAGGCCAAGCACGCGCGAATCCTCGTGCAGCATGGAGCGGTTCCGGCCTGAGCACGGGATGACCTCGATGCCCGCCTGTTTGAGCGCGATGAGCGTCTCCACGAAGGCGCAGCTTAGCTCGCCCGCTGCGTTTGCGAGCACCGTGGAGCCAGGCCCCATCATCGTGCCGTCAAGATCCGTGAACACATAGCGCACGCGAGCAAGGCGCTCGCGCAGGGCCTCATCGGTCTTTTCGCCGTTGAGAGCCTCGGGCAGATAGGTAATCGGCATGCATCCTCCGCTTTGATCGTGGCTTGCGCGCAAATGCAATTGCGGTTTGTCCCTATCATAAGATATGTCCCGTTGCCGTCAGCGAGCGAATTCGGCTATACTCAGACTCCACGGGCGATTGGCGCAACGGTTAGCGCAGGTGCTTTACACGCACAAGGCTGGGGGTTCGAATCCCTCATCGCCCACCATAGTTCTTGTTGACCCTGCACACGCGGGGTCTTTTCATTTTCACGCCCATCACAGAGGGATTCGAACCCGCAGGGTCGCGAGCTGCGCAAAGCGCGCGAGCGTCTTTGCCAGCACGCGACGCAAGGCGGCAAAGCCGCCGCAGCGATCCAAAAAGGGCGCAACAGGCTTAGCCGGCTGCGCCCTTCTGGAAGCTTGCTAGCCCAAAGGCTTGCTAGCTCAAAACGGAGGTGAGGATCTGGGCGAGCTCGTCCACATCCTCCTTCGTGCAGATAAGCGGCGGCAGGAAGCGAAGGGTGTGGGCGCCCGTCGCGTTGATAACCGCGCCCGCTTCGAGAGCGGCGGTCACCACGTCGTGCGCATCCCCCGCACCCTCATCCAAATCGCAGCCGAGCATGAGGCCCGCGCCGCGCACCTCGACCACGTGCGGCACCTTCGCGAGTTGCTCGGCCATATAGGCGCCAACCTCGGCCGCCTTGCCAGCATACCCACCAATTACGAGCTCGCAGAGCGTAGACTCGGCAGCGGCCACGGCAAGACAGCTCCCGCCGAAGGTCGAGCCGTGATCTCCCGGCTTGAAGGCGTCCGCCACCTCCGCGCGCGCCACGCATGCGCCAGCCGGCACACCGCCCGCGATGCCCTTCGCCAGGCTCATGATATCCGGCACCACGTCCGCGTGCTGGATTGCGAACGGCTTCCCCGTGCGGAACACACCCGCCTGGACCTCGTCGGAGATGAGCACGCCGCCCACCTCGTGCACAAGGCGCGCCGCCTCTTGGACGAATGCCGCATCGAGCGGGTGCACGCCGCTTTCGCCCTGAATGGGCTCGAGCATGACGGCGCAGATCTCGCCTTCAAGCTGGGCAAAAACCTCGCGCAGCTCATCGATGTCGTTGGGCGTGCACGCCACGAACCCGCCCGGGAGCGGACGGAAGGTGTCCTGCAGGCGATTTTGCATGGTGGCGGCAAGCGTCTCGAGCGTACGGCCGTGGAAGCCGCCGCGCAGGCACACGATCGTGTTCCCACCGTTGCCGCACCGCTTGGCATACAGGCGCGCGAGCTTCATGGAGCACTCGTTGGCCTCGGCTCCCGAGTTGGAGAAGAAGGTTTTCCAAACCTGCTCGCCCTCTTGCGGGGCAGCAGCGGCACGCACGGCCTCGGCATCGCCCTCGGCGATAGCACGGGCAAGCACACCGGCGCCCGCAAGATCGTCGTTAGCAAGCTTGGAAAGCAGCGCCGCGACCTCGCCGCGATGCTCGATGTAGAAGTAATTCGATACGTGCATGAGCTCTGTGGCCTGGCGCTCAACCGCGCCGACCACCGCCGGATGCCCATGGCCCAGGCAGCATACCCCGATACCCGCCAGGAAGTCGAGGTATTCGCGGCCCTCGGCGTCCTTGAGTGTCATGCCGGAGCCTTCCACGAACTCCACCTGGCTCCTGCCGTATGTATGCATCACGAACTCGTTATCGAGCGCGCGCTCTTGATCGAATGTCATCGTCTTCTTCCTCTCCATTGTCTGGTATATCTCTCCGCCTAGCGCGACTCGGCGTCCTCATCCGTCTCTGCCAAGCGCGACGCGAATACGCCGAGCGGGTGGGGATGCCGGTCCTGCTCGTACGACTCCATCGTGGAATGCATCACGGTGCCCAAGCCGGTGTCGGTCAGGAGCTCGAGCAGCAGCGAATGCGGCGTGGTGCCGTTGATGATATGCGCACGGAACACCCCGCCGCGCAGCGCTCCCACGCACGATTGCAGCTTGGGAATCATGCCCTTGTCGATGTCGCCGCGCGCGAGCAGCGCCTCGGTCTCCTCGAGCGTGAGGTTCGAGATGAGCGAGGTCTTATCAGAGAAATCCTCGTAGAGGCCGTCGACATCCGTGAGGTAGATGATCTTGTGCGCGTGCACGGCCTTAGCGACGGCCCCCGCCGCAACGTCGGCGTTGATGTTGAAGAAGCCGCCGTCCTCCCCCTGCGCAACGGTCGCGACCACCGGGATATAGTCGTTATCCATGAGGCTCTCGAGGTAGTCGGCGTTGACGCGCGTAACACGCCCCACGCGGCCCAGGCCGGGATCGAGCTGCTCGGCAACGATCGTACCCGCATCGCTCCCCGAAACGCCCACCGCGACGTTGCCATGCTGGTTGATGGCTGCCACGAGCTCCTGGTTCACCTTGCCCACAAGAACCTCGCGCACGATCTCCATCGCTTCCGGCGTGGTCACGCGCTGGCCATCCTTGAACTCCACGGGAAGGTCGTAGTGCTTGAGCGCCTCGTTGATGGCTGCGCCGCCGCCGTGAACGATCACGATGCGCGCGCCGATGATCTTGAGCAGCAAGATGTCGCTCATCACATCCGAGCGCAGCTTGGCATCGACCATGGCAGCGCCGCCGTATTTGATCACGACCGTGCGGCCGGTGAGGCTCTTGATCCACGGCAGCGCCTCGAAGAGCAGCTGGGCGGTCTGGTCGCTATTGAGCGACGGCTTGGCATCGCGTGCGTACTTCATGCTCATCCTCCCATACGCCTGCGGGGCCCGGTCCGATCACCGGCCCGCGGTGGGTCAAAACAACCCCGTCCCAAAATGACCGGTTCACGAACGGTAGTCGGCGTTGATCGAAATGTAGTCGTGCGTGAAATCGCAGGTCCAGACCGTGGCTTGGGCATCGCCCGCGCCAAGATCCGCCGCGATGACGATCTCCGGCGCCTCGAACCGGCGCAGCGCCTCGTCCTCATCGAACGGCACCGTGAGACCGCCCCGGCACACGGGGATGTCCATGATGTCGATATCGACGTCCTCCTGGTTGAAGGCCACGCCGCACTTACCGAGCGCAGCCGCCACGCGGCCCCAGTTGCAGTCGTGGCCGGCCACGGCGGTCTTCACGAGCGGCGAGTTCGCGACCGCGCGGGCAGCGGTATCGGCATCCTGCGGCGTAGCGGCGCCCGAAACCGTAACGGTCACGAGCTTCGTAGACCCCTCGCCATCGGCGGCGATGCCACGGGCGAGCGCCTCGCACACCACATAGATGGCGCGCTCGAGCTCTTGGTAGGCATCGCTGCCCTCGTCGATGGGATCGAGCATCGGCGCAGCCTTGCCCGAGGCGAACATGATGCACGTATCGTTCGTCGAGGTGTCGGAATCGACCGTCACCCTGTTGAACGTCTGGTCCACGGCGGAGCGCAGCAAGCCGTGAAGGGTTTCCGGCCGCACGGGAGCATCGGTGGTGATGAGCGCGATCATGGTTGCCATGTTGGGCATGATCATGCCCGAGCCCTTGCAGCAGCCACCCACCGTGAACGTGCTGCCCAAATAGCCCGCAGCCTGGCTCTCGTAGGTGACGGCGTACTCCTTGGGGTGCGTGTCGGTCGTCATGATCGCAAGGGCCGCATCGGAGCCGCCCGCGCGGGAGAGCGCATCGGCAGCAGCGGGAATACCCTCTTCAAAGGGTTCGATGTCGAGAATCTGTCCGATGACACCCGTAGACGACACGAGCACCTGCTCGGGCTCGCAGCCCAGCACCTGGGAAGCGATGTCGCAGGTCTCGTGAGCGGCAGCGATGCCGGCTCCTCCCGTCGCCGCGTTGGCGTTGCCTGAGTTCACCACGACGCCGCGAGCCATGCCGTAGCCCACGCCGCCCAGATGGGCACGGCTCACCGTAACCGGGGCAGCGCAAAAGCGGTTCTGGGTGAAGGTGCCCGCGACCGGGCACACCTCGTCGGCAACGAGGAGCGCCATGTCGAGGCGCTTGGGATCCTTGCGGAAGCCCGCGTGCACGCCCGCCGCCGTGAATCCCAAAGCGCTCGTAACCCCTCCGTTGGGCACGGCGCGAATCCTCGCATCAAACTCATCGATATTCATAGGTCCATCCCTTTTGGTCCAGCTTCTACTTCGTCACAGTGTACCGAGCCGCGGCACCAGGGGCAACGACGGAAACCGCGCCCTTTGCGCCGACGGCACGCCTGCTACTTGCACCGGCAGCGTGCCTGCTACACCGGCAGCGCAACCAAAGGAAGGCCTCGTCGCTCGTCGAGCCCGAAGACGATGTTGGCGCACTGGACCGCCTGGCCCGCAGCGCCCTTGCAGAGATTGTCGATCGCGCCGATAGCGATGAGCGCCGACGCCTCGTGGTTCACCGCCAGACCGATCTGGCATGCGTTGCTGCCCGCCACCGACGATGTCTTGGGCACCTGGCCGGCGTCGAGCACGCGAACGAAGGGCCGCCCCTCATAGAAGCTGCGATAAGCGCTCACGGCCTCCTCGGCGGTGAGGCTCGCAGCAGACGGCGCGAGCGGCAAGGTGACGGTGGAGAGCAGGCCGCGCTTGAGCGGTGCCAGATGCGGCGTGAAGACCACACGCCCTGCCAGGCCGAGAATCTGCTCGATCTCGGGCGTATGGCGGTGGCGGCATACGTTGTAGGCCTCGACGTTCTCGTCGGCGCTGCAGTAGTGCGTGCGCGCGTTCGCCGACTTGCCCGCACCCGTGACACCCGAGATGGCATCGACCACCACAGGGCCGCCTTCCGCAACCCAGCCCATGCGCACCGCAGGTGCGGCGGCAAGCGATGTTGCCGTGGGAAAGCATCCCGCGCACGCCACGAGCGCGGGCGCGCCCGCTGCATGGCGCTCCGCCGCGCGATCGAGGTCTTCGGCAAAGAGCTCAGGAAGGCCGAAGGCACGGTCCTGCAGAAGCTCGGGCGAGGTGTGGGAGACGCCGTACCAGCGCTCGTAGGTCCCAGGATCGCTCAGGCGATAATCTGCCGAGAGGTCGATCACCGTCACGCCAGCATCCAGAAGCCCCGGTGCCGCAGCGAGCGCAGCCGTATGGGGAACGGCGAGGAACACCGCATCGCATGTGGTGAGCACGGGGTCGTCGTGCGTGGAGAAGACGAGGTCGCCGGCGCCTTCTACCCCGGCAAACGCAGGGTAGACGCTACCGAGCGCCTGCCCTGCATCGGCATTGGACGTAATCGCCCGAAGCTCGAAATCCGGGTGCCCGAGCAGGATGCGCGCAAGCTCCACGCCCGCATACCCTGCCGCTCCGACGATGCCCACCGTGTACGCCATAACTCCCCCGCAATCAAATCATGCAGAATACTGCATTCGAAAATCTTTCTTATGCAATAGCATGAAAGAGTATCACGATTGAGCGTGCGGAGTTATCCGTTAACCCCCTTGAAACCTTCTGGCAGCGCCGCAGATGGAAGCGCGGGGCGCCGTCGCGGCAACGCTATTCCGCGCCGAGCGCCGCCATGGTGATGTAGTTGTACGGCTGGTTGAAATGCGGCAGGAAGAAGATATCGAGCAGCTTGAGCTTGTCGATGGTCACGCCCTCCTCGATGGCGAGCGAGAACAGGTGAATGGCCATCGAGACGTCGTATTCGGAGGCGAGCTGCGCTCCCACCACGCGGCGGCTACCACGCTCGTAAACGATGCGAATCTTGACCTGCGCGTTCTCGCGCATGAATGCAGGGCGCTGGAGGTCTTCGAAATCGGTATAGAGCACCTCTAGCCCCGCCTTCTCGGCCGCACGGACCGAAAGGCCGGTAGAGCAGAGGTTCAGGCCCATAACGGAGATCGCGTTGGAGCCCTGCACGCCGATGGACTCGAGCGGCGTGCCGCCGATGTTGTGACCGGCAACGATGCCCGAGCGCACGGCATTGGTGGCGAGCGCGATGTAGGTAGTCGCGTGCAACGCGTTCGAGTAGACGGTCGCGCAATCGCCGATGGCGTAGACGTCTGGATCGCTCGTCTGCTGGTGACGGTCGACCAGATAGGCGCCGTTGTCAAAAAGCTCAAGATGGTCGCGACCGAGCGCGTTGTTCGGAATGAAACCGATGGCGTTCACCACGAGGTCAGCAGGAAAGCTGCCCTGCTCGGTGGTAATGGAGCGTACATGCCCCGTCTCGTCCCCCACGTAAGCGCAGACGGCCTCGCCAAAATGGCACTCGATTCCACCCTGGGCAAGGCGCTCGTCCATGAGAGCGGCGAACTCGGGATCGTAGTAGCTTGCAAGCGACGTGGGGGCAATGTCGAAGATGCGCACGTTCTTGCCACGACGCTTGGCCGCCTCGGCGATCTCGACGCCGATATACCCAGCGCCCACCACCGCGACGTCTTCCACGGAATCGTCGGAAATCTGACGATCAACCTCCTGGCCCTCTTGGAAGAGCTTGAGGAAATTGATGCCCGCGAGGTCGTGGCCGGGCAGCTTGGGCGCAATCGGGAGCGAGCCAGTTGCCAACACGAGCTTGTCGTACTTGATCGTAAAGTCGGCACCCGTGCGCGGGTGGCAGCTCACCAGGTGAGCGTCGAAATCAATGCTCGTGACCTCGGTCTCCATAAAAACTTGGGCGCCCTTGGCCTCAAATGCGTCCTTGTTGGTATAGAAGAGCTTGTCGACGGAATCGATCTGGCGGCCCACCCAAAGCGCGGTACCGCAGCCGAGATAACTCAAGTTGGTGTTACGGTCGATCATCACCACTTCTTGATCGGGATAGGTGTCGAGCAGCGTGTTGGCGGCAGCGATTCCGGCGTGGTTGGCTCCAACGATGACGGTCTTCATCTCATTCCCCTCTCTCGCGCTGGTAAGCGCAACTTGGACGTGCGAGGCTATTCGGTAGTTCGACCATATCGAAAATATGCTGCTTAAACAATATCAATTCTGTAAACGGCCCATAGGCACTCGGTAATAGGACGTGCGGCGGCGCGCGTGGCAGCACCTCGATCGTCACCGAACGAGAGCCCCATGCGCCCACAAGCCCCATGCGCCCGACAACGGATGGCTGAACGTGCTCCCTTATCGCTCTGCGAACTCCTTGATCTGGCGAAGCATACGCGTAGCCTCTTGCCTTCCCGCTATGTAGAGCTCGAGAAGCTTCGACGCGTCGCGCTCAACGTGCCCCACCGTTACCGGGTGAGGCGGCGCAACCACGAGAGCCCGCCCCTCGCGCTCGTAAGCCCAGATATGCTCGCGCTGCTCGTTGTAGCGCTCATGGCGTGTGGAGAGGGCATCGAGCAGATAGGGATAGGCGGCATAGCGGGCGCGTGCTGCGGGCATGAGCTCGTACGGAGACTTGCGGTAGCCTCGGTGCTGGGTGAGCACCACGATCGCGCGGTCATACCCCTCCTCCTCGAGCACGTGCTCGATAGGCACGGAATCGGCCACGCCGCCGTCGAGGTAGAGGCTGCCATTTAGCTCAACGGGCTGTGTGACCAGAGGAAGCGAGGTTGAGGCGCGAACCACATCGATGTCGAGCGAGGCGTCTTGCACCTCGGGGTACTCGGCCGTACCGAACATGATGTTCGTGACGGTGGCGAATAGCTTCATGGGGTTTGCGCGATACGCCTCGTTGTCAAACGGGTCGATGCGGTCCTGAACATCGAAGAGCAGGAAGTCGTACCCGATCAAGCTTCCGTTCGCCGCAAGCGCGCGCGACCCCACGTAGCGTTGATCATCACAGAACGCGAGGTTGATACGGTTGACGCGCCCGATTTGACGCGATTTGTAGTTCAGGCCGTTCAGCGCGCCCGCAGACACACCGTAGCAGGCGGGAAGGTCGACGCCCTGTTCGAGCATGACATCGATCACGCCCGCCGTGAACTGCCCGCGAAAGCTGCCGCCCTCGAGGATGAGCGCGCATTTGCCCGCACCCGCCGATTTGCCCGCTCCCGGCCCGGCGGCGTTTTCACCGGTACCGAAGTCGCTTGAAGCCGGCATGGCAGCGCTCGCTCCGCCGCCTTGCCAAGGGCTGTCGTGATGTCCGACCTCATGTGTATCCTGCTGCATGTCCGCACCCTTTTCGTATCGTATGCATCGCTGTGCTTCAGGCTCTTCTACCCCATTAGCCTCTACATACGCCCGCATCTCGAATCTGCGAAGAAAGACATCGGCCCGACGAGGCGCACATCGCGAGCGGACGGGGCGGATATGCCCGCTCGAACGGAGCCAATTGCCGGGGTACGGAGCCCCGTCAGGTATTTTGCGTACAACAAAAAAGCAGGTAGATAGCGATATCTACCTGCTGTAACAGTTGGTGGAGGCGCGGAGAATCGAACTCCGGTCCACGAAAGCCCCCTGATCGGCATCTCCAGGCTCAGTCACTGGTTTAATCTCGGACGCGTTGCGCGCAGTGACACGCTCGCGGCATCCCAACCGGTTCAGTCTTAGCCCGCGCCATACCGATTACGTGCGCGGGAGCATTCCCCTAACATGACACCGCGCCCGGGGCGGGGAATTCCCGGGTTTGGCGTGCCGCTAATTAATTAAGCAGCAAGAGCCAGCTGGGGCTCGTAAGAAGAATTCTTGTCAATTCATTTTGACAGTACCCCTGTTTAGCGTGGCGAGGAGACCACGGCCTGCTTCCTCTCTCAGAGCTATCGTGTCGAAACCAGTCGCCCCCGAAGGACGGTCTGGGCAAGCCGCATCGCAGAGGCGCACCGCGCCGGCATGCGAGCAACCGCACTCGACCTGTCAAAGAACGCGCCGGACGCAGCTCGCAAAGCACGCGTTGTCCGGGTGAGTATTGTAGTGTACCACGCACGGGCCCCGCATATACCCCTGCCGCGGCGAATTCAATCCCATGGGCAGCACGCATGCCGACCCCGTCGCTGCGTCACGCACGTTCGCGGCGAGCTCCGCGCTCCGTGCGCAGCAGAGCATCGACCAGACGGTTATCGTCATCGTCGGGAGAACCAAGCGGCAAGCCGCACGCCTCAAAGAAGTGGCTGCCAGCAAACTGCCGCGCGCGGAACGAGTCGTGCTCGCCGTCATCGAGATACCTCACACGGCTCCGGCAATCCGTCGTGCCGCAGAATAACGGCCCATGGCTCCGAACGTAATCGATATAGAGCGGCTCATCGGACCAAAGCAGCACGCCTGCCATGTTCTCGAGTTCGTACGCCGTCGCATACTCGCGCCAACGCGCCTCGCGATAGCGAACATAACGGTCGAGCACCGAAGCCATCCGCGTCACGCGCGCAAGCGTACTCGCCGCCGACATCACATCCATCTTGTCCGTAGCCGCAAGCCCACACGCCGTGCCCAACTCCGCAAGCGCGCCCTCGCGCTCCTTCCCCTCAAGAAGCACCGCCGGCACCGTGAGCTTCATCGACTCGTCCGGGAAAAGCTCAATCGCCGAATGCGGCATCATGTCCGCAAACGCCACCGACGCACGAAAGATGAGCGAATCGTGCGCATGCTGGATATGGCAGCTGAACCCCTGGGCCTCGAAAGCTCGGCGCATGGCATCGGCGCGGGCGTTGATCACCTCGCGCGACGAGGTTTCCCGCGTGGAACCCGTTCGGAAGAGGTACAAATCGAACAACGGCACCGCGGACGAGAAGTAGACCGTTCGGCGGCAGAAATCGGTAATCTGCGCCGCACGACGCGTCGCCTTGTCGTAGAGCTCCACAAGCGCAGAACCAGCGGCGGGCCCGGACGTCGAGCCCTCGCGAATCTCCACCACGCCATCGGCCACATAGGGCGGAAAACGCCCTTCATCTACACGCACCACGACAACCCCCTGGTCGGGAGCATCGGGATCGGCGATGAAGCGCACATCGAAGGGAGGGGCGGGAGAAACGTGCCTGCGGCACAGCTCCCCGATAAGCTGGCCGTAGTCCGCCGAAAGGCGCGGAACGGGGCACACGGCATGGTCGTCATCCGCGATGCCGATGACCAGCCACCCTCCCCGTGAATTAGCAAACGACGCGATGATCTTAGGAATCTTGCGCTTCACGCCCACCGTGAGCGACTGCTTGAACTCAAGCACATAGCCTTCGTCCATATCGGCGAGCTGAGCAAGGTCGGCAAACGTCACGTTGGCCAAATCCTTGGGATTGCCTTGGTCGTCGGTAAACGGGCTGAACGTCATGCACACCGCCTCCTGCGCAGTCAGTCTTTCGACCGTTATACCCATGAAACGCGCGGGTGCTAAGGACGGCAGCGGAACGGCTCGCCTCGTAAGAAGCTGCCGTCAACATGTTCGAGCCTCGAATCAGTGGGTTTATACGACCATGACGGCTTTCATGGTCGCCCGCGCGGGGCTTCCATGCCGTCAATCATGATCGCCTGCACGGGGTTTAGGACAACGGGGCTTCTGCACCGCGCCGCTCAGGCCGCGACCCACGGAGCAAAACGTGTACACGAGCGTCAAAAAATGCCTTATTTCGAGCTTTTCGTGACGCTCGTGTACACGTTTTTCATAGCAAAAAGCAGGCGGGACATCGTCCCACCCGCTTGAAAGCCGAGAGCGCTTTGTCTACCGGGCAGCCGGCGAGTTGCTCTTCCCCTGCCGGGCAGCCGGCGAGCCGCACTTCGCTTGCAGAGCCGCAAACGGGCCGCTTTTGCCTACCGGCCGTCGAAAACCCTACGACAGTGCCTGGCGCAAGAGCTCGTTGAAGAGCTTGGGATTGCCCTGCCCCTTGCTCGCCCGCATGCATTGCCCAACAAGGAAGCCGAGCACCTTTTGGTTGCCGTCGCGATACTGCTGGGCCTGGTCGGGGCAGTTGGCAAGCACCTCGTCAACGTACGCCTGAAGCGCCCCGGCGTCGCTCACCTGGCGCATGCCGCGCTCGTCCACAATCTTTTCGGGGTCGTCGCCCGTCTGGGCCATGGCCTCGAAGACCTCGTGTCCCTGGTTCGAGCTGATGGCATCCGAGGCAAGCAGCTTGGCGAGCGATGCCACCTGCGCGGGCTCGAGCCCCGATTCCGCAAGCGTGCAACCCGCGGCCCGAAGATGGGCGGGCAGCTCGTTCACGATGAGGTTCGCGACCGTCTGGGCCTCCTTGCCCGCCGCGACCACGCCTGCCGCCGTCTCGAAGAACGCAGCGGTCTCGGGGTCGCCGGCAATCTGCTCGGCGTCGGCGCGCTTGATCCCGAAGTCGCGCTCGTAGCGATCGCGCTTGGCGTCCGGCAACTCGGGAATCTCCGCACGGCAATGCTCGATGAAGGCATCCGAAAGGTCGAAGGGCGCAAGGTCGGGATCCGGGAAGAGCCGGTAGTCGTCCGCCGTCTCCTTGGTGCGCATGACCACCGTGCGCTTGCGGCTGGGCTCCCAGTGGCGCGTCTCCTGGTAGATCTCGCCGCCCTCCTCGAGCACCTCCGCCTGGCGGCAGATCTCGTACGCAAGACCGTCGTGCAGCGCCTTGAAGGAGTTGAGGTTCTTGAGCTCGGTCTTCGTGCCCAGCTTGGAGCTGCCGCGGCGGCGCAGGCTCACGTTGCCATCGCAGCGCATGGAGCCCTTCTCCATCGAACAGTCCGAGATGCCGAGCGTGAGGAAGATGCGGCGGAGCTTCTCCATGAAGAGGCGCGCCTCCTCCGGCGTGCGCAGGTCGGGCTCGGTGACGAGTTCGATGAGCGGCGTACCGCAGCGGTTGTAGTCGATAAGGCTCTCTGCCGCCCCACCGATGCGGCCCTCTTCACCGCCCACGTGCACCATCTTGGCGGCATCTTCCTCCATGTGGATGCGCAGGATTCGGATGGGGACGGTATAGGAGCCGTCCTCGTGGCGCACCGGGACCGCGAGGTTCGCGGTGTCGTACCCGCTCATGCCCGCCAGCGCCGATGTGGCACCTTCTGCTGCCTCTTCTGGGGCGGGGTCATTTTGGCTCATCGTCGACACGGCGCCGGCATGGTCCGGCTTAACAGACGAACCCGCGCCCGATGCCATGCCTTCGGGAAGGTCGCGAGACATCGCGGTCGAGAGGCCCACGGCGTTGGCGCTCGCGCTGGCAAGGCTCTCGGCCTCCGCATCTCCGAACGCGCACTCCGGGCGCTCTGCGGCGCCGCGGCCGGTAACCTCCAGATCGAGCCGGCCATGCATGGCGAAGGCCACCGGACCCTGCGTGGTCTGGAAGTTCTTCGCCATATCCGGATAGAAGTAGTGTTTGCGGTAGAACATCGAATGCTTCTGGATCTCGCAGTTGGTGGCGAGGCCCGCCTTCACGATGTACTCGATCGCGCGCTCGTTGGGCACGGGGAGCGCCCCGGGCAGGCCCAGGCAGACCGGGCACACATTGGTGTTCGGCTCGTCGTCGTGGCCAATCTTGCAGCCGCAGAACATCTTGGTGTCGAGCGTCGTGAGCTCGGTATGAATCTCAAGACCGATTACGGCCTCCCAGTCCTTCAGAACCTCGCTGAGCTCCTTCATGCGAGCTCACCTCCCTTCCCAGCGAATGCGGGCGCACAGGGCGCCCCGAGCCGGCCACCGCGCTCCGCGTCGGCAACCCCCGCACCCCATGCGCCCGGCGTGGCAGCCACCGCACGCTCGAGCGCGGAGCCGAACGCGATGAGTCGCTCGTCCTTGAATGCCGGTGCCACAAGCTGCGCGGCAACCGGCAGGCCAGATTCCTCGCCCACGCCCAAAGGAACGGTCATGCCGCCGTTGCCCGCGATGTTAATCGAGATGGTGTACATATCGGAGAGGTACATCTGCGTGGGGTCGCTGATCTCGCCATGCTTGAACGCGGTGCGCGGCGCCGCGGGCATAAGGATGACGTCGACTTGCTCGTACGCGCGGGCGTAATCCTCGGTGATGAGCGTGCGCGCCTTCTGGGCAGCGTAATAGTACTTGTCGTAAATGCCGCTGGAGAGCAGGTACGCGCCGAGCATCTGACGGCGCTTGGCCTCCGCGCCGAAGCCGTGCGCGCGCGAAAGCGAACTCTGCGCCGCAAGCGTGGTGCAGCCCGGCTCCTGGTAGCCGTAGCGCACGCCGTCGAAGCGGGCGAGATTGCTGAATGCCTCGGCCGGGCCGATCACATAATATGCGGCGATGGCAGCGTCGAGGTGCGGGAGGTCTACGTCCACGAGCTCAGCACCCGCGGCCTCGAGGGCACGAGCTGCCTCCTCGACGGCACGACGCACCTCCGCTGTGAGGCCCTCGGCCTCCATGAACGCGGGAATGATGCCCACGCGCTTGCCAGCGATGCTCGCCCCCACATGCTCGGCAAAAACTGCCGGAACCTCTTGCGCGGTGGAATCGAACGGATCGGAGCCGCCCGCCACGAGCGCATCCATGGCGAGCGCCACGTCCTCGACCGTGCGCCCGAAGGGCCCCACCTGGTCGAGCGAGCTGCCAAAGGCAACCACACCATAACGACTCACGGCGCCGTACGTGGGCTTCATGCCCACCACGCCGCAGAACGCCGCCGGCTGGCGGATGGAGCCGCCCGTATCGGAGCCGAGCGCGATGGGTGTCATGCCCGCGGCAACGGAAGCCGCCGAGCCGCCCGACGAACCGCCCGGCACGCACGCGGTATTCCACGGATTGTTCGTGGGATGGAAGGCCGAGGTATCTGTCGAGGAGCCGAATGCGAACTCGTCCATATTCGCCTTACCCACGGGCACGCAGCCCGCGTCGAGCATGCGCTGGACACAGGTGGCGGTGTAGGGGCTCTCGTAGGTCTCGAGCATACGGGAGGCGCAGGTCGTGCGCGTGCCCGCGAGGTTCATGTTGTCCTTGATGGCGAACGGCACGCCCGCAAGCGGCGGCAAGGGTTCGCCCGCCGCGCGCGCGGCATCCACGCGTTTCGCGGCAGCCAGAGCGAGTTCGGGCGTGACCTGCAGGAACGCCTGAATCTGTGGGTCGCGAGCATCAACGGCGGCAAGTGCAGCCTGAGCGACCTCGACGGCGGAGTACTCGCCGGCGGCAATGCCCGCCGCGATCTGCGCGGCAGAGAGGGTGTCGATGGCAGCCATTACTCCTCCTCCCCCAAGATCGAAGGCACGCGGAAGCTGCGGTCGCGCGCGCTGCCGGCATTGCCCAAAGCGGCCTCGATGCCAAGCGCGCGCCCGGTATCCGGGATGTCGTCGCGCATGACGTTCGAAAGGCTTCCGATGGGATGGAACGTGGGATCGATATCGGGCAGGTTATAGGCGAGCACGGGCTCGAGCATCGCGACGGCGTCGTTCAGGTAGGCGCACATCTCGGTAAGCTCGTCGCCCTCGAGCGCGATGCGCGCGTAGTCTGCGATACCGCGCACGTCGTCTTCGCTGAGTGCCATGAGCGCTCCTTCCGGTTGCATGAATGCGCTCTATTATACGTTGCCTCGGCTCAGCGGCCACCGGAGGCGCGCGTCGTCCCAAGTGGAAACACAGGGCGCGCCAGGCGGAGCCCTCGCAACCATGCCCGCGCTTCCATCAGCGGCTCGTGCCTCGAGCCCTTCCGAATATAAGTAAACGAGATTTGCGTTTAGTGTCCGTCATGCAGCCCCACACCCGCCTGATGGGAGGCTCCTATGAACACCATGCAACTGAGCTGCTTTGTCGAGGTGGCCGCGCAGCTCTCGTTTTCCAAGGCGGCCGAGGCGCTCCACGTGTCGCAGCCCACGGTGAGCCACCAGATCAAGGCACTCGAAGACGAACTGGGTTGCGCGCTGCTCGTGCGAAGCACGCGCACCGTCTGCCTCACGGACGACGGCTTTGCCTTTCTTGAATACGCAAACGACATCCTCGACCTTGCCGCACGCGCCGAGCGTCGCTTGAAACACAAGCAGCGCCCGAGCTCGCAGCAGCTTCGCATCGGCGTGCATGACGGCCTTGAGGCGCAGCTTATCGCCTCTGCCCTCAAGCGCATGAATGCTGAGGTCGAGGGGTTCGATCCGGTGATTCGCATGGCGCCCATGAGCGCGCTGCGCTCGATGCTCGAGAACGGCCTAGTCGACGTGCTGCTCGAGAGCCGCGATCCCGCGGGCGAACCCGATGCGGCGTCGGTCTTCCGGCGGCTCATGGAACGCCCTGCCGGATTGCTCTCGCGAAAGGCGCGCAGCACAAACGGGCCACGTATCCTTAGCAGTGCCCACAGCATACTCTCTGCTGCGAACCGATTACTGCGCACCGACTGCTCAACGAGCCCGGCAACCATATGTCACCATTCGGTTTCCCGCCAAACCGCACGGCGCGCGTGGCGTACACTCAGCGTTGACTGAACACGCAGCGGGGGCCCCGCATCCCGCTTGCCACCGAGGAGGCTTCATGAACACCCAACGTATCGATCGCGTGCGCGCTAACTTGCAGGCACGCGACCTCGACCAGCTGCTTATCGTCGACCCGCTCTCCATCTGGTGGCTCACGGGCTATTACACCGAGCCGTACGAACGCCTGCTGGCACTCTACCTGCCCCGCACCGGCGTACCGACGCTCTTCGTAAACCGGCTCTTCCCCGATGCCTCAAACACGGGGGCGCGCATCGTCTCGCATTCCGATACGGACGACCCGATCCCCATGCTCTCGGCGGTCATCGACCCCACGCGCCCGCTGGGCGTCGATAAGGAACTCTCCGCTCGCTGGCTCGTCCCGCTCATGCAAGCGGGGGCCGCACGCGCCTTCGTGCTCGCCTCGGATGCCGTCGACGACGCCCGCGCCATCAAAGACGCCCGCGAGCAGGAGCTCATGCGCGCCGCCTCCGCGGCAAACGACGAGGCCATGGCATGGCTCGTTGAGCAGGTTCGTCCCGGCGTTACCGAGCTTGCCATCGCCGAGGGCCTCCTTGGCACGTACCGGCGCCTGGGAGCCGAGGACCATTCGTTCTCGCCCATCGTGAGCTTTGGCCCGAACGCCGCCGACCCGCACCACGAACCCGACGAAACGGCGCTCGCCGCGGGCGACATGGTGCTCTTCGACGTGGGTTGCAAGCGCGATTGGTACTGCTCGGACATGACGCGCACGTTCTTCACGGCCGAGCCCACCGAACACCAGCGGGCCGTGTACGAGACGGTGCTTCGCGCCAACGAGGCAGCCGAGGCCATCGTGCGGCCCGGCGTCACCTTCGCCGAGATCGATCTCACCGCGCGGCGCATCATCGAAGACGCCGGCTGGGGTCCGCAGTTCAACCATCGCCTGGGCCACCAGATCGGTCTTCAAGATCATGAGCCCGGCGATGTCTCGGCCACGCACGATGAGCCGGTGCAGCCGGGCATGTGCTTCTCCATCGAGCCGGGTATCTACCTGCCGGGAGACCTGGGAGTTCGCATCGAGGACCTCGTCATCGTGACCGAGGACGGCTGCGAGGTGCTCAACCGCTACCCCAAGGGCGTGCAAATCATCGGTTAGCAGAGAAAGCCACAGGGCGCACAGCAAAAGAGGGCCCGCCCCGGACCGTGTCCGAGGCGGGCCCCCGCGCATGCAGCGTTGCAGCGTTTACGTTAGAAGTCCACGTCCACGTCGTTGTAGACGCACTCGAGGAGCTTCTCCATCTCCTCGGGCGTTGGCTGGCGCGGGTTGGAGCCAGTGCAGGCGTCGCCGATGGCGTCGACGGCGATGCGGCTCTTCTTCTCCTCGAACTCGGCGTAGTCGATGATGGACTCGTCGGCCTTCACGCCGCCCTTGCCGTAGTTCTTGATGCCCTGCGGGATGTCCAGCTTGTCGTTGAGGTCGCGGATCTCCTGCACGAGGGCGGCCACGAGCTCGTCCTCGGTCTCACCGGCGAGGTGCAGGACCTCCTTGGCGATGTAGGCGTAGCGGCTCTTGGCGCGGGCGTCCTTGGCGTTGAACTGGATGACCTTGCCAAGGTACATGGCGTTGGCGCAACCATGGATGATGTGGTCACCGGTGAAGGCAGCACCGGTCTTGTGCGCCATGGAGTGCACGATGCCGAGCAGGCCAGAGGAGAAGGCGATACCGGCGATGCACTGAGCCTCGTGCATGTGCTGACGGGCCTCCTTGTCGCCCTGGTAGCTCTTGGGCAGCCACTCGACGATCTCGCGGATGGCGTGCAGCGCGTTGGCGTCGGTGAACATGGAGCCCGCGGTGGAGACATAGGCCTCGATGGCGTGGGTCAGCGCGTCCATACCGGTGTGCGCGCAGAGCTTCTGCGGCATGGTGTAGGTAAGCTCGGGGTCAACGATGGCCACGTCAGGCGTGATGTTGAAGTCGGCGAGCGGGTACTTGATGCCCTTCTCGTAGTCCGTGATGACGGAGAACGCGGTGACCTCGGTCGCGGTACCGGAGGTCGAGGCGATGGCGCAGAACTTGGCCTTGGTGCGGAGCTCGGGGAAGCTGAACGGCACGATGGCCTGCTCGAAGGTCTCCTCCGGATACTCATAGAACAGCCACATGGCCTTGGCGGCGTCGATAGGGCTGCCGCCGCCGATGGCGACGATCCAGTCGGGCTGGAAGGCCTCCATGGCCTTCGCGCCCTTCATGACGGTCTCGACGGACGGGTCGGACTCGACGCCCTCGAAGATCTCGACCTCGAAGCCGGCCTCCTTGAGGTCCGCCTCGACATCCTGCAGGAAGCCGCCGCGGCGCATGGAGCCGCCACCGGTGACGATCATGGCACGAGAGCCCTTGAGGTTCTTCACCTCATGACGGGCGCCCTCACCAAAGTACAGGTCGCGCGGGTTGGTAAAACGTCCCATATGTGCCTCCAAACACAAGCCTCTCTCGGCTTGATTACTCACGAGACCGCTCATTCGGCCCCGTTAGGACCACCATAGACCGGGCGCAATCTCCCCGGAAACCTGCGGCTCGCACAGCTCGGAACCGCCCCGGGCTTCTCGCTCATCCCTGTCACCAACGGACATTCTACCGCGCGGAAACATTTTGTATTCAGTCGATTGCATAAAAGAGGGGGTCTTTAGCCTCGCGGGAAATGCGAGGAGTTGAAATTGATCACACGCGGAGCACAGTGCTGGATGCGCCCGTGACACAGCGCGCGATGCACGTTATCGGACGGGGTTGGAGCGCCGCCCGAGAACGCGGGCGGCGCTCGAACTTCGCCCGACAAGGCAAACGTTGTCCGAAACTCGCCCGAGAACGCGAGCACTACCCCAAAGCCCTCACACAAACGCGCTCGCAAGCACGCGCGTGGCAGAACATACCCGTACGTGCTATCCTATTTCATTCACCATACGAAGCGCCGAGATACGTCGGCGCGCGGAGAGCAGCCATAGCGCACGCGGTAATGCGCTCAGACAGCGCGGAGGGAGGCCCATGGCATACGACCCCATACAAGAAGATTGCCTGCGCCTGATCCTCGGCGCGATGCAGCGCGAGCGCATCTATCCCATCGAGAACGCGCCGTTCATCGAATCGTGCCTGCAGAAGTACAACCGCGACCCGGCGAGCCTCGTTGCCACCGATTGCGATAGGTCATTCCACCTGGTCACCCTTGCTACCGAGACCATCGACTACCGCCTGCCCTTCGCCCAAGACGACGAAACCGCCGATCGCGAGGCGGCAGAAGCCGAGGCGCAGCTACGCGAGGCATGCGAGCTCGACCCCGGTAACTGGGACGCCAAGCGCATGCTCGCGGCGGTGGAAGCCGAAACGAACGACGCCTATGTGGGCTACCTCATCGACCACCGGGCTGAGGTAGAGGCGGACCTCGAGCAGATGGTCTCCTCCGCCCACGATGTCTATGCGCGGGAATTCGCGAACGGGTTTGGCAAGCGGCCCTATGTGCGCTGGCTTGCCGCCATCGCCGCACGCGCGCTCGTAGCCGGGCAATACCGCCTCGCGCTCGATGCTGCCGAAGACTGCCTCGCTTTCGCGCCCGACGATCCCGCCGATGTGCGCCTGACCGCGGTGCTCGCCATGGCAAAACTTGAATGTACCCGCGATGACCTGCGTCGCTTTCGTCAGAAGCACGCCGCGGCGTACCGCTCGCCCACACCCGCCCGCCGCCGGCACCATCTTGCCGAAAAGACCTCTGACGCATGGGAGCTTCTTGCCGAGCTCGCCATCGCCTACCACGAGCTCGACTTCGCGGGCGCGACCCGGGCACTGCGCTCGATACTCCAGACCTACCCGCACGCAGCCGAGGCGCTTTACTTCCAAGCCGAGTTCCCCGACGGCGTCTTCGGGCGCGTTAACGTGATGCCCGGAAGCGAGGATGAACTCGTGCTCGCCATAAGCGAAGCTACGCCGCTCCTGCAAGAGGGGCTCGGTGCGCCCGACAACGCCGGACTCGCAGTGTGGATCGCCACGCACGAGCTCGTTGAGGGAGACCTTCAGGAATCCGCGAAACGCCAGCGCGCTCCACATGGCGCGCGGGGCGTGGGCGGCGGAGGCGAGAACTGATGGAAGCGCGGACCTACGTCTCGGCATACCTGGAGCGCATGTATCTGGCGGCGCACCCGGAGCTTACGGCGGCGGCGCGCGAGCTCGTGCACAAAGACATCCCGCAGCGCATGGAGAAATACGCCAACAGCGCCCATGAGCAGGCTCTCGTTGCCTACGCCCATGCCCACGAGCACCTCATGCAGCGCCTCCGCGCCATCGAGGACGTTCCGGACGACGAAGAGTTCGATCGCAAGCGCGCCCAGCTCTTCGACGAGACGCGGCTCGCCCTGTTCAAGATCGCCGAAACCGACCGCATGTGCATCGACGCGAACCTCGTGGGGCTTTTGCTCTCGAACATCAGCATCGACGCCTGCCTCGGCGAGCTCATGAAGCTCGAGCACCGCGTGCACGAGCAGCTCGTGAGCAACGTAGCGGGGTTCTCCGACAACGCGCCTCATTTTTGGGATGAACGGTTCGTGGCGGAGCGCACGCTCGAAGGCGCAGACCCGATCACCACGACAGCCGTCTTGACCGTCGAGGAGCCGACGCTCGTCGGTTGGCTCCACACGCTCGAAGCGCTCGCCCAGATGTGCCTCGCGAGCGCGCGCTACCGGGCGGCCGAGCGCTATGCGCGCCTGGTGCTTCGGGCTTCGGGGTACCCGAGCCATGCCGAGGGCACGGTGTTCCTGGCGCTCGCGCGCTTGGAAGATGAGGAGGGCTTTTTCGCCTTCGCCCATGAACTCGAGGCGGAGCGCGGCGAGCGCGCCGCCGCGGTGCTCGACGATTCGCCGTGGTTCCTGCTTGCCCGCACGCTCCTGCTCTACAAGCTCGGTCGCCGCAAGCCCGCGCGCAGGGCGCTCCGCGATTTTGCCGCGCGATGCGAAGGAGGAGCGTTCTTCCTGCTCAACCCCACCTACATGGCACCGTACCTGCCCGTGCGCCCGCAACCGCGCGAAGCCTGGGACCTCTCTCACCAAGCGGCATGGGACGCCGACGGCATCATCGTCGACACGCCCGACTTCATTCCCTGGGCGGAATCCGTTGACGGCGTCTACGACGAATCAGAGCGCTTCGCCAACCGCAACGGGTTCTAACAGGTGCTTTCTGCGGCGAGTTCGCCGCACGCCCGCCGTTCGCCCGGTCCCCTTCATTTGGCCTGAAGCGCGAAGACCTCCATCGCGC
This sequence comes from Enorma massiliensis phI, assembly GCF_000311845.1. Taxonomy (GTDB): domain Bacteria; phylum Actinomycetota; class Coriobacteriia; order Coriobacteriales; family Coriobacteriaceae; genus Enorma; species Enorma massiliensis. Next base: position 324,023 of record NZ_HE978575.1, on the reverse strand, counting down.
TCCGGCACCCGCCCAAGCAGCTCTTCACTCTAGGCACCTCTACGCTGCCACTCCCTGCTTGAAACTTTTCAATCGCAAGGCAAGAGTGAATATAAAACTGATACGCATGGCATGGACGGACGCTACGGTGCAAACGAGTGCCACGGCAGACCGCAGGCAGACGAAACGCGTTCAACGTGACGCCAGGCCAACCTCTCATATAAACTTTCATGCCGAATTACGCAATAAGAAAGAGATTTCAGTCCCTTACTGCGTACTTCGGCATGAAAGTTTATTGAAAAGCGGCAACGGACCGGCATCGAAAAATGGCAACAAGCATGTCAAATGGAGGCAGCCCCATTCGACAGTTTTGGCATTGCGCGCGAGCGGGAAGGGCCGTATACTGGCGCCGTTGACCGAGTAGGGCATGAGGCCCTGCAGCGCGTGTGGCGACGCCATCGGTCCGGCGAGGAGGAACGAGGTACCGTGCGCATCTGCTAGACATGTTCAACCACTTATTCATTTGGCGCTCGTAGCCGGCAGCCGCACTGTGGCGTCGCAACCCGCGGCCACACCGGTTCGCCAAGAGTCCCATGGCACCGAGCACGACGCCCTACCAGGAAGACATGCCAATGCAGATTACCCTTTCGAACGTGCGCTACGCCTATCCTGGCGCCACGGAACCCATCCTGAACAACGTAAATGTCACCTTCCCACAAGGCTGGAGCGGCCTTCTGGGCGACAACGGTTGCGGCAAGACCACGCTCGCGCGCATTGCGGTTGGCGCGCTCAAGCCTGACTCTGGCAGCGTGACGGGAGGCCTCTTCTGCGTGCTCTGCCCCCAAGAAACGGACACCCCACCCGACGCGCTCGCAGACTTTGCCCTCGACTATGGACGCGAAGCGCGGCGGTTGCGAGAGATCTTTCATCTGGACGACGAGATGCCCTGGCGCTTCGACGAGCTCTCGCATGGCGAGCGCAAAAAGCTGCAGGTCGCCGTTGCGCTTTGGCAGCGACCCGACGCGCTCGTGCTCGACGAGCCGACCAACCATATCGATCACGAAGCCCGCGAGGAACTCGCCCAAGCGCTCCGCAGCTTCACCGGCGTGGGTATCCTCGTGAGCCACGACCGCGACCTACTCGATGCGCTCGCGGACCGCTGCATCTCGTTCGAAGCGGGCAAGCTCATTGGGCGGCCCGGCGGCTACACGGCAGCGCATGCACAGGCAGAGCGTGAACGGACGGCAAACCAAAGAGAGCGACAGGCGGCAAAAACCCAGTTGGCGCGCCTCGCTGCCGAAAAGGATGCCCGAGCGCACGAAGCCGCGCGGGCGCAGGCGCGCCTCTCTAAACGCCACCTCGACCCGAAGGACCATTCCGCTAAGGGTAAGATCGACCTTGCCAAGTTCACCGGGCAGGACGGCGCGCGGGGCAGGCTCTCCGCTCAAATGGACGCACGGGTTGCCGCCGCGCGCGACCGCCTCGACCAAGCGCGCATCGAAAAGCGCTACGACGGCGACCTCTGGCTCGAAGCGCGGCCGAGCCCGCGCAAGACGCTTCTGCGCATCGACGCGACCGAAATACCCTGCGGGCCCAGCGTGCTCACGGTGCCGCGCCTGTTCGTGGGCAACACCGACCATATCGGCATCGTGGGGCCGAACGGCGCGGGCAAAAGCACGCTCCTGCGCTATCTGAAGCCTCGCATCGCCGCCGACCTCGCCGTCCTTGATATTCCGCAGGAACTGACAACCGAAGAGCGGCAACGCGTTGTGCGGCGCGTGGCCGAACTATCCCCCGCCGAGCGCGGACGCGTGCTCTCGACCGTGGCACAGCTCAACTCCGAACCGGACCGCATCCTCGAAGGCGGAAGAACAAGCCCCGGCGAGCTGCGCAAACTTATGCTAGCGCTTGGAATGCTGCGCGCGCCCGAGCTCATCATCATGGATGAGCCCACCAACCACTTAGACCTTCATTCGGTCGAGGCCCTCGAGCGGGCGCTTGCCGCGTACCCCGGCGCGCTGCTGCTCGTAAGCCACGACCATGCGTTTCTGCGTGCCTGCACCGCGCGCACGTGGCGCGTCGAGGGCGGCGCCGTCTCGGAGCGGTAAAACCGAGCTAGCCTCACCCATCGAGCTACCAGCGGCCGAAAAGCTCCGCCGCCTGCGCCATCTTCTCGGCCACTTTCACGCCGAAGGGGCAACGACCCTCGCACGCATGACAGGCGATGCACGCGTCGGCGCGCACATCAAGCGCACGGTAGTGCTCGCGCACGGAATCCGGCACCTCCGCCTGCATGGCCGCGAGGTCGTAAAACTTATTGACCGTGGGGATGTCGATGCCCTTGGGACACGGCGCACAGTGGCCGCAGTACGTGCACTGCCCGTAGTAGGCGTGGCGCGGCGCACCGGCAAGCACGCTTGCGTAGTCGCGCTCCTCGGGCCCTGCCGTCTCGTACGCCACGGCCTCGGCCACGTGCTCCGGCGTGGTGAAACCGACCATGATGCTCGCCACCGCCGGGCGAGTGAGCGCGTAGTGGATGCACTGCACCGGTGTGAGCGCGACGCCGAACGGCGAGGTCGCGGCGTCGAGCAGGCGGCCGCCCGCGTAGCCCTTCATGACCGTAATGCCCGTGCCCGCCTGCTCGGCGAGCGCATAGAGCTCCGCGCGATCGGGGTTGATGCCGTCGAGGCTCTCGTCGCTGTAATCGCCGAAGAGGTCGTCGAGGTTATCGCTCGCGGGCATCATGTCGAACGCCGGGTTCACAGAGAAGAGCATCATCTCGATGCCCGGCTCGGCCGCCGCGAGCTTGGCCACCGCTGGATTGTGGGTGGAAAGGCCGACGTGGTGGATGGTACCGGTCTGCTTGAGCTCCTGCACGTAGCCCCAGAACGGGCCGGCCATAATCTGCTCGAACTCCTCGACCTTATCCACGTAGTGAATCATGCCAAGGTCCATGTAGTCGGTATGGAAGCGCTGAAGCAGGTCCTCGAAGGCGGGCTTGACCTGGTCGAGGTCGCGCGTGCGCACGTATTGCTCGCCCTGCCACGTGGAGCCGAGGTGCCCTTGGATAATCCAGCGCTCGCGACTGCCGAGCTCCTGAAGCGCGTCGCCCAGGTTGGAGCGGCGCGTGGGGTCGGGCATCCAACAATCGAGGATGTTGATGCCCGCATCCTCGCAGGCGCGCGTGACGGCGATCGTTTCCTCGAGCGTGCCGTCCATCCATTCGCCGCCAAAGCCGATCTCGCTGACCTTGAGCCCTGTGTTGCCAAGCGTGCGGTACTGCATGATGCCCTCCCCTTGTTGACGAAGCAGACGGCGACATCCATGCCTGCCGCAAGCAGCGCTACCAGCACAAACACCGGCGCCGATAACGCATGGGCGACGGCACGCGGTCGCTGCTGCTTCGCATGTCCCTCTAAATGTAAGTATAGATGCTGGTGCGGACAACAGCTGACGGGTCCGCTGTGAATAGTGCGTTGTGATAACACGCAAACCACGAATCGCACGAACAGTAGGCCAGCGCAGGGTTTCGCGGGAATACGGTATGACCGAACGCATTCCTGCCGCAATGCCTTCCCCGATAGCCATTCATTGGTCTCGTTTTTCTTTCCCGATGATGACAACGTGCACCCGATGCCCCACAATGCGGTGAACGATTCGCTTTTGTGAACCATTGAACGGTACCGCATAAACGTCCGAGCAAGGGAGGCGCCATGAGCGATATCTGCGGCTCGCAAGCAGCGGCGCGTTCCATGCAGCAGCTCGCGCGCGAGTTCAGCGCTTGCCGGAACATGCTTGTAGCGCTCGGCAACGAGAATCGCCAGCTCATTTTCGTGGCGCTGCTCGAGCACCCCGGCGGCGTGCGCGTAGGCGATCTTGCCAAACTTGCACGGCTTTCGCACCCCGCGACTTCGCACCATCTCAAGGTTCTGCAGGACGCTGGCCTCGTCGATCATTATCAGCAGGGAACGAAGAACTACTACCACGCAAGCGCTCGCCTCGACCGTTGGGCGCAGCTCGCTCGCGTGACCGCGCATGCTGAGCAATTCGTACGCCTCGTCCAAGAACTTGATGCGCGGGCAGAAGCCGGGAAGCACGCGTGTAGCGAATCCGGCTCCGACCCTTCCCCTGCCACAGACAGCCGCGCTGCCACGAACCCTTCTCCCGCTGCAGGGCCCTCCACCGCGACGCGCTCTGCCGCGAAATCCCCCACTTCAGCGACCTTCGCCGCCGCAGGATCCTCCTCCGCGGGCTCATCCTCCACCGCGGAGCTTTCCACCGCAGGCCCATCCCCTGCCGCAGGCTCATCCCCCTCACCCCATTCGGCCATCTCCAGAAAGGAACCCGCATGACCGCACCGACCGTCACGCCGCCCAGCCCCTTCGACCGACACATCGCCACGCTCAACCGCACCGACCTCATGAGTCTCCTCGCCGCGCGCCACTCAGTGCGAAGCTTCACTGACCGGCCCATCGAGGAAGGTGCCGTCGCGCAGCTGCAGGCCGAGGCCGACGCTCTGAACGAGCGGCTCGGCCTTTCCATCCAACTCTGCCTCGACAACCCCGAGGCATTCGACGGCCGGCTCGCACACTACGGGTCGTTTCGCAACGTGCGCAACCACATCGCGCTCGTAGGACCCACGCGCCCCGGCCTCGATGAGGCGTGCGGCTATGCGGGCGAACGGCTCGTGCTACTCGCGCAAGAACTCGGACTCAATACCTGCTGGGTGGCGCTCACGTATAGCAAGAAGGCAAGTGCCGCGCGCGTGGCGGCGGGCGAGAAGTTCGTCTGCTGCATCGCGCTCGGATATGGCGAAAAGACCGGCGCTGCGCATAAGGTAAAGCCGATCGAGAAGCTTGGCCGAACGGCCGCCGGCTCGGAACTCGCTACGGCGCCCGCCTGGTTCGCTGCTGGTCTCGAGGCTGCTCAGCTCGCCCCCACCGCCGTCAACCAGCAGCGCTTTCGCTTCGAGCTTGCCGCCGACGAACACGCCGTGCACGCCCGGGCGCTGCCCGCCGTCTCATGCGGGCACATCGACCTTGGCATCGCTAAGCTGCACTTCGAGCTTGGTGCCAACAGCGTCTCTCGTGATTGGTCCTTTGCCTGAGCGACCGTTAACCAAACGATGATGGTCGCTCGGACATGCGCCAACAAGCGGCTCGAAAACAGCGCCGAGCACTGAAGACGCAGGGGCACGGTCGACACACCCAAAGCCCTTGCCGCCGTAGAAAGCCCCACTCTTCCAATTCGTGGCCGGAAAGCTGGCCTCGGCGCAGCGGCGAAGGCCCCGTCCGGCATCCAAAGCGCAGGCCGGGATCAAAACTCCCGCCAAAGGATCGGATTTTCGGGATACCCCTATGTATACAGAGAGCAGCCCGCCATAAAATGCCTGCTCACGGGCTCGCGTAAAAACGGTCTACTTCAGGGGTAGGTGAAAATCCGATCCTTTGGCCGGACTTTTGTTTATGGTAGCTCCATTCGACAGCAAATCTATGCAAAAGTGCCGCAAGCCTGTCCCAAATACGACAGACCGGCAGCTCAAAACACTCAACGGAGACGAACCGCAGCGTGCAAAAACATTCCGCCGCGCTGCCGCCGCACCGCCGTCACGCCGCGCTGCCGCCACCCGCATCGCGCTGCCGCGCCGCACCGCATCGCATTGCCGCCTATCGCCTCTATTCTCTCGCTGCATAACCCAGTGATCCAGCGGGAATAGTTGCAGAATGTGTAGCAGTTGCACGCGCCTCGTGAAAGGTCTCGCTGTGGAATTCGAACAGCTTCGCCAAATAGACGCCATCGCCCGCACCGGCACCTTCTCCGCCGCTGCCGAAGCGCTTCACACCTCGCAGCCATCGGTGAGCCGATCCATGCGCGCGCTCGAGCGCGAGCTGGGCTGCGAGCTCTTCAACCGATCGCGCAACCATGTTGAACTCAACGAGGCCGGCGAACTCGCCCTCAAGCACGCGCGCGCCATCTTGGCGGAGGAGCGCCGCATGCGCGATGCGTTCGACGACCTTACCCGAACCAACCGCACGCTCAACGTCGCGTCCGTCGCACCGGCACCGGTCTGGAGGCTCGCCTCACGCGTAACCGAGCGCTTTCCGGGCACCATGCTCACCTCGGAAACCATCGATGACGAGCAAGAAGTCGAGAGAAGGCTCTTCGACCGCTCGGCCGACCTTGCAATCACGCGGCGGCCCATCGGCCTGCCCAACGTGGTCTGCGTGCCGTTCATGGTCGAGAACCTCTTCATCTACGCACCGGCAACGGACCCCATCGCGCAGCAGACGAGCGTCAGGCTCGCGGACCTCGACGGGCGCACCTTCCTCATGAACGCCGACGTCGGCTTCTGGGGCGACATGACGCGCGCGGCACTGCCCAACGCGCGAATCATCATGCAGCAGGATTCCAACGTGCTCGCACAGCTGATTCGCACGTCGGATGTGCTGGGCTTTGTCACCGACGTATCCGAGTTCAACCACCCCGACGAGAACCGCGTGCGCGTGCCCATCCAAGACGCCGACGCGCACGCCACGTTCTACGTGGTCGCCATGATCGACGCGCCGCAGGCCGTGCTGGATATCGTCGAGGCGGTTAGGCGGTAGCTGCGCAGCCGAGGTCGCCCGGTGAACACCCTGGCAGCAATGGAACCCGCGGCCAAGCAGGACCGATATTGTACGCAAGGCAGCGCTGGAACATGCTCCGGCCCCGCCATACGATACAACTAACCGGGTGATACAACTAACCGGGTTAGTTTTATCATTTTCGATCGGCCTATTCCCGCACTAGAAAAGGCGGGCAACCCGAAGGACACCCGCCTATCCTGCACTATCGCCTCGCGCTCGATACCGAGCGCGCATGCCACCATGCCTTTCGGCTGCACGCCTACGCCTGCGCGGCAATCTGCCCCTTCACAAGATTCAGCAGGCCGCCGATAAGCTGCACGTCGCGATGGTCATAGCAAATCGAGCGGTCGCAATCGAGCTCGGCAATCTTCGCCTTATCCTCGTCGGAAAGCTGAAAGTCGAACACGTCGAAGTTCTCTTCCATGCGCTCCTTGTGCGTAGACTTGGGAATCACGATGACGCCGAGGTCGAGGAGGTAGCGCAGCGCCACCTGGCCCACAGACTTGCCGTACTTCTCGCCAATCTCGGAGAGCAGCGGGTTCTGGAAGAAGTTGTTGGCGCCCTCGGCGAACGGACCCCACGCCATGTGCGCTACGCCGAGGTTCTCCATGTTCTCATGCGCGTAATGCTGCTGCCAGAACACATGGGTCTCGACCTGGTTGACCATCGGCGCTACCCCGGCGAACGTGCAGATGTCGAGCAGGCGCGTGGGATCGAAGTTGGAAATGCCGATCGCGCGGACGAGGCCGTCCTTGTACGCACGCTCCATGTCGCGCCACGCCGCATGGTAATCGTTGTAGGCCTGGTGCAGGAGCATAAGGTCGATCTGATCCACGCCAAGGAGCTCGAGCGACTGCTTGATGGAGTCGTAGGTCTTGCCCTCGCCGTAGTTGGAAACCCACACCTTGCTCACGATGAAGAGCTCGTCGCGCGCAACGCCGCTCGCCTTGATGCCGGCGCCCACGCCGCGCTCGTTGCCATACGCCTGAGCTGTGTCGATCATGCGGTAACCGCTCGCGATGGCGTCCGCAACGCAGCGCTCGGTGGTAGCGTCGTCGATCTGGAACACGCCGTAGCCGAGCATGGGCATCTTCACACCGTTGGAAAGGGTCTTGTACTCCATGGGAACCTCCTTTGTGCCTCCCGCGCCGTAACCCGTGGCGCCGCGAGTGCATGGCTTGTGCTTGGCTCCATTGTGCTCGCATGCCACGGCTATTCCCGCGTCTATGACGATATGCCGCTATACGCCAGATGCATGCTCGGCGCAATGCGAAAACAGCCCAGAAGGTCCTTCATCAGAGGAGGGCTCAAAAACAAGCAGACGATGATTATCTCGTCTTCTATGGGGACCTCTCCGCAATACCGCTCACTATCTTGTCGAGTGCTCCGCAAAAACTTATCGAATGTCGCAAATCACGTAACTTCGGCAAGATTATGCGGAGCACTCGGCAAGTTTATGAACCCGTCTATGCAGAGGACGACATCGTAGGAGCACGCCGGCCCACAAGCACACCTCCCTCGCGCAAAAAACGGCGCTGCAGGCAACTCACCTGCAGCGCCGTTCGAAACACACTGTGTAACGTATGAGCAGACGCCTACTTCGCGACCTCCACGACAGCGGCGCCCGCGTCAACGTGCACATCTGCCTCGGCAGTCATGGTCACGCTGGCATACTCAGCCGTGTTGGACACGGCAAGCACCACGCAATCAGGATGCCCAGCGGCGGCGATCTCGCTGCGATCGATCTTGATCATGGGGTCGCCGGCGCTTACGTGGTCGCCCTGCTTCACATAGCCCGTGAAGCCGCGGCCCTTCATGTCCACGGTATCGACGCCCACATGCACGAGAACCTCGACGCCGCTATCGCTCTTGAGGCCCACCGCATGCCCCATGGTCACGGTCACTTCTCCAGACACGGGCGCATACACCACGTCGTTCTCGGGCCAGATCGCGCACCCCTTGCCGAGCACCTCGCCGCTGAAGACCGGATCGGGCACGTCGGCCATTTTGACGGCCTTCCCCGAAACCGGGGCGCACAGCGCGAAGTCGGAAGCCTGCGCGGTGATCGCAGCGGGCGTGGCCGGGGCGGAAGGCTCAGCCGAAACGGCCTTCTTGAACTTATCGAAGAGTCCCATACAGTTCGCTCCTTTACAAAGGCTGGTCATTACCACCAGTTTACGAGCCTTCTACCCCGTCTTCCGCGAGGATTATCAGTTACGCCACCCGTGCGTCGTCTTTGCACGTCACCGTGGTCGCTACGGCAGAACCTCGGCACGACGCAGCTCAAATACCGCAACCATTTCTTAGAATGCAATGATACGGTTGCAGGTTCATACCGGATGAGGCAAAGCACGGGGGCGCGCTTCGGAACAAAATACGAAGCGCATCCGAACGGGATGCGGAGCAAACCGAAAGCGAGCGTGGGGCAACAATCTCACTGCCATCTCATGCAGCGCCGGAGCCCGCTACTCCTGCGCGTCGAAGTCGGGCTTGATAGCGAGGTAACCAGCAAGCGCTTCCTCGGTGGCCTCGTAGAATTTCTTCGTGCCGTCGAGCTTGGCGACCTCTGCCATCTCTTCGTCAGTGAGCTCGAAATCGAAGATGTCAGCGTTATCTGCGATGTGGGCGGGATTCTTGGAGCCCGGAATGATCGACGTACCCATCTGCACATGCCAGCGTAGAATGACCTGAGCCGGCGTCTTGCCGTACTTCTCAGCAAGCTTGGTGAAGAACGGCTCCTCCTGCAGGCCCTTGTCGCCATGGCCGAGCGGATACCAAGCCTCAATCACGATACCGTACTGGCTCAGGTACTCACGGAGGTCCGACTGGGCGAAGTACGGGTGGCACTCCACCGTCACGAGCTGCGGCTTAATCTCCGCATGATCGATGACCTCGGCAATCTTCCCCTGCGGGAAGTTGGAAAGGCCGAGCGCGCGAACCTTGCCCTCCTTATAGGCCTTCTCCATGGTCTTCCATGCAGCGAGGTAGTTGCCCACCGGCTGGTGGAGGATGAGCATGTCAACGTAATCCAAGCCCAGGCGATTGAGCGTGCCCTCGATGGCAGCGTCGCCGGCCTCGTAGACCGAGGGCCAAAGCTTGGTAGAAACGAAAAGCTTATCGCGCACAACACCGCTCTTGGCAATGGCGCGGCCCACAGCCTTCTCGTTCATGTAGGCGTTCGCAGTATCGATATGCTCGTAGCCGGCCTCAAGTGCCGCGAGCGACGCAGCCTCGGCCTCGGCCGGGCTCATAAGAAAGGTGCCCAGGCCCTCGACCGGCATTTTGACATCGTTGTTAAGCTTCAGATACTCCATGGTAGCCTCGCTTTCCGCCGTGCTCGCACGGCATCGTTGTGCTTCGCCACCATTGTGTCCGCAGCAGGCCGGCACACCGCCGTCTACCCCGATATGCCGCTATGCGCGCGACGCATACTCGCCCGGAAAACAAGCCTCAAGACATCCAATGCGGCCCCGCGACGCAAAACTCTCGCCAAAGGATCGAATTTTTGGCCACCATCCGAGTACAGCCGCAATTGCGCTCGAAAGAATGCCAGCTAGAGGGCCTGCGCACTTTCGTGATACTTGGACGTACGCGTAAAATTCGATCCTTTGGCGAGAGTTTTGCTTTGAAGCCTGAAGTGGGACACAATATCCTGGCGCCTTTGTTCCATCCTTGTCCCAACTCAGCACCTTTGTCCCCTGCGAGGAGGCCGCGATGTTCAACCTTGTGCTGTTCGAGCCGGAGATACCAGCCAATACGGGCAATATCGGCCGAACCTGCGTGGTCACGGGCACAAGGCTGCATCTCATCGAACCGCTCGGCTTCTCGCTCGACGAGCGCGCGCTCAAGCGGGCGGGCTTGGGATACTGGGGCAATCTCGACCTTGCGGTGTACCCGGACTGGAACGACTTCTGTCTCCGCAATGGACTGGCCGCGCGCGGTCCCGAACCCCGGCTGCACCTTCTAACCAAGAAAGCGCGCCGAACCCATGCGGAGTCCACGTACCGCGACGGAGATTATCTCGTTCTCGGAAAGGAGAGCTCAGGCATCCCCGAGGAGCTGCTCGCGCGCTATGCCGAGAGCTGCGAACGCATTCCGATGCTGCCTGACAAGGCGACGCTCGCCAACCGCGCCGCCTGGGAGCACCGCACCGGCGAGCTCGCCGAAGAGGGGTACGCTCCGGCGGAGCAAGCCGAACGCGGCCAAGCGGGCGGGCATGAGGCGCTTCGACGGCAAGACATCTGCGGCAACTTCATCGATCCCGCGGATTACCGCATCAGCGCGCTCAACCTTTCCAATGCAGCCGCCGTTGTCCTCTATGAGGCGCTCCGCCAAACTGACTTCCCCGGCATGGAATGATAAAACGAACCCGGTTCGTTTTATCATTTTTACAGGGCGTCCTCACCGCGCTCGCCGGTGCGAATACGAACAGCCTCCTCGACCGGGGTCACGAAAATCTTGCCGTCGCCGACCTCGCCCGTCTTAGCAACCGCGCAAATGATATCGATAAGCTCCTCGACTTCCCCATCTGCCACCACGAGGCACATCTTGACCTTGGGCACCATGTTGAGCAGCACCTCGGTACCGCGATAGAACTCCTTCCAGCCACGCTGGTTGCCGAAACCCTGCACCTCCGAAACCGCCATGCCATGCACGCCCGCGCTGGTGAGCGCATCCTTGAGCGGCTCGAGCATCTCGGGTCGAACGATTGCCGTTATTTGCTTCATGGAATCCTCCTGTTGAATACCTTCGCTCTCGCAGGATAGGTGGCGGTTGCCGAGGCTACGGCACCGGGCCGTCGTCCGCGTGGCAACGCCAGCCGCCCGGGCATTGCCCCCTTGCCTGCGCAACATTCCCGCCGCCGGCTCGAACGGGCGAGTCGTCTGTCCATGCGGCGCTGCCCGCTGCCCACTCTACCAGTGCGCCGCTACACATCCAGCCCCGTGTACGCCGGGTACGCGCTCTCACCGTGCTGAGCCACGTCAAGGCCGAGCGCCTCCTCGCCGCCGTCCACACGCAACCGCCCATGGAACACGGCTTTCACCACGATCGCGATGGCCACATCGAGCACGAGAACGGCCGCCACCGTAACGAGAATGCCCAGCACCTGGTCAGCAAGAAGCTCCGCATTGCCCGTGTAGATGAGCCCGCCGATTCCCGTCGGCGAAAGCTCCGGAACGCAAAAGATTCCGGTTAGAACACCGCCCAGGATACCGCCGATGCCATGACAACCAAACGCATCGAGCGCGTCATCGTAACCAAGCCGCGCCTTAAGATGCGAGATCGCAAAGAAGCACACCGGCGAAACGACGATCCCCATGACCACCGCAGCCCATGGCTCCACGTAGCCTGCCGCCGGCGTGACCACCACGAGGCCGGCGACGAGGCCCGTGCATGCGCCAACGAGCGTGCACTTTCCCGTTGCCAATCGGTCCACGACCATCCATGAGGCCATACCTGCCGCACTTGAGACCACGGTATTCAGCACTGCGAGCACCGCGATGTGATCCGCCGCGAACGCCGACCCGCCGTTGAAGCCGAACCATCCGAACCAGAGCAACCCCGCGCCGAGCGCAACGAACGGAACATTATGCGCGCGGTACGTCTTGAGACCGAAGCCCTTGCGGCCGCCGAGAAACAGGCAAAGGACAAGCCCCGTGAGGCCCGAGCTGATGTGAACCACGTCGCCTCCGGCAAAATCGAGCGCGCCGATGATACCCCCGATGAGGCTTTCCTCACCGCCCCACACCATGTGCGCGAGCGGCGCATAGACCACGACCGACCAGATGCCGATGAACAGCGCGATCGCTCCGAAGCGCATGCGCCCGGCCACTGACCCCGTCACGATGCCAGCCGTGATGAGCGCAAACGCCATCTGGAAAACGATGTCGAGAACCGTTGGGTAGAGGGTGCCGTCGGGCACGCTCTGGGCCTCCGCAAGGAGCAGCTCAACTGTTCCAGCGAGTCCTACCTGGTCGAAACCACCGATGATAGGATTGTCGCCGCTCCCGCCGTAGGCGAGCGACCAACCCACAAACACCCAGGTGAGCCCCGCGATGCCAATCACCATGAATGACATGAACATGGTGTTGATGACGTTCTTGCGCCGCGAGAGACCACCGTAGAAAAAGGCGAGCCCCGGCGTCATCAGGAGCACGAGCATCGTGCAGACGAGCATGAACGCGGTAGAGCCAGTGTCATACATGCGCATTCCCCCTTCGTATCGAGCGGGTCATGCACGGCTTCGTGGCTACACGGCCGCACGGCTACGTGGCTACACGGCCGTACGGCTACGTTGCTGCACGGCGCGCTCCACACGCCGCATGGCAACTCGCCACCTGATGGCACGCCGCGAATCCGATGGCCCGAACTCGCGATGAGCCACCACGCCGGCACGCAGGCCCGCTTCCGATGGAATGCGACTATGGTAAAAAGCTAAACGGTCGCCGCCCGGCAGATTCGCCTCGTTTACCGAGCTACAACGAGCCTGAAACATCGGCAACCGAACGGCAACGGGGCGGAAAGCACACGTACACGCAAGAGAAACCAGCCCGCAACGCGCCGGAAACGCGCGTGTACATAGCTATGAACGCCATGGAAAGTCTCTCCTGGCCCCGTCACGCCGCGCTCGCAAGAGGGAAAGTCGACAGTCCCCTGCTCGCCGTCCATGATCATGAGCTGGTGGCCTCCGGCGCGGGCGCCGGCTCCAGCAGACCGGACGCCCTGGGCGCGGGCCCCGGCTCCAGCAGACCGGACGCCCTGGGCGCGGGCACCGGCACTTGCGGATCAGACGCCTCCGGCGCGGGCGCCTGCAGACCAGACGCCCCCAACGCCGTCACAGGCGCAGGCGCTAGAACGAAACGTTGCCGAACTCGGAAAGCTCGAGCTCAGGGTTGTGATCGTGCGCCCAGTCAACGTTCCAGGGGCTCGTGAACAGCAGCAGCTTGCTGCCGCGCATGTCTTCCACGCGCAGGGTGTCGCGCGTAAGGTCGAGCGCCTTCACGTCCACCGAGCCAGGTTCGTTGGCTATCCAGCGAATATCGGTGTAGCCGAGCGGCTGGCGGCGCACCTCAACGTGGTACTCGCTCTTGAGCCGCTGCTCCAGCACGTCGAACTGAAGCACGCCCACCACACCCACGATTACGCTTTCCATGCCGGCGCCAATCTCACGGAATATCTGGACCGCACCCTCCTGTGCAAGCTCCTCCATTCCCTTCACGAACTGCTTGCGCTTCATGGTGTCCACCTGGCTGATGCGCGCAAAATGCTCCGGCGCGAAGGTAGGGATGCCCGCATACTGCACGCGGCGCTTACCGGCGCAGAGCGTGTCGCCAATAGAGAAGATGCCCGGATCGAAGAGGCCCACGATGTCGCCCGCGTACGCCTCGTCCACGATGGCGCGGTCGTCGGCCATCATGGCCGTGCCCGTGGCGAGCTTGAGCTTGCGCCCGCCCTGCATATGGAAAGCGTCCATACCGCGTTCGAACTTGCCCGAGCAGATGCGCAGGAAGGCGATGCGGTCGCGGTGGTTCTTGTCCATGTTGGCCTGGATCTTGAACACGAAGCCGGAGAACTCGTCCGACGCCGGGTCGACCAGCTCGCCCGTGAGCGCGTCCTTATGCGGGCTCGGTGCCGGCGCAAGCCTCAAGAAGTCTTTGAGGAACGGCTCTACGCCGAAGTTAGTGAGCGCCGAACCAAAGAAGACGGGGCTGAGCTTGCCCGCACGAACGGCCTCGAGGTCGAATTCGTCCGCCGCTCCATCAAGAAGCTCGATGTCGTCCATGAGATTACGGTGATTCTCGGCCCCGATGAGCTCATCGAGCGCTGGATCGCCCAGCTCGGCCTCAATCTCATCCACCTTCTTGGTGGCATTCGCGCGGCCGTCGCCCTCGAAAGCGAGCACATGGCGGCTCGCGCGCTCGAAGACGCCGCGGAAATTCTGGCCGCAGCCGATGGGCCAGTTCATGGGGTAGGTCGAGATGCCGAGCACCGTCTCGATCTCGTCCAGAAGATCGAACGGGTCGCGCGTCTCGCGGTCGAGCTTGTTCACGAACGTGAAGATGGGAATACCGCGCAGCGCGCAGACGCGAAAGAGCTTAACGGTCTGCGCCTCCACGCCCTTCGCGCCATCGATCACCATGACGGCGGCGTCGGCGGCCATGAGCGTACGGTACGTATCTTCCGAAAAGTCCTGGTGGCCGGGGGTGTCCAAGATATTCACGCAGCAGCCGTCGTAGGTGAACTGCAGCACCGACGAAGTCACCGAGATGCCGCGCTGCTTCTCGATCTCCATCCAGTCGGAGACCGCGTGCTTGGCACTGCTCTTCCCCTTTACCGAACCTGCCGCCTGGATGGTGCCGGTATAGAGGAGGAGCTTCTCGGTAAGTGTGGTCTTGCCCGCGTCCGGGTGCGAGATGATGGCGAAGGTGCGTCGCGAAGCGACCTCTTCGGCGATGCTTGGCATGGGTCTCCTCTGCGCAACGCGCCGGTCTGCCATGCGCTGACATGTGGCCGCCGACGCGCGAGGCGACGAGCGGCAGGTGCAAGCGCGAGCATGGCAAGCAGGACGTGCGTCTGTGCTCCGATGATGTGCGATTTCAACCGGACGTATTGTAACGCACTTCGCCCGCGCCCACGCCGTCTGCGCACCCCCTCCGATGCCGAAAGCGTACGCGTCCGAACCGCCGACTCCTCATCGATCTTCATTCTTGGGCAAGATTGTGTCGAAACTCGGCTTCTAGAGCCATCTTTTCGACACATTCTTGCCCGAGAATGAATTGCGCGCATGGGACCCCGACACACGGGACTACTTCGCCCGCGTCCGCTCGACACGGGTCGGATCGCGCATGCGGCTTGCGAGAGGGTGCGAGGGCCGGCGCACGCGCGAAGGCCGGCATGGACATGTGGCTCACGTGCGGGTGCGCGGGCCGGCGCACGCGCGACGACCGGCAGGGGCGTGCCGGCGCGGGCGCAGGGGCGGGCGAGCGCAAACGAACGAACCATCACGGGCGCTCGAACCGATGCGAGCACTCAAGCCGGATCGGTATGCGAGCGGCGGCTGCCAAACGGCAACCGTCGCGCATCAACGCCCGCGCTTCAAGACCGCGCCCACCACGAGCAGGGCCGCGCCCAACAGGACGAGCACGGCGAGCACGTCGAACGTAAACGAGAAGCCCGCAAGGAAGAGCTCCGGGCGCCCCTCCACATAGCCGGTCACCGCATGGCCTGCCAGGGAACTCATCTGCCCGTACAGCAGCACCGTGCCACCCGTCACGCCAGCCGACATACCCATGTAGCGCACGAGCGAGACGAGACTCCCCGCAAAGCCGAGGTCCTCTGTCTCAACCGACCCCATGACGAGCGCGTTGTTCGGCGACTGGAACAGTCCGGTGCCCGCCGCCATGGCCGCCATAAGCAACACGATAACGACGACGCCCGCATCGTCCGAAAGCCCGCCGACGAACCAGACGCCCGCTGCGTAGATCACAAGCCCCACGAGGCACGGCCAGAAGCTGCCGATACGGTCCGAGAGCGCACCGCCCAGCGGGCCCATGATGGCCATGCCGAGCGGAATCGCCGTGAGGATGAAGCCGGCAACATTCGACTCGTACCCACAGGCGTCCTGCAAAAAGAAGGGAAGCAGGTATTCGGTTGCGCCCACCGCAAGGAAGCAGAGGAACATCGCGGCAAGGTTGGCCGAAAAGACCGCGTTGCCGAAGAGGTCGAGGCGGACAAGCGGAGCCTCCACGCGGCGCTCTACCAACACGAACACCACGAGCAACGCAAGGCCCGCCGCAAGCAAGCCCATGAGGAGCGGCGTGGCGCCGTTCGCGAGGCTGGTAAGTGAGAAGAAGGTGAAGGTAATCGCCGGAGCGAGCAGTAGAGAACCCGCGGTATCGAAGCCCGTGCGCGCGGACCGGCCGGCCTCGGTGCGCGGCGCGTCGCGCGGCAAGGTCTTCAGGCCCACCAGAAATGCCACGATGCCCACCGGCACGTTGATGAGGAAAATCGATTCCCACGGATACACCGCCACAAGCATGCCGCCGATCGTGGGGCCGCACATGAGGCCGAGCGACACGAACGTCGAGGTTATACCGAGCGCGCGGCCTCGCTGGCTCGCAGGGAACACCTCGGTCACGATGCCCATGTTGTTCGCCGTCGCGCTCGCGGCGCCAAGCGCCTGCACCACGCGGGCGCCAATGAGCACGGGCAGCGTCGTTGCAAGGCCGCAGAGCGCCGAGCCCGCTGTAAAGAGCGCGACGCCAACCTGGAAGAAGCGCACCTTGCCGTAACGGTCGCCCAAGCGGCCGAACACGAGCACGGTTACGCAGCATGCGAGCAGGTAGATGCTCGAAACCCATTGGATATCGGCTGCCCCCACGCCGAGCTCGCGCTGCATCGCGGGCAGAGCAACGTTCACGATGCTGCTGTCGAGCGTAGACATGAAGGTCATGGCTACGACGGTGAAGAGCACGACCCATTTGCCAGCGGTCGGACGGGGCGCAGGCACGGCATGCGGCGTCGGCGCGGACTGCGACGCCTGTGCAGGGCGCGGTACACGCTCACCGCCCTGCTCCTGCGCGGAACGTGGCGACTCTGCAGGGTGCGACGCCTGCGCGGCACACGGCACCTGCACAGCGTCCGGTGCCTGCACAGCGCAGGGTGCCTGCGCGGCACACGTCTCCCGCCCGCTGCGGGCCACTTCGACAGATTGCCTGTTCTCAGCATGATTCATGCGCAAACCTCCCCAGGCAGACGCGGACACATCCACGCGCCTTGGAGCGCGCCTCCCCGGGGCATACAGCCCCAGGCGCTTATCGCGTGCGGGTGGCCGCCATTGACCGGCGACCGCACCGCGATCGGCCGCAGCATCATAGCACGGCAGCGCCAGCGAACAGCCTGCCTCACAGTAAAATCAACCGCCTGCGCGCTCGCCCCGCCCCACCCGCCGCTTGCGCAGCCCGCCGCCCTTCCACAGGGAAAACGCCCGCTGCCCGGGTATAACCAAGGAAAGGTCGTCATGCGGGAAGGAGCCGCCATGTTCTTCAAAAACGTCCTGGTGCCCTACGACGAATCTGAACACGCCCTGAGCGCGCTGCACATCGCGTTCGGCATGGTGGGAGGAGATCCCGAAGCTACGATTCACGTTGTCACGGTCGTAGCGGCAGGGCCGCTCGCCTCGCCCACGCTCAGCAGCGACGCCTTCGATGCGCCCGATAACCTAAGCGAGGAGCTCGAATCCGACGGCGTCATGGGGCCCGCGCTCCACCGCATGCGCACCGAAATCCAGCACGTGGTCGATGACGCGCGCGACGACGCCTCGTGCCAGATCGTGACGAGCGCGGCACTTTCAGGCTCTCCTGTGGAAGGCATCGCGGAATACGTGGACAACCACAACATCGACCTCGTGGTCATGGGGCGCCGTGGCCTTGGAGCCCTCCGCGGCATGCTCGGCAGCGTGAGCTTCGGCGTACTGCGCTCGGTCGACGTGCCGGTGCTTACGGTGAAGTAAGCAGCGTGCGCTCGCTCCGCTTACCCGATTTCCCCGCCGTACCAGTTCTCAATCATGTGCCGGGCGATGGACGCGCGGCCAGGCAGCTCGACCTCACCCGACGCGACGGCACGGGCAAGGTCCTCGCGCGTGAACCAGCGCGCCGCCGCAACCTCCTCATGGTCGACGGCGACCTCTGCGGTTCGAGCGTGGGCCCGGAAGCCCAACATGATTGACGCCGGGAAGGGCCAGGGCTGCGAACCGAGGTAGCACACCTCGTCGAGCCCCACGCCCACCTCTTCGTGCGCCTCGCGGCGCACCGCGTGCTCGAGGCTCTCGCCCGCCTCCACGAATCCGGCAGACACCGAGTAGAACCGCTCGCGCCACGCCGTGTTGTGCTGCAAGAGGATACGCTCCTCGTCATCGACGATGGCCGTGATCACCGCGGGCTCGATGCGCGGGAAGAGCAGGCGGTCCGCATCTGAGGGATTCGTGCAGGCCTGCGCCCAGCCGGCGAGCACGGGCCGCACTGGAGCGCCGCATGCTGGGCAGAACCGCTGCTGGCTATGCCATGCGCAGATCGCAACGGCACTCGTGGCCAGCCCAGCATCGCGCGTCGACGCGCAAGGCGCGAACGAGCGTAGCTCCACCCAATCAAAGTCGCGAAGCGCTCGCTGCGAAAAGGTGACAGCCGAGCGGCCGAGCTCGTGATCGGCACCGACGGCAGCATTACGAGGCTCATCGACCGCGCGCGTGATGTCGAGGGCGAGATACGGAACGGGCTGTGCAGATGGCCCCACCTCTCGATCGAGCCCAAGATATACAAAGAGCGCTCCCGGCCGATGCTCCTCGGATCGCACATCGGCGGCGCTAACCGTAGCTAGCCGCACCGTCCCAACGGGGGCCTCGGCATCCGGGCGGGGCGCAGCGGGATCGGCCGTGCAATCAAGCGCCGCCGGCGTCACCGACCCAAAGCGCTTGGGCACGGCGACGAGCCCGTTATCGACAATGACCACCCGCGTGCGGTCGCTTGCAAGCAACCGCCCGATGAGCCCCTCCTCGCTGCGCCGGTCGACATCGTAGTCAATGGTCGTCTGTGCAAGTAGCAACCGGTCCATAAATCCCGTCTCCATGTCTGCGCCTCCCCGTGGCGAGCCAGCTACATCTATGATACGCGCCTGCCGAATGCGCAGCTCGGCGCGATGAACGCGCGCGCCACGAAACCATCGTCAATCGACCTTGGCGGACGCGCAGCGCTCTGCTATACTCTACCGATGCTGTCCCCATCGTCTAGCGGCCTAGGACGTCGCCCTTTCAAGGCGAAGATCGCGGGTTCGAATCCCGCTGGGGGCACCATATGCAAGAAGTACGAACCCGCGAGGCCTTGAGCCCTGCGGGTTCGTTCGTTTGCGGAGCGTAGCTCATGGCCAGAAAGCGGATGCCGACGAGCCCTTTTCAACTTTTGGGCACTTGACCGAAGACTCGCCGAGTATACCCGGTCTAAGCGTTATCAAAACAGCAGGTCATCGGCTTGCCATGGTTCCGGCTACTCTGCCCATCGGCGTCCGAGTGCCCAAAAGTTGCAAGTGCCCCGCAACAGCGTCCCTTTTAGCCTTTCGGGCAGGGTAAACGCAGGAAGCCCCCGCTTCCTCCTGAGCGATTCCGCAGGAGCTCGGCAAAGCCGAGCTCCGAGGACCAGCGAAGGAGGAAGCGGGGGCTTCTTCCGGGAGTGCGCCCTACACGTAGAACAGGATGTCGTCGTAGGTCGGTACCGGCCAGTAATCGGCGGCAACGATCTCTTCCATGGCATCCACCGCGGCACGCAGCGTCTCCATGGCGGGATTCACCTCATGCGCGTAGCAATTCGCTTGCCCCTGCGCGTCGAGAAGCGCCTCGGCCTTCTGATGCACCGCGTCGAGCGCCTTGATGGACTCGTTGATCTCGGTGATGCCGTTGCACAGCTTGTTGAGCGTGTTCTGCTCGCACTGCATGGCTGCATCGGCGCCGGCAGCGCGAATGGTCTCCAGACCCTTGGCGACCTTGGTGGCGTAGGCGGTAATCGCCGGGCGGTACGTGCGGCGCGCCTCGCGAATCATCGTCGTGGCCTCGATGTTCATGAGCTTGTTGTACTTCTCGAGCTTCACCTCGTAGCGGCTGAACGCCTCGGTCTCGGAAAGCACGCCCATGCTCTGCCAAAGCGCAAGGTTCTTGGGAGCCACCATCGCGGACAGCGCGTCGGCCGTGGTGCGAAGATTCGCCAAGCCGCGGCGCTCGGCCTCGGCCTGCCATTCGTCGGAGTAGCCGTCGCCCGAGAAGAGGATGCGACGGTGCTCGATCAGCTTCTGCTTGCAGTACTCGAGTGCCTTCTCGGCGAAGTCGTCCTCAGGTGTGCCCTCGAGCGCGTCGGCGAATTCCTTCAGGGCCTCGGCAACGGCGGTATCGAGCACGAGGTTCGGGTCGGAGGGGTTAGCCTCGGAACCCACCGCACGGAACTCGAACTTGTTGCCCGTGAAGGCGAACGGCGAGGTGCGGTTGCGGTCGGTGTTGTCCTGCTGCAGGTTGGGCAGCACGTCGGCACCCAGGTCGAGCACGCCATGCGTGGCGTGGACGCTCGCCTTGCCGTCCATGATCTTCTGCACGACCTCGGTGAGCTGGTCGCCCAGGAAGATGGAGATAATCGCCGGCGGCGCCTCGTTCGCACCAAGGCGATGGTCGTTGCCGCAGCTCGCCACCGACATGCGCAGCAGGTCCTGGTACTTGTCGACCGCCTCGATGACCGCCGTGAGGAACACCACGAACTGCAGGTTCTCGAGCGGGGTGTCGCCCGGGTCGAGCAGGTTCTCGTCACCGGCGCTAATCGACCAGTTGTTGTGCTTGCCGGACCCGTTGATACCCTCGAACGGCTTCTCGTGCAACAGGCACGTGAGGTCGAAATTCGTGGCCACGAGCTTCATCTTCTCCATCACGAGCATGTTGTTGTCGATGCCCTCGTTGAGCTCGGTATACACGGGCGCGAGCTCGTGCTGGCACGGCGCGACCTCGTTGTGCTTGGTCTTCGCCGGGATGCCGAGCGCCCACAGCTCGTCATCGAGCGCCTTCATGTATTTGGAAACAGAGGGGCGGATAGCGCCGAAGTAATGCTCCTCGAGCTCCTGGCCCTTGCACGGCGGCGCACCGAAAAGCGTGCGGCCCGTAATAACGAGGTCGCGGCGCTTGCGGTAGGCGTCCTTCTTGATAAGGAAGTACTCCTGCTCGAGGCCCACGCTCGGCACCACGCGCTTCGGCGTCTTGCCGAAAAGCGCGAGCACGCGCTTGGCCTGCGTGTCGAGCACCTTCATGGAGCGCAGAAGCGGAGTCTTCTTGTCGAGCGCCTCACCGTTATAGCCGCAGAAAGCCGTGGGGATGCAGAGCACCTCGTCCTTGATGAAGGCAGGGCTCGTGGGATCCCATGCGGTGTAGCCGCGTGCCTCGAACGTAGCGCGGAGGCCGCCATTGGGGAAGCTCGACGCATCGGGCTCGCCCTGGATGAGCGCCTTGCCCGTGAATTTGGTGATGGCTGTGCCGTTGCCCGCCGGCTCGAGGAAGCTATCGTGCTTCTCGCTCGTGATGCCGGAAAGCGGCTGGAACCAGTGCGCGTAATGCGTCGCGCCGTGCTCGAGCGCCCACGTCTTCATGGCGTGCGCGACGGCATTCGCAACGTCCAGGTTGAGCGGCTCACCTTCCTCGATGGTTGCAAGGAGGGTCTTGTACACGTCTTTGGGGAGGTAATCCTGCATGACGCTTTCCGAGAACACCATGGTCCCGAAGCGATCGGTTAGGTCTGCCATCGAGGCTCCCTTCGTTCACGCGCCGCGCGCACATACCGCGGCAACAACTGCCTGCTGAACACAAAGCAGGGTAGTCGCGCCATGTTTCCGCGGCATTTCGGACGCGTTGCGGGCGCGATACCATTCCGAGAAGCTAGTGTAACAGCATGAGCGCCGCGGAGGCTCGTTACGGCACGCTACCGGGACGCGATAAAAATAATTTCTAAAATCAGCCTCACAGCAGTGCGCTCAGCTTCCATAATGCTAACAGTGCCCGTCGTCTCGGCGGCATGCCGGAAGCGCCGTCGTTGGCATGCCGGGCGCGCTGCCTGGGCGGCATGCCGGGTGCGCTGCTCCGGCGTTGTTTCGGCGGTACCGCGCAGCGCGCCAGCTTGGCAGCGCCACCTCGGCGGCGGCACCGTGCACCGGGGCCCGCTGACCTCGCGGCACCACACGGCGCATGACATTGTACAGGGCAACGATTCGAGCACCTCGACCGAAAGGCGAACCATGCACGTCGACGACATCTTTACCAAAGCCCACGCAGCAGGCAAGATCCCCGTTTCGTTCGAGATGTTCCCGCCCAAGGGGGAGCTCACCCTCGACAAGGCCCACGACGCGGCAAAGAAGCTGAGCGCCTACGGGCCAGACTTCATCAGTGTCACCTGCTCTGCCGGCGGGGGCGGTAATTTCGCCCAGACCGCCGCCATCGCCTCGATGCTCGAAAGCGAATTCAACGTCAACTCTGTGGCGCACCTTACCTGCATTTCGCTCACGCAGGAAGGGCTCAAGGAGCGCATCGCCCAGTACAAGGCCGCTGGTGTGGAGAACGTGCTCGCCCTTCGCGGCGATCGCCCCACGAAAGACAGCCCGCTCTACGGCGCCCCAAGCGACTTCTCGTTCGCGGCCCAGATCATCCCCGCGCTCATCGAGGCCGGATTCTGCGTGGGCGGCGCAGCGTATCCCGAAGGACATATTGAATGCGAGAGCCTCGAGACGAGCATCGAGCATCTTAAGCTCAAACAGGATGCAGGGGCGAGCTTCTTCGTTACCCAGCTCTTCTTTGATAACGAATACTGCTACCGGTTCCTGGACCTTGCCGAAAAGTCCGGCATCACGGTGCCCATCACCTGCGGAATCATGCCCTTTGTAAGCAAGCAGCAGATCACGCGCATGGTGCTCATGTGCGGGGCGTCGCTCCCCTCGCCCGTCATCAAGCTCCTGGCCAAATATGACGATGACCCGGCGAGCCTCGCGCAGGCGGGCATCGACTACGCATGCCGCCAGCTCCAAGACCTCAAGGAGCACGGCGTGGACGGCCTGCACGTCTATACCATGAACCGCCCCTCGGTCGCGTCCGCTGCGATGCAGGCGCTCGGCCGATAGCGCCGGAGCTATCGTGGCCGAACGCGAAACGGGGACAGGGCAAAGCGAAGCCGGACGGGCGCCCTTGCCGCTGGGCGTTCCACGCGTATGGCGGCCAGGGGCGAAAACGGTGCCGCTCGACCGCGACGAGATGCTCCGCTACCTTGGATATCACGGGCAAAAGATCGAGCCAGAGCTCGCCGAGCGCATCGATGCCGTCGCGGCCGATGCCGTGACCCGCATAGCTCCCGCTGGCATCTGGGCAGTCTTCCCCCGCGGAATGGCATACGACACCCCGGTGAAACGCGAACACCCGGTGTCTGCGAACCAAACCCCAGTTGCTGCGGGCCATATCGCGCTCGAGGGCACAGCGTTGGCGCTCACAGGGCGCGACATCTTCCGCCATCTCAAGGACGCACGATATGTCGCCGTTCTCGCCGTCACACTCGGCATGGCCTCCGAGCAGCGCCTACGCGTGTTGAGCAGCCAGAACCCACTCGAGGGAGCCGTCTTTGATGCAGCCTGCTCCGCCTTGGTGGAAAGCGCAGCCGATGCGCTCAACTGCGAGATTGAAGCCGCCGCCCAAGCCGCGGGCCTTTCCTGCAACACACGGTTTAGCCCCGGATACGGCGACCTTCCGCTCGCCGCTCAGCCCACGGTGCTCGCCACGCTCAACGCCACGCGACTCTGTGGCATCACCGCCACGCCAACCAACCTACTCATGCCCACCAAGAGCATCACGGCTTTCATCGGGCTCTTCGAAGGCGATCCGCACTCGTCGGATGCAGTGCGCTCTTGCGCGGGTTGTCGCGTGGCATCGGGATGTCCGTTCCGCGCTCGCGGCGCTCACTGCTGGTAGGCGCGGCACGCGCGCCAACACGCAAGGCGCTCACTGCTGGTAGGCGCTCACTGCCGGCAGGTGCGATGCCCGCTTCCAGCAGGCAAGGCGCTCACCGCTGGCAGGCGCGTTGCTTGCCGCCAGCACGCAAGGCGACACCCAGCAGCCTGGCACTCGTGGTTCGCAGCCTCCCCACGCCGCCACCAGATACCCGACACGCCTTCGCAGCCCTCGGCAGCGTGCAAGGTAGCGTACAATCTCGTGCATCTATCGAAAGGATTCGCATGACCGTCACCCCCGCCGCCCCGGCTACCCCTGCCTCCCCAGGCACCTCAACCACCCCCGCGCCGAGCGCATCCCTCGCCCCACTCACCGAGCGACTTGCCGCCGGCGAGACCTATCGCCCGCGCACGCTCGACACACTTCGCATCGCCGACAAGGACCTGCGCCTCGTCCTCGAGGGCCGGCGTCACCTGCTCTTCGACGGCGGTATGGGCACCATGCTGCAAGCTGCGGGCATGGCAGCGGGCGAGGTCCCCGAGCTCCTCAACCTCATGAACCCGGAGGTCATCACTCGCGTGCACGCCGCCTATGTTGAAGCAGGCAGCGAGGTGGTCACCACTAATACCTTCGGTGCCAACGCGCTCAAGCTCGGCGACGCAGCGTCGGTTGAGGAGGTCTTCACAGCTGCGGTGCAGGCGGCACGCGCCGCGCATCCGCGCTATGTCGCGGCAGACATCGGGCCCATCGGCGCGCTGCTGCGCCCCCTTGGAACGCTCTCGTTCGATGAGGCGTACGCGCTCTTCGCCCAACAGGCACGTGTAGCCGAGCAGGCAGGCGCCGACCTAATCGTCATCGAGACCATGACCGATCTCCTCGAGGTCAAAGCAGCCGTGCTCGCCGCCAAGGAGTGTACGAACCTGCCCATCATCGCCACGATGACCTTTGAGGCCGACGGCCGAACGTTCCTCGGCACCTCGCCAGAGATCGCCGCCGCATCGCTCGACGCGCTCGGGGTGGACGCCCTCGGCATTAATTGCTCGCTCGGACCGAAGGAAATCCGCCCGTTCGCGCAGCGCATGCTCGCTGTGACCAACAAGCCTCTAATCGTTCAGGCGAACGCCGGGCTCCCCCGCGTTGAAAATGGCCAGACCGTCTACGACATCACGCCTGAAGACTATGCAGAAGCAGTGGGCGACATAATCGCCGACGGTGCGGGCATCGTTGGAGGCTGCTGCGGCACCACCCCCGCCTACATCCGCCTTCTCGCCCAGAAGCTTGGCGGCCATAAGCCCGAGCCGCGACAGGCGACACACCCCTTCACCTGCACGAGCGCCCAAAAGCTCACCACGCTCGACGGCCGTCGCATCGCCGTCATCGGCGAGCGCATCAACCCGACGGGCAAGAAGAAGCTCCAGGCAGCGCTCCGCACCGGCGACCTCGCCTACATCGTCGGCCAGGGCATCAGCCAGCAGGAACAGGGCGCCGACGTGCTCGATGTGAACGTGGGCCTGCCCGAGATCGACGAGCCCGCCATGATGGTGCGCGCCTGCGAGGAGTTGCAGGGCTCGACCCTCCTCCCCCTCCAAATCGACTCGACCAGCCCCGTCGCCATCGAGGCTGCGGTGCGACGCTACCCAGGGAAACCCATCATCAACTCGGTAAACGGAAAGCGTGAGAGCATGGATGCGGTGCTTCCCATCGCGGCGCACTACGGCTGCGACATCGTAGCCCTCACGCTCGACGAGGCCGGCATCCCCGCGACGGCGGAAGCGCGCCTGCAAATTGCCGAGCGCATCGTGAAGGAAGCCGCCCGCTATGGAATCGGCCGCGAGCGGATTCTCGTAGATTGCCTCGTCATGACCGCCTCGACGAACCAGCACCAAGTGCTCGACATCCTTCGTGCCGTCGAGCTCTGCCGAGAGCATCTGGGCGTGCGCACCTCGCTTGGCGTCTCAAACGTGAGCTTCGGTCTGCCCGCGCGCGAGCTCCTGAACGCGACCTTCCTCGCCGCCGCGCTCGGCGCGGGGCTCGACGCCGCCATCATGAACCCCGGCTCGGATCGTTATATGGATGTGGTGCGCAGCTTCCGCGTGCTGAACTCCGAAGACGAGGGCTCGGCCGCATTCATCGAGCGCTACGCGGGCGCCCCCGACCCCTATAAGGTTGCCGATGGGCGCACCGAGGCTCCCCGCACTGGAGGTAGCGTCAACGCCATGGCGGCACCTGCCACGATGAACGCTGCCGCAGCGAGCACCACGGGCGGTAGCGCCGCTGAGCCCGGCGCCTCTTCAGCCGACGCGAACGACACCATTCGCCATCTCATCATCACTGGACGCAAGGGCGATATGCCAGCCGCCACGCGTACGGCACTTCAAAAATGTGACCCCATGAAGCTCATCAACGAATGTTTTATCCCTGCGCTCGATGAGGTTGGCGACCGATTCGACCGCGGAGCCTTCTTCCTTCCCCAGCTCATGGCCTCGGCGGAAGCGGCGCGTGCGGGCTTTGACACCATCCGCGCGGTCATGCCGGCCAGCGAGCTCGGCGACAAAGGCGGCATTGCGCTCGCCACCGTAAAGGGCGACATCCACGATATCGGCAAGAATATCGTTCGCATGTTGCTTGAAAACTATGGCTACGTGGTCTTCGACCTGGGACGCGATGTGGACCCACACGCGATACTCGATGCCGTGCGCGAGCGCGACCTCAAGCTCGTGGGGCTTTCCGCCCTCATGACCACCACAGTCGCCAATATGGAAAAGACGATCGAGCTTCTGCACCGCGAGGCGCCGGAAGTCAAGATCATCGTCGGAGGGGCCGTGCTCACCCCAGAATACGCCGAGCAGATTGGCGCGGACTTCTACGCCAAGGATGCCGCCGCGACGGCGCGCATCGTCGAAGACGTGCTCAAGGAGTGATGCCGGCTGCGCGCATTCTCGACGGCGCCCAAGGTCGATGCCAGCCTCACGCGCCGTTGAGAATGCGCGCAATGGGCGAAGCATGGCCCAAGCGCGGCAATAACGCGCGCAAGCAGGACCATGCTTCGCCCGTTTTTGCAAAACTCCTGTCAAAGGATCGTTTTTTCGCGGACAGCCTGAGTACACTGCCTACTCAGTGGCAAGAAACACCAGCTCACGAGGGCGCCCGATTTTCTGCTACTTGACCCTCAGCCCAAAATTCAATCCTTTGAGGCAAGTTTTGCTCCCACCCACTACCGAAGGAGAGATGATGCCCCGCTTGCCCAGCCGTTTTGCCCGATGGCTCGCCGCTATCGTCGCCGCGCTCGCCGCGCTGGGCGGCTACGCCGCCGTCGATGGGCCAAATCCGCTCGACGCGCTGCTCGCAGCATCGGGTTTTAGCGAGGCTACCGACACCAGGTCGCTTGAACAGGCCAATAATGGAATCGCGCAGCTAGGCGAAGCAGATCTCTCCTGGTCGGCTAACGACTACCCCGACTATTATCGCGTGCTCGGCACGGCGCAAGATGTTGATGAAGGCGCCGATCCGGGCATTGCCTACGGTGACCTCGACGCTCTTGGGCGAGCCACCTGGGCGGGCGGCTGGATCACGGGCGAGATGCGCGCCGCCGTGAGGGCTCAGGACCGCAATAACGCACCCGACCCTGCAGACCCTGTTGGCTGGCCGCGCATAAACCCCGAGGTCTCAATCGAGGGAATTGACGGAAGACGCACCTACCACGGACGCTTGTGGAACCGCAGCCATCTCGTCGCCTGGAGCCTGGGCGGTTCCATGGAAGCAGCGAATATCGTGCCCGGCACCCGCACTCAAAACATCGGTGACAATGTTTCGCCCGGTGGTATGGGCTACACCGAAGACCTCGCACGCACGTGGCTCGACCAAAACCCGCAAGGCATGCTCTGGTACGCTGCGACCCCCATCTATCAAGGTGACGAGACCATCCCCCGCGCCGTGGTCGTGGACATCAGGACCGACGACGGGAGCATCGATGAACGGGTGCTTGTCTACAACACCGCCAATGGTTGGGATATCGACTACGCCACTGGTGACGTGCAGGCTGCATAACCACAGGGCCCGCGGACCTCGTTCGCGCAAGGATGCCCCGCTCTCGCCCGCACGCCCTGCTCGCGGCCGTGCACGCCGCGCGAACGCACGCCCGTCCTTGCCTTCGCATGCCGCTCGCACCCGCGCCCCCGCTCTCGCCCGCACGCCCTGCTCGCGCGCCGCAGGCGCCCGCCCTCGCCTTCGCACGCCGATCGCCTGCGTGCCACGTTCGTACCATTCTCATGTTAACGTGCGGGTAACGCCGCGCTTCGACGCAGCCTAGCACTCGCCCACGGTAGAATAGACGGACGTGAAACGGCAGACAGGAGCTCCTATGGCTATCACCCCGGCAGAAATCGCCGAAACCCGCGGCATGGTCGCGGAGCAGCATCTGGACATTCGCACCGTGACCATGGGCATCTCGCTCATGGGCTGCGCCGATGAGGATCTGGGCCGCATGTGCACCAAGGTCTACGACCACGTGACGTCGACCGCCGAGCATCTGGTGGAAACGGCCGAGAGCCTCGAGCGCGAATACGGCATTCCCATCGTGAACAAGCGCGTCTCGGTTACCCCTGTGGCGCAAATCGCTGCGTGCTGCGCCGAAGAGGACCTCACCCCGCTCGCGCACGCGCTCGACCGCGCTGCCGAGACCCTCGGCATCGATTACCTTGGCGGATTCTCGGCTCTCGTGCAAAAGGGCATTGGCGACGCCGACCGACGGCTCATCCAAAGCATTCCCGAGGCCCTTGCCAACACGAGCCGCGTGTGCTCGAGCGTGAACGTGGCGAGTCTGCGCGCGGGCATCAACATGGACGCCGTGCTCATGGTGGCGCAGACGGTCCTCGATGCAGCGCGCCTCACCGCAGACGAGGATTCCGTGGGCGCCTCGAAGTTCGTGGTTTTCGCCAACATGGTCGAGGACTCCCCCTTCATGGCCGGCGCCGTGCACGGCTCCGGCGAGGCCGACGCCGTCATCAACGTGGGCGTCTCCGGCCCCGGCGTGATGGCCGCCGCGCTCGAGCAACTGCCCGAGACCGCCAACATGATGGAAGTGGCTGAAGAAATCAAGAAGACTGCATTTAAGATCACGCGCGCCGGCGAGCTTATGAGCCGCGAGGCTGCGCGGCGCCTGGGCGTGGAGAAGGGCATCGTAGACCTCTCGCTCGCCCCGACGCCCGCTATCGGCGACTCGGTGGCGCGCATTCTCGAGATCATCGGCGTGGGCACCTGCGGCGGCCCCGGCACCACCGCGGCGCTGGCGCTCCTCAACGACTGCGTGAAGAAGGGCGGCGTCATGGCCACCTCGAGCGTGGGCGGCCTTTCGGGCGCGTTCATCCCCGTGTCGGAAGATGCTGGCATGATCGAAGCAGTCGAGGCGGGCGCCCTGTCACTCGAAAAGCTCGAGGCTATGACCTGCGTGTGCTCGGTGGGCCTGGACATGATCGCCATCCCCGGAGACACGCCGATCGAGGCGATTGCGGGCATCATCGCCGACGAGATGGCTATCGGCGTGATCAACAACAAGACGACGGCCGTGCGCGTGATCCCTGCCATCGGCAAGGGCGTGGGTGACACGGTCGAGTACGGCGGTCTTTTTGGACGCGCTCCGGTCATGCAGGTGAACCCGCACGCCGGTACGGTCTTTGCGCACCGCGGCGGACGATTCCCGGCACCACTCAATTCGCTCAAGAACTAGGTTCCCGGCGGCCCCTCCGCCTTTTCTCCCGGGCTCGAGCAGTCCTCGCGTCTCGCAGCGCAGCTACGAGACGCTGCGGAACTCGCCCCGGAGAAAAGGCGGAGGGGCCTGCGCTGCGTACTTGCAGAGCAAAGGTCAGGTACGAGCGCATGGGGCGATGGGCGCTGCCGCGGGCTTGACCGGTGTGGGCTTTTTGGGAGCCTCGCACTAGATAGAGATCGATGCAGGCTGTTTGGGCATACGGAAATGCAAGACGTAAACGGGGCTGAGGAGGCGGAAGAATTTGAGAACGGTTACGCGGGCCATTGCCGGAACCTTATTGGGAATTGTGATCGTGCTGGGCGTGCTCTCAGCCGCGTGGAACTTTGCGCTCAAAGGCACGCCGCTCGAAGACATGATCGGCACCGGCGTTGCCAACGCCGCCCTCGACGCATCGGGCATCAAGGGTCAGATCGACAGCACGCTGCGCGAGAACGTTTCGGCTATCGCCTCGGCAACCGGCATGAGCGAGAGCCAGGTTACCTCCGCCATCGACCAGCTCAACATCGAATCGTGGAGCGTGACGACACTTCCCTCGAATGCATCCGCAACCGGAACGTTCAACACCACCTACCAAGGAGCCAGCGCAACGGTCACCACCTATGCCGACCCCTCATACGTCACAGTTGATGCCTTGGGCCAAGAGCTTACGCTCTCCGTTCCCGAAAGCGCCCAATCTTACGTCTCGCTCCTTGCCTACCTGTAGCTGCGAGTGATATTCGGCAGAGCAGATCGGTGACCGCTTCCACATACCCAACTTCCCTGCCGCCTGCCTCGCGAGCCAACCCCAGGGCACAGCCTACCCCTGCGGCAAATCGATAGCGTGCTGCTCGCCCGCGTCATCGGTGAGAATGAGCTGTGCATTCTTGATATCGATGGTCGAAATCGTGCCTGCGCCGCTGTAGTAATCCGTAGGGATCGACCCGTCGCTCGGAACGAAAGACTGCACGTAACATGAGCCGTCCGCATTTGACACCACATAAAACGTGCCGCGATGAATCGCGAAGCCGACCGGCTCTCCCGTGACCTCAAAAAGCGCCATGGGCTCATCCGTCGAGCCCACTCGCTGGCTGGCAAAGGAATACCCATCACCGGACGAGACGAGCGAGTAGGCCGAGCCATCGAGCTCTATCGTCCCGCCGTCCGTGGCGAGCACGAACACGTCCTCGGGCGTTGTACTCGCCGCGCTATCGTTTGCCGCAACCTCAGTACGAGGCTGCTCGTCCTGCAGCAAGGCGCCGACCACCGCGCTTCCCACCACAACGAGCAACGCCACCGCGAGCGCAATGCCAACGAACGCCGAGACGACTACGAGTGCGCGGCCCGATCTGCCCGCCCCAGGCGATGCTTTTGTGGCAACCGCATGCCCGGCCGCCTCTCGACGGAACCGCTCAGCCTGCCCGGCGTCGGATCGGGCGGCCCGGTGAGCCGCGTCAACGGCGTTGATAGGCGCCTGAGCAGCGCCGCTCGCATGGGCTCCAGCGGTGCGGCCGACAGACGCCGCAGACCGAGGAACCTCGCGCTCGGGCGCGCGCATATGGGCGCCTGCAGCGGATGCGGAACGGTGGATGCCTCCAGTTCGCACGGGGCGATGGGCACCGCGAGCGGCGGGTATGGAACGATAAGCGGCCTCAGAGCGCTGGACACCGCGAGCGGGAGGCACGGAGTGATGGGCTGCCTGGGACTGGGAGCCGCCCGCGGCAGGCGCGGAGCGATGAGCAGGCCGCCGAGAAGATGGTGCCTGATGAGGCTGAGAGGGCTTGGATTCTCGTGACATGGGAACTCCCTTGTCTCGCGTAACGAGCCCTCAGCTTACCATCGCGCGCCTCGAAGCCCCGGCTCCCCACCAAAAAGGTACGGATTGCAGCCAGACACCCTTGATCTCGGTGAACGACACCTCGCAGGCAGACGATACCGCGCGGACAGGCATCCGAATGGCAAGACGCACCCGGATGCCAAGACGCGTATGGGTTATCGAGCGGTATCAGCTGCACCCCGTCGTAGTACCGCAGTCCATGCACACCTTGCACGTTCCGTTCTGCACCATGCGGGAGCTACCGCAGGTCGGACAGGTGCTTCCGTCATACAGGCGCTCTCCGTGAAGGGCGGCGTCATGCACGGCTTCGTTCACAAAAGCCGCCGTATAGACATCGCCGGTATCGACAGCGCCCGTCTCCTCGGCAAGCTCCTGCTCCTTCACCGCCGTAAGACGCGAAAGCTCTTCCTCGGTAGCTACTGGCTCCTCGTCGGGATCGGGCTCGGCCACGCGCGGCACGGCCGCCGGCGGCGCGGGCGTGGCGCCAGCAATCTGGCTCCAGCCCTCAGGCTTCACCTGCACGCGCGTGTAGTCCCCCAACTCGATATCGATCACCTTGGAAATAAGGTCCGAGATGCTCGTCACGTACTTGATGTTCGGATGGCTCTGAACAAAGCCATAGGGCTCGTACATCTGACCGCGCAGCATCTTGGAGATGCTCTCCGGCGGAATGCCGTACTGCAGCATGACCGAGATGGTCTTCGAAAGCGAGTTCAGAAGGCCCATGATGGTCGTGCCCTCACGGTCGGTCGTTACGAAGAGCTCGGAGATCTTGCCCGCATCGTTTCGGTTCACCGTCGTGTAGATTTTCACACCGTCGATCTGCGCCAGATGCGTGCGCCCGTCGCGGATGCCCACGATGCGCTTACGCTGGGCAGGCTTCTGGGCGGTGGCGAGGAGCCCCTGTGCGTCGCGCGCATATGCGAGCAACGCCTCGTACGAGAGCTCGGCCAAATCCTTCTCGTCGGTGTCGTCGGCAAGCGTCGTGTTGAGCGGCTGCGCGTTCTTGGAGCCATCGCGATAGAGCGTGATGCCCTTGCAACCTGTCTGCCAGGCGAGCATGATGACGTCTTTGAAATCCTGCACCGTAGCCTCGCGCGGCAAGTTCACCGTCTTGGAAATGGCACCGGAGACGAGCGGCGTGAGCGCCGCCACCATGAGCACGTGCCCGCGCGGAGCGATGAAGCGCTCGCCCGAGCCGCAAACATTCGCCGTGTCGAACACGGGCAGGTGCTCGCGCTTGAGATGCGGCGCACCCTCAATCTTACCGTCAACGATCATGCCATTCTCATCCGTTGCCTGCACGTAGGCGAGAATGTCCTCCACCTCGTCTTCGGTGTAGCCCAGATGGCGCAGGGCATCGCCGATCACCGGGTTCGCGATGGTCATGAACCCGCCGCCCGAGAGCTTCTTGTACGCCATGTGGCTAAAGAACGGCTCGATGGAGGTGGCCCCGCAGTCCATAGCGAACGAGATGGTGCCCGTCGGTGCCATGACGCTCACCTGCGCGTTGCGATACCCGTAGCGCTCGCCGAGTTCCTCGGCAAACGTCCAGCTCTCGATGAGCGCCGAGGCGAGTTCCTCCTCGCCCGCAGCGGTGAGCAGGTCGAAGTCTACGATGGGCGGCTCGACGGTGAGGCCCTCGAAGGCATCGTTGCGGGCGCCCGCCACACGCGCGTGGTTTCGAATCACGCGCATCATATGGCGCTTGTTGATATCGAAGCAATCGAACGGCCCCACCTTGCGCGCCATGATGGCGGAAGCGGTGTAGCTGCGCCCGGTCAGCGTGCCCACAAGTGCCGAAGCAAGGGCGCGGGCGGCAGCAGAATCATAGGGCAGGCCCTTCGCCATGAGCAGGCTCGCGAGATTAGAGATGCCGAGGCCCGTGGCGCGGAAACGATAGGTTTTGCGCGCGATGTCCTTCGTGGGGAACTGGCCCCATGCGATGGACGCCTCGAGCGCGAGCTGGATCAAGTCGATTGCATGCTCGTACCCTTCGACATCGAAGCGGTCCGTCGCGGGATCGTAGAAACGGTAGACGTTGATCGATGCGAGATTGCAGCTCGAATCGTCAAGAAATGCGTACTCGCCGCACGGGTTCGTGGAGTTCAGGCGGTTGTAGCTCGCGCCCACCACACCGTCCTCGCCGCCCGGGCAGGTGTGCCATTCATTGAACGTATCGCTGAACTGCGGGGCCGGGTCGGCGCAACGCCACGCGCTCTCGTTAAACGTGTCCCAGATGTGCTTGACGGAAACCTCGTGATCGAACGATGGGTCCACGCGCCCCTTGAGCTCGTAGGTCACCTCAGGATTCTCCGGCAGCTCCATAACCTTCGCCATGAACTCGTTGTCGATGCGCAGCGAGTTATTGGAGTTCTGGCCCGAGACGGTGGAATAGGCCTCGCCGTTGATATCGCCGTCGTAACCCATCTTCATGAGGGCGAGGGCCTTGTCCTCCTCTTTCGCCTTCCACGTGATGAACTGCTCGATATCCGGGTGGTCGATGTCAAGGCAAACCATCTTTGCGGCCCGGCGCGTGGTACCGCCGCTCTTGATGGCGTCGGCATTGCGGTCGAGGCCGCGCAAGAAGCTCATGACGCCGCTCGAAACACCGCCTCCCGAGAGCCTCTCGCCCTCGGCGCGAAGCGCGCTGAAGTTGGAGCCGGTGCCCGACCCGCCCTTGAAGAGCTTGGTCTCCGTCACATATTCATCCGAGATTGAGTGCTCGCCCAACAGCTTGTCCTCGACGCTCACGATGAAGCACGCGCTCGCCTGGCTTCGGGTGTACTGGTCGATCGATTCGACGACCTCGCCGCTCTGAGGGTCTACGTAATACATCTCCTGAGGTTCGCCGGCTATGCCGTACGAGCGCTTGAGCCCGGTGTTGAACCACTGCGGGGAATTCGGGGCGAACCGCTGGTCCAAGATGAGGTAAACGAGCTCGTCGTACAGTATCTGCGATTGCTCGCCTTCCTCGATCATGCCTTCCTCTATGAGCGCGGCGACCCAGAAATCGACCATGCGATGCGCCACCTGGCGGAGCGACACCTCATGCTCGGTGCCGGGAACGCCGGCCCGGCGAAAATACTTGGACGCGATGATGTCCACCGCATTTTGGGAATAGCTCGCGGGAAACTCAAGATCGTGCATCTCGCAGAGCGTCTTGCCCGTTTTATAGTCCGTAAGAAGCACGTCGCGCTTCGACCAATCAAACAGGTCGTAGACGGTTTTCCCGACATTTTCGGGCCGCTCGAGATCGCATGTGAACCGGCGGCTTACGAGCTCGTCAATCGTGGTCGCCATGGATATGCCTCGCTTTCTTGAGGGCGCTTCGCGTTGCATGGAGTATTGCGCCGCGTGCGGACAGAATAGGAGCGACTCCGGCCCAAGAGCCGAAGCCGCGACAGCTGTATTCGATTCTATCAACATCCCGTCAACACGCATCCAATATCTTGTGTCATTCCGCGAACGGTATCACAATATATAGTTGCTGCCCTTGAGTGCATCCTGCGCAAACGACGGCGCAGGCAAATACGCACCGCGCACGCACCGAAAAGACGCAGGCAGAGACCGCGCCCTCCTTGTTCTCCGCACGTGCTCCTTCACACAAGATACGCGCTGCACCCCCGACGCCACACGGCGCCGGCCGGGAG
The DNA here is from genome assembly GCF_000311845.1 of Enorma massiliensis phI. Taxonomy (GTDB): domain Bacteria; phylum Actinomycetota; class Coriobacteriia; order Coriobacteriales; family Coriobacteriaceae; genus Enorma; species Enorma massiliensis. The sequence continues at coordinate 288,685 of NZ_HE978575.1, read as the reverse complement.
ATAGCTGCCGCCGGGCGAGGGCCCGCCCACGCGAAACGTGAAGGCCTCCCTGCTCAGAAGCTGTGAAGTCTCACATGCATCCTTGCCGTTGACTAGCTCTTTACGGTATCGTGTTCGGACTTATAGAACATGCATGCGAGCACACCCGGAAAGCGAGCAAAACCATGGCATTGACCGGCAAGAACATCAGGCAGCTGCGTAGCTTGGCGCACCATCTCAACCCCACCATCATCATCGGCAAGGGAGACGTGAACGACGGCACGGTCGAGCAGGCGAACGCCGCGCTCGAGGCACACGAGCTCATCAAATGCTCAGTGCTCGACACCTCGAGCCTCGACGTCCGCGAAGCCGCCAGCGAGCTCGCTGAGCGCTGCAGCGCTGAAGTCGTCCAGGTTATCGGCAGGAAGTTCTCGATCTACCGCGAAACTTCCCGAGATGACATCGAAAAGATCAAGCTCGACTAGCTCCACCGGCTAGACCTCGAGGCCCAGCCGGATTATGTTCGCCCAGACCCCGAGGCTAGGCCCCAAGGCCCAGCTGAACCGCGTGGACGAGTGTTATCGCCACTACATGATGCTGCGCAATCGATACCGCTCGATGATTTCACGGTAGAGCCGCTTCGTCTCCGGCTCCGGGCCTCCCTTCCCCTGCATCTCCAAGCTCTGCATGCGCGCGCCGTAGAGCTCCACGATATCCTTTCGCCGTCCCAGCTCGTCGTAAACGTGCATTGCGCTGCGCATCAAGTCTTCTCTCGTTGCGTCCTGTTGAAGACCAGCCTCCGCCATCCAAAGTGCCGATGTCAGGTCCTCCTCGGCGAGGGCAACATCTATTCCGCGAACCATGCAGTCGATGAACTTCGACTGCAACACGTGCTTCATCCTTTGGAAGTACGTCGTGACGCCGTCCGTGGGAACAAATAGCGGCCCTGTATAGAGTTGCTCGATGCGCAGGCAGAGCTCTATGGTCTTTGGAGCGCTGAGCTGCACATGGCCGAGCAGCACGATGCGCGCGAGCTTTTCGAAGAACTGCACATCTGAAGAAATGAACTCCGGATTGACGCCAATGCTTCCCCCTTGAAGCACGATGTACTGCGGCCCATCTTTCCCGTTCTCGCCGAGCGAATGCCGAAGCATCGATACCGTTGCGTAGAGGTTTTCGCGAGCGTGCTTGTAATCCATCTCGGGCCAGAACTCGTCATACAGCACCTGACGATCAACAAGCCCACCCTGTGCCAAGGCAAGGCGGGCCGCGAGCATGCCCGTCTTCTTGCGTTTCCAGATGTTTGACGTGATGATGTGCCCGTTGCGCTCAATCGAAAACCCTCCGAGCATGCGGAAGGTAATGTGCCCCACCGCCTCCTCCTGCTTGGCCGCGCGATCGGGCTCGTCGAACAATGGGGCGGACACCACGCCGACATCCAAGATGTAGTACGGAAGCATGGGGCGGGGCAGCATCCTTCGAAGCGCGTCCGCCTTCTCGCCCATCACCGAAAGCGCCAAACGTGCGAACAGCCTGAACGAGGGGGTGAACAGCGTGTCCTTCTGCAGCGAGCACCACGCTGTCAGCTCTGCATCGCAATGGGCTGCAGACAGGTAGAGCGCGCAAGCCCACGCATCCTCGGCATCCACGTCGCGCCGGTTAAGATCGATTGCGCCCGCTTCCTCGCGAATGGCGAGCTGCGATATGCTGCGCAGGCTCGCTACTCGCTCGAGAAAGAACGCTCCGCGTGCTAGAAACGGATGGCGGGCATCGGCCAGCCTTGCCGCCTGCTGCCCGCGGAACCGCGCGCTGCCCGCCTGATTGACCGTGAGATCCTGCCATCCCTCCATAATCGCGCTGAACAGCTGCAGTGACAGGTCGGACGTCCTCACCGCCAGCGTGTTGGCATCTACCACCGCTTGCTCGTCGACCAGCGGGGTGCCCGAAAGAAGCCTTCGGACCGAACACACGAGCCGCACGTGGTTCAAGATTGGCAGCAGGCGCTGCTCACGGAGCGGCTCGACGAGCGCCGCAAGTGCGACATCTCGCTCATCGATGCGACCGAGCACTCCAGTGAGCGCTTCCGCAAGCAGCACATCGCAGGTGAGCAGAAGATTCGGGATGTCAATCCCGCAGGCAACCGAATCCGAGGCGAGCGGAAAGGGCTTTCCAACTCGACGCTCCAGGAAGCGCTCGACCTCGCCCGTCCATGTTCCCTGCTCGATGAGGCCGCGAAAACAGCGCTCATGAAGGGCAAGCGCCTCTGCATCTTGGCAGGAACCCGGAGAAAGCGCTGCAAACCCCGATACCTCCGGAAGCCCGACGCCACGACAGGAGGACCAAAGAGACCCCAATGCGCGGGCCACTTCCCAATCATGCTGATCAATGCGCGAAGCAAGGCCCTCCGCCTGTATCGCAAACGTACCCGCCAGGGTGCGAGCAAGGCGCATATCGCCCGAGATGAGCGCCGCGCCATACACGGCAAGCTCGAGGTTGGGATCGGCATTCGTTTGCTCCTCCAAACCTTTCGACCCGCCGACAATCCTATTGATGAAGGGGGCCTGCCCTGAAAGCACAAATCGCATAGGATCGTGCGACAACACATGGAGAGCGTCGGTGGGCGATAGAAATCGGTCCAGAAGCTCAACCGCCCGGCCCGCTCTCCCTGCTCTCACTTGGATGCGCACGGCACGGCGCACAATCTGCGGCATGCCCTTCGCGATACGCTCTCCTATTGGCTGCAAAACGCCCTCGTCTGCCCCCATGCACGCGAAGCTGTTCGTTGTGGCATCGTATCCGAAAACCGGATAATCATGCACGAGCCGCTGCAGACACGACATATCCACCGGCGTTCCCGCCGCCGCAAAATCCCTCAGGGACCCACTTCCCACGAGGAGGAGCGTTTCCGCAAGTATTCTGATCGCGTCATCGGATCGCTCCAGCTCGTCGAGGACCGAACTGTACAGATTGCAGGTCGCTGTGGCAAGCGGTTGCCGCTCCTCCCCCATCGTATCGACCGTCGCCTGCAAGGCCGCCACCAGCGCCGGTACGCCCTGGGTGAGCTTATATACATCGAGCTTGCTGGAAATGGCGAGCACGCGCGACCACTCAGCGAACTCGCGCGGGCGCACCGCGAGCTGTTTGGCCGTGAGCTTCGCCGAATCTGAGAGCAACCGCACCGTTTCTCCAGCCAATGGCGTGCAGGCGATGGCAAACTCCACACCTTGCTCGCGCATGCCGCGCACATGGGCGACAAACTCCTTTGCCGCATCGCCCTCGAAAGCGGGAAGGTCGTCGATGGCAATGACCGGGTGCGGTACCTGCGCGCATTCACGTTCAATCGCATCGAGTTGAACAATCAACTCGTCGAGCATCGCCTCTCGCGCATCGACCACGCGAGCCGTTCCCCTACCGGGATCTCTGCGTACCTCGTCGGCAAACTGCAGCAGCAAGGCAGTCTTGCCGAATCCACTCGGGGCGCATAGCACGACGACCCCCGATCGTCGCACTGACCGGACCATCTCTCGAATGAACTGCGTCCTCGCAACCGTGAAACTCGGCCCCATGGGCAACGGCCACTGCGCGTCGTGAACGCGCCCGACCTCCGTCTCGCGCACGCGCCTACGACCCGTCTTGCTTGCTTTCGTTGAAGGCGCTGAACTCTTGCGTTTCTTTACCGTCGTGTTCATCCCCAACTCCTCATCCTTCCCTACAACACACGGTACCGGGACATGCGGCCACATACCGCGACGTGTCCCTGCAAACATCGCACCGATTTAGAATAGGATCAGATTTTGTTTAGGTGGGGGTACATTACTGTGTCAATAAATGGTTTTCGCGTTATAGCAGTTAATGGGCCGTGTAATGGTCCACCCGACATCTCGTACAACACAAATGACACATTCTAGGTCTCACACAAAACCGTCTACGTATTATGCGACCCCTCTCACAGAATTTTGATTGCACACTTGAACCAACTAGGAACACCTCTCTACATGCCGTGAGAACCCGTTCTTACCAGTATTTGTTCAGATTGCAGCCCGCTCTGGCGCGTCTCGGTTGAAAACCTAGAAGCTCTGTTGAAAACTGCATAGGATAGAGAATCATGCGCCGGCACTCATCCAACAGCAAAAGGCGCGGCCGCCATCCACGATGGAACAGCTAACCCTCGTGTCAAGCGGCTGCGCCTTGAATGAACCTACGCGACGTCCAAAAGCCTTTATCGAGCACGATCTCTTCTATGCTCTCTCATAAACCGTGCCCTGAATGAACTTTGGTGGTATCGAAAGCGGGACCCTCCATGCAAAGAAGGGGCGCTCCCCAGCGAAGAGAGCGCCCCTTTCCAATCAGGCGGAATGACCCCTATGAGCTTCTTTATTTCACCCTACTCGCAGAGCGAAAGCGCTTCCTTGTCGGCAACGAGGACCACGTTCGGATGCAGCTGCAGAATCGAGGCAGGGCACTGCGGCGTAACCGGGCCAAAGCACATATCGTGAACAGCCTGAGCCTTGGCCGCGCCGTTGGCGACCACGAGAATCATGCGGGCGTACATGATGGTCTGCACGCCCATGGTGTACGCCTGACGCGGCACGTCCTCCTCGCGCTCGAAGAGACGGCTGTTCGCCTTAATCGTGGACTCGGTGAGGTCGACGCAATGCGTGCCCTTAGAGAAGTGGTCATCGGGCTCGTTGAAGCCGATGTGGCCGTTGTTGCCAATTCCAAGAAGCTGAAGATCGGGGTAGCCCGCATCGGCAACCATCTTGTCGTACTCGGCGCAGGCCGCCTCGGCATCCGGATTGGCGCCATCGGGCACATGCGTGTTGTTCAGGTCGATGTTGATGTGATCGAAGAAGTTATCACGCATGAAATAGTGATAGCTCTGCGGGTCGTCGTGGCTCAAGCCGCGATACTCATCCAGGTTATAGGTACGAACCTGGGAAAAGTCGACGTCGCCCTTCTTGTACCAATCAATGAGCTGATGATACGCGCCAATGGGCGTGCTGCCCGTGGCAAGGCCCAGCACCGTATCCGGCTTCAGGATGACCTGAGCGGAGATGATGTTGGCCGCCTTGCGGCTCATGTCATCGTAGTCGCGCGCGCTGACGATCTTCAGCATACCGAACCCCTTTCACCTGGGTATGACTGCGAGCCCGATTGGCTCGACGTGCCTAGGTTCCGCGCGCTACCGTTCGCGCGCCGTGATGAGCTGTTCCAGCTCAGAAACCGTGTCCCCAACATTCCCCTTGATGCTGGAAAACTCGACGGAATTACATATCAGAATAGGTGCGGTAATATCGTACCCCTCTTTGCATATCGCGTCGCGGTCGAATTCAATGAGGACGTCGCCCTTCTTGACCGTATCGCCCACCGCAGCATGGACGGTGAAATGGCGGCCATCGAGCTTTTCGGTATCGAGCCCAACGTGGATGAGCACATCAAGCCCCTCGTTCGTATGGAGCGCGACGGCATGGCCCGTGGGGAAGATCGCCTGGATTTTTGAGTCAGAGGGTGCAACGACCTTACTGCCCGTTGGCTCGATCGCGACGCCATCGCCAAGCGAGCCCGAGGCAAACGTGGGGTCCTTGACGTCTGAGAGCGGGATCACCTTGCCGGCCAGAGGCGAAAGCAGCACGCTATCGCGCCCGTGCAGGCGAAGCGATTTCAAAAACGATTTGAGCATGATCCCCCTTGGAACAACCAATGAGCTCAGACGGAATTGAATCGGCACTATCGTACCGCAAATCGAATGGAGCGGGGAGCATTCGAACCCATCGAGTCGCCGCCCCGCCCTGAAGCGCTCGACGCTACCCTCACGCGGGCACCCTGCCAGCGCGGCCCCTCGCGCAGCCGCCCGCCGGCTCGGCCCTCGCGCAGCCGCGTGCCAGCGCAGCACGCCCTTTCACGCGCCATGGCCAACCCACGCACGGCCGCGCCGCCGCTCCATTCCACGCACGGGCGCGTCGCCGCTCCATCTCTCACACAACCGTCTGCCTGCGAGAACGCGCAAAGAAAAAGAGCCCACCGATCGAATCGGTGGGCTCCGCAAAGGAATCGGTATAACGCCGATAAGACCTTAGCGCTTGGAGAACTGCGGAGCGCGACGGGCCTTCTTGAGGCCGTACTTCTTGCGCTCGACCACGCGGGAGTCGCGGGTCAGGTAGCCAGCGCGCTTGAGGTCAGCACGGTAATCGCCGGCAGCGAGGAGCGCGCGGGCGATGCCCAGACGGAGCGCTCCGGCCTGGCCGGAGATGCCGCCGCCATCGCACAGCGCGATGACGTCGAAAGAACCCATGGTATCGGTCGCCTTGAAGGGGGCGAGGGCGCCATCGAGCAGCTGCTGACGGCCGAAGTACTCGGCAGCATCACGCTTGTTAACGGTCACCTTGCCGGTACCGGGAACGAGACGGACACGGGCCACGGCGTTCTTGCGGCGCCCGGTGCCCTGATAGACAACGGTGTTCTCAGCCATAGCTTATGCCTCCACCTCGATCTTGACGGGATTCTGCGCAGCGTGCGGATGCTCGGAGCCAGCATAGACCTTGAGCTTGGCGAGCTGCTTGCGACCAAGAGTGGTCTTGGGGAGCATGCCGCGAACAGCGCGCTCGATGACCTTCTCCGGGTGCTTCTCCATCGCCGTGCGGAAGCTCTCAGCCTTGAGGCCGCCGTTGTATCCGGTGTGGCGATAGTAGGTCTTGTGGTCGGCCTTGTTGCCGGTAAGCTGGACCTTATCGGCGTTGATGACCACCACGAAGTCGCCGCAGTCGGAATTGGGCGTGTACTGCGGCTTGTTCTTGCCGCGCAGGATCATGGCGATCTGCGTGGCCAGACGGCCGAGCACCTTGCCCTCAGCATCGATGAGGACCCAGTTGCGGGCGACCTCACCCTGCTTGGCGTAGTGAGTCGACTTTGAAATCACTTCGGACTCCTCCAATAAGACGTGTCGTAACAGAGATTCACGGGGCTCTGCAAATGACCGTAGAAGTATACCGCATCTAGCTGCAGGGTCAACGATTTTTCTCAGAGTCTTCGCATCCGGAAGGTGGCGGAATCCGGCCTTGTTCCAACAGAGCTTTTTGCGCACATGACCGTTCTATACCGATTCGGCGTTTTCTGTAGCTGAATTGTCGAACTTTTTATCGATTTTTCGTTCCTACTTTCTACAAATTATTCGATAATTCTGAGAGATGGGGCGCTGCGTTGCGCCATCGCACGCCGTTGTGGCGCTTTACGGCTTTCGGCTATGTGGGGAGGCCCGTATGAGCAGGGCTGTTGACCAAGAACTTGACCGGCTGTTTGCCGAGGCAGAGCGTTCCAAAACCTGCTTGGTTGCCCCAAGTGAGCGCACAGCCCGCCTGCTGAACCAACGGGCACGCGCAGGGCACGTGATACGGCCGCGCCGCTCGCTCTTTGCTCGCACGGCATACTGGAATGCGCTTCGCCCCGACGAGCAAGCGCTCCACATCGTACGCGGATTGCAGAAGCTGCATCCCTCGTGGACGTTTTGCCATGAATCCGCAGCTCTTGTGTGGGGGCTGCCGCTCACCTACCGCCGCATGGATGCGGTTCATGTCGTGAACACGCGCGCAATGCGACGATCTGGCGGCAACGCCATCTGGCACGTCATCGAGGGGGACAGCGAAACCGTCGTCGAGGGCGTGCGCGTCACCTCGCTCGAGCGGACGCTGTTTGACTGCCTCCGCTCAAGCACGTTTGTCGAGGGGCTCCCTCTCGCTGACCGAGGGCTTGCGCTTTTGAACAGCGGGCCGCAGCGTCTTCAGGACGCGTTCGCGCGCTTCGGCAAAGGGTGCGCCAACATCAGCCGCGCTATCGGCACCCTGAGCTATGCCAACGCGCGCAGCGAGAGCTGGGCGGAATCAGTAGCTCGAGCGCTCATGATTACCCAAGGATTCGCGCTACCGGACCTCCAGGTCGAGCTTCCGCGCCCGCTTGAATCCGATCGCTCGTATCGCGTCGATTTCTTCTGGCAGCATGCAAGCGGACGATCGGTTATCGGCGAGGTCGACGGCATGATCAAGTACACCCGAGATGCAGCGCGGCCCGGCCAAACGGCCATCCGCACGCTGGCCGACGAGCAACACCGCGAGGCGCAGCTCACCATGTACCGCATGCCGATACTCCGGCTCTCATACCAAGACCTCATCAACACCAAACGTTTCGTCGAGAAGCTCACTGCCTATGGGATTCCGCGCGATCCGCATGTCGCTGACGCCATCAAGCGTTTGGGAGCGAAATCTCCGCGCACTGCCCTCTTGTATCAGGAAATGAGGATTCCGAAAGAAATTATCGAACAATTTATCGCTTCCTGAATGCAATTATCGACAAACTTTACGACGATTTTCTTAGCAAAGAGCCCTAGGGCACGGGGCGCCTGGGTGCCTGGGTGCCGGCGACGTCTACTCCTGCAGGGTTGGGGCCGTGCACGGGGCGTCCGCGCACTTGGGTCCGGCGACGTCTACCGCCTGCAGGGTTGGGACCGATCACGGGGCGCCCGCGAGCCTGGGTGCCGGTTGCCGCGGCGGTCGCAGCTGGACGCGCACGCCGGCTACCGCACGGTTGACGAGCAAGCCGCAAAGGTCAACTATTACTCGCTTTACCTGCCGATTTATCCATCGCACAATGGTTGCAGGATGCATCTGGGTATCGTTTCCAAGCGAAAGGACCGCCATGGACAACCGTATAGGAGCTGTCGTTGCCCGCGAACGCAATGCGCTCGGCCTCACGCAGGAGGAACTCGCGCGCCGCTTAGGAGTAACCAAAGCAGCCGTCTCCAAGTGGGAACTTGGTCAGAGCATGCCCGACGCGGCGCTGCTACCAAGCATTGCGGCGCAATTCGCGCTCAGCATTGACGAGCTCTTTGATTGGCGAGCGCACCTCACCGACGCCGAAATCGAGACGTGCGCGCAAACTGCCCGCGAGAAGCTCGCTGCCGATGCGTCTCAAGGGGCGACGTACGTTCGAATGCGCGCACGCGAGCATCGTTCGTGTTGGAAATTGCTCGTTCGCTTGGCATCAGAGCTGCTGAGCGCTGCAAACCGCGTGGCGATCGGCATCTGCCAGGACGCGCCTGATGACGAGCAGGCACAAGAACGTGCGCGAGAGACGATGTGCACACTAGCTGAGGACGCACGCTCGCTTTGCGAACCGGTGCTTGATGGATGCAACGACGCGGAGCTCATGGCTGATGCCACACGCGTTTGCGCGGCGTCCTCCGTGCTCACCGGCAAACCCACCGAAGCGATTGCGCGGCTCACGCCACTCTACCAAGCGCAAACGCATCGCGTAGGAACAGAGCTCGCCTCCGCGCAGCTGGCCGCCGGCGAGCAGGAAGAAGCCGCAGCGACGCTCGCCGCATGCGTGACGGCATCCGCTTTAGAGCTGACCTCGCTTGCAGGGACCTTGTTAACGCGCGCAGCATCCGCGACCGAGGTCGCCGCATATGTCCATGCGATGGAAGCAATCGACCGCGCATTCGACCTCTCTCATCGCTCCGCACCAACGCTGCCTGCTATGCATATCGCCGCCGCAACGATCATGAACACGCTCGGCGATGATGCGGCGGCACTCGAGCTGCTCGAGCGAGCGGCAGGTGAGGTATGCGCACTCGGCAACGGGCGCATTCCAGAGAACCCGCTAGGAAACCGCGTCGCAAGCAACATGCTGCCCGCGATTACCGACGATGAGGCGCTCGCCCATATGCGCGAGAGCGCAAGCTACGCCCGCTACCCCGAGGCCGCTCGACACATGATTCTCGACGCGCGCCTCTGGGGAGCTCTCGCGCAGAGCCCCGAGCATGCGGCTCTCGCAAAACGACTCGATGCCGAGTGAAGGCCCTGATCACCTGATGCCGCCGCGATGCCACTCAGTGCTATCGCGAAAATTGTCGAATGAAATGGACGATTTTCAAAGTCAAAAGCAACAATTTGTACGACAATCATCGCGAGAAGCACAAACGCACTCCAGCAGTGACACTGCCTACCATCGCACTGCAAACTATCATGCTCCCAATCTAAGTCGCAGGCCGTAAGCGCAGGAGGGCGGACATATCGCGCTGGCGAAGTTTTGCAAGATGGGCGGGCATATCGCGCTGGCGAAGTTTTGCAAGATGGGCGGACATATCGCGCTGGCGCAGTTCCGCAGAACAAGGGCCCCAGAAGGGACCCTTGTTCGAGGACTGTTTGAGCACAGCACGATATGCCCGCCCCTCCGTCGGGATCGAGCGGCCTTCGCTTACCCCGTGTTCTGAAGCCCCGCAGAAACGCCGGTCACGGTCGAAAGGATGAGCGACAAGAGCTCCGCCTTCGCCTCCTCGGAGAGCTCTTCCTGCTGCTCACGCACCACGCGAAGCGCGCGCACCTGTGCGAGCGACAAGGCATCCACATAGGGGTTGCGCACGCGCACCGCCCGGCCAAGCACATGGCGATGCTCCAGCGGCCACGCGTCGCCCACGATGGCGAGCGTCCACTTTCGCGTGAGCTGCATCTCGTCGTACACCTTTTTCGCAAGGTCATCGCGGTCGCCGAGCGCCAGATACATCTTGGCGATACGCCCGTCGGTCTTCGCGATGGACATCTCGATGTTATCGATGAAGGTGCTGAAAAGCGGCCATTCACGGTATGCGCGCTGCAAAAGCTCAAGGTCGCCGAGCGACTCGCAAGCACTTCCCAACCCGTACCAAGCCGCCAGGTTGATGCGCGCCTGAGACCACGAGAACACCCACGGAATGGTGCGAAGATCGTCGAGGGACTGCGCCCCCAGGCCGCGCTTGGCCGGACGCGAGCCGATGGGCAGCAAGCCCACCTCGGTAAGCGGCGTCACGATAGAGAACCACGGCGCGAAGTCGTCGGTGTTCAGCAGGTCGAGGTACCGGTCATGCGAGACATCGTTCAGGCGTTCCGCCATCTCTGCATAGCGCTCGGTGGTCTCGGTGTTGGTCCGCTCCACGGAAGGCGCAGAGTTGAGCAGCGTCGCCGCGGCAACGCTCTCGATGTGGCGGCGGGCCAGAAGCGGGTTGCCGTAGCGCGCGAAGATGACCTCGCCTTGCTCCGTCACCTTGAAGTGGCAGTTAACCGAGCCCTTGGGCTGCGCGAGCACCGCTCGGTTGGCGGGACCGCCGCCGCGGCCCACGGCGCCGCCGCGGCCATGCATGAGCACGAGGTCGATATCATTCTTCTCCGCCCATTCGGCGATACGCGCCTGCGCGGAGTGAAGTGCGAGCGTAGCGGTCGTGGGGCCGGCGTCCTTCGACGAGTCCGAGTACCCGAGCATGACCTCCATCTTGCGATTGGTCTGCGCCAGGCGCTTCTGCACGGCAGGCAGCTCGAGCATCTCGTTCAGCACGTCGACGCAGCCCTCGAGGTCCTCGAGCTGTTCGAAGAGCGGAATCACGTCGAGCGCGGGCACGTCCTCCGGGTGAGCGAAGGCAAGCTGGGCGAGCTCGTATACGTCGGCCACGTGCTGGGCGCTCTTGGTGAAGCTGATGATGTAGCGATGCGCCATCTTCTCGCCGTAGCGCTTCTGGATGGAACCGATCGCGCGGAACGTATCGAGCACTTCGCGCGTCATGGGCGCAAGGTCGCCGTGGCGGCCGTGCTCGCGCAAATCGGCCAGCGCGCGCGTATGCACGAGCGAATGCTGACGGAACTCCATCTCGACCATATGGAAGCCGAAGGTCTCGACCTGCCAGATCAGCGTCTGCACCGGACCGTACGCCGCGCGGGGCGCGCCGGCATCGGCAAGCGAGCGCTGCACGATGCGCAGATCGGCCAGGAAGTCGTCGGCAGAGCGATACATGGTGTCGGCATTGCGACGCACCGTGGCGTCGAGGCGGTCGGCCATGACGAGCATCACGGCGCGATGCGGCTCGGACGCGCTGATAGCGTCGGCACGGCTCGTGAGCACCTCGCTCATCTCGACCTGATGGTTCCAGAGATTGAGCAGCTCGTCGGACGGCTTGGTGTAGCGTGCCTCGAGCGTGAGGTTGCGCCCCACGCGGCGGCACTTCTCGGCAAGCTTCTGAACCATATGCGTAGCGAACTTAGCTGCTACCTGCCGCGATACCTTAGCGGTGACGTTGGGATTGCCGTCGCGATCCGAACCGATCCAGCTACCGGGATGGAAGAACGCCGGGCACACCGGCGGCACCGAGCCGGCATACTCGCCCAGAACCCAGTCGTCGAAACGACGATATACCTCGGGAATGGTATCGAAGAGCGTGTTGTCGAAGATATCGATGATGGTATCGGCTTCCTCGACGGGCGTCGGCTTCTTCACCGCGATGGGGCTCGTGCGCACGAGAGCGTCGATCTCCTGCAAGAGATGCCGCTCGTTTTCCACGAGAGCAGAGCCGCCAAGGCGCGGATGCTCGCCCAGCAGCTGCGAAATGCGACGGATCTTGCCTTCGACGGCCTTGCGGCGCGCCTCGGTGGGATGCGCGGTAAAGACCGGATGAAACTCGAGCTTGGCCAAGAGCTGCGTCGCCGGACCGCCCCCCATCTCGCGCACGAGCTGGTCGTAGGCCACCGTGAGCTCATTCGACGAATCGATGGCAGAGTCGATGGAAACCTCGCGCTCGCGCTCAAGGAGCGTCTCCACGCGGTAGTTCTCTTCGGAGAGATTCGCCAGATGGAAGAACGACGTAAACGCGCGCACCACCATCTGCTTCTCGTCGATATCAAGGCTATCGAGCATAGCCACCGCATCGCGGAACGCGCAGGCGCTCTCGGTGTCCGCAGTGGGCACGCCCTCCCCGTCGGTGGTCTCGGCCGCAGCCATGCCGCCCGGGTCGCCCTCGTTGGCGCGGGTCACGTTGTTGAGCAGCTGATCAAAGGTGTCACAAAGCTTCGGACTGTAGTCGCGGAGCACCTGCCGCTCCAAGCGCATGAAAAGCGCCAGGTTATCGCGCAGGCTCTCGGGCAGCTCGATCTCAGCGTAGCTTCTGATCACGAGGTCGGTGTCGGCAGCGCCGAGCTTATGCTCCGCCACCTCGCCGCCTAGATAGCCGCCGTTGCTTACACTCTCCACGGTGCCTCCTTACTGGTCGGGAACATCCCACAATGGGCACGCCGCGTCACATTATAGGGAAGTTGCTCCGTTGCGGCCGCATACCGCCGAAGCGATAACGACTATTCATATCTCTGTTCATATCGCGAACCACGACTATGGCTGCAGCCCTAGAGCCGAGCCTTAGGGGCTACAAGCGCGCACGAACCTCTTCAACGAGCTCATCGCGCGCGACGAGCGCTTCGTCATGCGTTGCCATGTCGCGCAGGCGCACGACGCCCTGGGCAAGCTCATCGCCACCCACCACCGCAATGAGGCGCACGCCGAGCTTATCGGCCTGCTTGAACTGGCTCTTGAGGGAGCGGCCCTGATAGTTCGCCTCGGTTCGCACGCCCGCCTTGCGCAGCTCATGGGTGATGCCGAACACCTCACCGCGAAGCTCGTCGCCGGCGTTCGCCACGTACACGCAGGGCTCGAGCTCGTCGCCAAGCTCTACGCCGAACGCCTCGAGTGCGAGCATTGCCCGCTCGAAGCCCACCGCGAAGCCAACGCCCGGGGTCGGCTTGCCCCCCTCGAGCTCCACGAGCCCGTCGTAGCGCCCGCCGCCGCCGATGGAACCCACGCCTGCACCCGGCGCCTCCACCTCGAAGACCGTGCGCGTGTAGTAGTCCAGACCGCGCACAAGGGTCGGGTCCTCGATATAGGCGATGCCCGCCGCATCGAGGTAGCGTTTAACCTGCTCATAGTGGCCGCGGCATTCGTCGCAAAGCTCATCGCGCATGAGCGGGGCGTCTTTCATGATTTCGCGGCAATGGTCGTTCTTGCAATCGAAGGCGCGCAGCGGGTTGAGCTCTGCGCGCTCGCGGCATTCGTCACACATATCGTCCGCATGGTCGAGGATGAACTGACGCACCTTATCGCGGTATGCAGGCCGGCACGCCGGATCGCCCATCGAGTTGATGAGCAGGCGCAGCTTGGAAAGGTCGAAGCCCAGGCGCTGGTAGAACTCCATGAGCATGATGATGCACTCGGCATCCGCCGCCGGATCGGGCGCGCCGAGCCATTCGATACCTACCTGGTGGAACTGGCGCAGGCGCCCCTTCTGCGGGCGCTCGCCGCGAAACATCGCCTCGGCATAGTAGAGCTTGACGGGCGAGGCACCCTGCGGCACGAGGTTGTTCTCTACCACGGAGCGCACCACGCCGGCCGTGCCCTCGGGACGAAGAGCGAGGCGCTGCTTGGCCTTGAGCTTGGCATCCGTGCCCTCCGCGAGCGCGCGCTCAAGGTTGGCGCCCGAGAATACGCGGAACATCTCCTTGCGCACCACGTCGGTGGATTGCCCGATGCCGTGCACGAACACGTCAACCTGCTCGATGGCAGGCGTCTCCACCGGCTCGAAGCCGTACGGCCCGAACACCTCGGCAGCCACACGCTGCATGCGCTGCCATGCGCGCATCTCGCGCCCGATCAGGTCCTTGGTGCCCTCTGCTTTCTGTGCCTGCATGGCATGCCTTCCCATCGTCAATCGCCCTGCGCGGCGAGTCAATCTACCCGAGAAGCTCGCTCGCGCTACGGTCTCGTGCTATTCGGGCACTTATTATATGGGCGCGAGTTTTCCCTCGCAAACCGAGCCCGTCCGCAAGGGCAATCTCGACATAAGTTGGCAATGGGCCGCGATGGCGGAGTCGGAGTAAACTGTCGAGTTGACGGTGAAGGCGCGGCAACAGAACCGGAGGTGGCCCTCGATCCTGAAGCAGCCGCCTGCCCATTGCCGCGCCTTCAATCCGGCCGCACAAACCAACGCGTATGAAAGAGGCACCCATGCATCAATTCCGCAACGACTACAGCGAGGGCGCCGCGCCCGCGATTCTCGACGCGCTTGTGCGAACTAACCTCGAGCAGTGCGTGGGCTACGGAGCCGACGAGCATTGCTCCCGGGCAGCCGCGCTCATCCGCGCCGAAATCGGGCAACCAGATGCCTCCGTCACCTTCGTTCCCGGGGGCACGCCGGCAAACATCCTCGCCATCACGAGCCTGACCGAGGAGTTCGAGGGCCCGCTCTGTGCCGCCGATGCGCACCCCACCATTCACGAGACGGGCGCGATCGAGGCGCACGGACGGCGCCTCCTGGCCACGCGCGACCCCTTGGGCCGCCTAACCTGCTTAGGCATGGAGCCGCTTTGGGCCGCCAGCGTGGCAAACGGCGCCGCCACCACGCGCCCCGGCATGCTCTACTTCTCGCAGACGAGCGAGCTCGGATATGTGTATACGCGCGCCGAATTCGACGCGCTCTGTGATTGGGCCGCCGAGCGCGAGCTTGCTGTTTACGTGGACGGCGCACGCATGGCAAGCGGCTGCATGGCGGCGGGCACGGACCTCACCATTCAGCACATCGCTGAGCGAGCAGACGCGTTCACCTTGGGAGGAACGAAGAACGGCATGCTCTTCGGCGAAGCTCTCGTGGTGAGCCCGCGCACCGCGCGCGGACGCCGCGCCATCGAGCGGCTCCCCTACCTCACCAAGCGCGCGGGGCAGCTCACCGCAAAAGGGCGCGTGATGGGCGTGATGTACGAGGCGGCCTTTGACCCCGCAACGCGCGATGCGGCGGGCGAGGTGCTCTACTGGCAGCTCGCACGGCATGCGAACGCCTGCGCTGTCGAGCTCGCACGCGGCCTCGCAGACGCCGGTTATGAGCCGCTCCTTTCGACAACGGGCAACCAGCAGTTCTTCTGGGCCACGACGGGAGAAGCGGCGCGCCTTGCCGAGGGCCTCGGCTGCGAACCCATGGCGGCCGACGACCCCTCCGGTACCGGACGCGGGCTTGTCCGTTTCGTGACCAGCTGGGCAACCCCGCAGAACGCAGTCGCCGAGGCCGTTGCCTTCGCCCGCTCCGTGAAGGAATAGGGGCCGATCGAGGGCTCACCCCGAAGAAAAGATTGCAACAATATGCAAGACAGGGACCCGAAACCGAGTCCCTGTCTTGCATATTGTTGCAATCTGTTGCGTCAGGAGCGACTATGGCAGTCCGCATGCCTTCCCAGCCACAGCACCCGCGCGGCTACAGCACCTGCGCGACGTAGACCACGTTGGTGGACACCTGGCTGCCCGGCACGATCACGGGGATCGCGGGGTCGCCGGCGGTCACGACCACGAGGTCGTCCTTGTTCACGATGCCAGACTCCTTAGCCTCGACCATCGCGTTGTTCACCACGTACGCGATGCTCCCCACGGTGTGGCCGGAAAGCTTGGGCTCAACGCCCCAGTACACGGTCATCTTGCGCATGGCCCACTCGTTGGGCGTAGCCGCCTGGATGGGCAGCACCGGGCGGAAATTGGACACGAGGCGCGCGGAGCGGCCAGAGTTCGTCGGGGTGAGAATGGCCTTGGCGCCCACGTTGAACGCCGTGGTCACCGCGGAAAGACCCACGGCGGCATTCACGCGGTTGCGGCCGGGATCGATAAGGTCGAAATCGAACGGCTTGTGCTCGGGAATCGTCGCCTCGGTGGTGAGCGCGATGTTCGCCATCATCCGCACGGCCTCGAGCGGGTACTTGCCAGCGGCGGACTCGCCGGACAGCATAACCGCATCCGTGCCGTCGTTGATTGCGTTGGCAACGTCGGTAACCTCGGCGCGCGTGGGGCGCGGGTTGCGAATCATGGAATCGAGCATCTGCGTGGCCGTGATGACCGGCTTGCTCGCCGCGTTGCACTTAGCGATGATCTCTTTCTGGATGGTGGGGCACACCTCCGGCGCCACCTCTACGCCCAGGTCGCCGCGGGCGACCATGATGCCGTCGGACACCTTGAGGATCTCGTCGAAGTGATAGACCGCCAGCGCGCACTCAATCTTGGGGAAGATGTCCACGTGCTCGCCGCCGTTCTCACAGCAGAGATGGCGAATCTCGCGCACGCCATCGGCGTCGCGGATGAAGGAGGCAGCAATGAAGTCGATGCCCTCCTCCAAGCCGAAGAGGATATCCGAACGGTCCTGCTCGGTGATGCTCGGCAGCGAAAGCTTTGCGTTGGGCACGTTCACGCCCTTCTTCTCACCAAGCTCGCCACCGTTCTGAACGGTGCAAAGGATATCTTGGCCCTCGACGCTATCGACGGTGAGGCCGATGAGGCCGTCGTCGATGAGAATCGTGCTGCCCTCGTGCACCTCGCGCGGCAGCTCGAGGTGGTCGAGGTAGAAATGCTCGGCGGTGCCCTGGAGCTCCTCGGAGGTCTCGGCGGCAGTCACCGTGACCTGGCTGCCGGCAACAAGCGTGACCTTGGCATGGCCTTCAAGGAAGCCGGTGCGGATCTCGGGGCCCTTGGTGTCGAGCAGGATGCCCACGGGGATGTCGAGCTCGCGGGAGATGCGCTTCACGCGCTCCATGCGCTCATGGTGCTCTTCATGGCTGCCATGGCTGAAGTTGAAGCGGGCGACGTTCATGCCCGAAAGAATCATCTCGCGAAGGATGTTCTCGTCGTCACACGCCGGTCCCATGGTGCATACGATCTTGGTGCGCTTGTTCATGAATTCCTCCATCTGAGCCGTTCGTCATAGCCTACGGAGCGGCGCGGCGCTGGCCCGTTCCATTTGTCTATATAGTAGAGAATCGCACGTCGAAATGATATGACGCGACGCGCGCATTTTCTGCATCCCTCAGACCATAAAGCAAGAACCCCCCAGCATGGCGCGGGTCCTGCGAAGTTCTTGCCAAATGTTTGCCTGCTGCTTGCACGAAGGTTACGTTGGACGCCCATGGGCCACGTGTGCCCTGGAAGAACAGCCCCTCAGCTGGATGGAACCCTCCAACAGGACAAGACCAGCCGGGCGAAACCTTCCAGCTGGGCGAATCCAGCTGGGCGAAGTCTTCCAGCCGGGCGAACCCAGCCGGTCGAAGTCTTTCAGCTGGGCGAACCCCCAACCAGGCTATCCCCCACTAGACGGAAAAGTTTTCGGGCAGAAAATCGCTGAATTGAGCTATTAATAACCCCTCTTTTCGGCGAATTCCTGCCCGAAAATGCAATAGCGTGTGGGCGGATGGATGTACGAGAAGGTGCTCGGGTGGCGCTACTGCTGCGGCGCCGACCCCGTTGCCACTCCAGTTCTGTTGCTGCAACGAAGCCGTTACCACGGCACTCCCCTCCCCTATTTGAAACCTCTAAATGCAAGTGGCGCCGAAGGTTCCCAAGCCGTAATCCGCAGCGCGAAGCGCAAGGACATCGGCGTGGAACCTCCGGCGCCACCGTCGGAAGTTAGGAAGGCTTCGAGCTTACGCGCGACCCACGGAGCCCAGGTTCTCCATGCGGACCTTCACGATGTTCGTGATCTCGGCCATGCCCTGCTTGGCGGGCTTCTTCGGATCGAACACGCCGGGGTTCTCGGCCATGAAGGCCATGTAGCCCTTGGTGTAGGCCTGACGCAGCTCGGTGGCGTAGTTCACCTTGCAGATGCCGTTCTTCACAGCCTCGGCCACCTGCTCATCGGGCACACCGGAGGTGCCGTGCAGCACGAGCGGCACATCCACGGCAGCGCGGATGGCCTTCACGACCTCCTGCTCGATGTGTGGGGTCTCGGTGTAGACGCCGTGCGCGGTGCCCACGCCAATAGCGAGCGAGGTGCAGCCGGTGCGCTCGACGAACTCGCGCGCCTCCTCGGGGTCGGTGTAGGGGTTCTCGCCCTCGACCGCCGGACCGTCGTCCTCCTTGCCGCCGACTTTGCCGAGCTCAGCCTCAACTGGCACGCCCATGGCGGCACCGGCGCGGGCAACGCTCGCGGTAAGGGCGATGTTGTCTTCGAAGGACTCGTGGCTGCCGTCGATCATGACGGAGGTGTAGCCGGTGCGGAAGGCCTGCATGCAGCGGTCGTAGCCGTCACCATGGTCGAGGTGCAGCGCCACCGGCACATCGGTGCGGGCGGCAGCGGCGGCCACCATGCCGTAGAAGTAGTCGAGGCCGGCAGTCTTGATGGTACCAGGGGTGGTCTGCATGATAACGGGAGACTTGGTCTCCTCCGCGGCGGCGAGGACCGCCATCACGAACTCGAGGTTCTCGACATTGAAGGCACCCACAGCGTAGTGGTTCTTCTGCGCGTCGAGCAGCATCTCCTTAGTGGTAACGAGCATTGTGTCTCCTCTCCCTGCCAAAGGCAGCTAAACCTTGCGTTTATTGTACGCAGCACAAGGCAAGAGCAGAATCAGAATCCTTCGGGCGAGCTCGGCCAAAAGAGCAAATAAACACAAGGCCTGACTTGACCAACACGACTGTAACTGCGAGCTCTACATGCTTTTTGCATATAAAGGAAAGCATTATTGTTGCTTTTATTTTCCTTTTAAGCTTGAAAGGAAACACACTATCTGCATATTCATAGAATCGCCTGCCGATATTCCCAGCCGGACGGACGCCGCTCGCTCTCGGGAAACGCTGACTTTATCTTTGGGGCGATCGGGATTGCAGCTTTTGGGCACTTCGGGGCGGAGGGCCAGGGTATCCACGCCGCGGCCGGGAGGGCGCCGGCCGCCTGAGCTGCGCCTTTCCCTTCCCCTCGCTTTCCTCTACCCGCCTGCCGCGTCGGGAAGTGCCCAAAAGTTGAAACCTCGACGGGACGGATGCCTCCGACACCCGATAATCAGCATCTCCCTAGCGCACCGCCCTCCCCCGTCGGCGCGCGGCTCGTCCCGGCCAGCCACACCTCCCTCCCCGGCCTGCGCGCCGCTCTCCCGCCAGCGCGCCGCCCTCCCCGTCCAGCGCGCCACCACGCGTATTTACGTTTTTAATCATTTCGGCAAAATCGAAAGCATAAACGGTTCAAATTGACCGGTGAACTACAAACTTGCATTAGTTCTGCAGGTCAATAGATTCTTTCGAAATCTTTCGTATACCATTACCGCAAGAAGTCGCATCGTGTCTAAGCCGTGAGCCGGCCAAGCAATCGGCGCTGCGGTGCGAAATCGTGTTCCCATAGGGTTCGGCGCTCAGGCGCCGAGAATTCGAAAGGAGGGCTGCGTGGCACAGTACGACATCATCGCGGCCACCGGTTGCCCAACGGGCATCGCGCATACCTTCATGGCGAAGGAGGCGCTCGAGAAGGCAGCTGCCGAACGCGGGCTCACCATCAAGGTCGAGACCCACGGCCAGGTTGGCATCGAGAACGAGCTCACGCGCGGCGAAATCGCCTCGGCGCGCGCCGTCGTTGTCGCCGCCGACAAAGACGTTCAGGCTGAGCGCTTCGCTGGCAAGCCCATGGTTTCCGTGGGCGTCTCCAAGGCGCTCTCGGTCGAAGAGGCCGGCAAGCTCATCGACCGTGCGCTCGCCGCTAAAGGCGACGCCTCCGCAGTCGCCGCGGTGGCAGAGGACGATGATCTCGAAGAGAAGGAATCCATCGGCCACCAGATCTACAAGCACCTCATGAACGGCGTCAGCCACATGCTGGTCTTCGTGGTCGCAGGCGGCGTGCTCACCGCCATCTCGTTCCTGTGGGGCATCACGTCTTACGACTCCACCGCCTCGGATTACAACTCCTTCGCCGCCATGCTGAAGATCATCGGCGGCATCGCCATGAACCTCATGGTGCCCGTCCTCTCGGCATACATCGCCGAATCCATCGGCAAGCGCCCGGCACTCGTCCCCGGCTTCGTGGCCGGCATGATCGCCATCCAGGGCCTGCCCGTGAACGCCGAGACCGGCCTCATCGACGCCGGCGGCTCGGGCGTGGGCTTCGGCTTCCTCGGCGGCATCGTGGGCGGCTTCCTCTCCGGCTACACCATCGTGCTGCTCGAGAAGGTCTTCTCCAAGATCCCCGAGAGCCTGAACGGCCTCAAGGCGATCTTCCTCTATCCGCTGTGCTCCACTGCGATCGTGGGCCTCGTCATGCTCGGCATCTCCGGCCCCATGGCCGCCATCAACCAGGGCATGATGGACTTCTTGCAGGGTCTCTCTAGCTCCGGCCCCGTGGTTCTGGGCCTCGCCATTGGCTGCATGTGCGCCTTCGACATGGGTGGCCCGGTCAACAAGGCCGCTTACACCACCGGCACGCTGCTTCTGGGTACCGCCCTTGAAGCGGGCGTGGGCACCGAGACCTACAACTTCGGCACCAACTTCATGGCCGCCGTCTCCGCCGCGTGCATCGTTCCGCCGCTCATCACCACCTTCGCCGTCATCGTGGGCAAGAAGTACTTCAGCCAGGAAGACCACGACGCAGGTATCGTCAACCTCATCCTGGGCTGCACCCACATCACCGAGGGCGCCATTCCGTTCATGACCAAGAACATCATCCCGGTCATGCCCATCATGATGATCGGCTCCTCCATCGCATCCATCCTGACCATCTTCTTCAACGTTCACGATCCCGCGCCGCACGGCGGCTTCCTCGTGCTTCCGGTCGTCGAGAACGGCCCGCTGTGGGTGCTCGCCATCCTCATCGGCACCGTGGTGGGCGGCGTGCTCTTCACCGCGTTCAAGAAGTACGACTACGACAAGAACGCCAAGAAGGCCGCCGAGCAGCCGGTGCTCGAAACCGCCGGCACCGCGACCGCTGCCGTGAAGGCCGCACCCGCCGCACAGGCACCGCAGACCACCGACTTCGTGAAGCCCGAGCAGGTCTTCGTGGGCGAGTCCTTCGCCTCCCGCGACGAGCTCCTCACCTTTGTCTCGAAGAAGGCCGTGGAGCAGGGCATCGCCCAGGACGCCGACGAGCTCATGAGCGCGTTCATCGCCCGTGAGAACATGGGCACCACCGGCATGACGGACAACTTCGCCATTCCGCACGCCAAGTCGACCACGGTGACCAACGCCGCCGTGATGGCCATCAAGACCTCCGACATCGCTGGCTGGGAGACGCTCGACCAGAAGCCCGTCGAGGTTGCGATCGCGCTCCTCATCCCCGATATCGAGGCCGGCACCACGCACCTCAAGCTGCTCTCCAAGGTTGCCGAGGCACTCATGGACGACGAGTTCCGCTCCGCCGTCAAGGGAACCGATGACGCGGCGACCATCGCCAAGCTCATCAATGACCGCTTGAACGCCTAAACGCTCGCAAGGGGTATCATCGGGGAGTGAAGCCGCGTGCTTCGCTCCCCTTCCCCTCAAGAAAGGCCTTCCATGATTTACACGCTCACCACCAACCCCGCCATCGACATGAACATCACGTCGGACACGCTCTCGCACGACCACATCAATCGGACGCGCGACGCGGTCTACACGCCCAACGGCAAAGGCCTCAACGTCTCGTTCACGTTGAAGCACTACGGCGTCGACTCGACGATCCTGGGCTTCTTCGGTGGCTTCTCCGGCGAGTTCATCGTTCGCGAGGCGGGACGCATCTGCCCGGTCAAACCCATCGAGATCGATGGCATCACGCGCATCAACGTGTTCCTCTCCACACCGGAGGGCGAGTTCGTTATGCCGAACGCCGGAGCCCCGGTACCGCGCACCAAGCAGGAGGAGCTGCTCGAGCTGCTGCGCGGGCTCGACGATATGAGCTGCCTCATCGTGTCGGGCAGTCTCTCGCCCGAGATGGACCCGAGCTTCTATGACGAGGTCATCGACATTGTGCGAGAGAAGGGCGCCGAGTTCGTGCTCGACATCTCGCATGCGCATCTGCGCGAGCTCATCGAGAAGAAGCCGCTGCTTATCAAGCCGAACGACGACGAGCTTGCCGATATCTTCGGCGAGGCCATCGAGTCTCGCGCCGATGCCGTGGCCGCACTCGGACGCCTGCACGAGCACGGGGCGCAGAACGTGCTGCTCACCCTTGGCGGTGACGGCGCGTATTTCTCGAACGGAGAGCACGTGTGGCATGCAAGCGCCGCCAAGAAGGACTCGATCCTCTCTACGGCTTGCGCGGGAGACGCCACCCTCGCAAGCTTCCTGTCGCTGTGGCTCGCCGACCGCGGAGCCGTGGAGCCGGCGCTCACGCGCGCCATGGCAACCGGCGCCAACGTTACCATGTGCGCGGGTCTGGGAGACTTCGCCCGCGTTGACGAGCTTGCCAAGACCGTGCACGTCAAGCAGGTCGCGTAGAGGCGCAAACCTAAAGGCGCATTCGCAACCGCGCGCCCCGAGGCGCACGGACGAGATGCGGCGCAAGGGGATGGTATCATCTCGTTGCGCCGCATTTTTATGCAGCGACATTTGGAAAGGCACGTCATGGCAGACCAAACGACATCGACCCCATCGGCGCCGGCATCCGAGCGAGCCTCCGCGAACGCCGCAGCAACCACCGCAGCACCGGCGCAGGCTCCCGCTCCCAGCGCCGCGATGACGACATCCGAACAGGCCGCCGCGCAGGCAGATGCCCCCGACCGTCACATGCTTGCCAGCGAACGGCGCGGGCTCATCCTCAGCATGCTCCGCGACCACGGATCGGTGAGCGTGTCCGACGTTCGCGCGCGGTGCGGGGTTTCAGCAGTGACCATTCGCAACGACCTTGCCTACCTTGAAGACGAAGGTCGCCTGAAGCGCACCCACGGAGGCGCGGTGCCCGCGAGCGAATACATCGTTCCCGTCGTTTCGAAGCGCATCCACAAGAACGTGCGCGCCAAACAGGCCATAGCCCAAGCCGCTGCTGAGCGCGTGCGCGACGGCGAGATGATCCTTGTGGGCTCGGGGTCAACGACTCTGGAATTCGTGAAGGCTCTGACCGAGAAGCAGAACCTTACGATCGTTACGAACTCCTGCCACATCATCGAGTTTGCCGAGCAGCACATGCCCCAGGTAACGATCATCTCGACAGGTGGGCAGCTTGCGCGCACCTGGCGCCACTACACCGGCTCATTTCTCGCGGCAAGCCTCGCCGACGTCTATGTAGACCAGGTCTTTCTTGGTGCGGATGGCTTCGAGCCGAGCTTTGGCTTCCTTGCCGAATACGAGGAGACCGCACGCGCCAAGGTCGAGTTCATGCGCCACGCACGCAGCAAGATCATCCTCATGGACGCGACGAAGGTCGGCGCGAGCCAGTTGTTCCTGCGCTTCGCCAAGCCACACGACGTCGACTGCGTCATCATGGATTATGACCCTGAAGGCCTCGTTGCCTCTGCTTGCAACGATGGGGCACGGCCAGTGCAGGTCCTCGAGACGCTCGCGTAGCATCACATAGTTGGGAGCCGCCATGCTGGACACCGCGGAAAAGCCTGTCATTCGTACCCCCGAGGAGCGTCGGGCCGAGATACTCTCCCTGCTTGACCGCACCGCCTCGGTGCAGGTCTCCCAGCTTGCCGAGCGCTTCGGCGTCTCGCGCGTCACCGCCCGAGCGGATCTTGATGCGCTCGCCCGCGATGGCAAGCTCAGGCGCACGCACGGAGGAGCCATCTCGCTGTCTAAGACGCTCACCGTATCGGTCCAAGACAAGCGCGTTAACGTGAATGCCGAAGCAAAACGCGCCATCGCGCGAACCGCGGCCGCGTTCGTGCAAGATGGAGACTCGGTGCTCGTGGACTCGGGAACCACAGCGCTCGAATTCGTGAGGGCGCTCGCCGACCATACGGGCATCACCATCGTGACCGACGATTTCAGCATCGCCGACTATATCGACCGGTCCGCCCCGGCGCTCGATGTCATCATCTTGGGAGGGAGCCTGCGCAAGGGGCATCGTTACATCACGGGGCCGCTCACCCTACGCATGCTCGAGATGCTCAGGCCGGACAAAGCGTTCGTAACGCCCACCTCATACGTGCCCGGACGCGGTCTTATGACCAACAACCAGGAGATGGCCGAGCTCAAGCAGGCGTTCTTACACTGCGCGAACGAGACCTACGTGCTCATGGACGCCTCGAAGATCGACGCGCCGGGACTTTTGTGGTTCGGAACGCTTGAGGGCGTCGAAGCTATCGTGGTAGACGCCGATCCCCACGACCTCGTTGCGGCCGACGCCGAGGAAGCGGGGTGCGAGCTTATCGTGGCCCCAGCCGACCACTAGGCCGGCTAGCAGATTGCGACGGGAAGGCGGCCGCGCAACGCGGCTGCGTGCTGAGCGGGCAACGAGTACGGCATCTCGCCAGCACGCTATTCGTAGCCAAACGTTAACGGGCAGAATATCGCAGAATAGAGTTTTTTATAGCCCCTCTTTTCTGCGATTTCCTGCCCGAAAATCGATGGTGCCATTGGAAGGCGCCCGTAAATAGCCCGTGAACGCAGTGGCACCGCTGTGGGGCGCCCGCAAACGCGATGGCGCTGCGGCAAAGCGCCCGTGAATGCGCGGGTGCCGCGTCGCCGCGTTCGCTACAGCTCGGTGATCTGCACCGCGTTGTAGACCTCATCCCAACGCTCGATGACCAGGTGACCGGTCTTGGGATCCATGGCGTTGAGCTTACCGCAGGTGTTGCCGCAACGAAGGACCTCATCGTCACCAGCACCGCGCGCGAGCGCGTGAGCGAAGCCGGCGATGGTGGAATCGCCGGAACCGGTGGCATTGACCGCCGGGATATTCGGCATGACAACGCGATAGCCCTTCTCGCCATGGAAGGCAACGGCGCCTGCGCCGCCCATGGTCACCACGACCCAAGGGATGCCCGAGAAGCGCTCATCGGCCGCAAGGGCAGCCTGCAGGGCGGGCAGGTCGTCGGGCGTGAAGCTCGTGCCCAAAAGGCCGTTGATCTCGGTGAGGTTAGGCTTCACAAGCGTCGGCTTGACCTCGGCCTCAAGCGCCGCATCGAGCGAGGCGCCCGAGGTGTCGAGGAGCACCGGCTTACCCGCCTTGGCCACGACTGCGACCATCTTGGCATAGCAATCAGCCGGCACGCCCTTAGGCAGGCTACCGGAAATCGTTACGCAGTCGGCCTTCTCGACCAGCTCAGAGAAATGCGCCATGAAGGCGTCGAGCTCCTCCGAGGAGACGGTGGGGCCGCTCTCCAGGAACTCGGTCTGGTTCCCGTCGTGGAGCACCGCGATGCAGATGCGGCTCTCGCCCGCGATGGGCGTGAAGTCGTTCGGGATATGGTCGTCCGTCATGCGGTCGGCAAGAAACTCGCCCATATGGCCCCCGAGCAGGCCGGTGGCCAGCACCTCGTCGCCCAGCTGCACGAGTACGCGGCTCACGTTGAGGCCCTTGCCGCCCGCAGTCTTCTCGGGCACGACGCGGTTCACGTCGTCGATCACCAGGTGGTCGATGTGGTACGCCGTATCGATGGACGGGTTCATCGTTACCGTGAGAATCATGGCTCCTCCTTGAAGCAGGATGTAAGTATCCATATTGTAACCCCCGCCGCAGGGCCTCGCGACATGAGCAGTCCCGCTCGCTGAAATGCGAACGGGACTTCGTCGATGCTACCGCGAGGCAACCTTGGGAGATGGGGCGGTGCAAGACGACCGATCAGGGCTCGCTATCGATAGCCGCAAAACGTGACAGTTTAGCCTGGCACAACTGTCTCCCCCGGCGTGCATGAGACAGTTTAACCCGGTACAACTGTCTCATCTCGCTAGTCGTGATATTCGCCGCGGTCCCATTTCTCAAGGAACTCATCGAAGAAGTGCGGGTCGGCTTGCGCTTCGGGATCGGCCTGGTTGATAGCGTCGAGCTTCGCCACGAGCGCATCGTGCTCCGGCGTGGCCTCGTACTCTGCCTCGAGGAACGCGAGCATGACATCGGCCATGAGGAACTCGCCGGTAATCTTGCCGCCGAAACCGACCACGTTGGCGTTGAGGCAACGGCGGGCGTAGAGCGCGCTCGTCATGTCGCGGACGAGGGCGCAGCGGGCGCCCGGAACCTTGTTAACGGAGTTGGTGATGCCGATGCCCGTACCGCAGAGCACCACGCCCAGGTCGGCGCGGCCGGATGCCACGGCCTCGCCCACCGCCTTGCCGTAGATGGGATAGTGGGTGCGCGTGTGACTATAGGTGCCGAGGTCCAGCACCTCGTAGCCCGCCTCTTCGAGACGGTCGTGCAGGTAGGTCTTTTCGTCGGTAACGATATGGTCGCAGCCGAGTGCGATAATCATACTGAGTCCCCTCTCATGTAAAAAATCCTCTGTCCTAATTTCACGCTGGCTAAGCCATCTTGTTGAGCATGTCAACGCGAATCTGATGGCGTCCGGCGGCGTAATCGGCGGCGAGGAACTCGCGCGCGATCTTCGTGGCGACCTCGGGGCCGACGACCTTGGGGCCCATGCACACCATGCGGCAGTTGTTGTGCTCGCGCGTCATGTAGGCGGAGCGCTCGTCGGAGATGTTGGCGGCCACCATGCCCTTCACCCGGGTAGCGGCCATGTAGCTGCCCACGCCGTAGCCGTCGAAGGCGAAGCCGAGCGAATCCTCGTGCTCGAGCAG
This sequence comes from Enorma massiliensis phI, assembly GCF_000311845.1. Classification (GTDB taxonomy): domain Bacteria; phylum Actinomycetota; class Coriobacteriia; order Coriobacteriales; family Coriobacteriaceae; genus Enorma; species Enorma massiliensis. The sequence continues at coordinate 261,439 of NZ_HE978575.1, read as the reverse complement.
GTCGTGCGCGACCGCAAGCGCGGAATCGATGAAGTCTGCCGCAGGTTCCGTTGAATAGTCGACCACCTCGTGACCATCGGCGATAAGCACGTCTTTGATGATTTCCTTGAGGGACATGCCCTCGGCGTCGGATGCAATCACAACCCTCATGTGTCCTCCTTTGTGCGCGCTTGCCGCGCAACGTATGCTCTCGGGTGAATGCCATCACATAGATGCACCACGCTCTTCGTTGTTGTGCGATGAATCCTAAACGGCAATCATCCCGCGCTCATTTGAACATAAACGCACAATTTATTCAACAATTATTTGATTGAATTTGTTTGATTTGTTTGATATTACCACTTACCGCTCATTTTATACCGTTCACGGCAAGACATATGTTTGCTGCACAACATCACAATCCGCCTGCCGGAGCAGGTGCCGCCCAACATCTCGCAGACGTTCAAGGACCTCATCCCCTTCTCCGCCTCCATTGCGATTTTCTGGGCCTTTGACCAGGTGTTCCGTGCTGCGTTCGGCATTTGCTTCGCTCAGGGCGTCATCCAGGTGTTCCAGCCGCTGTTCACCGCCGCCGACGGCTATGTGGGCCTTGCCATCATCTACGGTGCTATGAGCCTCTACTGGTTCGTGGGCGTGCACGGCCCCTCCATCGTAGAGCCCGCCATCTCGGCCGCCCTGGTATCCAACCTCACGGCAAACTACGCTGCCTACCAGGCAGGCGAGCAGGCAACCTACATCCTCACGCAGTCCGCGCAGTACTTCGTGGTCTGCATGGGCGGCACCGGCGCCACGCTCGTGCTGTGCCTCATGTTCTGCTTCCTTGCCAAGTCTAAGGAAATGCGCGCCGTGGGCCGCGCCTCCATCGTCCCGGTATGTTTCGCGGTCAACGAGCCCTTCCTGTTCGGCGCGCCCATGGTGCTCAACCCCGTGTTCTTCGTACCGTTCATCGCGGCACCGGTACTCAACATCTGGCTTCTCAAGATCTTCGTCGACGTGCTGGACATGAACGGCTTCATGTACACGCTCCCCTGGACCACGCCCGCGCCCATCGGCATCATCATGGGCCTGGGCCTCCAGCCGCTCGCCTTCGTCTTCCTCATCGCGGTCCTCGCGCTCGATTTCGCGGCGTACTACCTGTTCTTCAAGGTCTACGACCGCCAGAAGTGCGAAGAGGAATCTGAGGTGCTGGAAGAGGAGCTCGCCGAGCGCGCCGCGCAGAAGGGCGCCGCTATGACCGCTGCCTTCCAGGGCGAGGTATCGGCCGAGAGCGTCGCCGCAGGCGCTGCAGCGAGCACGGTCGCCGGCGCAGCTGCCGCAAGCTCCTCCGCGGGTTCAACAAGCAGCACTCCGGTTCAGACAGGCGACCTCTCCTCGCTCAACGGCAAAGGCGTCCTCGTGCTCTGCCAGGGCGGTGGAACCTCCGGGCTTCTCGCCAACGCCCTCGCCAAGGCTGCCAAAGAGCACGGCATCGACCTCACCACGGGTGCAGAAGCGTACGGCAACCACATCGACATGATGCCCGATTTCGACCTCGTCGTGTTGGCACCGCAGGCTGCCTCCTACTACGACGACCTGAAGAAAGATGCCGATCGCATGGGCATCAAATGCTGCAGCTGCCGCGGCAAGCAATACATTGACCTCTCCCGCGATGGCGAGGCTGCCCTGAACTTCGTCCTCGACCAGCTCGCGCAGTAGCCGGGCGCACACACGTGATCGCGGGCGGCATCAGAGCTCGTAGCTTCATGCCGCCCGCGCCTAGAAAGGAACGACCATGACCTATTCCGATCCTATCGGCTCGCCAGGCCCTCAGTTCCCAGAAGGGTTCATCTTCGGCGGATCGACTGCTGCCTACCAGGTTGAGGGCGAGACCAGAACCCATGGAAAGGGCAAGGTCGCATGGGACGATTATCTCGCCGACCAGGGCCGATTCTCCCCCGACCCGGCAAGCGACTTCTACAACCGCTATGAACAGGACCTCGAGCTCTGCGAGCGATTCGGCATCAACGGCATTCGCGTCTCGATTGCTTGGACGCGCATCTTCCCCGAGGGCACCGGACAGGTGAACCCCGAGGGCGTGCAGTTCTACCACGACCTGTTCTCCGCTTGCCACTCCCGTGGCGTAGAGCCCTTTGTGACGCCTCATCACTTTGACACTCCGCTCCCGCTTTTTGAAGCTGGGGAATTCCTCAATCGCGACACCATCGACGCGTTTGCTGAATACGCGCGCTTTTGCTTTGAGGAATACGCCGGCGAGGTGACGTATTGGACCACGTTCAACGAGATCTGGGCCGACGCCACCAATCATTACATCGAAGGTACGTTCCCCGGTGGCGAAAAAGCCCAGCTGCACAAGTGCTTCCAATGCGAGCACAACATGATGCTCGCGCACGCACGCGCCGTGCTCGCCTTCAAGGAGGGTGGCTACCCGGGCAAGATCGGCGCCATCCAATCGCTTGAGTACAAGTACCCGCTCGACGAGAACGATCCCGCCGACATCGCCGCCGCCAAGAACGAGGACGTGCTGCAGAACCAGCTCCTGCTCGATGCCACCTTCCGCGGTGACTACGCGCCGGATACGCTGGAGATCGCCCAGCGCCTGGCAGCGGTTTCCGGCGGTGAGCTGGACATTCGCGAAGAGGACCTCGACATCATGCGCGCCGCGGCCAAGGTGAACGACTACCTGGGCGTGAACAACTATCAGTGCCGCTTCCTCAAGGCGTATGACGGCGAGAACGACCTGCACCACAATGGCACGGGCGAAAAGGGCATTGATCGCTTCCGCTTGGCCGGCGTGGGCAAGCGCGTCAACAAACCGGGCATTCCCACCACCGACTGGGACTGGATCATCTATCCCAAGGGACTCTTCGACCTGCTCGTGCGCATCAAGCTGCAATACCCCAACTACAAGCAGATTATCATCACCGAAAATGGCATGGGCTATAAAGACGCGCTCATCGACGGATTCGTAGACGACGCGCCGCGCATCGACTACGTGCGTCAACACCTTCGTTGGCTCCTCAAGGCCATGGAGCTCGGCGTAAACGTAGGCGGTTACTTCATGTGGAGCCTGCAGGACCAGTTCAGCTGGACCAATGGCTATAACAAGCGCTACGGATTCTTCTATGTTGACTATGAGACGCAGCGGCGCATCCCGAAGGCAAGCGCCTATTGGTTCAAAACGGTAGCAGAGACCAGGCGCATCGATTAGAACACCCACCTGCTCGCGTTGCCGAAATCCATGCCGACAACGGCACTCGCGCAACCTGTGGGCAACGTTGCACGCAGGCGCCCCGCTTGGAACCGCACGCGTTCCGGCGGGGCGCCTGTGTTCAGGGCGCTACCCGAGCACGCGCGTATGCTCCTCTACGGCGTTGCGCGCCTCTTGCGAAGCGTCGGGTTCCATGACCACGGCATCGAAATCGCTTAAACGGTAAAACGAGAAGAAGTCCCGCTTCCCCACCTTGCTGGAATCGGCAACGAGAATCCGCCTATCAGCCATATCAAGTGCTAACTGCTGAAGCTTGCCCTCTTCCATGTTAGAGGTAGTGACCGCATTACCCTGAATGCCGTTGGCCCCGATGAAGGCGATGTCGGTCCCCAAAGAAGAAACCATATCCTCGGCAACCGGCCCGACAAACGCCGACGTCCGGCGCCGATACATACCCCCTACCAAGCACAACTCAAATTCGGAACGACCTTCGAGCAGGTTGAACACCGAAAGCGAATTGGTGATGATGCGTAGCGGAATGCGCGGAAGCAGCGGCACCATCTGCTCGACCGTGGTACCCGTACCCAGATACACAGTCTCCCGCTCCTCGATCACGCTCGCGGCGATGTGAGCGATGGCGCGCTTTTCGTCCGCGTTGATGGAGCGCTTCTCGGAATGGGTGAATTCGCGGCGCAGCATGCTTCGCTCATCTGCTGACAGGCTTCTCGCTCCTCCGTGAACGCGAATAAGCTGGTCTTTGCGGGAAAGCTCTTCAAGGTCACGCCGAACCGTCATCTCTGACACACCGAGCTGTTCGGCAATGCCGTGAACCGAGATACTTCCGAGCTTCTCAACCACTCCGACGATGCGCTCCTGACGTTCCGCTTTGATCATGGCTTCTTGCCCTCTCGCCTATCTGATAGAGTGTGTTCGATTTTCTCACAGACGAACAAACAATACGAGTAACAAGACGCCCGGGCTGGATGCAACTCCAACCCGGGCGTCATCATGTAGGCGCGCGCATCCGCGCTGCAGCTTCTCCTAGGAAGATGGTAATCAGCACACCGACTCCGATGCCGAGATTTCAACTTTCGGGCACTTTCCTGGACGGGCCCCAAGTATATGCGGTGTCTGATCGAGGCTTCTAGCCGGTTTACCTGCCCCTCTTCCACAGACGATAGGGCTGTACTCGGGAGCACCTCTCATAAGTGCCCAAAAACTGTAAAACCGAACGCCCTCGGGTGGCGGGAAGCAGAAAATCAGCGTTTCCCTTGCACCGGCAACATCCGAATGAGAATGCTACTCGGGGGCTCTGCCTAGTACTCCGCCAGGCGGTCCTTGAACTGGTCGAGAAGCTTCTGGTTGAACTCCGGGCCACCGTCAACGTTGGCGCTCATGTAGAGCGGTGGCCGCACGCCGCGCTCGAGCAGGATGTCGAGCGACTCCATGACCGCGCAGTCAAGCAGCAGGCAGCCCGTATAGAGCGAGGTGCCGCCCACCTTGGTCGGGATGCCCTCCACCTCGAGCGCCGCGTCACCGAAGCTGCTCTTGTTGTCGAGCACCACATCGCCCAGCTCATAGAGGAGCTTTCCCGTCTTGCTACGCGACGTACCCGCAGCAGACACCTCGCGCGCGGTCACGACAATCACCTTGATGCCGGCCTCGCGCGCATGAAGCGCAAGCTCCACCGGCAACGGGTTCCTACCCGAATTCGAAATGAGCACCAGGCAATCCTCGGGGCGAACATCGAGCTTGAGCCAGAACTGGTCGCCCACGCCGTTGAGCATCTCGTAGATGCCGAGCGCCGGCTCGCGCACGATCTTCGTTTGAATGTAGCCGCCCGCTCGCCCGCAGATCTCGAGTGCGTTCGCGTGGCTATGGCCGGAGCCGAATGCGCGAATGATGCCACCGCGCTCGATGGTGTCGGCCATGATGACGGCCGCCTCGTGGATGGCCTCGTCCTGCCCCTCCGTCACCTCGTCCAAACGACGCAGAATCTCTGCCTTGAAACGCTCAGCTGTCTTGAGCATTCCCCTGCTCCCTTCACATTGGCACTAAACAGCGGCCCCGCCCATCGGTCATTTTGGGACGTGTTCAAAACGTCTCATTTGGGTCATTTGAGACACGTCCCAAAATGACGCAAAATGACGCAGAGCGAGGCCGCGATTCAAGTGTATTCACCCCGCGCGGGGCAGCTTACGCTATTCGGCGAGCGTGCCGCTCACGTAGGTGGCCGCAAGCGTCATGTCGGCGTTGAAGATGGTAAGGTCCGCCGCGCGACCCGGCTTGATGGAGCCGCACACGTGGTCGATCTTCGCGCTCCTCGCCGCAACCTCCGTCGCCATGCGGATGGCCTGCTCGGCTGTAACGATCTGCCAGTCGACCATGTTCTTCACGCCCTTGGCAAGCGTGAGAACCGAGCCCGCGATGGTGCCCGTCGAGCCGTCTTCGGCCTTGACGTAGCAGAGGCCGCCCTTCATGACGACAGGCATGCCGCCCGAGACGTACTCGCCCTCGGGCATGCCGCCGCAGATAAGGCAGTCGGTGATGAGCACCGTATGCTGCCAGCCCTTCGCATCGACAAGCGCCTTGATGGCGGCGGGCACCACGTGCTTGCCGTCGCAGATGATCTCCGCGTAGGTCTCGGGCGTCGTCATGGCGCAACCGGTCACACCCGGGTCGCGATGATGCAGGCCGCGCTGGCCGTTGTAGGTGTGAACGAAGCAGCTGGCACCGGCGTTCACCGCGGCGAGCGCCTCGTCATAGGTGGCGTCCGAATGCCCGATGGCCGTCACCACGCCGCGCGCATCGAGCGCCGCGATGTACTCGAGCGCGCCATCCTTCTCAGCCGCAAGCGCGCTCTTCACGATGCGGCCGCCGGCCTGCTCCTGCCAGCCATCGAAGACCTCGACCGTGGGATCGATGAGGAACTTGGGGTTCTGCGCGCCCACGTGCGCCGTGGTGAAGAACGGACCCTCGAGGAAGATGCCGCCGATGTGCGCGCCCGCGTAGTCCTCGCTGCGGGCCTCGTCGGCCTGCGCGATGGCGGCGCAAGCGCGGCCGATGTCCTCAACGGACTCGGTGAAGGTCGTGGGCAGCCACGTCGTCGTGCCCGACTTGGCGAGCGCTACGCTCGCGTCGTCGATAGCGGCGGGATCGCAATCGGTGGTCGCGTGGTTATGGAAGCCGTGGATATGCGTATCGACAAGGCCGGGGCCCACGATGGCGCCGGGATATTCGACGACCTCGCACGCCGGCTTCTCGGCCGTCCAACCCGCGAACTTCCCATCCTCGATGGTGAGGTAGCCACCCTGCATGGTGGCGCCCGGCAGTACGAACTTGGCTGCCGAGATGGCAAACGTACTCAAGAGAACTCCTCTCAACAACAGGCCTGTCCGGAGGGGCAGACGCTTCCGCACGCGGCACGCCCGCCCCGGCACCGCTGTCTCATCTATGAGACAGTTTCACCCGGCACAACTGTCTCATTAGCTAGGCGCTAAAAGGGTGGATGGTCACGCCCTTCACCACGCGGTTCACCGTACCGGTGGGGCTCGGCGTGTCGGGGGTGTTGCCCACGCGCACGGAGTTGATGAGCGATACCGTCTGGGCAACCATCACGAACGGCAGTGCCAGGTAGGCCTCCGGCAGCTCGCCATGGCCCTCGAAGGTGAAGGACTCACCCGCGAAACCGGTCTCACCAGCCTGCTGAATCGCGACGGTCTTCTGCGCGATCTCGTCGCCTGCAATCTCGTTCAAGATATCGAGATCGTACTGGCGGGTGTAGGCGTCGTTGTTCACGAACACGAACACGAGGGTCTTGTCGTCCACGAAGCTCTTGGGCCCATGGCGATAACCCATGGAGCTATCCCACGAGGTCGCAACGAGACCATGGGCGAGCTCGAGAATCTTGAGCTGCGCTTCCTGGGCAAGGCCCACGTAGGAGCCGGAACCCAGATAGGTCACACGGTTGAAGTCGCCGGCCAGGTACGCGGCGATCTCGTCCTCGCGAGCCACGACCTCGCGGCCCATCTCCGCCGCCTCGCGCACCCAAGCGAGCTTCTGCTCGCCGGAGGAAGTGTCGAAGATGAGGGCGGAGAGCAGCTCCATGCAGCTGTAGCTGCCGGTCATCGCGAAGCCCTTATCGTTCGCACGCGGGATGAGCAAGGTGAGCGAGTCCGGGTCGCCCGCGCTCTCCACGGCGAGCTTGCCTTCGGGTGCGCAGGTGATGTTCAGGAACTTGATGTTCTTGACGTAGCTCTTGGCAACCTGGACGGCGGCAAGGCTCTCGGGGCTGTTGCCGGAGCGAGCGAACGACACCAGAATCGTCGGGTCTTCGGGACGAAGGAAGTCGCGCGGCGCCGAGACGATATCGGTCGTAGCGATCGGCTTGAAATCGTACGCGTCGGTATCGCCTGCGTGACGCAGATAGGGCGCGACCGTATCGCCCACATAGTCGGACGTGCCGGCACCAGTGAAGATCACCGAGACACGACCCTCGGCCATGGCCTTGGCCGATGCGAGGAAGGCCTCGATGGCCTCTTTGTTATCGGCATAGATCTGGAAGGTGTCCTCCCAAAGATCGGGCTGCTGCATGATCTCGGCGGTCGTGATATCGGCACCGAGCTCCTTCAGCTCCTCGACGGTTTTAGTAAACATCTGCGTTTCCCCTTATCTATGGTCATCATCCGGGTCCATATGCCCGCGCCGCCCTAATCCCGCAGCCTACTCTCCCCGGTGGTGGTAGACCTTGTACTTGAACTGGTCGGCACGGGCAACCGAAAGCGTGTACTCCACGATCTCGTTGCTCATGTTGAATGTGGTGCGCACGAGGTCGAGCACGGGAGCCCCTTCGTTGATGCCGAGCAGATGGGCATCGGCCGTGCGCGCGATGCTCGCGAAGAACTCTTCCTCGGCAACGCGGATCTTCTCGTGAAAGTCGTGCTCGATAACCTCGTACAGCGGCTTGCTCTCCAACAGCGGGCGCTTGAGCGAAAGGAACTTGCGCATGGGCAGATAGCTGCGCTCCACCATCATGGGAATATCGTCCGCAGAGCGCAGGCGCTTGAGCTTGAAGAGCTTGTCGCCCTCTCGAACGCCCAGATGGTCGGCGAGGTTCGCATCTGCCTCAATCTCGCTGAACTCCAAGATTGTGGTGTGCGGCTCACGCCCCATCTCACGCATCTGATCGGTGAAGCTATAGGACTGCATGAGGTTCGTGGTTTGCGCAGAGCGATCGGCAACAAAGGTGCCGCGCCCGTGCTGGCGCACCACGAGCCCCAACAGCTCAAGTTCCTGCAGGGCCAAGCGCACGGTCGTACGCGACAGACCGTAGCGCTCCGAGAGCTCGCGCTCGGAAGGCATGAGGTCTCCCGGCCGGTACTCGTATTCGATCTTCTCGGAGAGAATATCGACCAGCTGATCATACAGCGGCTGGCGTCTCATGTTCACAGCCACGAAAGCCCCTCCTTTCCGCGTAAACGTCTCGGCATCCTCTCGGCCCTACATGGCGCTACCGCCCGAAGGGCGAGCGGTTCATCCTACATCTCGTCGTCTTCGTCGTCGCCCGCCGGCTCGAGCTTCTTGTGGCAAACGCCAGCCTGGCCAACGGTTACCGCCTGCTCTGCCATCTCCTCGAGCGTGGCGTTCGCAAAGCTGCGGGTCATGACAAGCTCGATGAGCATGGGGAGGTTGGTGCCAGCGACGACCTCGACGTTGTCGACATCCTGGGAGATGAGCATCGACTGGTTGAACGGGGTGCCACCGAGCAGGTCGCAGAACACGAGGACGCCCTCGCACTCTTCGCGCATCTCGGTGATGGCGGCACGAAGGTCCTCGCCGTAGGTCGCGGCCTGGGAGCCCTCGAAGGGCACGGCCTTGAACGCGGGCTGATCGCCGGCAACCATGTCGACAGCGCTCTTCACGCCGAGGGAGAAGTCACCGTGGCCGGTAAGAATGAAGCCGATCATCAAATACTCCTTTCAAAGGTGGACCGTTCGCTTGCGCTCGCGAGGCTCCGGTCCATCTACTGTTACCGCCTGCGAGTGGTAACTGGTTACTACCAGCTGTTCGAAAACTCGATGCTCGATTGCATGCGGACATCGAATTTCCAACAGGGCGCTCGGCCGTTTGAGCCGAGCACGGTGACGCCTTCCTAGGCGTCCTTCTTGTCCGCCGGCACGGTGCCGGCCTTTTCCCCACTGCCCGGTTGGGGCATGGGGAACTCGAATTCCTTTGCGAGGTCATCGAGCATCTGCTCGTATTTCTTTGCGCTCTTGGTATCGCCGGCATTGCGATACTGCTTCGCGATGAGCAGGTAGAGCTTGCTCTTCAGCGCAGGATCAGCGCTATCGAGCATGCCCTCCATGCGCTCGATATAGTCATGGCGCTTGCCGCACATGATATCGTAGGTGAGCTGGCAATCGGCCGCAACGGCCTGGTCGCAGCGCTGTTTGACATCGCTCAGCAGCTCCTTGGCGCGCTTTTTGTCGTCGATGGTGATGAAGTAGTTGAAACCCATGACGGTTACCTGCGCCTGACGCTTCTTGGAATTGCGCATACGAAGCATGAGCTCCATCATGCGCGTTGCCATCTCGCGCTCACCGCGCGCCTCGTGAACCATGAAGCGCAGCGTGTACTGCCTGAAGGTGGGCAAGAGGATACGAGCAAAAAAGGTATTGAGCGTCTTGAACGCATCATCATAGAGCCCAGCCGAATAAAGCGCCTGGATCTTCAGATCGAGATAATGGCGAAGAATGGTGCTCGCCAAGAAGTAGACGACCACGATGGCGATGAAGATGATGACTTCTGGTCTCACGAATAGAACCTTTCGACCGAGCTCGTATGACACGCGCAGTTGCGGGCATGCGCCCCGTGCGCGATACGCCGGCTCACGCCAGCACAGTCATATGATACGAAAAACGGGCGCGCACCTCCTGGGAGAACGTGGCGAAGCAAGGCTCCAGCCGTGAGGTGTGCACCCGTCTTATTCGCAATTCCCGAAGGGAACGGTGCCCGCCCGCAAGCGAACGGGCACCGAGCAAAGCAGAGAGGCTTAGCCCTTGGCGATCCAGCCGAGGCCGCCGAGGACGATGGCGACGATCAGGACGATGAAGATCGCCTTGGTCGAGGTCATGCCCTTCCTGCCGAGCAGCCAGTACACGGCGCCCACGAGGGCGGCGGGCACGAGCTTCGGGCAGATCATGTTGCAGATGTGCTGCAGGTCGACGGTCACGCCGCCCAGGTCGATCGGGGCGGAGATGACGATGCCGACGTTGGTGGACACGAGGGCGCCCACCATGAACACGCCCATGACGGTGGCGGCGTCGGTGATGGCGTTGAGCTGGTCGCTCATCGTGGTGACGAGCTTCATGCCCTGATCGTAGGCGATGTGGGTCTGCTTGCAGCGGAACCAGTCGACCACGATGTTCACGGCGATCCAGATGAAGATACCGAGCGGGTTGCCGGCGATGGCCATGTTAGCGGCCAGAGCACCGAAGATGGTGGGCAGCAGCGAGCCGAAAATGGAGTCGCCGATGGAGGCGAGCGGGCCCATGAGGCCGGTCTTCAGCGAAGCGACGGTCTCGAGGCTCTGCAGGCCTTCCTCTTCCTCGATCGCCAGGTCGATACCGGTGATGATCGTGTTGAGGAAGTTGGAGGTGTTGAAGAACGGAGCGCAGTGGGTGCGGGCAGCGGTCTTCAGGCCCTCGGTGTTGTCTCCGTAGATCTTACGGAGCTGCGGAAGAATGATCCACAGATAACCGGAGTGCTGCATACGCTCGTAGTTCCAGCCAGCCTGGAAACCGATGAGGTTGCGGCGGTTGATCTGCGCGAAGTCTTCCTTCGTGAGCTTATAGCCCGTGGTCCCGTTCGGGAGAAGCTTCTCATTAGAGCTCATCGTCGTCATCTCCCTCCACAGCGGCAGCCGCAGCGGGGGCAGCAGCCTGCGCCTTGTTCTGCACGTAGTAGATGTAGGCCAGCGCGAAGCCGATGAGCGCGATGGTCAGCATCGACAGGCTGTTGTAGTCGCCACCGTTGATGGCGGTCTCGGTCGCGGCAGCGGCGGTCGCCACGTCGCCGGCCACGCCCGCGACGTTCGTGAAGAGCGTGCCGAGGAGCGCGGCGATGACGAAGCCGAGGATGAGGTAGGCGATGTGCTTCTTGACCGGCAGGTAGCGGAGCAGGATGGCGAAGCCGACCGCGGGCAGCGCGCCGCCGGCGACGGTCAGGCCGGCGCCGAGCCAGGCGAAGTCGCCGTTGAGGGCCGCGGTGATGGCCTCGACGACCGGCTGGCCGAAGGCGAGGGCCAGGAAGACCGGGAGCATGCGGCTGAGCATCCAGGAGACGGCGCCGAGCCAGTAGTGCACGTTGTAGGCGCCCCAGTTCATCTTCTCGACGTCGGCGTCGCACATGTGACCGAAGAAGGTGTTGGCGAAGCGGCCGGCGATGTCGGTGTAGACCAGGATGGCCGCCACGGGCACGCCGAGGACGGCGAGCGCCTGCTCCGGGTCCATGCCGGAGCTCACGGCGAAGGCCGTGGCGATGAGCGTGCCGGAGTTGGCGTCGATGCGGGACGCGCCGCCGAAGGTGCCGACGCCGAGGATGGTGAGCTGCATGGAGCCGCCGATGTAGAGACCGGTAGCCATGTCGCCCATGATGAGGCCAGTGATGAAGCCGGAGAACACGGCGGAGCCGGCGCTGGAGTACCAGTGCAGCTCGTCCATGATCTGGAAGCCGGCGTACAGGGTGAGCAAGATAATCTGCCACCAAGCAATCATGGTTTTCCCCCTTCTAACATTTCTCGAAACAATACGTTCCTACGCTATGGACAGCCGCGCATCTCCCCTCGCGGCGTAGCGCCAAATTGGCGTCCGGGAAGTTAGACCGTGAACTTCTCCGGGGTGTTCTGCGGCGTGAGCTGCATAACCATGGGCACGCCCATGGCCTGGATCTCGGCGAATGCGTCGAGGTCGCCCTGGTCGCAGTTGATGTTGAGGCCGAACTTCTTGACGCTATCCATCGTGGTCATGTTGCCCACGATAATCTCGTCGAGCTTCACGCCGGCCTTGAGCAGGCGTAGATAGGTCTCGGGCTTCTTGGCCACGATGAACAGACGCTGAGCGTCATACTTGCCAGCGTTGATGTTGGCAGCGGCCTTCTCCACGGGAAGCACGGAGAGCTTGCAGGTGGCGGGAGTCGCCATGCGCAGCACCTGCTTCTGGGTGGCGTCCTCAGCCACCTGATCGTCGACGACCATGAAGCGGCTCACCTGACGGGCGTTGGCCCACAGGTTCGCAACCTGGCCGTGAATCAGACGGAAATCGATACGAGCGCCTACGATCATGTTACTCAACTCCTTCTTTCTCAAGATGCCTGATGAGGGGCTCTGAGCGCAGGGAGATCGTGCTCTCGTACACGCCCTCGGTTTCGAACAAAACGAGCTCGTTCACGCCGGCGCGCGTGAAGCCGTGGGGAACATAGAGCGTCATGATGGGGCCAACTTCCCAGAAGCGCCCGACGTTCACCCCGTTCACGAACGCACAGCCCTTACCGAAGCCCGTCGTGTCGATGAAAGTATCGGCGGGTTCATCGAGATTGAACTCGAAGCGGTGGAAGGCGGGCTGGCCCTCCTCGAACCCAGCGGAATAATCGATACCAGAGATGTCGGTGAGCGGCAGGCAGCGCTGCTCCCAACCGGTGATGAAGTGAAGGTCAACGCAGACGCCCGTGCGGATGCCCTTGTGCTGCGTATCGGCCAGCAGCTTGTGGCCGTAACCCACGCGCCCCATGTTCTCCATGAGGATGTCCAGGCGGTTCTGCTCGGCGGGAAGCACGCACTTGATGTCCTCGCCGATATGTTCCTGGTACTGCGTGGCAACACAGGTGCCCTCGACGTACACCTTGGCGCGGTCGCGGCCGTCGATCACGCGGATGCGCTCCTCGGCGTTCGGCGCGGTATCGCGCTCAATCTGCGTCGTGTAGAGGGTATAGCCATAGCTCTGGCCTAGGTCCTCCATGGGCTGCGGATACTGAGAGGTAACGGGTTCGGAGAGGGCGTCGAGCACGTTGAAGAGGCTCACGCGCTCCTTGCACTTGATGCTCTCGACGGCGACGGCCTCCTTGATGAGGGGCTCGCCGGTCCAAGCGCTCGGGAAGAGCTCGCGCACCACATCGCGAAGCAGATACCACTTCTCGGTGGGATTGCCCTCCTCGTTGAGCGGCGCATCATAATCGTACGAAGTCACCTGATGGATATCGTGCGTATGGCGCGCGGAGCAGGCGTTCATGAAGGCGAAGTTGGTGCCGCCATGGAACATGTAGAGGTTGATACCGTTACCAACCTGGAGGCACTCGCGCACGCAATCGGCGAGGTCCTGGGCATCGCGGCGAATCACGTTCTCGCCCCAGCGATTGAACCAGCCATCCCAGAATTCCATGCACATGAGGGGCCAGTTCTTGCCATGCTCCTCATGGAAGGCCTTGAGGGCAGCGAGGTTCTCCGCGGAACGCGAACCGAAGTTGCCGGTTGCGAGCACGTCGTCATCGATGAGGGTGCCCGCGCGCAGGCAACCGCGCCACGGGCCGTCGGAGGTGCAGAGCGGTACATTCACGCCGCGCTCGACCATGAGGTCGCGGATGGCGCGCAGGTAGTCCTTATCCTCGCAGTACGAGCCGTACTCGTTCTCGATCTGCATCATGATGATGTTGCCACCATGCGTGATCTGGCGCTCCACCAGGATGGGCATGAGGTGATCGTAGTAGCTCGCAACGTGTGCCAGGAAGGCGGGGTCGTTCGCACGGACGCGCATGGAGCGCTCGGGCAGCAGCCACGCGGGTAGGCCGCCCCACTCCCACTCGGCGCAGATGAAGGGGCTGGGACGCACGATGGCCCAAAGGCCAAGCTCGGCAGCCTCGTCGAGGAAGCGCGCGAGGTCCTTGATGCCGGCGAAATCGAATACACCGGGCTCGGGCTCGTGCATGTTCCACGGCACGTAGGTCTCAACCGTGTTGAAACCCATGGCCTTCAGGTTATAGAGGGAATGGTGCCAATCGGTGGGATGGACACGCGTGTAGTGGATCGAACCAGAGAGGATCGTGAAAGGTTCCCCATCAAGTAGGAACTCATTGCTGATCTCAAAGGTGTGCATGACCCTCCCAACGGCAAGCGAATCGACCAAGGCGCAGACCGGGCTTGATTCTTGCGGTCCCTTCGCCTTCACGGCACCCTGTCGGCGTGACAGATTGGTGCCTCAGGTAGACCAGTATAACCACATTCTCACCACAAAAATTGAAAACTTATGAAGCGCCTGCGAACGGTTGGTTTTTGCCCATGAGCGGTAAATCTTTATTTCCGCAGGTAAATTGGTATGAGAAAGGTGGTACTCATTTCTGATACAAGTGCATCGTATTTCGAGGTGGTTACAACCACTTAACCAGTATGTATACCAGTGGAAACGTGATTCTCAGCGCTCCACCCTCACCTCTCCATGACGCATAGTATGAAGCTTCCGTGAACGGTCGTCTTCGTCCGGCCAGCGGTCCCCAGAATCGCAACGCTTTCGAGACGCGTTTGAAACACACGCCCTTTCGCCCCCACTCCCCGCAAGACCGGCATTCTTCGGACTGCAAGCCGGTGCAGGTGCGCTATGCTACTCATGCGCACATACTCATATTGCATCCGTCGCATCGTTTGAGTGGCTGCATCGTAAAAGCGGTGGGCGGGGGTTGGAGGCTGTTGTCATGATCGAGTCGCAACCGTTCGGAACCCTTCCAACCGGAGATTCCGCAACGTTGTACCTATTGAGCAACGGCCAGATCACCGTGCGCGTGACCGACCTGGGAGCGACTATCATGGGCATCGATGCACCGGGGTCGCAAGGCGAACTCGCCGATATCGTGCTCGGCTACGATGATGCGGCGGCATATTATCCCAACACACCCTATTTCTTCGGTGCGACCGTTGGCCCGAGCGCCAACCGCGTTTTCCGCGGAGAGGTGCCCATCGACGGCACGGTTTACTACCTGCCGCGCAACGAGGGCAGCAACAACCTGCACACCGACCACGCCTGCGGGCTGCACGCGCTCATCTGGGACGCAGATGTTAACGAAGACACATGCGCGATAACGTTCACCCGCGCTGTCGACGACGGTGCCTACGGGCTTCCCGGAAACCGCACGTTCACGGTGCGCTACGCGCTCGACGGGATGCGACTCTTGGCCGACTACACCGCCACCACCGACACGGCGACGTTTTTCAACCTCACGAACCACACGTATTTCAATATGTCGGGAGCGGGCTCGGGCTCGGTCCACGGCCAGCAACTACAGATTGCCGCGGAACGCTATCTGCCCATCGACGCGACCTCGATACCCACCGGCGAGCTCCGGCCCGTTGAGGGCACACCCTTCGACTTCCGTGCACCCAAGCTCATTGGGAAGGATATCGCCGGCAACGACGAACAGCTCGCGCTCGCCCATGGCTATGACCACTGCTTCTGCATCGATGGCTATACGTCGAACGCCGCGGATGGAGGCTCTGCCCGCTTCGCGGTGCGCGCCCTGGACCCCGTGAGCGGACGCGGCATGGAGGTTTGGACCTCGCTTCCCGGCATGCAGCTCTATACCGGCAACTTCCTCGATGAAGATCACGGTAAAGGCGATTGCACGTACCGCGTGCAGGAGGGATTCGCGTTGGAACCGCAATTCTACCCTGCAACGCCCTCGCATCCGTCCTTCCCGCAAGCGATCTTCGATGAGGCGCACCCCTATCGCGCGCACAACGAATATCGCTTCTTCACTGCATAGCGGGGCGCACACGGTGCCCTGGTAGCGCACGCGGTACCGCGGCCGCGCGACCTCACGGCGCGCGCGGCACCGAGCCTCACGAGCAAGGCAACGGGCTCGCTTCGCCCACAGCCCGCCCCATGGCATCGACAAGCCGTCCCCTGTTATATGTATTCGCCACCATCGTTAGCATCAGCCTCAGGAAAGGGAGGAACCAATGTCTTCACCAACAACGCCGCTCGTAGACCGCTTTGCTGAGCACTTCGGCAACACCGGCAACCCCCTGCTTTCCGTGACCGTGCCCGCACGGTCCGAGATCGCTGGCAACCATACCGACCATGAGGGCGGCGACGTCATCGGCGGCGCGCTCGACGCGCGCATCGAAGCCGTCTGCGCGCTTAACGGCACCGGCACCGCCCGTATCGAGAGCGTAGGCTACGGCGGCTTCGAGATTGACCTCTCCGACCTCGCCGTACAGGCCTCCGAGCAGGAAACGACCGCCTCGCTCGCCCGCGGCATGGCCTCCGAGCTCGCCGCGACCGGGCGTACGCCCCAGGGCTTCGACCTCATCATGCAGAGCTCCATCCCCTCCGGCAGCGGCCTCTCGTCCTCCGCAGCCGTGGAGCTCGCCTTCGGTCGCGCGATGGAGGCGCTCTGGGAGGGCGCGGCGATCGATGCCGTGACGCTCGCCAAGATGGCCCAGCGCACCGAGAACAACTACTTCGGCAAGCCCTGCGGCCTGCTCGACCAGCTTGCGGAGGCACTCGGCGGCCTCGCCCACATGAGCTTCGCCGACCCCGAGACCCCTGCCACCGAAAAGCTCGCCTTCGACTTCGAAGACAAGGGCTATGCGCTCGTGCTGGTAAACGTGGGCAGCGACCACAGCGCCCTGACCGGCGAGTACGCCGCCGTCCCCGCCGAGATGAAGCAGATTGCCGCCGTCTTTGGCAAGGAGCGTCTGTGCGAGGTTGATCCTGCTGCCTTCGACAGCGAGGTCGTACGCCTGCGCCGCGAGCTGGGCGACCGCCCGGTGCTGCGCGCCCTGCACTATTGGCGCGAGAACGACCTCGTGCTCAAGCGCTGGAACGCCCTCCAGGCTGGTGATATCGACGCATTCCTGGAGCTCACGCGCGAGTCCGGAGCCAGCTCCGCCATGTTCCTACAGAACGTGTCTGTAGGAGGCGCGCCCGAGCAGTCCGCTATGGTCGCGCTGGGCCTTGCCGAGCGCCTGCTCGAGGGCCGCGGCGCCTGCCGCATCCACGGCGGCGGCTTCGGCGGCAGCATCCAGGCTTTCGTTCCCGTCGAGCGCGTTGACGCCTTCCTTGCCGGCATGGATAGCTGGTTCGGCGAGGGCGCTTCCCGTCATTACCGCATCGTGCCCGAAGGAGCTGCATACGCATGGCTGTAAACAATGCTCAGGCCGTCGCAGGCGAACAGACTACCGCGCAGGCCCCCTCGCTCGCTCAAGACATCGAAGCGCTCGTGCGCTATGCCGTAGCGAACGGGCTCTTGGCCCCCGAAGATGAGACGTGGGCCTATAACGCCGTGCTCGAGTGCGTGGGCGCCACCGGCCCAGGCGCTCCGCATGCGGCCGAGATGCTCGCCGACCAATACGCGCTTGCCCCCACGCGCGACCTTGCCGACCCCGAAGGCATCCTCGAGTTCGAGCTACCCGCAACCGATGGCTTCGATCTTGAGGCGGTCATCGAGCGCATCGCTGCCGCAGGCGTTGCGAACGGGCGCGAGGAAGATACGCCATCGGGCGCCGATCGCATCGCCACCCGCGTGATGGACCTTGTCATGCCGCGTCCCTCCGAGGTAAGCGCCACCTTCGCCGCGCTCTATGACGAAGACGGTGCCGAGGCAGCGACCGACTGGTTCTACCGCATGTGCTGCGACGCGCGCTATGTGCGCACGGCGGCCATTGCGAAAAACATCGGCTGGACCTCTCCCACGCAGTGGGGCGACCTGGAGATTACCATCAACCTCTCCAAGCCCGAGAAGGACCCGAAGGCCATCGCGGCGGCCGGCGCCGCCCCTGCGACGGGCGATGTCTATCCCGCCTGCCAGCTCTGCATGGAAAACGAAGGCTACCGCGGCCGCGGCGCGGGCGAGGCCAACGGCGCGCATCCCGCTCGCCAGAACCTGCGCATCGTGCCCATCACGCTCGGTGGCGAGCATTGGGGCCTGCAGTACAGCCCGTACGCGTACTTCAACGAGCACTGCATCGCCATGAGCGCCGAACACCGGCTCATGCACGTTGACCGCGAGAACATGGGGCGCTTGCTCGACTTCGTGGACCTGTTCCCCCACTACTTCGTGGGCTCGAACGCCGACCTCCCCATCGTGGGCGGCTCGATTCTCTCGCATGATCACTTCCAGGGCGGGCGGCACGTCTTCCCCATGATGAAAGCCCAGGTTGCTTCCACATTCTCTATGGACCGGTTCCCTCACGTTGAGTGCTCGGTTGTGCGCTGGCCGCTCAGCGTGCTCAAACTCGCGGCGCGCGACCGCGAGCAGTTGCTCGATGCTGCGGCGCACGTGCTCGATGTGTGGCGCGACTGGTCCGATGAGGCTGTAGGCGTAGTTGCGGAGAGCAACGGCGAGCGCCACAACACCATCACCCCCGTCGCATGCCGCGAGGGCGGGAACTACGTGCTCTACCTTGCGCTTCGCTGCAATGTCACCACCGACGAGCACCCGCTGGGCGTGTTCCACCCGCATGCGGAGTGGCACCACATCAAGAAGGAGAACATCGGCCTCATCGAGGTCATGGGCCTGGCGATTCTACCTCCCCGCTTGGTTGACGAGCTCGGGGCTGTGGAGCAGCACCTCGTTGAGCTTTCGGGGGAGCCCGCCGCGCTGGCCAAGGCGCTCGAGGCAGACGCCCTTTCCGCCCCGCACGCCGCATGGGCACTCGAGCTTGCTGAGGCCCACGGGCCGATAACCGCGGACACCGTGGAGGACGTCGTGCGCGCGGGCGTGGGCGAGGTCTTCGGCCATGTGCTCGAAGATGCCGGCGTCTACAAGTGGGACGACGAGGGTCGTGCGGCGCAGCAGCGCTTCATCGACGCGCTGTAAGCTGGCCTGTCGGCTGCGCAGGTGCGGCCGACCTTCCGCAACAGAGGATCTTCACTCGATTTCTTTCGGGCGCTTTTTCGCATTCTGTGCCGGTTTTTTCTCTCAGAGCTGCGTAAAAGCGCCCGAAGATTGCCGCGCCGGCACAATCCCGCTGCCGCTTTGTCCATAGCTTTTGGATTTCTATGCGAGCGACCTTGCGCTGTGGGCGGTTTCCACGTATTATTGTCGTTCGCAGGCGCTTTGCGCCGTGCATGTGGCCGCCAGCATAGCTCAGTTGGTAGAGCACCGCTCTCGTAAAGCGGGGGTCATCGGTTCGAGTCCGATTGCTGGCTCCATTGAATATTGCAGCCCGGGTAGGTAGCCTATCCGGGCTGTTTTGTTTTTATGGTGCTCAGATGACCCGCGCGTTGCCGGGCGACTTTTGGACATGTAATTCGTTCTCGGGCGTGATCTGGACGCTCAGACCCCTCAAAATGGCGAATTGTCGCCCGAAAACCCCGGCAATGTCCGGATTAGGCCCGGAAACGCAGGGCGCGCCCGAATCCCGCCCGGCAAGCAAACTCGGCAAACAAAAGGGACCGGAGCGACAACGGCTCCGGTCCCTCAAACTATCTTCCTATCGCAACAGACCGTACGCTGTAATGCTCACTACGCGTAAACGCCATAGAGACGGATATTCGCGTTGGCGAAGAGCCCGTTAGCGAAGTCTGTCCACGTGGTCGTATATCCCGACATCTGGTTGCTGTACTCCTGGTACGCCACATAGTACGCGGTAACAGCCTGCTCATAGGTAGCGGTATCGCCGGTAAAGGCATCGCCGAGCGCCACATAGTAGGAGCCGTCCGTAGACGCCCATGTGTTGTTCCCGGAATCCCACTCATCGCCCGCAAGGTCGATGATGTACTGGGCATATTCGGCCGATGACGTTGAGGTGTCGCCATTCTCAGGGGTGGTGGGCTCGGTCGGAGCCGTAGCGGTCGACGCCTCCGGAACAACCTGGCTGTAGAGTTTCTGAATGAGCGCGCGCTCGCGGACGATCTCTTTTGCCTGGTCCTCGGTGACGCCGTACTGGGTGGCGAGCGTCGCGTAGTCGGAGCTTCCCAGCATGGACTCGGCAAACTGGTCCATCTCGTCATCCGAGACCTCGATGCCGCGCGATTCCGCCTCGCTCACGAGGATATTGTTGCGGACCGTGGAGATGATGGTCTCGGCCGAGGGAACGCTGTACGTGCCGTCGCTGTTCTGCGCGGACTCGAGACTGTACTCGCTCTCGATGGCGCTGCGCACGGTGATATCGTGCGACGCCCCGTTGTAGGTATAGGACGCGATCACCGTGTCGAGCTGGTCCTCGCCCACCGTCGCCGTGCCGGTACCCGTGCCGCCGAACCCGCCGCTTCCGATCACGTAGCCGATCACCGCAGCAACCACGGCAACGATGATAAGGGCCGCCACGCCGCCGATCTTCACGCCACGCGGCACGTTGGCGAGCACGCCCGTATGAGCAGGCTCGTCATCGCCGGCATCGTGCAGCTCGTCGTCTCCGGGCTCGCCGTCGGCATCGTCACCATCGTCGCCGCCATCGCCACCGTCGCCCGAGGCGGGCTCGCGGCCGCCTTCGTCGTCAAGACCGTCGGCATCGATGCCTTCGACCTGGGCATCCTGCACCTCATCGTCACCAGATGCGATATCTTCTGCAGATGCACCAGAAACAAGCTCTACCGGGTTCTCAGGCAGATCATCCGGCACATCCGAGCGCTCGATAACCTCGATGCCCTCAATGACCTCGTGCTCCGATTCATCCTTCTTAAGAATCAAACCCATGAGTCCAACCTCTCTGATAACCAGCGAACAGCTCCATGGAGCCAGCAGCTTTTGCGCATGCGCGAAACGATATGGCACGCAGCAGCCCTACGAGAAACCACGCAGCATCCTGTTTAGGATACCGCCGTCGCCCGCCCTACGCGCCTTGGGCTTTACTTAACCCGATAATTGATAAACCCGGCCCGTGCGGTCGCTCGAGCCGGGTTCAATCGCCCATTCCTAAAGGTGCGCAATAACGGCGTCGGCGTATGCCTGCGTGCCCGCCGCCCCCTCGGTGCTTCCCGTGAGCGCACGGCGCACGTCTGCCGTCACCACAGCACCTTCGGCAAGCGTCGCGCGCACGGCAGCGCGAATCTGCTCGGCAGCCTCCGTTTCGCCCAGATGCTCGAGCATCATGGCCGCCGAGAGAATCTCAGCGGTGGGATTGGCGATGTCTTGCCCTGCGATATCCGGCGCCGAGCCATGCGTGGCCTCGAATATCGCACAAGAGGTACCGATGTTCGCACCGGGAGCCATGCCAAGCCCGCCAACGAGCCCCGCGCACAGATCGGACACGATGTCGCCGTAGAGGTTCGGCAGCACGAGCACGTCGAAATTCGACGGATCCTGCACGAGGCCCATGCACGCCGCGTCGACGATCTTGTCTTCGAAGGCGATGGAGGGATGCTCCGACGCAACCTCGCGCACCGTGCGCAGAAACAGGCCGTCGGTCGCCTTCATGATGTTCGCCTTATGGACTGCCGTGACCTTGCGCCTGCCGCAGCGCTCGGCATACTCAAACGCCGCCTCGGCGATGGCGCGCGAGCCCGCCTCGGAAATCGGCTTGATCGAGATGGCCGAGTCTGCCCTGAAGGGGCGCAGGCCCGCCTGGTCTACGAGGCCGGCGAGCGCAGCGACCTCGGGGGCGCCGGGATCGAATTCGATACCGGCATAGAGGTCCTCGGTATTCTCGCGGAAGATAACGAGGTCGACATCGTGGTAGCGCGAGCCGTCTCCAGGAAGCGAAAGGCACGGACGCACGCAGGCATAGAGGTTGAACGCATGGCGCAGGGCCACGTTGACGCTGCGAAAACCCGTGCCAATCGGTGTGGTGATGGGCCCCTTGATGGCTACGCCCACCTTGGACACCGCGTCCAGCACGCGCTGGGGCAGAGGCGTCCCATACTCGTCCATAACGCCCGCGCCAGCCTGCTCAACGTGCCAGGTAATGGAGGCGCCGGTCGCCTCGACCACGCGGCGCATCGCCTCGGTGATCTCGGGGCCAATGCCATCGCCGGGTATGAGCACCACGTCGTGCGCCATGGGCTACTCCTCCTCGTCCTCGACATCGTCCTTCTGGACGCGTGCCTTCTTCTTGGGCGCATCGAGCTTGAAGCGCTTGACGAGCATGTCGTAAATCTCGCGCGAGCGCGCCTTGAGATAGGCGCCCTTGCCGTTCTCGGCATCGAAATGCAGGCGCGCGGCGAGTTCCTCCGCAACATCGCCCGCGATCTTGCCCTCGGCGAAAACATACAGGTAGCCGAGCATGTCACGGTACTCAAGGTCGCCGTGATAGCACTGGATGGCCTCGTCTACGATCGGCCACACCTTCTTGGAGCGGCCGCGCTCGGTGGCACCCCACGTGCAGAGCATCTTGAATGCCGAGAGCCTGAGCGTCGCAGAGAGCTCGTCGAAAAGGGCGGTCTCGGCTCCCTCGTACGCTGCACCGATCTCCTTCGCGTGCTCGGGCACGAGCACGGTGAGCGCGTCGAGAATCTCCCAGCGCGTCTGCGCCTCGGGGCGATAGAGCGCGTCGATCATCTCGGAGATGTACGGGGCGAGCAGCTCGGGCTCATGCTGGGCGAGCAGTGCAGCAACGCGCGCGGAGAACTGGCGCGTGCGCCGGCTCGAGCTTCCCAGATCGTCGATAAGCGCTGCGAGCGCCGTGTTGTCCTTCTCGATGCGCGCCAGCGTGGCGAGCTCCTGCGGATCGAGTTCCTGCGCGGTGATATCTGCCATTCGAACCTACCTCTTCTTACGTGTGCCCTTGCGCGCGGCATGCCCTGAGCCCTGCGAGGCTCCTTGACCGGCATCGGATTCCTGCGCGACCGAAATCATATCCGGCGCCGCCTTTCCCTTGTGGCGGGCGCGCCGTGTAGCCTCGCCGCTCCCCCGAGCGGCGCGAGCGCGATGGCCCTTGTTGACGTTAAAGAACCGATCGAACTTCTTCCATGGACCGCTCGACTCGCCGAACCCCATCTTAAGGCCGGTGAAGCACCCTGCGAGGAACCCCAGCGGCGCCGAACACAGCAGCGGAATGAGGGTGAGAACCGCTGTCGCAACGATGCAGGCAACGAACGCGATGAGGTTGTACACCCAATACTCGCGCGAGGTCGCGGCTCTCTCCCCCGCATACGTGCCCACGGTAAACCCCAGGTAGATGCTGAAAATGAAGACGAGAACGAACGCGATGATGAAGGCGGGATCGGTCATGCGCGCCTACTTCCCATGGTGCCCATGGCAGCACTCATGGCCCTCGCCGTGATCGTGATGCCCGTGACCTTCGCCATGGCAGCACTCGTGATCGCCATCATGATGGTGCCCATGGCAGCACTCGTGCTCGCCTTCGCCGTGGTCGTGGCCGCAGCCGCACTCGTCGCCATGCTCATGGTCGTGGCCGCAGCCGCACTCGTCACCATGCTCGTGTGCATTCGTGTAGAGCGACCAATCGAGGCCGGCGGCAACCGCATCGCCCTCCTCCTGATAGAGAAGGGTAATTGCCTGCGTGCCCAGCTCGGCGCCACCGATAGCGTCGAGCATGTCGTAGAGGGCGTACGCGGTATCGGCACCGGGAAGGGCGATCTCCTTCTCCTCGGCCTCCTCGAGCGCCAAACGGATGTCCTTGATGAAGTGCTTCACCATGAAGCCCGGCTTCCAATCGCCGTCGAGCGCCTTGGGCGCAAGGGAGTCCATAGCGCCCGATGCTCCCGTGCCGGTCAAGATCATCTTACGGGCCTGCTCCAAGTCGAGGCCGCTCTGCTGCGCGAGCGAGAGCGCGTCTGCCATGCCAACCATGGAGGATGCAAGCGCGATCTGGTTGGCAAGCTTGGCCGACTGGCCCTTGCCCGCACCGCCGAAGCAGAAGATGCGCGCGGTGAAGGTCTCCAGCAGCGCACGGACCGGTTCGATGTCGCGCTCGGTCGCGCCCGCGATGGCCGTGAGCGTGCCGGCGATGGCACCGGACTCGCCGCCCGTCACAGGGCAGTCGAACGCCATGCGGTCGCTCACCGCTGCAGCCTCGGCGATATCGCGCGCAAGCGCGGGCGAGCTCGTGGTGAGGTCGATGAGAACGGCACCGGGCTTGGAGGCCGCGAGCAGGCCGTCGCTCGACAGGTAGAGCTCCTCGACATCCTCGGGATATCCCACCATCGTGAAGACGACATCCGCATCGCGCACCGCCTCTGCGGGCGAGGCTGCCCACACGGCGCCTCGCTCGACGAGCGGCTGCGCCTTGGCTTCGGTGCGGTTGTAGACCGTGAGCGGGTAGCCAGCATCCATGATGTGGCCCGCGATGGGCGCGCCCATGATGCCCGTTCCTATAAACGCGACGCGCTGCTTGGTTTCTGCCATGTTAATCTCTCCTATCAGATGACCCGTTTTGACCCCGTTCCAAAATGAGTCGTTTTGAACCCGTCCCAAAATGGATCAAATGGATCGTTCCTTACCCACGGACCTTCTTGGCGATACGGTCCGTGAGCGATGCCTTGTCGGCGCGGTTCTTCCCCCAGAAAATGACGGCAACCATACCCGGACCCACGTGCGCGCCGATGGTTGGGCCCACGGCACCCCGAATGATGGTGAGGTCGGCGCAGCCCGGCTCCTTGCGGATCGCCGACTCCAGCCAGTCGCCGTCTTTCTCGCAATCGGAGGTGACGATGGTCATGGGCAGGTTCGGATCGAGGACGTAGTTCTCCTTGAAGGCCTTCACGAGCGATTTGAGCGCTTTCTTGCGCCCACGGTTGACGCCGGTGAGGGTCAGCGAGCCGGAAAGATCGAACGACAGGTTTGCCTTGATATCGAGCTTGCTGGAAATCTGCGCCGCCGCCGGAGGAATGCGACCGCCCGCCGCAAGGGAGTCGAGGCTATCGAGGGTGAAGTAGCCGTGCACGTAGGTCTTGGACTCGTTCGCCCACTCGGCGAGCTGAGCGGCTGAGAGGCCCGCCGCGCGCTGGCGCACCGCCTCGAGCACCAAGAGCTCACCGCACGCACAGGGAAGCGCGTTGTCGACCACGTAGAGCTCGAAATCGGGGTACTTCTCGCGCACCTCGTCAGCCGCGATGCACGCGTGCTCGTAGCTCGAGGAGAGCGCAGAGGTGAAGGCGAGGTACACCGTCGGCGTCCCCTCTTCCGCGCACTCGGTGAAGTACTCGAGGTACCGACCGACCGAGATGGCCGCGGTCGATGCCTTCACGCCGCTGCGAATCTGGTCGTAGAACCACTTAGGCGTCATCGAGGTCCAGATGTCGTCGGCCTTCTCGACGCCGTCGAGAATATAGGGAAAGCCCAGGATATCGACATCGAGGGTCGCGGCGATCTCGGGGGTGAGGTCGCTGCAGGTGTCGACCGCAATACGGCAGCGGTTCTTGTACCCTTCGGACGCGGCAGTGCTCATCGACAAGCCTTTCTCAAAAAAGGCGGCTGCCCCGCATGGACAGCCGCCCGCCTTTACGCATGCAGTAGACGTATTTTACTCGTCTAAGCTCTCAATTTTCGGCTTGATGATGCCATATCCACCATTCTTACGGTGATACACCACATTGATGAGGCCCGTCGTGGCATTTTCGAACACATAGAAGTCGTGTCCGATGAGGTCGGTCTGCACGAGCGCTTCCTCTTCGGTCATAGGGGTGATGTCGATGACCTTCTCGCGCACGAGCAGATCGTCTTCCTCTTCGGGCAGAAGCAAGTCGGCAAGATCGTCGACGGGCGGCACCGGCGCAACCTCGGCTGCCGAGGGACCCTGCTGGCGGTTGTCGACCACCTTCGTCTTGAACTTGCGCAACTGGCGCGTGACCTTATCGGCCGCAAGGTCGATGGCGGCATACATATCCGCCCCGTGCTCGGCCACACGAATCACCGAGCCTCTCGCACGAACAGTGACCTCCACGATCGCAGGCTCGGGAATCGAGGGGTTCTTCTCGTAACGGAGAACGACGTCGGCCGTCATGGGCTCGATATCGAATACCTTGAGCGCCTCGCCGACTTTCTCTTCAACACGTGCACGCAGAGCATCAGTTACCGTGGTCTTACGTCCCGAGACCGTGATATCCATATGTGCTCCTATCTATCCGGGGACAGTACGTATGATGTTTGTACCCAATCGGAGCGCGGACATCACATGCGCCATTGAGGCTGCGGAACGCGCCGTTCATCGAAATGAGCGCAGCGCGCACGGGCACATACGCTAGACGCCGTACGGAATGCACGCTTGAACTCGGCGCTAATCGAGGCTGTTGATATCCTCCGTGATCGTTGGCTCGCCGTCCGAGGAGGCGGACTCATCATCGGACGCGCTCTCGCTCGTAGCCAGGGTGACGCCCGAGATGACCTCGCTCGAAAGGCTCAGCGGCACCGGGCCATACCATACTTGGTGAATCGCATCGAGCGTACCATCGGTCGCGAGGGCATCGAGCGCATTATTCACCTCATCGGCTAGGTCGGACGACGACGAGAGGTATGCGATGCCGTACGAGGTCGACGAGCTGATGGTGCCCGCGAAGAACACGCCTTCGTACGAACGGGCGAGGTAACCGCCCGCGGTGGCGTCGCACGCAACGTAATCGACCTCGCCCGCGGCAAGGGCCTCGAAGCACTCGTTCACATTGCTGTAGGTGCTAGACGCCACGACGCTCACGCGAGCGAGCGCCTCCTGCGAAGCGGAGCCGTCCTGCACGCCCACGCGGGCCGACGTGAGGTCGGACGCAGACACCGTCGTCGACGCCGCACTCGTGGAACCCGTATTGATGCCGAAGATCGCGGTCGCGTTTTGCAGGACCTCGCCCTCGGTCGAGATGTCGCCGGACTCGTCGCTGGCGGTGGCGCCTAGGTAGATATCGGCCTCGCCGCCCTCGAGCGCGCTCGAGGGCGAGGTGGCGTTCACGAAGGACACCTTGAGTCCCATGTTCTCGGCAAGCGCAGTCGCGACATCGATGTCGTAGCCTACGAGCTCGCCATCCGTGCCCGTGATGACCTGCGGAGCGTCGGACGTATCGAGAGCGACGGTGAGCGTGCCGGCCTGGACGAGCTCGGAATCGGCAATCGCCTGAGCGGGTGTCTCGTCTACCGCCTCATCGAGCGACGGCGTGGCAAGCGAGCAGCCCCCCAGACCAAACGCGAGCGCGAGGGCGGCAACCCCCGCCGCAGCCCGTGCAAGCCTCGACTTCAATCCATCCACCATCGCGCGATCCTCTTCATCCCACGCGCCGGAATCGGCGCCAACCCTATGAGCTCCGCTCGCCACGAAAGCAAGCGGTCCTTTTGCGATGTCCTCCAGCTGACCTGGTCTTTTCCCCCACACCTGCGCACTGGAACGTTTGCTCAGCCACCGCGATGGCATCACGACTTGTCCGCTCGCCCGCGGGGCGGAATTGCCCCTAGAAACGGACGGTGCGACTTACCTCTAGGACGCGCCATGATCGCACGCATGCGCACACGCGTGCTTACGTGGGTCCCTTTGACCGCGTCTGTCATGGACTAGGATGCGCGCGGCGCACCCGCAACCACAGCCTGGGAGGACGAGGGGAATTATACAACACGGGCGCTTAGCGTGGGGTTTCGCGGCACTAAACAGGGCTGCGATGCGAAGCCGGGCGCAGGGCAGGCGGGCAGGCGGAGCCGGGCTTGAGGCGTTGTCGGGCGAGATTTGGACATCATGGGCGTTGTCGGGCGAGATTTGGACGCTCAGAGCCTCCCAGATGGCAAATTATCGCCCGAAAACGAATCGAGTGTCCAAATGTCGCCCGACAACGCCGACAGTGTCCGTATGTCGCCCGAAGACGAGCGGAGCGTCCGGAATGCGCCCGAAAGCGGCGCAGCGCGGCGCGCTCTCACCAGACACGGGCAAATGCTAGAGCATCAACGCGCGCGGCGCCGGCCTGCAGCAAGCTTGCTCGGGCGGCACGCAACGTTGCACCGGTGGTGATGACGTCGTCAAGTAAAAGGAGGCGCTTGCCCGCAACCGGCTCGACCACCTCGTACAAACCCTGCGCCTGCTTTTGACGCTCCGCACGACCAAGAGCGCGCTGATCGCCCTTGCCGTGTTTAAGCAGCGCATCGAGCACCGGCTTTTCCGCCATGTACGCAAACGTCGAAGCGACGAGCTCCATATGGTCGAACCCTCGGCGCGAAAACGCCGCGGCCGTCACAGGCACGAACACGATGGCGTCGGCAGCGGAGAGCAGGCCTCCGTACCGTTCGGGCGCCGCAGCCTCAGCATGCTCGGCAGCATCCAGCATGAGCTCGGCGATGGGCTGGGCGAGACGCCGCTCGCCAGCATCTTTGTACGCTCGGACGATGCGCGGCACAGGGTCCTCGAATACCGTTGCCGCAAGCGTTCTCCCCAAAGGCTCACACGCAGGCGCGCAGGCATGCAAACCGGAAGGCGCGTCGGATGCCGCGAAGGCGCCATCGCCCGCGCATTCCGTGCAGAGCACATCGCCGAATGGCGCGCCGCAGCGCGTGCATGCATGCACCGGATCGATAGGCGTTATGCGCGCGATGCAACCGTCGCATAAGAGAGTACCGGGGCGCTCGCATCCGGCACAGCGCGTCGGCGAGATGACCTCGAGGGCGGCCTCGCGCATGCGTTGCCGCCATGTCGGCACGGCAGCCTCGCGGTGCGCATCTTCCATGGGCAGCACCCCCCCCTCGCCTCAAACGCTCTATGAAGAAGCCGGGCCGAAACCCCTCAATTGACGGATTCCGGCCCGGCTGGTTTCCGCTAGTCCTCAGACGCGGGAGGCTGTGAGCCCGGCGCCGAGCCCTTCGGCTTACGCGGCCTGCGGCGGCGACGCTTCTTGGGCGCCTGCCCCTCGCCATCCGCAGCGCCATCGCGGGCGGTGTCTGCCTTTGGCCGCTCCTGACCAGCAACACCGTTCCTGCGAGCTCCGCCGCCGTCACCGGGGCGCCGGCGCGACACCTTCACATCGCCGTCCGCAACCTGGCTGGCCACCGAGGGAACATCGGGCTTTTGCGGCGTCTGCTTCGCCGCGTCGCCCCGCGCCTCTGCTCGCGGCGCCGAAGCCGAACGATGACGACGGCGCGTGCGCCCTGCCCCTTGTCCGGAACTCTCAGAAGAAGCCTCCCCGGCATCCCGATGGCTCTCGCGCGCCGCGGCGCTCAGGAATGCGCTCTCGCGCTCCTCGCTCGAGAGATGCCTACGGCGACGGCGCGAACCTCCCTGGCCGGAACCGCTCTGGGCCTGCCCGGCAGCGCCCTGCCCGCCATCACCGGGGCGACGCGACGGCGCGGCCTTGGCGGAACGGGCGCCGCGTCCCTGCTTTTCGCCGCGCGACACCTGGCCAGCCTGGCCATCGCCGCGCTCTCCACGACGGCGACGGCGCGAGGTGCCGCCATCGATCACGATGCGGTCGGCGCTCGAAAGGCCATCGCCCACATCGAGGCCGTTCTCGCGGTCGAGCTCCATAAGCGCCAACGCGATATCAGGGCTCTCGAGCTTCTCGAGCACGCTGCGCGTCACGCAATCCGGACGGCACGCGCACCCCTGTTCCTCAGATTTCTTCTTAGCCGCATCGGAGCAGGTCATGTCGGCCAGGTCCACGCGGAACACCTTGCCGCTTTCCAGGCGCAGAATGAGCTGTTCACGCGGGGTATCGTATTCCTGGATGCGAGCCTTGCCGAGCGGTGTATCGATAACCGCCTTCTTCTTGGGAGCGCGGCCCTTGAAGTCCTTGTACGCTTCAAACTCATAGCGCAGGCAGCACATGAGGCGACCGCATACACCCGAGATCTTCGCCGAGTTAAGCGGAAGGTCCTGCTCCTTGGCCATACGGATGCTCACCGGCTCGAACTGGCCCCCGAAGCGCGCGCAGCAGAGCTCCTGCCCGCAATGCGCGATGCCTCCCACGAGGCGCGTCTCGTCGCGGACGCCGATTTGGCGCATGTCGACGCGTGTGTGGAAGCGCGCGGAAAGGTCCTTCACGAGCTGGCGGAAGTCCACGCGGTCCTCGGCGGCGAAGTAGAAGACGGCCTTCTCTCCCCCGAAGAGATACTCCACCCCCACCGGTTTCATGTCGAGGTCGTCCTGCTTCACAAGATCACGGAAACCGTGCATGGCCTCCTCGCCGCGGCGAGCGAGCTCATCGGCTCGGTCAAGGTCGGCATCGGTGGCTATGCGCAGCACCGGCTTGAGCGGCGCGCGGAGCGCCGATTCCTCCACCTCGAAGGGATCGGCGGTAACGAGGCCAATCTCCTGGCCGCGCTCGGTCGAGCAGATGGCGTAGTCTGCCTCGATGATGTCAAGACCTTGCGGATCGAACCACAGGTCTCGCGAGGCAAACGGGAATTTTACGGGAACTACGACGGGCATGAGAGGGCCTTCCTGATATCGAAGAGCATGACCTCGAGGGCCAGCTGAGGGGTAACGTTCCTGGCAATGGCGCGCTCAGCGGAAGAGACGGCGTCGAGCGCCTGAACGATTGCAGCCGGGTGCGCCGTCGCGGCGATCCTCTCGACGATCGAGCGGACGTCCGCGTTCACGATGCCGCCCGGCGCGCCTTCGAGCTCGATGAGCACGTCGCGCAGCAGCAAGCGGGCACAAGCCAGCACTTCCATGATACCCGAACGCTCGCGCGCGTTGAGCTCGCGCTTGTTGCGGTCTTCCAGATGCTTCAGCGCACCGCGGCTCAGGAAGTCCGCATCGCGCTCGAGCACGGCCTTTTGCGTCGACTGAACCTCGGCAAGCGGGGCTTTCACCGCAACGACGAGTGCCTTCGCCGACGCGAGAACGTCTGCCTCGTCGGCATGGGCAAGCGAGTCGATGGCGCGCAACATCTCGCGACGTGCCTGCTGGCGCTCGGCGCTCTTGAGAAACGCACGCGCCCGGGTGGGGCTTCCCGCGATGGCGACCGCCATACGGCAACGCTCCTGCGGCAGTCCCGTTGACCGTGCGACGAAGTTCGCCGCGTCCACTGGAGAGATCATGCGGAACGGAACGCATTGGCAGCGAGAGACGATCGTGGGCAAGATGGTCTCGCTCGAGGTGCCAAGCAGGATGAACGTGACGCCCTTAGGCGGCTCTTCGAGCGTTTTAAGCAGCGCGTTTGCCGAACTCGCCCGCAACTGCTCCGCGCGGTCGAGAATATACACCTTGCATGTGGCGCGGATGGGTGCGAGCAGCACGTCGTCGAGCAGGTCTCGAACCTGCGAGATGAGATAGCCCGTCGCGCTTTCGGGTGCGAAATAGTGCACGTCGGGATGCGTGTGCCGAGCCACGCGCACGCAGGCATCGCACGAACCGCAGCCGGAATCTTCGCAGATGAGGGCCTGTGCAAGCGCCCATGCGGCATCGAGCTTGCCCGATCCGGGAGAGCCGAGGAAGAGGTAGGCATGCGAGGTGCGGCCGGCCTCGACGGCACGCGCCAAGAAGTCGCGCACGCGCGGCTGCGTGTCGAGCTGCGCAAGCAGCGAGCGTTGGTTGTCCAGCACGGCGGCGGGCATGGCGGCTCCCCAGCTTGAAGACGTAACGGTCTGGCCCGCGATGCATCCGACGTGTTCTCCGACATCTCGGCTATCTGCGATGCGAGCCGTGTCGATTATCATACCCCGACCGGCCCGCTCACGTCTTGCCCGCGCTGCTCCCAGGAACGTGTCCTCCGGCACTACACAGCGCGTCTTCGGGCGGCTTTCCGCCATGCGGCACGTTCTCGGGCGATATCCGGACGCTGGGCGCGTCTTCGGGCGCCATTCGGACATTCCCGGCGTCTTCGAGCGGAATATCGCCACGTTATGCGCCCTCAATGTCCAAACCTCGCCCGAAAACACCCTCAGTGTCCAATTGTTGCCCGAGAACGAGGGCGCGAACGTCGGCATGGATTGCGTCGATACCGCGGCTGGCGTCGACAAGACGAACCCGCTCAGACTCTGCGGCAGCAATTGCGCGGAAGCCGGCCGCCACGCGCTCCTGGTAGGCAAGCCCCTTGGCTTCCATGCGGTCCTGGGCGCGGTCGCGCGCGGCTGCACGAGCAGCGGCCTTGGCTGGGTCGATATCGAAAACGAGCGTGAGATCCGGGTGGCATGCGCCAACGGCGAGCGCGTTAGCCCGCTGCACTGCACCGAGATCCATCCCGTTGGCATAGCCCTGGTAGGCGGTCGTGGAATCATAGAAGCGGTCGCACACCACGATGCGCCCCTGAGCAAGAGCGGGAGCAACCACCTCGTGAACGAGCTGAGCGCGCGCCGCCTCGTACAGCAGGAGCTCGCAGGTGTCGCTCATCGCTGCGTGCGCCGGATCGAGCAGGAGCTCGCGTATTTTCTCCGATATGGTCACGCCACCCGGCTCACGCAGGAGCAGCACGTCGTAGCCCGCGCGCTCGAGGTCCTCAGCCAGAAGCTTCGCCTGCGTGGATTTGCCGCACCCATCGATGCCCTCAAGCGTGATGAAGCGGGGCATGGCGGGCTGCTCCGGAAAACTCGCTGCTGCCGACGGTTCTGCAGCCAGCGATTCCGCTGCCAGCGGCCCTGCAGCCAGCGGCTCTGCTGCCGTCGGCTCCGCGGCCAGCGGCTCCACGCCCGCCGGCTCCCCGCTCGCGCAAAGGGCCTCAGCGACCGCAGGCCCGGTTGGCTCGACAATCTCCTCCGCCATTAATTCCCCCACTCAAACGAGCCGGCGTTGGTGCCCACGATCGAGTCATCGTCGAATGCATACACGTACACGAGTTGCACGCCGTCCGCGTAGCTACCGATCTCGTACGGCCACAGCGCCACGACGATACCGTTCTCGTCCGCGTAGAACCGTTCCTCATCGATGAGGGTGTTGAGCGATTCCTCATCGGTGCTCAGCGTGCCATTGGGCTGCGCGGCAATGTAATCGAGCACCGCGCTGACCGCAGCGCTCTTCAGCTCATCGAGCGAAACGCCCGTCGCCGTCTCGATCCCCACCTGCTGGCCCGTGTCCAAATCGTAGAACGTGCCCGTCACGCTCTCGGTGCCGTGCGCGCCGCCGGTAAAGCCGCTTCGATCGCTCCGCACGCACACAATCGTTCCCTCGTGGTACGTCACGGTATCGCGGTGCACCTGTATCTGCACCTCGCCCGATTCGAACGTCCACGATTGCGCGTTGGCGACGTCCTGGTCAAACGATTCCTTAAGTTGGGCATTCAGCGAATCGAGCGCCGGGGTCGTGGAGCCGTCTGCCAGCGTGAACTGCGGGTAGCACCACGTCGAGGTGGCCTCCCACTCCATCCCCTCCCCCTGTGAAGAGGTGTAGGTCACGTCCTCCTCGACGATCTCGTAATCGTAGGAGGCGTCCCCCTTGGCGGCATCGACGGCGTCGAGCGCATCGCCTGCTCCCTCCTGGAGCTCCGCGAACGTATCCTCCGTCGCCGCGCGCAGGTCCTCGCCGTAGAGCGTCTCACACTCATCGTCGTCCGTGGATTCCGCCTCGACGGCGTTGTTGAAGAGCGCGAGGTCGTAATGGGTCGTGTGGTCAAGGTCGTCCTCGAAGTCGTTCCACTCCTCCTCGGTAGCGCTCTCCCCGTCGAGCGTGTAGGTCACGGAATTCTCACCGGTGTCGTAATTGAAGAACGAATCGCGCACGGCGATCGCATCGAGCGTCTCGCTCACCTGCGAGAAGTAGCCCGTGTACTCGTCGATCAGACTCGCGTTATCGACCTGCATGTCGTACCACACGGCGCAGATCACCGGCAGGTCATTATACTCATAGAGATCGAGGAAGTACGCACCGCCATTCGTGTACGGAGCATTGCCCTCGTAAACTTGCACGAGTTCGCCGTCTTGGTAATCCCAAACCTCGACGGGGTAGACCTCGCCGGCACTCGCGGCGTCCGTGCCGATCTGCACAGCGTTATATGAGACGAGGAGCTCGTTCAAGCCGTCGTCATCGAAGTCGATGAGCTTCGCGAGGGCGAGCCCCGTCATGGCAGTCATCTGGCCGTCGTAGAGATTCGTCGTGCCCGCGGGGCCATAGGCATCGATGAGCTCTTGGCACTTCAGGTAGTAGTGCGCGTAGGCGAGCTGCTCCTCGGTGAACTCTGCCTCGTCCTGTGCGTCCTCGCCATCTTGGCTCTCACCGTCTGAAGCGGGCTCATCGGATTCAGGTGCGGGCGGCGTGACTACGACCTCCGAATCGGCGTCGGGGTTATCGTGCTCATAATGGATGGGAATGCGCTGGTCGCTCGAGCTATCATCCGAAGAATCCGAGGGCTCGATAACGAGGTAGTAGTCGCCATCCGCGATATCGTCGCCGAAGTCTTCCATGGTAAAGCCGTTGTTGCCCGTTACGCGAATCTGCGCCACGGCATCGGCGATGCCGTCGTCTGCGCTCGTGCGATCCTGGCGGTCAGCCGTGCGCTCGACAAGGCTCACGACATACGAGGTGAGCTCGTTGCCCTCGGCGTCGCGCGGGCGAATACGCGTAACCACCGAGCACTGCACCGGGTCCGTCTGGCCGTAGGTCACGGTTGGGCCTGCGGCATCCAGAAAACGCGGCACGACGAACACGCACAATGCAACGA
This sequence comes from Enorma massiliensis phI, assembly GCF_000311845.1. Classification (GTDB taxonomy): domain Bacteria; phylum Actinomycetota; class Coriobacteriia; order Coriobacteriales; family Coriobacteriaceae; genus Enorma; species Enorma massiliensis. Next base: position 226,798 of record NZ_HE978575.1, on the reverse strand, counting down.
CGGCCGCAAGCGCCAGCACCGCTATGCCCGCGATGAGCGCCACGGGCTTTTTCTTACGCGGCTCCGCGCCGGGAGCCGTCGCCGGCTGCGGGCCGGGTGTCTCAGCGGAAGCCGTTTGTGTGGGCGTCGCCTGCTGCGGGGGCTGCCGCCACGATACCTGCAGAGGACCGGCGGCATCGCCGGATGCGGCCGGCGCGGGGCTCTGGCCCAGCAAGGTGGTCGGCTCGTCCTCGGGCAGCTCGGACCACAGGGCGTCCTCGGCGGCAGCGGCGTCGGCGGCGGCCACCGCGCGCTCCGCTTCGTCGGTATCGGGTGCGGGCGGGAGCACCGTCGTCTCATCCTCGCTGGCATCATCGTCGATAACGAATACGCTCGTCTCGTCCTCGCTGGCGGCATCAGCAGCCGCTTCATCGGCGGAGAGAACGGTCGTCGGCGCATCGTTTGGGCCCTCATGGTCGTCCGCGCCCAGCACGGTTGTCGGCGTATCGCTCGCGGCATCGGTATCGAGCGGCGACGCGGCGACCTCTGCCACCGGCTCTTTCGCTGGCATCGGAGCCTCCCCTTCGACCGCGGGCTTTGCGGCTGCGGCATCCTCGACGAGAGCGGCATCGGCTTGCGCGGCAGGCGTGACGAAATCAGCCGACGCGACCTGCCCGGCAGGCGTGACCGGCGCAGCAGACTCGATTGGCGCAGCCTGCGCGGCGGACGCGGTGGGCACGGCCTGCTCGGCCGGCGCAGCCTGGTTTGCAGGTGCGGCTCCCACAGCCGATGCAGCCTCCGTACCAGCCGCCGGCTCCTCCGCCGGTTGCACGGGCTCATCCGCCTGCTCTGCCTGCTGCTTCTCGAGTTCGCTCCGGGGAATCACCTTCGTCACCGGAGCGCCGCATTGCGTGCAAAACTTCACATCGTCCGGCAATTTGCTGCCGCAATTCGTGCAGAACATCGCACCCTCCCGCCGTTATTCGCAAGATACGTACATGATACGCGAACCACGGCACGGGGGGCCTTGGCGCAGCCGCACCAAAAGGGCCCCGATTGGCAGCACCGCTCCGGTGCTATGTGCAGCCCTGTTACTTGGTTGTTTTCTTCGCCGCCGTCTTCTTGGCACCCGGCTTGGCCGCGCTCTTGCGCGTACCGCCCTTGGCAGAACCGCCCTTGGCCGCGCCGCGTGCCCCGCGACCGCGCGCCGGCTTCTTCTCCTTGCCCGGGCAGTCCATGTTCACGCAGATACGCCATGGGCCGCGCGCCGTCTGAACCACGACGACGGGTGCACCGCAGTGCTCGCACACCTCGCCCGTGGCCTCAAGCTTGCCGCGCGCCGGCAGCGGATAGCTCACGCCACATTCGTCGTAGTTCGTGCAGCGGATGAATCGCTTGCCAGATCGCTCGCTCTTATGTGCGACCAGCTCTCCGTGGCGACCGGCCTCGGCGCATACGCGGCACTCCCCCACCACCAGATCGGGCTCGAAATTGGTGGGGCACTTGGGGTTCACGCAGACCTCATAGGCCTTCTGCCTGAACGGCTGGCACTTGATGCGCGGAGCACCGCACTCGGGACACACCGCCCCCTCGCCTTCGATCGGCGAGACCTTCACACCGCTCGGTACCGGATAGGTCACGTCGCACTCCGGCCAGCCCATGCACCCGATGAAGCTCCCGCGCGTCTTGGCGCTCGTCTTCATCACAAGGTCCTTGCCGCACTTGGGGCACGTGCCCACCTTCGCGTCGGCCGTCACCGCGTCGGCGATGGCCTCGCCCAGATCGTCCTTGTGCGCGATGAGCGTATCGAGCATGCCGGCGAGCAGCGCGCGCGAATGCTCGACCACGTGCTCTTGAGTGTCGGCGCCCGCGGCAACGTGCGTCATGTCGTCTTCGAGCTCCGAGGTCATCTCGGGCGTGGTGATGCGGGGAGCGAACTCGTGGAGCGCGTCCACGATGGCCATGCCGAGCTGGCTGGGCTCGATGGGATCGTTCTTGAGGTAGCGCACCTGGTAGAGGCGCTCGATGATGCTCGCACGGGTCGATTTGGTGCCAAGGCCGCGCTTCTCCATCTCCTGCACGAGCCGACCCTGGCTGTAGCGAGCGGGCGGCTCGGTCTGCTTGGCCTCGAGCTTGATATCAGAGACATCGATCGCGTCGCCCTCTGCAAGCGGCGGCAACTGCTCGTCGCGCTTGAGGCCGTACGGGTATGCCTCGCGGAAGCCTGCATCCACCAGGACATCGCCCGAAGCCGTAAAGGGCTCGCCCGACACATCGATGGAAAGCTTCGTGTTCTCGATGGTCGCCGGCCCCATAAGCGTGGCGAGGAAGCGCCTCGCGATAAGCATGTAGAGCTTCTTCTGCCCGCCGTCGAGCGTCTCGGGGTCGCCTTGGCCCGTGGGGTGGATGGGGGGATGGTCGGTGGTCTCGGTCTTGCCGCGCGTGGGCTTCATGGGGCCGGCAAGCACCTTCTGGCACACCGGGCGCAGCGCCGGGCTGTTAGACGAGAGGCCGCCCACGATGCCGGCGATGTCGAGCGTGCGTGGATAGACGGTGTTGTCTACGCGCGGATAGCTGATGAAGCCCGCCATGTAGAGGCTCTCGGCGATACGCATGGTACGCGCAGGGCTGATGCCCTCGGCAGCAGCGGCAGCCTGAAGGCTCGTGGTGTTGAAGGGCGTGGGCGGCTGTTGCTTGCGAGAGCGCTTTGATACAGCCGTGATGGTCCCCGTCGTTGCACCATCGACATGCGAGAACGCGGTCTCGGCAGCGGCCTTATCGGTAAAGCGCGCCGTGGCGTGGCTCATCTTGAACGCTGTCTCGGGCTTGCCCTGTGCTGCGCTGACACCCCGGATTTGCCAGTAATCCTCGGGCACGAAAGCCATGCGCTCGCGCTCGCGCTCTACCACGAGGGCAAGCGTGGGGGTCTGCACGCGACCGGCGCTGCGCACGTTGCCAAAACCCCCGAAGCGCGCGAGCGTGAGATAGCGGGTGAGCACCGCACCCCAGATGAGGTCGATGTATTGACGGCTCTCGCCCGCATCGGCAAGATCTTGATCCAAGCTCACCAGGTTATCGAAGGCCGCCGTGACCTCGCCCTTGATGAGGGCGGAATAACGGGCGCGACTCGTGGGAACATCGGGTGCCACCTCGCGCACGCAGTTGAGGGCATCCGAACCGATGAGCTCGCCCTCGCGGTCGAAGTCTGTGGCGATGATTACGTGATCGGCCTTTTTTGCAAGGTTTTTGAGCACACGGATAATCTCCTTCTCCGCGGGCTTTTTGATAATGGGCGCCCACGTGAGATACGGTAAGCTCTCGACCTTCCAGCCCTTGATGTTGATGCCGTTGGCAAGAAACGGCTTGCGCTTGGTGTCGTACGGCGGGCGCGCGAGCCCGTCGGGCACGTCGGCGGGGAGGACCTCCCCGTCTTCCGTTACGCTGTACCAGCCTTGCTTCTTATCGAAGAGAACCTCATCGGGGAAGTCGGGGGCAAGAATGTGGCCGGCGAGGCCCATGGAAACCCAATCCTCGCCCTGCACGGTAAAGCGGTACACCTGCGTGTTATATACCTTGTCGGTCTTTGGCTTTCCATCGGCCAGAAGCTGGGCGATCTTTTGGGCGGCGATGTTCTTCTCTGCGATGACGAGTTTCAAGGTCGGACCTCTTGTAGTTACGTGGTTGCGACGGCGCGGGCGCAGCGGAATACGCGGTGCGCGCACCGCACCTCGGTTTTGCCTGTTCTAGCGGGACAGTATACGCGAGTTGCCCTGAGTTTACGAAAACCTCACCGGCGAACGGCACTGAGAGCGCGCGGAGCTACCTGGCAGCAGCCTGCCCAATCAAGAGACGCCCTTCGAATACGGGCATGATTTCGATGAATCTCGTTTTTTACCCCCTCTCTTTTGCAAAACCTGCCCGTGGACGATGGAGGCACACCGAGAGAGCGCGCCCGTGGACGATAAGAGCGCGGCAAAAAAATCGCCCGTAAACAGGGAATTGAAACGGCAAAACCGCACACCGCACATGGTGCCATTCCCGCAGGAAATATTCGCAAGCTGTTCATACACAAGCCTTCGCAACGGGTACACTACCACTAGCGGCGGAGCCCGTACCACTTCTACGGGCGGCGCTACGGTTGTTGTGGGCTAGTTGCCGCTAGCCCACTTCATTTTTTCCGTCTCGTCATCCGCCATCGCGAATACTCTTTTCGGGCTCTGCCAGCTGCTGTTGCCAACCTACTTCACGCGCACGGAGCCACTGATGGAATCGGCCGTAATCTGCGCCGAACCATCACCGTTGACCACCCGCGCGCTGAGCGAGCCCGGCTCGTCACGTTCCGCCAACTCCCCAAGCTCGCACACGAACCCGCCCGACACGCGATCGCTCGTGAGCGTGAAGCCGGCGTCATCCGGAACGTCCAGCGTTATAGCGATGGGCTCATCGAGCACCGTGGTTTCCCCGTTGCCCGATCCGATGACCGGAAGATCGATAGAGGGCAGGCGGCTGGAAGATGTCCTCCGGGCAAGCGCAACCATGAGCGGGAACCCGATGAGCAGTGCAATCACAACAGCCGCCGCGATGACCTTGGCCTTCTCGGCTTTCGTGAGGCGATCGAAGCTCTTCATGCCTACCTCCTCCCTTCGTCTTCACCGTGCAGGCGCTCACGCTGCTCTGCGGCGTCCATGATGTTCGCGACCCAGCGATAGAGCGGGATGGTAAAGAACACCAAGAACGAGAAGGGCGCGGCTCCCATGATGGTGAGCACGAACCAGAGGGGAATCATGAGGATGCCGTACGGGAACGAACGCCACGCCCCTTTAGCGCGCCCGCGGCCCGTGCCCTCGGCAGCCTGCGCCACGCGCTCGCTCGCACGCGTGGCCGCCTGCGCTGCCTCGGCAGCCGCCCTGCTCGCCTCCGCCGCAGCGGTGGCCGCCTGTGTTGCCTGTTCTGCACGCGCGCGCTGCGCGCCGAGCTCTTCTTCCACGCGCACCTCGCTTGAACGTTCCGCGCGCTCGAAGGCAACGTCGTCCTCGATCTCTTCGTCCACCCGAAGCAGCTCATCAAGGCTCACGCCGTAAAGGCGCGCCAAGGCAATCAGGTTCTCGGTATCGGGCGAGCTCTCCGCGCGCTCCCACTTGGAAACGGCCTGCCGCGACAAGCCGAGTTCGCGCGCAAGCGACTCCTGGCTGTACCCCCTTGCGCGTCTGAGCTCCGCTAGACGCTGGGCTATCTTGACATTCATGGTTCTCCAACCTCGTGTTGCGAACGCCTGACCTTCCCGGCACCGGTACCGTTGACCCCACCGTACGAAAGACGGCGGTCGCACGCCAGAAAGTCTGGTAGGAATTTACGCAACTTTTAGTTGCGATGCCCCTGAACTGCCATTTTAGTTCTTTTCATACGGAAAGCAGCCTCGGCTAGCGCCGCCGCGTTGCGCCACGGCACACGCCTCCCTCGGGCAGGATCACGCCTGCGGCGTGCGCGCGGCCTCGATCTCTCCGGCAAGCCAGTCGCACCAAGCGTCCATGCCCTGCCCCCGCGTTGCGCTCACCTCGAACCGCGGCGCAGTTGGATTAAGGTCGTCGAGCGTCGAGCCGTAGGCATCGAAGTCAAAATCGAAGGCAGGGGCCACGTCGACCTTGTTAAGCAGCAATGCCCCCGCGTGCTGAAAGATGCCCGGGTACTTGAGCGGCTTGTCATCGCCCTCCGGTACCGAGAGGATCATGATGGAGAGGTTCTCGCCCAAATCGAAGTCGACCGGGCACACAAGATTTCCCACGTTCTCGATAAAAATCACGTCTATGGCATCGAGCCCCACAGCATCGTCGAACGCATCGACCGCTTGGCCGATCATGTTTCCCTCGAGATGGCAAAGGCCGCCCGTGTTGATCTGGATGGCGGGCATGCCGGCCTCTTTCATGCGCACGGCGTCCACGTCGGAGGCGATATCGCCCTCGATGACGGCGCAGCGCAGCCCGCGGGCCGCCAAGCGCTCGTTCGTGGCAAGAATGGTGCTTGTCTTACCCGATCCAGGACTCGAGAGCACGTTGACCACGTACGTACCCGTGCGCGCGAACCGATCACGCAGCTCGGTGGCGAGCCGCTCGTTGCGCGAGAGGATGGGCTGCTCCAAGGCAATCGTCTGCTCTGCCATATCATCGCTCCTTATCGAATGAGACAGTTGTACCGGGTCAAACTGTCTCATCTAGCTAGCTCTCAACCTCCATAGATACCAGATCGAGCTCACGGCCGCGCAGCAGGTGGGTATCGCGGCCGCCGCATACCGGACAACGGACATGGAAGCGATCGTGGTCGAACTCCTCGCCGCAAGCCAGGCACCGGCTCCGAGGGTGAACCTCCTCGACCTCAAGCTTGCAGCCACAGGTTACCGGATCTTCCTCGGTCAAAACCTCCCACGCAAAGTCGAGCGACTCGGGCACCACCTCGCGCAGGTCGCCTATGCGAAGCGAGACAGCCACCACCCGCGAAGCGCCTGCCTCGCGCGCGGCGGCTGTGACCGTTTCCAATATGCCCGAGACGATGCCCAGCTCGTGCATGGCGTCTCGCTACTCCTCGTCATCCTCGTCGGAGAAGAAGCCCACGCGGCTGCCCTTGAGCCCCGCCTTGCCCTCGCGCGCGATGATGACGAACCTCGTCACGAAGAGCGAAATCTCGTAGAGCGAGAGCAGCACCGCATACATGAAGATCATGGTGACGGGGTTGGCGTCCGGCGTGACCGTTGCCGCGATCACGGCCATGGCAACGTAGATGTAGCGCCAGGCCGCACGGAAGGTCACATACGGGACGATGTGGAACACGGCGAGGTAGAAGACGAAGAGCGGCAGCTCGAACGCCACGCCGAAACCGATCATGAGGAGCACCTCGATATTGAGGTAGTTCTCAAGATCCGCGAACGCCGTAGCGATGGAGTTCGTCTCGTTGATGAGCCATTCGAATCCGGGCGGCACGATGAAGAAGTAGCAGAACACCGCGCCCACGAAGAACAGAGCCGTAGCGATGAAAAGCGTCGGGACGACCCATTTGCGCTCGTTGGGCTTGAGCGCAGGGAGGAAGAACCCAAGGATCTGCCACAAAACCATGGGCACGCAGACCACGCAGGCGGTCTTGAGCGCGATGGAGAAGCGCAGCGAGAAACCGCCGAGCGCGCTCATGACATAGAACTCGCCGTCTACGAAGGGGGCGATCGGGTCGGTAAGCACGTCGATCACCGTAGGCGCGGCGAAGTAGAACACCACGGTCGCCACGATGATGGTTACGATCACGATGGTCAGACGACGCCGCAGCTCTCCCAGATGGTCGAGAAGCGGCATGCGTGCGGGTCCGACGGGCATTACTGCTCGCCTCCCTTCTCGGTCTCGGTCGATGCGGCGGAAGCCGCTGCGGGGGCGGGGGCGTCGCCCGCCGTGGGAGCCTCGTCGCTCGCCGCAGGGGCCTCGTCACCCGGGGCGTCCTCTGCCTCGGCAGCCCTATGCTTGCGCGGTCGGCGAGCATACAGGCTCGCGACGGTGTCCTGGGGGTCCTCTTCGGCCGCCGCGTCGGCAGACTGGCCGTCCGCCGCGCCGCTCTCGCCTGCCTCAGCGCGATCGCCCGAAGCATCGCCCGCAGGTTCGGCCGAAGATCCAGAAACCGCACCCTCAGCGCTGGCGCCCGACTCCTCGGTGGCAGCGGAACCCTCGGCATCCGCTGCCTCGGCCTCGCGAGCCGCCTTCTCGGCAGCTAGGCGGGCACGACGCTCCGCGAACGTCTCCTTCCGCGCCTCGGTGGCCTTAGCCGTCGCGAGGTCGGCGCTATCGCTGGCGGCAGGAGCGTCGGCATCGGCGTCCTCGTCGGCAGCTGCGGCCTTCTTCGACGTAGCGGGCGCGTTGGCGGCGGCCGCCATGGGGTCGATGACCTCGGACTGGACAACGGACGTCACCTTCTCCTGCGTCTCCCGGAACTGGCGGAGAGCACGCCCGATGGTACGGCCCATCTGCGGAAGCTTATCCGGCCCGAAGAGCAGGAAGGCGAAGACCACGATGATGATGAGCTCGGTCTGCCCGATTCCGAACACAAGAACCTCCTGGATTTCGATTCATAGCGGCGCATGGCAAGCTGGCGCCCCGCCATGCACGGCACCGCGGCGCATAACCGCAAAAGTATAGCGCCGCCCTCCCCAGGAAGGCGGCTCCGAACAAAGCCCTTACAGAGCGGTAATAGAAATCTCCGCGTCAACGCCGAGCAACTGGGCCACGCGCATGACCCCCGGCTGGGCGTTCACGACCGAGAAGCCGCGGCCGCGCTCAGCCGCATGATGCGCCGCGCCCACGAGCACGCCCACGCCGGTCGAGTCGATGTAGGCAACATGCTCAAAATCGAGCTGGATGGCCTCGGTGGGCTGCTCGAGCGCAAGATCGATCGCATCGCGCAGCTTGGAGGCGTTCGAGATGTCCACTTCGCCGGTAACGCCGATGGTATAGCGCTCGGGCGAAGCGTTCGTGGTGATGGTCAGATCCATGGTAGCTCCCAACGTTCTGGCGCATGCCAGGTCGAGTCAATGCATCCGCACGGATGGCCGCGGCTCGTGCCGCAGCATCCGTGCAGCATCTTTCATTGTACCGACGATACCGCGTGCCCGAGCCGCTGCAAGCGGAATATCAAATCTTTCGCATGCCGGACGGGCGAGCGGGAAGCCCCCGCCCCTACCGCTCCTCGAGAGCGAGCTGTGCAGAGACGAGCTTGGTCGCGAGCACGAGCACGTCGAGGGCGGCCTCGAGCTCATCTACGCTCGGGTACGTCGGAGCGATGCGGATGTTCGTATCGTGCGGGTCGTTGCCATATGGCCACGTGGCACCCGCCGGCGTGAGCTTTACGCCCAGTTCCGCACAGAGTGCCGCGATGCGCTTCGCCGAGCCCTCGGGGCCATCGAACGAGACGAAGTAGCCGCCGTTGGGGTGCGTCCACGTGGCGCAGCCCGTACCGCCGAGCCCCTCGGAGAGCTTGCGCTCCACCGCATCGAAGCGCGGGCGCAGGAACTCCGCGTGCTTGCGCATGTGCTCGTGAACGGCATCCAGATCGGACAGGAAACGCGTGTGCATGAGCTGGTTGAGCTTGTTCGCGCTGATGAGGCCCACCTTGAGGGTGTTGGCGACCTCCACCACGTTCGCAGGGCTGGACCCGAAGAACGCGATGCCCGCACCCGGGAAGGTGATTTTGGAGGTAGACGCCACGCCCAAGATGCGGTCCTCGTTACCCGCCTCGCGCGCGATGTCGAAGATATTCGCGAGCTCGTCGCCATCGTCGGTGAGATCGTGTACGGCATAGGCGTTGTCCCACACGATGCGGAAGTCCGGGGCCGCCTTGCACGTGGCCAGGCGACGCACCGTCTCCTCAGAGTAGGTGACGCCGGTGGGGTTGGAGTACTTGGGCACGCAGAACATGCCCTTGATGGAATCGTCCTCGGCCAGCAGGCGTTCGACCTCGTCCATGTCCGGACCCGTCTCGGTCATGCGCACGGGCACGTTCTCGATGCCGAGGTCCTGCGTGATGCCGAAGTGACGGTCGTAGCCGGGGGCGGGGCACAGGAACTTCACGTGATCGAGCTTGCTCCACGGCGTGTAGCCGGGCACGCCCTTCTCCCAATAATGGATGAGGATGGACTGCATGATGTTCAAGCTCGAGGAGCCCAGCACGATGGTCTGCTCGGGCGGCACGCCGATGAACTCTCCTGCCAGACGGCGAGCCGAGGGGATGCCCTCAAAGCAGCCGTAGTTGCTGCAATCGACGCCCTCGTCCATGAGGTCCGCATCGCTCGTCAGGATGTCGAGCATGGGGCGAGAGATGTTCACCTGCTCGGGGGACGGCTTGCCGCGCGCCATATCGAGCTTGAGCTCCTTGGCACGCGTCTCCTCGACCTCGCGCTCGAGCTCGGCAATTGCCGCCTTGAGTTCTGCGGTATCCATCTTCTGGTATGCGTTTTGCATGCGCTCCTCCACCCCGCGTCTCCCCGTTTGCCGGGTCGTGACGCATATTCGTTGCGTTATCCCGGGACAGTATACCGAGTTCTTGGAGGAACGCGCTGCTTGCCAGCGTATCGAAACACAATATCCGTTCCACCGCCAAAGAGGGAGCCAGCACCCCAGCCGTCCAACGCAGAGACGCATGCTCCGACGTTCTCGGGCGAGATCTGGACATCGCGGGCGCAGCCGTGCCGCATCTTGCGCGGCGCACGGCAAACGGGGAAAATGAGCCCACCAACGAATGAGGAGGATTCCATGGACATGGCGTCGTTTCGGGCAGAATCCTACGGCGAGCTGCAAAGCCTCGTCGACGGGCTCTATGCCACACGCACCGTCGTCGACCGGCTCGACCTCGTGATGCAAGCCGAGGTCCTCGACCTCGATGCCGACCTCCAGGAAATCGTCTCGCTGCTCCCTCCCGGCTCATACGAGCGCCAGCGGCTCTGCGACCAGCTCAATTCCGCAATCGCCGCTCACGGCTGGGGCGGCGTATACGGCACCGTGGAATAAGCAATCGCAGAGCCGGATTGTATGCCCGCCATCCCAAAGACGGATTGAACGCCCCGCCATCGCAGCGCGAGCTCTCCCACAGAAAGGCAGCCATGAACGACATCCAGCGCGAATACAACGAGGCCATCGAAGCCGCCGACGTGGCGTTGGCGCACCTGTACCGAGCCCAAGAGCTCCTCGGCTCCGCAGGAAACTGGGGCCTGTTCGACATCTTCGCCGGAGGAGCGATCAGCTCCTATATCAAGCGGAGCAAGATGCAGGAAGCGCAGACGGAAATCGATGCGGCCCGCGAGGCCCTGCGCATCTTCGTGAAAGAGCTGCATGACGTGGAAGGGGCCTCGGGCATCCAGATCGACACCGGCGGCTTCATGTCGTTCGCCGATATGTTCTTCGACAACGCGTTCCTCGATATGTACGTCCAGATGCAGATCAGCGAGGCCCGCCAGCAGGTGGCCGCGGCGATCCAGCAGGTCGAGGCCGTGCGCGAGGCGCTCAACGGCAGGCTATAGAGCCATAGCAGTCGTCAGCGCCACAGAGGCCGCCAGCGCCACGACGAGCCGAAGCGCCTCGCAAGCCTGAGCATCGGCGCGCAACGCCGCTATGGGCGCGCAGTGCTGCGCGCAGCACGACCGTCAGCGCCTCTCGCGACACGCAATGCTCATGTAGATGAGGCCGATGATTGCGGCCGATACCGAGCCGGCAAGGATGGCCGTCTTCGACGCGAGCAGCTCCGCCGGAATCTCCGTGAACGCCAGGCCCGCGATGAGAATGGACATCGTGAAGCCGATGCCGCCCAAAATGCCGATCCCCGCGATGTGCTTCCACTGCACGCCCTCGGGCAGCTGTGCGAGCCCGGTCTTCACCATGAGGAACGTCATGCCAAAGATGCCGATCGGCTTCCCGAGCAGCATGCCCAGGTACGTGCCCACCGCGACGGGATCCACCACGAGCGCGCCCATGTCGACGCCCACGAGCCGCACCTGAGCGTTCACGAACGCGAAGATGGGCAGGATGATGAAATTGACCGGCGTCGAGATGCGGTGCTCCAGGCGTTGAAGCGGCGGCGTCACGCGGTGCATGACGCGCTCAACGCCGTAGACGGCATGGGTGAAATCGTGCTGCCCCAGGATATGGGCTTCGTCGTCGAACGTATCGTCAAGCTCGGGCAGCTTTCCCTCGAGCCAGCCCACAAGCCCGCCGGCGTTGATGTCGGAACGGGCAGGGATGGTGAACGCCAAGATCACGCCGGCGAGCGTCGCATGGATTCCGGACTGGAAAAGACAGAACCACAGCACGAGACCGAGCGTCACGTACGGCGCGAGCCCGAAGTGCCGACGCCGGTTGAGCATCGCCAGCGCCAGCGTGACGGCAGCGGCTGCAAGAAGCCAGATCGCGCTCGGGGCATGCCCGTAGAAGAGCGCGATGGCAAGAATGGCAAGGAGGTCGTCTGCGATGGCGAGCGTTGAGAAGAACACCTTGATCGCTGGCGGCACACGGCTGCCCAGAAGCGAGAGCACGCCGAGCGCGAACGCGATGTCGGTCGCCATGGGAATGGCCCACCCGTAGATGGCGCCGCCGCGGTTGATGACCGCGTAGATGCACGCGGGAACCACCACGCCGCCCACGGCGGCAAGCATGGGCAGCATAGCCTGCCGGGGCCGGCGCAGCTCGCCCACGGTCATCTCGTATTTGAGCTCGATGCCCACGAGCAGGAAGAAAATCGCCATGAGAAAGTCGTTGACGAAAAGCTCGAAGGTGAGCGAGAACTCCCAGCCGCCTATGCCAAGGACGACCGAGCGCGCGAACCATTCGTGCAGCGGCTCGTAGAGCTCCGTGTTGGCGCACACCACCGCCGCAACCGCGGCCACGATCATGACCGCCGCCGCGATGGTTCCGTTTGAGGTGATGCGTTCGAGCACGCTCCTCCGCTCAAGGCGGCGACGCTGCCTGCTACTGATCAACGGCGCCTGCTTCGCCGCAGCGCCCTGCTTGCTCTTCTGCCCACTCATCGAGCGTCTCCTTCTCCTCAGTCTTGCCATCTACCGCGCTATCGCAGCAGGGAGGCAACGATATACGCCACATAGAGAAACGTGAACGCGATCCCGTCGATACGCCCTACACGGTTGCGCGGCCTATGGAAGGCGCACGCGAGCAGCGCGGCGGTGAAAACGATCTGCAGTATGAAATCGACATTGTACGCCGCATCGTAGGGAACCGCCGAGAACAGGGCCGGCGCGCCGATCACCAGCAGCACGTTCGCCACGTTCGAACCGATCACGTTGCCCACGGCAATCTCGGTATTGCCCTTGAGCGCAGCAACTACGCCGGTTACCAACTCTGGCAGGCACGTGCCGAGCGCCACGACTGTGATTCCGATGACGCGCTCGCTCACGCCGAGTCCGCTCGCCACGATTACCGAGTTGTCAACCACAAAGTCCGCTCCGAATTTGAGCAGCACGATGCTCACCGCGATGACGAGCGCATCGATCAGCAGATTCTGCTGCCTTAGCTTGACCGCTGCCGTACCAGTGGCCAATTCAGCAGCAGGCGCTGCAGCCGAACCCTGTGCGAACCCAGCAACCGAACCGGCAGCGGGCGCAACAGCGGCCATCGGGCCCTGCTCGAGCGCACCCGTTGAATCTGCGGCCGGCGTGGCGGCAAGTGCAAGCGGCTCGACATCGCTCATGTCCTCCGCACGCTTAGCCCGCGTGCCGACCACGGCAGAACGCACCATGAACGCTGCAAAGAAAGCAAGCATCGTCGCGCCTTCGACCACGGTAATCTGGCCCCCGGTATTGGCGAACACCAAGAGCAGCACCACCGAGGCGATACTCGCGGGAATTTCGAAACGTCGCGTGCTTCGGGCCAGCGGGATAGGCGAGATGAGCGACGAGATGCCCAAGATGAGCAGGATGTTTGCCAAGCAGCTGCCCACCACGTTGCCGAACACCATGTCGGCGTGACCGCCCGCACCAGACGTCACGCTCACCACCAGCTCGGGCAGCGACGTGCCCACGGCAACGATGGTCAGCCCGATAACGCGCTCGGGCATGCCGAAGCGCGCTGCGATGCTGCTCGCCGACTCCACGAGCTTATCGGCACCAACAACGAGCAGGACAAAACCTATTAGGATGAAAGCGAATTCAACGACATAGGGCATGAGGACCTCCCAACCGCCACGGGAACACGCGGCGGACGCAGCAGCGAGCAAGGGCTTGAGCTGGGGACGCAGGCGGGCCCGGCGCATGCGCCGAACACCAGTCGTCCCTATGCAACAATCGCCTTGCGCTCACCAGCCCTCATGGTCAAACGCAAGGAGCTGTTATGACCCGTCGCCATAGCATCCTCCATGCTCTCGTTCGTTGTAGGTAGCCGCCAGGGGCTCTCTGCCCGGCGCACGTTGCCCAAAAAAGGCGAGGCGCCGATCGGGCACCTCGCCGATATCGTTTCTATTGTCCCCGGAATACGGGCTTTTCCACAGCATCCGCCGCGTGAATCCACAGCACCTCCGCGATAGCGCCTCGAAAGGGCCTGCGCGGGCGCTCAGCCTGCCCCTCGAATTGCCTGATCGCATAATCGGGCGACCCGCACTCAATCCGTTCGACTGCGTCGCCGCGCGACGCGCGCCTTGGACCGCTCGGCTGCGTACCGAGAAGCGCTATCTCAGCTTAGTTGGCAGCGAGGATGGGTGCAGCCACCTGCTTCTTGCGGGAGAGGACGCCGGGGCACCAAACGCCGTCGGCCACGTCCTCGATCTTAAGGCCCTTCTGAGCGGCAGCCGTGTCGCCCTCCAGCAGCACCTGCGAGCCCTCCTCCATGATGTCGGTGATGCACAGCACGATGCCGTCGGCGCCCTTCTGGGCCTGGTAGGCGCGCATCGCCTCGCGGATCTCGGGGATCATGCCGAGGGCGCGGGTCTTATCGACCGTCTCGTACTGGCCGATGAGCAGCTGCTTGCCAGCAACCTCGAAGAGCTTGATGTCGTTGCCGACCATCTGCTCGGGCGTGAAGGAACCGGACGGGCGGGAGAGGAAGACCTCCATGCCGAACTTCACCGGGTCGACGCCCAGCTGCTCGCCGAGCTTGGCGGCGGTGGCACGGTCAACATCGGTGGTGGTGGGGCTCTTGAGCATGAGCGTGTCGGTCATCATGGCCGAGAGCAGAAGCTTGGCCTGCGTATCGGTGAGCTCCTGGCCCAGCACCTCGAAGAGCTTGGCCACGACGGTGCAGCTGGAGCCCCACGGCATGGCCACGATGGTCAGCGGTGCGGCAGTGGTGAAGTCGCCGAAGCGGTGATGGTCCACGACGCCCACGATCTGGGCGTTCGCCAAACCGGCAACACTCTGTCCGGGCTCGTTGTGGTCGGTGAGGATGACCTGCTGCGGGTCCTCGCCCTCTGCCGCGGGCTCGATGGCGTCGAGCAGCATCGGCTCGGGCAGGCCGGCGTCGGCGAGGAGCTTCGCGGACTCAGCCGGCAGCGGGCCGAGCGCGCGAGCCTCGTACGTGCACCCGTTGAACTCAACCTGGTTCAGCAGCTGAGCCAACACCACGGCGGACATAACGGCATCGTTATCGGGATTCTGGTGTCCGAAGACGAGAACCTTGCTCATGTGTATGCTTCCCTTCGCACAGGGCGGGGCAGATGCCCCGCGAGTTTCCCAGTTACTCCCTATCCTAGCACGCTATGCGCATCGCTCGCCCGGGCAGAGCGCAAGTTCACCTACGCTTCGGCGGCCTGCAACGCCACGTAGGCGGCGCCGTAGATGCCCGCATCGTTGCCGAGTGATGCGACCTCGATCGGAGTATCGGCATTCACGTTGATGGCGTGTGCGCGATACCGCTCAACGAGCGTCTCGAGGTAGACATCGGCAGAGGCCGACGCGCCGCCGCCCAAGAGGAAGAGCTCCGGGTCAACCACGTTGGCAATGAGCGAAAGCGCACGCCCCAGGTAATCGGCCATGGTGCGCATGGCGGCAAGCGCCACCTCATCACCCTCGCGGCACGCTTGGAACACGTCCTTGGAATCGCTCGGCCCGGTGAGCTCGGTGGGCTCGACACCGCGCGCCTCGCACTCAGCCAGATAATTGGAAACAACACCGGTTGCCGAGGCGTACTGCTCGAGATGGCCCTTGCCGCCGCAGCCGCAGGCACGCTCCTCGCTTGGGTTCATGCACAGGTGGCCGATCTCGCCACCCGCGCCAAAGGCTCCGGCAACGACCTTGCCATCGATGACCACGCCGCCGCCAACGCCCGTACCGATAGTCACGAACACGAGGCTCGTGCGCCCCTTCGCCGCGCCGGTCCAGAGTTCGCCCATCGCCGCAGCGTTCGCGTCGTTCACGAACTTCACCGCAGCTTGCGGGCAGAATGCGTGCAGCGCGGCCTCCAGGCCGGGCGCGTCGATCTGAATGTTCGCCTGCATGCGGATGATGCCATCGGCAGGAACGGGGCAGGGAATGGCAAGCCCGATGCCGAGCACCTCGGCCGTGGTCGCATCGGCCTCGGCAAGCACCTGGCCGATGCCATTCGTTACCGCGTTATAACCGGCCTCGTCCACGATGGGAGGTGTCGGCACGCTACCCTTGCCAACCAAGGTGCCGTCCTGCAAGAACAGGCCGACCTTGACGGACGTGCCGCCCACATCGAGGCCTACGTACAGTTTCCGGGACTCTGTCATGACGATTCCTTTCCGTGCGTTGAATCCGGCATCGGCGTCGCAAGACGTCGAGGTCTCGAGGCGCGGGCCGGCATGCTGCCTGCATGGGCGCACAGTATACGGCGGGACCCTATCGCCGCGCACCACACTTTGGCGAACAGCCCCCACGCATCGGTAGGCGCACGCCCCCACGCGCAATAAAATGCGGCACGACCTCATGTTGACAGTTGGTTTCATGTTGAATAACAGCCTGTGACATGTGCCAACGCGCGGTAATCCCCAGCCCAACACGGGAAAAGATAAGGTCATCTACAACCGTTGGGAGGCACCATGTCGAACGTCATGCCCCACGCAGAGTCCTTGAACATCAACGAGCTTATCCGCCTTGCCTTCGATGCGGAATCGCCCGATGAGGAGAGCACGGAGACTCAACCCGTGGATTCCGCCAAGGAGCAGCAAGACGAGCCCATCGACCTCAATGAGCTCTTTGAGCTCATCTATGCACCGGGTACTTCCCAAGACCACGCGACGGCGGCGTAGCAAAGCGCGGCAGCAGGGCGGCAGACAGCATCGCTCAGTTGGGACAGCTTCCCCTAATGGACCAGCGTCGCTTCGCTTGGCGAGCGTCGCCCCACCTGGCAAGGGTAGCCCCACCTGGCAAGCGTCGTCCCACGTGGCCAGTGTTGCTCGGATCGGCCCGTGGTTGCACTACTCCCCCAGCGGTGCCCTAGTCGACCTTCACAATGGGCGCAAAGCCCTTCATGAGCTTCTTGACCTGCCCGGTCTTCTCAAACTTAACTTCGATCATATCGCCCGAGGCGGTGATGACCGTGCCCGTGCCGAACGTCTTGTGCCGCACGGTGTCACCCGGCGCGAACACCTCCGCTGCTTTCGCCGCATCCGGACGGCGCTGCTCCACCTTGGGGGCAGGCGCCGCAGAGCGCTGGCGATGCGAGGTGCCGCTGCCGAACGTCGACGGCTTCCTTCCGGCGTCGGGGCTGATGCTGGTATGGCGCACCGCACCGCCGGTAGAACGCGTGTAAGAGCCAAAGACGCGCCCGCCGTACATGTCGGACCCCACGCCGGAACCGAAGGTGCCGCGCCGGTCGCCGCGCTTCTCCCAACCGGTGCCCTCGAACCCGGATGAGCCCACGCCGGAGAACTCGATATCCGCTGCGGGAATCTCGCCCACAAAGCGGCTGCGCGGATTGGCCTGCGTGGAACCGTACGTGCGGCGCGTGGCGGCATACGTGAGGAACAAGCGCTTGCGAGCGCGCGTGATGGCCACGTAGGCCAAGCGGCGCTCCTCCTCGAGCTTTGCAGGGTCGTCGGTGAAGCCGGCCACGTGCGGGAAGATGCCCTCTTCCAAACCGGCCACGAAGACCGCGGGGAACTCCAAGCCCTTTGCCGAATGCACGGTCATCATGGTGATGGCGCGCGTCTCACCCGCGAGCGCGTCGAGGTCGCTGCGGAGCGCAAGCCACTCGAGCAGCGCCGGGAGCGCCTTGCAGGCAAGGGCTCCATAGGTGCGGTCGATCTCATCGGCCGTCTGGGCCGCGGCGGCCGCAACGGGCGCAGGCGGCTGCGGAGCGGCGACCTCCTCTGCTCCTACGGTCAGCCCAGCCGCACGGAGCTCCTCAAGGCTCTCGAGCGTACCCTCGATATCGTCGTGACTCTCCTCGAACTCGGCCGCTACGCCCAGGAATTCCTGGATGTTCTCCACACGGCCTTCGGCCTCGGGCGTCCCCTCAGCACGAAGCGCCTGCATAAGGCCGCTCTGCTCCACAATGGCCTCGACCACGCGCTGCAGCTCACCGTCCATGCGGCGCCCCTCGCGCACAATCGCCACGAAGTCACCGAGCGCCGCGCGCACCTTCGCGGAAAAGCGCCCGGTCTCGGCGGTCGCGATCTCGCATGCCTGGAAGAAGCTGCATCGGTTCTCCCGCGCGAGCTCCTCGATCTTGGCGATAGAGGTCGACCCTATGCCGCGGCGCGGCGTGTTGATCACGCGCTTGACGCTCATCTCGTCGGCAGGGTTCACAATCATCTTGAGATACGCCATGACGTCGCGGATTTCCGCTCGGTCGAAGAAGCGCGTGCCGCCCACGATCTTGTACGGCACGCCGGCGCGCAGGAACATATCTTCGAGGATGCGCGACTGCGCGTTGGTGCGGTAGAACACGGCGATGTCGTCGTAGCTCATGCCGCCCGCGCGGAGCTTCTCGATCTCGCTTGCGATCCAACGGCCCTCGTCGCGCTCGTCGCTCGCCTGGTAGGCCTGGATCTTCTCGCCATCGCCCGCCGCCGTGAACAGGCGCTTCTCCTTGCGCTGGCTGTTGTGGCGCACCACTGCGTTGGCCGCGGAGAGAATGTGCCCCGTGGAACGGTAATTCTGCTCGAGCTTGACCACGTGCGCCGCAGGGAAATCTTGCTCGAAGTCGAGGATGTTTGAGATGTCCGCGCCGCGCCAGGAGTAGATGGACTGGTCGTCATCGCCCACGACCATAAGATTCTGATAGCGACCAGCCAAGAGGTTCGCGATCTCGTACTGCACGTGGTTCGTGTCCTGGTATTCGTCCACGCTGATGTAGCGAAAGCGCTCTTGGTACTTCTCGAGCACCTCCGGGCGCGTGCGCAAAAGCTCGAGCGCGCGCACGAGGAGGTCATCAAAATCCATGGCGTTTGCCGCGCGCAGGCGCCGTTCAAGTTCGAGGTAAACCTGTGCGGCCTTCTGCTCGGGCGGGGTCGATGCGCGCCGGCTGAACTCGTCGGGATCGACCATGGCGTTCTTCGCGGCGCTGATCTTCGAGCGGATCATATTGAGCGGATACTGCTTCTGCTCGATGCCGAGCGCCTGCATGATATCGCGCACCATGCGACGCGAGTCGTCGTCATCGTAGATGGTGAACTGCCCCGTATAGCCGAGCAGATCGGCGTCCTCGCGGAGCATGCGCACGCACATGGCGTGGAAGGTGCACACCCACATGCCGCGCGTGCCGTCGGGCAGGAGCGCCCCCAAGCGCTCGCGCATCTCGGCCGCTGCCTTGTTGGTGAAGGTGATGGCGAGGATGCGCCAAGGAGCTATGCCAAGGTCTGCCACGAGGTGTGCGATACGGTATGTGAGCACGCGCGTCTTGCCCGAGCCGGCACCAGCGAGTACGAGCAGCGGGCCTTCGGTAGTAAGGACCGCCTCCTTCTGGGCGGGGTTGAGCGAGTCGATGTCTACCGCGTAGGGCATGCGTTCCTCCGGCGTGTCGGCGATGATACGCGGGCGACGGCTGAGGCCGAAGCGATGGCCAATACCGAAATGGCAGCTACGGCCAAAGCGACAACCGAAGTCGCGCCCGTTCTGGAGCCAACATAGTATACCTGCCCGCCCGGACACGACGCGCCACCGCAAAACGCTCACTCGATATCACGCGGATTTGTCCTGCGCCCCAAGCCCAAGCGGATATGCCTCCAACTCACGTACGGGGGGGCAATCCGCTCGATTGGCTGGGCCGGCCCGACCCGATTTCAACTTTTGGGCACTTCAAGCGCGACCTCGTCAGTAAAGGGCGTTCCAGGCTGACAAAACCCCAGCTCACGCATGGCGCGAACTGGGGTCTACTTCGGGTGATGCGCTTGTAGTGCCCAAAAGTTGAATGCTCATTGCCAACACGTGGCGAATCTCTCATCTGCAAGCGCTCTTAGCGCTGTTCTTCGTACGCCTCCTCGCGGCGAGCAACCTCGTCGATCAGAATCGTATCGCCATGCTTCGACGCGACCACCGTAACCAGCATGAACACCGCCATGAGCGTGATGTAGGCGAAGAGCATGGTGGGGGCGGCGTCCATGACCACGCCCGAAAGGATTGGCGTCACCACCTGCGCCGCCATCGAAACCGTGTAGTAGTAGCCAGAATACCGCCCCACGCTGTTGGCATCGCAAAGCTCAAGCAGCATGGGATACACGCACAGATCTACGCCGCCAAGGGCAGCGCCCATGAACAGGAACACCACGTAGAATGCCGGCGAGAACCCCGGAGCAAGCCAGATGATCGCCGAGCCCGCCACCATCACGAACGACGTGATGACCGCCATGCGCTTGCGCCCGTATTTGAGCGACAGGTTGGCGATGGGCACATACGAGAGCAGTCCGCCCGCGATGGTCACGATGTTGATGATGGCATAGCTACCGCCCGCCATGCCAAAGAACATGTCGGCATAGCGCGAGATGTTCGTGGTCATGGCGTTGTAGCTCATGTAGTAGAAGAACGTCGCGGCCAAGATCATGGCGATGGAGAGGCGCACCGACGGGTCCTGGATGCGCTGCTTGCCGCCCGCCTCGGGCGAGTCGTCGGTGTCGATCTGGGCCTCCTCGATGCCCATCTCGAGGCTCTTCTCGTGCATGCGCTCAACAAGCTGGGGCTCGCGGATGCGCCAGAAGTACAGGAGCGCCGAGCCCAAGATGAACGCTGCCTGCAAGCCGAAGAGCGGCAGATAGTCCGGATGCTCGACGTCGGGCACGAGCAGCGTGATGGCCACGAGCATGACGCCTGTGCCCGCGTAACCGACGATCTTCTCGATGGAATCGGCCTTGGTACGAAGCGGGCGCGGCGTGATATCGGCAACCACCGCCACCGTCATGGTGCGATACGAGCAGATGGCAAGCAGCGTAAGCAGAATCATGGCAATAAGCAGCGGGAAGCTCCGCATGTTGTTCGCCACGGCGATGAGCGGCACCGCGATGGCCGCGACTACCGAGCCCGCCATGATGAACGGCGTGCGCCGGCCGAGCTTGCTCGCGCAACGGTCCGAAAGGATGCCGAAGAGCGGCAGCAGGAAGAGACCGAAGATGTTGTCGAGCGCCATGACCACGCCCGTTGCGGCGTTGTCCAAGTTAAACGTATTCGTGAGCATGAGCGGCACGATGCCGTCGAACACCTGCCAGAAGCTAATCATGCCCATAAAGGGCAGCGCGGCGAAGGCAACGCTCGCGTAATCGAGCTTTGAGGCGCGCTTCACCGCCGTCTTATCCTGTGATGCCATGGCTATCCCCTCTCCTTGGTGATACGTACCGGATGAATCACAGACACCCGGTGTCCACGAACCAAATGAAGCGCCAACACCCGGTGTCTGCGCTTCATTCTGGCGTCAGCTTTCGAGTTGGTCGAGATGGGCGAGGAACGAGACGTAGAACTCAATGCCCTTCTTGTACACGTCTACGCCAATGCGCTCGTTCGCCGTATGGATGAGCGACCGCGCCTCACCGGAATACACGAAGCCGCAGAAGCGGTATACGCGGTCGCAAATCGCATTGAACTCACGCGAATCGCTGCAGGAGCTCTGTACGTACGGCGCGAACCCGGCCGTCGGGTACACGCCCTTTACGCAGCGATGCAGATAATCGAAGGCCGGATCGTCGCCAAAGGGGCTCACCGGCGCGGGCTCGGTATAGGGAACCGAATCGTTGACCTCAACGGTCACCTGCGACGCCCCCACGCCCGACGCGGCCGCCTCGGCAAGCGCCTGGGTGCGGGCGCGCTCCGTGGCATCGGCAACGGTTTCGAAGGGGGCGATGCGCACGTTGAAGTTGGCGCGCGCCACGGGCGGCAGCACGTTGTGTGCCGGCGAGCCCTCAAGCTGCGTGAGCGCATAGGTTGAGCGAAGCATGGCAGCGGTCTCGGTGATTCCTGCCATAATCTTTGCCACCAGTGGGCGCGTAAGCCAGAGGTTCGAGAACACGACCTTGTAGAGAAGACTGCTGTGGCTCGCGAGCTCCGCGAGCATGGCATCGAGCGCCTCCGTGAAGCACGGCATGCCCGGGTTCGCGCCGATACGCTCGCATGCGCGCGCAAGCAGCCGCGGAGCATCGTTTGCCTGCGGCGTCGAGGCGTGCCCGCCATCCGCCGTGGCCGTCACCGTAAGGTCCACGTGACCCTTCTCAGACACGCCCACCATGGCGACCGGCACCTTCACGCCAAGCGGCGTATCGGTGGCGACCGCTCCGCCCTCGTCGAGCACCAGGTACGGATGGATATCGTGATCGCGCAGCCATGCGACAGCATCGCGCGCGGCCGGCCCGCTCGTCTCCTCGGCATTCGACGAGAAGTACCACACGTCGCGCGGAGGCACGTAGCCGCGCCCGATCAGATGCTCCGCCGCCTCGAAAAAGCCGCCCACGATGCACTTGGTATCCAGGGAACCGCGCGCCCAGATCTCGCCGTCGATGACCTCGGCTCCAAAAGGATCGTGCTCCCACGTTTGCCCCTCGACCGGCACCACGTCGTGATGCGCCATGAGCACGATGGGATCGAGCGATGCGTCCTCGCCCGGCCAGCGTAGGAGGATGCCGAACTCATCGATGCGGGTGAGCTCGCAGGCGGAAAACGTCTGCGGATACAAGCGCTGTAGCGTAGGGATCCAGCGCTCGAACGGCTCGCGGTCGACCAGCTCCGGATCGTCGCGCGAAACTGTGGGGATGCGCAGCAGCTCGCGGAAGCGATCAACCGCATCGTCTCCCGCGCGGTAACCGCCCGCATCGAGCGGACTCCCTTGCGGCCGTGCAGGCTTCATGCTCAAGGCGCGTGCCACGCATACGCCTGCAACCGACCCCGTAGCGATAGCGGCAAGCCCCGCCGCCGCCTTGATGATCGTGCCCTTGCCCATAGCCTCTTCCTCCTTCATCACGGCTGCCCGCACTCGCTGGCATCGGCGCGCTCGGATGCTGGTGCCGACCCGACACGAGCACCGGTGCGGCACCTTCCATGCGCTCGCACAGCCTCCTCCATGCGCCGGAGCGGCCTCCTCCATGCGCTCGCATAGCCTTCTCAAAGCTCAAGCCGATTATCTGCGATAAGGTCTCTGGCAATAAGGATAGCCCTATCTGCCGGCAAGATGGGCACGAGCCGCAAACGGAACGACGGCGCAACCAAGCGGCTGCCCTACCCAGCGCTTGTTGCTTTCGGGCGCGATTCGAACACGCGGCGCGTTGGCGGGCAACATCCGGGCGCTGGAAGGTTGTCGGGCGACATCCGGACACATCATGCGTTGTCGGGCGACTTTTGGACGCTCAAACGCCTCCGAGCGTCCGAATCTTGCCCGAGAACGCTCGCGATGTCCGAAAACCGCCCGAGAATCCCGCGGCGTCCGGACGCCGCCCGGCAAATGCAGCGCAATTACCACAACGCTATAGATACTCAGGAGAATGCCGCGATGAGCGCATCAAAAGACGCACGCCTGCCGCACGTGCGCGCGCATGCTTCCACGTTCCGAATAATTTCCTAACTTCGGAATGCCCCCTGCGAAGATACACTATCGTTACATAGATACTGCCATTCACGTACGAGGAGGGCCGCTATGCCACTCACCCCAACCCCGCATAACAGCGCCGTCGCGGGCGATATCGCCAAGACCGTACTCATGCCCGGCGACCCACTGCGCGCAAAGTACATCGCCGACACCTACCTCGACGATGTTCGCTGCGTGAACGAGGTGCGCAACATGCTCGCCTTTACGGGAACCTATCAGGGCAATCCCGTTACGGTAATGGGCCACGGCATGGGCATACCGAGCATCGGCATCTACTCGTACGAGCTCTTCAACTTCTATGATGTCGACACCATCATCCGTGTGGGCTCCGCCGGCGGCTACGCCGACGACCTGCAGCTGCGCGACGTGGTGGCCGCCCAGGGCGCATGCACCAACTCGCGGTACGCGCACCAGTTCAACCTCCCCGGCGACTTCGCGCCCATCGCAAGCTTTGACCTGCTGGAGCGCGCGGTTGCCGCCGCTCGCGCGCAGGGCGTGAACATTCGCGTGGGCAACGTGCTCTCGAGCGACACCTTCTACGAAGAGACCACCGATGCCGCGCTCGCGTGGAAGAAGATGGGCGTGCTCGCCGTTGAGATGGAGGCAGCCGCGCTCTACATGAACGCCGCACGCGCGGGCAAGAAGGCGCTGTGCCTGCTCACGATCTCCGACAAGCCGCTCACCGGCGAGGGGCTTCCGGCAGATGAGCGCCAGACGAGCTTCAACCAGATGATGGAAGTCGCCCTGGCCCTCACCACTCCCGAGGCGTAACGCTTCGCCCTACCCGCCGCGCGGCGCCCCTGAAAGCCCGAGCGGCTTCGCATGAAGGGGACCAGCATGACCGATTCCGAACTAGTTGCAGCAGCGCTCGAAGCCCGAGAGCGAGCGTATGCGCCGTATTCGCATTTTACGGTCGGGGCCGCACTGCTCTGCAGCGATGGCTCCGTCTACGGCGGATGCAATGTCGAGAACGCCGCCCATGCTCCGGGAACCTGCGCGGAGCGCACGGCGTTCCTCCGGGCGGTGTTCGACGGCCACCGCGACTTTACAGCAATCGCCATCGTGGGAGGCCCCGCGGGCAAGCCTCCCACCGCACCCTGCGCGCCATGCGGCGTGTGCCGCCAGGTGATGATGGAATTCTGCCAGCCGAACGCTTTCCGCATCATCCTCGCTGGCAACCCCGGCCAACCGAAGTCCTACACGCTGGACGAGCTGCTGCCCCTGGGCTTCGGCCCGGAAAACCTCGCCGGCAACCTGCCCGACTGCTGACCGAAACGCCCAAAACCCGCCGCGCGGAGAAGGAGCCTCCTATGCGCATGTACGACATCATCGAGCACAAGCGCGACGGCCGCGCGCTCTCCCCCGAGGAAATCAGCTACTTCGTCCAGGGCTATGTAGCAGGCGAGATTCCCGACTATCAGGCGTCGGCACTCCTCATGGCCATCTTCCTGTGCGGCATGGACGCGCGCGAGACAGCCGCGCTCACCCTCGCCATGGAGCATTCGGGCGATGTGGTGGACCTGAGCGGGCTCGAGGGCATCAAGGTCGACAAGCATTCCACCGGTGGCGTGGGCGATAAGACCTCGCTCGCCGTCGTGCCCATCGTCGCCGCGCTCGGCGTACCCGTCGCCAAGATGAGCGGGCGCGGGCTCGGCCACACGGGAGGCACCCTCGATAAACTCGAAAGCATCCCCGGCCTCACCACCGGCATCGACCGCGAGCTCTTCTTCCACATCGTGCGCGAGCATGGCGCGGCCATCATCGGGCAGACGGGAAACCTCGTTCCGGCCGACAAGCTCATCTACGCCCTGCGCGACGTCACGGCCACGGTCGATTCCATCCCGCTCATCGCATCGAGCATCATGAGCAAGAAGCTCGCTGCCGGCTCCGACCGCATCCTGCTCGACGTCAAAACCGGATCGGGCGCGTTCATGAAAGACCTCGATGCCGCCATCGACCTCGCCCGCGCCATGGTCTCAATCGGCGAGGAAGCCGGGCGCGAAACGGTGGCGCTCATCACCAACATGAACCGCCCGCTCGGGCGCGCCATCGGCAACGCGCTTGAGGTCATCGAGGTCGTCGAGACCCTGCGTGGCCACGGTCCCGAAGACCTCGCCCACGAATGCTGCGCCCTGGCTGCCGAGATGCTCGTCCTCGGTGAGCGTGCGTCCACGATCGACGAAGGCCGCACCCTGGCTGAGCAGGCCATTGCCAACGGCTCCGCCTTCCGCAAGCTCTGCGAGATAATCGCTGCCCAAGGAGGCGACGTCGGCTATCTCGAGGATACGAGCCGCTTCGGGAGGGATGCCATCGCCCATGAGGTCGAAGCGCCCTGCGACGGTTATCTCGGCGCAATCGACACGACCGCCGTGGGTACGGCGAGCGTTGAGCTTGGCGCCGGACGCGAGAAAAAGGACGATCCCATCGACCACCTTGCCGGTATCACGCTCCTCAAAAACCGAGGAGATGCGGTGCGAGCGGGCGAGGCGGTCGCTGTCCTGCACACCGCAGATGCGGAGCGCCTGTCTCGCGCGCTCCCCACGTTCCAGGCAGCCCTCACGTTCCAGGAGAACGAGCCCGAACCCGAACCGCTCTTCTTCGCCCGCGTGACCGCACGAGGCGTCGAGCGCTACGGCTGATTCACGCCGCTCGCCGCCATCTCGCGCTACCATAGCCTCACCCGAATGAAAGGACCGCAATGCACCTCACCCGCGCCTCGCTCGCCACATACATGGACCACACGCTGCTCAAACCGGAGGCAACGGCAGCCGATATCGACCGCATTGTAGCCGAGGCGCGGCAATTCGGCACCGCCTCGGTATGCGTGAACCCATACTGGGTCGCTCGGGTGGCAGCAGGGCTCGCAGGCAGCGGCGTTAAGACCTGCACGGTCATCGGCTTCCCGCTCGGAGCGACCTCCACGGCGTCCAAGGTTGCCGAGACGCGCGACGCCACCGCCCACGGCGCGCAGGAAATCGACATGGTCATCAACATCGGCGAGCTCAAGGCCGGCAACGATGATGCCGTTCGCTCCGACATCTCGGCAGTCGCCAACGCCGCGCATGAAGCGGGCGCGCTTCTCAAGGTGATCATCGAGACCTGCCTGCTCTCCAACGAGGAGAAGCGCCGCGCCTGCGAACTCTCCGTTGCCGGCGGCGCCGACTTCGTGAAAACCTCGACCGGCTTCTCCACGGGCGGGGCCACCACAGCCGACATCACTCTCATGCGAGAAACCGTTGGACCAGAGCTGGGCGTCAAGGCCTCCGGCGGCATCCGCACGCTCGAGGCAGCAATAGCCATGATCGAGGCCGGCGCAACCCGTTTGGGCGTCTCGGCCGCCGTCTCCATCCTCGAGGAGGTCAACGAATGAGATACCAGCGCATCCTCGTCATCGTCATCGATTCTATCGGCGTTGGGTTCGCCCCCGACGCTAACCGCTATAAGAGCGCTGGCGCCGACACCCTCGGGCATATGGCCGAATACTTCGAGCGAGAGCTGGGCCGCCCGCTCAACATCCCCACCATGGCGCAGCTCGGCGTGGCATATACGCACCCCGGAGGCCTTGCCGGCGTGCCTGCACCCCAGGCCCCGCGTGGCGCGCACGGCCGCATGCAGGTCATAAGCCTGGGCAACGATTCGCTCGACGGCCACTGGGAGATGATGTGCCTGCCCACTCGCTTCCATGTGGATTACTTCCCCGAAGGATTCCCCGAAGAGCTCCTCGACAAGCTCCGCGCCTTCTCCGGCCGCGGTATTCTCTGCAATAAACCGTACTCAGGCACGCAGGTCATCTACGATTATGGCGAGGAGCAGCTGCGCACGGGCGACCTCATCGTCTACACCTCGGGCGATTCCGTGCTGCAGATTGCGGCGCATGAGGACGTTATCCCGCTCGACGAGCTGTACCGCATCTGCGAGTACGCCCGCACGCTCATCAACGGACCCAAGATCACCATGGGGCGTGTAATCGCTCGGCCATACGTGGGAACCTGCAAGGAAGATTTCCAGCGCACGGCGAACCGTCACGATTACGGGCTTATGCCCACGGGCCCCACGGCGCTTACCATGCTTCAAGATGCCGGCTACGACGTCATCTCGGTTGGCAAGACATGGGATCTGTTCTGCGGCCAGGGGTTCGACCGAACCTACCACAACGAAAGCAACATGGACGGCATGGACCATGTGGACGAGGTCATGAGCCAGGACTGGCGAGGGCTGTGCTTCACCAACCTCGTGGACTTCGACGCCGTCTATGGCCATCGTCGCAACGCCCGAGGCGACGGGGAAGCGCTCGAGGCGTTCGACGAACGGCTTGCGCGCGTGATGGACGCCATGCGCCCGGACGACCTGCTCATGGTTACCGCGGACCACGGCAACGACCCCACATACACCGGCACCGACCACACCCGTGAGCTCGTGCCGCTGCTCGCATGGTCGCCCTCCATGGCGGCACATGGCACCGATCTGGGGCTCCGCTCCACGTGTTCGGATCTGGGGGCTACGGTTCTCGACAACTTCGGCGTCGCGGGCAACGGCGAAGGAGAGAGCTTCCTTAACCTCGTGAGCTAGCAAATAGTGAAAGCAATGATAAACCAGACCAGGTAGCTTTTATCATTTTCATAGCACACGGCCGGGCCGGGACGCTCTCAGCACGTCCCGGCCCGGCCGCCATCGAAACGACATGACAAATGACAAAACAGACCGGGTAGTTTTTATCACACGTTACACGAGACCGAACATCGGGCCAATAACGAAGAAGTACGCAAGCACGAGCGCGCCCAGCACGATGCGGTAGATGCCGAAGGCGGTAAAGGTATGGCGCCGCACGAATCCCATGAGCCACTTGATGGCAACGAGCGAAACCAGGAACGCTACGACGCAGCCAACGACCATGATGGAGATCTCGTTCATCCCGAACGTGCCTCCATCGAGAAACACGTACTTGCCGAGACGCAGGGCGCTTGCGCCGAACATGACCGGAATGGCCAGGAAGAACGTGAACTCCGCGGCAACAGAGCGCGTCGTACCCAGCAGCAAGCCGCCAATAATGGTCGATCCGGAGCGCGAGGTTCCCGGAATGAGCGAAAGCACCTGGAACACGCCGATGCCCAATGCGGTAGACCACGGCAGATCCTCGAGCCTCGTGATGGAGCCGAAGTCGCCGCCTTCCGTGGGCTCAGCATCTTCGGCCGGACGAGCGAAGTGAGCCCCTGCCGGGCGGCTACCCGGGCGCACGCCCTCAGCCGCCACGCGAACCTCGAGCTTATGAGCGCGCCACCGTTCGATCACGATGAACGCAACGCCGTAGACGATGAGAGCCGCGGCCACCACCGGAGCGTTGTAGAAATGCTCCTCCATGAAGTCGTCGAACAGGATGCCGATCACCGCGGCAGGAATGCACGCAACGATGATCTTCCCCCACAGCGTCCAGGTGGCGCGACGACCCTCCGGGCCTTTGCTCGGGCTAAACGGATTGAGCTGGTGGAAGAAGTACACGCACACCGCTAGGATGGCGCCCAGCTGGATAACGACCTGGAACATGCTCCAGAACTCTTTCGTCACGTTCAGGCTGATGAATTCATCAACGAGAATCATGTGACCCGTCGAAGAGATGGGCAACCACTCGGTGATGCCCTCGACCAGACCGAGAAACGCCGATTTGAGCAGCTCGATGATATCCAACGTATCCCCTTACCGTTCGCGAGCGCGTCAAGGTAGGCGCGCCGTAAAAGTGCATATGACTTCATGCCATTATCGGGCCGCTCGCGCGACGCAGGCGAAAAAAGCGCCGACGTTCACAGAATAATAAGGAGCCGTGCGCATGGGGCAGGGTATAACGGAAATCGAAGCAGCGCGCTCAGACCGAGCCGCTGCGCCGTGCTCGGCAAAAAGGAGGCACACGATGGTAGAAGAAGGCTATGGCAAGGTTTTCGTCGCACTCGACGGTACCGACCAGCAGGATTTTGTGCTCGCGCGCGCCATCAAGGTAGCTGCGAATAACGGAGCGAAGCTCTACATCGGGCATGTTATCGACTCGACAGCGCTCGAGTCTGCCGGCGCTTACCCCGTCGACCTGATCAACGGGCTCGAGTCTGCCTTCAGGGACTCCATCGCCGTTGCGGTCGAGGAGGCCAAGGCCAACCCGGATATCCCCAGCGTCGAGATCATGGTGCGCTCCGGCCGCATCCGCGAGACGCTCAAGGACGAAATGCTCGATGCGGTAAAGCCCGACCTCGTCATGTGCGGGGCCCGCGGGCTTTCCTCCATCAAGTACGCCCTCCTTGGGTCGATCTCGACGTTCCTGCTCAGGAGCTCTGACTGCGACATCCTCGTCGTGAAGTAGCGCTGCTCCTCATAGGCGGCGAGGCACTTGCTTCGCACTCAAACACTCCCGAAAGGCCCGGCTTTGCTGGGCCTTTCTTGGTAAAGCGAACAGGGGGCAAACGCTCTGTTGCCACCCCGCCGCCTTCGCAGCCGTTTGCTTGCATGGGCACTGCGTTCTCGGGCGGCATCCGGACATCCCGGGCATTCTCGGGTGAGATTGGGACGCCTGCTGCGTTCTCGGGCAGCATCCGGACGCCCCGGGCGTTCTCGGGCGACAATCGGACGCCCCACGGCGTTCTCGGGCGACAATCGGCTATCCCATGGGTTGTCGGGCAAGATCGGTACGCTCCGAGGCTCAAAACTGGCGAAATGTCGCCCGACAACCCCTCAGGTGTCCGGATGCTGCCCGAGAACGCATCGGATGTCCAAATGTCGCCCGACAACCACCCAGCGTCCACGCATTGCCCGGCAACACCATCGGCACCGGAGCAGAGCCATCTCAAGAGGGACCGTGGCACAGACGTTCATGCCAGTTTTGGGAACTTCTTTTTCACGCATCGGCAAACACCTAGGCATCAACGCAGCAAAACCCCAGGATTGCACGAGGGCATCATGCGCTTACCGGCACCAGACCAAATAGATATTCCCATTACTGGAACGAACGCATCTCAGGCGTTGGGGGCGCTAGAGGACTGCCCCCCCCGATCGACATATTGGAACTTATTCGTAGAAAACGAGAACGTGATCGCGAAGCCCTCACCCTCCACCGAATCGGCCAAGACCCCAACGCCCATCTTGTCGCACAACCGTTTTACCAGGTAAAGACCGATTCCCGTTGAGCGCTTGCCACTGCGGCCATTCTCGCCGGTAAAACCCTTGTCAAAAACACGGGGAAGGTCCGCCGCGCTTACCCCGCAACCGTTATCGCGCACGGTGAGCTCAACGCGCTCGCTCGCGTTCCCTCGGTCGCGCAGCACGCCGCTAAACTCAAGGCGCGGGTTGTCCCGTCGAGCATATTTGGCCGCGTTCTGAATCACCTGCCCGAAGATAAACTCAATCCACTTTTCATCGGTGAACACCTCGAAGTCGAGATCGTGCATCACCGGTGCCATATGCACGCCGATGAGCGTCGCTGCATTCGCCTTTACCGACGCGGCAACCAAGTCCCCCAGCCGATACTTTCGAATCAAGTAGTCGCGGTCAACGGTTTCGGAGCGAGCGTAGAAAAGCGCCTGCTCGATAAAGCCCTCAACGCGGCACAGCTCGTCGTCGAGCGCGCGCAGCTTATCGACCGATTCGACGTGATCAGCCTCGGCTCGCAGATTGTCGAGCATGAGGTGCGCAGCCGCGAGGGGAGATTTCGCCTCATGGACCCAGGTTTCGATATATTCCCGATACTCCGATGCCTGCCTGCGGTAAGCGTTCACCCCGTCGTTTGCTGCCTTCGAGATGGCGCTCAGGGCATCGTACGTGATGGCGCCCTCTAGGTAATCGGGACGCTCGACCACCTCGGACAGCCAGAGCGGCCGCTGTGCGTCGTCGGCGCACGAAACAAGGTCGTCGTAGAAGGGGCGCTTGCGCACCCAGTCTGCGGCGAGCGCGAGCGCCAAGCCCAGGCACGAGATGATGGAAACGAGCACGATGACCGCAAGCCCCGCGCCCGAAACAGCAAGGATGAACGCCGAGAGCGCGACCGCCGCAACGACAAGCGCGATGGTGGGCAGGCAGGAGCGGAGATAACCGAGCAGATTCATAGCATCCGCCTACACCGAGTATCCGCGGCCGCGATGCGTGGCCAGATAATCTTTGACGCCGATCTTCGCGAGCGTCGCCCGCAGGCGGTTGATATTGACCGTAAGCGTGTTGTCGTCGATGAACGCGTCCGAATCCCACAGGTCGCGCATGATGTCCTCGCGCGAGACGATGGTGCCCGCCCGCTGCATGAGCAGCGCGAGGATGCGCATCTCGTTCTTGGTGAGCTCGACCGTACCGCCCACCGCCGTTGCCGTGGAACGCGAGAGGTCAAGTGTGACGCCATGATGCTCGAGGATGCTGCGGTCGGCCGCGCCCGTCGCACGCCGCAGCAGCGCCTGGATGCGCGCCACGAGCACGCGGGAGCTATAGGGCTTGGGAATGAAGTCGTCTGCGCCCATGGTCATGCTCATGACCTCGTCGATCTCGGTTACGCGCGAGGTAAGCACGATGATGGGGACCTCCGAGACGGCGCGGAGCTCGCGGCAGACGAACTGGCCGTCGGTGCCGGGCAGCGTCAGGTCGAGCAGCACGAGATCGGGACCGGCGGCTTGAATGTCCTCGATAACGTTTTCGAAGGTCTCGCAAAACGCCGTCTCGAAGCCGTTGCGCTCAAGCACCTGCACGAGCTCGCCCCGGATGGAGGCATCGTCTTCGACTACATAGATGAGGGGCATGGGAGCACACCTTTCTGCAAGCACCTTCGCCCCGGCAGGATGCGGGAGCGGCTTTGTCCCATTATGCCCCAAGCGCGAACCCCAAGCACGGGCTCGCACCTCGAAAGGCCGAATTGCACCCGCCCGCCTTTCGTGCGCTCACGGACGCGGCCGCCTTAGCGAGCCCTGTCGCGCAGGGTCTCGAAAGCATCGCCGAAAAACGCTATATATGCCGTATCGCTGGAAGCATCACCGTGCGGCCCCATGTCTTCGGAAGCATCAGCGTCCACTGGCCGACAGCTTGAAACCTCGGCCGCCAACACCCCTTCTTGCGCACCACATGCATCGGATACAGCTCGAGAAGCCGAGGGCAGCGAACCCACTACAACTACACCGTGCTCATCGGAAACAAGGAAAGGCACACCCGCGCACCCAGACGCCACACGGCCAAGGTCGGGCTCGTAAGCAACGGCCAGGCCCTTGGTTTCGGCGAGTTGGCGCACGAAGGTCATGGCTCCGCACAGATGCTCCCCGGCGGGAGCCCCTATGGTGAGCGTTCCGGCGCACATCGCGCAGAGCACCTCGGGAGCGACGCCGGTTTCGGCCGCTTCGCCGCGAGCCTCCCTAGCGCGCGCCGCAAGAGCGCCTGCCGATGTATCGGCCAGCGGCTCGTACGCGCCCGAGCTCATGGCCGCCTGGCCCTCAACGTCTACGACGAGCATGAGCACGCCGTCGGCTGCAACCGTCACGTCTTCGGCGAGCGACCACTCAATATGCTGCTTGACCCATCCGAGCATGTTTGTCGTGAGCGGCTTTCCCGCCACGCTTCGCTGGGAGAGCGCACGCATATGCCGGTTGAGCAGGGGCACGTGCCGCCCTGCCAATCGCCATCGGCATACGAGCACCGGCTCTGCCAGACGGAATCCCTGTTCTGCGGTATCGCTCATACATCCTCGCATCGTTTCGTCATACACAATGAGACAAAGAAACCTGGCACAACTGTCTCATATCATATTGCCGAATGGCGCAAAGGAAAGGGCAAGGGCCCAGCATCTTTATCCCAAAGCCAGCGGGAATGAAGAAACCTGGCGCCCTTGCCCAAATCACCTCAATGAGTAGCCCCGAGGTCCAGATGCTAAATTGGGGGCTGCCCCATTTGGCATATTAGTGGCGGAAGTGGCGAGTGCCGGTGAAGATCATCGCGATGTCGTGATCGTCGCAGGCCTTAATGGACTCGTCGTCGCGCACCGAACCGCCCGGCTGGATGATCGCGGTAACGCCATGCTCCGCCAGCACGTCAACGTTGTCGCGGAACGGGAAGAAGGCGTCGCTCGCGGCGACGAAACCCGTAGGCTCGACGCCCATGCGCTCGCAGGCGTCCTCGGCGCGCTCGCAGGCGAGGAGCGCCGAATCCACGCGGTTGGGCTGGCCCGGCCCCATGCCGATGCCCGCCTGGTCCTTTGCCACAAGGATGGCGTTGGACTTCACAGTCTTCACCACGTTCCAGGCAAAGAGCAGGTCGCGCATCTCCTGGTCGGTCGGCTTACGCGAGGTGGGGCAGGTGAACTCGGACGGATCCTCATCGACCGTGTCCACGCACTGCACCAGCATACCGCCGTCGACGGAGCGCAGCTCGAGCTTGGCGTGGCCCTCGGCACCGCCGGTGGCGAGCACGCGCAGGTTCTGGCGGCGGCTCAGGCGCTCAAGCGCCTCGGGGGTATAGCTCGGCGCGATGAGCACCTCGACGAACTGCTTGTTCACGTCGGCGAAATGCTCGACGAGCGAAAGCGGCACCTCGCGGTTCACGGCGATAATGCCACCGAAGGCGCTCTTGGGGTCGCACGCAAACGCGCGATCGTATGCGGTCGTCACGTCACCGGCAACAGCGGAGCCGCAGGGATTCTGATGCTTCAAGATCACCACAGCGGGCTCGTCGAACTCGCGCACCGCGTTCCACGCCGCATCGGCATCGAGGAAGTTGTTGTACGAGAGCTCCTTGCCTTGGATCTGCTCAGCGCCCACCAACGGATTGGGCGAGCTGCCGAGCTGCTCGAAGTCGCTCCCAAAGCGGAAGACCGCTGCCGTCTGATGCGGGTTCTCGCCATAGCGCAGATCTTGCACCTTGGTAAGCTGCATACCGAACACGCTCGGGATATCGAACGGATCATCCGGGTCGATGGCCTCGTCCTGCAGCTCAAGATAGGTGTTGAGCCACATGGAGATGGCCGTGTCGTACGCAGCCGTACGCGTGTAAACCTTCGCTGCAAGGCGACGGCGCGTGTTCTTGGTGGTCGCGCCACCATGGACGTGCATCTCCTCGAGGATGGCATCATAATCTGCCGGATCACATACCACGGTCACGGAATCGTTGTTCTTCGCAGCCGAGCGAAGCATGCTGGGGCCGCCGATATCGATATGCTCGATGGCATCTTCGAAGGTCACGTCGGGCTGGGCGACGGTCTTCTCGAACTCGTACAGGTTCACGCAGACGAGGTCGATCATCTGGATGCCGTGCTCTTCCGCCTCGGCCATATGCTTCTTGGAATCGCGACGCGCGAGCAGGCCGCCGTGAACCTTGGGGTGCAGCGTCTTGACGCGCCCGTCCATCATCTCGGGGAACCCGGTGAACTCCTCGATTGGCGTAACGGGGATGCCCGCCTCCTCGAGAACCTTTGCCGTGCCTCCCGTCGAGATAACCTCGACGCCGAAGTTCTCGACGAGCGCATGCGCGAACTCGACGATGCCCGTTTTATCGGTCACCGAGATGAGCGCACGCTCGATCCTGCCTTCTGAACCCATTAGCCCTCCTTGCCGCAGCGCCGATTGCCCAGGCAACCATGCAACAGTAGATATCCCAATAATGTAGCGCAACGAGCGGACGTTAGCGTACTCATATGGCGTTGTTCTGAAGAAAATGCCGGGTAACCGGGCAGCGACACTACCTCTGACAGCAGGGTATGAATCAATATGCTGCGCCTTGACCCAGTATCCACTTCGCAACCGCAGGTCAGGGCAGGTAGAGAAGGAGCCACCCGTGGTCTCACACGTTCAATACCGGTCATTCATGAATGAGGATTTTGAAGATATCGCCGAGATGCTCCGCCGCATCTGGCACGACCGTTCCCGCAACGAGCTCTATAACACCCTCGAAGCGCGCTACGATTTAGCCCACTGTCTCTCCATTTCAACGTTTTCACTGGTAGCGGTGGCAAACGGCGAAGCCATGGGCATCGTGCTCGCTCGGGCTCCCCATGGTAGCCAGGCCCGCAATAGCGCCATCGACGCCGACGCATGGAAACGGCTTGGAAACAACCTGCGCCACGACATGGCACGAATCGATCCTGCGGCCGTTCGTGAATTCGATGCCGCGATCAAAGCCGAGCAACGTGCGAACGAAAAGCTGACCGCCGCCTGCTCCGTTGAGCAAGCGGGGCAGGTCACGCTCCTCGCCGTGAGCCACCGGGCCCGCGGCTTAGGGATAGGCAGAGTACTGCTCGATGCGGCATGCTCCTTCTGCCAAGATGCTGGCGCCGAACAGGCGTATCTCTTCACCGATACCGATTGCTCCTGGCAATTCTATGAGCGCCACGGCCTCAAGCGAGCCGCCGCGCACCAACCAGAACAAAGCGAACGGGCACTGCTCCCCAGCGAGATGTACCTCTATACCGCAGACCTCGCCCGTTAACCAGGCGCAGCGGATAGAGGGCAGAACAGGCAAGCGCGCTACGGGGCGCCAAGACCTCACGAGATATCGCCGCCTCGCAAGGCGCTAACACTTCGCGAAACGCCGCTGCCGCTGCAAGGCAGCGCTCTCGCAGGGTGCCGCCCCAGCAAAGCACCGTTCTCCGCCGAGCGCCGGAACCCCGCAGAGCACCGCCAGCCGCGTAACGCCGCTAGAACGAGCCGCCTCCGCCGCCGCCAACGCCGCCTCCGCCGCCGCCCGAAAATCCTCCGCCAAACCCCGATCCAGAACTATTCGCGCTGCTTGCAAGCGCCGCCGGGCTAATGGCGCTATTCGTATCTGCACGGTCAAGAGGGCTCGTATGGTGCCGCCCGTGCGGGATGTACCACCAATACATGGGGTAATATCCGCCGGCAACCACCGCTTCGGAGGGGATGAGCCGAGCAAGGTCCCTCACGAGCTCGGAGTCGAGCCCAAGCGCGACGGCATAGACCAAGATGTCGCCCCACTGCGCCGGATCGGAAGGGGCGGCGCAATCGCGCGCCTCATACTCTTTGAGCCACCGCACGAAAGCGTCGCAGCGAGCCCGGAGCTCAGCGCCCTCGGGTGTCAACCGTTTAAGCGTGCACCCCAGCACCATGCCGATAAGGGTGAGCACCACCGAGATGACCATAGGAATCCACAGCTCGCCAACGACGCCAACAACAAGAACGCCCACCAGAATCGCTCCGCCGGCAACCAGCGAGACCACCGATCCGGTCTTGCCGGTCGATGCGATGAGCCCGCGCTCGCTGAGCGCGGCATCCACCTCACCAGTGAAATCGTCCACGAGCTCTCGATAGCGCTCAGGATTATCGCCCGCGTAGTCGGACATCGAATCGAAGCTCACCGCGGGCCGGTTGGAACGGAAGAAGAGCCGCAGCGCCGCGCCATCGATACTCGCCTCCTCACGGCGAGCGGGATCGAGAAGCCTGAGACCATATGCCCGCGAAGGGGGCCGATCGCCATACTCGGGCTCGTCTTCCGCGATAGGACCGCCTTCGGCAGCAGGCGGTTGAGAACCGGGGCCGTCGATACCCACCGCACCCTCAGCGGTTAGCTTGATAAGCGTCGAAGCGAAGGCCCGTTCGTTCACGGTCCCTCCCTGATCGAACGCGGCGATGACCGCAGGATGATCATGGCTCGGAAGCTCGTCAAGGTACGTCTCGCCGAAATGGGGCACAGGCGAGCGATGGGTCGCCTTGACGACCGCGAGCACCAGTGCGAAGGCGCCCGATACGGCCACCATCACGATGCTTTGCACCATGCGCTCGGATCGTTGCCGCTCACGACGCTCATTGGCCTCCCGTGCCCATGCCTCCTCCTCGGAGACGATGGTCGAAAGCCGCTCTTCGCTGGACCCTGTTCCACTCGCAACCAATTCGGGCACCCACGCGAGGGGGAACGCGACCCGCGCCTCGGCATAGGTGCCACTCGATACGACCGGAACACTGTAGCGAACCTCGGGCACCGTTGCATCGGGTTCGACGGTGCCGTCGAGTGGGCCATGCCCCCATGCACGGAAGTTTTCTCCACGAACCGCCCGCTCCGCATCCTGCGAGCCGTTAGGGAAGGAGATGACGAGCATCACGTCCTGCGAGCTCTCCTCCCAATCGGGGCCGACAAACTGCCAGTACAGCTCTGCGGTATCGGCCCATGCCATCACCGCCCCTTGGAGCGTGTAGCTCACCGTGACCTGCTGCACGCCATCTTCGCTATGGGGCTCGTAGACCATAAGCTGGACCGTGCCATCGCTGCGCTCGACCGTATACACACCGCTATCGCCGAGCGAGGCGGAGGAGACTTGGCTAAAGGACGTCCCCCGCGCATCACCCTCTGCGCCAACGCGAACATCCGTCACGGTAATGCGCGAAAGACCGCCCTGCTCGTTATACGATTCCGGAATATTCCAGTAGACGCCGTTGCCGTCGTCGCTAAACTCGAATACCCGCGTCTCGGTCACGCGCACATCGCCCGAGGCCTGCACGTCGGCAGAAATGCGCACGTGAGGATAGCTGTCTGCAAAAGCCAGTGCTGGGAGCGCCAAAACGATCGCACAGATAATTGCGCACGCCGTCATAACAAGCGCTACCGCCTTGTGACCCTGCCCGGCCCCGCGCCGGCGCCCCCGGCAGGCCCAGCGCCCGCGGTCGGCTCCGCGCCCTTGACCGGCACCGTACCTCACGATAGTTTCGCGCTTCACCATGATGTTGACAGGTTCCATGGCACCGCCCCACATGTGTCCTATAGTTGGGCAAAGTATAGCAAGGCAACCGGACAGAAACGTCCCGTCTGCGGCGAGCGGGCAAGCGCTGGTGAGTTGGCATGTGCCGACAGGAGGCAGGTACGCACCGGCTACGGAGCGCTGCCATGCAGGCCAAGGCAACCGCAAAGCTCCCCAGGGGCCAAGATGTGTTGGAGTTGAGGGGAACCGCGGCGCGCGTATGGATTCGACCGTTTGGGTATATCTTACGCGACAGCATACGTACCCCTCCCCACAGGGCGAGCAGAAAGAGGCAGCCATGGCCATGAACGAGAGCGTCTCGTCGGTCCTCAACGAGCAGATCAACAAGGAGCTTTACTCCGCTTACCTGTACCTGACCTTCGCCGATTATTACGAGGATCGCGGCCTCAAGGGCTTTGCCAACTGGTACGAAATCCAGGCGAAGGAAGAGATGGACCATGCCATGGCCATCCGCCGGTACCTGCTCGACAACGACTTCACGCCCACCATGGAGGCCATCGCCAAGCCGGACAAGACGTTCCAGAACGATCTAGAGCCGCTTGAAGCGGGCCTGGAGCACGAGGAGTACGTGACGAGCCTCATCCATCACTGCTACGAGGTGGCTCATGAGGTCCACGATGTGCGCACGATGAAGTTCCTCGATTGGTTCGTATCCGAGCAGGGCGAAGAGGAGACCAACGCGCGCGACATGATCACGAACATGAAGCTCTTCGGCAGCGATCCCAAGGGCCTCTACGACCTTGATCGCGAGTACCAGGCACGCGTCTACACGCAGCTTACGGCGCTGCCGCTGTAGCGCACCCGGTTGCGCCCTTGCCCCGAACGCGACTCAAGGGGCAGGGCGTGCGAACCTGAACGAGCAGGAGCAGCTCGTTACCGCCAGCAGGCGCGCGCTCCGCGTGATATGCCATCGTCTGGCAGCTTTCATTGCCCCCCTTTTCCGAAGGGCCCCGCATCGCAAGGTGTGGGGCCCTTGTGGTTGCAGGAACATCGACGCCCCGTGAATGCGGGGAACACCAAATGCCAAGGGCGTTGCGACATGGAGCGTCACAGCCCTTATGGATGCGGAACTTCACGAACCTTGCGCGCTCATCTGCGCCCTTATGGCTTTGGAACGTCGCCTGCCCGCCCCCGCCCGCAGTCGCGTATACTCGTGCGCATGGATACCGAACACGGACAAAGCAAACTCGTCGGACGCTTCGCCCCGACTCCGTCGGGACGCATGCACCTCGGCAATATATATGCCTCGCTGCTCGCCTGGCTTTCCATCAGAAGCGCAAACGGAACGCTTCTCCTGCGCATCGAAGACCTAGACGAACGCACCCGCAGCGGCCCTTGGACGAGCCTACTGCTCGACGATTTGCGCTGGCTGGGGCTCTATTGGGAAGGCGAGCCCGTCTTTCAGCACGATCGAGAAGAGCTGTATCGCAATGCGGTGGAGCGCCTTGCTGCAGCCGGCCTCACCTACCCGTGCTTCTGCACCAGAGCCGAGCTCCACGCCGCGAGCGCGCCCCATGCGAGCGATGGGACCCCCGTGTACGCGGGAACGTGCAGGAATCTCACCCCTGCGGAAGTTGCCGCCCGAAGCGCCGTAAGGCCGCCCGCAACGCGCCTTCGAGTTCCCGTGTGCGAATCACCCGAAGGAACCATCTCGTTTACCGACCGCGTCTTCGGACGGCAACGGCAGACCCTCGCGCTGGAGTGCGGAGATTTCCTCATCAGGCGCAGCGACGGGGTCTTCGCCTATCAGCTTGCCGTTGTGGTTGACGATGCAGCGATGGGAGTGAACGAGATCGTTCGCGGATGTGACCTGCTGAGCTCTACGCCGCGGCAAATCTACCTTCAGCGTCTGCTCGGATACGATGAACCGAGGTATGGCCATATTCCTCTTCTGCTTGCGCCAGACGGAAGGCGTCTCGCCAAGCGCGACCACGATCTCGATATGGGAGAGCTTCGCCAGCGCTTCGGTACAGCCGAGCATCTTCTGGGATGGATTGCCCATCTGGCCGGAATCACCCCCGATGACAAGCCGCGTAGCGCTGAAGAGCTGGTCGCCTTCTTCTCATGGGATAAGCTACGGGAGCACCATGAGAATATCGTGATCAGGCGCGCAAGCCTCTAGACCGCCACACAGCACCCCTGCGCATTCCGTTTCTTGCGCAATTCTCAAGAGGCTGAAGTTCGTCCTTGTCTTCAGGCCTGAAGATACGCTAGTATAGTTAGCTGCTAACGGAGAGCTGACCGAGAGGCCGAAGGTGCTCGCCTGCTAAGCGAGTATTCCCCACAAGGGAATCTGGGGTTCGAATCCCCAGCTCTCCGCCAGCCGAATCGCAGAGCCCGTGTCCCTAGGGATACGGGCTTTTTGCTGCCGAATGCGGGGATTCGAACCCCGAGAGGGCGCGGAGCTGAGGAAACGCGGGGCGTTTTCCAGCGGAGCGCGCAAGGTGCCGCAGGCGCCGCAGCGGCGGGCGGCGCGAAGCATCGCCTCGAATCCCCAGCTCTCCGCCAGCCAAACAAGACAAGCCCGGTTTCCTTTGGGAGCCGGGCTTCTTGCTATCGAGCGCGCCGGGTCGAGCGCGCTGGAATATGGCTAAACTCGCTACGGCAGTAGCGACCGATGCACAGCACTGAGCTCGTCGCGCGCCGTGATGCGCCACATATGGTAGACGCAGCGGCTAGCAAGGTAGTGAAAGCCGTTATCTGTAAGAAGCACCGTCGCATCGGCAACCTGGCTTGCCGTCTCGGGGCTCGGAGGCACGGGAACACCCATCTGCTCGGCCCGAGCTGCCGCCTCGCGCAACGTCGGACGCTCCGAGCGGCCCATTTCCGCCAACAACTGCGAAAGCTCCTCATCGGCCATGGGAGTGACGTGTTCATCGCGCGGCACCAACCGATAGCACGCCATTGCCGTCTCATGATCCCCCAACACCCAATAGGCGAAAGCAACACGATAAAAGAGGTACGCAATGGAGCTTCGATCATAGGCAACGCGCAAGCCATTCTTGGCCACGTCGATAACCTCTTGGAAGCGCTCAAGCCGTGCAAGCACGTTCACCAGCATTGAATATGATTGCATCGAGGTCGTCGCCAGGTCGAGAAGCTTTCTAGCCTCGGGCAGCGCGCGCTCGAACGCCCCTGCGCCCATATACAGGTCGCAAAGTTCGTACCGAGCGAAGAACAGGGCATCGGGGGCACGGCTGATGCGCACGGAGCGGTCTTCTTCGAGCACGGGCAGAAGGATGCGCCCGAGATGGTTCTCGCAGAACCGCGTGATGATTGGTCGGTCGCTCATGAACTCCACAGCGGCGCACCGCGCCTCGAGCTCTTCGATGAGCTCCGTATAACCCCGCTCCGCGCGAGCAGGGTCAGACGGCGCAGATGCTCGCAGCTCGTTAAATCGGGCCATATATGGATCATCCGGTGCCTCCATGACCTCGAGCTCGTCAATCGAATCGGCGAGCAGCAAATCCTGTAGGGCACGGGGCAACGGACGCACGTCCTCACGTGGAGCCGCCTGCAGAGAAGCCGGAATATCCCGCTGCATGCGTTCGGGAGTAACCGAACGAGATAACCGCTCCGTTGCCGTTTCGCATGAAAGCGGGGCACCGTCGAGCTCACTTGCAAGCGGCATAAGGTGCGTTGTGAACTCCGTACGGTCGAACGCAACGGAAAGCGAGGCGTCGCGCAGGGCGTCCCACTTCTCTACCACACACCGCTTCATGCTCAAGCTCGACGAAAATGCTGCAGCAGCTAGCACCAGCACCATTCGATTGACGTACTCGGTGGCATATCGAGCCCGTTCATCGTTGTCGATGGGCACCCATGCACCCTCGAGCACATCGAATCGTGATGCCGGCATACTCGAAGCTTGAGGCACACCGAACCGAACGCGAAGCTCACGAGCGGCACTATCGAAGCGGTAATCGTACTCAAGGCGCACAATGAGCCCCAAGCGCTCGCACGAAGAGGCGAAGCGCGTCCGCACGTCCCATTCCCCTCCAGGCCGCGCGGCGATATGCCCCGGCTGAATCCATGCATTTGCAGAAATCGCATCATCCATCAGCCGCTTGACCCACGATGTAATACCGGAGAACGCCGCCTGGTCGTAAGCGGAACAAGCTTCTTCCGAGGGTGATGCGCTCGCTGCGCAATGCGCAAACCCCAGCATTCCCAGCACGCGATGCAGGCGGTTGATAGCCGCCTCAACCGCAAAGATGGCATCCGCTTCCCCCGCAGAAAAGGCCGTATGATCGAAGTTGATGTAATAGGCGTCCATGCGCTCGATATACGCGAGCGCAATCGAACTCCGCTGCATAAGCGTCCGGAGGAAATCGACATCAATCTCGCCGAAAACGCGGCGCGCAAAGCGCTCGATGCCCGAGGACCGATCGTGTTCGCCTATCTGATACACCACGGCATCGATGGCATCTGGAAGGGGCAGCCGGGAAAAGGCCCCCATGATGTCAACGGGCTCGTCGAGCGGATATGCCCTCATGTCGATAGAGATGGAAGGGCCTTTTCCTACATTCCGCCGCTCAGAATCAAACACGCAATACCGTAGGTACATCGATGCCATAAACGGACGATACGTTAGGCTGCGCGACGTGTTCCATGTCTCGGAGTCGCTCACCTCGCGCATGGTCCCTTTAAACGAGCCGCGATACTTGCTCAAGGGTTGTAGCGAAGCCCCTTCCCCGCGTATGAGCACCGTTCCAGAATACCCACGCTCATCGGGTGTAACGGCGAAATCTGGGCACGCCGCGGGCGCAAGCGTGATGGGCTGATCCACAGGAAACACCGCGCCCTGGTCATCGATGTAGGCAAGGAACGAGATGCTCCGCG
This sequence comes from Enorma massiliensis phI, assembly GCF_000311845.1. Taxonomy (GTDB): domain Bacteria; phylum Actinomycetota; class Coriobacteriia; order Coriobacteriales; family Coriobacteriaceae; genus Enorma; species Enorma massiliensis. The sequence goes on along the minus strand of NZ_HE978575.1, from coordinate 183,802 downwards.
CGTTGTTGAACTTCACGACATAGCACGATCCGTGCGCCGGCATGGGAAAGGAGCTCCACACGACCCCGTACGTCGTACCCTCTTCCTGCCCAGGAAGCGAAGGCAGATGCTGACGCTGTGCCAAGACAGAAAGCTTGTAAACCTGTGTCTCCGATGCTTGTTCTGCCATGGCAACCTCCTCGCCTCACGGCCACCAAGGCGCGTGGGCACGGATGCCTCCCAAGATGGCTTGTCATCTTTCATTGTGAGCATATGGAACACGAAGCGATGCGACGTTTTCGTATCAGGTCGGTTTAAGCCGCCGAACGTATGCGCTAACAGAAAAGGGCGCTCCGAGGAACGCCCTTCAATCTCAACTGGTGCGGCGTATAGGATTCGAACCTATGACGTTCTGATTCGTAGTCAGACCCTCTATCCAGCTGAGGTAACGCCGCAACGCGCTAACTATAATGGCATTCTCCCCCGGGTGCGTCAAGAGATTTTTTTAAAAAAGTTATCTCCTGCATGATGTTGCATTGTCAAAGTACGAAATTCGCTGGTAGATTACGCGGAACCCACAATGATGATTAGAATCGACGCATATTCGGCACGCGCCCACCCCCTTTTCTATCGAATGATGGGGCGCTCGGACACCTCATACGCCACCCCTAAGCGCCGCATGAGGGCACGGATGCGTATAGATGCGTCGTATCCGCTGTATGCCGCTGCAAGCAAGTTGCTAAGTTGCTGCACGTCCTCTGCATGGAGATACTCCAGCATGGGCGCAATGGCCCGCGGCGAAACGGTCACCTCTACTTCGTGCGGAGACTCCTCGAAGCACCACGCCGTAAGCTCGCCCTCGCTCATCTGGTGAATTACCAGCCCGCCCTCCTTCGTCGCCCTGCAGGAGATGCGCAGCGCTTCTTCATCTTCTTCGCTTTCGAACAGCAGAACCTCATCGTTGCCCCCGTGCCTCATAGCGTCCATCTCCTTTCTCCAGCTCCTTACCCTGGCTCCATTGTAAGGGTTGATAAGAACATTTGTTCGTGGAACTTTTGTTCGTATATTTGGGAGATGTCCGCACGGTGTGCTATAGGAAGACGGGCCTCCGGCACACCTCGAGCAATCGAAGAATCGCGTCGTCTCTTACTAGGCATGCCCGGCTAGGAAAAACTCTTCGAATGAGCTACCTATCTATTGCCTTTCGTACGTGGCCTCCTGCCAAATCAGCCCCTCAACGACAAGCAACCTAAAACCCCACAGCGATATCCAAGCTCATGGAGGCGATGGGCTGAGAAGCTCTCATCTAGGCTATTTCCCGTTTTCGAGCAGAGCGATGAATGCCAGATCCACAACAACAAGGCCGTATATCACGGCTATGGGGGCCCAGAGTGCCAGCAAGCCAGCAGCGGCGAGCAGCAACACGAGCCCAACCACGGAGGTTACGCCAACGCGTATGAAGGTCACTTCGACACCGTCAAGCGCTGCAACAAGCGAAAATCCCGTACCCAAGAGGACGGAAATGGCAACCTCCATCATCGTGAACGATCCCGGCGCACATGCATTCACCGAGAGCATGGTAATGAATGAGCACGCCTCGAGTATCCCAAGCGCCGGCAAGGCGTCGAGCACGGCGAGCACGAGGTTCGAAAGAGGAATCTGATCGCGAACGAGCGTTACTCGCATATCCTCACGAAACGCCAGAGAAAGCTCGCGCAAGAAAGATAGGGAGGCGAGCGCCATGAACATGCCGTATGCCCAAGCGACAATCACAACAGGCGAGGACGCGCGGGCAAGCGTCCATGCACTCAGCGGCACGATAAGCACGCCCATGGCAGCGATTCCCAGCAGGCTCTCGAACTGCCGCGCATGCGAAAGCGCAGCGCGCGTAATCGCCGCGGCGGGCCCACTCGCAAGACGAAACGTCGGACGCAAGCGACGACGCGCGATACGGTAACGACGGCGCAGCTCGCGATACTGGTCGGGAGCCTGGAACGCAAGGCGTCGCACGCCAAAAAGCGCGGCATCCGCTGCCCCCTCCTCGATCGCACAGGCCAGGTCGGCCCGATTTGCCCCGCACACAAGCGCAGCAGCGCTGCAAGCAACCGCAAGCGCAAAGACCCCCGCAGCCACCCCAGGAGCTGCAGCGTGCATACCATTTGCAGCGCTGAAGGCGTCGAGAGAAGCCCTCCATCCCGCGCCTGATACAGCGAACGCGGCACCTGCACACAGCAAAATCTCGAACGCAAGGACGCCTATGCTCCAAGCCGCTCGCCTGGGCCCGCGCTTTGCGAAAGCTAAGCGGGCATAGCCGGCGGCCCGCGCAATCAGAAGAGCCGCTGCAACGGCGCAAGCCACGGTGCTTGATAGCGCAAGCGCATGGAGCTGCATTCCAGCTGCGGCACAGCCGCTACACAAGAGCCAAACACCAAGCGAGGTTGCAAAGCTGAACGCGAGTGTCCGCGGCATCGCATCGATCAAGGCAACGAGCCCGACGGAGCGAACATAAGGGACCAGAAGCCATAAGTCCGGACTGATAAGGCGCAGCGGAGAACGCCAGAGCGCCGAGACCGTCGAGCGAACGAGCACAGCCAGGAGAGCGAACACGAGCAACGCTCCCGTTATGTCAAGCAGAATTGCCCCGCCAAACACATAGGCTTCCTCGACACTCGACACCGCAAACATCCAGGCGCTCGCCGTCCACGCCCCAAGCAGCACGAGGAGATATAGGTAGTACAGCTTGTCGATGAGATCGGCCTTGGACTCGATGTCCGCGCCAAACATGTAACCCCAATAAGCGCAGGCACTTCGTATGTGGCGAACCTTGAGCCACACCAACAGCGATATCTCATGCATGAGAGCCCCCATCGCTCACAGCAGTCGCGCAAGGCCCCGCAACTCCACCGGGGCGCGGCCCCGCGTCGCGCGTGCCTGGCTCCCCGTCGCAACCGTCCGGCCCCGCGCCGAGCTCGACCGGGCCTGCATCGTGCGCGCCCGGGCCTGAGGCTCCTCCCGCGACCACGCTGTCATGCGCGTCTACTTCACGCAGGCGGCCGTCGCGCAGGTCGTACACCACATCCGGAGCGACTCCAGGTAGTTCGTGATGGCAGCTCAAGAGCACGGCCGCCCCGTCGCGAGCCGCCTCTTGCACCAGCTTCCCCAAAAGCACCCGTGCATCGGGGTCGAGCGGCCCTGTTGGCTCATCCATGAGCACGAGCTTCGGCTTCATCATGAGTGCGATGACCAGCGCGAGCTTCTGCCGCATGCCGCGCGAAAACGCAGACGGATAGGCATTGCAGAACTCTGCAATGCCGAACGCTTCCAGCATGCGCTCCGCCCTATCCACCACCTCACGTTCCGCACGGTTTGCCCGCAGTACGAAGTCGATGTGCTCTCGCGCCGTCAGGTCCTCATAAAACGCGGGAACGTCGGCAACGAAAGCAATTTGCCAGCGGATGGAGCGAGACCGCCCCGTAAAACGCTCACCCATCACATCGATCTGGCCGGAGCGCGGGGACATCCATCCCGCCAGGCACTTGAGCAGCGTCGTCTTGCCCGCTCCGTTCGGACCGGTCAGATAACCAATCTCCCCAGCATAGAGGGCTAAATCAACCTGATCCCAAACGCGCTCGGAACCATACCCGAACGAGAGACCGTACGCATCGAGAACCGGGAGCTCGGCGCGTTGACCATCATCGGCACGTTGACCATAGTCGGCACGTGGGCCATCACCATGCTCCAAGGCCTCGGACCGGGCGCCCACGCCCTCCGCTTCGGCCGCCTTATCGCCCGCATCGACCACCATATTGGCTCCTCTCGACATCGTTGGCGCGATTATACTCGCCTATCGAGCAAAGAAGCGGGTTGTTCGCGTCGTCTCTCCCCGAGCGCAGAGCGAGCGCCCCATCAACCGCAACGGCTCAAAACAGAGCCTCGACCAGGGCGCATTGAGCGTCCCCATCTTAGCCGCGACGGCCTACTTCAACTTGGGCCCGACCCCGCGCGAGCGCGCCACCCATATGAGCGAGCCGCCCATACAAGAACCGGTAAACCATGTACCAGCGAATTCTTTAGCATGCGGCCCGCCCTAACGTGCAGAGCGGGCCGAAACCGAATCAACCTTGAGATGCAACGCGAGGCACAGAGCCCCTAGCCGAGCGCTTCCCTAGCGGATGACCTCCATGCCACCCATATACGGACGCAGCACCTCGGGCACCGTGATGGAGCCATCGGCATTCTGGTAGTTTTCCATGATGGCCGCCATCGTACGACCCGTGGGCAGGCCGGAGCCGTTCAGCGTATGCACGAAGCGCGTGCCCTTGAAGTTCTCGGGATCGCGATACTTGATGTTCGCGCGACGAGCCTGGAAGTCGCCGCAGTTGGAGCACGACGAAATCTCCTTGTAGCTGTTGTAGCTCGGCAGCCAAACCTCGATATCGTAGGTTTGGCGAGCGGAGAAGCCCAGGTCGCCCGTGCAAAGGCTGATCACACGGTACGGGAGCCCCAGCTGCTGCAAGATGTACTCCGCCTCGGCGGTCATGCTCTCGAGCTCGTCGTCAGACTGCTCGGGCGTCGCAAACTTGACCATCTCCACCTTGGTGAACTGGTGCTGGCGAATGATGCCGCGCGTATCGCGGCCGGCGCTGCCAGCCTCCTCACGGAAGCACGGGGTGCCCGCGGTGTAGCGCAAAGGCAGCTCTTTTGCGTCGAGCACCTCGCCGGCATGCAGGTTGGTGAGCGCGACCTCGGCCGTGGGAATGAGGAACTGGTCCTCGCCCGTGTGATAGGCGTCGTCCTCGAACTTGGGCAGCTGGCCCGTGCCGTACATAATCTCGCGGTTCACGATGACGGGCGGAATGAACTCCTTGAACCCGCGCTCGAGGTGCGTATTCAGGAAGAAGTTCTGGAGTGCGCGATCCAGGCGAGCGCCTGCGCCCGCGAGCACCGTGAAGCGCGCGCCCGACAGCTTCGAGCCACGATCGAAATCAAGGATGCCCAGATCGGTACCCAGATCCCAGTGCGGCTTGGCCTCGAAGCCCTCTGCGGCGAAGTCGCGCGGGGTGCCCCAGCGGCGACGCTCGGGGTTCTCGCTCTCATCCTTACCCACGGGAGTAGCGGGGCAGGGAATGTTGGGCAGGTGCGCCATGAAATCCGCCACTTCGGAATCGAGTGCGCTGCGACGGTTGGCAAGGCCTTCGATCCGCTCGTTCACGCGGCGCACAGCCTCTTTGGCCGCCTCTGCCTCGTCGCGCTTGCCCTCGCGCATGAGCTCGCCGATCTTTTTGGACTCGGCGTTGCGCGTGGCCTGCAGCTGCTCGACCTCGGCGATAACGGAACGACGCTCCTCGTCGAGCGCGAAGAAATGCTCACGGTCCCACGAGGTCTGGCGATTCGCCATCGCGGCATCCACCGCGTCGGGGTTCTCGCGTACGAATTTGATGTCGAGCATGATCCCTCCGGTTTCGTGCGTGCTCTATCGTGCTTCATGCCGTGCGACGCCAGCGCCATGCGTACCGGCTTGGTAAGCATTCGGCTTGAAACGCCCGGCCGTGCTTTGGCAAGTATATACTTATTGAACACCGTTCGTGGCGGGTTCGCACCCGAAACGAACGTAAGCACAGCATTCCAACCGATGATGCGAGAGAGCACAGCATGGATACCATCTTTTCGTTCCTGTTCGGTACGCGCGAGGGGCTCGCGGTACTGTTCTTCGGCGGCATCGTAATCGTTGCCATCGTCGCCTTCCTGCTTGAGAAGCGCACGAGCAAGCTCTATGTCGATCGCGGCCCCAAGCAGGATGACGACAGCAGCCTGTTCTAGCAGGCAGGATAGCGGCCCGTCCACGTAGCGGAGGCGGCCTGTTCTAGCAGGCCCCGGGCAGTGTCCGAGTAAGTCCATCTCGCGGCACCTCGCGCCCCGCTACGCCCGTCCGCCTGCCGAGCGGCCATCCTGTTCGCAAGCGGCAGGCAACGCGCCCTGGAATCACCAGACTCGATAACGGAAGGTTGGCTGAACTCATGGCTTGGAAACTTCATCCCTCCGACGAGCCTATGATTGACCCGTTCAACGCTCCAGATCCGGTCATGCCAACCGATGAGCCCTCCCTCGAGGCGCCGGATTCGAGCGATGGCTCCGAGCGCCTGCGCAAGCATGAGCTGCAGCGGCGCCTCGAACGGGCGCGTGCGGAGGCATCCCGTGGCCATCGCGCGCCCGAGCACCGGTCCTCCTCGTACACGCCGCCGACCGAATCCTCGCAGGGGCCCGTGGACGCCCCGGCACCCTCATCCGCAACGTCCTCGGCAGCGCAACGGACTGCACCTGATACAGCCGATGAATCCAGCTGGCTCGGCACGCCATCTTCTTCATCGAACCGGAAGCGTCGCTCCAGCCACCGCGATCGCCACGCCTGGCACCGCACCGCAGAGGCCCGTCGAGCCGCCGCGCGCCAAGCCAGCCCGGGCAACCGTGCCCACGCTCGCAGGCTCATGATTTACATCATCGTCATCGTTATCATCCTGAGCGGTGCCATCGGGCCTCTTTTCGTTGCCTGCAGCGCGGTAACCGGGGACTTGTTCGACCAGGTTTTCGATAGCGGCACCGCAAGCGATGCCGACATCTACGACGACTACGACGACTACGGCGATACCGATTCCCCAGATTACGAGATAACGGGAACGCTCGCGAGCGATGCCGAGGAGTCTGCGACGATGCTTACACAAGAACGGCTGGATTCCGCAATCGCAGGCACCAACGAAGAAACGCTCCAAATTGCAGAAGACGCCTTCACGCAAGCGTTCGAAACCTATTCGGGTCTCACGCCCGATGAGGCCGGCATCGATGCGCGCGCGGTAGCAGAGCGGGTGCTTGCAAACCTCTCGTACAACGACCTTATCGCTTACGCCTACACCGAAACCTCTGACGCAGGCTACGATATCGATTGCACGGTCTACTACAGCATCGAAACGCCGCAGATAGACGATATCGCCTACGATCTGCGCTGGAATACCCCGAGCTCCATCTGGGAGACGTATCGCGAGACCGGCACGCTGGACGAGGAGAGCCGAGAAGCCCTCGCCGCCGATCTGGAGAACATCCTGGCTGATCTGGGGTCTAACCGCACGGAATATTCAACCTACCTCGAGTTCACGGGTACGGCGCAACAAGATGGATCCGGTCTTGAACTTGAACTCGACCAAGATGTTTGGGAGAGCGAAATGGGCTGGATCATCGGCTAACTCAGAAAGGCTATAACTGCATGTCGACACTTCGTATCGCTCGCTGCGGACTCTCCATCTCCCTGCTCGCCGTCGCGTCCTCGATAAGCATTCCTCTGGGGCCTGTTCCCTTCACCCTGCAGACACTCGTGCTCGCCATGCTTCCCATCGCGCTCGGCGGCCGCGATGCCGTCGTCACCGTAGCCCTCTACCTCGTACTCGGCTCGCTCGGACTGCCCGTGTTCTCCGGATTTTCGGGCGGCATCGCATCGCTCGTTGGCCCTACGGGCGGCTTCCTCTGGGGGTTCCTCGTTGGAACGGCTTCCGCCGCCCTCATCCTCGGCATAGAGCGCATGCCTGAGCGGGCACGCGAGGCATTGGCTGTCACGTCGATGTTGCTCATCTCGTATCTACTTGGAACGCTTCAGCTCATGGTGCTCATGGGCCTTGACATCGTCGGGGCACTCGCCATTGCCGTCTTGCCGTTCATCGTGCCCGACATTGTCAAGCTCGTCGTTGGCGTGCAGGTAGGCCGCATCGTGCGCCGAGCGACCTCTCGCACACGCAACGCGCGGGCCTAGGCGCCAATGCGCACGGCCCTGCAGCTCTCAAGCCTAGCCCCGACCGATTTCGTTGCTCAGAACGCCTTGCCTCTATCGCTCCGATACCATTTTTCAACTTTTGGGCACTCGAAGGGGATGCGCCAAACTATCCGGCATTATGAACAGCACAAAACCGCAGTTCACAAACGTCCGCGCTGTTTTTCTACTGCGCCGCAGGCCGTTCTAGTGCCCAAAAGTTGCAAAGTTGATAGCCCACGGCAAGGAAGCCACCCCGGCACCACCGAAGATGGCGCTTCACAAGCCGGTTTCGACTGGACCTGCCAAACAGGCACCGCCGCGACCTCAAAGAAGCCGCAGCTCACAAAAGTGACTGCGGCTTCTGGCGTAACGGTGTAATCAGAATCGTTCTAGAGCGGAGCGGCTGCTTGAAGCACGCTCCGGCACTGCTGCCGTTTTAGTGCCGCGTGCTCCCCTAGTCCTTCTTTACGGGCGCGGGCGGAACGTTGCCGGCATCGTTTGTCTCCGCCGCCGCCACCATCTGCTCGAACATGCTTGCGCTCTCCTTGAAGTTGGAGGGAAGCACCACCGTTGAGCTCTTGCCGGTGCGCGCGAACTCGGTCATCATCTCGGTCCACTGCGTGTACATAAAGAGCAGGTTCGCCTCGTTGTTGGAGACGCCCGTCTCCTGGATGCTCTCGAGCGAATCCTTGATACCCACGGCAATCGCCTTGCGCTGGTTGGCAATGCCCTCGCCGGCCTTCTCCATGGCCTCGGCCTCGGCGCGCGCCTCGGTCACGCGGCGAATGCGATCGGCCTCGGCAAGGTCCTGCGCCGCCGCCTTAGTGCGCTGGGCGGCATTGATCTGGTTCATGGAATCCTCGACCTCGGCGGGCAGCGCGATGCGCGTGATGAGGGTCGAGACGAGCGTGAAGCCATAGGCGGCCATCTGCTCGGAAACCGTGGCATTCACGTCTTGGGCGATGTCGTCCTTCTTGGCGAAGACCTCATCGAGCGTATAGACGGGGATCGAGCTGCGCAGGGCATCGGTAATGAAGTCGCGCATCTGGGCGACCGGCTGCTGCAGCATGTAGTAGCTCTTGTAGACGCCGGAATCCGCCGGGCCCGCGCCCATCTCGTAGCTCACGTGGTACTGCGCCGAAACCTCGAGCCCGATGGTAACGTTATCCTCGGTCTTGGCATCGATATCGAATCCGTTCTTCATGGTGCGCAGGCTTACCGTCGCTGCCTTGCGGTCGATGAAGGGGATCTTCGCATGCAGGCCCGAGCCAACGATCTTGTTGAAGCGCCCGAGTCGCTCGATGATAACCGCGTGCTGCTGCTTGACCACGAACAGGGTGTCGGCAAGAAGCACCACAACGATGATAACAATGACGGCAAGACCGATAAAGCCGCCGATGAACTCTCCCAACATAGGCCCCTCCTTGAGCAAGCCGGTTGCATTGCGCCTAGCATATCAGGTTTGTGCACTACTGCGGGCACAACGCGGTAAAGACTCGGAAATGAAAGCCAAACGGTGCCGGGGGCCCTTGCAGCGAAGCCGGGCGGCGGCAGGCACCTGCGGCGAAGCCGAGCGGCACCGGGCCCTGCGGTCAAACCAGACGGCCCCAGCACCCCCGTGCGGAAAGCCGGACGGCGCCGCGCCCTATACTCCGCTAGCCCTCGATAGCGTCAATTGCCTTGATGAACGCCGAGCGCATGCCCGCAGCCTCAAGCGCCGCCACACCCTTGATGGTCGTGCCGCCGGGCGAGCACACGGCGTCCTTCATGGCGCCCGGATGCTGCCCGGTTGCAAGCTGCAGCTTCGCCGTTCCGGCAACCATCTGGCTTACCATCTCGTACGCCGTGGCGCGCGGGATGCCGTACTTCACCGCGGCGTCGCCGAGCGCCTCGATGACCATGGCGATGAACGCAGGCGAGCACCCACCGATCGTGCCCGCGATGGAGAGCAGGTGGCTATCGACCTCGACCACCGTTCCAAGCGCGCCGAGAAGCTCGTGTACGAGCAATGCCTCCTCGCCCGAAAGCGTCGTCTTGCGTTCGCAGGCAATCACACCCTCGCAGATGGCAACGGGGGTGTTGGGGACGGTCGAGATATGGTGCGTGCCCGGCAGGATGTGCTCGTAGCCCTTACTGTCCCAGCCAGCCGCGACCGAGATGATCGTCTTGTTAGCAAGCGCTCCGGCCAGCTCGGGCAGCACGTCTTCGATGAGGTACGGCTTGATGGCCACGACCACGACGTCAACGGCGCGCACGAGCTCCTCCCCCGACGCACACGCATGCATCCCGCGCGACTCCGTGCGCTCGCAGAGGGCCTCGTAGCGGTTCGCGCACGCATAGAGCCGATCGCCGGGAACAACTCCCGAAGCAATCCAACCATCCGCCATGGCGCTTGCCATGTTGCCGAACCCAATGAAACCGACTTTTACATCATCAGTTGCTGGCATGTTCTTCTCCATATCCCTTGTGGCGCAAAGGGCCTATCCCTCGCTCCCACTGAAACAACTACATTGAAACAACTATACCCGGTGCATTTGCTTCACGAGGCAACGCACTGGTCGACTTGCCTCGCATTTCTCCCCATTCATCGCATAACGAGCCCCGGGTAGAGCGGGTGACACTCGAGCAGTTCGGCGGTGCGGGCGCGAACCTCGGCCAAGGATGCCTCGTCCTCGGCATGGAAGACTGCGCGCGCGATGAGCTCGCCAATCTCGCGGAACTCCTCAGCCGTGAAGCCGCGCGTGGTAGCAGCAGCCGATCCCACGCGAATGCCGCTCGTTACGAAGGGCGAGCGCGGCTCACCCGGAATGGCGTTCTTGTTGACCGTAAGTCCCACGCTATCGAGCAGGCGCTCAGCGTCTTTGCCGGTAACGCTGGCCGGCGTAAGGTCCACAAGGCACAGGTGGTTATCCGTGCCGCCCGAAACGAGGCGCAGACCACCTGCCACGAGCCCCTCGCCCAGCGACGCCGCGTTCTCGACCACGTGGTCGATATACGCGTGGAATTCCGGCTGCAGCGCCTCGCCGAACGCGACCGCCTTGCCCGCAATCACGTGCATGAGCGGACCGCCCTGCGTTCCAGGAAACACCGCCTTGTCGATGGCACGCGCAAGCCCGCCATCGTTCGTGAGAATGAGGCCACCGCGCGGCCCGCGCAGCGTCTTATGGGTGGTCGAGGTCACCACGTCCGCATGGGGGAAGGGGCTTGGATGCGCGCCGGCGGCAACAAGGCCTGCGATATGCGCCATATCGACCATGAGCTTGGCGCCCACGCCGTGAGCAATCGCGGCCAACCGCTCAAAATCTATAGTGCGCGGATAGGCCGAGGCGCCACCCACGATGAGCTTCGGTCGCTCAGCGCGCGCCAGGCGCTCGAGGCCTTCGTAGTCGATGGTCTCGGTCGCGGGATCGAGCCCATAGGACAGGAAACGGTAGAGCCGTCCCGAGAAATTCGCCGGCGAGCCATGCGTGAGGTGCCCGCCCTGGTCGAGGCTCATGCCGATAACCGTATCGCCCGGCTCGATAAGCGCCATGTACGCAGCAAGGTTGGCGTTAGCACCAGAGTGAGGCTGCACGTTGGCAAAACTGCAGCTGAACAGCTCGCAAGCGCGTTCGCGGGCAAGGTTCTCGACAATATCGACCTTTTCACAGCCGCCGTAATAGCGCTTGCCCGGATAACCCTCGGCATACTTGTTGGTGAGCACGCTGCCCATGGCCTCCATGACAGCGGGAGAGACGATGTTCTCGGATGCGATGAGCTCGATGGTGCCCCGCTGACGGCCAAGCTCTTGTGCAAGGGCAGAGAACACCTCGGGGTCGGTCTGGGCGACGTGGTCATAGGTCATGGGAGGGCTCCCCTCGGGTAGGCGATGCGATGCCAGCAACGCATCCACCATAGCGCCGCCGCACGCGCAAGGCGAGTGTTATTCGGCCAACGCGCCCACGCAGCCAGAACGCATGAAAGACGCCTGGCCAGTTGCATCACTCTGAGGCCAGCAACGATGCGTTGTCGGCTTCCGGCCGTTTCGCCAGCGAGATGACACACGATTATTCGAGCCCTTGGCCAAAATAATACGATTGGTGGTTGCAGAAGCGGACCTGCACCTGGAAAACCGGGGCTCAATGCCCCTCATAGAGATCATCGCCGCCGCAAAACGGCCATGCCGGCACTCCTTTGCTTCGAGATGCCCCGAAACCTTGCCATCGAAAGGTCGACGCTTACCACCAGTCGTACGTTTTTGGCCATGAACTCCGTATGACACGAGCCTTGCGGCAACAACGGTGTCGCACCTCAGCCCAAGCGGCTCGTCGAAGTGCCCGAGGTTGCCGCGAAAGAGGAGGGAGCATGCCTCGCGTGCGGCTACCGACGATTGAGCGTCAAGATCGGGTGCCTCGATGAGCCGCTACCAGTCGCCGACGCGGTGAACTTCGGGCTCGAGCTCCACCCCAAACTGTGAGCGCACCTCATCTTGGATATGCTCGATAAGCGCGGAGACATCGGTTGCTGAGGCGCCCCCCGTGTTTACCACGAAACCGCAATGCTTCTCGGAGACCTGCGCCCCGCCCACGCGCGCGCCGCGCAGGCCCGCGTCCATGATGAGCTTGCCGGCGAAATACCCCTCGGGTCGCTTGAACGTGGAGCCCGCCGAGGGCATCTCGAGCGGCTGCTTCTCCTCGCGGCGGCGCTGGTAGTCGTCCATGCGTCCGCGAATAGACGCTTCCATATCCGGCATGAGGGCGAACGTTGCCTCGAGCACCACGAGGCCCTCGCTCGCCACGCGGCTCTTACGATAGCCAAATCCCAGCTCATCGCGGGTGAATGTCCTGACCACACCCTTCTCGCGGCTGCCGTCGGGAAGATCGCGGCCCGGCACGTAGGCCGTGAGCGACTCAATAAGCTCGCCCGTCGTGCCGTCGTAGGCGCCCGCATTCTGGTGGCAGGCGCCGCCGACGCTCGCGGGGATGCCCCAAAGCGGCTCAAGGCCCGAAAGGCCCGCTTCTGCCGCCGCAAGCGCTACATCGCGCAGGAGCGCGCCCGCCTGCGCCACCACGCGCGTGCCCTCGACGCGCACGTTGCTGTAATTCTTGCCGAGCAGCACCACCACGCCGCGGATGCCGCGGTCGCTCACGAGCAGGTCGGAGCCGTTGCCCACCACCGTCACGGGAACCCCGGCGATGGCGCACACATTAAGCGCACCAACCACGCCTTCGATGGCCCTCGGTTCAACGACCACATCGGCCGGCCCGCCGATCTTGAACGTCGTATGCGCGCTCATGGGCTCCGCGATGAGTACCGCATCCTCGCCCGCTGCCGCGCCTAAAGCGCAGATAATATCGTCGCTGACTTCGCTGTATTCGTGCATGTCAACCATCCATTCCAACGGAGCTCCATCCGGCATTTGCCGCCGCGCTTTCGTTTGCCATTCGTTGTGCTAACGCAATCTTAAAGAAAAATGTCAGCCTGCTGCAAACCTGTGACATTTCGCGCAAAACGGGTATAGTAGGCACCGCATAGTTTCAGGGTTGGGTGCAATTCCCTACCGGCGGTAACTGGCAGGTCGGCGTGAAGCCGGCCGGACTGCGCGTCTGCACAAGGCAGAGCGCGCCAGAAGCCCGCGACCCGCGCAAGCGGCTGACCTGGTGAGATTCCAGGGCCGACGGTACAGTCCGGATGGAAGAAACGGAGGCGACTGCCATGAGCAGCTCATCCACCACACACGTTAATACCAAGAAGATCGCCCTTGCGGCCCTTTTCACCGCCGCGTCGCTCGTGCTGAGCTTCGTGCAGATTCCCATCTTCCCGGCGGCGCCGTGGCTCATGTACGATCCCTCGGGTATCGTCTGCCTTATCGCGGCGCTCGCCTTCGGGCCCAAGCTGGGCGCTGCGGTCGCCATCATCTCGTGGGTGCCGCGCGTCTTCCTCGACCCGTTCGGCGCACCCATGGGCATGCTCTCGACCTGTGCGTTCATCATTCCCGCCGCACTCATCTACGCGCGCAGCCGCACGCGCACGAGTTCGCTTGCGGGCATGGTCGCAGGCGCGGCACTCTCCATCGTGGTCGCCTGCGTCGCGAACCTCTTCGTGACGCCGCTCTACGCAGGCGTGACCATGCAGGACGTGGTCTACATGATCGTGCCGATTCTCCTGCCCTTCAACACGCTCAAGATGGTTATCAACGTCGTGGCCGGCCAGATGCTGCTCGCACCCTGCATGAATGTGCTGGGGGAACAGGCCGGCTCTCCCGGGCACGGCGGCTCCACGCACACCTCGGCCGCGTAGACGCTCGGCGGGCGGCGCACTTCGGTGCCCCGCCCTCGGCGCCCCGAGATAGCGCACGTAGCGCGCGCATACGACCATTCCCTACCGTCCCTTTTGCTCAGGCGTTTCATCGTGCAGACTCACTCTTCAACAACCATCGCCGGATCCACTGCCGACCCCGAGGCCGACCCCATCATCGAGCTCCACAACGTGCACTTCTCGTATGCAGGAGCTGATGAAGAGGCCCTTCGCGGCGTCACGCTCAGCGTGACGGCGGGCGAGCATCTCTGCGTCCTCGGCAGCAACGGGTCGGGTAAATCAACGCTCGCGCAGCTCATTAATGCACTGCTCGCGCCCACGGACGGATCGGCTCGCGTGTGCGGCATCGATACCGCAGCGCAACCGGAGCGCACGCTTGAGCTGCGCCGCCAGGTCGCGATGGTGTTTCAGCACCCCGATGACCAGATGGTGACGAGCGTCGTTGCAGACGACGTTGCCTTTGGACCCGAGAACCTCGGCGTGCCGCAGCCGCGAATCGCCGCGCGCGTTGAGGAGGCGCTGGCGGCGGTGGACATGCTCGACTACGCCCAGGCAGACCCGGCCGACCTTTCGGGCGGTCAGCGTCAGCGCATCGCCATCGCGGGCGCGCTTGCCATGCATCCCCGCGTACTCGTGCTCGATGAACCGGCCGCCATGCTGGATGTTGCGGGCAGACGCGCCATTCAGCGCATCACACGCAACCTCAATGAGCGGGGCATCACCATCGTGCACATCACGCACTTTATGGACGATGCCCTGATTGCGGGGCGCGTTGTTGTCATGGACAGAGGGCGCATCGCCCTCGAGGGCACGCCGGAGGAGGTGTTTGCCCAGCGTGATGCCATTCTTTCGCTTGGACTTGAGCCGCCGTTTACCCTGCAGCTCGCCCACCGGCTGGAGGCCGTCCTGCCCGAACTCCCCGCAGCGAGCGATGCCGAAGAGCTCGCTCGCACGATTGCGTATGCTGCGACAGCGAACACGTCAACACGTTCAGGCGCACCTCGTCCGACGATGCCCACACGTTCGGGCGCGCATCGCACGGCAGCGCCCGCACGTTCGGGCGGAAATAGCTCATTTGGTTCCGATTTTCCACCTGAAAATTCGCACTTCACGCCCGAACGTGAGCAGGAGGCGCAGGCAGCAACCCCGAGCGCAGCTCAAACGGCAGCTATCGAGTTCCGTGACGTCACGTTTTCGTACGCAGATGAGCAAAACGCTCGTAAACGGCTCGGACTCCTCGCGCGCCTGCGAAAGCGCCGCGGCCGCCATGCAACCCCCCACGATCCGTGCGGGCCACTTGCCCTCGACAGCGTTTCGTTCACCGTCCCCGCTGGTAGCCTTACCGCACTCATCGGCCATACGGGCTCGGGCAAGTCGACCACCGTCGAGCTTGCGTGCGCGCTCAAAGTGCCCAACGTGGGGGCCGTGCGCGTTAACGGTATCGACACCGCCGACCTTTCGCGCCGCAGCGAGCTCAGATCGCAGGTGGGCTACGTGGCGCAACTGCCTGAGCGCCAGCTTTTTGCCCAAACCGTCTTTGACGACGTCGCATTTGGCCCCCGCAACCTCGCGCTTTCGGATGCCGAAGTATCCGATCGCGTCAACGAAGCGCTCGCGCTTGTTGGACTCGCCGCTACGCCCGAACTTCTCGGCCGCTCCCCCTTCGCGCTCTCCGGCGGGCAGCAACGCGCCGTCGCCATCGCCGGCGTGCTCGCCATGTGCACTCCCATCCTCGTGCTCGACGAGCCCATGGCGGGACTCGACCCCGCCGGCCAGCGCCGCATGCGCAAACTGATCGCACAGCTCAAGCATGATGGCCGGACCATCCTTGTCGTCACGCACAGCATGGACGACGTGGCCGAACTCGCAGACCACGTTGTTGCGCTCGAACACGGCCACCTCGCCGCAGTTGGCACGCCACGGCAGGTGTTCGCCCAAGCCGCCAAGCATGTGCCCGGCGTGCCCGCTGCACTCGCTTTCTCACAACGACTTGAGGAGCACGGAGTGACGCTGGGCAGCAATCCGCTCACCCTCGATGAGCTCGTAGATTGCCTCGCAAAGCACCTTGGCGGTGCTTTCCCCGAGGAGGTGCGCCATGGCCGTCCGCATTAGCATCGGCAGATATTATTCGGCGGATTCCCCCATCCACCGCCTCGACCCGCGCCTCAAGCTCATCGCCGCCATCATCTACATGGCGAGCTGCCTCTTTGTATCGAATGTTCCCACGCTGCTGCTCGCGGGCGCGCTCATTGTGCTCGCCATGGCACTTGCCCGGGTCCCGCTTGGCCGCGTTCTTTCGCAGATCAAGCCTGCCATGCACTTTCTCGTTATTACCTCCCTGTTCAACCTGTTCTTTGTTCACACCGGCACTGTGCTTGCAACCATTGGGCCGTTTTCGTTTACCACCGGAGGAGTTAGCTCGGCGGTTTTCTATACGCTGCGGTTTTTGTTGCTGCTGCTCATGGGGTCGCTGCTCATGCTCACCACGCAACCGATGGCCATCACCGACGCCGTCGAGCGCCTTTTCTCTCCGCTCGAGCGGCTCGGCGTACCGGTGAGCCAGGCAACGCTTATCCTCTCGATTGCACTGCGTTTTGTACCGGTGCTCAGCCAGGATGCTCAGAATATCGTCGTTGCGCAAACGGCCCGCGGGGCACAGCTCGAAGGCAAAGGGGCGCTCAGCTACGCACGGGCCTGCGTGCCCCTCTTGGTGCCCCTCTTTGCAAGCGCCGTGCGTCACGCCGACAACCTCGGTCGCGCTATGGACGCCCGCTGCTATACCGGCGGGCCGGAGCGCACGCACTACCACGTCATGCGCTTCGCCCGCCGCGACGCCGTTGCCGCCGCAGTTCTCGCGCTCTACCTTGTTGCGCTTGCCGCGGCAAGCCTCTTCGCCTAAGCACAACGGAAGGCGTAGGGTGGACTCCGCCGCCATTCAACCGAACCGCGTCCAACGGTCCGCCGTTTGCACGTTTCAGGCGTCACATGCGGCAGAAAAAGAAGTTCGAGGCTCGAATCAGTACCTTTATACCGACCCCTCGTAAAGACCCCTACGTTTCTGAAAAGAAACTGCAGGTCGCGCATGTTCAAGAGCTCCGTTTTCTCAAGCATCCACCCAAAAGATACTGATTCGAGCGTTGAACTATTCAAAACGAAAATATGCGGGCGCGCGGCGGCCCCATTTCCCGCCACGTGCCCGCGCTTTGCATCAATGGCCCCGTCCGTGCAGGCAGCCACACGCCAATGGCCCCACCGGCGAGAGCGAACTGCTTCTCGCTTCGCCGCCAGAACGGGCCGCCACAAGCTTAGCCCGCCGCGAGAGCGCCGCTACGCCCCGAGCGCCGCGACCAAATCCTGCGTCGAGCAGAGCTCGGAACCGTAGCATTTCTTGAAATGCTCAAGCGCGCCCTCCTGCGTGCCGCAAAGGAAGGTCTTGGTAGCATCCGCGACCACAATGGAGGCGTAGTTGTTGAAGTACGCATCAGCGAGCGTGTGAAGCACGCAGATGTTCGTATCGGCGCCCACCGCAATAACGGTTTTCGCGCCGAGCTCACGCAGCGTAAGGTCGAGGTCTGTCTGGAAGAAGCCCGAGTAGCGGCGCTTCGGAATCGTGATGTCGCCTTCGGCCTGTTCAACCTCGCGAATCACGCGTACCTCGCCCGCAACACCATGCTCGCCCCAGAGCTCGAGCTCTCGATCGATGCCTCGCACATGAGCATCGTTGCAATAGATCACCGGGATGCCTGCCCCGTGGCACGCTGAAACCACTGCGGCAACGTTGTCGCGATAGGCCTTGTCGTTGGCATCCGGATCATAGATGGAATCGTCTCCGACCGCCTCGATCGCATCGATGACCAGCAACGCCGTTGCAGTTTTGTCGATATTCATTCATGAACCCTTTCCTTCGGAATGCGAGGTCATGGTCCATGGTACCCGCTCCACGAGCATCTATGTTTGCTTGAACGGATGTTGAAACCTGATGGACCCAGGTTATGACGGGGCGAGCCCGCAAGCGACATCCCTCCGCCTTTCAGGCGCCAAACTTTTGTCCGAAAAACTGCGGCAGATATGCTTTGTGGGCTTCGAGCAGCCCATCAATCACCGCATTCGCAGCTGCGTCCGAATCGCACAGTGGATTGGCCACAAGCGCCGCCACAAGCAAATCGCGATTTCCCGTAACCGCCGCCTCGGCAACCAAACGCTCGAACGACTTGACTGTTTGAATGGTGCCATTGATGGCAGGCGAGAGCTCGCCGACGGTCAGGGGCTTGGGCCCATCGGCGGTAATCATGGCCGCGCACTCGATGGTGCTCTCCGCAGGCAGGCTGCTCACGGCGCCGCCATTGCGCACGTCGACATACTGGATGTCGCCACGGTCGTTCACGATGGAATCAATCAGGCTGCATGCGGCATCCGAATAATGCGCCCCACCGCGCTCCTCCAATCGCTTCGGCTTCTCGTGCAGCTCCGGATCACGATAAAGCTCGAACAGCTCTGCCTCCACCTGCTTGACCACCTCGGCGCGAACGCCATGAGCCCGGTAATCGGCCATGAGCTGCGCGAGCCCCTCACGCGTCGAGAAATAGTAGTTGAGGTAACTCACCGGCACAGCACGCAAGCCGCGCACGAGCGCCGACGACCAAGGAATCGCCATGATGTTCTTCATGGTGCCCAGCTCCTCAACCGGCAGCTCGCAGTAGCGATCAAGCACCTCGTCGAAGCAGCTCTTGCCGTCAATGAACACGTCCGTCACGAAGAAATGATGGTTGAGCCCCGAGAGCTCCATGCGTACGCGCGCCGGGTCTATGCCCATCCAGCGCGCGATGCCAAAGCGCATGGAGATGGGACAATTGCACAGGCCCACATAGCGCTGCCACGAGGTATAGCGCATCACCGCTTCGGACACGATGCCCACCGGGTTCGTGAAGTTGATGAGCAAGGCGTTGGGGCAGATCTCTTCCATGTCGCGGATGATGTCGAAAATGACCGGAATGGTGCGGAGCGCCTTGAACATTCCGCCCGCTCCGTTGGTCTCCTGGCCGATGAGCCCGTGCTTGAGGGCGATGCGCTCGTCGGCGATGCGCGCGTCCAGCTGCCCCACGCGAAACTGCGTAGTTACAAAGTCCGCGCCCGCAAAGGCCTCCCGCCGATCGAGCGCAAGGTGTACGTCCATGGGTATGCCCGCCGCTTCGACCATGCGCCGCGCCAATCCGCCCACGGTCTGCAGTTTTTCCTCGCCCTCCGGCACATCCACGAGCCAGATATCGCGCGTCACCTCAACATCCAACCAGATGATTTTGTCTACCACCATTGCCGCACGCGGTGCCTTGACGGGCTGCCCATCGTCATCGAGTACACCTATATGCCGCTCGACCTTGTACCAGGACTAAAGAAGAGCCAGCTATACCAATCGGTATATGCGTATCTTCGCGATGTGCTTGGCTATAAGATCTCGAGCTTCCACCACATCATCCGCGCGGTGGCAGCAACGGAAGAAGAAGCCGAACGACTCGAGGTTGCAGCCGGCTCTCCCCTGCTCGAGCTTGAGCAGGTTGGCTTTTTAGACGACGGCACGCCGTTCGAATATTCTGTCTCGCGCAATGTTGGCGACCGCAGCGAGCTGCGCGACATCAACGTGGTGTTATTATTCGCGCCATCCTCAGTGCGCCTAGATGCCGCCTCCGCCGAGTAGCCCTTTGAGGACCTGTTCGGGATCGGCCGAGCCGCCGCGCGGCACCAGCGCGGTAATCTTCTTCTGCATCTTAAGCTCGTGCAGCTGGTCCTCAAGCTCGCGAACGCGGCTGCGGAGCTTCTCGTTCTCGCGCTCGCGCTCCTCGGCACGCTCCTTCATATCGAGGATGCGCACCACGCCGGCGAGGTTGATGCCCTCGTCGGTAAGCTGGTTGATGAGCTCAAGCCGCTCGATATCCGCGCGCGAGTACAGGCGCGTGTTGCCGCCCGAGCGCTTAGGATTCACAAGCCCCTTGGATTCATAGACGCGCAGCGTCTGCGGGTGCATGCCCGTGAGCTCCGCCGCCACGCTGATCATGTACAGTGGCTTATCTCGATCGGACTGAGCCATCGCACTCAACTCCTCCGGGTCTTTGAATCCAATGCGTTGCGCGCGCCCCACAACAAGCTTCGGGGCACGCGCAACGTGTTCTAGCTACATCTTAGCGCGATACCGATCAACATTCGCACGGTAGTCGCGGTGGTCGGCGTCGCGCAGCTTCTCAAGCGCAGCGCGCTCATCGTCGCTCAGGCGATCGGGGGTGCGCACCTCGATCTTTACCAGCAGCGCACCGGTACGGCCGCGGCGCTTCACATCGGGTGCGCCCATCTCGCGGAAGCGGAAGGTCTTGCCCGACTGTGTGCCCGCCGGAATCTTCAGGCGCACCGTCCCGCCACCGGGCGTCGGCACCTCGATCTCGCATCCCAGCGCAGCCTCGTACACAGAGACGGGCAGCGTCATGGTAACGTCTGCGCCATCGCGCTTGAACAGCGGATGCTGCTCGACATGCGTGATCACTAGCAGGTCTCCACGCTCACCGCCGTTTGCCCCGTATTCGCCGCGGCGCTTCAAGCGAACGCGCCCACCGTCGACGGCGCCGGCAGGCACCGGCACGCTCACCGTCTGCCGCTCCCCGGTCGAGGGGATGCGATAGGTGATCGTTTGGGACGTGCCGCGGAACGCGTCTTCGGCCGATATATCGATGGTGACCGTAAGGTCTTCGCCCTTGCGCACGCGGTTCGCCGCGCGCCCACCCATGCCGCCGAAGCCCTGGCCCCAATCGCCACCAAAGGCACCGTCACCGTTGAAGATGCTGCTGAAGATGTCGCTCCAGCCCCCGGCGCCCGCGCCGCCGGTGTAGGTATACGCACCGCCCGCGCCGCCGCCCGGCATGCCGCCGAACATCAGCATCTGGTCGTACTCTTTGCGCTTCTTCTCATCGGACAGCGTCTCGTACGCCTCGCTGATCTCTTTAAACTTGTTCTCGTCGCCACCTGCATCTGGATGGTATTTCTGAGCGAGCTTGCGGAATGCGCTCTTGATTTCTTTCTCGGAGGCGTCGCGCTTCACCCCGAGCACATCGTAGAAGGTCTTCTGCGCCATGGCGCTTGCCCCCTTTCGTCATTCATCTTCCCAAACTTGATAAAACGAACCCGGTTCGTTTTATCATTTCCAGGCTTCATGGCTCTATCAAATCGGGCCCCGAAACTGTCGCTTCGGAGCCCGGTTACTACTCAGCAGCCTCGTCGGAAGCTGCGTCAGGTGCTTCCTCGCTCGCCTCGGGTTCCGGCGCGGGGCGTTTCTCGCCACCATAGGTGACCGTCACCATCGCCGCCCTGAGCACGCGGTCGGCCATGCGGTAACCTTTCTGGTACACGTCGTTGACCGTCTCGTCGTACTGCTCCGGATCCTCCACGCGGCCCACGGCCTGGTGCTCGAGCGGATTGAACGCCTCGCCCTTGGGGTCGATCGCCTCAACGCCCTCATGGCCAAACGCGTCGAGCATCTTGGCGCGCACGGCCTCCACACCATCGACGAACTGCGAGAACGCTTCGTCCATCTCCTGCGTGCGAGCATGGTCGATGGCACGCTCCATGTCGTCGAGCACGGGCAGCAGCGCCGTCACGAGCTTCTCGGTAGCACGGCTCTTCTCGGCCAAGCGCTCGCTCGCGGTACGGCGGCGGTAGTTATCCCAATCCGCCTGCAGGCGAGCCACGCG
Organism: Enorma massiliensis phI; assembly: GCF_000311845.1. Lineage (GTDB taxonomy): Bacteria > Actinomycetota > Coriobacteriia > Coriobacteriales > Coriobacteriaceae > Enorma > Enorma massiliensis. The sequence goes on along the minus strand of NZ_HE978575.1, from coordinate 162,001 downwards.
ATCTTGCGCCTCGCGCACCTTGGCGTCGGCCGTTGTGGCCGTCTCCTCGGCAGCAGCAAGCTTCTTACGCACCTCGGCGAGCTCGTTTTGGGCCTGCTCGTACTTGAGCTTGAAGTCGTTCGCAGCGGCCTCTTCGCCAGCACGGATGGCAGCCTCGACCATTTCCTCCTCGGTCATTGCCTGCGATGCCGCAGCCTGCTCGGGAGTGTCATCGCGGTCGGCGGGCTCTGCCGAAGCGGCCTCGGCAGCGGTCTCATCGGATGCAGCCTGGGCCTTCGCGACCTCGTCATCTGCTTCTACGGGAATCTTCACGTCCCTCTCCTCAGAGTCATCGGAGGCGGCAGCAGCGGCCGCCTCCGTGCGAGCTTTCTTGGCGAACATTACTTGTCCTGATCGTCGTCGACAACCTCGTAATCGGCATCGACCACGTCATCATCGGAGCTGGCTGCCGCCGAGCCACCCGTTTCCTGCTGGGCATCGGCGTACACAATCTGCGCCAGCTTGTAGGCAACCTCCTGCAGCTTGTCGCCAGCGGCCTTGATGGCGTCCACATCGGTGCCCTCGAGCGCCTTCTTGGCTTCGGAGATGGCAGCCTCGGCCTCGCCCTTCACGTCCGCAGAGACCTTGTCGCCCAGGTCGGCGATGGTCTGCTCGGTGGAGTAGCAGAGGCTGTCGGTCTGGTTGCGGACCTCGACCTCCTCCTTCTGGCGCTTGTCTTCCTCGGCATGGGCCTCGGCGTCCTTGACCATGCGGTCGACTTCCTCGTCGGAAAGCGCGGTGGAGCCGGAGATGGTGATCTGCTGCTCCTTGCCGGTGCCCTTGTCCTTAGCCGAGACGGTCACGATGCCGTTGGCGTCGATGTCGAAGGTGACCTCGATCTGCGGCACGCCGCGGCGCGCGGCCGGGATGCCGGTGAGTTGGAACTTGCCGAGGCTCTTGTTGTCGCGCGCAAGCTCGCGCTCGCCCTGGAGGACGTTGATCTCGACGGACGTCTGGTTATCGGCGGCCGTGGAGTAGATCTCGGTCTTGGAGGTCGGGATCGTGGTGTTGCGGTCGATCATCTTGGTCATGATGCCGCCCATGGTCTCCACGCCAAGGCTCAGCGGGGTCACGTCGAGCAGCAGTATGCCCTGGACGTCGCCGGTGAGCACGCCGCCCTGAACAGCCGCGCCGTCGGCCACGACCTCGTCCGGGTTCACGGACATGTTGGGCTGCTTGCCGGTCATGTTCTTCACGAGCTCCTGAACAGCGGGCATACGCGTGGAGCCGCCGACCAGGATGACCTCGGTGAGGTCAGAGAGCTTGAGGTTCGCGTCGCGCAGAGCGTTGGTCACCGGCTGCTTGCAGCGCTCGAGCAGGTCGTGCGTGATGCGCTCGAACTCGCCGCGGGTGAGGTCGTAGTTGAGGTGCTTGGGGCCCGAAGCGTCCGCCGTGATGAACGGCAGGTTGATGTTGGTGGTCTGCGCGGCGGAGAGCTCCTTCTTGGCGTTCTCGGCGGCCTCCTTGAGGCGCTGGAGCGCCATGGGGTCCTGGCGCAGGTCGATGCCGTTGTCCTGCTTGAACTTGTCGGCCAGCCAGTCGATGACGCGCTGATCCCAGTCGTCGCCGCCCAGGTGGTTGTCGCCGTTGGTCGCGAGCACCTCGAAGACGCCGTCGGCGAGGTCGAGGATGGAGACGTCGAAGGTGCCGCCGCCCAGGTCGAAGACGAGGATGCGCTGGTCGGAGCCCTTCTTGTCGAGGCCATAGGCGAGGGCCGCGGCGGTCGGCTCGTTCACGATGCGCTTGACGTTGAGGCCAGCGATCTTGCCAGCGTCCTTGGTGGCCTGGCGCTGAGCGTCGTTGAAGTAGGCAGGCACGGTGATGACGGCGTCGGTCACGGTCTCGCCGAGGTACTTCTCGGCGTCGGCCTTCATCTTCTGCAGAATCATCGCGCTGATCTGCTCGGGCGTGTAATCCTGGCCGTCGATATCGGCGACGGCGCGGCCACCCTGGCCTTCCTTGACGCCGTACGGCACGGTCTTGATCTCGGACGAGACCTCGCTGTACTTACGGCCCATAAAGCGCTTAATGGAGAAGACGGTGTTCTTCGGGTTGGTGACCGCCTGGTTCTTAGCGGCCTTGCCCACGACGCGGTCGCCATCGGCGCGGAAGCCAACGACGGACGGGGTGGTGCGGTCGCCCTCGGCGTTTACGATGATCGTGGGCGATCCACCTTCGAGAACCGCCATCGCCGAGTTGGTGGTACCCAGGTCAATACCAAGAATCTTGTTGCCCATGAGTGTTCCTTTCCTTTTGAGCTGTCCCGCCGCATGCGAAACACGACTCTTTTGTTCGTTCGGTCTTTATCATATCCCGTTGATGCACAGGTTATACTCGGCGATTCACAAAATCTAAGTCAATACATATAAGATTTCTTATTACACGCAACGATAGGTAATCTCAGGGTAGGAGCGCCAAGCGATATGCAGCATTAGTCATGGGCACGTGGCGCCGGCACAAGGGCGGGTCCCTGCCCGTCCGCGCGCGTTGTCGAAAGCATCTGCGCAAATGGTTTGCGTGCAGCGCGTTCTATACCCGCCCGCATGCGCTGCCGGGCGGATTCTGGACAAGGCGGGGATTCTCGGGCGGGTTTCGGACACTGTGGGCATTGCCGGGCGGGTTCTGGACATGGGAGAGATTGTCGGGCGACATTTCACCATTCTGAACGCCCTGAGCGTCCGAATGTCGCCCGATAACGATTCCAATGTCCAGATATCGCCCGACAGCGCGAGGCGTGTCCGGATTCCGCCCGACAACGCGCGGCGTTTCCGGATTCCGCCCAGCATCGCTAGGCCTTCACGGGGCGCCCAGCGCGCACGCAAAAAGTTCCCCTCCCCTTACTCGGTGAACGGCAGAAAAAGACGGTCGGCGAGGGTTGCAATGAGACGGGCGCGCGGTATATTAAGCCACAAGAGTCTCGATGAACTTTCGCCAAACCACATCGAGCATCTATAAGAGGAGGAATCACTATGGCCCATCCCGTTATTGAAGCCGATGAGTGCATCGCTTGCGGCGTTTGCGTTGACGACTGCCCCCAGGGCGTTCTGGAGCTCCAGGACGTTGCTACCGTGACTGACGAGGATTCCTGCATCGCCTGCGGCGTGTGCGTGGAGAGCTGCCCCGCCGGTGCCATCACCGAGATCGCCGAGGACTAGCTTTTACCGCCTTATCGGCATACTCGAGCTATTCGCTCATGAAGACGGGCCCTTCGGGGCCCGTTTTTTGTTTGGCGGAGGAGCTCAGCGCGCAACTGTTCACGCTTGCGGCAATCGAGACACGATTGGTGGTACATGAGCTCGGTTGAAACCGACCTCGCAACGCATCACACCACCCAGAAGGCAGTATTTCCTGCGAATATTAGAGTCATCCCGCTGTTCAGGTGCCCGTTTCCACCGATGCAACGACTCCGAAACGCTCAACGAGCACCCTCTAGTACCACCAATCGTATGCATTTTGACACGAGGCCAAGAAGTTACAGAGAGGGAAGGTTGCCATCCAGCTGACAGCCCGAGCTTAGTGGCGCGCAAGCCGACATCACTTACTTAAATCACTTGCTTAACTTCATCCGCATGATTAGTACGGTGCACCGAGGGGCGAAAGCTGCTTGAGATAGGCCCACATGCGCTGCTTTGCCCGCCCATCGGCAAGCGCGGCCTCGAATCCATCGAGGGCAAGCACGCGCCTTCCAAGAACATGAGCGACGAGCCCCGGAGCGAGCATCGCCATGTCGAACTGCTCGATGCGAGCAAGCTCCTCGGCATATGCCTCGCGCATGAGCGACGCAGCGGTATCATCAAGCAGAACGACGGCCTCGGGATCAAGCGCCTCAAGCGCCTCGCGGAACAAGGCCGGGGGCAACGGCCGCCCCGAAGCTGCCTCAGGTGCAGCGCCTTCCCCTTCTGGCCCTGCGACGGCAGACAGCGCGCAGAACTCCTCCGGCGCGTATCCAAGGCGCTCGAGCGCAGCCGCTAACGCCGCGCCATCGGCACCGGCAAGCAGCTCCCCGCCAGCAAGCTCGTTAGCATTGAGCTCGCCCTTCACCAGGACTATGGCCGAGAACGCGTTCCCCCGCATGCGAACGCCGCGCGCGGCAAGCGCATCGAGCTCCTGCTGCGCCGCCGCAAGCAGCGCGTTCCTTCGATCGGCATTCGAGACAGCCATGGTTTCCCCCCCCTCGTTGGATGGGCGATACCTGAAAACGCGCGAAACAACGGCGCATCGTCGCCGCGTGTCCTCGCAAGCACACGGGTTTGCAGGCGCACGGGCGCGCACTGCGCCGCGAGCGCGTGGACACGCGTGTCACGAGCCGCATCGCTCGCGGGCGCGGGGCACACGGAGCAGGCGCTCAGCATCGCGCATCCTCATTGTAGCGGTGACAGCATCAACGTGAACGACCGCGCGCTGCGCCCAGCACGTGGGGGAGCAATAAAAGGCTGCTCCATCTGCAACGAGAACGCTAAGGTGGGTATAACCGCACTGTCTCGATTTATCCGCGCCTTTGAGCGCGCCTCACATAAGGAGGAACCATGGCAGCAATTACCGAGGTCAATGTCTCCAATTTTGACGCTCTGCTTGCTAACGACCTACCCGTTCTCATCGATTTCTGGGCACCGTGGTGCGGCCCGTGCCGCATGGTTTCGCCCATCGTCGACCAGCTTGCCGATGAGCTCGACGGCCGTCTCGTCATAGGCAAATGCAACGTGGACGAAAACCAGGACATCGCCATGAAATATGGCGTCATGTCCATCCCCACGCTCGTGATCCTCAAGGGCGGTCAGGAGGTCAACCGCATCGTGGGAGCTATGCCCAAGCCCGCCCTCACCGCCGAAATTGAGAAGAGCCTGTAACGACACGGCTCCATAGGCGAGCGATACGGACGCAACGATCCGGCTCCCTACGCGAGCAATACGGACGCAACGACAACGTAGTACACTGAAGCCCCGGGTTGCCGGGGCTTTTTCATACCGGGATTCGCACCTGATGCCAACGGCGAACTACGGTCGAACACGGCCTCAAGGAGGACCTATGCACGATGTGGGCATGAACATGAGCCAGCTCGCCATGAGCGTGAAGCAGGTTGACAATACGATCGAGCTCGCTCGGTCTTGGAGCCACGATTTGCTCCATGCAACCGAGACATACGACATGGAGCGCATCGGCTCCAAGCTGGCCCAGGCGATGCGGTCGCTCGATGAGGCGCGCGCCGCGCTCGAAGGCTACGAAGAGGCCATCGAAGCCGACCATAATTCGGTGGGCACCGTCCGGCTGGTGTAGCGATGGACGCCGCGCGCCCCGAGGGCCATACCGAGCGCTTTAACAACGCCGAACCTGCCGACCATACCCGCGCAAGCGCGTGTGATGATTTTGCAGGGCAGGCATGCTCATCAGATCAGGCGGGAGCAGCCGTGCACGCCAGCTCGGCCGATCTCGTCCGGTTCTCGGTCGCCGTGCCAGAAGACCTGCTCACCGCTTTTGACAAGCAGACTGCACGCCGCGGCACCGGAGCCAACCGCTCCGAGGCAATCCGCGACCTCATGCGCGCCGCGCTCGTTAAAGACGAGTTGAGGACACCAACGGCGCAGGTTATAGGATCGTTGACGATGATCTACGACCATCACACCGGCGATCTCACCCGACAGCTGGACGAGATTCAGCACGATTACACGGCCGAGATTGTCTCAACCATGCACGTGCACCTGGACCACCACAACTGCCTGGAAATCCTTGCGGTGCGCGGCCAAGGCGCACGCGTCTACGAGCTTGCCGATAAGCTTTTGGGCTTGCGCGGCGTACACCACGGCGAGCTCACCTGTGCCGCCACCGGTGCGAGCCTGGAGCGGTAGGACCGATCGCCGGTGAAGCACGTTCACATCCACATAACCGGAATCGTCCAGGGCGTGGGTATGCGTCCGTTCGTGTACCGAACGGCAATGGCGCACGGGATAAGCGGCTGGGTGCTCAACGCGGGCGACGGCGTGCACATCGAGGCATCGGCCGAGAACGCCCCCGCGCTCGACGCGTTCGTGCGCGCGCTGCGCGATGAGGCACCGGCGGCAGCACGGATTGATGGCATCGAGGTTGTTGAGCACGCGGGCAGCACGGACGACGCGGGGGCTGACACACCGCAGGGAGTGATGCCGGAAGACCCCTCACCTATCTTCCGCATCGTCGCATCGGATGATGAAACGGAGCGCACCACGCTCGTCTCGCCAGATATCGCCACCTGCCCCGATTGCCTGCGCGAACTCTTTGACCCCTCCGACCGGCGCTATCACTACCCATTCATCAATTGCACCAACTGCGGCCCGCGGTTCACCATCATTCGCTCGCTCCCCTACGACCGGCCCGCCACATCAATGGATGCATTCCCCATGTGCCCCGCATGCGCGGCAGAATACGCCGGCCCCGCCGACCGGCGCTTCCATGCGCAGCCCAATGCGTGTTTCTCCTGCGGCCCGCACATCACTTGGCGTGAAAAGGTCCAAACAGGCACCGATGCGTGGGAACGGCGCGACAGAATCACCCCCGCTGTGGGCACCACACGCCAGAAGAGCGATGCCATCATCGAACGCTGCGTCGAGATGCTGGCAGCCGGCGGCATCGTCGCCATCAAGGGGCTCGGTGGCTTCCATCTTGCCTGCGACGCGTCGAATGAGCATGCCGTGCGCGACCTGCGCCGGCGCAAGCGCCGGTCGAACAAACCGCTCGCCGTCATGGTCGGCGACATAGAAGGCGCCCGGGCGCTTTGCACGATCGACGAAGCTGAGGCGGAGCTGCTCACCGGATCCATCCGGCCCATCGTCCTGCTGCGCCGCCGCAAGCAAGACGAGCGCGACGGCGAATGGGGCTCTGAGCAGGGCAAAGGCGGCAGCGACCACAGCCCAAAAGGTGACGGGAGCGACCGCTCCAATAGCAGCGAGAGCAGTCGTCCCTCGCTTGCGCCATCCGTCGCCTTCGATCTGCCCGAGCTCGGCATCATGCTCCCGTACACTCCGCTCCAGCACCTGCTGCTCGCCGCCTGCACTGCGCGTGGCGTGCATGCACTTGTCATGACCAGCGGAAACGTAAGCAAGGAACCCATCGAAACCGATGACGGGCTTGCTTGGGCGCACTTGGTCGAAGGCGGCCTCGCCGACGCGCTGCTCGGCAACAATCGCGCCATTCTCACCCGGTACGACGACTCAGTCATACGCGTTATCGACGGCCAGGCAATGCCCGTGCGCCGCGCGCGCGGATACGCTCCGCAGCCGCTCGACCTCCCTCCTTGCGCGCCCAACGAAGAAGCGCAGCAGAGCGATGGCCCGCGTAGCGACATCCCGTGCATCCTCGCCTGCGGCCCCGAGCAAAAAGCGACCATCGCCCTCACGCGCGAACAGCCCGACGGCAGCGCACTGTGCTTCGTGTCCCAGCACATCGGCGATGTTGAGAATGGTGAGACGTTCGACGCCTGGCACGAGGCGCGCCATCGCATGTCGAACCTTTTCGAACTTGAACCCCATGCGCTCGCCTGCGATCTTCATCCAACCTACCTCTCGAGCCAATGGGCGCGCGCCGAAGCATCTGCGGATGGGCGCCCGCTCATCGAAGTGCAGCACCACCATGCACACATCGCGTCGGTAATTGCGGAGATGGCCGCGCGCGGCATCATCGGCCCCGCGGAGCAGGTGCTTGGCATTGCACTCGACGGCACGGGAGCGGGAACAGACGGCACCGTATGGGGCGGCGAGGTCATGATTGCGAGCCTGAGCGGTTTCACGCGAATGGCGCACCTAAAACCCTGGCGACTCCCGGCCGGAATGGCATCCGTGCGCGACGCGCGGCGCAATGCGTTCTCGCTGCTGCACTCCTGCGAGCTGCTCGACCATCCGGGAGCGCGCATGCTTGTCGAGGGCCTCAGTGAAGCCGAACGCGCGGTTACCGCCACCATGATCGAGCGAGGGCTCAACAGCCCGCTGACCTCCAGCATGGGCCGCCTGCTCGATGCCATGGCGGCCATGCTCGGCATCTGCCTGAACGCTACGTACGAGGGCGAGCCAGCCATCATGCTCGAAGCCGCGGCGTGGCGAGCGCTTGGCACTGATGACGCGCGGCGCGCCCACGATAGGGCGGATGGCTTCGGCTATCGCTTTAGCATGCACGAACAGCCGGTTTCCGCGCCGGATGAGCAGACTCGGCAACGCAGGAGTCGCGTTGGCGAACATGCCATCGACCAGGTTATTGAGCTTGACCCGACACCGATGGCGCGCGCCGCGCTTGACGACCTCATGGCAGGGCGCCCCGTCGAAGCCATCGCTGCTGACGTGCACTTCGCCGTTGCGCAAGCTGTTTGCGATGCCTCCATCCAGATTGCGCGCCGTTCCGGCATTCGCAATGTTGCGCTTTCAGGCGGTGTTTTCATGAACCGACTGCTCTTGGGCGAGGCACTGCAGCGGTTGCGGGCAGAAGGCCTGCGCCCGCTTGCCCCCAGCGCGGTGCCGGTAAACGATGGCTGCATCGCCTTCGGGCAAGCTGCCGTCGCCCGTGCGCGGCTCTGCGAACGGTAGCGTCGCGCCCGCGCGCGGTCCCGAAAACCGCAACGTAGCACGTGAGAGCTACCTTGATGAAACGCAGACACCGGGTGTCTGCGTTTCACGCAAAGGCATCGGCCCAGCCTTTCCGACTCGAGCCTCGAACTAACTGAAAGCCTGCGAAGCTAAGATAATATGCAGACTTTTGCAGTTTCTGCCGTATGCAAACTTTTGCAGATATACTGAATGCACAACGTTTTACGTCACTGGAGGCGAACGAGCATGGCGAACCACACTACAGAGCACGGGACCGAGGACGGCCGCATCATCAAGCCGGTCAGCATTCCCCGGCAGGTGGGGCTGTACGCACGTCGCGAACGCGAGGCGCAGGGCCTCACGCGCAAACAGCTCGCAAAGGCCGCCGGTGTCTCCGAGCGCCTGCTCGCATCTCTCGAGCTCGGCGATGCCCCCGGCATCCGCCTCGACAAGCTGCTCGCCGTCTACGACGCACTCGGACTTGAACTCTTCACCATCGGCGAACATATCAGGGAAGAGCGCCCGTGGGAGCACAACGAAGGCTCTGCTGCCTCCGATAGCACCGACACCGCACCAGCGACCCGCACCACCGCGCAACGCCGCCGGCGCGGCGCGCGTGCAACAACTCGCACTAAACGGACCGAAAGCTCTCCAGAGCTCAGGCTATCTGATTTTCAGAGTGCATATGACAGGCTAATCGCCAACATCTTCCACGACAACAGCGGAGCCACAGCAAGGTAATTCCGCCGCACCACGCAGGAGGTATCATGGCAGAACTCTCTCTGCGCACCATCATCTGCGGGACCCCCGCTGGGACGCTCTGGCAGGATGCACAGGGCCTCGTCCATTTCAAATATGACGAGGGCTACCACGGCGCACCGCTCTCGCTTGCGTTGCCCATCTGCAACCGCACATACCACCAACAAGCATTGCTGCCATTCCTGTTTGGCCTCCTCCCCGATAGCGAGCATCAGCTCAAGGCCATTGCCCGCGACTTTGGCATCATCCCCAACAATCCCGTCACCATGCTCGACTGCATCGGCCTTGATTGCCAAGGCGGTGTGCAATTCTGCCGAGAGGAGCGCGTTGATGACGTACTCGCCCGCACAGGCGAATACCGCCCGCTGACCGACCATGAAATTGCGCTGCGCCTCAAAGCGATACGCTCGGATGACGAGGCGACATGGGTTGGCGAGGAGGAAAGCTGGTCGCTCGGAGGGAACCAAGGTAAATTCGCTTTGGGGCTGCGCGATGGCGCGTGGTGCTCCTGCATCGGCTCGGCCCCCACAACGCACATCTTCAAAAACGGTGTCGTGGGCTTTAAGCTACAAACACTGAACGAATTCGTCTGTATGAAGACCGCCGAACGAGCGGGTGTGCCCACGGCACATGTCGACTACCGGCTCTTCGAAGACGAACCGGCGCTCATCATCGAACGCTACGACCGCACTATCGGAGAAGACGGGACAATCCTGCGCGCACATCAAGAAGATCTTTGCCAGGCACTTGGGGTCATGCCGTTCCAGAAATACACCGCAGACGGCGGGCCTGCTGTTCACGACGTTCTCACCCTTTTGGGAACTACCCCGGCAGCGCGTCTTAACATGCTGCTATTCACGTTGATGCTGTTCTTTAATTATCTTATCGGGGGCACCGACGCTCACGCGAAGAACTATTCGCTACTACTTGGGACAGAACATAACGTCGCACTTGCCCGCATGTACGACGTGGCCTCGGGCTTTGCCTATGACCGGCTGCGGCGGCACGGGCGGCTCGCCATGGCGATTGGCGGGGAGAATCGTTTCGGGCGCGTGGGTTCCAGCTCGCTAGAGCGCTATGCGCAGTCAGGACCGTTCGAGCAGTTCGGCCTCGGGGTTGCGAGTTGCCGGGCCCTCATGACGGACCTCGCCCAGGAGATACCCACCAGTCTCGCCGAGATCTTTGACGAGTATGCGGCCATCCCCGGCATGGACGAACTGCGAGAGCGCCTTGAGCCGCCCATCATCGAGAACTGCGAGCGCACGCTTGAGCTGCTGTAGCGATGCGCGGCGAATGAAACGCAGACACCCGGTGTCTACGATTCACTCAAAGCCTCGAACACCGAGCTCGACTCATCGCGGGCCCCGTGTTCGGCCTCGCGCAAGAAACTCCCACGGCCTCGCCGCATCAAACCAGCCCCGCATTTGCCCGCGGGCGAACGCGGCGGTACCATCTACCCGAACGAGCTCCCACCCACTATCTCGACCAAAGGGGCAATCTATGTGCCTTGCCATTCCGGGATCCATCGTAGCCATCGAGGGAACCAACGCCACCATTGACATGCTCGGCGTGCAGCGCCGCATCTCCATCTCGCTCACGCCGCAGGCCCAGGTGGGCGACTATGTACTCGTGCACGCCGGCTTCGCTATCGAGGTTATCGACGCCGAAGAGGCCCGCCGCACCATCGAACTCGTGCGCGAGCTTGATGAGCTCACCGAAGAGGACCTCGCCGGCGCCGAGGCATCCGCATGATGGGGCATGACCACACGAACGCGCAGAGCGCCGGCGCTTCCATCGACACCACGGCGCGCCGGCACTCCGCCGCCGCAGCCACCGCCGCCGCGAACAGCGCTCAGCACGACATGGACCTCTCGTCCTTCCGCGATCCCAAGCTCGCGCGTGAACTCATCGACCGCATACACCGGCTTGTAGGCAACCGCCGTATCAACCTCATGGAAGTATGCGGTACGCATACCGTGAGCATCGGGCGCTACGGATTTCGCTCGATTATGCCCGAGGGCCTGCGATTGCTTTCTGGCCCCGGCTGCCCCGTCTGCGTGACCGCGAACCGCGATATCGACCATGCCATCGCGCTCGCCCGCAGCGAGGGAATCACGGTAGCCACCTTCGGCGATATGATGCGCGTGCCCGGCAGCACCTCGTCGCTCGCCGCAGAGAAATCCGCCGGGCGCGACGTTCGCATTGTCTACTCCCCTCTCGACGCGCTCGAACTCGCAACCGAGCTGCCCGATCGCAACGTCGTCTTCATGGGCGTGGGCTTCGAAACCACGACTCCCGCCATCGCTGCCTGCATCCTCGAGGCAGCGTCCCGCGGGATTGGGAACTTTTCCGTGTTCTGCGTGCACAAAACCACGCCGCCCGCGCTTCGCGCCATCGCAAACGATCCCGAAACCACAATCGACGGCTTCATATTGCCGGGCCATGTCTGCACCATCACGGGGCTTGCGCCGTTCCAGTTCATAGCACGCGAGTTCAACATTCCCGGCGTGGTGACGGGGTTCGAGCCAGTCGATATCCTCACCGGCATCGATCGCCTCGTCGAGATGATCATTTCCGGCACGCCCGCCGTGGAAAACGCCTACCCCCGAAGCGTGCGCGACGCAGGAAACCCCGTGGCGCGAAGCATCGCGGAGAAGGTTTTCGAACCGTGCAGCGCAACATGGCGGGGCATGGGAGAAATTGCACATTCAGGCCTGCGCATTCGCGAGGATTATGCGCGCTACGATGCGCGACGCAGGTTCGCCGTCGAGGTCGAGCCCACCCGGGAACCGCATGGGTGCCGCTGCGGCGACGTGCTCCGTGGCGTCATCGCGCCCACCCAGTGCCCGCTCTTCGGGCGCGCCTGCACGCCGGAACATCCCGTTGGGCCCTGCATGGTTTCGAGCGAAGGCAGCTGCGCGGCGTACTTCCGGTATCGCTAGCGCGGCGCGGTGCATAGCGTCCAAGCGGTTCGCCAGCACCGGACTTCTGCAAACCGTTTGAATCGTCAACGCCGGGTGTTGGCGAACCACTGGCGAACCACTGGCAAGCCGCGTTCGACTACACTCATCTCGAAAACGACCAAGCACTCTGGCCATCGAAAGAAGGCATCATGATTTCGGACTCCACCGTACAGCTCGGACACGGATCCGGCGGGCAGATGATGAAGCGCCTCATCGATGAGGTCTTCCTCGACGCATTCGAGGCGCCCGAGCTTCACGCGGGCAACGACGCCGGCGTAGCCGCGCTGCCCGGCACGGGGCGCATCGCGCTCTCGACCGACACCTTCGTGGTGACACCGCATTTCTTCCCCGGCGGCGATATCGGCCGGCTCGCGGTGTGCGGCACGGTAAACGATGTTGCCACCTCGGGTGCGCGGGTGCGCTATCTCTCCTGCGGATTCATCCTGGAAGAGGGATTTCCTCTCGACGACTTGCGCCGCATTTGCCAAAGCATGGCCGAGACCGCGCGCGAGGCGGGCGTGGCGATCATTACCGGCGACACCAAGGTCGTGAATCATGGAAGCGCAGACGGCGTCTACATCAACACGGCGGGCGTGGGCGAGGTTCCCGAGGGCAGCTCGCTTTCTGGCGCTGCGTGCCAGCCGGGCGATGTCGTTCTTGTCTCTGGCACGCTTGGCGACCACGGCATCGCCGTGATGAGCCAGCGCGAGGGCCTCGCCTTCTCTACCACCATAGAAAGCGACGCAGCACCGCTTAACCACCTCATCGCCGCGGTGCTCGACGCCGCGCCCCATGTGCGCTGCTTCCGCGATCCCACGCGAGGGGGTCTTGCGAGCACGCTTAACGAGTTCGCCGCCGCAAGCAATGTCGAGATCGAGGTGGACGAAGAGGCCATTCCGGTTAAGCCCGAAGTTCAGGCAGCGTGTGAGATGCTTGGATACGACCCGCTGCAGGTGGCAAACGAAGGCAAGATCGTTGCCGTCGTACCCGCTGACGAGGCTACCGTGGCGCTCGAAGCCATGCGGGCGAACCGCTATGGAGCCGATGCCGCCATCATCGGCCGCGTGCGCGATGCCGGAGAGAGCGGCCCGCGCGTGCGCGTTCGTACCCCTTGGGGATCAACGCGGATTCTCGACATGCTCGTAGGCGAACAACTGCCGCGCATCTGCTAACGGCTGGAGCCGGGGCCGTCGTGGTCGCATCGGGCGAGAATCTGACGCCGGCACCTGCGCCACGTTGGCGGGCGGCTTTGGACACTTGCCTGGCATGCCATCCGCGTTTTCGGGCGGCTTTCGGACATGCGCGGGGGGGCCGTCGGCGTTGCCGGGCGAGATTCGTACGCTCGCGACATTCCGCCTGTGCCGCCGGGCAACTTTCGGACGCCGCAACCGTTGTCGGGCGACTTTCGTACGCTCAGGGGCCCTCCGATGGCGAAATGTCGCCCGACAAGCCCGGCAGCGTCCAGATATCGCCCGACAAGCCCGGCAGCGTCCAGATATCGCCCGACAAGCCCGGCAGCGTCCAGATATCGCCCGGCAACACGCGAGATGTCCGGATCTCGCCCGAGAATGAAACTGCGCGGTGAGCAACGATTACCCCGTGGTAGGATGGTCGCGGCTTATTCGCGCAACCTGGGGAGCACCATGGCCTTTTCCCATGTCATCTTCGACCTAGACGGAACGATCCTCAACACCATCGAAGACCTCGCCCGTGCATGCAACCATGTATGCGAGCAGCATGGGTGGCCCACGTTCTCCATCGACTCCTACCGCTATAAGGTTGGCAACGGCATGCTCAAGCTGGTCGAACGCTTCATGCCAGCAGAATATGCGGGAGACGAGCGCATGTTCAGCCAGGCGTTCGCCGAATTCCGCTCATACTATGACGAGCACAAGGAAGACCACACCGCTCCCTACCCCGGCATCTCAACCATGCTCGATGCCCTACGCGAGGAAGGCGTCACGCTCGCCGTGCTCACCAATAAAGACCATGCCGCCGCGGCACCGCTCGTGCAGCGATACTTCGGAGACCGGTTCTCCCTCGTTCAAGGTTGCACCGCAGCGTTTCCTCCCAAACCCGCGGCACCCGTCACCCTGCATGTTCTGGCTCAGCTTGGCGTAAAGCCCTCCAACGTGCTCTATGTGGGCGACAGCAACGTCGATGTTCAGACTGGGCACAACGCGGGGCTCGCCGTAGCGGGGGTAACCTGGGGCTTTCGCGGACGCGCTGAGCTTGAAGCCGAGGGAGCCGATTTCATTGCCGAACAGCCCGAAGACATCGTGAGCATCGTTCGCGGTGCCTGCATTCACTAGGGAAAAGCTGATTATTAGGCATCAGGGCCAACCGTCCGATCGAGGTTTCAACTTTGGGACACTTCCTCGTGCGGCGGTCGGGTAGAGGCAAGAGAGGGAAAGGGGGAAAGCGCGGCTCAGGCGGCCGGTGGCTTCCCGACCACGACGCGACTACTCGGGCCCTCCGCCCTCAAGTGCCCAAAAGCTGAAATCCCGATGGGTTGGATGCCTCCGGTGCCCGATAATCGGCGCTCCCCGAGAGAAACACCTGCCGCCATCTCCTCGCGAAGGCAAGGCGGACTTTTCGGCTTTGATTCGATGCCGCGCAATCACGCCGAAAAATGGGGATCAACTGGGCTCCCACCTGCGGATTCACTCGCGCCCCTACCCGAGAGAGCAGCCTGAAACCGAGCCGAAGCTGCATGCTTCGGCCGCGATACGGCAAGGGGCCGGGAATCACCCCGGCCCCTATCGCGTTTTATGTCGGCATGCTATCGAGCATCAGCGCGTTTCCATGCATCGACACGTTACAGTTCGTCGTCGCGTTGCCGTGCACAAGCGCCTCATCGCACATCGGCACCTCGCCAGCGCCGCCTTCAGGCTACACGCCCATGGTGCCCATCAG
This sequence comes from Enorma massiliensis phI, assembly GCF_000311845.1. GTDB lineage: Bacteria > Actinomycetota > Coriobacteriia > Coriobacteriales > Coriobacteriaceae > Enorma > Enorma massiliensis. The sequence goes on along the minus strand of NZ_HE978575.1, from coordinate 146,781 downwards.
GTCGTCCTCGGACGCCGTGTCCATCCACCAAACACCCGAGCTATCCTGCGTAAACGTGAGCTCGACCTGGTGTTCTGCGGCCTCTGCCTCACGCGTTACCTCAAGGAAGATCTGGCCGCCCTGCTTATAGAGGTCGTCCTCGCTCGTGATGGTCGACGGATCAACCGTGCTCGCCCACTCGGTAAACCTATTCTGGAACTCGGTGCTAATCTCATCCATCGACTTCGACGTGATGGTCACATCCACCGTGGCAACGTCGCCGTCCACCGTAACGTCACCGACCTCGTAGTTGAAGCCATCAAGGAACGCCTCTGCGAACTCCTCGGCAGTGATGCCCAGCTGGTCGAGATCGCTGCCCGCGCCCGCCTCGAGGCCCAAGATGAACTCGTCGTTGATGGAGTCAACGTCACCGAAGTACCAGTACACATCCGAGAGGATGAGCTCCTCGTCGGTGGGAAGGTACGCGTCGAAGACGGCCTGCTGGAGATCGATGCTATCGACCGACCACTCCGAGCCACTGCGCTGGTAGGTCACCGAGAGCTCAGACTCCTGCTCTTCGCCGGCGTCGTCGGTCTCGCCCATGTACTCCTCGACATACGAGATGAGCGGCATGTGGGTGATAGTCGCGGTTGCCGTCGCGGTCTCGCCATCTTCGGCGATGGTAATGTCGCCGACCTCGAAGGACGTTTCGTCGAGCCACGAGGTATATGCCTCGTCATCCGGATAGCAGTAAGCACCCAGACCGGAAAGGACGCTATCGGCCTCGGAAAGCAGACGATCGCCCTCGCCTGCCTCGGGATCCTCATAGAAGCTCAGATGTTCCTCGAGATCCGCGGCGATGATTTCTTCCGGGCTCGTCGAGAAGAACGTCGTGTAGACGAAGTACCCCGCCACGCAGAGCACCGCGACAACGGCGAGCACGGCAACCGCGATCCCCACCGTCTTGCCCGTAGAGCGCTTCTTCTTCGGCTGCTCGTTGAACAGATCGGGCGCGGGAGCAGCTTCTGCCGCAGGAGCACCGGCCTGAGCATCCACTGGCCCCGGCACGGGACCGGGCATGGCGCCCGAAGCGGGAGCCGGCCCCGGTGCAACCTGCGTCTCACCGGCGGAAACTCCCGGCACCGCTGCATCCGGCTGCTGCGCCGACCACGGAACAGGCTGTGGCTGAACATCCGAGGCCCCCTGCTGCCACGCTGGAACCTGCTGGGTCGCAGCCGTATCCGGCGAAGAGGCCGGTTCCACCTGCGGCGAATTGTCAACGGGAGGCGCTGCCGGGGGCTCGGGCTGGAATGGCGCCGGAGCTTCAGGCGCCGGCTCAGAGGGAGCGGGCACGGGCTCAGGCATGGGCGAGGGCGCAGCGGCGGGAGCCTCGCCAGCGCCATCATCTGCCGCCAAGCAGGTCGTCGGCATATCGTCTACCGCCGGGCCATCCTGCGGGGCAACCACCACAGGCTCGGAGGGCTCTGGGGCGGGCGGCTCAGCTTGAGGCACGGGTGGCTCAGCAGGCGGAACGGGCGGGATAGGCGGCTCGGCTTGAGGTGCTATCGGCTCCGGCTGCTCGGAAACCGAAGGCCCAGCAGGAGCCGGGGCTGGCGCCGGGGACGCCTGAACGACCGGCTTTCCGCAATTCGTGCAGAAGGCCGACCCTTCCGCGATTTCGTGGCCGCAGTTCGTGCAAAACATAGGCTCTCGTCTCCCTACCTTCTCTTTTCAAGTACGCCCCGCATACACGGGGCGTACAGATATCCATATGTGCGAAGCGGCTATGAGATAACAGCGTTCGTGAGCTCGCTCTCGGACGCCGCGTCCATCTCCCAATCCCCATCGGAATTGCGCGTATACGTGACCTCGTAGGTGTTCTCCTTGGCCTCGGCGTTGCGCGTGGCGTCGAGCAGCATCTGGCCACCCTGCTTGTAGAGGTCGTCCTCGCTGGTGATGGTCGAAGGATCGAGGCTATATGCCCAATCGGTGAAGTCGCTCTGGAACGTGGTCATGATGTCGCCGAACGACTTGATGGTCAGCGTGACCTCTGCCGTCGCGGTGTCGCCATCAACGGTAATCTCGCCGATCTCGTACGCAAACCCCTCGAGATACGCCTCGGTAAACTCGTCCTCGGTGATGCCGAGCATGTCGAGCTCATCGCCGGCAGATTCCTCAAGACCCGATGCGAATTCCTCCGCAGCGTTCTCCGGATCGCCGAAGTAGCTCTCCAGGTCCGCACGGATAAGATCCTCGGCGGAGGCGCCGCCGCAGGCACTGAGCGCGAGCGCGAACACGAACGCAACAAGCATCGGGATGAAAGCGAATCTCTTTTTCATGTGAGCCCCCTAGCAGATCGGAATCCCGTACGGCCCTCCGGCGGGATTCGGTCGTCAGTAGTCGCAACATACCACGAAACAACGCTGCTACGGGTAATACAATGGCGAACAATCGGTAAGCGTTCCGAAGATTGACGCTTACGGCGTGCCTTCGAATGCAAATTGTTGCACGCCCGCCGCAAGCGCGCTCGCATTATTCCCAAAGCCTCCTGTTACGCCTTCACGCCATACTGCTCGTAATACGCGTCGAGCGCGGCCTTGATCTTGTCGTCGATCACCACGCGCCCCTCGACCTCATGGTTATAGAGCACCTCGCTGACCTCGGCCATATTCACGATGCTCGCCACCGGGAAGCCGTACTTCTCTTGGATCTCCTGCTGAGCGGTCACGACCCCGCCCTTGCCGACCTCCATGCGGTTGAGGCTCACGATGAGTCCCTTGACCTCAACATCGGCTGCCGCCATGAGCTTGGGGTAGGTCTCGTCGATCGATTTGCCCGAAGTGGTAACGTCCTCGACCATGACTACGCGGTCTCCGTCCTTGAGCTCGTAGCCGAGCATGCCGCCCTTGTCCGCGCCGTGGTCCTTGACCTCCTTGCGGTCGGAGCAGTACTTGACCTCCTTGCCATAGAGGTCGTTGAGCGCGATGGCCGTCACCACCGAAAGCGGAATGCCCTTGTAGGCAGGGCCGAAGACCACATCGAAGTCCAGGCCGAAGTTATCGTGAATCGCACGTGCGTAGTACTCACCTAGGCACTTGAGCTGTTCGCCCGTCACATAGGCGCCCGCATTCATGAAGAAGGGCGACTTGCGTCCGCTCTTGAGCGTGAACTCGCCGAATTTGAGCACGTTGGACTCGACCATGAACTTGATGAACTCTTGCTTGTAGGCCTCCATAGGGCGTTCCTTTCTCACGTTGCCCGCCTCGTACCCGAGCTCCGGGGCAAACGGCCCGCGGGACCCAACAGCAGGTGCTATGCGCATAAGCTTAGCAGAGCGCCATCCTCAACGTTCGTTCTATGAGCTCGAAGACCATTGACCCATGGGTGTGCAACAGGCTATACAATAATAACCCCTTCGAACGCACGCCGTCATCGGCTTTGAATATATGACGAGGTTACCTTATGAGTAAGCAGCAGACGAGCCTCCCCGTGCGCGGCGCCGAGAAGCGGGCCGCAAGCCGCCCCACGCCGAGCGCCGAGCAAGCGCCCGCAGGCCGTCTTACGCCCGACACGGAACGCCGCTCGCGCTACATCCCCGCCCTCGACGGCATCCGCACGCTCGCTGTCGTCGCCGTCGTGCTCTACCACCTTAACCTCACCTGGGCGCAAGGCGGCTTCCTGGGCGTCACGATCTTCTTCGTGCTTTCGGGATACCTCATCACCCGCCTGCTTCTTGCGGAATTCGAACAGACCGACCGAATCGACCTCAAGCGGTTCTGGGTGCGGCGCGTGCGGCGCCTTGTACCCGCAACGATCACGCTTGTTGTCGTTGTTGCCGTTCTGTGCACGATCTTCAACCACGTGATGCTCACCAAGATGCGGCCCGATATTTTGCCGTCGCTTTTCTTCTTCAATAACTGGTGGCAGATCGCGCAGAATGTCTCGTATTTCGACGCACTCGGCGATCCCTCGCCGCTCACGCACTTCTGGTCGCTCGCTATCGAGGAGCAGTTCTACGTCGTGTGGCCGGTGCTCCTGCTCATCATGCTGAAGCTGCGCGTCAAGCGCCCGTGGATGCGCCGCATTGTGGTGGCGCTCGCCGCCGTATCGGCCGTCGCCATGGCGGTGCTCTACGACCCCGCCGCCGACCCGAGCCGCGTCTATTACGGCACCGATACCCGCGCGTTCTCCATGCTGCTGGGCGCATGGTTGGCGTTCATCCCCGAGAGCTCCATGAGCCCGGCCAAGCTCTTGCAAACCATCGGCCTTGGCAAGCTGCTTCCCCAAAGGGCCACGTCGAAAACGCAGGGACAAGGTGCCGAGAATTCCGCCTCAGACGCTGATGGGAAAGCCAGCGAGCCGGAGCGCCCCGGCGATGAAAAGGCTGGCATAACGGCGGGCTCTACTGGAAAGCAAATCGGCGGGCAGCAGCGCCTCGCTAGCAACCAAGCCAATACGCCAGCCCACCACGCGGTGCGCGCGATTGATGCGATCGGCATCCTCGCCTTGGCGGGCCTCGTGATCATGACCGTTGCCTGCAACGGATACACGCCCTTCATGTACCGGGGTGGCACCGTCCTGTGCTCCATCCTGGGCCTCGCGGTCATCGCGGCGAGTGTCCAGCCCAGGGGCATCCTTGCGCGTGCCCTCTCCGCCGGGCCGCTTGTCTGGCTGGGCAAGCGCTCGTATAGCATCTACCTGTGGCATTACCCGCTGCTTGCGCTCATGAACCCCGTTTCCAACATAGCCGCAGTGCCTTGGTGGATGCATCTTGTCCAGCTTGCCATCGTGCTCCTAGCAGCCGAGCTATCCTACCGATTCATCGAGACGCCCTTCCGCCATGGCGTGCTCGGGGCAACCGTACGCAAGATTCGCGACGGCAAGGCTACGATACCCGCCATCGCGAAGAGCCATCTTGTTCCCACCGCCATAGCAGGCGCAATCGTACTCGTAGCGGTGGGCGGCATCGCCTTCGTCCCGAACACGTCCGCGCTGAGCAAGGAGGGCGCAGAGCTCATCCAGCAGACCGGCGAAGACAGCACGGAAGAAGAGCCTGCGCAGCAGGGTGCAGGCAGCGATGCTCAACAAGCAGGAGACGCGACCGATGCCGACGAAGACGGCTTCCCCGACAACGCCTACGACATCCTTATGATCGGCGACTCGGTTTCGCTTCGCACCGTCGACACCTTCAACAACACCTTTACCCATGGGCACATCGACGCGGCGAAGAACCGCCAATTCGCCGCAGGCAAGGGCATCTTCTCGGACTATGCGCAGCAGAATCTTGCCGGTAGGATCGTCGTCTTCGCTCTGGGCACAAACGGCCCGGTGACCGACGACGCCATCGACAGCCTTATGGAGGTCGTCGGCCCCGACCGCATCTGCGTGTTCATCACCACGCGCAGCCCGCGCCAATGGGTGCAATCGACCAACGACGCCCTCAAGCGCGCCGCCGAGCGCTACGAAAACGTTCGGGTGATCGACTGGTACGCCTATAGCGAGGGAAGAAACGATCTTTTCGACGGCGACGGCACGCATCTCTCGAGCACCGGGGCCCAAGAGTACATCGCGCTCGTGAACAACGAGGTCAAGAACGACCTTCCCTTCCATTTTGAGGGTGCGACGCGCGACACGACGGTACAAGCGGTGATTGCCCAAGCACAGAAGACGTGCGAGCAAGCCGGAGCCGTGGTGTTCGGCTCGCACAGCGACGCCTCGTAGCCGGGCGCCGCGCAGCTTAATCTCGCGTGCCTGTGCCAGGCGCCGCGCAGCATAAACCCGCGTCACCGCACCGGAGGCCATGCGCGCTCGATGTTCGACGCTGTTCACGCCTGTCATCTGCGATTGCGCGCGGCCCCATGTCGTGCGCCGGCATGCCGGCCGCATCCACTGCGCGAAGTGCGTCCCCGCCGGACTCGCACCCCATGACCCCGCCGACCTGCCAACGAGCTCGTTCTTCCCGTGGCCAACCTGGCGTGAGGACCGGCTCAAAATCAACCGCGTGGAGGCATGGGCTGCCTCGATGGCTGCGCCAACCGTGCCGTCCGGATCTTCGTCCATGACGATTGCGTCGAAATCGTCTAGCGATGCGAAGCTCATAAAGCTTGGCTGCCGTACCTTGCTGGCATCCATCAACATGATGTGCGTCTTTGAATGGAGCAGCATACCGCGCTTTATCTCTGCATTCCCCATAAACTCTGTCGAGAACCCCTGCCGTGCGTCGAACGACTCGGTACCCATGATGGCCTTGTCCAGCGAAAGGCTATCGAGAATTCCGCTTGCGATGGGCCCGGTGATGTACCGATGGCTTTTGCGAAGTGCCCCGCCCAGCACCATGATATCGGCATGCGGCAGGTTGGCATCGGCGAAGGACGCGATCGAGAGGTCGTTCGTCACAATGGTGACATGGGACGTGCCCTGCAGCGCGCGAACAAACTCCAGCGTCGTCGTCCCCGAATCGATGAACAGCGAATCCCCTTCGTCGATAAACCGTTGAGCCGCCGCAGCGATGGCGCGCTTCGCCTCTACGTTGAGGTTCATTCGTTGGTCGGGGTAGGAAACGGAAATGGAACGCGTGATGGAGACGGCACCGCCATGTGTGCGGCGCAGCTTGCCCGCGCGCTCGAGCTGCGCCAGGTCCGCCCGAGCCGTAACCGCCGAGATACCAAAGCGGTCGCAGATATCGGAAACCTGCAGCGAGCTTCGGTCGTTCACCTCGTCGACAATCATCGCGCGGCGCTCATCCGCCGAAATCCTCAGCGCTTCCTTCGTGCTCGTCTTCCACATGGCCAACCTCCCATGCCGCGATGCAACCGCCGCGCCCTCCGCCGGCAGCGTCCATCGTCTCGTGCTCCGCTGGCAGCATCTTTGCCTCATTATGACACGCGCAAGGCACGGTCCCGGCTTCGCCTAAGCACGAGCCGGATGAACGGACCCTTTGCGGGTGGCTTTTGGACACGCCATGCATTGTTGGGCGAAATCCGGACACCGCGAGGCCCTGCACTCCCGACCCTACACGAGGCCAAAGGCCTCCAACGCGGTGGCAACGCCGTCGTCCCCCACGGGATCGGTCACGTAGTCCGCGCTCGCGCGGACGGCAGGCAGCGCGTTACCCATGGCCACGGCTACATCAACAGCGGAAAGCATGCTCCAATCGTTCTCCGAGTCGCCGAAGCCGTACACCGTGCCTATCCGCACGCCGCGTTCGCGCAGCGCAGACCACACGGAGCGCATGCCGTCGAACTTGGTAATCCCCGGCACGGTCACCTCATACAGACCATCGCCGATATTGCACACCGAACAACGCTCGGTGATAGCGGGCGCCATTGTGGTCAGACGCTCAATATGCTCGCTATCAAACACCACTTTGCCCACATCGATTCCGGCTAGCACACCCCGCAGCTCCTCGATGCCCACACGCTCAGAAAACTCCCCGAATGTATCGAACAGGGAGAACACGCCCGGCCAGGCAAGCACCACACCCCGACTTGAGCTCTCAAAATACGCCGGAACGCGCGCTCGTTCGCAACACGAAACCAGCAGCTCAACGACATCGGAAGGCATCCCAACATCGCGAACGACCTCACCGTCGAGCTCCACGTGCCCGCCCGCCAACGTGACCATGCCGGCAAACGGCAACGTCTTGAGTGCCGGCGGCACATTGCACAACGGCCGGCCCGTGCAGAGCACGGCGAGGTTGCCGCGCGCCACAAAGTTCTCGAGCGCGAGTCCTACAGCATCGGTGGGAGCAGCGTCGATATCCGCCTCGCCTTCCCTTGCCCACGTCAGCGTGCCGTCGATATCGAAGAAAGCAAGGGCTGGGGTCGCCTCGAGCCGCCGCATGCGCCCGGACGAATCGAGCGTTATCGTTATATCGGCTGGGCAGCGGTGCGCAAGGATGCGCCGCACGTTCTTTCCGTCGCTTTGCTCGAAAAACCGCTCCGCCTCTGTGCGCGAGAGACCGCCGCGCACCTTGCGCGCAACAAGCCGCTCGCGAAGCATCGCCTCGTCCGCCTCGACGAATATCGAGAGATCGCACAGCTCGGCGAGGTCTCGCCACGGGCCCTCATCGAGCAACAAATAGTTACCCTCAACGATCACGATCGGCGCGCTAACGATGGGACCATCCGCCACCACGTCATGCACCACGCGGCTATACGCCGGCCAGCGCACCGGATCGCTCGAGACGCGCGTCTCATGCAACGCACGCGCAAACCCCTCGACATCAAACGTCTCCGGAGCTCCCTTGATGCTCCGAAGCGACACCGACTTACCGTCCGGGCAATCAAGCGTATGGCGATCGAGATACGTATTCGTGTGATGAAACCCGTCCATGCCGACCGCCTGCACGCGCGGCATACCGGGCTGGCTCTGCGCGAGCCGCTCAAGCACCGCCGCCAGCGTCGACTTCCCCGCACCGGGAGGAGCGGCCAGGAAAACAATGGTCCGCGCAGCGGCTGGGTCAGGCCCCTTCGCGTTGCTAGAGAAGAGCTGTTGATGAGAGCCAGCAGCAGAGCGCGACGAGCTCCCTGCCTCGAACGCCGAGGCCGCTGGATGCGAAGCAGCCATGCGCGCCGACCGCTCGCGCTCGAGGCGGGCCGCTTCATCAAGCAAGGAAAGGAGCACACGCTCGACATCTGCCGTGCGATAGCTCGCTGCCACCAGCTGGTCGTTAACCTCGACATCAAACGTCTCTTGACTGGCCTCTATCTGCACCATCGCCTCCGGCTTCTCGTAACACGCCTCATACTGCACTACATGCAATAACGCTAACAATGCTACTGTACCGCCCCATGGTTATCGGCGACACACTGACCCATCTCAGCAGATATCGTAAGTCTGCGCGGTAGACATTGGAGGACTCTGCAACGTTCTCAGGATAGATGCGGGCCCGTTTTTATTCTTGGGCGAGATGCGACGATGTAGCGTTAACGGGCGGGTTTCGAACGGCTTCGGGGTTGCCGCCGGGCGAGATTCGGACGCCATGGCATTAACGGGCGGGTTTCGGACACGCAGCGCGTTGTCGGGCTGGATCCGGACACCGGCAGCGCTTCCGGGCGTAAATCGGACGCGCAGTGCATTGTCGGGCGACATCTGGACGCTCAGGAGCCTCCGAGCGTCCAGATGTCGCCCGAAAACGTGTTGACTGTCCGAATATCGCCCGAGAATCTCAGCGCCCGAAAGTCGCCGAGCAACATCCGCTAGAGCTCCGGCGCCCACCGGATGAATACAGCTGCTAAAACCCCAACGCCTGCAACACGAACATCACCACCGTGAGCACCGTTATGAGCGCGATGGTGGCCACGGTGAGGATGTTCCATATGCGTCCGTTCCGGCAATCGCCCATGATATGGGCGTCGCGTGCAATGAGCACCAAGAACACGAGAAGCACCGGCAGCAGCACGCCATTGATAACCTGGGCGCTCATCATGATGTCGAAAAGATCGACCCCGGGAAGAATTACCAGCAGCGCCGAAAGCATGATGATGCCCGTGATGATTCCTCGGTACGTCGGAGCCTCTTCCCACGTGCGATCGGCGCCGCGCTCCCATCCAAATGCCTCGCAAATCGCGCTTGACGTCACGCCCGGCAGAACGCAAGCAGCCAGGAAACTCGCGGCCACAAGACCGGCGCCAAAGAGAATCGTCGACCACTGGCCGGCGATGGGCTCGAGCGCAAGCGCTGCATCGGCCGCATCGCCCACCTCGATGCCCGCGGGATGGAGCACCGTCGCGGTCGTCACGATGATGAACCACGCGATGGCGCACGCGATGACCGAGCCCGACACCGTATCGACGCGCTGCAGCACGATTCCATCTTCGCGCACGTTCTTATCGACCACGTTGTTCTGCGCAAGGAAAATCATCCACGGCGCGATAGTGGTACCAATGGTCGCCACGAGAAGCGACACATAGTCTGGGTCCCCCATGACCTGCGGCGTCACCGTCGCGCGCGCCACGGACACCCAATCCGGCCCCACCATGAACGCCGCCACCACATACGTTAGGAACACGCAGCTCACCAAGAGCAGGATCTTCTCGATGCGAGCGAAGCTCCCGCTCATAGTGATGAGCCAAATCACAAGCGCCGTGAGCGGCACCGAGATTGTCGTCGGAACGCCGAAGAGCGCAAGACCGCTCGCGATACCCGCAAATTCAGATATCGTCACCGCGGTATTGGCAATCAGAAGCGCTCCCATCGCAAGGGCAGAAAGGCGCACGCCGAACTTTTCGCGGATGAGCGAGGCGAAGCCCTTGCCCGTCACGCATCCGCAGCGTGCCGCCGTCTCTTGCACCACGATGAGCAAGAGCGCCATAACCGGCAGTATCCAGAGCGTTCCGTATCCAAAGGATGCGCCCGCACTTGAATAGGTGGCGATACCTCCCGCGTCGTTTCCCGCAAGCGCGGCGAGCAGCCCCGGCCCCATGGCCGCGAGCACCGCGGTGAGCGTGAGTTTACTACCCGGTTCCCTCCCCTGCATGGCGCGCCTACCAGCACACCGCGAGCAGCATGAGAAGCGTCACCGCCACCGAATACGCCACGCAGGACGCAAGCACCGCAGAGACGCCGAGCGCGGTGCCCGAGGTGTTGAGGTCGCGCTCATCGCGCCAAAACAGCAGCTTGAGGTAGCCGACTGCAGCCAGGCAGCAGCAGAGCACCACGGCTGCCGCGCAGGCAAAGCTTATCGAGACCGCCTGCACCTGCAGCACCTCGGCAGGAACCTGACCTGAGCTTCCCACTCCGGGGGCGAAGCTCGGATCGCTCGCCATCGCGATGACTTCGTCCGGATACGCCGCACCGAGCACGAGCTGGCCGCAAAGGTAGATGAGCGCCGCCAGGACCACGCCGAGCCCCGCCGTCTGCAGGAAAAAGCCCAGATACGGCTTGCCGCCATCCTCCGGCTCGTCATACTCCAGGAAGTAGTTGCGCACGAACGACACCACACGGTCCGCCGCGAGCAGCACCACCGGCATCGCGCACATGGGGTAGATCACGTATGCGCTCGCACCGCCTGCCGCATCGAGCACCGCAGCGATAACGCCCGAGGCAATCGCCCATACGAGCACCCAATATTGTCGCCGCGCGAACCACGTAAGCATGTGCGGCGCCTCGCCCGAACCGCTCTCGCTCGCTCCCACGCCGGCAATCTGCAGGTCCTCCTCATGCTCCTCGGCGATGACATCGAGCGCGTCATCGACAGTCACGATACCGAGCACATGGCGGTTCTCATCGCATACCGGAACGGCGACGAGGTCGTATTTGGCCATCTCGTCTGCAACGTCTTCCTGGTCGACATCGGGCGCGACCCACACCACGTCACGGTACGCGAGGTCCGAAAGCCGAGCGTCGCGGTCGGCGACAATCAGGGTGCGCAGGGACAATACGCCGGTGAGCGCGCCCGCCGGGTCGAGCGTATACACGTAGTAGATGCTTTCGAAATCGTCATCGAGCTCGCGAATGGCGTCGATGGCGCACGCCGCGGTCTCGGTCGCCGGCAGCGCGACGAATTCGCTCGTCATGATACGGCCCGCGGTGTGCTCTTCGTAACCCAGAAGGTTGCGGATGGCGCGCTCTTCCTTCACGCCCATGAGCCGCAGGAGCTTCTCGGCCTTCTCGTAATCGAGCTCCTCGATGAGGTCGGCAGCGTCGTCGGGGTCCATGAGGGCGAGCATAGACGATGCATCGCGGTCGCTCATGCCCTCGAGCACCTCGGCCACGAGCTCGTCATCGTCGAACTCGCTGATCGCCTCGGCCGCCTGCGCGGTATCGAGCTGCGCGAACACCTGGCCGCGCAAACGGGGGTCGAGCTGCTCGATGATATCGGCGATATCGGCCGGATGCAGCTCGTCGAGCGTCTTATGAGACACGGAGAGCTTGATGGTCTGGGTGCTGCGTTCGAGCAGGTCCATGTACGACCACGCGATGATGTGCTCCTCGAGCGGCTTGCCGACCGCGCGGGCGATGCGCGCCGCCACGTGCTCAAGGGCGGGATGCACTGCGCGCAGCAGGCCCCGCATGCCCACCTCGGCTCCGAGCAGACGCAGCTGATTCTCGCCCGAACTCGAAAGCTTCAGGTCGTTTACGCGCACGACCTTAAGGCCCTGCGTATCGACGATCTGCTTGTTGAGGATATCGCGCGCCAGCAGCAGCTCATCGGGCTGCAGGAAGGAGAAGCGAACGTCGGTATCGCACGCCTTGAGATGCACACCGGATTCGTCCACATGGTCCACGTACTTACGCCAGCTAATCATGAACGGCGTCTTGCCCGGTCCCTGGAACGCGAGCGAGGTGACATGGGGGAAGACCTCGCCCGTAGCGATGCCGAGGTCGTTCACAACACCAAGCTTATTGCCGTTCACATCCAGAACGGGCAGCTTGAGCATCTCGGAGAGATAGTTCATGGTGCTCCTTCATCCCGACGGCCAGAGAGCTCCGGCCGCAGAGGCTATGCGTGCGCGGCTCGCCGCCATAGGCAGCACGCCGGGTTCTCACCCCTTGCGCGCGCTTAGAGCACCCGCAGGGGTCAGCAACTGTGAGGTCGAGGTTTCGATTTCACCTGACGCCTTTCTCGTAACCTATCTTCGTGCTGCGAGGCACCGCTCGGCCGTTTGACTCGCACCGGCAATGGAGCGCAGCTCACCTACTATAGCAGATGCCTCTGCTACGCGTAATTACAACCGAAATGTGAATCGTAGACACCCGGTGTCTGCGATTCACGTCGTTATACCTCGGGCAGAGCGGCGTCCTCTGGCATCCTCACGGTACCGTTCACCACGTCTTCGGGGATGCTGCCATCGAGCTTCATGAGCTCGCTCACCGTTACCAGCTCATAGCCCTGCGCCCGAAGACTGTCGATAATGCCAGGCAAAGCCTCCACCGTCTGCTCGCGGTTACCGCCGCCATCGTGCATGAGGATGATCGAGCCATTGTGCACGCCCTTCAATGCCGCAGCTTCGATGGCGCTCGCACCCGGACGCTCCCAGTCGAGCGTATCGATGTTCCAGAGCACGTTGCACGAGATAAGGTCGCCCGAACGAGCCCACTCAACATCCGTGAAGGCGCCGTACGGAGCACGGATCATCTGCACGTCTTTGCCCGACGCATCCTTGAGCGCAGAAGCGGCGTTCGAGATTTCGGAACGCAGCGTCTCGCGGTCTGCCTTGGGCAGGTTCTGGTGCGCCATGGTATGGCTCGCTAGCTCTTGGCCTGCGTCGACGATAGCCTTGGAGCCAGCCGGGTTGCCCTGTGCCTGCGCTCCCAAGTTGAAAAACGTTGCCTTCGCGTCCTTCTCCTCCAAGATTTCGAGAATCTGAGGCGTGTACTTGCTCGGACCGTCATCGAAAGTCAGCGCAACGTACTTGCCGCCCTCGGGGCTCAGGTTTACCGAAGACACCACCATGTCCTGGGGCTCCTCGAGCACCTCGACATCGACTGTCTCGTCCGAGGTCTCGCCCGTCTTGACGCGCTTTTTGCCGGCCTTTCCCCATTGAGAGACGTACTGCACCGCGCCGCCGGATTCCTTCTGGATGCCCGGGGCCATGGTGACCGTCTCCTCCTTCGACGGCTCCTCGGCATCGGTGCCGTTGGAGACGGTGAACTCGTCGCCTTCCTGCACGCGCGCTTGCTCGACCTCATCGGGTGTGAGCGTCTCGCCGGCCCGGCTTACCGTGCTCGGATTGCCGCCATCCTGAGAAAGCACGTTACCGCCTACGGAAAGCAGCCGCCCCGGCACCGCGCCGAACTGGTCGTTATCTTCGAGCACGGCGCTGAGCGGCGTTCCCACCCGCACCGAAACCTCTGTCCCGTTGACCGTCACGGTCACGCTGCGCAGGCAGAAATACCATCCGCCCACCGCAGCAATCACAACCACACAAGCAAGCACCACGGCCAGCGCCTTCATATTCGGTGGACGGCGAGGGCGGTTCATACGCGCCCTGAGAGCCTCGGCGCGGGCAGCGCGCTCCGTTGCCGAGAACCGGCGGCTCGCGTTGTTCGCATAAACGATATGGCTCGCGCCCGAGGCCTGTCCGCTGCGATGCCCCGCACCCGGATGCGAGGCATGCACATGATGCCCCTTGCCCGAGCCGTAATGTAGGTTGGTCGCTTTTCCAACCTGTACGTGATCGCGCTTGCCCATGGCCCCAAACTCCCACCGCCCGGTACCCCCGTACCGCACGGCATCAAACCTCGCTGCGCGAAAGGACCGTCTTCTCGATCGCGCATCCTGCCACGCATTGCATTACCTGCTTCAATCACACCAAGTCTAGCGTGGAGCGCTCGCGGCGGCAGGCACATCGCGCGAACATTAACCATTGCTTAAGGGAACCATTAAAGAACGCTTATACAGTTCTATTAAGTATCTACAACGTGTCCACAGCGCACCGCCCGAAAGCCCGCGGCGCAGGCAGCGCAACGCCCGCACGCGGGGTCACCACGGCGCGCTGCCCACGCACTCACGGCGCAGCCATACGCCAGGCCCTCACGACGCACCGCCCGCGCGCCTGTACGCTACGCGCTAGACCCCTCATCGTCGGTCGGCACCGTGGGCAGCACGGCGTCTTCGGGCATCGAGACCTTGGAGATATCGAGCTCCTCGGCGAGGTCCTCGTCCGTCGCCACGAGCTCGCTCAGCGTCACGATGGTGAAGCCATCCGCCTGCAAACGATCGATAAGCGTACCGAGTGCCTCGGCCGTCTGGGCTCCCGTGGCCTCACTGTCGGTAAGAAGAACGATGTTGCCGCTGCGAACCGATCCGGTAACGTTGCTCACCACGGTGTCCGCACCGGGCAGCAGCCAGTCGCCGGAGTCGATGTTCCACGACACCACCGCGCTCACAAGGTCCATGCTCTCGGCCCAGTTTTCGGTCGAAAATGCCGCGTAGGGAGCGCGCAGCAGGCTCGTCGTTGTGCCCGTCGCGTCCTTGATGGCGGCGAAGCCGTTCGTAAGCTGCGACCTCAGGTCTTCGCCCGAAAGCGCGCTGAGGCGCGTGTCGGTGTAGGCATTCGAACCGAGTTCGTGGCCCGCCTCGGCTATGGCGCGTGCTGCCGACGGATTTTGCGCGACCGTCTCCCCTTGCAGGAAGAAGGTTGCATGCACGCCCTTCTCCTCAAGCACGTCGAGAATCTCCTGAGTATGTGAGCTTGGCCCCTCATCAAAAGTAAGCGCGACGTATTTTCCGTCGCCATCGGGCGACACAGAGCGGTACACGACTTCGCAGTTCTGGACCTCTTGCACCACGCCGCGGTCCTGGACGATCCCCGACTGCTTGCCCGTCCAGACCTCAGAGCGCCCGGGGGTGCCCCACGTGCGCACGAAGCCGATGGCGCCCGTCCCCTCGACGGTGATCGTGGGGGCGATTTCGGTTGCCTCTACATCATGTTCCTCGTAGACGTCAGCGCCGTCGGCGACCTCGACCGTCTCTCCGCCGGCCAGGTGCACGGAATCGAGGTCACCCATCGCAACGTCCTCGCCGTCAAGCGTGACGGCGTAACGGTCGCCGCCACCTCGCTCGAGCACGCTATCGTCTACGGCAAGCAGGTCGCCCGCATCGCACGACTCGTCGAGCCCCTCGTTTTCGATGAGCTGGGTTAGGGTAGCGTTGATGTGAATGCTGGTTTCGGAGCCGTTGAGCGTTACCGTAACGCTGCGGTTGAGGTACCAGATAACACTTGCAACGAAAAAAGCAGGGCACAGCCAACGATCATGAAGGCATAGGTGCGCCGTGTGCTGTTGCGCCTGTTGTTCTGGGAGCGGCGAGGACCGCGCGCGGAATTGCCACCGCGGCGCTTATGGCCGGCACTACCGAAGCCTTGAGAATGGTTGAGGTACGTTGCCCCCGGCCTGCGCGCAGAGCGCGCCCTGCCACGGGGCAGCTGATAGCCCGTCGTTTTCTGATTGCGCCGCGGTTGCGGTCGCTTGGGCGGGTAGGAAGTAGTGTGATTAAGCAATGGTTTCCTCCCCATGAGCACAGACGCGCGAGTTCTCGAGCGTCCACCGATTTGGTGTTACGAGGAGCGCTTTCCCTTGGCCGACGACGAGCTCGCAGACCCCGATGCCTTTTTGAACTCGTCCTTGAACGCCGAGAACATGCCGCGCGTCTTGCCGAGCTGCTTGCCCAGCGCGCGCGACCCCTTCTCGACCGCAACGGAGCCCTTCTCGTCAATAACCTTGGCCCCCTGCTTGACCCTCACGCCGATCTTTGCGCTCGCCTCGCCTGCCTTCGCCGCAGCGCCACCCGAAAGCTCAAGAGTTGCCGCCTCGTCATCCACGATCATCGCGCCATCGCGATAGCCCTTGAGATAGCGCACGGGCATCTCGATCGTGCCGAGCAGCGCGGCGGCTGCCGCACCGCCCGTGAGCGTGAAACTCGTGACCGCGCCCGTCTTAGGGTTGAACGCGGCGTCCGAGCAATAGCCGAGCTTGGTTCCCTGAACGGTCACCACGTCCATGCCGGTCCAGATGATGCAGGTGTCGAGGTCGATGCCTAGACGCTTGGCAGCGGCGACATCATAGGAACCCTTCGCGTCGTCCACCGCGATAACGCCTTCATATACGCGAACGGCATCGCGCGCAACGAACCGGTCGGGCTGTTTGATCATCCCCGCCACGTCGGGCGGGGAGACCATAAAGCCAACCACGCTCCTGCCATCGGCAGTGAACACGGGGAAGTGCACCTTTCCCAAGCGCTTAGGGTCACGCGGGGTACCATCCTTGCGCGTACGCTTGGCCTCGGGCGGGATGCGGTAGATTTTTACGCCTTGGAAATCCTTGGTGCGCATTACGCCTCGGCGGAAGCCTCGTCAGCGTCGACGCCGGGAGCGACCTCAACCTCGACTTCGACCGTGGGCATCGAAGTAGCGCCCGCGATGGCGTCGTTCAGGGTCTCGCGAAGCTGATCCATGCGCTCGCGGGCCAGATCGACCTTGGCGCGCAGCTCATCGGTCTTCGCGTCGACCATGGGACCGAAGTCGCTCACGGCCGCACGAGCCTGCTCGCTGCCCTGCTCGTACATATCACGAGCGCTATCCCAAGCGTCGTTGGCCATATCGGCGGCCATGGCACGGGTCTCGGCGCCGGAACGCGGGGCGACGAGAATGCCGATGATGGTGCCGGCAGCGGCGCCAATCGTGGCGCCGGCGATGAAGCTGAAGGCCTTACCCATACGTGTCTTCCCTTCTTATTGACTCCGTCACGTGGACTTCGTGTTCGCCTATTATACCCGCCGAGCGCGCGGCCCGGCAGGGCATCCGTAAACGTTACGCTTCGCTATCCTGCGCGGCATCGCCGGGCGCTGCGGCGAAGGATGCATCCTCTTCTGCGCCTGCGGCATCGGCACTGGCCTCAACCTGCTGGCCTTCGCCCGCCTCGAGCTCGGCGTCGGATTCTGCCTCGGCCTCGATGCCTTCTGCAGCCGCGCCATCATCCGGCTCGCTCTCGCCGCGCAGGCTCAGCACGAGCTGGCGCAACGCCTCAACCGTACCAGCGAAATCCGGCGCCGTCACATCTGGATGCAAAAACGCCCATTCCATCATGAACGAAGCCGAAGACAGCGCGCCGATGGTCAGCGCGTCATCGGGGCAGGAAAGCTCGATCTCAAAGAGCCGCGGGTCCTCTGCGACCGAACGCGTACGGCCGCTGGAAATATCACCGGCAAGGCCCGTCTCGTTCATGATCTCGACGGTAAGGTGCTCGAGCAGATGCGCGAGCTCCGTGTCGCCCATGCAGTCTTGGAACTTCTCGCCCGCGTCGCCGAAGCACGCGTGCTGCGCGATCGCCGGGGCGAGGTAGTACACGCGCGCCGTGGCCTCGATATCTTCCGAGGTCATGAGCGGCATACCAGGGTTCACGAGCACCCTGGCGCGGGCCTTCGTGTCATCGACCGTGATCTTCATGATGTTGAACAGGCTCGCCATAGCTCTCCGATCCTCTGCCGCAGGTGTCTTGCGCGGCGGGTTGTTCTTCCTGTCATCGTACCGCATCAGGTGCATCGGGTGAGAGAACGCACCGTGATAAAACGAACCCGGTTCGTTTTATCACGCTTCGCTTTCGGCATCCTCCGAGGTGTCGCTGCCCTCGGCAGCCTCCTCCGCTGCCGCAGGCTCGGGCTCCTCTGGCGCGATCACGCGAATGAGCGAGATACGGCGTCCGCGCATAGACTGAACCTTGAAACGGTACCCATCGACCTCGAATACCTCGCCGATATCCGGCACTCCGTCGCAGACATCCATAATCCAGCCGGCGATGGTCTCGTACTCATCGCTCTCCTCGATGGGCCAACCGAGCTCTTCTGCATCGTCGCAGCTAAAGCGACCATCTACGAGCCACTCGCGACGAGAAAGGCGCGTGAGGTACTTGTTGTCGGGGTCGAACTCGTCCTCAATCTCGCCGACGATCTCTTCCACGATGTCCTCGATGGTGATGATGCCGGCCGTTCCGCCATACTCGTCCACCACGACCACGATCTGGTCGTGCGCGGTCTGCATCTCGGAAAGGAGCGGGAGGATGTCCTTGGTGTCCGGAACGAACGTCACGTCGCGCAGATGCGCGCCCACCGGCTCGCTGCCGCTGCCGCCGAGCGCGATGCCCACAAGATCCTTGATGTGCGCGATACCCACCACGTTGTCGGCGTCTTCACGATACACCGGCACGCGCGAGAAACCCGTACGGCGCATGAGCTCCATGACCTCGTTCACCGTGTCGGTGTCCTCGGCCATCTGCACGTCAACGCGAGGCACCATGACCTCGCGCGCGACTGCGTCGCCCAGGTCGAAAATCTCGTGAATCATGCGCTTTTCCTCGTCGAGCAGGGTGTCCTGCTCCGAGACCATGTATTTGATCTCTTCCTCCGAGACGTTCTGGCGGTCGTCGGCGCTCTTGATGCCCAGAAGCGCGCTGATGCCGTTCGCGCTTGCCTGCGTGAGCCACACGAGGGGCTTCGCAAGCTTGCGGAACGTACCGATGGGCCCCGCAACCGCCTTGGCCATGCCCTCAGCGTCCGAAAGACCGATGCGCTTGGGCACGAGCTCGCCGATCACGATGGAAAGATACGACACGATAAGCGTGATGACGATCGGCGAGGCCACCGGCGCCACTGCGGTAAGGGGCGCGATACCGAACGATTCCACCCACGCGGTAAGCGGTTCGGAAAGCGTGTTGGACGAGACGGTTGCGGAGAAGAAGCCAACGAGCGTGATGGCGACCTGGATGGTGGCCAAAAAGTCCGTGGAGTCGGTTGCGAGGTCGAGTGCGCGCGCGGCGCGCTTGTCGCCCTCCTCGGCGTCATGCTCGAGCGTGGCGCGCTTCGCGGTGGTAAGCGCCATCTCGGACATCGAAAAGTAACCGTTGAGCAGCGTGAGCAAGAGGGTAGCAACGATGGAAATAAATATGCCCATAGGGACGAGTTCGAACCTCCTCGGTTGGGTACGGAATGCGGTGATGCCGGCGCGGAGCCATATGCCATGCGCTCACATTGAACGCGGCTGGTGCGCGCTGCGCGACGCGGCAGGCGGCGGGGCGAGGTGCCGCCGGAAAGGTCAGATCACGAAGAGGATCACCGCCATAAAGATGAAAATGCTTCCCGCGAGCACCCACAGGTGCCACACGCTGTGCATGTAGGGAATCTTCTTCATAAGGTAGAAGGCCGTACCAATGGTGTAGCACAGGCCGCCCACCACCAGCAGCGCGAGCGCCACCGGGTCGAGCGCCTGCAAGAGCTGCGGCAAACGGAACACCACGAGCCAGCCCATGATGAGATAGATGAGAATGGTCACCCAACGAGGTTGACGCTGGCGGCCGATGATCTCGAACGACACGCCAGCGAACGCGAGCGCCCACACCACGACGAACAGCACGATGCCGCCATACGGCGCGAGCGTGATAAGGCAAGACGGCGTATAGCTACCAGCGATGAGCAGGTAGATGCTGCTGTGGTCGATAATACGGAAAATGCGCTTGGCCGCGGGCACCTGGATGGCGTGGTAGAGCGTGGAAGCCAGGTACTCTAGGATGAGCGTCACGCCGAAGACGATTGCCGAGATGATGTGCGTTGAATCGGCTCCGCCGAGGGCCGCCTTCACGATGAGCAACACGAGCCCGGCGATGGCAAGCAGCACGCCAATGCCGTGCGTGATGGAATTGGCGATCTCTTCGCCGAGCGTGTAGAGAGGCTGCCCGGCCGAGGAGCCGTCCTTGTTGTCCTGAGCATACTTGGGGCACGACCGACGACGCTTGCGACACGTGGCGCAAGGATCCGGGAGCGCCGTTGGAGGCACTGCAGAGCCACACGCCGCGCCGCCACTCACCGATGCCGAAGAGCTCGGATCAGCTACATCAACGATTTCCGCCGCAGCCGTTGTCGACTGCGGCCGGGGACTGTCACTCGAATCTGCCATACGGGCGGTACATCCTCCATAGATAGGGTCTGCATAACTATAGCAGAATGCGGGAGGCACATATCCCTCGGGAAGACTCTCGACACCCTCCTCCGGCAGACCGCGCCCTGCAAGCATTACCGACAAAGCGTCGCATAACTCGACGGTAAGGCCGAAAATCGGGCTTCACCCCAGAGTTATGCGACGCTTTCGACGTATCCTTGCGCACCGTCAACTCCGCTGCACTGTCAACTCCGCTGCACCGTCAACTCCGCTGCATTTTCAACTCCGCCGCACTGTCAACTCCCGTTGCACCATCTGCGCGTGACAAAGCGGCGGAGTTGCTCCTGCGCCTGCTGAAACTTCGCAGAAGAAGGCACTTTGATGCCAATCGATGCTGCGATCCCGTTCATCGCCCGATGCATATCCAGCTGCCGAGAAAACTGCACACTCGTGAGTACCTTGATGTCGTATCCCATAAGGGAAAGCACGTTCATGCGCTCGGCATCGTGTCCACGACGAGCCTTTTCGCTATGTTCATCCCCGTCGTATTCCACGCCCACACCACGCACCGGTGCGAACAGGTCGATTTCGTAATATGGGGCTGACGTGTACCGGGAATAATCCGGCGGCACACCAACGCGATGATTCAGCACAATATGGCGATACCCGAGACCGCCCATCGATTTTGGGCAGGAAACCATCATTGCCTGCGCCGTCTCCATGGGCGAGCGCGCGCCGTCGCGCACCGAGTTGAGAGCTCGCAGCGCATGCGCGGTGCCTCGCACGCCCCGATAGCGCTCGAGCTGACAGCGTAGCTCGTCCCGCGTCAAGCACACAGGTCGCTCCGCGTAGTCTCCATCGAGGGGAAGGAAATAGGCTCCGCAAAGTTCATACGCCCACTCGATGAGCTCCATGCTGCCCATCCAAGCCCCCGCTTGCGCGAAGCACAGTGCATCCGACACCGCCACGAGGCCTCTCGCCACCGGGAACACGTCGTTCTCTCCAATCGCACGGCCGAGTGCATGGCAGGCCATGCCGCGCGTCCGCACACGATCTTCCGCAAAGGGGACCATCACGTCGAGCCGAACGAGGTCCCGGTCGGGGATTCCCCAAGTCGATAACGCGCTCCGGATGCGCTGCACGATGGCCGATGCCTTGAGGCCGGATGCCGAGAGGCCGATATCGGGCAGATCGCTCTCCTCGACATACGGGGCCACGCCATAGCGCTCGCCGTTTGCCCGCGCTGCTGCACGCAGACGTTCAAAATGCTCCGTTCTCCGGATAAGCGCCGCCGTTCGATGGGAGAGAACTACCGGGATGTCCATGGTCGCCTCCTTGCCCCATGCACGCCGCGCCTCGCATTGACGACACGCCCAACCGCGGGCATACCAAAGGCTGCGGACGCACTCCAAACGTTGCTGTGCAGTTCTGTACAGCATAGTCAAAAAAGCGTCGCATAACTCGACGACGAAGCCCGAATTTCGGCCCCATCATTGAGTTATGCGACGCTTTGAGGAACAGGCGGATGACAAGGTAGGCGCGAAGGCGAACCGGATGGACGGGCGGCCCCACTTCGACGCGCAGCCCCGCCCGGTGCACACGTGGAGCACGGCCCCAGATAGGCCGAGATGTCCGAACGGTCTGACCCTCGCCTACTTCTCCTCTTCGCCTACTTCACCTCTATGAGCTCATAGCGGCTCGTACCCAAGCCGATCTTCTCGGCGTGCTCGATCATGCTCCGCCAATTGGTGTCGGGGTGCGTCATGTTGAAGTGATCGTGCTCGCAGCGTTCGGGCACGCCGTCGCCCGCCTCGAGCTTGGCGCGCATGTCCGTGAGCTCGGTATTGGGGAGCGCGGGCGCCGCAAGCGCCATATCGATTGCAGCCTGGTCGATCGCCACGGGGTCAAAACTCGCGAACATGCCCAGATCAGGCACGATGGGGGTATCGTTCTCTGGATGGCAATCGCAGTTGGGGCTGATGTCCATGGCGATGGAGATGTGGAAGTTCGGACGATCCTGCACCACGGCCTGCGTGTACTCGGCGATCTTGCAGTTGAGTACATCGACGGCAGCGTCGTACCCGGGGGCGATGGCATCTTGGTTGCACGCGCCGATGCAGCGCCCGCAGCCCACGCAGCGGTCATGGTCGATCGATGCAACGGGCACCGTGCGCGTGGTGCCGTTCGCCAGCTCGCGCTCGCGCGTGCCCTCGAAGCTGATCGCGCCGTGTGCGCAGATGCGCTCGCACGCGCGGCATCCAACACACAGCTCGGTGGTAACGCTCGGCTTTCCTGCGGCGTGCTGCTCCATCTTGCCGGCACGACTGCCGCCGCCCATGCCGAGGTTCTTCATGCATCCACCAAAGCCGGCCTGCTCATGACCCTTAAAATGCGTAAGGCTGATAACGATGTCCGCATCCATGAGCGCGCGGCCGATCTTCGCCTCTTGCACATACTCACCGTTCTTCACCGGAACGGGCACTTCGTCGGTACCCTTGAGGCCGTCGGCGATAATCACCTGGCAGCCCGTCGCATAGGGCGTGAAGCCGTTTTGGTACGCGCAGTCGATGTGCTCGAGCGCGTTTTTGCGACTGCCCACGTAGAGCGTGTTGCAGTCCGTAAGAAACGGCTTGCCGCCGAGTTCCTTCACCACGTCGGCCACGGCGCGCGCATAGTTGGGGCGCAGGAAGCTCAGGTTGCCAAGCTCGCCAAAATGCAGCTTGATGGCGACGAACTTGTTCTCGAAGTCAATCTGGTCGATGCCCGCACGGCGGATGAGCCGCTTCAATTTGTCGAGCTGGCTCTCGCGCCCATACGAGCGCAAGTTGGTGAAATAAACCTTGGCCGGCGTGGTTTCTGCCATATGCATTCCTTCCATATGTCCCCTCCGCTGAAAGCTCCGTGCGTTTATTATCGCCGAAGTGAGACCGTTGGGGCGAGGCGCGCGCCGTAAAACCAGCCCATGCAATCAACGAAGTCTAGGACTAGAACCATGCGAAAGACGGGGCGTCGGCAGATTACGCCTCGGGGCGCCGCAAGCATGGCAGCATCCCCCGGCACCGGTGTCGCGAATGAGACAGTTTCACCCGGCACAAGTGTCTCACCTAACACATGCGTCACACGCCGAGTGCGCGCTGAGCAGCAGCCGTGATTCGCGCGACATCCTCCTCGGTCGGATGTGCGAGCGCCGCGTCGAAGTTGTCGATCATCGCCTGGATGCGGGCGTCGCCGGGATTCTCGGCAAGCATCGCCTCGTAGCGCTTGCGCACGCCAGCGCCCATCTTCCCCTGGCACATCGCCGTACCAAGGATTTCCGCATCGGCAGGGAGGTGCTTTTGCACGTTACCCAGGATGCGCTCGAAATATTCGGGGCTGCCCCCGAACCCCGCCGTGCCGAACAGGAACACGCGCTTGCCGGACAAACGCTCCAAAAACGTCGCCATCTCGGGGGCGCAATCGCCCTTATCGGTCCAAAAGCCTGCAAGCACCACGTCGGCAGCACGGGTCTCGTCTTCACTCACCGCGGCGACATCCGCGACACCGGGCACCTCGCATCCAGCGCTGCGCAGCTCGCGCTCCAGATGCTCCGCCACCATGCGGGTATTTCCGCCCGCGCTACTCACCACAATAAGACACCTCATGCTTGCTCCCGTCTTCGTTCCTATAACCTCATCCTTTGTACCCATTATGGCGCGACATACGATGAGCGGGTTGCCATGTAGGCCATTCGCCCGCATCTTCCACGCCCCCTTTAGCGTTGAAGTCCTCATTCTGGTCCATTTTTGAGGCATAAGCATACAAAAATGAGGGCTTCAACGTAAAGAAGCCAGTGAATCCACTTGCAATGGGGCTCAATCAGACACCTCGCCCTCCCCCACTTGACCTTCTTCCAGCCCGGCCTTCTGCAACATGAGCTTCAGCTCTTTCGGTCTCGGCAGGGGCATCGATGCAAAGAACAGCGCGCTCCCCGGAGCGGATTTCGCCAGTCTCCGCACCTTCTCAGCAGCTGCATCGCTTTGCGGAATACCATACGCCTTGAGCTTCCTATAGAACTGCTGGGGATGCACGATGTCATCGACCGATATCCTCATCAGCGGCATGCCATACATCGTGAGCTCGGATTCGCGGTGCTGCTCGTCCGCGAGCACGCGCGCGGTGGAACGTCCCGCGAGCATCGACGGGTTCCAATACTTCTCGTTGCCATCCACCTCACCAATCACTTTGCTGCCATCTGAGCGCGTAAAGAGCATGTCGACGTAATAGACATGTCCGGGACTGAACGGCTGGTCAAACGGCGCCTGTAACTTCGGCAACGCAAAGCCCTGCATGATGATGAGTGCACGAGCCGCAGATTCCGCCCAGCTCTCGCTGCGCGCATCCGCATATCCCATGATTCCGACGGCACGCCGCCCTCCCTTGCGCCTGTACGACAGGCGCTTGAGCTCGCCACGAAACTCGCGACGCTGTTCCGGGGCATACATGCGTAGCGACCGGTCGGCTATGGCAAGCCCGTCGACAAAGGTAGCAGCGCGCAGGCAATCGAACACCGTGCGCGGAAGCGTCGTCACCCGCACACCGCGGACCATCTGGATGGATTCGTCGCGCAACGCGTGGGCCGTGATTGACTGGCCTGCGGGCTGCCGATGCGATCCGGTAATGACATGGATCGGCGTGAGGTTGCGATACGAAATGGGTAGGCCCCATACCAGCCCTGCGGACTGAGCGCAGAACACCCATGAGGGATGAGCCTGCTGGAGGCCTCGTATGATATGCAGCGCTTGGTCGTCGGGACGCAACGCGTGCCAATACGGCGCGCGGGCGTACAAAGACCGATGCGGGCACACGGCGCTCCCGTCGCGCATCCTCCGCTCAAGCGATTTGCGAAGGCAACGCTCGGTAACGTACAGGCAGGTTCCGGAATCTTCGGCGGCGGAAAACAGACGGGCCAGCTCTTGATCAACCGCACGCGACATGTGAAACCTCCGTGGATCGCATTAAAGTCCTCAATTTGGTACATTTTCAGCCGAGAAAGACCAAACTGAGGACTTCAACTATTCAAGAAGACGGATGTGATGGCTTCCCCTGGCACGACTGTCACGCACGCGGGACAAAGGTGGCAGGCGCCAGCGACCCACGTCAGAACGGCGGAACCTTACAGCTCGCACCCCTCGTAGAGCCAGAACGGGACGGCGACACTCCGTTGACCCCTCATAGACTCTGTATCCATTTGACGATTCACGAACTGCCAGCGTGTCTCGACGCATGAAACAAGCAATGCGCAGCCGTTCACCGCCCATATTGCCCCATTCACGCAATATCATCTATTTGCACTACAGACATATGGCATCTCGCGGGGCATGCTTGTCATGTGAAGGATCCCTTTCATGCATCAGAACCTCAACGCGAGGAGATAACCATGGACCAGTCGAATCAACGGGCCAACATAAGCCGTCGCGGATTCTTGGCCTCCCTTGCTTCCGCAACATTTATTGCGGCCTTCCCCAGCATCGCAAATGCTCAGACAATGGCTTCTGCTAATGTGTCGAACGACACCAGCAAGGGCGAGCAAGCAAAAGCGCTTTGGGAAGAAGCAGTCAGGAAGGCGAAACAAGAAGGAGCCGAGGTGCATGAAAACCTGATACCAGGTCCTCAGGCGCTCACCCGAGCGCTCAAGACTGGCGTCGCAACAATGTCATGCGTCATCAAGCTCGCTCCAACACAGGTCGACGCCGTCGCCACATATAACACATCAGGAAATAACATTACGACTGTTCAAAATGCCTGGATTCAAGCGAATCCCGGATCAGTATCGAACCTTACCTATAGCTACACCAAGCTCGATCAGGGGCAGACGCTGTGCGTTAGCTACTCTTGTCAGATCAAGCCTCTTACGCAAATTGCGACTGCCTGTCACTTCTACGCAGAGTTTTACAGTAATGGAAGCGGCTGGATGAACGGAGGTCCCGTCTCATAGCAAACTGAACGCTCGACGATGAAAGCAGTCGGCATTGTATGATGGGGAGAACGCCATGTTGCCAACAATCACACAGCTTACTGGGATACTTCTAGGATTACTGTATTGGTTTATGCCCCGCCTCATCATGCTCGCACTTCTCTACCTCGTCATCCGCAAGGCGGTGAGAGACGCTTTGCGCACCTCCCAAGACCAAACGGAGCGCGATTGACATCTAAGCCGGGACAACATGGAATACGTCGCCGGCACATACCGAAGGACGTCAAAGCGCGTACTTCACCGCCTTGCACCATATGCAGTTACGACCTGGTCGTTTCATATTGTTCGGTGCATACTGCCCCCATTTAGCGAGAGCATAGGGTCACTGCATGGACCCTATGCTCTCATTGGAGCGATTGCAGCCGTTCTTTTGCTCTTTGTCCTGCGCGCACACAGGGCGCAGAGCATGTTGAACAGCATGCGAAGCAAACTTGCCCTTCCTTGCCCTTTGAAGCACCCATACACCCTCATGCTCGTCTGTTCGGCATCAATCATGCATCTAGCACCGCCCCTTTCCCTGCTGCTCGCGGTTCTTGCCCTATGCCGCCGATGGGAACCTCAACGGGTGCGAATCATCCCCGGGCTTGCAGCTTTCACGCTCTATGCAATCGCTCCACAAGCCCTGCTTATGGGCGGCGCAATCGTCCTTCTTCTCAGCCAGCATTCAGCGCAGCCTCATCGCGACGCGCGAACATGCATACCTGGGCCCATTGACTCAGCGCGTCTCTTTGAGTTCCTGTCGCTCGGCCTTGCATGTGCTCTCTGTTCGAACACTTCAAGCTTCGTACCCTCTATTTCACTTTCCCACACCAAGGAGTACAGCGACGTCGCGTTTTCTACGTGTCTGCTGCTTGCACTCATCACCTCAAGCATCTCCCGTGCCCTGCGCGCAAAGGCAGGGGAAACGGCAACCCCGCTCTTTTTCCTCCTGCTTGCCCTCGTTCAAGCCGCATTGGGATACAGCATTCCCGAACTCGGGCTCATCATCGGCTTTCTTTCCATTTTCTTTTTGGTCTCGCCATCGCGCCATGCTTGCGATGGCTCTCAAGCTCGCAACAATTCCAGCGATAGCAAAAACGGCCGCAATCTCATCTCTGACAAAGCTCAGTTCATGCCGCTTCTACTTACCGCGCTCGCCATAAGACTGTTCCACAACGCTGCGGCGGCCCCAATCAATGACCCATACTTCGGCTTGCTCCAGCTTGGACTCGTAGCTTGCGCCGGAGCATGCGCCATCATCGCTTCACGCTCTCGACTCATTAAGCACAGCTCCTTTTTGATAAGCAAACCGAGCGCTTCACCAGACAGTGAAGCGAATGCTTCGGCGGTCAGCATGCTTCTAAAGTCTCACGGCCTATCCCAACAGGAGTTGAACGTAGCGCAACAGCTGATTTGCGGCAAAGCGTTCTCAGACATAGCGCAGCGCCTTAGAATCTCTAAATCTGCCGTGTCGACATACGCGGCTCGCCTATATCGCAAGCTTGGAGTCTCCTCAAAAGACATGTTCCTCGAGCTCTATGCAGATGCCAAATTCACATGCGATCACACGGCAAAAGCGACAACGGGAAAAGCCAAACAACCTATGATGCTTCTTACCGCCGCAAAGCTCCAACGGTCTTCTGGCGTTGCTGCAGGATTAACGCTGCTGGTCCTTTTGTATGTAGCTGCAGACATTCTATGCTCGGCATTTTCCGCTGTACTCGCTTCAACGTGGCCCCTTGCTTGGAAGATCGCCATTTCGCTTGCTCTGACGTATGCATGCGGCGTGCCCCTATTTCCAGAACCGCGAAAAGGGCGGCGCTCCTTAACACTGGCAATACCCGTGTTTATGTTCCTCGTAGTCCTTATGCTCGGGCTCTCTCGCCATACGGCGGACTTGCTTGCCGCTCAGCAGTATGATCCCTCCCGATCGGCTGCATTCGCGCTCCTCAATAGCGCGCACCTCGCTCTCGACGGATGCCTAATCGTTGCCCTCTCCTTTGCATTCAGGATATTCATCACAAACGTGCATAGAAAAAGAATCGTCTTCGTTGCCGTAACGCTCTTTTCCTACGCTCTGCTGAGGCACATCGGCATTCCCGTCCAATTCGTCATGCTGGGCGTCTCCGCCTCAGTTTTCCTCGATGCAATTACCTGCAAGCCGAACCATCCTGAAGAATGCTCGAACGCGCTGGGGCGAGCCGCCGGCCGAGACGCCGGGCATAACGCCGACTGTCCCTCGCAGCAAACGTGGCGTTCGACTCTTGAAAACGAGTTAACGTGCCGAGAGCGGGAAGTGGTCATGCAGGCGTTGCACGGATACACTACGAACCATATTGCAGAGATCTTGGGGATCAGCGTGCATACCGTCCGAACCCATCTACAGCACGCCTACAAAAAGCTTGGGATCCATTCGCGAAAAGAACTGATGCAGGCAGCTGCGGTCCTTCTTGTGCAAGCGGAAAAGGAGAATTCTGAGAGCGAGGATGCTCGCGCCTACAGCTCGCGCCCTTCGTAGAGCTTGAGCGAGACGGCGGCAGAGATACCAAGCACCACGACCGTGAACGCGAGGAAGATCGCAAAGCACGTCGCCACGCCAACGGGCGTCTCGATGAACCCCAGAAGCGAGGCGAGGTTGCCGAAGCTCATCGATCCGTTGTCCAAGATGCCGGTGCCGTTGATGATGAGCATGGGCCCCACGAAGAGCAGCACGGTGATCATGGGCAGCCATTGCGTGGTCTTGTTCTGTCCGAACTTGAAGTAGATGGGCGTCTCGATCGATGCGATGAGCGAGCCGAGCGCCATGCAAAACGCGGTAGAGAAAACCGCTCCCAGGAACATGCCCTCGTCAAACGCGATGGCATCCGAAAGGCCGAACGGAAGCTCAACGGCACTCCCCAAAGCCAGGATGAGCAGGCAGGCAGCCCAGCCCGCCGCCATGCCCAGGAACCCGAGCGTCACGATGACGCCGTAGCGGCCGAGCACCACATCGCGGCGGCTCACCGGCATGGTCAGCCGGAAGGCGCCCCAGTTGCTCTGCTCGTCGTAAGCGCTCGCCGACATGCAGCCCATCATGAAGAACATCGTGGTGAGAATCGCCGGCGCGGCCACGATCGAACCCATGCCCGCCGAAACGAATATCGAGACGAAAAAGCCAACGCCCATGAGCTGCTTGATGTAATCGCGGAAAATCGTCATTTCCATAAGGTACGCGCGCTTCATTTACCGCACACCACCTTTCAGGGTAAGGGAGAGATAGTCGTCGATGGACATCCGGTCGCACGGAACGTTGGGGAAGTTCTCGGCGAAGACAAAGCGATCGGGAACGAGCAGGTCGATGCCATAGTCGTTCTTGCGATAACGCAGCTGGCCCTCGGGGATGATGCCGCTTGCGCAGATGCGCTCGAACTCCGCCACGCGGCAGCGGGCGATACCCATCTCGTCGGTGATTTCGTCTTTAGCCAAGTCGAAGATGATCCGCCCGCCGTCGATGCCCAGCACCCGGTCCGCGATGCGCTCGAGGTCGGAGGTAATGTGGCTCGACATGAGGATGGCGCGCCCAGGCATGGCGACGAAATCGAGCAATCGGTCGAGGAGCTCGTCACGAGCCATGGGGTCGAGGCCCGCGGTCGCCTCGTCTAGGATGAGTACGCGCGCATCGTGGCTGAGCGCACAGGCGAGGCTGAGCTTCATGCCCATGCCGCGTGAGAGCTCCTTCACCTGCTTGGTAGCAGCAAGATCGAAATCGTGCGTGAGCTGCTCGAACATGCGAGGATTCCATGAGGCGTACGCATGGGAGAATACGCGCCCCACATCGGCGACGCGAAGGTGCCCGGGCATGGAAATCGTGTCGAAAACCACACCGATGCGCTCCTTCGTCCCGGCGTGCACGGGGCGGGAGAGCTCGCTCGACGGGACGCCGAGGATGGATCCCTCGCCTCCATCGAGCTTGACGAGGCCCAGCAGTGCCTTGATGGTAGTCGACTTGCCGGCGCCGTTCTTGCCAACGAAGCCAACGACCTCGCCCTCGCCCACAGAGAGGCTTACGTTATCGAGCGAAAAACCGTCATAGTGCTTGATGATTCCGCGCGCCTCGATGAGCGGGACGTCCTGCGCGGCACCCGGGACCTGCCCCCGGCTTTCGACAATCGTCATCGTACTGTCCTTTCGGTTGACCCTGGGACCGAGGTGTTAAATCGGTCAAATTGGGACTGTCCCGTTTTGACTCACCGTATTTGGCATTTCGGCCCCGCCATCAGTCCCCGTCTTCGAGCTGCAAGGTGAACATCTCGGTAAGCTCGGTCTTCGAGAGGCCCATGGCGCGGCCGGCATCGACCGCCTGCCCCATGAGCTCCTCCACCTGACGCAGCTGCTCCTCGCGGATGAGCTCCGCGTTGCCTCCGGCGACGAAGCTTCCTTTTCCTTGGACCGTCTCAATGAAGCCATCGGCCTCAAGGTCGGCGTAGGCGCGCTTCGTGGTGATGGCGCTCACCCGCAGGCTGTTGGCCAGCGCGCGAATGCTCGGGAGCTGTTCGCCCTCGGCAAGCTCTCCAGAGAGGATCATGGCCTTGATTTGACCCGTGATCTGCTCGTAGATGGGCTTGCTGCTCGCGTTGGAGATGATGAGTTCCACGAATCCGAATCCTTTCCGTTACCTGGATGGCGAGCGTGAAACCTCGACGCCGCGCATCCGCAGCGCCCAACGGGGCGTCCCCCGCCAGGCAACAGGCTTGCCTGACGTCTCGGTAAGCCTGTTTGGGTATAGTGTGTATACCCGTTAAGTACAGTATATACACACCTATATACAATGCAAGAAGTTTTTGGATGAAACGCAGACACCCGGTGTCTACGATTCATCACGCGCGAAAATGAATCGCGAACACCGGGTGTCTACGATTCATTTGACGCGCGGACACCGGGTGTTGGCGCCTCACGCCCCGCCAACGTGACAGTTTCCCTTGGCACCGCTGTCGCGCAGCGAGCCACCTCGCTTAAGCGTGGGTGAACTGCGAGGTATAGAGCTCGGCATAGGCACCGCCCGCGGCAAGCAGCTCGTCGTGCGTCCCGCGCTCGATAATCTCCCCATCGCGCATTACCAGAATGCAATCGGCATTGCGAATGGTGCTCAACCGGTGCGCGACGATAAAGCTCGTCCGCCCCTTCATGAGCTCGTCGAACGCGCGCTGCACCTGAAGCTCGGTGCGGGTGTCGATGCTCGAGGTGGCTTCGTCGAGCAGGAGGATGGCCGGATCGGTGAGCATCACGCGCGCGATGCACAGCAGCTGGCGCTGGCCTTGGCTAAAGGTGCCGCCATCTTCGGGGATCACCGTGTCGTAGCCCTGAGGCAGAGCGCGGATGAACGAATCGGCTCGCGCTCGCTCCGCCGCCGCAACGACCTCCTCGCGCGTCGCATCGGGCTTGCCGTACGCGATGTTGTCGTGCGCCGTGCCCTCGAAGAGCCACGACTCCTGCAGCACCATGCCGAAGGCGCGCCGGAGGCTATCGCGCGCGATGCGCGCGGTATCTGCGCCATCCACGCGAATTTCACCAGCATCCACATCGTAGAAGCGCAGCAGCAGGTTGATGAGGGTCGTCTTGCCGCAACCGGTGGGCCCCACCAGGGCGAACCGCTGGCCAGGCTCAGCGTGCACGCAGATGTCCCGCAGAAGCGGGCGGGTGGGAACATAGGAGAAGTCCACGTGCGAAAGCTCCACCGACCCCCGGGGCTCATCCAGCTCGACGGCATCCGGCGCATCGGGCTCTTCTTCAGGCGCGTCCATGAGCGCGAAGAGGCGTCGCGCCGAGGCGAAGGCGGCCTGAATCTGCGTGATTACGCCGGTGATCTCGTTGAACGGCTTCGTGTACTGATTGGCATACGAGAGGAAAGTCTGCACCCCGCCCACCGTGAGCGCCGCCGGCCATCCAGTGATGACGCAGATACACCCCATGACCGCAACGATGGCGTAGATCACGTTGTTCACGGCGCGCGTTCCCGGATTGGACAGCGAGCTCAGGAACTGCGCGCGCTCACCGGCAACATAGAGCTCTTGGTTGAGGGCGTCGAACCCCTCGAGCACCTCGTCGCCGTAGGCGAACACGTCGACGAGCTTCTGGCACCCCACAAACTCCTCGACATACCCACCGAGCTGCCCCTGGATGCGCTGCTGATCGACGAAGCTCGAGTTGGAGAACCGCGCGATTGCAGAGGCCACGAGCACCGAGAGCGGCGTCACGAGCACCACAACCACCGCCATGGGAACCGAGATGGAAAGCATGAACGCAAGCGTCCCCGCGATCGTTACCGCCCCGGTGAAGAACTGAGTGAGCCCCTGGAGCAAGCCGTCGCCAACTTGATCGGCGTCGTTGACCACGCGACTCATGAGGTCGCCGTGCGCATGGCCGTCGATGAACGAGATGGGCATGCGGCTGAGCTTGTCGTTCGCCTGGGTGCGCAAATCGCGCACGGTCTCGTAGGCGAGGCGATTCACGCAGTACCCCTGCACCCACTGGAAGGCGGCCGCGCCCACAATGACCGCGATGAGCTGCAAGAGGAGGGGTGCGAGCGCACTAAAGTCCACCCGGCCTGCCGCGATGATGCAGTCGATTCCGCGCCCCACAAGAATGGGCACATAGAGCTGGAGCACGACCGAGATGGCCGAGGCGGCAAACGACAGCAAGAACGAGCCCAGGTGCGGGCGAATGCACCCGATGAGCCGGCCGAGCACCTGGCCTGTAGAGAGCGCGCTCTTGAGCGAATCGTCCCGGCCGCCCGGCGCGTCGGGGCCGCCCGAGGCGCCACCGGCACCGCTCGAGATACTCGAGGCAACCGTCGCCACCGAGCCCACCGCACCGTACGGATTAGCCATGGCGCACCTCCTCATGACGTGAGACAGTTGTGCCGGGTGAAACTGTCTCATGAGACAGTTGTGCCGGGGGAAACTGTCTCATCCCGGGTGAAACTGTCTCATCCTCGACGCCTTGGGAGGCGCAGATCTCTTGGTAGATGGCGCAGGTACGAACAAGCTCGTCATGCGTGCCGAGCCCCACCACGTTGCCGCGGCGCATGACACAGATGAGGTCCGCGGCGCGCACGCTGGCAACGCGTTGCGAGACCACCACAACGGCCGGGGGCAGCTCCCCAGACGCAGCAGCGTCGCGCCCGTACGACGCAAGCGCCACGCGCAGGGCGGCGTCGGTCTTATAGTCGAGCGCGGAGGCCGAGTCGTCCAGAATCAGCAGCTTAGGCGCCCCAACGAGCGCTCGTGCGATAGTAAGGCGCTGGCGCTGGCCGCCGGAGAAATTCTTGCCGCCTGCCTCAACCGGAGCATCGAGACCGTCGGCCAGCGCGCGAACGAACTCCGCCGCTTGCGCAAGCTCGAGAGCACGCCAAAGATCATCGTCCGTGGCCTTAGCATCGCGCCAGATGAGGTTGGAGCGGATGGTTCCCGAAACAAGCATAGCCTGCTGGGGCACCATGCCCACGACCTGCCTAAGCTGCTTGAGCTGCCACGCGCGCACATCGCGGCCAAGCACCTCGACCGCCCCTTCCGTCGCGTCGTAGAGCCGCGGAATGAGCGAGACGAGCGTCGACTTGCCCGACCCCGTTCCGCCAATCACGCCGAGCGTCTGTCCCGGCATGAGTGTGAGCGTCGCATCGTGCACGGCGTCCGCAGCCGCACCGGGGTAAGCAAAAGAGACGTTACGCAGGGCAAGCGTGGGAACCCGTTTCGACGCGCCCGCCTGCTTCGCCGCGTCCGGCAGCCCCCCGCCATCCGCCTGCTCCGCCGCGTCCGGCAGGCCCGCCGAGCCCCACAGCTCTACGGGCTCGGCGCCCTCGTCGGTCACGCTCGGCTGGCACGCGAGCACCTCGTTCACGCGCGCGGCCGAGGCGCTCGCCTTGGTAAACACCACCACGAGATTCGCCACGTATACGATAGAAAGCAGCGCCTGGGTCATGTAACTCACAAAGGCCACGACCTGACCCTGCGTGAGCCCGCCGATGTTCACCTGGATGCCACCCGCCCAAAGGATGGCGCAAACAGCGAGGTACATCACCAAAAAAGTCACAGGGTTGAGCACCGAGGAGAGCCGGCCGGCCGCAATGGCGGTAGCAGCTTGATCTTGGGCTGCATCGGCGAGGCGCCGCCGTTCGTGCCCCTCTCTAACAAAGGCGCGCACCACGCGAACGCCCGACAACCCCTCGCGCACGATGAGCGCGATGCGGTCGAGCTTTGCCTGCATACTGCGGTAATACGGAATGCATGCCTTCATGACAAACCAGAAGAGACCGCCCACCACGGCCATCGACACGACGAAGATGAGCCCGAGCCGCACGTCGATAGCGAGCGCAGCGACAAGCGAGCCCACGGCCAGAAACGGCCAGCGCATGAGCTGCCGTATGCCGAGCGCGATGGCAAGCTGAACCTGGTTGACGTCGTTGGTGATGCGCGTGGTGAGCGAAGGCGTACCAAAGCGGTCGAGGTCAGCATGCGAAAGCGCGTTGATGTGCTCGTACAGGCTGTGGCGGATGCTCGTGCCCATGCCCTGCGACGCGCGCGAGGCCATCTTCTGGCAGGCGAGGGCGAAGAGGATGGCCACGGCGGCCATCGCGAGAAGGATTCCGCCGCCTGTGAGTACGGGCTGCACGCTGCGCGTGCCCACGCCCGCGTCGATCATATAGGCCACAATGATGGGCGTGAACAGGTCGAACACGACTTCGATGAGCTTGCAGAGCGGACCGAGAACAAGGTTCGCGCGGTACGAGCCACCGAAGCGTTTGAGGAGCTTGAACATAGACCGCCTTCGGTCAGGCAATGGATTGCTCAAGCCATGATAGGACAAGCGGGTTGAGCTCGCAAAACGAAACGGCATGAACTAGTGGGTGCAACAAGGAATTAAGAGACGCATGCCGGAGCGGGGCAGAGCGCGGAGGGTCTAGCAAGTGCGCTCTCTATCTAGCAGCGCGCTCCTCGCCCGGCGGGCGCAATCCTTACCCGGCAGCGCGCTCCTCGCTCGGCGGACGCACCCCCACCTAGTAAGCACCCCTCTCTCGGCGGGCGTGCTCCCTGCCTGGCAATGCGCTCCTTATACACGTTCCTTATACAAAAAGCGCCCGTGCGCTCGATGGATCCGGGTGCCCGGCAGAGGCTCCTTATGGCTGCTTCCTCCCGGACCTGACCAGGTTCGGAACATATCGTCACCCGAACCCATCGAGCGCGCTAGGCGCTTGGTCTATGGTACCCGCTTCCACCGCCGCCGTCTAGGAAAACATCGATTAACCCCAACAGAAAAAAACCGCGACACGCCCGCCTCTGCATACTTGGAATTAACGGCGCTCATAGCGGCATGTATGGAGTTTCCAGCAGCACCCCCTCGCCCAGCGCTCGGAAAACAAGGAGCTGCCGACCTTATAGCAGATACGCGCGGATGGCAGCCTCGCCGGCGGTGCGGAGGTTGGCGCGCGTCTGGCTGGGGTCGAGAGCATGGGAGAGATCCATCGGCCTACGCACGATGGGCAGAACGAGGTCAACTCCTTGCTCGTACACGGCGTCAAGATCATCGGCTCGGCCACCCACCACAGCAACCACGGGCACGCCGGCGGCCCGGGCGCGGCGCGCCACGCCGAGCGGTGCCTTGCCGCCCGCCGTCTGGCCGTCCATCATTCCCTCGCCGGTTACCACTACATCGCAGTCGCGCAGCGCCTCATCGAACCCGGCGCGATCAAGCACCGCATCAATCCCAGGCGTGAGCGCGCCCCCAAGCGCGAGCACCGCCGCACCCAAACCGCCCGCTGCACCCGCTCCGGGTACACCGGCCAGCGAGCGGAAGCGCGGGGTAGCCACCGCGCGACACGCCGCATCGAGCAGCGCCCCGTAGCGGACCATCCAGCGGTCGTAAGTATCGAGCGCGTCGGGGTCTTGGGCCAGCCCCTTCTGCGGGCCAAAAACGCGCAGGGCGCCTCGCGATCCCACCAGCGGATTCGTCACATCCGAAAGCGCGATAAGGCGCGCGGGTCCGAGCGCCAGCACCGCCGGCGCCAGATCGATAGAAGCGACCTGCTCAAGTCCCGCGAGACCCGTTGGGATGTCCCGACCGTCCGCATCGAGCAGCCGCGCGCCGAGCGCCTGCAGAAATCCCGCACCACCGTCGTTGGTCGCGCTCCCTCCGAGGCCGAGATAGATGGTTTGCGCGCCGGACGCAATCGCGTCGAGCACCAGCTCACCCACGCCGTAGGTCGTGGCCGCGAGCGCAGCTTGGGAAGTTCGGTCAGAGCTACCGAGGCCCGCGACGACCGCCATCTCGATGAACGCTTCATGGGAAGTGCCGACGGAGCACTCGGTGCCGTGCCCGCTCTCCTCGTGTACTGCGGAGAATACGTCGCTCGCTTCTGCTGAACGCACGGATTCCGAATCTGCAGCGGAGCCGGCAATCGCTGCTGAAGACACGTTCCCTGCAGCATCGGACAGCAAGTATTCAGCGGAAATAACGTGCTCGAACGCGTCGTGCGCCTGCGCCGCGCGCCTCGTCGTTCCACCCGATGCCGCGAGCGCCTCCCCCGTCCCTTCTCCTCCGTCTCCGATAGGCATAGCCGTCACCCGCGCATTCGGGCACGCATGGAGAATGCCCTCAGTCACCCATGCTTCTGCCTGAGCGCTCGTGGCGGAACCTTTAAAGGAGTCGATTGCCAGGAGCACACGGGGAGAGGGACCCAACAAAGTGGCAGCGCGCGCACCGTCCGTGGCACGGGAAGCGGAGCCCGGCTGGGCAGCGGCACGCGCGCCGTCCGCGGCAAGGCCGGTCACGCCGCCCGCAGCTGTAGCACGCACACCGTCCGCGGCAAGGCAGCCCTCGCTGCCCGCAGCCGCAGCATGAGCGCCTTCGGCACACAACGCCGTCGCAGCCACCGCATCTCGCCCGCAGCGCTGGGTCAGCATAGAGCCGTTTCGAGAACGCAATGCCTCGTCTCGTTTCGAGTCGTGCGCGTCGTTCGCACGCCCCTCACCCCGAAGCTCGGCAAAAAAAGCCTTGAGCACACCTGCGCACTCGTTGGAAAGCACCCCCGCCGTCACCGCAAACGCATGGTTGAGCCGTCGGTCGGCATTCAGCTGGTAAAGCGACCCAAGCGCGCCTGCCTTGGGGTCGGCCGCGCCGTAAACGCAGCGGGTCACACGCGCGTTCACCATAAGACCCGCACACATAACGCAGGGCTCGAGGGTCACATACACCGTGCAGCCCGTGAGCCGCCAGCGTCCGAGCGCGCGGGCTGCCGCGACCATCGCCGAGAACTCCGCATGCGCAGAGGGGTCTTCGTCCAGCTCACGACGGTTGTGCGCCCGGGCGATAATCTCGCCTTCGTAGACCACAACAGCCCCGATGGGTACCTCGCCTTCCGCCGCTGCCGCATGCGCCTCGACCAGTGCCTCGCGCATGAAGCGCTCGTCCGGCCCGCCCAGAGACATGTCGATATTCCGCTCGTCGCCCACGGCCGCCCCTCTTTCTCACGCCGGTCGGTATTCGATGCTATCATTACCTACCACGGAGAGATGGCAGAGCGGTTGAATGCGGCGGTCTTGAAAACCGTTGGGCGCGTGAGCGTCTCGAGGGTTCGAATCCCTCTCTCTCCGCCATGGTGAATACCAAGCCTGCGTTCTTTTTGGACGCGGGCTTTTTTCTGCAGCGGGTGAGGGATTCGAACCCTGTGAAGGTGCGGAGCTGAGGAAAGGCGGAGCGTTTTCCAGCGAAGCACGCAAGGCCGCGCGAGCGGCCGCAGCGGACGGCGGCGCGAAGCGGTGCCTCGGGCCCCTCTCTCTCCGCCATAGACGCTCGAAGCCCGTGCCGGTCACCCAGCCCGGGCTTTTTCTGTAACGAGCGAGAGATTCAAACCCGCACAGCGCCTCACCCAAAACGTGTACACGAGCGTCAAAATCTGGCCGAAAAACGGCGATTCGTGACGCTCGTGTACATGTTTTGCGCAGCAGGGGGGGTGCACTGATATGTGCTCGAAGCATATAAGCCCGAAGTGCGGGCGAAGCGGTGCGCCACACGCGCCCCATGCACGCGAGCGAGCGCAGCGGCGCACGCACCACGCGAATGCACGCGAGCGAGCGAAGTGATGCTCGCCCAAGCCCGCCGCAGCCCCTACTCAGCCCCAGAAAGGCCGTAAACGCAGGAGGCCCCGCTTTCTCTTGTTCCGTAATCCGCAGCGCGCAGCGCGAGGACATCGGAACAAGGGGAAGCGGGGCCTCCGCCGGGAATGAACGACCTATGCGACCTTAACGATCCAGCCCTCAGGGCCTTCGATCTCGCCGGCCTGGATGCCAGTGAGCGTCTCGCGCAGCTTCTGCATGACCGGGCCCACGTGCTCCATGCCGCCCTCGCCGAAGACGATCTCCTCGTCGCCGTTCACGACCTTGCCCACCGGGCTGATGACCGCCGCCGTGCCGCACATGCCGCACTCGACGAACGCACCCGCCTGGACCTCGGCGAACTCGACCGGTCGCTCCACCACGGTCATGCCGAGCATGTCGCGCGCCACCTGCACCAGGCTGCGGCGCGTGATGGACGGCAGAATGGAGTTGGTGTGGCTCTGTGGCACCACGAGCGTGCCGTCCTGATCAACGAAGAGGAAGTTGGCACCGCCGGACTCCTCAACATAGGTGCGAGTCATGGGGTCGAGGAACATGTTGTCGGCAAAGCCCTCGGCATGTGCCTGAACGCTGGGATACAAGCTCATGGCGTAGTTGAGGCCGGCCTTGATGGCGCCGGTGCCGTGCGGTGCGGCGCGGTCGTACTCGGGCACCTTGAGCGCAACGGGCTTCACGCCGCCGGAATAGTACGGGCCCACGGGCGTCACGAGGATGCGGAACTGGTACTCGTCCGCCGGCGCCACGCCGATGACCTCGCCCGTTGCCACCATGAACGGACGAACGTAGAGCGTAGCGCCCGAGCCGAACGGCGGCACCCACGCCTCGTTGGCCTTGACGACCATCTTAACGGCCTCGATGAACTTGTCCTCCGGGAAGGGCGGCATCACGATGCGGCGGGCGGAGTCGGCCATGCGGGAGGCGTTGAGGTCCGGGCGGAAGCAGACGATGTCGCCGTCTTTGGTGGTATAGGCCTTGAGACCCTCGAAGACCTCCTGGCAGTAATGGAAGATGCCCGCGCACTCGGAGAGCGTGAGGCTGTGATCGGTGGTGAGGCCGCCCTCCTCCCAAGCGCCGTCCTTGTAGTTGCAGACGTAGCTGTAGTCCGTGGGCTGATAGGCGAAGCCGAGGCTACCCCAGTCGATATCCTTCTTCTCTGCTGCCATGGGTGCTCCCCTCGTATCGAAACGTTGAACCGTGCGCAAACGCAGAGCGCAATCGCGTGCCCTTTATGGTACTCCGTTCACACGCGTCACCGAAAGGTTTCTTGCTTATGAGCGATTTGTTAACGGATGGCGCAGCGAGGAACGCGGGCCTGGGGGGGTGATTTGTTAACGGATAACGCAACGAGGGGCGCGGGTCCGGGGACCATTTGTTAACAGACGCCGCGGCAAGAGAGCATGCACCCTAGGAAACGCTCGGCTTTTGGAGAAACACTTCCCCTCGCATGAGGTCACCTCGTGAAGGGCGCGAGCTCTGTTTCTTAATCCTAGTAATTCGCTATACTTAACCGAAAACACTCGGGCGCCCAGGCTTCGCGCCGCCCGCCCCGAGCCGCCGGCCGAACATGGGACAGGCTCTGCCACAGTCGCCCCATCTCGCCCGCACGCCCGCCATCATGCCAAAAGGGGCAGCTATGAGCTTTATCGACACCATTCGCGAAGATATCGGCACCGTCAAGACGCACGACCCCGCCGCCCAAAGCGACTTCGTGATCTTCCTCTCCTACCCCGGCCTCCACGCCAAATGGATGCACACGCCCGAGCACTGGCTGTGGAACCACGGGGCACGCGGCCCCGCGCGCGTGCTGAGCCAGGTCACGCGCTTTTTCACCGGCGTCGAGATCCATCCCGCCGCGCAGCTGGGGCGCCGATTCTTCATCGACCACGCCATGGGCGTCGTCATCGGCGAGACCACGGTCGTCGGTGACGACTGCGTGCTCTACCAGGGCGTCACGCTCGGCGGAACGGGCAAGGAATGCGGCAAGCGCCACCCGACGCTTGGCAACAACGTCACGGTGGGCGCCGGCGCCAAGGTGCTCGGCAACATCCAGATCGGCGACAACGTCAAGGTGGGCGGCAATTCCGTCGTGGTAAAAGACGTGCCCGAGAACTGCACCGTCGTAGGCATTCCCGGGCGCGTGGTGCGGCGCAACGGCTGCCGCATCGTCGAGGAGACCTATAACCGCGACAAGCACCGCGAAAGCATGCCCGACCCGGTCGAGGAGCAGTCGCGCCTGAACCGCGAGGGCATTCGCAAGAACCATCAGCGCATCGGCGACCTTGAAAAGCAGGTAGCCGACATGGAACGCCAGCTCTCCGAGCTTACCGAGCTTGTCAATCAGTTCGTTCAGCAACAGCAGAAGAGATAGAGACGGTCGGGCCGGTTCCCATCCGACATGAAAATGACCCGGCTGGGACGCAGTAAAAAGTTCGAGGCTCGAGTCGGAAGATTTTTCGCGACCCGCCGAGTAAGCGCCTCGCTCACATTGGCGCGACCTGCGGTTTTGGTAACGCGTAAGCGGGGTCTACTCGGCTTGTCCGCAAAAACCTTCCGACTCGAGCCTCGAACTTCTCCGCCACGTTCAAAAACGCCCAAAACAGCAGGGGTCGGCCCCAAGGCCAACCCCAAAACCCGCGAAAATCCCTACGAGGAGCTCTTGCTAGTTGCGCTCAGCGAGGTTGATGCCGTTCGCCCAACCCCAGCGAGGCGTCACCGTCGTGCCGTAGAAGCTGATCCAGTAGTCGAGGTCTTGCGTCTCGATGTTGCCCACGTTATGCATGACCCTGTTATCGCCGATGTAGATGCCTATGTGCCCGTAGATGCGCCCGGCCGAGGTATGGCTGTGCGTTGACACGGCAATGAGCATGCCTACCTGCAGATTCGCCTTACTCGAACTGGTGCACCAGGCGTTATACATATCGTTCGCATTGCCCCGCACGCGGCTAAAGCCCGCGTTTTGCATCACCTGAGAGACCCACAGCGCGCAATAGCCGCTACCCGGAGACGGCGTGTAGTAGCACGAGTTGACGACGCGCTTCTGCGCCCCGCTCGCCGCGCTGTAATCCTGACCGCTTCCGCGCTCGGGCAGAACCGGAGGATTGGGGTTCTGCGACGCCGCGGCCTCCTGGCGCCTGCGCTCCTCCTCGGCCTCGGCCTCCGCGGCGGCGAGAATCTCCGCATCGCGCTGAGCGATGAGGTCTTTGACCTCGCTATCGAGGTTGTTCAGAAGCTCCTGCGTCTCCTGCTGCTTGGCCTGCATCTGCGATAGCTGCTCGGCCTGCTGGGTCTTGAGCTCCTCGAGCTGGGCCTTCTGCTCCTCGAGCTGGGCCTTCTGCTCCTCGAGCTGCGACTGAATCTGCTCAATCTGCGCGATGACGGCGCGGTCCTGCTCGTTTACCTTCTCGAGGTAGTACGCGTTCGAGATAAGGTCGTCGAGCGTCGTAGCCGAGAGCAGCACCGAGAGCGCCTCGTTGCCGCCCGTTTTGTAGTTCGTCGCGACACGGTCGGAAAGCAGCGCCTGGTTCTCTTCCAGTTCTGCCTGCTTCTCCTCAATTTGCTGCTCGGTATCTACGATCTGCTGCTCGACATCCTCGATCTGGCTGAGCGTCTCATCTTGCTGCTTGCTGAGCTCCTGATACTGGGTCGAGATTTCGTCGAGCTGCGCCTGGACCTCGTCGTACTTCGCCTGCGCATCGCTCAAGGCGTCGAGCGTCTCCTGCGTGGCCTGGGGCTTAGCGAACGCGCGCACCGGATTGGCGAAGAGCGTCGCCGCGCCCGCCATGGCGAGCATGGCCTTGAGAGCGGAGCGCCGCGAGACAGCAGCCGCTTCGCCGCGTGCCGCACGGCCTCCATCGCCTGATGCAGGGATGTCCGTCGCCTGACAATGGCCACTCTGAGCGGTGGTTGATAGATGAAGTTGCGCCCCGTCTGCGCAAGACGAGGATGCGTGATCGTGGTGTGACATACGTGCTCCGATGTAAGTGTGTTTATATGTCGCCCTCCGCATAAGGATAGCGCATTCCGTCGCGCTCCGGGGCCCGAGTGGGATATTCATCGCTCCTCCCATGCGTCGCAACTCGCCCTTCATGCAACGGCTATACTTTTGGAAGCACATCGCGCACCAAAGCAGGGGCAGCGCGTTCAGGCAAACCCAACGTGAGGAGCTTTCATGGCACAGACACTTGCACCCCAGGATACCTGCGTTCTCGTTACCGGCGGAGCTGGGTTCATCGGCTCCCACACCGTGGTCGAGCTGCTTCAGCGCAACTACAAGGTGGTCGTGGTCGACAACTTCTACAACGCGAGCCCCGTTGCCCTCGACCGCGTGCGCGAGATCGTTGGGCCCCAGGCCGCCG
This sequence comes from Enorma massiliensis phI, assembly GCF_000311845.1. GTDB lineage: Bacteria > Actinomycetota > Coriobacteriia > Coriobacteriales > Coriobacteriaceae > Enorma > Enorma massiliensis. The sequence goes on along the minus strand of NZ_HE978575.1, from coordinate 103,937 downwards.
AAAACCTTGTCTTCTACGAGGCAGACGTGAATGATCGCGATGCCCTCACCAAGATCTTCGACGCCGAGCAGCCCTCCCGTGTCATCCACTTTGCCGGCTACAAGGCCGTGGGTGAAAGCGTGCAGAAGCCCATCGAGTACTACCAGAACAACATCGGCAACACGCTCACCCTTGTTGATGTCATGCGCGAGCACGGCTGCAAGGACATCATCTTCTCAAGCTCGTCGACCGTCTACGGCGACCCGGACAACCCGCCCGTGACCGAGCAGGACCCCAAGAAGCCCGCCACCAACCCCTACGGCTGGACCAAGTGGATGATCGAGCAGATCCTCATGGACCTGCACACCGCCGATCCGGAGTGGAACGTCGTGCTGCTGCGCTACTTCAACCCCATCGGAGCGCACCCCTCGGGTCTCATCGGCGAGGATCCCAAGGGCATCCCCAACAACCTCGTGCCCTACGTGGCGCAGGTGGCCGTGGGCAAGCGCCCGTTCGTGCAGGTCTTCGGTGACGACTACCCCACGCCCGATGGCACCGGCGTGCGCGACTACATCCATGTGGTCGACCTCGCCTGCGGCCATGTCGCAGCGCTTGAATGGATGAACGGCCGCTCCGAGGTGGGCATCTTCAACCTGGGCACGGGTACCGGATCCTCCGTGCTGGACGTGATCCACGCCTTCGAGAAGGCCTGTGGCAAGGAGCTGCCGTACCAGATCTGCCCGCGCCGCGCCGGCGACATTGCAGCCAACTGGTGCGATGCCACCAAGGCTGAGCAGGAGATGGGCTGGAAGGCGCAGTACAACATCGACGACATGTGCCGCGACTCCTGGAACTGGCAGTCCAAGAACCCCGATGGCTTCGCCACCGCCCAATAAGTCATTTAGGGACGGGGTTGTTTTGGCTCAATGAGTCAAAACAACCCCGTCCCATTTTGCACCACGAATGAAAGCTTGCACTATGGCCAACGCCTTCGCCGCATACCTCGCCGAGCACCACCATGATCTGGACGCGTATCTAGATTCGTTCTTTACGGAACAAACCCAGCATGCGGACCTTGAGCGCTACCTGTACGCACCGCTCGCCGCCTTTTCCGCAAACGGCGGCAAGCGGCACCGCCCTCTCATCTGCATGCTCGCGGCACGCGCCGTGGGCGGTGATCCCGCTCGCGCCCGAAGCGCCGCGGCAGCGATCGAGCACTTCCAGAGCGCGGCCCTCATTCACGACGACATCGCCGACAAAGGCCAGCTGCGGCGCGGCAAGCCTTGCATGTACCTCACGGAAGGCGTGGGCCGCGCCATTAACTGCGGCGACTACGACATCACGCTCTCCACCGACGCCGTGCTCCGCGACGAAGCGCTCGACGCCCCCCTCAAGCTCCGCGTACTCGGCGAGCTGACCGCCATGATGCAGCGAACCGTCGAAGGGCAGGCGCTCGACCTGGGCTGGGTGCAAAACGAGCGCTTCGACCTCACGGTTCAGGATTACCTCACCATGGCAACGCTCAAGACCGCGCATTACAGCGGCGCCGTGCCGCTCGCGGTGGGAGCGATGGTGGGTGGAGGAAGCGAGCAACAGGTAGAAGCCTTGCGCAGCTTTGGCTTGGCCACCGGTCTGGCTTTCCAGATCCAAGACGACCTTTTGAACCTTGTGGGGGATGCGGGCGACAAGGATTTCCGCAACGACATCACCGAGGGCAAGCGGACCCTTGTAGCCGTTCATGCCTTGGAGCACGCCGAATCCGAGACCCGGCGTGAGCTTGTTGAAATCTTGCGCAGCGGCACCCAAGACGCCGCCCTACTCGAACGCGCTGTGAAAATCTTCGACGAGACGGGCTCGATCGCCTTTGCCCACGACTATGCCCTCCGCCTGACCGAACGCGCCAAGGAGGAGCTCTCTGGCATCGAGCTCGAAAACGACTGCCGCGAGCTGCTCCTTTCCATGGCTGATTTCTTTGTCGAACGCCTCAGCTAGCGCGTGGGTCGCGTGGGGGGGTGTCGATGCCTCACGCGACCCACGCGACGGAGGATGAATCGTGCACACCCGGTGTCTGCGTTTCATGCTTAGCGCAGGCGCCGGCTCACGAGAACGCCCGCAAGCGCTAGCACCACGGCGACTGCCAGCGAGATGCCCGTAACCAGATAATTGCCCGAGCCAAAGGACGATGCCGCAACCGTCGACGTGACGATCGAGGGGATGCGACCCACCGTGGTGATGAGCAGGACCGGAAGAAACCGCGCTCGGGTAAGACCGGCGAAGTACGTGAGGAAATCCTTGGGTGTACCCGGAATCAGGAAAACGATGAACATAACGAGCTCGAGCCGGCGCTCGTCACGCAGCCACGAGAAGCGGTCGAGCATCGAGCGGTCGAAGAAAAGCCCCACGATGCGCCAACCCCAGCGATGGACGGCCCAGTATACCAGGCTTGTTGCGAGCGCACTCGCCACCAGGCAAAGCGCCGTGCCCTCCCAGAAACCGAAGGCATAGCCGCTCGCGAGCTCGATGGGCTCACCCGGAAGGAACGCGAGCACCACCTGAATCATATTGATACCGATCATCGCAAGGCGGCTCAGCACGCCCCATTGGTCCACGAAGGCGCGCACCGCTCGGGCATCCATGAGCCACGCGACGGCACCGGGCACGCAGCGCCAGCAGGCAATGCCGAGCAACGCACCCATAACAACCAGCACCGCAATCGCGATGACCCGTTTGCGCCGAAGAGCCGCAGGGGCTCCCGCCTCAAACCCCGCTGCCGCGCGAGCGGATCCAGGCGCCTGCGGGATGCCCGGCGCACGATTCTCCACCTGCTCCATCATCGGTTCTCCTCGTTCGTATCCACTGCGAACGTAGCCGTCACACAGGCACCGCCGCCCTCAAGATTTCCCAGCTCAACCGCACCACCGTGCAAGCGCGCGAGCGTGCGCGCGATATTGAGCCCCAGGCCGAAATGCTCGGCCGATTTGGCCTCGCTGTAGAAAGGGTCGCACCCGTGGTGCAGCGCCTCCGCCGTGAACCCGCGGCCATCGTCCGTGACCACAAGCTCCAGGCACACGTCGCCGCGCGCTCCCGCAGCGAGCGAGCCCTGCTTGGGCTGCAGCAAATCAACGCTCACCGCCACCTTCGATCGCGCATGGTCGCAGGCATTGCCCAGCAGATTGCCCAGCACCTCCTCAACCAACTGCATATCGATGGAGAGGAGCTCGGGGCACGGCTCGGCAGCGTGCTCGGCATCCGGCACGGCGGCGTGCTCGAGACACGGCCCAGCGGCGTGCTCGACACCCACGCCGGCGGCACTCCCGGCATCCGGCGCGGCGGCACCCCCGTCACCCGCCCCGGCGGCGCGCATGCCGTCGCCCAACGAGAAGAGCAGTTTGCAGCCGTTCCCGCGCGTGGCGACATAGCCCGCCGCTTGGCGCTCGAGAACGCAGGCAACATCGGATGGGGCGCATGCCGACCGCATGACCTCGCGATCTTCCAGCTTGGTAACACGGCTCATGAGCTGCGCGTAAGATTCCAGGCGATCGGCTTGGCCGGAAAGCGTGTCGAGCGTCTTGCGCACGTCCTCCCCACTTCCCGCACGGTCGGCCTTTATGCGCGCCATTTCGAGCGTTCCCTTGAGCACCGTCACCGGCGTGCGCAGATCGTGGGCGAACGCGGCGTTAAGACGCCTGCGGTCCTCGGCCGTGCGCCATAGCTCGCGCTGGGTGGCGAGCAGCGAAGACCGCATGCCCTCCATCGCCGCTCCGAGGCGCCCCAGCTCGCGCCCGCGCACAGCACCAATCTGAAAGTCGAGGTCCTGCCGTGCAATGCGGTCGGCCGCCGCCTCCAGCACGGAAAGCGGGCCCCCGATGTGACGCCGATAAAACCGGCGGAACAGCAGCACCGCAAGGCCTCCAAAGGCAACGATGGGCACCCCCACGCCCGCCACCAGCCGCAGCGTCCAGTCAATCCAGGTGAGGTAACTCGCCTCGTCGAGCGACACGTAGTAAGCGACATTCGAGAGCACGACATCTTCGCCGAGATTCGTGTTCGCGAACTCCTCAACCGTTTGCAAGCGCTCGGCACGCTCGCGTGCGTCGTACGCGGGAAGGTCGCTCACGCTCACCGTGGCCTCAGGATCGTATGGAGTGCCATCGGTCTGAAGGTAATCGTCCTCGGTATAGTTTCCGCCCCAATCGGACACACGGTACGAGGGATCGCTGCGAAGAAGCTCCATCGTCGCGTCCACAACCTGCATGTCGCGATTCCAGCCTCCGGCCACGACACCCGCGGACGAATAGTTCTGCGCCGAGTTGGTGAACGCAACGAACACGACCTGCTCGTAGAAATCCTGCAGGTATACGGGCGTCGCTCGCAACAGCTCATTGGTCTGCGCGTCGTAGATGTACGGCCCCGCGTTCACCTCGACATGCTCCGACCGGTGCTCCTCCGACACCCGGTAGTACACCTCCATGAGCGCGTCGATAGCAATGAGCGTCACCACGCTGGCCGCCACGAGCCACACGAGCGCATACACGAAAAACGCCCGCATGATCGAGGGGTTGCGCCACCAAGCCCGCAGCCGGTCGCGCAGGCGGCGAAGACGGCCTCCGCGCTGCGAATCACCGGCGGCAGAAGCCGTTGCCTGCTCTGCATGGCACTGTTCCCGCAGCCTATCGTCGTGTTTTCCGCTCATCGCGCAGCCCACCTATAGCCAACGCCCCACACCGTCTCGATGACTTCGCCATCCACTCCAGCCTCCGCAAACTTCTTGCGTACTCGACGAACATGTTCGCGAACGATGGATGGGTCGCCCGTTGCGCCCCACCCCCATACCTGCTCGTAGATGTGCACGCGGTCATACACGCGCCCTGGGTTCTTGCTCAGCAGCGCGATGATGTCGAACTCCGTGCGCGTGAGGTCAAGCGAGATGCGAGCATCCCGGGCCGAGACCTCGACCGTACGCTCTGCATAATCGATCGTGAGGTCATGGAAGATGCGAGCGCTCTGCGGCCTCGACGCGTCGCGCCGCGCCTCACGCGCCAGATGCGCACGCACGCGGCCGCCCAGCACCTCGAGCGAGAACGGCTTAAGCACGTAATCGTCGGCGCCGGCAGCGAACCCGTCGAGCTGGTCGACGTCCTCCACGCGCGCCGTAAGGAAAATGATCGGGCAGCTAAGGTGCTCGCGAATACGGCGGCAGAGCTCGAACCCGTCCATGCCGGGCATGTTCACGTCGAGCAAGGCGAGGTCGATCCCGGCGTGCTCCTCCGTCAAGCTGCGATTGACCGCACGAAGCGCCTCTTCGGCGCTTTGCGCGCACACGGTTTCATACCCTTCCATGCGGAAGAACTCCTCAAGCATCTGCACGATTGAAAGCTCATCGTCCACGATAAGCAGTCGCTGCTCTTGCCCCATTCCCATCAACCCCATGTCGGACCCAATACATCCCTGGCGCGACACCGCCCTGCCAAGGTATTCGCTATCATCATGCCAAGTAAATGTCGACAATCCATCTACCATTCCGATGTTTTTCAGGCGGAAGCACGCTCGCGGGCAGCGATGCGCGCAACTTGATAGACTATACAAAGAAGATGAACCAACGAAACCACGCCGCAGCGCCGGCGCAGGGCAAGCATATAGAAAGAAGCAGCATGGAAGCAATCACCTCGGGTATGCAGGGACCGGCCGTCGAAGACGTGCAGGCGCGCCTCACCCGCTTGGGCTACACCATCGATGCCGCAGAGCTTGAGGCTCAAGAGTTCGGCCCCGCCACCGCAAAAGCGGTTCAGGAGTTCCGCGCGAACATGCAACTCGATGCGGGAGATACCGTGGACACCGCGTGCTGGAGCGCCCTCGTCGACGCCTCGTACGCGCTCGGCGACCGCACCCTCTACCTGCGCCTGCCCAACTTCCATGGAGCCGATGTTATGGAGCTCCAGCACGCGCTCAACACCCTGGGCTTCTCGTGCGGGCGCGCAGACGGCTCGTTCGGCCCGCACACCGAGGCTGCCCTCCAGCAATTCCAGGAAAACGTTGGGCTCTTTGCCGACGGCATGGCCTTCCAGGACACCTTCAACTACATTCACCGGCTGCGCCACGTGTGGGAGGGCAAACCGCCCGTCGTGGACGCCGAGGAGCGCACCGGTTTCGCGCGCGCAGCGAGCGTGCTCGAGCGCAACCGAATCGCCGTCATGGGCGTGGATCCCATCGCGCGCAATGTCGCGTCGCGCATGTGGAACATCGCCACTGCGACAACGGACGGCAGCGGCATGCAGCTGTGCGACAGCGAAGCGCCCGACGACGTCGATATGATTTTCGAGCTCGCGAGCTCGGAGCTTCCCGAAGATGCCGCACCGCGCGCGACCATCGTGCTGGCAGACTGCCCCAATGTATCGCGGCGCATTCGCACCGCACTCGCTGCTTCCACCACGCGGCCAACGCTCATTCGATTTGAGCTTACGGGGATCACGAGATACGGATCGTTCACCTCAAGCGATGCACAGGCGCTTGCCGTGCAACTCCTCGACGGCGTTTGCGATGCGTTGAGCGATTAGGTACACTGAGTGGGCCGAGCGCGCCTTTGGAGCGTCGGCTATGCTTTGGGGCATCGTCCAGCGGCAGGACCCCGGTTTTTGGTGCCGGTTACGGGGGTTCGAATCCCTCTGCCCCAGCCACGCAATACGCGCAGTTCAAAGTATCTAACATGCTTTGAACTGCTTTTTTATCTCGCTCATGCGAAACAACAATGCGAAATACTTGCGGCAAGCGTTTGGATTTGCCAACAGGCCCAGCTTCTATCGAGAGCCGCCACAGCCCAATTTCCGCCACGGGGCCCGTTGATGCCGCGCACGGGCATCCGTCCGGGCCGGCGCATGCGCCCCAAAGCCCAAAACATGGCCGCCCCGCAGTCCTGTATCCAAATTTGCGCTAAATCGGTCATGTATACTGGAATTCAAGGGTGCGATTTTACCACCGTGCAGGTAGACGGCCTCTCGCACCCCGCACTACCTGGACGGCCACGAATATTGACCATCGTTTCCCAGATAAAAAGACCGACTTAGCGCAAATTTGACTACCCAAATCACGCCAATTAGCCGAAGCATGCTTTTCTATACATTTCGGGATTTTGTTGCCTGCGCTTATGTCGCGTCCTATTCATCAAGATTCGAGAGCGGCTCACCTGTTCATGCTCCCTTTGCTGTAAAGCACAACGTAAGGGTTCACTTCGCCGTCAACACAGCCTGCAAGATGGGCGCGCATCTCCTCTGGAAGCGCAACGTGCCGCACGCCCTCCTCGCTCGGCGCGCCTTCCCCATGCCATGCGCCCTTCTCGTGCGGTGCACTCGATCCGCTACTGGCATCTGCGGGATCTCCCGCCGATGCAAGCACGCGTAAATCCTCGGACGAAGCTTCAACCTGCAAGGACCCCTCAATCAAGCGTGCCCGAACCTGATGAAGCCCATGCTCATGCAGATAGTCCTCGCAAGCGCGCACGGCGGCGAGCTTCCGCTCCGTAAGCGGCTCGCCGCACGGGATGCGCGTCGCCAAGCATGCGCCGGCTGGCATACCCCACACCGGGATGCCCCATTCACGCAGCAACGCACGCTCCTCATCCTTGTGCCAGCCAGTCTCTAGAAGCGGGGAACGCACCCCAAGCTCCTCGAGGGCGCGCATGCCAGGCCGATAATCGCCCGCATCGTCCGCGTTGCTGCCGTCCACGGCCACCTCGATGCCGCGCGCCCGCGCCTCGGCCAAGATTGCCGAAAACCCAGCCCGCTTACAGTAATAGCAACGGTTCTCGTCGTTTCGAACAACGTTTTCCAAAGAGAAGGGATCGAGGGGAACCGCGATAAGCGGCAGCCCGAACGCCGACTGGCCAGATTCTGCAGCCCGCTCAACCGACACCAGCTCAGGCGTTGCCGAAAACGGAGTCTCGATATGCATGAGCACCGCTCGACTCGGCACCGCTCGCGCGCAAACCGCAGCCAAAAAGGTGCTGTCGACACCCCCGGAATATCCGACGGCAACCGATTTCCAAGAATCAAGCAGCTCTTCGAGCGCCTGCAGCTTTTCCCGCGCTTCGCGTTCCACAGCATCCTCCGACTTCTTCGCGGTTTCCGGTCCCTCTTGTACCCATCGCAGGCCGGCTCTGGCACAATAATGTGGTCATCTCGTCGATGGTCCGTCGGCCCGTCACATCGGCTCGCCCATGTAATCGATGCTGACCCGCCACACGACCGTAGCAGCACGCTCGCGCTGCCGCCGCTGGCCTAGCCAAACATTCGCAGCGACGGAGCATGAACCTTCATGAAGGGAACCCCTATGATTAAAGCGGTGCTTTTCGATCTTGACGGCACCCTCGTTGACACCGAGCTGCTCAGTGCGCGCGCATGGCTGGCATCTGGCGAACGCTTGGGGCTCGATGTGAGCGAAGAGCTGATCAAAAGCTTCGTAGGACGCACGGCCGATGCCGTTACCAGCATGCTCATCGAGCACCTGGGAATTACCGAAGCAACTGCCCACGAGCTCTTTTCGCTCCATCGGAGCATCAAAGACGAACTCATGGAAAACGAGCTCGCAGCCAAGCCCTTTGCCGCGAAGGCTCTCTCCGTGCTCAAGAATTATGGCTTCGCGCTGGGACTCGCCACTTCGTCGTATCGTCCGGTTGCGGAACGCGAGCTCGAACCGTTCGGCATGCAGGCGTATTTTGACAGCATCACCTGTGGCGATGAGGTTGAGCACGGCAAACCGGCCCCCGATATCTACCTGCTCGCTGCCGAACGCCTCGGCATGCGGCCCGAGGAGTGCGCAGTCGTCGAGGACTCCCCCAACGGGGTTCGTGCGGGAGCCGCAGCTGGAATGTCGGTCTTCTTGGTGCCGGATACGATTGAGCCCACGCCCGAGATTCGCTCGATGTGCGTCGATGTGCTCGGCTCGCTCGACGAGCTCGCGGGCGCGATTAGGCTGCGCAACGAAGAGATTGCGTAACGCCAAACCCGCAAAAACCGCTAAAGATACGAGCCCATGTCGAGCTCGGCAAACGCGCGGACCGCTCCGAGCCCGGAAAGCTCCGACCTATGCGCCGCCCCCTGCCCGACCGTGCTCGCTCGCTCCAGCAAAAAGGGCCGAACGAGCTCATGCTTGGCCTCGCCGCGCAGCATGGCGGAGGGCCTCACCGCAACCCGGCTTGTGCCACTCCGTACTCCATCAGCGCTGGGGGCGCCGCCCGAACCTTGGGCGCCCCGCGCACCCTCCGTGCCGCGGATACCACCCACGCCCTGGATGCCACTCACTCCCCGGGCGCCACCCGCGCCATGGACTGCCGCCGCACCGCGGGCACTCTCCCCGCCATTCCGGATACCGATCACGCTGCCCTGAGCCCCGACCGCACCGCTCCGGCCATTCTTCTCTTCAATAGCCGCGATTTGGCCCACAAGCATTTGGACCCCTTTGCGGCCAATCTCGTATCCAGCAGGCGAACAGGTGGTCAGCGGCACCGCCCCTCCCCAGGCAAGGGGATTTCCATCGCACCCTGCTACCATGATGTTGCCCGGCACATCGCACCCTGCTGCCTGGACACCCTGGATGGCTCCCGCCGCGATGGCATCTGCCAGGCCTATGATCGCATCCGGCCGCTCGCGGCTCGCACGCTTCGCAAGCCTCTCGCCCAACCGGGCACCATCAGTAGATCCGCAACGGCTTCCCTCATCAAGCACTTCGAACAAGCATTCAGGATGCTCGGCACCAACGGATTGAATGCCCGCAAGGCGCTCGGCAAGCGGTGGCAGCGAAGCAGATCCGATCACCGCAACCCTGCGCGCCCCGCACGCGACGACATGCTCTGCAACCAAGCGTCCCTGAGCGCGATAGTCTGCCGAGACCGAGAGCACCTCGCGCGGCGCACCCAGGGCACCTAGGTACACCACCGGCACCGAAGGCGCATGCTGAGGTTGAGACACCCGATACGCCGACGGCTGCACCAGCACGCCAGCAAGCTGCATACCAGTACAAAATCGCAGATAGCGTCTTTCCACCTCTGCGTTTTCGTTTGAATTCATGATGACAAGGTCGAGGCCCGCGCGCTCGGCTTCGTTGCGGGCACCGCTTGCTATCTGCACGCTGCAACCATGGTTGAGGCGCGGCAAGACGAGCCCGATCACCGCGTTGGACCCCCCGGCCAGCAGGCGGGCGCTTTGGTTGGGTAGGTAGCCCAGGCGCTCGATGGCCTCTTCGATCAGCCGACGCGTCTCGGGGCGCACGCGCTCTGGGTGGTTGATCGCATTCGATACCGTTCCCAGCGAGACGCCCGCCTCGCGCGCCACGTCGCTGATGTTAACTCGCGCCATCTTGCTCCCGTTACTTTCCCACATCGTGTATTGCCGAGTTCGGCATGGTATCCCAGTATAGCAACTCTTTGAAACGCTTTAATGGCGGGCGGCGCCTTGGTATACAATGATGGCGCACGCATACCGTCACCAAGCTCCAAGCTCGTGACGAAACGATCGTAGGGAGGCCCATGCTCCTCGCCATAGATATGGGAAACACGCAAACGGCGCTCGGCCTCTTCGACGCCGACGAGCTCGTGCGCTCTTGGCGCATGCCAACCGACCGCACGTTTACTGCAGACGAAATCCATGTTCGCCTGCTCGGCTACCTGCGCATATACGGCCTTACCCTTGAATGCGTAGACGAAATCGCCTTCGCCGGCGTGGTCCCGCAGCTCACCCGCGAATGGCGCGCCTTCGCTCAACGCATCGCGGCGAGAAGCATCGCCGTGGGAGCGGACACCGCCGCCGTTACATGCATCCACGCGCCACATCCCGAGGAGGTGGGCGCCGACCGTATCGCCAACGCCGTGGCCGCCGAAAAGCTCTACGGAGCGCCGTCGATCGTGGTCGACTTCGGCACGGCGACCAATATCGACGTGGTCGATTCCGACGGCTACTACATCGGCGGTGCAATCGCCCCGGGACTGCGCATCTCGATGGATGCCCTCGTTGCTCGAGCCGCCCGAATCGCAAGCATCCCGCTGGAGACGCCGCCCCACGCCATCGGCCGCACCACTGAAGAGGCCGTGCAGAGCGGCGCCGTACTCGGAACGGCAGCTATGGTCGAGGGGCTTGTTGGCCGTATCCGGGCCGAGCTGGCGGCGCCCGAAGCCCGCGTCATCGCGACCGGAGGGCTTGCGAACATCGTGGCAGATTCAACCAACGTATTCGATGTTGTCGACGGGCAGCTCACCCTCAAAGGCATCTGCGAGATAGCTCGGCGCATGCGCGACCGCGTACCGCACTCGACGTAAAACGGCCTGCGCTTCTAGTCTGCTCGGGCAGACAGGCGCGTGCCGCCAAATATACCCAGTTTTTCAGACTCCCACGCCAGGGAGCAATCCAACATCCATCGATACCTGCGGTATTGCGAGCATAAGGGCCGCGCCCATTGGACACGGCCCTCAGAAATCGGGGCTAAGCGACACGGCTCCCCCAGCGTCACGCAACGGAGCCCTCGTCTCCCTGCATGGCGTCGTCCGCAGCAAGCCGATGTGCCATGACATCGCAGGCAAGCGCGCCCACCACCGTTTTAGCATCCTCGATTTTGCCATCGAGCACGGCATCCACGAGCTCCTGCACATCGACCAGCTCGACGTTCAGGAATTCGTCCTCGTCGGGTTGGGCTCCCTCAAACGAAAGCTGGGTGGCAAGGTAGATATGGATGAGCTCATCGGTAAATCCACCCGAGGTGGCGATGGTGGTGAGGTAGGCGATGCGCCCCGCCACAAAGCCGGTCTCCTCCTTGAGCTCGCGCTTCGCGCAGTCGAGCGGCTCCTCGCCGGGGTCCATCTTGCCTGCGGGAATCTCCACCGTCACGCGGTCGAGCGCCGTGCGATACTGGCGCACGAGCGCGATCTTTCCGTTCTCCGTGAGGGCAACGATGGCTACGGCCCCGCAATGACGCACCACGTCGCGCACGGAGCAGCGCCCGTTCGGAAGTTTGACCTCCATGCGTTCAACGTCGAAGATCTTACCGCTCCACATGGTCTCTTGCGTCAAGATTTGCTCATGCAGCTCGGCGTCGTGCTCGCCTTCGTCGCCGGGAACCAGATGGCCGCCGTCTTCGGCAGCGGGCACCTCCCCTGGCATCGCGTCCGCATAAGCATCTTCCAGGTTGTCCGTAGTTGAGGTATCGACCATTTTTTCTTCGATCTCTGCCATGTGTCTCCCCTTCGCTCAGCGCGCGTGCAGTGCGCAGTCACGTCAGTTGTACCCAACAACGCATCACGCTACGCCGGCGCAGAGCCTTCTGGATACCCGCCGCATACAAGAAGAGAAAGGGCCCCGGAAACATGTCCGAAGCCCTTGATGAATCACAGACACCGGGTGTCTGCGATTCATCCAAACGAAAGGAGGCCCCGAGGGAATCCCCCGGGGCCTCCTATAAGGAGCTAGGACTCAGGCCTTAGACCTCAGCGTAGACATCCTTGAGCTTCAGCAGGTGCTGATAGCGGGCCATTGCGGCTTCCTCGTTCTCCTTGAAGAGCACCTCGGCGCGCTCGGGGAACGAACGGGTGAGCGAAGCATAGCGGGCCTCGTTCATCAGGAACTCCTGATAACCGCCCTTCGGCTCCTTGGAGTCGAGGGTGAACTTCTTGCCCACCTCGGCGGCGGGGTTGAAGCGGAAGAGGTTCCAGTAGCCGCACTCCACGGCCTTCTTCATCTCGGCCTGGCAGTTCTGCATGCCACCCTTCTTGATGGAGTGCATCTCGCAGGGGCTGTAGCCGATGATGAGGGACGGGCCGTCGTAGGCCTCGGCCTCCTGGATGGCCTTAAGCGTCTGAGCGGGGTTGGCGCCCATGGCAACCTGGGCCACGTACACATAGCCATAGCTCATCGCGATCTCGGCAAGGCTCTTCTTCTTGGTGGTCTTGCCGGCCGCGTCGAACTGGGCCACCTGGCCGAGGTTCGAAGCCTTAGAGGCCTGGCCACCGGTGTTGGAGTACACCTCGGTGTCGAACACGAAGACGTTGACGTCGTTGTTGCTGGCGAGCACGTGATCGAGGCCGCCGAAGCCGATGTCATACGCCCAGCCGTCGCCACCGAAGATCCAGAAGCTCTTCTTGGTGAGGAAGGACTTGTCGGCGAGGATCGCCTTGGCCTTGTCGCAGCCGCAAGCCTCGAGGGCCGCGATGTAGGCAGCAGCGGTGGTCTTGGATGCCTCGGCGTCCTTGCGAGCGTCGATCCAGGCCTTACCGGCAGCCTTCACGTCCTCGGGCGTACCCTCGGCAGCGATGAGCTCCTCGGTCAGCACCACGAGCTTGTTCTGAACGGCCTCGTAACCGAGCGCCATGCCCAGGCCGTGCTCGGCGTTGTCCTCGAAGAGGCTGTTGTTCCACGCCGGACCATGACCGTCCTTGTTGACCGTGTACGGCGAACGGCCAGCCGGGTTGCCCCAAATGGAGGAGCAGCCGGTGGCGTTGGAGATGAACATGCGGTCGCCGCAAACCTGGGTGACGAGGCGCGCATAGGCGGTCTCGGCGCAGCCGGCGCAGGAGCCGGAGAACTCAAGCAGCGGCTGCTTGAACTGGCTGCCCTTGACGTTTGCAGCCTCGAGCACGGGCTTCGGCGAGACCTCGGCCACGCAGTAATCGAAGGTCTTCTGCTCCTCGAGTTCCTGCTCCTGCGGCACCATGGTGAGGGCGCCCTTCGGGCAGACCTTGGCGCAGTTGGTGCAGCCCATGCAGTCGAGCGGGCTGATGGCCATGGTGAACTTGAGGCCGGTGTCCTTCGGCATCTTGATGTCGAGCGTGCGCATGCCCTCGGGCGCGTTCGCGATCTCTTCCTCGGTCAGGCCGAACGGGCGGATCGTGGCGTGCGGGCACACATACGAGCACTGGTTGCACTGGATGCACTTGTCGGCGTCCCAATGCGGCACCATGACGGCAACGCCGCGCTTCTCGTACGCAGAGGCGCCCTGCTCGAACTGGCCGTCGGCATGATCGACGAACGCGGAGACGGGGAGCTCGTCGCCCTCCATGCGGTTGATGGGCTCCATGATGTTCTTGACCTGCTTGACGAGCTCGGGACGGCCCTTGAGCTCGGCGGCGGGAGCCTCGTCGGCGGCATCGGCCCACTCGGCGGGAACCTCATGCTTCACGAAGGCGGTGGCGCCGGCATCGATGGCCTTCCAGTTAGCCTCGACGACGTCCTGGCCCTTCTTGGCGTAGGACTTCTCGGCAGCGTCCTTCATGTACTTGATGGCATCCTCCTGCGGGAGCACGCCGGCGAGCGTGAAGAACGCGGACTGGAGGATGGTGTTGGTGCGCTTGCCCATGCCCACCTGAACCGCCAGGTCGATGGCGTTGATGGTGTAGAGCTGCACGTTGTTCTTGGCGATATAGCGCTTCTCAGCCGCAGAGAGGTGCTTCGAGAGCTCGTCGAAGTCCCACTGGCAGTTGATCATGAGCGTACCGCCGGGCTTCACACCCTGGGCAATCTTGAAGTGCTTCGTGATGTAGCTGGGGTTGTGGCACGCCACGAAGTCGGCCTTGGTGATGTAGTACGGGCTCTTGATGGGCTGATCGCCGAAGCGCAGGTGGCTGATGGTCACGCCGCCCGTCTTCTTGGAGTCGTACTGGAAGTAGGCCTGAACGTACTTGTCGGTGTGGTCGCCGATGATCTTAATCGAGTTCTTGTTGGCGCCCACGGTACCGTCGCCGCCAAGGCCCCAGAACTTGCACTCGATGGTGCCCTCGGCCGCGGTGTTGGGCGCGTCGGCGTCCATGGGGAGGGAGAGGTTGGTGACGTCGTCGACGATGCCGATGGTGAACTCGCGCTTGGGCTCGTCGGCCTTGAGCTCCTCGTAGACCGAGAACGCAGCCGCGGGCGGCTCGTCCTTGGAACCGAGGCCGTAACGGCCGCCGACAACCTTGATGCCGGTCTTGCCGGACTCATAGAGCGCAGAGACGACGTCCTCGTAGAGCGGCTCGCCGATGGAACCGGCCTCCTTGGTGCGGTCGAGCACGGCGATCTTCTTGACGGTCTCGGGCAGCGCAGCGATGAAGTGCTCGATGGACCACGGACGATACAGACGGACCTTGACCAGGCCGACCTTCTCGCCATGGGCGTTGAGGTAGTCGATGACCTCCTCGAGGGTATCGCAGAAGGAGCCCATGCAGACCACGACGCGGTCCGCATCCGGCGCGCCATAGTAGTCGAAGAGGTGATAGTTGGTGCCGAGCTTCTCGTTCACCTGGTTCATGTAGTCCTCGACCACCGCGGGCAGCTCGTCGTAGGTCGTGTTGCAGGCCTCACGATGCTGGAAGAAGACGTCGCCGTCCTCGTGGGTGCCGCGGTTGTGCGGGTGCTCCGGGTTGAGGGCGTGGTCGCGGAACGCCTGGACGGCGTCCATGTCGCACATCTCGGCCAGATCGTCGAAGTCCCACACGGCGACCTTCTGGATCTCATGCGAGGTGCGGAAGCCGTCGAAGAAGTTCAGGAACGGCACGCGGCCCTTGATGGCGGAAAGGTGCGCCACGGCGGCGAGGTCCATGACCTCCTGGACGTTGGTCTCGGCGAGCATGGCGAAGCCGGTCTGGCGGCAAGCCATCACGTCGGAGTGATCGCCGAAGATGTTGAGCGCGTGGGAGGCAACCGTACGCGCGGAGACGTGGAACACGCCCGGCAGGTGCTCGCCAGCGATCTTGTACATGTTCGGGATCATGAGCAGCAGGCCCTGGGAAGCCGTGTAGGTGGTGGTCAGCGCACCGGCGCAGAGCGAGCCGTGGACGGTGCCCGCGGCGCCCGCCTCGGACTCCATCTCGATGACCTTCACCGGGGTTCCGAAGATGTTCTTCATCCCCTGGGCTGCCCACTGGTCGACATGGTCGGCCATGGGGCTGGACGGCGTGATGGGGTAAATCCCCGCAACTTCGGTGAACGCATACGATACGTATGCGGCGGCCTCGTTGCCGTCCATGGACTTGAACTTGCGCGCCATATACCCTCTCCTCTCATAGGTATACAGGTTCCCGGTGCCTGGTGCGCCGGGGCTTTTCCGCATTTCTTGGAAAATCGCTGGCATGAGGCCGTGTCTGCGCAATTGGCGCGGCCGCGTGCGTCGGGCTTCGGCGATGAGGGGAAGCCGTCTGCTGGCGAAAATCCACATGCGTCGTTATTGTACCGCGTTCGGCGCGACCGTAATCGTGAATCTGAATAGGTGAGGTGATTTGGAGGGGGCTGCGTCCATCGCGGCAAATCCGGAGTTATCCCCCATCCAACGGGCCAGTTCCGAAGCCACCCCGGTCAGCGCTGCAAATCTGGAGTTATCCCCAACTCAACGTTGCAGATTTGGAGTTACACGGGGCCGAGATTCGCCGAGCGCGGCATAATTGGAGTTACCGTCACCGGCATGCCCTCCGAGTGCAGCAAATCTGGAATTATGCATAGCGAGCGCAGCATATATGGAGCTAAGGTCACCTACAGAGGCCAATAACTCCATATATGCTTCGCTCGCTGCCCTTAACTTCAAATCTGCAACGGTGAACAGAATGTAACTCCAAATATTCAGCGATGGAAAATCGCCGTGCAGGAAATCACGCTCTGAGGTGCCACAAATGAGGAGGGAGCACGCCTTGCGCGCGGCGGCCGACGAATGAGTGGCAAGGCGGAGTGCCTCAGAGCGCGCGGCGGGCTTCGATGGCGCGGCCGAGGGTCAGCTCATCCGCGTATTCAAGGTCGCCGCCCACGGGCAGGCCGCTCGCCAAACGGCTCACCGTCACGCCCAGCGGCTTGATGGTGCGTGCGAGGTAGCTCGCGGTGGTCTCTCCCTCGATGTTGGGGTTCGTAGCGATGATGACCTCTTGGATGTCTTCCTCGCCCAGGCGCATAAGCAACTCGCGAATATGCAGCTGCTCCGGACCGATCTTGTCCATGGGGCTGATCACGCCGCCGAGCACGTGGTACAAGCCGTGGTAGCTGCCCGTGCGCTCGATGGCGGTCACATCACGCGGCTCGCCAACCACGCAGATGCGCGTGCGATCGCGCATGCCGTCCATGCAGATGGGGCACTCGTCGGCCGTGGCGTAGTTAAAGCAACGGCTGCAGAAGTGCACGTGCTCTTTCACATCGAGGATAGCCTGCGCCAAACGGCGCGCCTCCTCGGCGTCGGCTTCGAGCAGGTGGTAGGCGATGCGCTGGGCACTCTTGGGCCCGATGCCCGGCAAACGCCCCAGCTCATCGAGCAAGCGCTGCAAATCTTGGTTGCTCGCCATGGCATCCTTCCTCATCAGCTTCCACGAGCGACATTCGGTGTTACGGGGTCACACGCACCGTGTGCAAACACATTCGCGACGGATATCAACGGTTATTTTGCAATGAACCCAGTAGGACGGTGTCCTTGGCAAAGGAATATGCAGGTAGAACGCTTGTGCCGTTTCGCGCTACTCGACGAGTCCAAAAACAACCGTTGATTTCCGAATCGAGTGGACTTAGAACGGCATGCCGGGAATGTTGAGGCCTCCGGTAACGGCGCCCATCTGGCGGTTCGCAAGCTCGCCGACGCCGCGCAGGGCCTCGTTCACAGCTGCCATAACCATGTCCTCGAGCATCTCGACGTCTTCGGGGTCGATGGCCTCCGGGTCGATCTTGAGCGAAGTGACCTGCATGTCACCGCTCACGGTGACCTTGACCATGCCGCCGCCGGCCGACGCATCGACCGTGGACTGCGCGATGGTCTCCTGTGCGGCGGCGAGCTGCTCCTGCATCTTACGAGCCTGCTTCATCATTTGCTGCATGTTCATCTGAGCCATGGGAACTCCTTTGATTGCGGTGCGGCGCGCATCTGGCAAACCGGACGCGCCGCAAATTTGACGTTGGCATCGTACCATGAACGAGCGCGCTACTCCGCGCCGCCCACCTGCGTCACCTTTACTCCGTCACCGAATACGCTGCCCAGTACCGACGCAATATCGTCAGCGTCTTCGCCGCCCATGGAGACGGAGGGAGCCGGCATTGCAGGGGCCAAATCAGAGGCTGAGGGCGCAGAGCCGGAAGGTCCGCCGGCTGCCGGCATCGGGGACGCGGCTGGTGTAGCCCAGGGAACAGATGATTGGGCGGCAGGCTGAGCGACATCGGAAGAAGATGTCTTCGGCTGCGAAGACGACGAGGCCGCAGCCGCTTGCGCTGAGGGCGCCGCAGCAGCAGCGACCTGTGACACGCCAGCCGTGGAGGCTGCGGAAGAAACCGTCGTAGAAGCTGCAACCGCAGAGGTTGCAGAAGAGCTAGCCGCAGGAGCGGGAGACGGTGATGCGGCGGCATCGAGATTCGCACCGGGCATATCGAACGGGGGCAGGTCGTCGTCATATGCCATGGCGGCAGCATCGTCGTAGGGCACCTGGTCGTCATCCCATGCAGGGGTCTCGGAGGCCGGTGCCTGGGCGGGTTTTGTGAAAGCAGGGCCCGGTGCCTGGGCGGGCTCCGAGGGAGCGTGATCTAGCTTGCACTCGGGCACCGAGGGGGCTGGCTCAGGCGCTGGACCAAACTCCGCTGGGGCAGGAGCCCACGGAGCAGAATCTGGCGACAGCCCGTATGCGGGTTCCTGGGCGGCCGGCGTGACTGCGGGTTTTTTGGCCACCGGCTCGGACGCATTGGGCGATGCCGAAGCAGCAGGAGAGGAGTGGGTCGCCAGGGCTGACGATTCCGCCGCAACCTGGGGCCCCTCCGGCGCCTCTGCGACCTGGCCCCCCTTCGGCGCCGTGGCCTCGGGCCGTGCAGCCGATGCAGGTGCCTCCGGCACAGAAGCAGCAGGAGCTGAAGGCTGTGGGGCGGAAGTTTTCGGTGCAGCGGCAGAACCATCCATCACGTAGTGCACCGCACGGTTACCAAAAACAGCGCACACCTGCGGAAGCACGACCTCTTGCGTGTCCGGCCGGCCGAGCATCGTGATCGCAAAGCCCGAGCCGGGAGGGAAGCTCACCGTAAGCGCGGACCCGTCGTCGGATTGCGCGCGGGAGCTCTGCAGAAGCGCGCCTCTCGAAGGCTGGGCCGCGGTAACGCGCTTCACCACATCGCTCCACTTGCGCTGCAGCTCGCCCGCATCGGTCACCGCGGGCGTGGGGGCCGCAGCCGACGCAGCGACCTCGGCCGCAGACGGGCGCGAGGAAGCGGCTGGGGCGGCGGCGGCCGAAGGGCGCGAGGGAGCTGCCGCTGCGGTCGGGGCGGCCTGTCCCGCTGCGCTCGCCGGGCGAACAG
>NZ_HE978575.1:63854-84304 GCF_000311845.1 Enorma massiliensis phI | reverse complement strand
CCCCGGGCCCTCCGGCACGTGCGACCCCTCGCCCGGCAGCATACGCAGCCTGAACTCCCTGATCCGAACGCACGTCGGCTTCCCGCTGTTCGGCGCGAACCGAAGGATCCATCACCCTAGAATCCTGCGGAACAACGGGGGCGACGGACACCGTGCCACGCTCCTCAACATGTGCGGCGGCAGCCTCGGTCGGCGTGCTCACCGATGGGCGATGAGCCTCACCAGCAGCATGGGAAGCCTCAGAACGGGCGGACGCGCCGCCCTCAACCGGCGATGCCACCTGCTCCCCTGCAAATTCGGCGGTTTTTGCCCCCGCCGGCGCGAAAGCCTGCTCCGCCGCAGAGACGGCTGCCCCGGCGGGAGCGGATACCTTATCGGGCTTGGAAGTTCCAGCCGAACCGGAAGCTCCCGCCGCCGCGGAAGCCCCAGCCGACACGGGCGCCCCTGCTGGCATGGTCGCCTTGTCCTCATTCGGCACGGGCGCCTTCGCCACCGCTCCCCGCACGCCGGCAAGCGCAGCCACTCCGCTCGCATCAAGAGGAGCTGCAGGCACACCGGAAGCAATCCGGGACTCAAGGCGGTCAATTCGCTCGGCAAGCGCTTCGAGCGTTAGGTCGGATTCGGGGCGAGCAAGCCGGGTAAGCGCGATTTCGAGCACCAAGCGCGTATCTGCTGCCGTGCGCATCTCGAGCGCAGCGTCGTCAAGCACCGTGAGCGCGCGCGCCAGGCGGTCGGCCGTCCCGAACAGCCCGGCCTCCTCGGCAAGCGCCTCGACGTCCTCCGCCCCATCGAAGAGCTCGGGGCGCGCACCCGCCACGCTTACCATATATATGTCTCGCGTGTGCGCCACGAGGTCGCGCGTGAGCTCCATGAGGTCCTCGCCGGCATCAACTTGCGTGCGCACGAGCCCGAAGAGCGTGGCCACGTCACGCGCCGCGATGGCCCGGCTGAACTCCGAGAGCACCGTGCCCGACACCTCGCCCAGCAGCGCCCGAGCGTCCGATGCATGCACCGAGCCGTTGCCGAATACCGATAGCTGCTCCAGCGTAGACAGTGCATCACGCATGCCGCCGCGGGCGTGCTTCGCCACGATTTCGAGCGCCTCGGCATCGTAGTCGAAGCCCTCCTGTTCGCAGATGTAGGCGAGCCTGCCCACAATGTCCTCGTTGCCGATACGGTGAAAATCGAACCGCTGGCAGCGCGAAAGGATGGTTTCGGGAATCTTTTGAGGATCGGTCGTGCAGAGCACGAACAGCACATGCTCGGGGGGCTCTTCGAGCGTCTTGAGCAGGGCGTTGAACGCCTGCGTGGTGAGCATGTGGACCTCGTCGATGATATAGATCTTGTATGCGCCGCGCACCGGGGCGAAGCTCACCGAGTTGATGATTTCCTCGCGAACGTTATCCACGCCGGTGCGGCTTGCAGCGTCGAGCTCGTAGACATCCGGATGCGTGCCCTCGGCGATGCGCTGGCATTCCTCGCACGAGCCATCCGGCATGCAACCAGAGGCGCCCCCGGCGCGAGCAGCCGCAGCGCGCTCGCAAAGCAGCGCCTTGGCAAGGATGCGCGCCATGGTCGTCTTGCCCGTGCCGCGCGGGCCGCAGAACAGGTACGCGTGGCTCAAGCGGCCCTCTGTGATGGCATGCTCCAACGTCGAAACGATATGTCGCTGTCCCACCACGCTCTCGAACGTCAACGGGCGGTATTTACGATAGAGCGACTCCATGGATTCTCCTTCGTGCAGTACGGTCGACGGCGCCGAGGTGGCCGCTCGCCAACCGGGCAACGGCGTGCCTCCATGATACCCTCCCGCGCGGTCACGCAAGCGCGAGCCTGCCGCCGGGTGAGCAGGCACCTGGAGCGGCCGGCACGGCAGCCCCTCCGGCCTGCCAGGCAACCCCTAAGCCGCCGTCAGCCTTACAAGCCGTGGGACGCCAGCCGGCGGTCGATCTCCTTGAGCGTGACGCGCGCGGCAAAGAGCTGCCGGTACGTTGCGGTCTTCACCTTGTTCTGCGCCTGCAGGTCCTCCATGCGCGCAACCGTGCTCGAGAGCTCCTCGCGCACCTCGGCCGCAAAGGCCTCGTACGCCGCCAAGCGTTCTTGGTCCGTCATGGTCCCTCCCGTCACGCAGCCTTCATAACGGCAGCTATTGTCGCATGGTAAAATGTGCGCCAAGGCATACCGCACTCACATCACAAACGCACCAAGGATGGCCATGCCGCTCTTCTCGCAACATACCCGCCCCCCACGGGGCGCATCGCCGCATAGCGCGGCCCCCCGCCCGGCAATGCCCGGACGCGCCGCTGCAACCCGTCGCGCGCCCGCGCCGCAGCCGGCACCGGGAGCCACGGCGTCCGCGTTGCTCAAGCGCTATCGGCCGATTGAAACCCGTGCCACCGGCGGCTTCGGCAGCGTGGAGGTCTGCCTCGACGCTCGCCTGCAGCGCCGCGTGGCCATCAAGCGCATTCCCCTCGCTGCGCCGTTTGAGGTCGCATCCAACGACGCGCGCGCCGACGCCCTGGCCGAAGCCCGCACCGCGAGCCTCCTGCAGCACCCCAACATCGTCACGGTCATCGACTTCACCTACGACAGCGCTTACGCCTACCTCGTCATGGAGTACGTCGACGGCATGTCACTCGAGGAGTTCCTCGCCACGGTAGACGGCAACTCGCTCACCTACGACGAGTGCGCCTGCATCGCGGATGCCCTCGCACAGGCGCTCTCCTATGCCCACGAAAACGGCGTGTTGCACCTCGACATCAAGCCGGCGAACGTGCTCATCGACCGGAGCGGCCACGTCAAGCTCGCAGACTTTGGCATGGCAACGCTCACGAGCGCCGCCGGCTTCGGCGGGGCGCGGGGCGGCACCATCGGCTACATGCCTCCCGAACAGCTACGCGGCGACGCGGTAGATGAGCGCAGCGACGTGTTCGCGCTCGCCGCCGTGCTCTATGAATCCCTCTGCGCCACGGCGCCGTTCCGCGCGGGCACCCCCGCCGACTCACTCAAGCGCATAGACAAGGGCGTCATCGTGCCCTCGAGCCTCCTGCCGGACATTCCCGAAAACAGCGAAGAAGCCCTGCTCTGCGCCCTCTCGCCCGAACCGTCGGAACGCATGGCGAGCATTGCGGACTTTAGCGACTGGTTCCTCCCTCACCTGGGAGACGCGCGCGAGGGGCGAAAAAGCCTTGCGCGCATGATTGAGAAGCTCACCGCCGACGACGAGGGCGATTCCGGGGAAACCGAAGCCACGGGGCAACGCCGCGTATGGGAGCTCGATCCTGCCGAGGGCTACCTGGGAAGCCGCACCCCGCGGGCGCGGGCGCTTGCCACGAGCGTGATCGGAGGCGTGGGAACGGCAATCTGTTGCGCCCTAATCCTCATAACCCTCGGACTCGACATCCAGGCGAGCGTTCTCGCCGCGATCGCCATCGGCGCCGCCGGCGGCATCGCCCCGCAGATTGGCTCGGCACTGGTAGCCACGGGCTTCCTCATGATGATCATGAGCACCACGAATCTCATTGCCGTCCTGCCCGCAGCCGCCGTGCTCTGCGCGATTTTCATTGGATGGTGGTACACGTGGGGCCGCACGCTCGGAGCGGCCTCGGCAGCGCTCGTGTGCATCATGGCGCTCGGCGCCGCCACGGGCGACCCCCTCGTGCTCGCAGGCCCGGTGGCGGCTTTTGCGGGATATTTCCTGCCCGCAGTGCCCGCCGCCATCAGCTGCTCGCTCGGAGTTGCCCTCAGCCGATGGCTCGACCTCGCGATCGAGAACGGCGGGGTGCTCGAGAGCGCCGCCGCTTTCGCTTCGCTCGCCGATGCGCCCTTCCTCGCGGGGCTCGCGCTCATCGCTGCGACCGCTGCGGCAACGAGCGCCGCTCTCTCCCGACACGCCCGCAACATGCGCGATTCGCGCGGCGGCGGCATGCTCGGCGTTGCCTGCGCGCTCGCGGGAATTATGGTTGTTTTGCTGCTCTGTCTTGCAAACCCTATGGAAATTGCCAGCGTGGACACTGCATCGATTGCCAAGATTCTCGGGGCGGGAGCTCTATCCTCTATAATCATCGGCATGTGTGTATATCTGCTTGGCTATCGCAAGGACATCCCGGAGGGTGATCGATCGTGAACTTCCTGAACATCTTCGAGGACCACGTGGCGGGCATCTTCGGTGCCGCGCGCGCCCCGTTCTCGTTTAAGAAGCTCGCCAAGCAGGCGGCTCGCGAGATGGAAGATCAGACCCTCGTGGTCAACGGCGCCAACACCGCGCCGGCGCTCTACACGATCCTCATCTCTGCCGACGACGATTCACTTATGGCGCCGTTCTACCCGCAGCTCGCACGCGAGGTCACGAGCTTTGTGAAAGCCCAGGCCGACAAGAAGCGCTATGGGTTCGTGGGCGAGCCCCTCGTGCGCTTCATGATCGACCCCGCCCTCAAGCCGGGAAAGTTCTCCGTCTTCGCCGAGAACGTCGATGGCCCCACGCTCGCCCGACTCTATGAGGAGGAGCGCGCCTATCAGAACAGCCTGAGCCAGAACTACGGGCGCTCCGCCGTCAATCGCGCGCAGCAGGCGCCCATGCCGCGCCAGCAGCCCGCTCAGCCGCGCCAGGCCGCTCCCGCGCGCCAGGCCCAACCGCGCCAGGCGGCTGCTCCCGAGGTTCGAAGCGCAGCGCAGCCTATCTCCCTTGCAGGCAACGCCCCCAGCGCAGCAGGCTTGGGCGCCGCTGCCGGTGCGGGCGCTGCAGCAAGCGCTGCGGCGGGTGTCGCAGCGGGCGTCGCCGCGAGCAACATCCCCGATCCGTTCGCGAGCAACGATGCTGCATCCCCCATCCCCGTGCCCAAGACCGTGGGCCGCGAGGCCCTCGCCGGCATGGGCGGCGCAGCAGCAACCGGCGCGTCGCTTGGAATCGGTGCCGTCCCCGCCGTAAGCAACCGCGCTCCCCTGCCCGCGCAGGCGACCGCCCAGCTCGTCGACGTTGTGACGGGAGACGTATACCAGGTGAACGGCCCGGCCTGCATCGTGGGCCGCGAGCGCGCCGTGGCCGATGTGGCCCTGCGCGACCCCAACGTGAGCCGCCGCCACGCTCAGCTCACCTCTACCGGAAACGACTGGTCCATCGAGGACCTCAACTCCACCAACGGCACGTTGGTGAACAACCGTCGCATCACGCGGTGCCCGCTGCGCAACGGCGACCTGCTCACCTTCGGGCTCAGCACCTTCGAATTTAGGAGCTGATGCGAGTGATCGACGTCATCCTCTTCATCGGACGCATCGTTCTGGTCGTCCTGCTCTATATCTTCCTCTTCGCGGTCATGAAGACCGGCGTGGGGCTCGTGCGCGGCCAGCGGCGAGATTCCGCCATCTGGACCATCGACGTCGACAAGGGCCCGCGCGGTATCCGCGGCATTCACGTTGATATGCTCGGCCCCGTGATCGTGGGCCGTTCCCCCAGCTCCGATATCTGCATCAACGAGCCGTTCGTCTCGGCAAGCCACGCCCGCTTCTCCCTGCAGGGCCCGGCGCTCGTGATCGAAGACCTCAACTCGCTTAACGGCACCCTCGTCAACGGGCGCCAGCTGCTTGAGCCCGCGACGCTCCGCGAAGGCGACGAGGTGCAGATCGGCGATGTCGTCATGAAGGTGAACCGTCGATGACGCCCGAGGAGCAGCATAGCGGGAACATCCCCTCCTTCCTTGAGCAGGCCGAGCACGCCCCTCTTGGCGCGCATATGGCGCCGCCCGAGGGGCTCGATGCCACCCGCGCAAACGCTCCCGCGCATACGGATGAACGCACCCGCGCCCATGCCGCAGAACCCGCGCCGGCACCTGCCCACATGGCAGATCACGGCCATGCCGCAAGCGGCGGAGCAGACGATGCGGTTGACCTTGAGTCGAGCACGCTCTTTGGCAACGCCCCCGCGGCGACCGCCGCGGCATCCGTCTCAGAGCCTGCGGATACCCCTTTCGAGGGGCAGCCAACCCCCTTTGCAGAGCAGCCCGCCCCCAACATGAACACGTGCATGCCGAAGAAACAGCCAGCGCAGCTCAGCCGGGCCAGGAGGGCTCGTCGGAGCACGCGCGGCCAGACACTACGGCGGAAATCGATGTCGCGGCCGTAGAGGCACGCCTCGACGACCCAGGCTCGACCCAGAGCTTCGCCCCCATCACGGAGGACCGCATCAACACCGACTCCACCTACGATGCCGGCACGAGCACCTCGCTCATGTGGGGCGCTCGCTCCGACGTGGGCTGCGTACGCACGCATAACGAGGACTCCTACCTGGTGCAGTCGCCGCTCTTCTGCGTGTGCGACGGCATGGGTGGCCACGCCGCCGGCGAGGTTGCCTCGTCGATCGCGGTCGAGACCATCGCGCGCCTGGCCCCGCAGGAAGCCGACCCCACGCGCCTGGCCGCCGCCGTCGAAGCTGCTAATGCCGCCATCATCGAGGCCGCAGCCAACGGTCTGGGAAAGGCGGGCATGGGCTGCACCGCCACCGCAGCGTACATCGAGGGCAACGTCATCGCCATCGCGCACGTTGGCGATTCTCGCGCCTACCTCCTGCACGAGGGAACGCTCATCCGCATCACACATGACCACTCCTATGTTGAGGAGCTCGTCGATGCGGGCGAGATCACGGCGGACGAGGCCCGCGTGCACCCCAACCGGTCGGTCATCACGCGCGCGCTCGGGTCTGACCCGGCGATGTACGCAGACCACTTCCAGCTCAACATCGAGGAGGGCGACCGGCTCATCCTGTGCTCGGACGGCCTCTCGAGCATGATTTCGGATGGCGAGATCGAGACCATCGCCACCCAGTCCCCCACTGCGCAGATTTGCACCGATAACCTTGTTGACGCCGCGCTCAACGCGGGTGGCGCCGACAACGTAACCGTCGTCGTGGTTGATGTGGTAGACGACGGCCGTCTGCGCGACCTCGCCCGCCGCCGCAGGCGCAACCTGCTCATCGCCCTCACGGGCCTCATCGCCGCCATCGTGATCGCGTGCGCGGCGGCCGCCATCGTGATCACCAACTCCGTGTTCCTCGGCGTGCACGACGGCTGCGTGGCCATCTACACCGGAGTGCCCGGATCGTTCATGGGGATCGAACTCTCCCACCTGAACGATGAGACGGGCATCGACATAGACGACCTTCCCGAAGACACGCAGAACCGCCTGCGCGCCGGCATCAGCCAGTCGAGCATGGAGCAGGCGCGTCAAACGGTCTCCGAGTACCGTCAGCAAATCTACGAGGAGCAGACCCGAGCCGTCGAGGACGCCGCCGCCATCCACGGCGACGCCAGCGCCGAGAGCGCAGGCTCGTCGGGCGACGCCGCGCCTTCCGATGATACGGCTGCGGCAGATCCCGCCGCAGACGCCGTAGACCCCGCCGATGCCGAAGGAGGCGAAAGCTAATGGGTAGCCGCCGAAACACCGAGCTCATGCTGCTCATCGGAGCGGCCTTCCCGGTCACGCTCCTCTACGCCCTCTATGTGGTCACCACCGGAGCGGCCCTCTCGTTCACCACGCTCGCCGTACCGATCGGCCTCTTCGCCGCCTTCGCCGCGGCGCATATCGGCGTGCGCATCTTCGCGCCCGGCGCCGACCCGGCCATCCTGCCCATCGTCTTCGTGCTTTCCGGCGTGGGCATCACCTTCGTCACGCGCCTTGCGCCCGATTCGGCCCTCAACCAGCTTGTCTTCCTGTTTGTCTCCATCGTGCTCATGGTGGCGACGCTTGCCGTGGTTAAGAACCTCGACATGGTGAAGCGCTATAAGTACACCCTTGGCCTCATCGGCATCATCCTGCTGCTCTTGCCCATCTTCATCGGCGAGGACCGCTGGGGTTCCAAGCTGTGGATCAACCTGGGCTTTATCACCATCCAGCCCGGCGAGTTCGCCAAGATCTGCATCGTGCTGTTCCTTGCGGGCTACCTCGCCGAGAACCGAGAGCTGCTCTCCATCGCCAACCACAACGTCATGGGCTTCAAGATTCCGCGCCTGCGCTTGCTCGCCCCGTTGTTCGTCGTATGGGGCGTATGCCTCGCCATCGTCGCCTTCGAGCGCGACCTCGGTTCGGCGCTTCTCTTCTACACGCTCTTCCTCATCATGCTCTATGTAGCAACCGGGCGCATATCGTATGTGATCATCGGCATCGTGCTGCTTGGCATCGGCGGATTTGGCATGTACCAGATCATGGCGCACGTGCGCACGCGCTTCGAGATCTGGCTCAATCCGTTCATCGACGCGCAGAACAGCGGCTACCAGCTCGTGCAGTCGCTGTACTCGCTCGCCGACGGCGGGCTCGCGGGCCAGGGCATCGGCCGCGGCATGGCCGATCGCATCCCCGTCGTGGAATCCGACTTCATCTTCTCTGCCATCGGCGAGGAGTGCGGCCTGCTCGGTGGCGCGGCGGTTCTTCTGCTTTTCATGCTGTTCGCGGTACGCGGCCTCACCACCGCTGCGCGCGCCAAGAGCGACCTCGCCGCCTTCAGCGCCACCGGCCTCACTGCGGCCATCAGCTTCCAGGCGTTCCTCATCGTGGGCGGCGTCACCCGCCTCATCCCGCTCACCGGCGTCACCCTGCCCTTCATGAGCCAGGGCGGTTCATCGCTTTTGGCGAGCTTCATCATCGTGGCGCTGCTGATGCGAGCGGGCGACGAGGCGACCGGCCGCGAGACGGAGCTCACCGGCACGGGCATCATGACCGCGCTCGGTGCCGACACGACCCCCGCACGTGGCGGCTCCCCGGCGTTGAGCAGCGTGGGCACGCGCATCTTCGGCGGGCGCAGCGCCACCGGCAAGCCGCTGGGCGGCTCGGGCTCCATCGGCGGATCGCACGCGCGCCCTGGCTCCCGCATGCGCCGGCGCCTCCTCGACACGCCTGAATCCGGCGTGCTCGGGCGCGTGGCTCTCGCCAAACGCCTCACCCGCACGGTTTTCTTCTTCACGGCGCTCTTTGCGGTACTCATCGGCAACCTTACCTACATCCAGGTCATCATGGCCGATACCTACAAGAGCATGCCGGGCAACAACCACACCATCGCCCGGCAGGCCTACGTGCAGCGCGGGTCCATCATCACCTCGGACGGCGTGACGCTTGCCGAGTCGATCCAGCAGGAAGACGGCACCTACGTGCGCTCCTACCCCAACGGAAACCTCGCGGCGCACACCGTGGGCTACTACTCCACGCGCTACGGCAGCTCGGGCGTGGAGAACTCCATGAACGATACGCTCACCGGCTCGGTCGACTATTCGAGCTGGGAGAATGCCCTGCTCTCCCTTGCGGGGGTCTCCCAGCCCGGCAACTCGGTCATGCTGACCATCGACTCGCGCATCCAACGAGCAGCCGAGCAGGCACTCGACGGGCTCTCGGGCTCGATCGTCGTGCTTGACCCGCGCACCGGCGCCGTGCTCGCCAAGGCAAGTGCGCCGACCTTCGACAACACCGATATCGCAAGCGTGCGCGAGAGCGGCAGCGAAGGCAGCGGCGAATACGACCGCGCCACGCAGGCCCTCTACACGCCCGGCTCGACCTTCAAGGTGGTCACGCTCTCTGCGGCGCTCGAGAGTGGTCAGGCCACCCTCGACACCACCTACGACGCGCCCTCCGAGATCGAGATTGGCGGAGCGTCCATCACGAACATGCACGGCAGCTCGTACGGCAGCATCAGCCTGCGCCGCGCCTTCGCATACTCGGCGAACACCGCGTTTGCCCAGCTCGCTAACGACCTCGGCGCCGACACGCTCGTGCAGTACGCGCGCGCTTTCGGCTACGGGCAGTCGCTCGGCCAGGACTTCACAACCACCGCTTCCATCATGCCCGATCCAAGCGAGATGACCGAGTGGGAGCTTGGCTGGGCGGGCGCCGGCCAGCCCGTGGGCCAGGGACACACCCCCGGCCCGCAGACGACCTGCATGCAGAACGCGGTGATCGCCGCCGCCATCGCCAACGACGGCATCGTCATGAACCCGTATGTGGTCTCGCAGGTGCTTTCGCCCGAGGGCACGGTCGTGAGCACCACTCAGCCCCGCTCGCTGGGCCAGGCGGTGAGCTCCACCACGGCATCGCAGGTCAAGGAGGCCATGCTCGAGGTCGTTGAGAACGGCACCGGCTCCGCCGTCCAGGTTTCGGGTGTGCAGGTGGCCGGCAAGACCGGCACCGCCGAAGTCTCGAACAGCAACGTGAACTCGACGTTCATCGGCTTCGCACCGTACGACACCCCGACGGTGGCCATCGCCGTCGTGGTGGAGAACTACAACGAAAACGGCGTCTCGGCCGCCTCGGTCGCCGGCGAGGTCCTCGCCGCTGCGCTCGCGGCGCAAGGGTAAGGGGTGGCCATGGATGCACGAGAACGAGAGGCCGAACGCGGGGGACCCGCCGCGAGCTAAGGTGCTTGAGCCGAGGCGCTCGCACAGGCCCGGCTCGCAGGGAACCCACGTAAGCACGCCCTTCTAGGTAATAATCGCCCGCGTGAGCGGCGTACGTAGATGTGATAGGAGCAAGAAATGCAGCAGCAGGTACTCGGGGGAAGGTACCTCCTCAAGGATAAAGTCGGAACGGGCGGCATGGCCACCGTCTACCGCGCACAAGACCAAGTGCTGAACCGCACGGTCGCAGTGAAGATCATGCTGCCCCAGTATGCGGGCGACGCGACCTTTGCCGCCCGCTTCAAGCAGGAGGCGCAGGCGGCGGCCGGCCTCTCGAGCCCGTACATCGTGGGCGTCTACGATTGGGGCAAAGACGGCGACACCTATTACATCGTTATGGAGTACCTGCGCGGCACCGACCTCAAGAGCGGCATCCGCAGCCAC
Source organism: Enorma massiliensis phI (assembly GCF_000311845.1). Lineage (GTDB taxonomy): Bacteria > Actinomycetota > Coriobacteriia > Coriobacteriales > Coriobacteriaceae > Enorma > Enorma massiliensis. The sequence continues at coordinate 73,493 of NZ_HE978575.1, read as the reverse complement.
GGCGCGCTCGACCCCAAGAAGGTCGCCCAGATTGGCTCGCAGATCTGCGCCGCGCTCTCCGTGGCCCATAAGCACGAGATCATCCACCGCGACATCAAGCCGCAGAACATCATGGTGCTGCCCGACGGCAACATCAAGGTGATGGACTTCGGCATCGCCCGCGCCAAGAACAGCCACCTCACGCAAGATAACAACGTGCTCGGCACCGCACACTATGTCTCGCCCGAGCAGACGCGCGGCCAAGAGCTTGGGCCCACGAGCGACATCTATTCGCTCGGCGTGGTCATGTACGAGTGCGCCACGGGCCAGGTGCCCTTCGATGGCGACGACGCGATCTCTGTTGCTCTGAAGCAGGTTAACGAGCTACCCGTTCCCCCGTCGCAGCTCAACCCCAACCTCGACGCCGACCTTGAGCGCATCATCCTGCGCTGCATGGAGAAGGACCCCGCCAACCGCTTCCAGACGGCCGACGAGCTGCGCCAGACCCTGAATGCGTACCTCGCGGGGCGCCAGGTGGATGTCCCCGAGCCCACGCGCGTGATCGGCGCGGTACCCGCGGGCGGCGCCGGCGCTACCGAGACGCGCGTGATGAGCGACCAGACGCAGGCCATGGCGCGCCCGGCGGGCATCGGCAACACCGCGGTGCGCAGCGGGTCCGGCATGAGCTCGAGCGCCTCGGGCGGTGCCGACCCATACGGCGGAAAGAAAAAGGGCGGCAAGGGCAAGATCGTTGCCGGCGTGGTGGCCGCGCTCGCGATCATCGGCGTCATCGCCTTCGCTGCCTTCAGCGCCCTCAACAGCGGAGCGAAGACGGTCACCGTGCCCAACGTCTTGGGCTACACGCAGGAGGGGGCAACCGAGGAACTTCGGTCGCTTAACCTTGGCGTTAAAACCTCGTCCGGATATAGCGATGAGTACGAAGAGGGCGAGGTCATGAGCCAGACCCCGAGCGGCGGCCTTCAGGTCGAAGAGGGCTATGAGGTTGAGATTCAAATCTCGCGTGGCCCCGAACCGATAAAGACCACTACGGTACCCGATCTAAAGGGCAAGACGCGCGAAGAGGCAGAAAAGCTTCTTGAAGAGGCCGGCTTGGTGGGAGTTGCCTCCGAGGCGTCCAACGACGCTGAAGAGGGCACCGTCTTCGAGCAGAGCCCCGCTGAGGGCGAAGAGGTCGAGGAGGGTTCGACGGTCACCTACACCGTTTCCACCGGCCCCGGCACCGTGAGCATCCCCAATGTGGTTGGCGACGGCGAGAACAGCGCCGCCGGAGCGCTCGAGGATGCGGGCTTCTCGGTGTCTCGCGAATACGAGTACAGCAGCCGCGTCGGTGCCGGCGTAGTCATAAGCCAGAGCCTCACCGGCTCTGCCATGCCTGGCACCACCATCACCATCACCATCTCGCGTGGACCGGAGCCCGACACCAGCACCCCCGATACCCCCGCGACCTCGCCCGATTCTCCAACGACAGGAGAGGACGAGGAGGAGTCGGCTGGCGCCGCCTAACAGCTGCGCGCATGCGCTACATATGCCGGAAGGGGACGAGCAGGCTCGTCCCCTTTTTTGTGCGTGTGGGGCGCTAAAGCCACCGCGCGCATGCGCACCCGCCTCTCACCCTCCGCTCCCGCGCATCCGACCTCCCGCGTGCCCGCCCACTCGCCCGCCCCTCCGGCCCGTCCTTTCCACTCGCCCGCGCACCCGCGCGCGCTCAGTTCTAGCCTGCGCATTTGTATAGATTTATTGCCGTCCTGCATACCGGGGCGGCGCATGCGATAATGACCGCCGCCCAAGGTCAAGCGTGCACACGCCCCTGAGGCCGCTCCAACCACCAAGCTTCTATACCCCTGTTCCAGCAAAGGAGGCCACCATGACCACCGCGCCCGGATCGCTCAGCGATCGTGCCCTCGAACTCGCACGGCTCACCCTCGTTCGCCGCATCATCACCGCTGGTGCCGTCGTGGCATCCGCACTGCTGCAGGCCTTTCTCATCCAGGCATTCGTGAACCCTGCAAACCTGCTCCCCAGCGGCTTCACCGGCATCGCGGTGCTCATCGACCGCATCACGGCGCTCTTCGGCGTGCGCATCTCCACCGACCTCGGCATGCTCGCGCTCAACATCCCACTCGCCTTCATCTGCTGGAACCGCATCTCCAAGCGCTTCGTCTTCTTCTCCATGATGCAGGTCGCGCTTTCCGCTGCGTTCCTGCGCATCTTTGATTTTCAGCCGTTGCTCGACGATCAGATCATGCTCGTCGTCTTCGGAGGCTTTATCTCGGGGCTTTCTATCGCCATCGCGCTCAAAGCGGGCGCATCGACAGGCGGTACGGACTTCATCTCGCTGCTCGTGGCAAACCGCACCGGCAAGACCATCTGGGGCTTCATCTTTGCCAGCAACTGCGCCCTGCTCGTAGTGTTCGGCGCGCTCTTTGGCTGGGAGCATGCGGCGTACTCCATCGTGTTCCAGTTCATCGCAACCAAGACTATCGACAGCTTCTACCACCGTTACGACCGCGTGACGCTGCAGATCACCACGCGGCACGCCGACGCCGTGATGGACGCATACATCGCGAGCTTCCAACACGGCATCAGCTGCGCCGAGGTAATCGGCGGCTACAGCAGGCAGCGCATGTACCTGCTGCACACCGTTGTCTCGACGTACGAATCCGAGGACATCGTCCGCCTCGTGCGCGAGGTAGACCCCGGCGCCGTCATCAACGTGTTCCGCACGGACAACTTCGTCGGTGGCTGGTGGGGCGGCCACGTGGACGAACCCGTGCCCACCGCTGTGCCCGACCCTGCCAAGCTCCGGGCCCGCGAGGCGGCACGGCGCTCCCGCCAGGGACTCATGCAGGACGACGGGCGGTAGCAGGGCCAAAAGGGCACTGTTGTTCTGCTCGAGGGCCTACCTCTCCCGTCGCCAAGCGGCCGAATAAGATAAAACGTGCGTCCGATGCTCCCGTCAGCGCATCGCTTTGTATAGGGTTATAGGACCTACTTTATGCGACGGTGAAAAACCAGTTATTTCGCAATACTTTTGATCAGGTTATCTACCAGCAGTTTTATACTGTTCTTGCAGGTAGAAAGCCTGAGCTCGGTACTCAAAACTCCGGCGTTTTAACCGTTTTTCCCATTGACCCAAAAGTAGCAAGCTCAGGCATGAATACAATTGCCGCAAGAATGCATATTCAGCGATGACTTCCGCGCTTCGCGGGCGCCGACCGCGCCGGAAGTGCGCAGCGATTGTCGCAGCTGCCGCAGCCGCAAAGCATAACTGCGGTACGCCGCGCGCCCTCGCTAGTCGTCATCCCCGCTGGGTCCCAACTGCTCCAGCACACGGAGTGCCGCGGCGACGGGCCCCGCCGGATCGTTGGCGTCGAGCCCCCGCCCCACACCGGTCCCGGCGCCCGCACCAGCCTTATACGGAACCGAAAGCTTGCGGCTCTTGGGAAAGTTCACCGCACCCAATCGATCGCGCAAGTCGAAGGCGACCGCCTTTGGCACATCAACCCCCTGGTACACAAGCCGTCCAGCCGAAAGTGCGATACTCTCAAGCCCCAGGCGCTCCGCACGGATGCGCAGGCGCGCCCGATCGAAGAGGTTCCGCGCCGCAAGCGGCAGCTCGCCATAGCGATCTTCGCACTCCCGCTGCGCCTCGTCCACCGCGGCAAGCGTATCGGCCGCGGCGACCTTGCGGTATACGAGCACGCGCCGATCGACCTCGGGTAGGTACTCCTCGTCCAAATAGTAATCTGCCGGCAGGTTGATAGCCACGCTCGCCACCTCGACCTCGCCCGAAGTCTCGCCGCGCGCTTCCGCCACGGCCTGCCCGAGCATCTGCGTGAACAGGTCGAAGCCCACGCTCGACAGGTTGCCGTGCTGCTCCGCGCCCACAAGCGAACCCGCGCCGCGAATCTCCAGATCGCGCATGGCGATGCGCATGCCGCTTCCGAGCTCTTGGAACTCGCTCAGCGCCGTCAAGCGCTCCGTGGCCTCTTGGGTGAGTGGAAGCTCGCCAGGGAACATGAAGTAGGCGTAGGCCTGCGTGGCGCTGCGGCCCACGCGCCCCTTGAGCTGATAGAGCTGCGCGAGGCCCAGGCGCTGCGAGTCCTCGATGATCAGCGTGTTCGTACGGGGGTTGTCGATACCGCTCTCGATGATGGTCGTCGCCACCAGCACATCGATGCGCCCCATCGAGAAGTCGATCATCACGTCTTCAACCTCGCGCGGGCTCATCTTGCCGTGCGCCACGCCCACACGCGCCTCGGGCACGGCCTCGTGCACACGGTCAACCGCATCGTCGATGGTCTTCACGCGGTTGCTCACGTAGTACACCTGCCCCTTGCGCCCGAGCTCTAACCGGATGGCCGCGCTCACCACGTCCGGGTCGTACTCGCCCACATGCACGATGACCGGCCGGCGCCCGGTGGGCGGCGTCGTGATAAGGCTCATGTCGCGCACACCGCTGATCGCCATCTGCATGGTGCGCGGAATGGGCGTGGCCGAGAGCGTGAGCACGTCAATCTGCTCGCGCAGGTTCTTGAGCTGCTCTTTGTGCTGCACGCCAAAGCGCTGTTCCTCGTCGATGATGACGAGGCCGAGGTTCGCCGGGTTTACATCGCTCGATAGCAGGCGGTGCGTGCCCACGAGCACGTCGAGCTTGCCTTCAGCAAAGGCCGCGAGCGCGCGCTTCTGCTGCCCGGGCGTGCGGAAACGACTGAGGACCTCAACCTCCACGCCAAACGGGGCGAAGCGCTCGAAGAAGGTTTGGTAGTGCTGCTGGGCCAGAATCGTCGTTGGGCAGAGCACCATGACCTGCCGGCCGCTGTCCACGCATTTGAACGCCGCGCGCAAAGCGACCTCGGTCTTTCCGAAGCCCACGTCGCCGCAGAGCAGCCGATCCATGGGCTTGGGCGCCTCCATATCCGCCTTGATGTCGGAGATGGCATCGAGCTGGTCGTGCGTGGGCTCGTACGGGAAGCTCGCCTCCATCTCGAGCTGCTCGGGCGTGTCTGGCGGACAGGCCACGCCCGTGATCGAGCTGCGACGCGTATACAGGTCCACGAGGTCAAAGGCGAGCTTCTTCGCCGACTTGCGCGCCTTTTTGGTTGCCCGGCTCCAGTCGGCGGTGTTGAGCCGCGTGAGCCTGGGGTTCTGACCGTCTGGCCCAACGTAACGGCTGATGCGGTCGACCTGCTCAAGCGGCACGTAAAGCTTATCGCCGTCGGCGTATTCCAAGAGGAAGTAGTCGCGCTCCTTGCCGGCAACCTCTTGGCGCACGATGGATTCGAAGTGAGCGATGCCATGCGTGGCATGGACGACATAATCGCCCGGCTTGAAGGGGAAGGTGACCTCCGTAACGTCAACGCGCCGCGCCGTACGGCGGCCCCGGCGCGCGTCCATGCGAGCGTTGAGGTCGCTTATCGAGAACACCGCGAGATGCGCCTCGGGCACTACCACGCCAGAAGGAAGCGGCAGGTCGATGAAGGTCACACGACCGCGCGTAAGCGTGGGAACGGCCACGCCACTCCCACGTGACCCGTCGGAGCTGGTTTTTGACCGCTGAACACCGGGTGTCTGCGATTCATTTGTGCCTGGGAGGGCGGAGTGCCCCCGCCCTCCGCCATTCTCCGAACGCTCGATGCGCTTGAGGTTGAGACGGTCGGCCACGCGCACAGAGATGGCGGGGCTCACCGCCCCTTCGTTCTCGGGGGCCGTCTGCAGCGACTCCTCGAAGGGAATGCCCTCATCGGTGAACGAGAGCTCGAGCGACTCGCGCGCGCCGCGATCCGGAGCGGCAAACACGCACGCGAAGCGATTCGCCGTGACCTCCTGAATGCGCGAGATGAACCGCGTGTCCGACCCAGCGATCGCAGGCTGCTCGATCTTGAGCTCGGCCGTAACCGCGCCGCCCGCGCGGATGATGGAAACGTAGTTCAAACGTTGCTGCCTGCCAAAATCGAGCTGCTGTGGACGCACGTAGAGCCCGTCGAGATGGCTCACCCCCGCTTCTCCGGCGCGCCGCTCAAGCTCCTCATAGGCGCGCGTACAATCGTCGAACAGGGAACGCGGCTCGGAAAGCACCACGAGCGCGTCTGGGCTCATGTGCGCGAGCGGGCTCGCGGTTCCCTCGTACATGATGGGCAGGAAGCGATCAAGCTCCGGCGTTACCACCCGCGCGTCAACGAGTTCGAGAAGCGCCGCGATCGCGGTGTCGTCGCGTGAAGCCTGATACAACGCGACATGCATGCGATGCGCCGCGTCGTCGGTAAGCGCAAGTTCCCTACAGGGGAAAACCTCGACCTGCTGCTCGTCGCCGATGGTCTGGCCCGTCGAGGTGACCATCCTGCGAATACGATCGATCTCATCGCCGAAGAACTCGATGCGCACCGCCTCCCGCGCCTGCGCAGGAAAGATATCTACGCTGTCGCCGTGAACGCGGAAAAGCCCCGGCACATCGGCCGCGTCGGACGCGGTGTACCCCATGCCCACAAGCACGCGCGGCACATCTTCGAACGGTCGCTCCTCGCCCACGGCAAACGTGGTCGAGGCCCAGTACCGGCTTTCGGCCGGCGGGACGCAGCGCAAAAGAGCGCGCGCGGAAGCAACCATGATGCACGCCTCGCCCCGCGCGATGCGACCAAGCGCAGCGCATCGGGCCGCCACGATCGCGTCGTCGGGCTGCTTGTCCTGCCAGGGATAATCGGTGCGCTCCGGAAACCGCGCCACATGCTCGAGCCCCACGTAGGCAGCGAGCGCCCGGGCGGCGCGGTCGGCGGCCTCCTCACCAGAAACGATATAGACCACAGGCCGTGGCCGACGAGCGAATTGGGCGGCGAGCATGAGTACTCGGCCGGACTGCGAGACGGCGAGCGTGGCGTCCTTTCCCGCATCGAGCGCGGCCTCGATCACTTGCGGCGCCTCGGCGGTATAGAGCTGTGCGGCAATGCGATGGATGAGCATAGAGCTCCTAACTGCAACGCATGCGAGCGGCTTCGCAACCCCTCGACATGCAAAACGGCACGTACGCGACACATTGCGCACGCGCGTCGGATCATACGTTCAGCGACAAGGCCCGCTTCAGGCCCTACAGCATGCTCATAGTATAAATTGCCGCAAAAAAGCGCGCTCGCGTCACGCATGCCGTCACGGGTGCTCCAAAGGAGCTTGAGTGCTCGCCGCGCTGGGCCTGCCGCGCTGGGCCCAGCGCTCATCTACGCTCATCCACCAAGCCGCTAAGCTAGCCCTAGCCCTGCTTCAGCGCTATGGTGCCCAACGGCTCCCTCACCTCACGAGCCGATATGCATTTGCCATCTGCGCTCCGCTCTCGGCATAGCGCGGAACGCTCTCTATGAAGCCCTCCCGCCTCAAGCGCAGTATTGCCCTGTCGACCGAGCGAACGGAGCATCCGAGTGCTTTGGCAAGCTCCTGCTTGGTAAACAGGCTCGACCCACCATGCTCGCTATCTCGCGCAACGAGGTCATAGACGCGCTCCCACACGAACGCGTGCCGATTGCCCTTCCGTGCGGCCACACCATCAAGAGAAACCATCGAATCTCTCGCAATCCTCGCATACTCATCCAGAAAAAAGGCGCACGGCCATCACTGCATGCAATGACCGTGCGCCCGGCAGCTCCCTCATCGGAGCGTGGCGTGTTCGAATTACCGCAGATTAACGGCGCTTCTTGCCCAGGATCGCGCCAATGCCTGCAAGGCCCGCACCCGCGGCACCCGTCGCTGCAACGGCAATGCCTGCAAGGTCACTCGTCTGGGGCATGGTCTCGCCAGCTGCTGTCGGAGTTTCGGTCGACGTGGTATCGTCCACGCCATCATCCGTGGTGCCCTCGCCCGGTTGCTCGGCATTCTGCTGCCACTTGGCGTAGAGCGTCATGTCGGCAGTGACCGGAGTGGAGAAGTCGAACTCCTGCGTGAGCTGGGTATCCGTATACCAACCCAGGAACGTCCAGCCCTCGCACACCGGATCCGCCGGACGGGCAACGGTCTCGCCATCGGCAACCTCAACGACCTGGTTCTTGGTGCTCTCCAGGCAATCATCGAAGGTCACCTTGTGGGTCTGGGTAGCCGGCGTCTTCTCATAGTGAGCGATGTAGGTGAGCTCGGTCACATCATCGGGCACGGAAACGACCACCTGGCCGAGAAGCTCGGGCGAGTAGACGCTGCCGCCCTCCTCAGCCCAACCGAGGAAGGTGTAGCCGTCGAGCTCAGGAGCATCGATGGGGCCAGACCAGTCGGACGTACCGTTCAGAACGGCGCCGTCGCCCAGATAGGTGCCGAACTCATCGTAGAAATGCACAGTAACGTAGCGTGCATCCTCGGGCACCTGCTCCCACTGAGCGTAGAGGTTGACCTCGGTCACGCTCTCGTCGGCGGCGTAGACCAGGTTGTCGAGCTGGGCGTCGGTGTAGACCGCGTCGTCGCCCTCGAACTTCCAGCCGAGGAAGGTGTAGCCGTCCTTCTCGGGGCTCACGACGCCGCTCCACTGGGAGGTGCCGTTGAAGACGGAGCCGGTGCCCAGAAGCTCGTCGCCGTCGTAGTAGTTGACCTTGATCTCGCGCTGCTCGGGAGTAGCCTCTTCCCAAATCGCCTTGAACGTGAGCTCCGTGGTGCCCTCATCGGCGGCGATAACCAGGCTCTCCAGATCGGTCACGATGTCGGACGCACCCTCCTGCTGCCATCCGACGAAGATGTAGCCGTCCTTCTCGGGGTTGGTCAGAACGCCAGACCAGTTGGAGGTCCCGTTCTGCACCACGACCTCGCGGATGAGAGTGCCATCGGTGTCAACAAGGCGCACCTTGATGTACTCATTCACGGGGTCCTCGGGATCAACGGGCTCCTCGGGGTCCTCGGCTGGAACACCGGTTACCGTGCAGCTTTCCGTGAAGATGTAGCTAGCGAGCTGATCGCTGCCAAACTCATGGACGTTGCCCTGGGAATCGGTCCAAGACCAAGTGTAGTTCTCGGGAAGGCCAAGACCGGCCGCGTCGATGTTGCCATTCTCGTCTGCGACAGTGGCAACAGAGGTGCTGTCGTATTGGAAGGTGACGTTAATCTGCTCAGCAGGCTCCTCGGGCTCGCCCTGGCCAACGTAGTTCCACTTGGTCTGGAACGTCACGTCCTCCCAGATAACCATCGCTGTAAGGTCACTCGCGGAGTATACCACACCGGTCTCCGTGTCCTCCCAGCCAACGAACTCCCAATCCTCGTAGCTCGGAACAGTCGGGATCTTATCCGAGTCGACCTTCTCATTCCCATCCGTCGTGTAATTGGGGAAATCCACCGGGGTGCCCGTCTCCGGGTCGGTGATGCGGAAACCAACGAAGTGCCCCTGCGCCTGCGTTGCAGCCGCACCGTTGTTGCTCTGAGCAAAGGCCGTGGCCATCGGGCCCACTACAGGGCTCAAGGCCAGCACAGCCCCCAGGCCTGCTGTGATTGCGATGTGTTTGCCGTTGAACTTCATGCTGCCATTCCTCCTTGTTCGCTGCTAAAAAGGCAGACTTTTTTGGAGGGTGGGCATATAGTGGGCTAAGCACAACCTGGAACGGTGTATGGGAATTCGGAAATAGGGGCCTAGCGGCGGAGACGCCGAAGACCATTCGGAAGACTGCACAGCTTCCGTCGGGTGGT
>NZ_HE978575.1:17845-63405 GCF_000311845.1 Enorma massiliensis phI | reverse complement strand
TACAAGGTTTTCACGTTATTTCAGATTTACACCCTGGCAATCAGACTTTTTGCCTCAGAGATTGCATGGTAACGCGACGCAGCTCGGCCCCCTCTGCAATCCTTCCCATCAGCCGTTTGTCCCCTCATCGAGAAGAACGCCGGCCCCTAGCCCTGTTCGCGCGCCAGCCACTTATCAAGCGTTCGACGGCATACGCCAAGACGCCGCGCAGCCTCGGTCTTTGACACCTCCCCCGCTCGAACAGCCGCGAACATCTCGAGCGCACCTTCCGGAAGCGGCTTCTCAGGCCTGCCGAACCGCATTCCACGTGCCCGCGCCGCAGCTATACCCTCAGCTTGTCGACGCTTGATGTTCTCGCGCTCAACCTGCGCCACATAGCTCAACAATTGCAAGAGCAGATCGGATATGAAGGTCCGGGTCACATCTTCCCCAAGGCCTGTTTGGCCCCGTGTATCGAGCAGCGGCATGTCGAGCACCACGATATCGACATTCCTGTCTTGGGTAAGCTTTCTCCACTGGTGCAAGATTTCCTCGTAGTTACGGCCCAGGCGATCGATGCTTGTGACCACCACGACATCTCCAGGCCTGAGCCGGCGCATCAGCGTTCCATACCGGGGCCGGTCAAAGCTCATTCCCGTATATCGGTCAACATATATATGGCTGTCCTTAACCGGGAACGCCCGCAGCGCATCCAGCTGCCGATCAACGTTTTGATCGGGGCTCGAAACGCGCGCGTATCCATACTCCATGTACTCGCCTCCTTAGGCATTGGCACTACTTGAAACGGATTGTTACCCCGCACCGCGCTCTAACCAGAAGCGCTTCGCACAAGCCACATGTCGCGTTCCGAGCAGAAACGCCCCGCGCGAGCTATAAGGCGCAGGCAAACCAGAACCGCCCATACGAACCCAAGACGCGCCGCGTATAATGAATCGGAAAACCAAAACGGGAGGATATACGGCATGGACTTGTCGCTCATTTGCGCGCTTATCGCTGCGCTTGCAGCCGTTGTGGCGGCCGGCGCGGCAATCATCTGCCTTATGGAGGCGCGCCGAGAATCGGCGCGGGCCGAAGACGCCCGAAGCAGCGCGAGCGCGAACATGCAGGAGCTGACGCGCCATGCCCAGGAAACTCAGCGCGCGCTCGACAGCGCCCAGCAATCCCTCGGCGCGCTCGTTCAGCATGCAGCCGCCACGACTCCGCTCATGCAGCAGCGCTTCGATACGGTCTCACAGCAGATCGCCCGCACCGGGGACCAGATGGACGCTCTTCGCCGCGAGACCACGCAGCAGCTCGGGCAAAACCGCGAGAACATCGAGGGCCGCCTCGACCAAGTGCGCGAAACCGTGGACCGCCAACTGGGCCAGATGCGAACGACCGTGGACCGCCAGCTGGGCGATATCCGCACCGACAACGCGCGCCAGCTCGACCAGGTGCGCGCCACGGTAGATGAAAAGCTCTCTCGCACGCTCAACGACCGGCTTTCGGCATCGTTCAAACAGGTAAGCGATCAGCTTGAAGCTGTTTACAAGGGCCTCGGCGATATGCAGAGCATCGCCTCTGGCGTGGGCGACCTCAAGCGCGTGCTGAGCAACGTGAAAACACGCGGCATGCTCGGCGAGGTGCAGCTTGGCGCCATCCTCTCGGACATCCTCGCCCCCGAACAATACCTGGAAAACGTGGTGACTAAACCTGGAAGCTCCGAGCGCGTCGAATTTGCCGTGAAGCTTCCCGTTGAGAGCGGCGACCCCATCCTGCTGCCCATCGACGCCAAATTTCCCGGCGACACCTACGAGCACCTGCGCGACGCCCTCGACGACGGCGACGCTGAGTCAATTGCCGCGGCGCGGCGCGCGCTCGAGACATGCATTAAGGGCGAGGCGAAAGATATCTCGAGCAAGTATCTCAGCGTGCCCGAAACCACCAACTTCGCCATCATGTTTTTGCCCTTCGAAGGGCTCTATGCCGAGGTAGTCGATCGTCCCGGGCTGGTCGAAGTCCTGCAGCGAGACTACCATGTCAACGTGGCGGGCCCCTCCACCATGGCGGCACTCTTGAACAGCCTGCAGATGAGCTACCAGACGTTCCGCCTGCAAAAACGCACCGACGACGTGCTTCGCGTGCTCGCCGCCGTTAAGGCGGAGCTTCCCAACTACCAAGAAGCGCTTCGCCGCGCCCGCAAGCAGATTGACACAGCGGGCCGCACGGTCGACAGCATCATCACGACGCGCACCAATGTCATCGAACGCAAGCTCGACGACATCAGCGCCCTTGCCGACGACGATGCCGCCGAGGTCCTTGGGATTGAAGCGAGTACCGAGCACGGTGATTCCTACGCCAAGGCTCTAGATGAGAGCGCAATCCTAGAACCCATTCATTCAAGCACAGAGACGCGAGACACTACCAATGGGAACGAGCACGGGAACGACGCAACCTCCTAACGCCCTATCGATGCCGAATCCCATTCACGCTGCACACGGTTATACCGATGCGCGGCTCTTCGCCTCCACCACGATGCGTCGCAGCTCCTCCGACCGAGTATGGCCGTGCGCCCTTGCCCGATCGTCCACATAAGCCATGAGCGATACGGGAAACCTCACGGTAAAAGGCCTGACCTCTTCGTTGGCAATCGACGGGCGGCCACGACGAGGCTTGCCCAGCTTCGCTGCGTCCCATGAATCTCGCTCATAATCTTGGGCACGAGCCTCTGCCTCTTCCTCGGTCATACCAATCTGGGCAAGCAACTCCTTGTCACTCATCGTCTAACCTCCTAAGCCCAGCTCGCGCAGCGCCTTACGTGTTGGCGGCGTGAAAGCATGCCAAATAATCCAGTCGCCATCGGATGTGCGCCGGCCTACCATCTCGATGCTGCGCCCCGTTGCGTCAAAACCGATTGCAATATATTCAAAGGGCCGGGAATCGCTACGCACCGCATATGCAATCGCTCCCTCCCATGCGCTGCGAACATCATCTGACTCAAGCTCTGGATGTCGCCCATGAATCCTATCCAATACATGTGTCACTGAGCCACCTGTCCTGATTATTGTATGACAATAATCAATCGCGCACAATAACGCGTGGAAGGGCAAGTCATGGATACGCCCTTTCGCCTACTCGCAACAGGCGAAGCACATTGGTAAGATGGCCATACCATCACAACCTTGCTGAGCACGATGCCTTGCATGTTAGGCAGTGACGCAGAGAGGATTCGCCATGCCCCGTGAAACCAACGCCGCCAAGCGCGAGCGCGCAATTGAGGTCTGCGAACGGCTTGACCGGCGCTACGGCCCCGTCGAGTGCTTTCTCGACCACGAGAACCCCTTCCGCCTCGTCATTTCGGTCCTCCTTTCTGCCCAAACCACCGATGCGCAGGTGAACAAAGTTACGCCGGAGCTTTTCCGCCGCTGGCCCACTCCCGAGGCCATGGCTGGTGCCACACCCACAGAGATCGCCGAGGTGATCAAGTCGCTCGGCTTCTATAAAACGAAGGCCAAGCACTGCGTTGAGGCTGCTCAGATGATCGTTGCCGATTACGGCGGCCACGTTCCGGCCGATATGAAAGAGCTCGTCAAGCTCCCTGGTGTGGGGCGAAAGACAGCCAACATCGTGCTCAATGTGAGCTTTGGCATCGTTGAGGGAATCGCGGTCGACACGCACGTCAATCGCATCGCCCACCGGCTCAAGCTCTCGCCCAAGACCCATGAGAAGGAACCACTCAAAACGGAACAGGACCTTCTCAAGATTCTTCCCAAAGCGTATTGGCGCAACGTGAATCACCAATGGATCAAGTTCGGGCGCGAAATCTGCGATGCACGCAAGCCGCTCTGCGGCGAATGCCCCCTCTCGGATATCTGCCCCAGCGTGCGCTGCTAGCTCCTAGCTCACGCCCTTGCCCAGGATACGCTGCGAGCCCTAGCTCACGCCCTTAGCCCCTACTCACATCGCCATCACCGAGCGCACAAACGACTCCACACGCGAGGGCATGGCAGTAAGCACATCGAGCACCTCTTCCGGCGTGGCCCCGTTGATGATGCAGGTCAGAACATACGACCCGACAAACACCGCCGCGAGCCCAAGGGGAATGAGCACGATGAGCGCGAGCACGCGCAGACAAGCACCGATGCGACGACGACGCGCCCGGCGGCGCTGGAAGGCGAGCTCTTCGCGGTACGCATCCTGCGCGACCGAATAGCCATCGCCCGCCTGAGACGGTGTATGCGAGGCCTCATGTTCAATCCGCTGCTCGGCATGCGTTTCGCACGCGCGGTGCCGCTCGGAAAATTCCTCGTGCCCGGATCGCTGCGCGGAGGGCGCATCGCTCCCGATCTGTTGGTCGACGGGCACCCGGCTCCCGGCCTGCTGCACGACAGGCGCCCCAAGCCCGGCCTGCTGCGCGGCATACTGCTCTTGCATGGCGCGCAACCATGCGTCCTGGGAACGACGCTCACGCTCCAACCGGTCATTTACTTGTTTGGGAGTCTCGATAAAAAGGTCCATGCAACATCCTCCTCGGAGAGGCATGCATGGAAAGGTAGGCCAAGCATGGCACGGAGATTAGCCTACGTCAAGCGTGCCCTGTGTCGAAATCGATAAACGGCATGCCCCGAGGACGCCGAGCGAAAGCTCGCTCCATCAACCACGATTCAAGCACGACCGCGGTGGCAACCCCACCAAGCCGCGTCACACGGCAGATGCGCCTCATGGGCAGGTCGCACCATGCAAGAAATGGCCGTGCGGAAATAGGGCACAACGCAAACGCCATCACGCAAAAGGCCGCCCATGCAACAAACGGCATGGGCGGCCCCAGAACCTAGGCGACGCGTTAGAACGCCAAGCCTACACTAGTAGTTGATCGCCTGCTCCTCGAAGTAGCTCTGCGGATGGTTGCAGACGGGGCAAAGCTGCGGAGCCGTGGGGCCAACATGCAGGTGGCCGCAGTTCAGGCACTTCCAAACCTTGACGCCCTCGCGCTCGAAGACCTCGCCCTTCTCAACGCGCTCGGCGAGCTTAAGATAGCGCTCCTCGTGCGCCTTCTCCACCGCGCCAACGCCCTTGAACTTGGCGGCGATCTCCTTGAAGCCCTCCTCCTCGGCGGTCTGCGCAAACTCGGCGTACATCGTGGTCCACTCGTAGTTCTCGCCAGCGGCGGCGTCCTTCAGGTTGTCGAGCGTGCCCGGCACCGCACCGCCGTGCAGATACTTGAACCACAGCTTGGCGTGCTCGGACTCGTTCTTGGCGGTCTCCATGAAGATGTCGGAGATCTGGACGTAGCCGTCCTTCTTGGCCTGCGAAGAGTAGTAACGATACTTGGTGTGCGCCTGCGACTCACCGGCGAACGCGGTCTCGAGGTTCTTCTTAGTCTGCGAGTTCTCGAAATCCATTGGACTCTCTCCCCTCCTGCTGGCATCAGCAGTCGTTGTTCGCGCACTCACGGCGCGCCTATGCTGAGGTTATACCCTCGGCGGTAGATTATACTCATACTTAATAGGAATTAGTTCTAATAAAATGAAAGAATCGCATACATTGCGCCAGCCAGATGAAGCTTATTCAACTTTTGGGCACTTCTTGCCTGCCTTATGAAGTATGAGTAACTTTTTTGTCAGAGAAACCGCAGGTACATCGCTCGCAGAACACCTGTCTACTTTGCAGGCACCTCGTGAAGTGCCCAAAAGTTGAAAGTGGTCGGTGCCCATGCAATGCTACAGTGCGATAAAACCCAACATGCTCCCGCAGCCAAACGTAGATTTCGGATTTCTTACAGCAAAAGCGCTGGTAGAGTGCTGACGAGATACTTCCCGCTTCAACCGAAGGTATAAAACAGGGTTTCAAGCCAGCGGGCAGCAGCCCCTATGCGATCATCCAAACGCGCTCACCATCGCGCTCGACGGCCAAACAGAACCCTTCCTGCTCCAAGGCGTCGAGGATCGAAGCAGCGAGCCCGGAGTCAACCGGGCCGCGCCCTGCCTTGGCCTCAAAGCGGTCGAGTTCGCGCACAACATCCTGCAAGGTAAGGCCCGCTGGCTCTGCATCGCGCGCATCGAGCAGCATCCGGACAACCTCTGCGCGCTTCTGGCGACGCGACCCTTCGAAACGGGACTGTCGCGTATACGCCGCGGAGCGGCGCGAGGGGTTGGGCAGCGTCTTTTTGAGATACGCGCCGTAGTCGAGCAGCGCATAATACCAGGACCGCGGCGTGTCTTCAGCATCCTGGGGAACGGCAAACCGCTCCGTCCCAGAAGCCCCATCCGTCCGCGCCGCAATACCCTCCGGGGCAAGGGGACAGGTCGCCTCCACCAACGGCGTGAGCTCCCGGTCGGGCACCGCAGGAACATCAGGGAAGAAGTGATGCAGAAACACCGTACGGACGTTGGTCTCGAGGTACACACCGGGCAGGTCGAACGCGAAGGCCCTGATACCCTGCGCCGTCGCGGGACCTATGCCCGGCAGCGCAACGAGCTCCTTCGTTTCGCGGGGAAACGCGCCGTCACAGCGCTCCATGATTTCCTGCGCCGCCCGCTTGAGCGCCAGCGCGCGGCGGTTGTATCCCATACCCTGCCACGCCTCGAGTACATCGGAGGTGGGGGCATCGGCCAGCGCCTCGACACTCGGAAAACGTTCGAGCCACGCCGGCATGCGCGTCTCGACGCGTGCCACCTGGGTCTGCTGAAGCATGACCTCCGAGAGCCAGATATGATAGGGGTCGCGCGTGCGGCGCCATGGAAGGTCTCGGTACAGCCGCGCACCCTCGGCGCGGATGAGCGAGCGAAATTCCTCTGAAACCATGTACCAGCCTACGCACCGGTATGACGGCGAAGCGACGCGCAGTCGGCATACGAGGCAAATGCGCTGCGATCGGTGAACTTCGCGTCAACGGCGGGGAAACGGCTCCACGTCACGACGTCGTGCAGCGTGATGGAACTGAGATAATCGCGCATAAGGGCTTCGGCTCCCAGCCAAAGCGGATGAAAACAGCAGGTAGACATACGCGAGCAGTCGGCGTCAGGCGCGGTGCACTCGTTGATGCAGAATGGTCCTTGCACGGCTTCGACGATATCGCAAAGCGTGATCGCGGCAGGATCGGCCTTAAGACGCATGCCGCCATGGACGCCGCGCAGGCTCTCCACAATGCCGGCCTGAGCAAGCCCATGCTGGATAGACCGCGCGAAGGAGTAGGGAACATCCACTTGCTCGGCGGCCACGCGCACGGAAAGCAGGTCGCTCTCGCTCGTAGCCAGAATCGACAGAATGCGCAGCGCGTAGTCCGTCTTCCTCGAGATGTCCATTATAGCCCCTTTGATGTCGAACGCCTGATAACTTGTCTTACCATGTTATATGACTGCACAGGCGAAAAAGCTGAGCATAGACTATAGCATGTTACCTACATCGCGCAGCGGGGCGTATTAAAAGCAAAAGCCCCGCACATGGCGGGGCTCTCTAAGCAATGGCGGGAAGTACGGGGCTCGAACCCGCGACCTCCGACGTGACAGGCCGGCGCTCTAACCAAACTGAGCTAACTCCCCTCAGCAAATGCTGCGTGAGCAAGTGTACCAAGAGCAGACGAGCCGCGCAAGGGTATTTTTAAAGAAAAGTGCGCTGATGCAAAAAAGCCTCCATAAGCGCAGCTCAGAGGGGGGCTGCAACTGCAACAGCTATTGCGCACGGTGAGGAGAACGCTGTGGCCGCAGCTGCATGGAGAATGGCCGGCATGCTGCGAGGCGGGCTGCCGGCTGCGTCCACTAACTTACTCCAGATCGATGATCTTAAGCGAAAGGACCTCGCCCGCCGAAACCATCATGCGCGCCATAGTTGCCCCGCGGGACCCGCGCGGAAACGTTGCCGACCCCGGGTTCACCACCAAGCAACCGCCCATCTCGAGCACGCGCGAACGATGCGTGTGGCCGCATACGGCAATGTCCACATCGTCAACAGGAAGATCCTCGCGATAATGGGCCACGGCAAAACGAAGCCCCTCATAGGTGAACAGGGCCAGCCGCTGCACCTCGGGGCCGTAGTCGCGGTAGTAATCGTTGTTGCCCAGCACGCCGCGAATCGGCGCAATGGTGCGGAGGTGCTCCCAATCCATTTCGGACGTGATGTCCCCTGCATGAATGATGAGGTCGGCACCTTCAAGCTGTTCGAGCAATGCGGGCGACAGGTGCCCGTGGGTATCGGAGATGATATCGATCCGCTTTGCCTCGGGTTCCGCCCCAACACGCCCCGACTCGGTCACCGTTGCCCCTTCCACAAGCACTCCCTACAGACTCAGCGCCTTTTTAAGCGGCACCACACGACGACGAGAAACCGGTACGCGCTCCTCCATACCCGTAATGCCCAGCTGGATGGCACCCGAGGGCACCGTCTCGACGTCTTCGACGCACGCAAGGTTCACGATATAGCGACGATGCACGCGGAAGAACCCGAAGTCGCAGAGCTTCGCCTCAAACTGAGCGAGCGACGTCGTGGAAAGAAACCGGTCATCGTCGGTAAAGATGCAAGAATAGTCGTCCTTCGCCATGATATAGCGGATCTGGTCCACCGGGATGAGCACCTTGCGCCCGCCCTTTTCGACCGGGATGCGCTCGATGGAAACCTTGCTCTCGGTCTGCGGCTTCACACGCGTGAGGACCTTCTCGATGGCCTGGTCGAGCCGCGCCTCTTCGACGGGCTTCAGCAGGTAGTCGACCGCGTCGACATCGAACGCCTCCACCGCGTGGTCGCTGTACGCGGTCACGAACACGATCGCGGGAGGGTTCTTGAGCTTGTGGAGCGCCTCCGCCAGCTGCAGGCCCGATGCCCCGGGCATCGAGATATCGAGAAACACCACGTCGACGCGGCTCTCCATTAGCATCTCGATGGCAGACCGAACACTCGACGCCTCGGTAATCGAGCTAATCTTGCCCGTCTGCTCGAGCAGAAATTTAAGCTCAGAGCGGGCAGGAGCCTCGTCATCGACGATCATCGCACGTAGCATACGTTGTATTCCCTTCGTCCGCGCAAACCGCTAGGCATGAACCGTGCGCCCAAACGGAACCGGATGTTCTCATTCTACCCATCAACGAAGATACTCCCCAGCAAATCCAGATGCAAGGTAATCGTCGTCCCCTCCCCTGGGTGCGATTCAACGTGCGCAGAGGATTTGGGGCCGTAGAATCGCTGGATTCGCTCGAAGATGTTGTGCATGGCCACGCCAGCGCCGCCGCCTTGGGGAGCGTTTACATCGACCGGCCGCTCCGTTACCTCGAAAAGGTGCGCCGCGGTCTGCTCGCTCATGCCCACGCCGTCGTCGGATACCTCGATTGAAATCGCCCCCTCGCCGCACGAACGCACCGCAACGCGAATATGCAGCGTGCCCTCGTCCTTCATACCATGACGCACTGCGTTTTCTACGAGCGGCTGAATAACGAAGGAGGGCACCGGCGACTCCTCGACGCCGTCTTCCACAATGAATTCGGCTGCGATGCGGTCGTCGCCAAACCGCGCGTACTCGAACATGAGATACCGCTTGGTCTGCGCGATCTCGCGCGATACGGGGATGAGCGAGCCGGAATTATCGAGCGTCGAGCGGTAGAACGAAGAGAACTCGCGAAGCAACTCGCGCGCGCGGGCCGGATCGGTGCGCGTGAAGGAAGCGATGGTGTTGAGCGTGTTGAAGAGAAAGTGCGGGTTGATCTGCGCTTGGAGGGCGCGCACCTCGGCGCGTGCGGTGAGCTCCTCCTGGAGCTCGAGCTCGTGGATGGCGAGCTGCGTCGAAATGAGGTCGGCAAAGCCCGACACAAGCGCGTACTGCGTGCGGTTGACCGCGTGCGGGCTGCGGAAATAGAACTTGAGCGCGCCCACGGTGTGATCGCTCACCTTGAGCGGAGCCACGATGCCCGCGGGGATCAGCCGGGCTCGCCCGTTCTCGGCACGCACCTCCACCGCCTGGGTGAACGACTGGATGATGCCGTGCTCAATCACGTAATGCGTTGCAGGCGTATGGATGGCAGAGCCGGAAGGAAAATCCTCCGCCATGTCGCCCACGCAGGCGAGAACGCGGCTCTCGTCGGTCACAGCGATGGTGCTCGCATGCGTCTCGGGCAGCAGGTGTCTGCAAATGGCTTCCGCGCTTTCGGGAGTAAGGCCGCCGCGCATGTCTTCGAGCATGTCCGAAGCGAGCGAGAGCGTTTCCTCGGTGTATTGGGAACGCAGGCGGTCCGGGTTGAGCAGGCGATAGGCGAATACCACCAGAAAGATGGCGAGCAGCACGCACACGATGGTCACCGGCACCGACTCCGCTCCCGCAATGACCAACCAGAGCAGGTAGAACGCCACCACGGACGCACCGATCACGGCAAGCATCCAGAGCAGCGAGAGGATATCGGTATGCCCTCCCGCCACACGGGACCGAAGGTTCATCAAGCCTCCTTGAAGAGTTCCGCGAGCTGCGCGTCGCGCCACAAGCCCTCCATGATGGCGGGCCAGAAGCTTTGGAAGCGCAGGTACTTTCCAGTGTTCTCGCGTGCATACCGCAGCGCGTTGCTGCGTCCATGGCGCCAGATGCCCCAGTAGGCGCGATGCTCCCGCGTGAAGAACGTGCGCACGATGGCGGTCTTGCGCACGCGCGAGTCGAGTTCCGACGAGATCCACGGACCGGGATACGGCATGAGCGAGGCGGGCGTCACCGAGTTGAGGTCGTTCTGACGGTTCGCATCGGCGAGCTTCGCCCGTTCATAATACCAGCGGTACACGTCCTGCATAAAGCGCGGTGCGCGCTGTTCGACCGCAGGGGGAAGATGGCGCACCGACCACCGGTTGTCGAACCAGACATCGAGACCGTGCAGCCGAAGATTGAAGAGGTAGTCGAGGTCCTCGCCGCGCGTGATGAACGGGTCGAACGCCACGCGCATGTACGCGCGGGCATGCACAGCAAAGCATCCGCCGCACACATAGTTGGAACGCGAGATGCGCGTCCCGCCGAGCGCCCGACGCATCCACTGGTTGAATTCCACGCGCTTGGTCCACCAGCGGTTCGTGATGCCCGCTTTTGAGGTGTTGGCGAAAGGAGAGTTTTCCTCGTTGAAGAAATATCCGCTCTTGGCAAGGATGGGAAGGCCCTGGCGCGTCTCGTGCCCAAGAGCGTATACCGCGCGCTTCATGAAATCCGCGGTGGCAACGACCTCGTCGTCGTCCAAGAACACCACGATGTCGTGGCCCAGCACCGCTGCGACCGCGAGCCCCATGTTCCGGATGGCCCCATAGCCGCGCAGCGATACGCATTCCCCCAGCCCGCGGGGGGCGAGCTCGCCCACGCGGTCGATGACCTGCATTGCCTCGACGTTGGTCACAACGGTAATGGTGAGCGATGGGTGGTCCTGAGCGATGCGCCGCACGCGCATGCTAACGTCGGAGGAGGCGGATAGCGGGCATACCACGAGCAGGACGATGGGCGCGACATCGTCCACGTTCTCGAGCGACGCAAGGCAGCGATCGAGCTCGGTGTCTTCGCGGTTAAGGTCGGTCGAATGATCATAGGCGCCGGGGGCCTGCTGTTCGGCCCGCACATCTGCCCAGTACGTTGGGATCACGATAACCGGTCCCACGTCCATCACGACCTCTCGTCTCTGGCTCTGCACCTGCCCCAGGCACAGAGCCTCATCGAGCACGCCGGCTTTCCGCACGCGCGCGAGATATCGCCGCGAGAAGCGGTTGGCCGCCCCGAGCGATCCCCCAATCGCTAATGCGAGGCGCCCCGCGCTTCCGCAAAGGGCGAATCCGCCTTGAAGTACGGCGTGCGAGCAAGCGACTTACTCAACGGATATCCCAGCACATACATGATAACCGCTTCGCCGGCGCCCGTGGTCACCAGTCCAAAGAGATACATGAGAGGCCAGGCACCATCGAGGGATATGGATGTGAAGGGAATCGTGTAGAAGCCGGTTGCCTGCAAAAGAATGGGCAAATAGGCAGGGACGATGAGGGCGTTGGCAATCACCGGGCCGGCGAGCGCCACGAGAGGATGCTTCCTCATCTTCCAGGTAAAGCAGGCGCCCGCAAACGTGGCGAGCGAGCCGAAGACCACATCGAGCAGGCCGAGCATGCCCGTGCCGGAAAGCGCGATGTTGGCGACGTTGGCGATAGCGCACCCGAGCGTAAGCCCCGGAATGGCAGCCGGGGTGAAGAGCGCGAGCGCGCAGAGCGCCTCGGACACGCGGAACTGGATGGGGCCCCAGGCCAGGCTGCCAAGGAAGAGCAGCGCGATGAGCGTGCATGCCGCGTACACGGCAGCGATGACCCCTATACGGGCGACTTCATTCGATTTCATGAGCATTCACCTTCTATGTTGGAGGGCTTTACTTGAATGCTCATCAGACGTGCCGGCGGGTGGTCTCTTTTGGGACGGGTCTATTTTGATCCATTTGACCCACTTCGGCCGCGATGGGTCAAAACGGACCCGTCCCAAAACGACTCAAATGGGTCAAAACGGACCCGTCCCAAAAGAGACCACCTGGACCGTCGCGCCCGGCCCTACGCCAGGCCCTTGATTCGAGAGAGCCTGATGAGCATGACAAAGCCCACGACCAACAGGATCCCGATGGAAAGCACTCCTAAAGAAGCATCCCCCGTGAGCGATGTCACGACAGATACTAGCAGAGTTCCCATGACGCTCGCATAGCGCCCGAAGATATCAAAGAAGCCGTAGTACTCGTTCGAACGCTCCTTGGGGATGAGCTTGCCGAAATAGCTGCGCGAGAGCGCCTGGATACCGCCCTGGAACATACCCACCACCACAGCGAGAATCCAGAACTCCACCTCGCTCTTGAGGAAGAACGCCGCGAAGAGCACGATGCCCACGTAGGCAGCAACCGCGATGAGAATCATGCGCAGGGTTCCGTACTTCTTGGCAAGCGATCCATACGCAATCGCGGAGGGGAACGCCACAAACTGCGTGACGAGCAGGGCCAGGATGAGCGCGGTCGAATCGAGGCCGAGCGACGTGCCGTAGGTTGTCGCCATCGAGATGACCGTATGCACGCCGTCGATGTAGAAGAAGAAGGCAATCATGTAGATGAGAATCGCCCGGTCCTCGGCGATGCGGCGCATCGTGGTGCCGAGGCCGCGGATGGTCTTGACCACCTCTCCGCCGAACGTCTCGCCAGGTGCGAGCTCCTTGGCGTAGCGCTGCTTATACGTGCGCACGAGCGGCACGGTGAACGCAAGCCACCAAATGCCCGTGATGATAAACGAAACCTGCACGCAGAAGAGCATATCGAGACCCAGAGCCGAGGGTCCCACCAGGATGAGCAGGATGCACACGATGAACGGCACGCACGACCCGATGTAGCCCCACGCGTATCCGGAGGAAGACACGGTGTCCATGCGATCGTCGGTGGTGATATCGGGGAGCATGGCGTCGTAGAACGTCATCGACGAGTTGAGCCCGATGGTGCACAGCACGTACACCACGAGAAACGGCATGGCACCCATGGGGATAGCCTGCGCGAAGCAGAGCACGAGACCCGTGAGGAAGAAGCCAAGGAAGAACTTGATCTTGTTGCCCGCATAATCGGCGAGCGACCCCAGAACGGGCATGAGCAGCGCCACCACGAGCGACGCCACCGTCTGGGCGTTTGCCCATGCGGTCACGAGCTCCGCAGAGGAGGCCCCCGTGTTGATCGCGTCGAAGTAGATGGGCACGACCGACGTGTTGAAGAGGACGAGGGCAGAATTGCCCACGTCGTACATGACCCAGTTGCGTTCCTGCTTGGTGTAGTTCACGACTGCTTCCTTCCCCATGCGCACGCGCGAGGCGCATGCAAAACAGCCTTATATGGTACGGCACCAAACAGAAAAGCACCGTCAGGATTTAGTAAAGAGGCCAGCCCTGAGCCGGATGCCGCCATGGGGCACCGCCGCACCCAGCGGCAGGGCGCCGTCATCGGTACCGGCCTTTCGGCCACAGGCCGGCCTCAGGGGCTAATCGTCTTCCTCAAGCTCCTCGTCGTCGGCAAGGGGGCGTCCGGAGTAGTTCACGCGGTTCGTAACCTCTTCCATGGGAACCCCGTCCACGAAGGCGCGTGCAGCACCTTCGTAATCGTCCAGCGCCCGGTCGAACACCTCGGGGAAGCTCTCGAACGAGACCGCCCTGGTGAACGGATTCTCCCACTCCAAATGCCCCATGTTGCCCGCACGAAGCGGAGGCTCGGTAGTCACCCGGTGCGCGAGCGAAGCCAGCAGCGAATGTCCGCGCACGGCTCCCTCGATGAGCCCGAGAACCTGCGAGATTGGCGCATTCGCCGGCTCGACGAGCTGGTAGGCGAGCTTCATGTCGGCCACGGCGCCGCCGTACTCGGGAGCTCCTACCGAAAGACCGAATACGCTGAGCGCCGTGTGGCTCATAAGCGTTCCGGCAACCTTGTTGATACGATCGGTCGTCACGAGCTCGCATGCAGGCGGGCAGTCCTCCGTAGTTGCGCCCCCGCGCTTAATCTGGAGCATAAGGACGTCCAGGTCGCTTTCGATGATGGCATGCACCTGGCTCCCCGCATCTTCGAGCGTCTCATCGACTTCCTGCACGCCCCATTGCTGGGCGTAGACGAACGGATGGGCATTGCGGTCGAGCACGTAATGAGAGAGCATGCCCAAAGCGAAGGCGCGGCCAATCTGGGCATCGTGCTGGCGTAGATGCGACACCCCGTCGCGCAGTGCCGCGAACTGCTGGGAGATGCGGCAGCGATGCATGGCCTGGGCGAGCCCCATGCACTCGGCGATATGCGGTGTGCGCACGCGGAAGAAGAATGGATCAGGGCCTTGGTTTGCCAGCAGAAACGCCATGCGTTCATCATCGCTTCCGATGATTCCCGCTGGTAGCCTATCGATACTTTCCTCGCCAAAGAGGTGATGGGTGATGAGCGCAGGCATGTCGCCCCTTCCCGCGCACCGCGGCAGCGGGCGTGTTCCCATGCTGCCATGCGCCTCCGAGTCGTTCTGTTCCATTATGCCCAACGCGAACCGCAAGATACCCGCCAATGCCCGGGGAAACATACCGCTCATACGATGCCCGCCGGAATTGCCGGGAAACCCTGCGACGATGCGATACCATGGTGCGTAAACATGCAGATGTTGGGAGGGAGGTGCGTCGCCGTGCCACAGGGACAACGCGACGAAGCGGATAACCATCCACAGGGCCAGACGCCCCGCGGCTCGGACACGGGCGTTGGGATGCCCACGCCCCGATCGGCACGCCTCGCCTCCTATCGCCCGCCGCACCAACATGCGACCTTCCCTCACGAACAGGAGCCGGTGGGGGCGCCCGCCCCTAGAGAGCGTCAAGCCGAACGCCAGCCAGGCGCTCCCGGCCATCGCAGCGGGCATAGCGCCATGCCGCACGGCCACTCCACCCAAGGCAGCGAGGCCGCATCCCGCCACGAACGCAGGGGCCGTCCCTCCCCCAACGATGCCATGCCTCGCCGCATCCAGCGAGGCGATGCCGGAAGCCCGCGCCAGGAATCGCGCGGCGATGCCGGATCTCTCCGCCGCCGGGAGCAGCGCGACAATGCCGGAAGTCCTCGCAGCCCGGAATCGCGCGGCGGGCACATCTCGGTACGCGAAAGCAGCCATGCCCCCGGGCGCAACGGACGCGCGTCCATGCGTAATGCCGGGCGGGTTGCCGGGCGGGCAGTAGGCCCCCGAAGAGGCCCCACCGGGCCCTATCCGCCTACCGCCAACAGGGCCGCGCGCATCTTAGGCACCATCGCCATGGTCGCGGCCGCCCTCGTAAGCGCGCTGGGAAGCGCCGTGAGCAAGCTGTTCGGCCGCCTGTTTGGCCGGCGAAACCCTCACGCCGTATTCTCCTCCCGCTCATCGCGCCGCCGCTGGTCGGGCGGTGCGCCGCGCTCTGGGCGCAGCACGTTCGCACGGGGCTCCTATCGGGGCAGCTCGTGGAGCAGACGGGGGCGCCGCCAACCCGTTCGGCTGCGCGCCGTGCTCGCGCCATCCTGCATAGGTGCCCTGGTGCTCACGCTCGCCTCAACCGTTTTCTTCGTGCCTTCGGCTGGCGCGGATGCCACTGCCGAGGCGAAGCTTCTCGACCTCACCCCCATGAGCATAGGGCAGCTTCCCGCATCCACGCAGCGCTCATCGTGGCAGCAGGGCAGCATGCCCTACCTTTTCCAGACCGACCCGCTCTGGGCCCAGAAGCCCTACGCAGGAGCCACCGTGGCGCTCAACGGCTGCGGCCCCACCTGCCTCACCATGGTCTACATTTACCTAACAGGCAACACCGACCTCACGCCCGCCGACATGTGCGCACGCGCCGACGCAGGCAGTTACGCGCCAACCGGCGCAACGGAGTGGCGCTTCATGACCGAGATGCCGAGCAAGCTCGGGTTCTCCAGCCGAGAACTCGAACTCACGCCAAACGCGATATCTACGGCGCTCGAGGCAGGACAGCCGGTCATCTGCGCCGTGGCCCCTGGCGACTTCACCTCGGTGGGCCACTTCATCGTACTTTCCGGCATCGACGATGCAGGCATGCTCACGGTCCACGACCCCAACAGCAGCCTGCGGAGCGCGCAAAAGTGGAGCGTCGACCGCATTTTGGGCCAGACCACCGCATGCTGGGCCTTCACCGCATAGCAAGCGGCCCCGAGATGCGCTGAGGCCGCTTTGCGGGGCTTTGCGGGGCTCGCGCTCGCCAACGCGAAGCGGGCGGCCCCGATATGAACCGAGGCCGCCCGCCTAATCGTTATGTAGAACCAGCTCAGCAGCCGGTGCGCGGCGCGCTAGTACACGCCGGGCCAGAGGTACCAGGAATTGCCGATCTTGATCGCGCACACGCCGATGTTCCCCATGTCCTCGCTCTCGGTTTCACCGGCGCTATAGCCTTCATAATCCTCGTTGAAGGTAACGGAGACCTCGCCGGTAAGATAGTAGCCCTCGGTAACAACGCCGTCGCATCCGCTTGACGCAAGGGCATCGTTGATGCTCTCTATGTCGTAGCTATCGAGCCTATCGCCCAGCTCCACATCGATCGAGATGGTGAACATGTCCGTATAGCTTGAAAGCGTTGACGCATAGTATTCCATGCTACCGCCAAGCGAGCTGCCCATGTACTGGATCAGCTCTTCGCGCGTACGGCCGGTCTCCTCAAGCGCCGAGTCGATGAACTCGGGCGGAATAAGGTCGATGATGCCGCTGCCGAACTTCTCGAACGCAGCAGAATCGAAGTCGCTCTGCATAAGGTCGTCGAAGAGAGCGTCCGTCTGGTCGGCGATGCCCTGCGCGCTCTTGTGCGCCCCGCCGCCAAATACGCCGGAGACCGCGAGCACGATGGCCACTACGGCAACCACGGCGACCGCCAAGATGCCGATGGCCATGCCACGGGTCACGCGGAACGGCTTTTTAGGCGGCTTGACATCGAAGGGGCTTTGGCCCGCTGGCGCCGGCGGAACACCCGGCGGGACGGAACCGGGAGCTGCGGCGAACGGGGGCGCAGATTGCTGCCCCGCAACTGGCGAGGGTGCCGGAGCAGGCTGGGGCGCGCTCGCGTTGGGCTGGGCTGCACCCGCAACAGGCTGGGGCGCTACCGGCTTGCCGCAATGCCCGCAAAATGCAGCCCCGTCTGGCAATTGAGAACCACAGTGAGGACAGTACATGTCAACCTCCCCTTCCCGCGCTCGATAGACCCCGTAGCCCCGAGGCGCATTGCGCGAATCCAAGGCGACGCGCCACCCAGGGCGCGCCGCTTTCTTGGACTAAAGTGTAGCCTCACCAACGCCCCCATAGGAGCAGGCAATCGCCAAACAGCAGGTTTTCTGGCGCCCACCGGACGCCGCTCGCCTACACAATCGGGGCAATCCCAGAAAAATGCAGGTACAGCGAGATAAGAGCAACGATGACGACCACCAAGGCTATGACCTTGTCATGCGCAGCAGGAAGCACCGGCTTGCCGCGCCCCTTCTCTCCTGCCGCATACACCAAGATGCCCGGGGCAAACAGGATCGTCGTGATCATCACACCCTGAAGGCCCGTAGACCACACGAGGAAGATCGTATAGATGAAGCCGAGCGTGCCGAAGAACCGCGCAGTCGCGAGTTTGGGCGCACGAGGGCCGTCCAGGTGCTCGTTCTTCCAGCCGATCACCATGTAATAGGCTGCGGAGCACACATAGGGGATGAGGATGGTGTTGACTGCGCACGAATAGAAGAACTGATACGTACTTGCCGCAACCGCAGATAGCACAAGGAACAGCTGGGTGATGCTCGAGCTTACAAGCACCGTCACGATCGGGGCGCCGCGATCGTTGGTCTTGGTGAACGACTTGGGGAACGAGCCCTGGCGCGCAGCCTCGAAGGGTGTCTCGGAAGCGATGATCACATACCCGAGCATGGCGCCCACAAGCGAGAGGACCACGCCGAGATTTACGACCGCCGCCCCTACCGGACCGATGGCGCGCTCAAGAATGCCCGCCATGGAGGGCGTTGCGAGCTGGGCCATCTCTTCACGCGGCATGATGCCGAGGGAGAGCAGCGAGATGATGAGGTAGAGCACGAAGACGGCGATGAAACCGAAAGCCGTCGCTCGTCCTACGTCTTTCACGTATTTTGCACGACCCGAGATAACGACGGCGCCCTCGATGCCCGTGAACACCCAGACGAGCGCGATCATGGTCGAGACGACCTGTTCACCAAAACTCGGGCCTCCGGGCTCGCCCCAGAAGTTATCCATAAAGATATCCGGGTTGAATTTGCCCAGAAGCACGATGGACAACACGAACATGCCAAGCGGAACGAGCTTCGCCAGCGTGACGATTGTGTTGATGCCAGCGGCCTCTTTAACCCCGCGCGTAACCAAAAACGTGAGGAACCACAGGAACACGCTCGCGCAGATGATTGAAATCATGTTGTTGCCCTCACCGAACACCGGGAAGAAATACCCCAGCGCGCTGAAGAGCAGCAATGCGAAGCTCACGTTCGAGAGGCATGCGCTGATCCAATAGCCCCAAGCGGAATTAAAGCCTACGTAATCGCCAAATCCTGCAGCGGCATACGCATAGATGCCGCCCGTAAGATCAGGGCGCGCTTGCGACAGGCCGTTGAACACCATCATGAGTGCGAACACGCCAATGAAACAGATGGCCCACGAGACGATGACGGCGCCGGAGTTCGCACCGCCAGCGGCCATATCGCCCGCGAGCGAGAAGATGCCGCCGCAGATACTCGCGGTAATGACCATCATCGTGAGGCGGAAAAGATCGAGACCGTTAGGATCGATGATACCGTCGTCGCCAACGCGCTCGACGACCTCATGGTCCTGTGCCATACGAGCTCCCTTCCCTACTTGCGTAGACGTAAAAAGGGGCCGACACGCAGGCCGGCCCCCGAAAAGAACACCTTAGAAACGCAGCGACAGGCAGGAAAGGCCGCCGTCGACCTTGCGGTACTCGGAGGTATCGACCACGAGCGTCTTGTAGCCCAGGTCCTGGACCGCCTTGAGCACGGTCGGGTAGCCCTCGGCAACGATGACGGTGTCGTTCACCCAGATGCAGTTGGCACCGTAGGCCTCTTCCTCGGGCACAACGATCTTGTTGTACTGGGCAAAGTCCGGCTTGTCGATGAACTCGCCCGAAACCAGCATGTTGTTGTTCTCGATGTAGTTCACGCCGGTCTTGAGGTGCAGGACCTCCTCCAGCGGGACCTCGGAGCCCTCGAGACCCCAGCCCTCGAGGATCTCGATGAACTGGCGGATGCCCTCCTCATTGGTGCGCGCGGAGCGGCCCACGTAGAAGTGGTCGCCCACCATCATGACGTCGCCGCCATCGAGGGTACCGGGGCTCACGATGTGCTTCACATGCTCGTCGTCGAAGAACCGACGAACGACCGGCTCAATCTCGTCCTTCTCGCCGTTGCGGGAGTCGGCACCCGGATTGGTGATGATGGCGCCGCAACGGGTGATGACCGCGGGATCCTCGACGAAGCAGCTGTCGGGGTACTGCTCGAGAGCGGGAAGCACCGTGACGTCAACGCCGCACTGCTCGAGAGCGTGCTCGTAGTCGTAGTGCTCCTCGATGGCGCGCTCGTAAATGGGCTGGCCGAGCTCCGGCGCGCTCGTGATGCCGTTGCTAAGCGACTTGCCGGGACGACGGATGATGACGTGGCTGAACTTGGTCATGATGAGGTCCTCCTTGGGAAGGTTTGCGGGGCTTCCTTCACCCCGTCTCGCTGGCTTCATTCTATGGGTGATTCTTTGTTTTGTATATTGTATACAATTATGAGCGGTGCCTATTGCTCGGTGAACGGTTGATTCTATTTACTGGTTTTATCTTTCATTCTCTGCACGTCGACAATATACATTTGAGAATGCTTGGCATGCTCATGCTATTCATCTAGCAACGGTCTGTTGTATGCTGTTGCAGGCGCATCAACATGCCGCAATCGCTCACCCACCGAAGGGAGGCGACCGTGGACACCCCACGCAGCTCGCTCAAGGATAATGTATACAGCTACATTGCCGGGCGCATCGACAGTGGAGAGCTCTCCGCCGGAGACCGTGTAAGCGAACAAGCCATCTGCGACGCGATGGGGGTTTCGCGCACGCCGGTTCGAGAAGCGCTCATCCAGCTCGCAAGCGATGGCTACCTCGACAACCAACCCAGGCGCGGCTTCCGCGTGCGAGGCTTCGATCGCCAACGAGCACTCGAGGTGTTCGAGGTCATCGGGCCCCTCGACGGGCAGGCTGCCTTCTTGGCATGCCCCCAGCTCACCGAGCAAGACCTCGCACAGATGCAGTTCCTTGTGGGGTCTATGGACCTCGCCATATCGAGTGGCCTCATCCTCAAATACGACGACTTACAGCGCGAATTCCATTACAGCTATGTCCAGAAATGTGGAAACCAGCGCCTCATGGACCTCATGACGCAGCTCGAGCGCTGCTTCATCAAGCGCGACTACAGCACCGTTGACCGAGAAATGACCACCAAGCTGCTGCTCAAGGCCAACGATGAGCATCGGCACATCCTCGACCTTCTCAAGGCTCACGACGCCGCTGCCGTTCGAGACTATGTCCGCGACGTGCACTGGAATACCGATAACGCCGAGTTCACCGTGTGGTAGGCGCCAAGATCACGATAAAAAGCCTACGATGAGCGCATGCCCAACCCCCATAGCGACTGCGAGAGCATCGGCTAGTGCAGGAATAAGACGGACCCTACCGCTATGGCCCAACGGGTGCAGCGCCCAATCATTGGAGAAGAGGTCCCTAAACAAAACGGAGGCCCCAACCAGGTTGGAGCCTCCAAGAGACACACGATGTAGGGTAATCGCAGGCGCTTACGCGTAGATGCGGGTGCCGGAGAGACCGGCCATGGTCTCGGCGGCCTTGTCGAGCGCGCCGATGATGCACACGCGGCCCTTGCGGCTGCGGGCGAACTTGATGGCGGCGCGGACCTTCGGCTCCATGGAGCCCTTGCCGAACTGGCCCTCGTCGGCGAGTTTCTCGGCCTCGTCGGCGCTGATCTCGGTCAGGTCCTGCTGGTCGGGCTTGCCAAAGTTAATGGCCACGTGCTCGACGGCGGTGAGCAGGAAGAGCACCTGAGCGTCGCAATCCTCGGCGAGGAGCTCGCCGCCCATGTCCTTGTCGATAACGGCGGCCACGCCCTTGTAGCAGCCCTTGTTGTTGTAATCGCGCACCACGGGGATGCCGCCACCACCGCAGGCGATGACGATGAACTCGTTGTCAAGAAGGTTGAGGATGGAATCGGCCTCGACGATCTTCTTAGGCTCGGGGCTCGCCACGACGCGGCGCCAGCCGCGGCCGGAGTCCTCGACGAAGGTCATCTCGGGGTTCTCCTCCATGAGCGCCTTGGCCTGCTCCTCGGTGTAGAACGGGCCGATGGGCTTGGTGGGGTTCTGGAACGCCGGGTCGTCCGGGTCGCACTCGATCTGGGTCACGACCGTGGCGGCGTGCCAGCGCTTGTAGCGGCGATGCATCTCGCGGCCGATGCCCTGCTGCAGGTGGTAGCCGATGTAGCCCTGGCTCATGGCGCCGCACTCGGGCAGGTCCATGGAGGGGGTGCCAATGGCGTCGTGCGCGGCGGCGAAGGCGTTCTGGATCATGCCGACCTGCGGGCCGTTGCCGTGGGTGATGATGATCTCGTTGCCCTGCTCGATGAGGCCGAGCAGCGCGTGGGCGGCGTGGCCGACCTTCTCGATCTGCTCCTGGGGGGTGTCGCCGAGGGCGTTGCCGCCGAGCGCGACGACGATACGATCGGGCTTGCCGATGGGCTTGGACATGGTCATTCCTTTCCGCCGAAAGTTTGTAAAAACGTTCATGCAATTCCACCCAAGTCACTCGGGTAGGCTTGCATTATATTCTCGAGATGCCCGTTTTTATTCATATTTAGAGTTTAGAGAGGATAGATAACGGATGAGCGGTAGGTATTTGCCGCTCAGCGTATCGCCGTGTTGTGGTTTCGTGATGCTCCACTTTTTCGAGGTAAAGCAACGGTAAAGAAGAGCCTCGCGCATCAAACGAAGCGCTTTTCTCCCCTCCGCGCATCCCTTCATTGCTGAACGCGGTTTTATGCATAACATGCATTGTTTTATATTTGGCCCCACGGCACGCTGGGCCGCCTTCCGGCGCCCCCGCCGGCAGCCCGGATGCACCGCGATCCCCCGCCCGGGCGGGAAAAGCGCCAACGGGGCCCGAAAAAAGCCGCTCGGAGGGGCGTTGGCGCGCGATGCCATGCAAAAGTCCCGCCAAAGGATCGGATTTTTGGGCGCACGCGCAGTAGCCGGCATGGGGGCAGCGTCCTGACCTGCGGCTCCCCTGAGCCCACGGCGCGGCCTATCCGGCCCATCGATGAAAATCCGATTCTTTGGCGGGACTTTTGCTCCGGGGCTGGCCGACCACGGCGCTTCACGCGGCGCTTCCAGGCGGGCGGGCCGGCCAATCGTTCACAAACTTGACGAATGCGCGCACAAACTTGCTGAGTGCCCCGAAATGGCGACATTCGGCAAGTTTGTGCGCGCATTCGTCAAGATTATGCACCCTCCCGTGAGCTCCCCTGCCTTCTTTGAGTGCCTCCGCGCGACGTGCACCCGCGATGCGCCCTGCACCAGACCCACGCGCGACGCGCTTTTGCGCCATACGCCTACACCCCACACCGCGCCCCACAGAGCGCCCCGGGCTGCAAGCAGAAACGGGCCGGCGGAGTGCAACGCTCCGCCGGCCCGCCACAACAGACGATAACCGCCGTCCAATAAACGCGCCAGCTTACCCGTGAATACGGGTGCCAGATAAACCGGACATAGTCTCGGCGGCCTTGTCGAGCGCACCGATGATGCAGGTGCGGCCCTTGCGGCTGCGGGCGAACTTAATCGCCGCGCGGACCTTCGGCTCCATGGAGCCCTTGCCGAACTGGCCCTCGTCGGCGAGTTTCTCGGCCTCGTCGGCGGTCAGGTCGGTCAGGTCGCGCTGCTCAGGCGTACCGAAGTTCACAGCCACATGTTCCACAGCAGTGAGCAGGAAGAGCACATCGGCGTCGCAATCCTCGGCCAGCAGCTCGCCGCCGGCATCCTTGTCGATTACCGCTGCCACACCCTTATAGCAGCCCTTGTTATCGTAGTCACGGACCACGGGGATGCCACCGCCACCGCAGGCGATGACGATGAACTCGTTATCAAGAAGGTTCAGAATCGAAGGGGCCTCGACGATCTTCTTGGGATCGGGGCTCGCCACGACGCGGCGCCAACCGCGGCCAGAATCGTCCACGAAAACCTTGTCCGGCTCCGCTGCCATAATCTCGCGGGCCTGCTCCTCGGTATAGAACGGGCCGATGGGCTTGGTGGGGTTCTGGAAGCTCGGATCCTCCGGGTCGACCTCAATCTGGGTGACCACGGTGGCCACGTGCCAGCGCTTGTAGCGCTTGTGCATCTCGCGGCCGATGCCCTGCTGCAGGTGGTAGCCGATATAGCCCTGGCTCATGGCGCCGCACTCGGGCAGGTCCATCTCAGGTGTCCCGATAGCATCGTGGGCCGCGGCGAAGGCGTTCTGGATCATGCCGACCTGCGGGCCGTTGCCATGGGTGATAATGATCTCGTTGCCCTGCTCGATGAGGCCGAGGAGTGCGTGGGCAGCATTGTTCACGCGCTCAATCTGCTCAGCGGGCGTGTTGCCCAGCGCATTGCCGCCGAGCGCGACGACGATACGGTCGGGTTTGCCAAGAGGCTTGGACATGGAAAACTTCCTTTCGTAACTTACAGTCAGCTGGCATTAGCTGCTCAGCTTGATTTCATTCGCTAGGATTTAAAAAATTGTCGTAGAAAAAGTACAAAATAGAGTCAAATTTTGTATATTCATTACGACAATTTTGCGGGAAGCACGAGACGGGCCACCCCAGGCTGCCTGCAGCAGCCCGTCTTCGTCAAATAGCTGCGATGCGACCCGCGATTCGCGCCGCATCGCAGCTCGCGCTATGCACTGCACCGCGATCCGCGAATCGCGCTGCGCTGCGATTCCAATCGGCACCAAATCAATGCCATGCGCAGCGCGCCTCGCACGACGCCAAGGTGCCCGCCTGCGGCGCAAGCGTCGGCGGCATCGCAACAGCACATATCGTGCCTCGCACGCGTGATCTTGCTACTCGGCGAAACGGTTCTTGTGATCCCAGCTATGGCGATACAGGTCATCGCTCACGAGGTAATCGTAGATGTCATCCACGATCTCGATACCGCCGGCGTCCTTAGTTGCCTGGATGCGCATCTGCGCACGCTGGCCGGGCCAATACACCTTATCGAAGCCCACGCCCGGCTTGACGGCGTTGAGCTCGTCGAGCACCTCGGACATGTGAGCGCGGAACTCGTCCGCCCCGCAGAAGTACTCAGGGTTGATCGCCACGTTGAGGTGGCCGAGACGACGGCCCTCGGAAAGATCGTGATACATGGAGGAGACATGCTTGCCCGCGGGCACGCCCAACAACACGCCGGAGAGAATGTCGACCATCATCATGAGGCCATAGCCCTTGGGACCGGCAATGGCAACCAGCGCGTTCACCTTGTGCGGATCGGTGACCGGGCTGCCGTCCTCGTCAACCGCCCAGCCCTCGGGAATGGAGCGGCCGGCGCTCTTGGCGTCGAGGATCTTCCCCCACGCCTGCACGGTCGTGGCCATATCGAAGCTCACGATGCGGTCATCGGCCGTAGGGGCCGCGAGCGCGATGGGGTTCGTGCCGTAGAACGGCTCGGCGCCACCATACGGGATGACCATCGGGTCGGACTGCGTGCAGGAAAGACCGATCATGCCCTGCTTGGCGGCCATCTCGGTGTAATAGCCGATCGCGCCGGTGTGCGAGACGTTCGCCACGCCCACGAAGCCGATGCCGTTCTCCTTGGCCATGTCGATGGCCTTCTGCATACCCTCGATCGCGAAGGGGTAACCGCAGCCGTTGTCAGCGTCGAGAATGCCCGAGCACGGTCCGGTCTGCGTCCACGTAACCTTGGGATCGATGGTCATGCCGCCCTTGGAGATGCGCTCGGTGTAGTACTCAACGCGCACCTCGCCATGGCTGTGCAGGCCGCGCTCGCTCGACCACGCGAGCACCTCTGCCATGTCGTCGGCATGGTTCTCATGCATGCCGGCGGCCATGAACTTCTTCTTCATGAGTTCTTTGAGTTCGTCACGAGTAACAAGCATGAAAGCCTCCTTACGTTACGCCCGTGCCCGCACATCGAGCACAGAGCTTGATACCTTGGCACAAGCGGGCGGACGACATGTCGTGTACGTCCGCCAGCTCAGGCGACGCAACGCGCGATACGCAATCAGGCAGTCCACTCGATTACTTCTCGAGCGCCTTTTTCCCGTAGAACACGTCGCGGTCAATACCGTCCTTCTCGCCCGCTGCCAC
Organism: Enorma massiliensis phI; assembly: GCF_000311845.1. Lineage (GTDB taxonomy): Bacteria > Actinomycetota > Coriobacteriia > Coriobacteriales > Coriobacteriaceae > Enorma > Enorma massiliensis. The sequence goes on along the minus strand of NZ_HE978575.1, from coordinate 37,526 downwards.
CATCATGGCGCAGAACACATCGGAGTCCACATTCAGGATGGTGCGGATCGCACCGACTGGATACGTGAGGCCCGCGAAGATACCGATGCTCGAAAGCGGGAGCCCCAGCTGCGGGACGATCATCGTAAGAGACACGATGTCCGCACCCGGCGCCACAGCGTTTGCCAGCGAGAGCAGGGTCGAGATCACGGTAAGGAATACGAAGTCAAGCCCACCGAAGGTCATGCCGTAGATCTGCGCGATCGTAATGGCCGTCACCGCGAGGTGGATAGAAGCGCCGTTTGAGTTGAGCGGCATGCCAAGCGGAAGAACGAGGTCCGCGATATCCTCGCGAACGCCAATCTTGTTCTTGGCATCGTCCATCTCGACCGGCAGGGTCACTGCAGAGGATATGGTCGCGATCGCCATAAAGGACATGCGCCAGATGTGGCGGATGAGCACGGCAGGGCTGAGCGAACAGCGCACGCACACCACGATGATCCACAGCACGAGGAATGCGAACACCGTGCCTCCGAGCACCAGGAGGTACTTGAGGAGCGGAATCAACACCTCGGGGCCGAGCTGCCCCACCATCGACGACACATAGCAGAAGATGCCGATGGGCGCGATGGTCATGACGCCGCGAATAACGACGAGCAGAAGCTCGCCAAACTGCGCGATGAAATCGAACACGGGGCAAGGCTCGCCCTCATGGTTGCTGCGCCACCAGCTGATCGCCAGGCCGAGCGCGATGGAGAACACGATGCAAGGCACCATGGCACCCGCGCCCATCGATGAAACGATGTTGCTGCTGAAGAAGTTGGTAATCGTATCCTGAACCGTAACAGCGGTCGCACTGGAAGCATCGTACGTCGCCTCCTGGACCAGGGCCGCGTCGGCAAGGCCGGCACCCGGCTGGAAGATCGTCGCCGCGGCGACACCGCAAGAGGCGGCGAGGATCGATGACCCCGCGAACCACGCGATGCCCTTGACGCCGATACCGGAGAGATCGCGCGCGGTGAGGCCGCCCACCGCCTCGATGATGGTGCACATCACGAAGGGAACGATTCCCATCTGTACGAGCCTGAAGAAGACGTCACCGATGAATTGGATCTGTGAGAGGCTCTCCCCGCCAATAACGCCGACAATATATCCGGCGACCATGGCGACCACGATGGCGAGCGTTGCGTTGTACTTAAAGCGCTTAGGTGGGTTGACAGATTCGGTTGTCATAGAATCACATCCCCGGGGAAACCACTCTTCCCCACGTAGGCGGATGAAACACACCCGGAAGGCCAGGGGGACATCCCGGGCGGCTGCAGCCCGTAGGCATGCAGCGCAAGGCTTTTAGGTCCGAGTGGGGACCAACCTTGGTACACTCAAGGCACCGCGGGCAAAGCCCGCGATAAGCGGAGGGCGTCGCCAAGAGGAGACGTGTGCGCGGCGCCCTCGCTAGATACAGCAGCTACGCGCTAGGCAGCTTCCTGATACTCCTTTTTGCCATCGAATATGTCGTGGTCGATGCCGTCGGGACCAGCCACGAGCATGGCGGCGAACACGTCGCCGGTAACGTTCAGCGGCGTGCGGGTGGCACCGGTGGGGTACTCGAGACCGCCGAAGATGCCGATGGCCTCCATGGGCAGGCCGAGCGCCGGGATCATCATGGTGAGCGACACGAGCGAGGCGCCCGGGGTTGCCGCGTTCACGAACGAGATCATGGTGCAGATGAGCCAGCAGGTCAGGAAGTCAGAGGGGCCGAAGGCGATGCCATAGAGCTGGGCGATGCAGAGGGCATCCACGGTCATGTGGATGGCCACGCCGTTGGAGTTCAGCGGCACACCAAGGGGCAGGAGCACGTCGCAGACGTCCTCGCGGATGCCGATCTTCTTCTTGGCGTCCTCCATAGCGGTGGGGAGCGTCACGGCAGAAGAGATGGTGGTGAAGGCGGTCACGAGCGTGCGGACCAGCTTGCCGGCCAGCTTGACCGGGTTCACCCTGCAGTAAGCACCGCAGATGATGCAGTAGGCAACGAACATGATGACCATGCCGAGCGCCATCACGAGGAAGTACTTCGCCAGCGGAACCAGAACGGTCATGCCCACGGAGGCGACCATGGAGGAAACGTAGCAGAAGATGCCGATGGGAGCGATCGTCATGACGCCGCGGATGATGTTGAGCAGCAGGTCGGAGGTCTCGCTGATGATGTCATAGAGCTTGCACTCGTCGTGGGTCTGGCGCCAGAAGCTGATGACCAGGCCGAGGGCGACGGCGAAGATGATGATCTGGATCATGGAGCCGTTAGCAAGCGAAGCCACGATGTTGGTACCGAAGAACCCGGTGAGGGTGTCCTGGATGGTCATCATCTCAACAGCCTCGCCGTCGTAGCCGGCAGCTGCCATAACGGCATCGGTGCCAGCGCTGGCACCAGGCTGGAAGATGACGCCGAGGGCAATGCCGAGCGCAGCAGCGATACCCGAGGACACGATGAAGATGATGACGCCCTTGCCGGCAATACCGGAAAGCGTCTGCGGGGTAAGGCCACCCACGGACTTGACCACGGTGGCCAGCACGAAGACCGGGATGGACATCTGGATGAGGGCGAAGAAGATATCGCCGATGAACTGGAGCTGGGTCATGGGCTCGCCGACCACGAGACCGGCGATGACCGCAAGAGCCATAGAAATCAACATGAGGACGGTCAGGTCGATTTTCTTCTTAACTTCTGCCATTATGCCTTCCTTTCCAACAAAGCCGAGATAGCCCGGCTTACAACAAACAACAGAACGCCGCGCCGAAACCCAGGAGGCTGTCGGCCCCCGAGGTGTGCCCGAGCTCGAGCACTCGTGCCAGCGCATCGGGGAGCGCCTGCTCGTCCATCGCGCGCACTACAGCGAGCAGGTCGAGGTAGTCCTCGTTGGCGTACCCCTCCCCCATGGCCCGGTAATATGCCTCACTCACCGCGGTGGTTTTACCGGGAACCACACTTGATACCGTCTCGAAAAAGGCTTGTGCCATACTCGAAACGTCCCCGCAATACAGGAAACGAAGCGCCGTGCCAAAACCCATGAGCACGTCATCGCCCGACGGGGTGAGGCCGAGGCCTCTACCCACCAGGTATTCGACGGCTCCGTGCATAGCACGCTCCGCAGCCTCAACCTGCGCATCGCCGCAAGACCGTTCTCCCTTGTCAAGCACACGACGACACATGGCCGAGAACCGAGCGAGCTCGGACACGGCGCTCCGAGACCGATCCGGCCACGGCAGCCCGGTGCGGTCGGCAAGGCCGAGGGCACCGATCTCGCGCAGCAGGGCGGCATCGATATCGTTCGGGAACGCACCGGCAAGCTCGGGGACGCGCATGCAGCGCACCGGCGCGGCGGAGAGCTCGAGCTCACTCACCCGCGCACGGCTGTAGATGCGCAGAACCCCATCGCGAAAGACGGCGCGGTCCCCCTGCACCGCGGAACCCACGAGCGCGGGCATCTCCTCCGCGTCGACGTTCGCACCCAGGCAGGAGAGCGGCGCGTCGCTGCTCCCCAGATGCAGCAGCAGTCCGTCGAGCTCAACATTCAAGCTCGAAGAGAATACGCTGTGCACCGTTCCCGTCGCGTGCTGCGACAGGTGACCCAATGCGTAGTCGCTCACAGAGGTGATGCCCATGGCAACCTCGCCCTCTTACTCGATGCCGAGCTTGGCGCAGTACGCCTCGAGCGCCTTCTCGAAGCACGCGAGCGGCGCGCGCACCGTACCGGCGCCGACCTGGCCGATGCCCGCCTTCTTGTGGGCGATGCCGGTGTTGATGATCGGGGTGATGCCCGTGGCCACGACCTTGCGGATATCGATGCCGAGGCACGTACCCTTGAAGTCCCACGTGGGGATGGACCAGTTGGGATTGTGCTCGACGCAGATCTGCTCCATCTCGTTGGAGATGTTGAGCGCGTCCTCGAACCCGCCGGCACCAACGAAGCGGGTCACGCCGGGCGCCGCGACCATGGCCATGCCGCCCACGCCCACGGTCTCGGTAATGGAGGAGTCGCCGTTGTCGGGGCAACCATCCTCAGCCGTGAATCCGGTGAAGTACAGGCCCATGGGCGTGTTCACCGGAGCGCAGAACCACTCGTCGCCGAGGCCGGTCACGCGCACGCCGAACTCATAGCCGTTGCGGGTCATGGTCGAGACCACGCAACCCTCCTCGTCCTTGCGCACGTAGTCAACGATTGCCTTGCCCATGGCCATCATGATGTTCAGGAAGAATTGATCGGTGTCGGCCAGGAACTGGATCACGCGCTCCTTGGCGCCCTCGGAAGCATCCGTCTTCACGATGAGCGGCGCCAGCTCCTTGAGGAGATTCAGGGTCGCGGCCATGTTGCGCTGGTGGAACTCGTCGCCCTGGGTGATGGCGCGCGCAATGAGCACGTTGAGGTTGATGCCGCCATCGGAGAGTTTGAGCGCCTTGGAGAGCACGGGGCCGAGCTCGTCGGCCATCCAGTGCAGGCGGTCGACGACCTCCTGGCTGTACGCGCCGAAGCGCAGCACCTTGCCGATGCCCTCGTTCATGGTGCAGTAGGCGGTGGTGTCGTCCGCAAGGTTCACGACCTTGAGCACGGCCATGTTGGCGGAGGTGATGCCGCCCATGGGGCCTACGGCATGGCAGTGGTGGCAGGGGATGAACTCGACCTCGCCGGCCTCGAGCATCTTGACGGCCTCTTCCTCCGTCTCAGCCCAACCCTCGAAGAGCGCTGCGCCGATGCACGAACCGCGCATGGGGCCCTGCATGTTCTCCCAGGTGATCGGGGGGCCTGCATGCAGAAGCGTCTTCTTCTCGCGGTTGAGCTCGGGGATGACGTCCTTGGCCACCACGACGTCCACGAGCTGCGGCTGGCTCTCCTTGAAGCGCTGGCAGATGCGCTCGTTGGCCTCGTCGATGCCCTCGACCTTAGCGAGCTCGGTGAGCAGGTGAATCATCCGCTTGTTGCCGCCGGCCATGGGCTTCCAGGTGTACTGAACGCTCTTGGCACCATAGGCGCGAAGCGGGTCGTTGAAGCTCTCCACGCCCACGTTGATCACGCGCGGCTTGGTGGTGAGAAGCTCCATGACGGCCTCGCTCGGCTCGGGCAGAGGCGAGTCGTCCTTGACCTCATACGGAACGACCTCGCGGTCCTCCTCGGTGAACTCCACGCCCTTCATGGCAAGCGCGGCGCGGACGGCCATGGCGTTGGACTCCTCCATGATGGCGCCGGCGTCCTCGAGGATCTTGATGGAGCGCTCGTAGTCCTGCGGGTCGTGGCTCGTGCCCACGACGGTGCCCACGAAGTGCACCGTGCGACCCTCGGCCGCGGCGGCCGCCTTGCACTCGGCGATGACGGGCGCGAGCGCAGAGGCCATATCCGGATGGCAGCCGTAGCCCAGCACGCAGTCGAAGACGATGACGCCGGTGGTGTCCATAGCGGCGTAATCGCGCATCATCTTGATGCGGACGTCCGGGTCGATCATGGGATGCGGGCGGCCCTGGGTGTACACGTCGTCGCCAAGGTCGATCACGTCGTAGCCGCCATGGCGCAGCATGTAGCCATCCTCCTTGATGATCTCGCCGAGGTCGAGCGCCTCGGTGATCATCATGGCAGCCTCGCCAGCGAGGGTGCCGCCAGAGTACAGGCCGATCACGGTCTTGTCGGCGCCGAGCGGCTCGTCAACGGTAAGGTTGAGCGGCTCGAGATAGTTCTTCTTAACCTCGGCACCGTTCGCAAGGTCGACGGCGATGCGCGCGCACTCCTCAAGCGTGTGCGCGAGGTAGACCTTGCCCTGATGCGCCTCGGGCTTCTCGCCGATGAAGATGGCGACGACCGGCTTGGTGCACTTCTCCAGCAGGTCAACGACCTCATCACGCACGGCAGGCGCAGGCGGCTTGGAGATGACGCAGATGACGTCGGTGGGATCGTGGTGCTCGAGCGCCACGATGGCGTCCTTTACCGTCACCGCGCCGACCTTCTCGTTGAGGTCGCGGCCACCGGTGCCGATGGCGTGCACGCAACCGCCGCCCAAGCGGTCGATCATGCAGGTAACCTCCTGGATGCCCGTGCCGGAAGCGCCCACGATACCGATGTTGCCCGGGTTGATGACGTTGGTGAAGGCGATCGGCACGCTCGAGATAACGCCGGTGCCGCAGTCGGGACCCATGAAGAGCAGGCCCTTCTCGTGCGCCTTCTGCTTCAGGCGAACCTCGTCCTCAAGCGCAACGTTGTCGGTGAAGCTGAACACGTTGAGCCCCAGGTCGAGCGCGCGCTCAAGCTCGGGAGCAGCATACTCGCCAGGGATGGAGAAGAGCGCCATGTTGGCGTCGGGCAACTGCGCGATGGCCTCCTCCCAGCTGGTCGCCTCAGCGGGGCCGCCGGCGGCCTCCTTCTTGACCGAAAGGTCGGCAAGGAAGGCCTCGGTCTCAGCGAGCACGGTGTCCACCACGGCCTCGTCGTCGGTCTCGACGACGATGACCATGTCGCTCGGGTTCGCAGCCTTGGCCTCATCGGTAAGCAGGCCAGCGTTAAAGAAGATATCCTTGTTCGCGTCGGTGCCCATCATGATTTGGCTCTGGATGACACCGTCGAGGGTGTTAATCTTGTTGGTCAGCAGCATCAGGTTGATGGAGTCCTGATACGAATTTGGCTTGACCACAGTCTTGAGCATCGTCTCCTCCTTTTCTGCAACTTCCTGAAGGATCAGGGGCGACCGTCTTCCCGGGTGACGGCCCTCCCCTACACCCTCGCATTGAATCATCTGGGCTTTTTCTTTTCATTGGCGAGGAGGATAGGAAAACATCCGTTTCTTTATCCAGAGCGGAAATGACCTGCTGCAGCGTGTTCGTATACTGAAAGAGAGGCTGTGGAAAGAGGCTCCCCGTGATAGTGAGAGAGATCTTGCTGCTCCCATCGTTTGAAGGAGCGAGCATCATCGCCGGTAAGACCGGCATGGATAACGAGATCACCGGCGCCATGGTGCTCGAGGCAATCGATATCGAAAACTGGGGCAAACGCGGCCAGCTCATCATCTCGAGCTTCTACGCGCTGGAGCACCTCTCCGAAAGCGAGACGGTGATGTTCTTCCGCACCATGAGCTCCATCGGCATCGGCGCTCTGGTGTTCAAGCCGGAGCGCCTTATGGTTGAGGCCCCGGAGCGCATCATCGAGCTCTGCGACGATTTCGACCTGCCGCTCATCAAGCTCGCGCCGCAGGTTAAATACGAGTCCATTCTGCTCGACGTGCTAGGACATATCCTGGACTCAAACCTCACCCTGCTCAATCGCTTCTTCGACGTGCACAAGCACCTCATGGCGCTTGCGCTCAAGCAGCCGTCGATACCCTATATCTTGAGCCCGCTCAAAAACGCCCTGCATGCAGAGGTCACATACTTCGATACCGTGCGCGACCGCCGCACCGGCACCGAACAGGTACTCACCGAATTCACCGGCTATTCGTTTAACAGGCGCGAGCCCGAGGCCTACCAGACGCACGCCTACTTCGATGCGAAACTCTTCTACGACAAGGGGTTCGGCGCCTCGCACCAACCGCAGACCGTTCAGGCACTCGCCGTGCGCATACCCAGCTCTGATGGGGTGGACTACTACCTCATCATCCATAACGCCGACCGCGAGCTCACGCCGCTCGACACCATGACCGTCGAGAACATCGTGAGCCTGCTGCAGATGGAAATCTTGAAGCAGAACGCCATCAAGCAAAAGCTCTTCTACCAGAACAACAACACCGTGCACGACCTGCTACTCGATCGCTTCGGCTCGCACGAGCGCATAGACTCCGCGCTTGCGCTGCTCGGCATCGATCGGTACCCCTTGTACGAGGCGCTGCTCGTACGCACGCGCGTAGTCGACCCCATCGATGCCGACCGCATCGACGAGCTGCTGCAAGCCCTGCGTCGGAGCCTGCGGGCATCCTATCCAGGCATCGTGTACTTCGTGAACGGCGACCGCATCGTCTTTCTGCACAACGTGCGGAACGAAAACTCAGGCTTTTCCCTCGACACCGTGCGGAACGTTCTCGCCGACCTGCACAACTCTTCGATTCTCCCGCTCTTCACGCACCTCGCGGTGATCAGCTCGGCCACCGACCGATACTCGCTGCCAGCCATCAACAACGAGGTGATGAACGCATACCGGCTCTTCGATGAGACGCAGGGCGACTTTGAGGTTCGCTACGACGATCTGGGCCTATACAAGCTCTTACTGGGCGTGGACGACCCGTCGCAGCTCGACACGTATATTGACCCCCGCCTCAGCGCGCTGCATCAAGACGCCCCTGACCTGTTCCAGACGGTCGTGAGCCTCTGTGCGAACGGCATGAGCTATCCCAAGACCGCCGAGCAGCTGTACCTGCACCCCAAGACGGTGCGCTACCGCGTTGAGCGCGTGCGGAAGATCTACGGTGTTGACGTTCGCAATCCCGACGACTACCTGCAGGTTGTGCTGGCCGATAAGATCTACACGCTACGCAAGGATTCCTAGCGCCACGGAGCTGCCGCTCCAAGCGCAGCAAGTGGCCGGGGCGGCGCCCGCCGGAGCAGAGTCCTTTCGAGGGGTCACTCCTTTGGCACGCTACCCTTTGGCACGGCGCCCTTTCGGTTCGGCTTCCCTCCGGTGCGACGCCCCCAGCACGGCACTCCTGAGATTCAAGCGTTCCTTCGACACGGCGCCTCTTTGATTGAGAAAGGATAGGCTATGGCTTGCCCCGTTACCGTATATCGCCCGACCGCTTCAAACGATGCGCGGCGCATCGTGTTTTACCTTCACGGCGGTGGCCTGGTCTATGGGGAGCGCGACGATTTGCCCTCTCCCTATGTCCGGGCAATCACCGATGCGGGCTCCACGCTCGTGTGTGCCGACTACCCCCTTGCACCCGAGACCGCGCTGCCGGATATCGTCGACGCCCTCTACGAGACCTGGCGCACCGAGGTCGCAGAGCCCATCGAGCGCGGCGATTGCATCGACTATCTTCTTTTTGGGCGCTCGGCAGGCGCGTACCTCGCATTGCTTCTCGCACGCGAGATCAGGCTGCGCGGCCAAGACCTTCCGCAACCCGCTGGCATCATGAGCTTTTATGGCTACTACAACCTGGGCGAGCCTTGGGTCTCCGAGCCAGCAAGCGCCTATTTGGCTTTACCGGAGGTCTCCCTCGGCGAGGTGGAGCGCATCGTAGAGCGCGGTGGAGCTCCAACCTCGGGGCCCAAGGCGCTCCGGTACGCACTGTACGTCTATGCACGCCAGCATGAAGGGGCGTGGCTCGCCCTCATGGGGCTCAACGGGGCCACCCCCGAACGCTCCGTCTCGTCCTGGTCCCTCTCCGCCGAGGACCTCGCGGCGCTGCCGCCGCTCTTTATCGCAGCGAGCACCGGCGATGAAGACGTCCCCTATCGCGTGTCCAAGCAGCTTTCGCGCCAGGCGGCACACGCGCACATGAAGAGCGCCTATTACCTCCCTCATGATTTCGACCGAGATGTAACCAACCCCGCAGGCATGGAGGCATACCAGGCCGCGATCGCCTGGATGGATGCGCTCAACACCCAATAGCCCCAGCCGAGCGCCTGCTCCCGGCGACCGCTCATCGCAAAACTGCCCCAGCGCGCGCGATGCCACGTAAAAGTCCCGCCAAAGGATCGGATTTTTGGGTGCACGCGCAGTAGCCACCGAGAGGCCAACGCTTTGACCTGCGGCTCCCTTGAGCCCGCGGCGGGGTGTATCCGGCCCATCGATGAAATCCGATCCTTTGGCGGGACTTTTGCTCCAGGGCTGGCAGACCGCGGCGCTTCCCGCGGCGCAATCGGGCGAGCGGACCAGTCAATCGCTCACAAAAGTGCCGAGTGCGGCCAAATGGCCACACTCGGCAAGATAGTGAACGGTTTTGCTAAGTCGGACAGAGCAACTGAGCGGAGCGCAGCCGCCGCGTTCGCCTCGCCTAGTCCCACGCCTCGCGACCGCGGAGCGCCTTGAGGCCGATGTCGTGGCGGAGCGTCTTGCCCTCGAAATCAATCTTCTCGCAGGCAGCATAGGCCAAATCGCGAGCCGCCTCGAAGGTATCCCCAAGCGCCGTCACGGCCAGCACGCGGCCACCGCTCGTCACGAGCTCGCCCGTGTCGGTCACCGCGGTACCCGCATGGTAGACGGTCACCCCGTCCAGAGCATCGGCATCTTCAACGCCGGTGATAACCTTGCCTTTCTCGTAGCTGCCCGGATAGCCCGCGCTCGTGAGGACCACGGCCACGGCCCACTCATCGCGCCAAGACAACTCAACATCGTCCAAGCGCTGCTCGGCGCAGGCGAGCATGACATCTACCAGATCGTTCTTTAGGCGCGGCAGAATCACCTGCGTCTCCGGGTCGCCGAAGCGCGCGTTGAACTCGAGCACCTTGGGCCCTTCCGGCGTAAGCATGAACCCGCCGTAGAGGCAGCCGCGGTAGTCGATCCCCTCGGCAGCGAGCTCGGCCACGGTATCGGCCATGACCCGCTTCATGACGGCGAGCTCCTCGTCGGTCACGATGGGCACCGGGCTATACACGCCCATGCCGCCCGTGTTGGGACCACGGTCACCCTCAAGGGCGCGCTTATGGTCCTGGGCGGTAGCCATGGGCCGCACGGTCTTGCCGTCGGTGAAGGCCAGAAGCGAGCACTCGGGGCCGGTCAGGCACTCCTCGATGACCACGGTGGAACCCGCATCGCCGAAGGCTCCGGCAAAGCACTCGCGGACCGCCTCCTCGGCCTGCTCCTGCTCGGTAGCCACGACCACGCCCTTACCAGCTGCCAGACCATCTGCCTTCACCACGAGCGGGGCACCTTGCTCGCGAACATAGGCGAGCGCCGCCTCCTCGTCGGTAAAAGAGCCGTACGCTGCCGTGGGAATGCCGGCACGCTCCATGAGCTCCTTCGAAAAGCGCTTGGAGCCCTCCATCTGCGCACCCTCGGCGCCAGGCCCAAAGCACGCGATACCAGCCGCGCGCACGGCATCGGCAACACCGGCAACGAGCGGGGCCTCAGGACCGATCACCACGAGCCCGATGCCCTCCTCGCGGGCAAAGGCCGCCACCGCCTCCGGGTCGTCCTCGGCAAGCGCCACGTTCACACCCTCCTGCAGCGTGCCTCCGTTACCCGGCGCGATGTAGAGCGTTCCGCAGCGCGGAGACTCGGCAAGCTTCTTCGCGAGCGCATGCTCGCGGCCGCCGCTTCCCAAAAGCAGGATGTCGATGGTCTTGGTGGTCTCGGTCATAGTTCCTCCTTGTAACGGCGAGGCTTGGAGCATGTCAGCGGGGCGAATAAGCAAAATGGTCCATTTTGACCCCGTCCCAAAATGAACCCTGCCTCGCCCTTAGAACGACGGCGTTAGGTACTCGGCGATATCGTCGAGCTCGGGATTATGGAACTCCTCCGGGTACGCAAAGAGTCCCACGGCGCGAAGCCCCACGTGCGTGGCGATGGTCGGGCCAATGGTCCCCATGGTAAGGAAACGCAGCGAGGCGTCGGTCTTATCGAGCGCCCGATCCATGAATTCAAGCGCTTTATAGGCCTTGGTATGAAGCTTGTAGTACACAAGCGGGCCCATCTCGCGGGACTGCTCGGCCATGAGGTCCACGATGTAGCTCACTGCATTCTTCATGCCCTTGGCCTTGTGAAGCACCTCGATCGCGCCGGTCTCGGTAAGCGTTACCACGATCTTGAGGTTCAGAAGCGAGGTGGCCATACCTTGGAATTTGCTGGCGCGCCCGCCCTTCACCAGGTTTGCGAGCGAATCGGGGATGAAATAGATGCGGTGCGTGCGCCGCACGTTTGCAATGCGCTCGAGCGCCTCGTCGAGCGTGCCGCCGGCACGGGCGATACAAGCGGCCTCGAGCACCATTGCCCCTTGGCCAACCGTAGCGGAGCAGGAATCGAATGCTTCGATGCGAATGCTCCGCTGCTTCGCAACATGGGCCGCAGCGGCACGTGCGGTCTCGTAGGTACCCGAAAGCGCCGCGGAGAGGTGGATGGAGAGAATCTCTGTATAGCCCTCGTCGGCAAGGGCGTTGTACGCGTCGAGGAAATCTGCCGGCGCCGGCTGCGAAGTGATAGGCAGGTTCTCCGCCGCCTCGAGTTTATCGAGGAACTCCTCGATCTTGATATCAACCCCGTCAGCATACTCCGTCGTCCCGAAAGCGACGTGCAGCGGCACCACGCGCAGCTCGTACTTCTCCACCAATGCAGCAGGCAGGTCGGCGGCACTATCCAAAACGATGGCGAACTTGTTCACGGTCCCTCCCCCGGCGACCACATTCGTGTTTTCAAGCGCTCGCGACGCGGCGCTCCTACTTCCAGGAACGGTTGATGGTCTGCTCGCGGTCGGGGCCAACCGACACGAACGCAACCTCGGCATGGGCAAGCTCCTCGATGCGCGCAACGTAATCACGCGCCTCCTGCGGCAGCTCGTCAAAGGAGCGGCATGCCGTGATGTCGCACTTCCAGCCGGGCAGCTCCTCATAAACCGGCACGGCGTTGGCAAACGCCGCCTCGTGCTCCGGCACCGTGGTGTAGCGCTCGCCATCGCAGTCGTAGGCAACGCAGACTTTGATGGTATCGAACGCGGAAAGCACATCGAGCTTGGTGAGCGCGATATGGGTGAGCCCGTTCACGCGAGCCGAGTAGTTGGCGATCACGCCGTCGAACCAGCCACAGCGACGACGGCGGCCGGTGGTCACGCCGTACTCGTACCCCTCCTCGGTGAGGGTGTGGCCGGCATCGGTTTCGTATGCCAGCTCGGTGGGCATGGGGCCAGAACCCACGCGGGTGATGTAGGCCTTCATGATGCCGAGCACGCGCTCGATGTTGCCGGGGCCCACGCCAGAACCGGTCACGGCGCCACCAGCGGTGCAGTTAGACGATGTAACGTACGGATAAGTGCCGTGGTCGATATCGAGCAGCGTCGCCTGAGCGCCCTCGAAGAGCACCGACTTGCCCTCCTCGATAAGATCGTTGAGCAGGCGGGAGCTCTCGCAGATATACGGGCGCAGGCGCTCGGCCATGGGAAGATACTCATCGCAGATCTGGTCTACCGTGTAGGTGGGCAGGCCGAAGATCTTCTCCAGCTGCGGGTTCACGCGGTCAAGGACGCGTGCGAGCTTGTCGCGGAAGGTAGCCTCGTCGAGCATGTCCTGCATGCGCAGGCCAATGCGCGCCATCTTGTCCTGATAGCACGGGCCAATGCCGCGCTTCGTGGTGCCGATGTTATGAGACCCGAGGAGCTCCTCGTAGGCGCCGTCGAGGTCCATGTGGTAGGGCATGATGACGTGCGCGTTGCCCGAGACCTTGAGGTTGGCCGTGGAGATGCCATCGGCCTCGAACATATCGATCTCTTCGAGCAGCACCTTGGGGTTGACCACGCAGCCATTACCGATCACCGAGATGCACTCCGGATACATGATGCCCGAGGGAACCTGGTGCAGGCCGTACTTGCGATCACCCACCACGATGGTGTGACCCGCGTTGTTGCCGCCCTGATACCGCACGACGCAGTCGAAGTCCCGAGCGATCAGGTCGCAGATCTTGCCCTTGCCCTCATCGCCCCACTGGGTTCCAACCAGCACTGTCGAGCTCATGAATTACTCCTCACCGATTAGGCTACTCAACCCGTACCGCGTCGAGCGCCCTCGCACCCAGCCCGCTCGCCAGCCCATAGGCCAACGCAGGAGCCTGGCGCACTATACAACAGGCACTATTATATCCACCGGAACAGGCGTTCAGGCTAGCCCTCGCCATGTATCCCATCAAGCTCATAGAACTTCGTGGATGCGGGCACGAACGCCAGGTCCACATCGCCGATAGGGCCGGAACGGTTCTTCGCCACGATGACGCGCGTCACGCCCTCGTCCGGGCGGTCGTCGCGCGACGCCTCCTGCTCGTCGGCCGAGCGGTCGAGGAACATGACGATGTCGGCGTCCTGCTCGATTGAGCCCGATTCGCGCAGGTCAGAAAGCTGGGGGCGCTTCCCGGTACGGCTCTCGACCGCACGGGAGAGCTGCGAGAGCGAGATGACGGGCACTCCGAGGTCCTTCGCCATAATCTTGAGGGCACGGCTCATCTCCGAGACCTCGACCGCGCGGTTCTCGGCACGACGGCCCGCCGGTGGGCTCACCAGCTGCAGATAGTCGAGGATGATGACAGCCCGCTCCTTGTTGTGGAGCATGCGGCGCGCCTTGGCGCGAATCTCGGTGATGGTGGTGCCCGGCGTATCGTCGATAAGGATATCGAGCTTCGAAAGCTCCTGCGTGGCCTCGTTGATGTTCGCCCATTGCTCGGGCGAGATGCGGCCCGTGCGAAAATCTGAGATGGAGAGCGCTGCGTGCGCGCAGATAAGGCGCTGTGCGATTTCCTTTCCGCTCATCTCGAGGGAGAAGAAGCCCACGGTGCAGCCGTCGGCAGCCGCATTGAGCGCAAGGTTGAGGGCGAAGGACGTCTTACCAACGGCGGGACGGGCGCCCAAGATGATGAGCTGGCCCTCGCGCATGCCGAGCAGCAAGCGATCGAGGCTCGGAAAACCGGTGGCAACGCCGTGTGCCTGCCCGCCGGCCGCCGCAATCTCGGCCGCCTCGTTGTAGGCCTCGATCATGAAGTCCGTAAGAGAACGATACGCGCTCGATACCTCGCGATCCGTAATCTTGAGCACGAGGCTCTCGGCTTGGTCGACAGCCTCTTTCGCATCGAGCGGCGCATCGTAGGCAAGCTCGCTGATCTGTCCGGCGGCTTTGATGAGCTCTCGGAGGAGCGAGTCGCGACGCACGATCTCGGCATGGTGCTGCCAGTTGGCAAGCGAGATGGTGTTGCCCACGAGCTCGAGAATGTACGCCTCGCCGCCCACCGCAGACAGCTTATCTTCAGAAGCGAGGAAGTCCACCACCGAAATGGAATCGATGGGAATGGCCCGCTCGTTCATGGAAACCATCGCAACGAAGAGCTCGCGGTGCGCAGGGCGATAGAAGTCGTCGATCCGGAGCTCGGAGATGGCATCGTCCACCACGTCTGGCGAAAGCAGCATGGCGGAGAGCACGTTGGCCTCGGCCTCGGTGTTATTGGGAAGGCCTTGATGGGCCCCACGGTCTACGGCAAGGGGGGCGTAATCATTCGGCGACACGCTCATGCCTTTCTCGAACACGAGGCGGCGTGCAAAACGCCGCCCAGCAGATAACGTACGAGCACCCATGGTAGAGTATTCCGCTGCCGAGCAGAGGGCTCGTTCCCCTGCTCTCTGCACCTTTTTCTTTCCACATCCAGATGTGGATAACCCCGCCCCGGCTTTCAGCGGGAATACCAGTTTTCAACGTTTTCCACAATTCGACAGGCCCATCATACCGAGTTTTCAACAGCTATACTCTTTACCTGCTGTTATTCACTTCTTACTGTCTTTTTGCGGTTTTATTACACACAGATATTTGTACATTTAGTGAACATACAGGTAACTGGTGTTGTTTTATACATTGCGCAGGATAACCACCGTACGCGGTACCGTCTGCTCTTGATAAAGGGTTGTGAAAAACTTGCTATCGAATCTGGCTCATATTGAGTTTTCAACCGTTGACCTGTTGATTTCTTACTCTCTCGATTTGTCAAGAGAAACTATCAACCTTTTCTTGAATGTTGAATGTTTGCGCACGTGAGTTTTAGGACCCGCCCGGACCATCCGAGCTCCGCGCGAACGGCGGCTTTGCGGGCGCTCGAACCGGTGAATCCGCAGCCGCCAAGATGCGCGCCTCCGATTCGCCCGGCTCACCGCCTCGTGGCATAACGCAAAACGCCCGCCGCCGAGATTCCCCGGCAGCGGGCGTGGTGAGCGCTGTTGCTGTAGCGTCTGCTACTCAGCAGCTTCCTCGGTAGCCTCCTCAACCACCTCGGCCTCGGCCTCAGCCTCGGTCTCGGCAGTCTCGGACTCCGCGGCGAGCTCCTCGGCGGTCACGCCAACGAGCACGACGACCTCGGCACGAATCTCGCGGTAGAGCGAGATGGCCACAGTGTGGGCGCCGGCAACCTTGATGGGCTTGCCGAGCTCAACGCGCTTGCGGTCAATCTCGACGCCGAGCTGGTCCTTGACGGCGTCGGCAACCATGGCGGCGGTAACCGAACCGAAGAGGATGCCCTCGTCGCCGACCTTGACGTCAACAGTAACCTGCTTGCCGTCGAGGTTCGCCTTGAGCGCGTTGGCGTCAGCAAGACGCTTCTCCTCGCGCTTGGCGATGTTGTTGCGGCGCTGCTCGAGCTGCTTCAGCTCGCCCTTCGTCGCCGCAACGGCGAGCTTCTTCGGGAAAAGGTAGTTCTCGGCGTAGCCCTGAGCGACGTCTACGATGTCGCCCTCGCCACCCTTGCCCTTGATCTCACCAAGAAGAATGACTTTCATGAGATCTCCTATCCTGCGCGTCGCACGCGCGACGCATTTCTTACGTGTGTGCCTCGTTGTGCGAACCATCCCGCGGAAGCTTGCGGAAGTTGGCCCACACATCGATGAGGCCGATGATGCTCACAACGAACATCACCTCAAGCCAAGTTGCAACCATGATGACGGCGAACCGCCCGAAGCACCCTATGCGCCAGCGGCCGAGCAATCCCAAGATCACGCCAAGACCTTGGATCAAGAAGATGATCCTTACCGCCAAAAAGAGCGTGACGGAGACGGTCCGGAGTACCTGCGACTCGGGCACAGCGGCAAATGAGGCGCCCATCCCTAGGACAGAGAGGGCCAGCACCCCAACCGCCCAGAGCGGCGCGTCGAAGAGACTGATCTGCGGGACCCGAAGGCGCTGCCCCGGCGCAGGCATCTCGCCCCACGAGGCCGGACGCTGGACCGAGCCAAGGAACGACCCGAATCCGGCGACGAGCGCATCGAGAGCGGCAGAGAGCACGTACACCATCGGCCAGATGACCGAAATCAGGGGCTCAATCGAGACGAGCGCAAGCTCAGCCTCGACGCCGCGACCAACCGAAGCGCGGGCAACCTCCATAAGCATCGCCGACGTCACCTCGGCAAGGTTCGTGCCAGCGTTGAAGGCGGTGAAGCCATCGACTGCCATGCACAACGCGATAGCCGCGGTGACCACAAGCGATACCTCGGTAACGCCCGCACGCCTCTTCCACATGAGCGCGGAGATGGCTGCCGCGATACCAACGAGCGGAACTGCGAACAGCACGTTGGAAACACCATCGAGCACCATCCACGCAACGAGGACGGCACCCGAGATGCCCAAGCCCGCAACCAAGCCCTTCGCACCGAAGCGCTCAGACTGGGTCCTGAGACCCATCGCAAGGCACGCTACCCCGAGCATGGGGTACCGCGCCATCACGGCCACGGACAGCCCGATCCCTACGAACCACAGCCATCCTCCGCTTGGTCGCGAAGCGCGCTGCCGGGCGGGAACGATCTCGGTCCCATCTGATCCGGCTGCGCTATGCTGCCCGTCGAACATCATCATGAACGAGCAAACGGCCTGCTAGTCGCGGTTGCGGCCACCGCGGGAGGAAACCACGGGGACAGCGTACGGCAGAAGAGCCATCTCGCGGGCGCGCTTGATCGCGTTCGCGATGTCATGCTGGTGCTGCGTGCAAGCGCCAGTGACGCGGCGCGGCTTGATCTTGCCGCGGTCGGTCATGTACTTGCGAAGGAGCTGAGTATCCTTGTAGTCGATGTACTCAGTGTGCTCCTTGCAGAACTGGCAGTACTTACGACGCGGCTGACGTGTTGAATAATCATTAGCCATGTCAAAATACCTTTCGTTTGGCGCGTCCGGCATAGCCGGAGCGCACTCGTGCAAACCAGGCGTCTACGCCTCTAGAACGGAATATCCTCGTCGTAGATATCCGCCGTCGGCGGAGCCTGGACAGGCGCCTGCGGGCGCGCCTGGGGCTGCTGGGCATAGCCTCCGCGCGGGGCCTGGGGTGCGTTGGAATACCCTCCGTCACCCTGCTGGGAGCCCCTGCTCATGAACTCGATTTCATCGACGATGACCTCGAGCTTGCTGCGGCGCTGGCCGTCACGCTCCCAAGAGCTGTAACGCAACTTCCCCTCAATCGCGACCTTGGAGCCTTTGCTGAGGTAGCGGCTCACCGCCTCCGCGCGCGCACCGAACATGGTGCAGTCCACGAAGTTGGGATAGTCTTCCCACTCGCCGGACTGGGGATTGCGCCTGCGATCGTTCACCGCGACACCGAACGAGAGCACCTGGGTGCCGCCGCTCGTCATGCGAAGCTCCGGATCGCGGGTGAGGTTGCCGGAAATGTTAACTCGGTTAATGCTCATGCGTGCTCACTACCTCTCACGTACGGGCAGCGCGCCGAGCCGGCACGCACCCGCTGGGCGCATCGCGCCCCTTCCATAGGCGATTTACTCCTGGTCGTCACGGCGCACGATCATGTGGCGCTCCACCGCATCGGTAATGCGGAGAACGCGATCGAGCTCGGCGATCGACGCGGGATCTGCATGGAAGTTGATGAGGGTGTAGTCACCTTCGGTGAGATCGTTGATCTCGTAGGCGAGCTTGCGCTTGCCCCACTCGTCAACGTTGTCAACCTTGCCGTTACCGGCAGCAATCGTCACGTCGATACGCTTCATAACAGCAGCGCGAGTCTCGACATCAAGAGACGGGTTGACGAAGAACAGCAGTTCATAAGCCTTCATGTGGTCACCTCCTCTGGACATAAGGCTCCGGGTCGTGAAGGTGCGCCCGGAGCAGGAAAGGACTCAGCTACTATAGCCGCTTCCTGCCGAAATCTCAAGAAGTCCGTGCTACACCCTCATGAGCTCCACATACACCCCGCGCCCGCTGCACAGCCGCCGGAAGCGACGGCGAAGGTCGCCGGAGGCCGCGCGGCACAGGGGCCGAGCTGGCGGGGCGAACGGTGCCCGCCCATCCATGCAAGCCAAGGTTCTCACGCGCATCTGAACAAACGCTGGCCGCATTCGTTCAATATGCAGAACATGCACTGAGGCCCGACTCACAGGCGCACCGTTTTCCCAGCTAGACACACTTAATCCATGCACCACACGCCGCAGCGAGCGCTCGCGCGGCACGGCAAAGTCCATTGTTTTCCCAAAAGTAATGTGCGACCCGCATGGATGACGAACGGCGTGCGGTCTCGATTTGAGCTTTGCCCTTGCTGCGGGCACGGACCTCGATGGGGACCGGACCTCGATTGAACCCGAGCCTCAATCTGAAGTGGCTAGCCCTCGTGCGGAACCCCGTCGGGCAAGAGGTCGGTCGAGAGCCCCCAGCGCCCCACGTCGAAGCGGCGAAACCACATTCCCGCTGCATGCGTCGCCACAAGTTGCATCGCGACCGAAAGCGCCGAGCCGATGAACGAGAAAGCCGTAGACAGCAGGAACCCGCCCAAGGCATTCGTCGGGCCGAGCGTGAACAGGTGGCGCAGAAGATGCTCAGAATTAAAGACGAAGTAAAGTGCGCCATCATAGAACTCGAAATACGAGATACCCACCGATGCGATGGCACCCATAACCGCCGCAGAAGCCCACGAATACATGAGCCCCGCTGCGCACCCAATGGCGGAAACCCCCACCAGCCTCATGAAGCCACCCGGGTCGCAAACGACCATCTGGGCCAAGCGGTCGAGCCGCCATCCAGCGGCGAAGCCATCGTAGATGGTGCCGCGCAGCATAGCCGCGATGATGAACGCACCGATGA
>NZ_HE978575.1:0-17562 GCF_000311845.1 Enorma massiliensis phI | reverse complement strand
CATAGCCGCGATGATGAACGCACCGATGAAAACCTGGCACACCATGCCCACGAGCACGCGCGGCGTGAACACGATGCGGAAGAGGCTCCCCCAGCCGCTGATGTTCCACGGTGCCACGAAGCCGAAATCGAGCGGCATGAACAGGTCCCAGTCCACGCCGAACAGGATCGAGGTGATCACGCTCGCCACGATGACCATGGTCACGAGGATGAGGAACGCCCACCCACCCGTTTTGAGCAGCTTGCCGTAATCGATACCGCTCCTGCGCGGGGCGCAGTCGACTCCCCATGCAGCAAGGCGCGCCCATTCGTACGCGTAACCCAAAAGCGCGATGGTGCCAAGAAACGGCACCCACGATAAGAGCGCCAGAACCACGATCGACTTATACCATCCGCGCTCTCCGGTGAGCATATTCCATGAAGTCACAAACCCCAGCCGACGACTCTGCATCCCCGATCTCTCCTACTGCCTATCGCCCCCGCGTCATGCGCACCGCGGCGAGTGCGCCACAAAACCGCGCAGTGCGATCCATTCATATACATCATGCATATAAAGTGTATCGGCTTCAGGGCAACACATGCAGGCACCCCGCGCGATTTGGTATCAAGCGGCAAAGATATAAGTGTTTGTTAAGCAAGATGGTGGCGTGTAGCGTACCGTGCCCGTATGGCCGCCCGCGCTTGAGCGAGCCGGGCCAGCCTATCAGCAGAATCGGCTCGCCCTCGCACTGCGCTGCCACCGATCAGCTCGCCGTCGAGCATCCACCAGCCTGTAACGGCGCCCTCTTCCCCGCGCTTGTACGAGCTGCACAAAATCCCCGTTTGCATTGTCGGAAAGATACGGTACAATTTCCTGTGCTGAACACGGAGAGTTGTCCGAGTGGCCGAAGGAGCACGATTGGAAATCGTGTAGGCGCCAAAAGCGTCTCCAGGGTTCAAATCCCTGACTCTCCGCCAGTTGCTTTCTCGCGGCGCGCCCCCTTCCTCGATGGCGCGCCGTTCACCCCATGCGGAGGGGTGGCAGAGTGGTTGAATGCGGCGGTCTCGAAAACCGTTTACCCGGTGTCCCCGGGTACGAGGGTTCGAATCCCTCCTCCTCCGCCAGTTTCCTTTTCCAAAACCAAATCACCCATTGCCCCAACCCTTCTTTCCGCTTGACACGGCCGTGGGTCATTTTGGGGTCATTTTGGGACGGGTCCGTTTTGACTCATCGTAGTGTTGGACACAAATCCGTGTACATGATGAGTCAAAACGGACCCGTCCCAAAATGACCCAAAATGACCCCATCGAAAGCGATGTAAGATAGCACTCAGTCTTTCGCCCGCATGCCTTACATGGAGAGGACCGCCGATGCACCCCGTCTTCGCTGCCGCCCCTGCAGCAGCCGTCGCCGTCGCCCAATCCGGCGTCGCCTCGCAGCAAGCCGCCGTACCGCTGGGTATCGAGATGTTCGTCGTGGTGGTCTCGTCCGTCACCGGTGTGCTTTCCGCGCGCCAGCACAAGCTCGATTTCGTTGGAGCGCTCTGGCTCGCCGTTCTCGTGGGCCTGGGCGGCGGTCTTTTACGCGACATCATTTTGCAGGTGGGCGACGTCTACATCCTGAACCAACCGCTCGCGCTCCCCACCTCGCTTATCGCGGCAACCATCACCTTTGTGTTCCCCATGATCGTCGAGCGACAAGATCGCATAATCGACATCCTGGATATCTTCGCCGTCGGCCTCTATTCAGCCGTTGGCGCGGACAAGGCAATGGTCTATGGCTTCGAGCCGACCGTCTGCGTCATGATGGGCTTCTTCACCGCTGTGGGCGGCGGCTTGCTGCGAGACATCTGCCTCGCGAAGACCCCCTCGATCTTTAAGCGCGGCAACTTCTACGCTATCGCAGCCATAGCCGGCTCCACCGCCTATATCTTTCTGGTCCAGGGGTGCAGCGTGAACAACATCGCCGCGCTCACGTTCAGCACAGCGCTTACCATGTTCGTGCGATGGCTTTCGCTGCACTATAACATCCAATCCCCCACCGAGGTCGACCTTACACGCGTGGTGCCGCGCCGGCACCGCACCGCCGACGTTGCTGGTGCGCGCCGAGAGGTTACCGCGCGCTCCGCAGATGCCCTCGCCGACCGCCGTGAGCGCACCCTTGCCGATATCCAGGAGCGTCGCGAACAAGAACGTCGCAAGGAAGCGCTCTCGCGCCTCAAGCGCATGCGTCGCAAGCGCGGCCAGAGAAAGCTCGATATGCAGCGATGAACAGGCCGGGCGATGGCACGCGACCTGCCACAGGCCTCCAAAGCTCGTCGCGGACCACGCGCCTGTCGTGCCCTGCCCGCGCCCGCGGCTGCGCGCATCTTTAGCGGCAGCGTGCACCCGCGTCGATCGCTGAAATGCACTTGCATGCCGAATTACGCAATAAGGGGCCTAAATCGACCCCTTATTGCGTACTTTGGCATGTAATGCGTTCTGTGGCACGGGCAAGGCCTTCGGTGACTACTTCTTCACCTGACCGGAGCGCACCGCAGCCTTCTTGCGATCAGTCGCGTTCAAGATGCGCTTGCGCAGACGAATGTTCTTGGGCGTAACCTCCACAAGCTCGTCGTCCGCGATGTACTCGAGCGCCTCCTCGAGCGTAAAGGTGCGCGGCGGCGTGAGCTGAACGGCAATATCTGCCGTTGAGGAGCGCTGGTTGCCCAGGTTCTTGGTGCGCGCGATGTTCACCACCATGTCGCCCGGCTTGCTGCGCTCGCCCACGATCATGCCCTCGTAGCACTCGGTGCCCGGCTCAACAAAGAGCTGACCGCGCTCCTGAAGCGTGCCGAGGGCGTAGGCAACCGCCTTCTCGGTGGTCATGGAAATCATGGCGCCGTTGTTGCGCCCGCCGAGCTCGCCGGCATAGGGGCCGTACTCCAGGAAGGTGTGGTAGAACACGCCTTCACCGTGGGTGACGTTCAAGATGCGGTTCTTGAGGCCCATGATGCCACGCGTAGGAATCTTGAACTCGAGATGGGTAACGGTCGAACCAGCCTGCATGCTCACCATGGTGCCACCGGCATTGCCGAACACCTCGATGACCTTGCCCGAGTACTCGTCGGGGCACTCGACTACAGCCTGCTCAACGGGCTCCATCTTGTTGCCGTTCTCGTCGTTCTTGAAGAGCACGCGCGGGCGGCCCACCTGGAACTCGTACCCCTCGCGGCGCATGGTCTCCATGAGAACGGACAGGTGCAAGATGCCGCGACCGGAGACCTCGACGCCGCTCTTGTCCTCAAGCTCCTCAATGCGCATGGTTACGTTGTTCTCGCCCTCGCGCTCGAGGCGCTCCTTGAGCTGGCGAGCGCCCACGATGTCGCCATCGCGACCCACGAGCGGCGAGGTTGACGCCTCGAACACAACGGAAAGCGTGGGTGGATCGATCTCGATGGGGTCGAGGTGCACCGGATTGTCGGGGTCAGTGTACACATCACCGATGTCCGTGCGGTCGATACCCACCACAGCGGCGATGTCGCCGGCCTGGACCTCCTGGCACTCGGTGCGGCCAAGATAGTCGAACGTGAAGAGCTGCTTGACGACCGCGGTTGAGCTCGAGCCGTCGTTCTTTACCACAAGAATGGTGTCTCCGTTATGCAGACTACCCGAGAACACGCGGCCGATGCCGATGCGCCCCACATAGCTGGAGTGATCGATGGTCATGCACTGCATGGCGAGCGGCGCCGTCTCGTCAACCTCGGGCGCGGGCATATCGTCAATAATCATATCGAGCAGCGGATACATATCCATGTTGCCGTCGTCGGGATCGCGGCGGGCATACCCGTTCACCGCACTTGCATACACCACGTGCTCCATGGCGAACTCAAGCTGCTCGTCGGTGGCGCCAAGATCGGCCATAAGATCGAGGCAGTCGTTGTACGCCTTCTCCGGATCGGCACCGGGGCGGTCAATCTTGTTGAGCACGATCATGATGGCAAGGCCGGTGTCGATTGCATGGCGCAGCACGAAGCGCGTCTGGGGCATGGGGCCCTCGAAGGCGTCGACGAGCAGAAGCGCCCCGTCGGCCATCTTGAGCACGCGCTCGACCTCGCCGCCGAAGTCGGCGTGGCCGGGGGTATCGATGATGTTGATCTTTACGCCCTTGTACTCAATCGAGCAGTTCTTGGCGAGAATGGTGATTCCACGCTCGCGCTCCTGGTCGTTCGAGTCGAGCACGCGATCCTCAACCTGCTGGTTAGCGCGGAAGGCATCCGTGGCGCGCAGCAGCTTGTCCACGATGGTGGTCTTGCCGTGGTCGACGTGGGCGATGATGGCGATATTCCTGAGATTTTCGACGCGCATTACTACTCCCATTGCATATAAAAACAAGCTTCATTTCGGCGAACTAGCAGATTATAGCGCCAAACGGCAAGTGCACAGGCCCACCCGGCCGATAGCTTTCATTTGTGGATGAATTGTTGGGCCAGCGTATTATTTAATAACCCCACTATCTTGAAAAAATTAGCCAAATTTGCACTATGTCGGTCTTTCAACCTGCAGAATGGCGGTGCGGTTTTCCCATCGCGCTGGTAGAAGCCTTGCAATACGGGTGCCTACCAGCCCGCTTAGAGAACCGCAAGCATATCGCTGGAAAAAAGACCGACTTAGCGCACATTTGGATAAAATGGCAATTGGAGGAGAGTTATTAATTAAATAGACCGCTCAATGCGCTCCACTATCCCTCTATGAGCGGCGGCTCCTCGCCCGCGGGCATCGGATCAGCATAGGCAAAATCGTCGCCCAAGCCAAATCCCTCATAGAGCACGTAGGCAGAGTAGCCCGTGGGCGCACCGACCTCCGTCGCAAGGCCGTGCTCGTAGAAGCTCACAAGCACGGCGTCCGCAAAGCCGTCCTCGAGCTGAACGCCACCGACGCAGCCGATGGCATAGCGGGCAATTGGCCCCACTCCATCTTCGGGAACACCCTGCGCGCTGCGGGCAACGAGCGCACGCGCTGCCTCAAGGCACTCCTCTTCGCCGTCATCGCTAAATGCAGCCTCGCTCCGGTTGCCTTGGGAATCTTCCATGCACGCCACGACGCCCGGGTCGCAGCCCGCGGCGAGCTCATCAAGCATGAAGCCGATGAGGTCGCACACCATCTCGTCCAGCTGGGGCGATACCGCGCCCGGCCCCTGCGTATTCTGCGCCATCGCGTTCCCTTCGCCCTGTTGCCGTCTATCACGCGCCCCATTCTAGCACGGGGCAAATACCCCAATCCATGCGCGGGAGCCCCGCCTACCAGCTCCGCCGCGAGCGAAGGCTACAGCCGCGCCGCCTCTTCGGCAATCTTGGCGGCGGCATCGCGCTGGCGCAGCAGCTCGGCGGAGCGCTTCTGCAGCACAGAAATCTGCCCGGAAAGACTCACCACATCGACGATGCCCCACACCACGAGCATCGAAGCAACGGAGAACGCAAGCACCCCGATCGTGCCGCGCATCCGCGAGCACAGGAGCATGACGATAGCCGCCCCGCCCGCAAGCATTCCCATGCTGCGGCGACGCTCCCGCATGGTGCGCGCTTGAGCCACCACGGTAAGGCGCGCCGTCTCGGCGGCGCGAACCCGCGCCTCGGCCTCGAGGCGAATCTGCTCAGGCGAGTTCGCAGAGGCGGCACCTCCGCGCCCGGAACCCGAGCGAGCTCCCCCGCGAGGCCGCGCACCACTGTGCGATGCTCGCCCGCCACCCTTGAGCAGCACGTCGCGCGCCTCGTTGATGCGGCGCATCTGCTGCTCCGCACGAGCGCGCAGCCGCTTGTTCTCGCCAAACTTATCGGGATGGAGCATCTGCGCGAGCTCGCGATAGGCAAGCGAAACCTCTTCGCGCGAGGCTCCTTCGGCAAGGCCCAGCACCTGCCATGCTTCGTCGCGCGTCATCGGCAGCACCCGGCAACGACACGCCACCCGCGCCCGCTCACACGGGCCATCGCTGCACCCGTCCGTGTTGCCATCATCACGCCCGCCCGCACTACCGTCGCACTAGAGCGAACCAAGCTCGCTGACCACATGTCCCATGCGCTCCTCCGGTTCGAGCACCTCGACGCCCTCATAACGGAAGAAGCGGGCTGGGTCGTGCATGAGGTCTTCGAGCGGAACGAGCACGAAATCGCGTTCTCCGAGCTTGGGGTGAGGCAGGCGCAGCTTATCGCCCCCATGGCGCTCGCCGTCCATCCACACCAGATCGCAATCGATCACGCGCGGGCCATTGGGGCGCGCGCTCTTGGTGCGGTTGCGGCCCAACGAGTTCTCGATGGAGAGAAGCTCGTCGAGCAGCACCAAGGGCGCAAGCTCCGTCTTGATCTCTACAACGGCGTTCGCGAACGGCGCCTGGCGGGTCTCGTATGCAGGTTCGCTCTCATAGATGCGCGAGCAATTAGATACGCAGGTGAGAGGGATCTCGGCGATAAGGTCGCGAGCTGCCCGAATGTTGTCGGTGCGGTTGCCCATGTTGGAGCCGAGCGCCACGAACGCACGTCGCGGCTGCGGACGCGCCACCGACCAGAAGCCATTGAGGAACTGCGCGAACCCGGCGACATCGTGCACCCGCACGATGTTCGCCCCGTTCTCGATAGCACCCAGGCACACGCCGAACGTGGCCGCATCGCGGTCCGCAGCTTCCTCCACGCCGGACACAGCGCCAATGAAGCGCTTGCGCGAGACAGCGCAAAGCAGCGGATAGCCGAGCGAGGCCATCTTCGCGGTCTCACGCTGAATGATGACGTCCTCGTTGGCCGACTTGCCAAAACCGGCGCCCGGATCGATGCAGATGCGGTCACGCGACACGCCCGCGCGCACGAGGGCGCGAGCCTGGTCGGAGAGAAAGCCCATGACACGGCGCATGATCGGGGCGGAATCCGGCAAGGTGAAACGGCGCGGCTGATACGTACTCACATATGCCTCAGCACGGAGTGCAGACCGGCGCATCACCGCAGCGAGCTCATCCACCACGAGCGAGGCCTCTTGGCCGTCAGCGCCCTGCGCGCCCGCCGAGGCGTCCTGGCCCGAAACGGCTCCATCCGCAGGCCCCTCATCGTGAGCCGCCGGGGCAACCTCGGCAGATGGCGCGGCTTCCTTCTCCTCCGCGCCGAACGCCTCGCCGAAGGGAAGCTGCGGCTGCACGAACGTGGCCCCCAGCTTGCCGGCGCGCTTGCCCCGCACCCGCTTGGCCTTTCCGCTCTTTGCCGCGGCGGCCTCCTCTTCCGCCTCGCGCGCTCTCTCGGCAACAAACGCCGCGGCCGAGGTATCCAACTGGACCGCGGTGCGCGCACGCGCCGGCTGCTCGGACACCTCACCGGCATGGACGATGATTACGCCACAGGTGTTCTTGGCCACAAACTCGACCATCTTAGGGTCGGTGAACCCGGTAACGTCGTTTACGATCGAAGCACCCACGCGCACGGCAGCCTTCGCGACCTCGACATGGCGCGTGTCTATCGACACGACGGCCCCCTTGGCGGCGAGCGCCCGAACGACCGGCAGCACGCGGCGAGCCTCCTCGTCGGCATTCACCGGGCGAAAGCCGGGGCGCGTCGACTCCCCACCCACATCGATGATGTCGGCTCCGGCATCGAGCATGGCCAGGCCGTGCGCGATGGCCGCATCGGTATCGAAGTGCTCGCCCCCGTCGCTAAACGAATCGGGCGTGACGTTGAGCACGCCCATGATGCGCGGTCGGTCGAACGTAAGGGTGTATTTTCCGCAACGCCAGACTTTGGTGTCGTACGCCATGTAGGTCCTTTCGCCTCGGCGCCGCGCAGCCCGCCGCACCGGTCGATACAGAGTTAGTTCTATTGTATCCGCCTGAGGCGCAAAAGCCTCGCCACGCGCGGATATCACACAGGCACGGGCGCGCCGGCCAGGGCGGCGCAAAGCATCAAAGCGGCCACCGCCGAGAACCGGCAGCTAGAACGCGAACGCTTGCGCGATATCGCACGAGATGAGGACGTCTGCCCGTGCGTCTTGCGGCGTGGGATCGCGATTGACGATAACCAGCGTATCGCCTTGGAAATACTGGAGCAGCCCGGCTGCCGGATACACCACAAGCGATGTTCCTCCAACCACCAATACATCAGCCGAGGCAATGGCGCGCACGGCCCCCTCGATCACATCTTGGTTGAGCGGTTCCTCGTACAGCACGACATCCGGCTTGATTCTCCCGCCACATGCAGGGCAACGGGGAATGCCCTCCTCGTCCTCGAGTTCGCGAGAAACCATCTGGCAGGCCGAATATACCGTCCCGCAGCGCTGGCAGATATTGCGATGCACCGATCCGTGCAGCTCCCACACGCAGCGGCTTCCCGCTGCCTGGTGCAGCCCGTCGATATTCTGCGTTACCACGGCATCGAGCTTTCCGGAGCGCTCAAGCTCGGCGAGCTTGCGATGGCATTGGTTTGGCTGAGCATCGAGCGCAATCATGCGCTCGCGGTAGAAGGCGAAGAAGTCCGCTGGATGGGCCTCGTAGAAGGAATGGGAGAGCATGGTTTCCGGTGGGTAGGCAAAGCGCTGGCTATAGAGCCCGTCCGCGCTACGGAAATCGGGAATGCCGCTCGCCGTGGACACGCCAGCCCCGCCAAAGAAGACCGAGCGCGCATGGGTATCGAACAAATCCCGTAGCTTCTCCGCCGCCTCATCCGAATCAGATGTCGTCCATCCTTGCCCGAGCATGGGGCCTCCCTTCTGCATGCGGTCGGCGCAAGCCGGCGGCAGCGAAAAATGCACGCGCCATCGGGCGCATGCGCGCACGCCGCGCCGGCAGCAAGCGCACTATCCACTATACGTCGCCCGGCGTCCGCGCGCACTACGTTCGCTCTGCGATACGCCGCCTGGCGTCTGCGCGCACTACGTTCGCTCCGCAACCCGTCGCTTGACGTGCGCGCACTATGCCCATTCCGCAACACGCCCCCGGCATCCATGCGCACTGTGCTCGCTTGATGGCAGGAAGCCTCCCCGATACCACCTGGTCCACGATACGCTAGGATGGACGCAGCGTTTCGTATCCACCCCCGTTCGAGGGAGCATGCATGTCTCAAATCACCCCCGTCGCTGCGGAGCGTGCGTATAAGTTCGCATCGTGGAATGTCAACGGCCTGCGCGCCGTCCTCAAGAAGGACCCGAGCTTCACCCAGATCGCCGAGGAGCTGGATGCAGACATCCTCGCCATCCAGGAAACCAAGATGCAGGAAGGCCAGGCGCACATAGATCTTCCCGGCTATCTGCAGGTTTGGAGCTATGCCGAGCGCAAAGGCTACTCGGGCACCGCTGTGTTCGTACGTGAGGAGGCACTCGGAGCGCCGCTTTCGGTGCGCCATGCCGAAGAGCTGCTCCCCCTCGCCGCAGAAGGCGCAGCATCCGAACTTGTCGCGACAGCCGTCACCGAGGGCCGTGTCTGCGCGCTTGAATTCGAGCGCTTCTGGTTCGTCGATGTCTACACGCCGAACGCGCAGAACGAACTCGCGCGCATCGATACGCGCATGGCCTGGGACGATGCCTACCGAGCATTCCTGCAAGAGCTTGAGCGCGAAACCGGCAAGCCCGTAGTAACCTGCGGCGACTTCAACGTTGCGCACGAAGAGATCGACCTCAAGAACCCCAAGAGCAACCGTGGCAATGCCGGCTTCTCCGATGAGGAGCGCGGTAAGTTCACCGAACTGCTTGATGCGGGCTTCACGGACACCTTCCGCCTGCTGCACCCAGACGAGGAGGGCGCCTACAGCTGGTGGAGCTATCGGTTCAACGCGCGCAAGAACAATGCGGGATGGCGTATCGACTACTTCCTGGTGAGCGATGCCATCGCCGACCGCGTTCGCGACGCAACCATCCGCAGCGACATCTTCGGCAGCGACCACTGCCCTGTAGAGCTCGTCATCGAGCTGTAAGCCCAGGCCGAGGACCGGAACCGGCGGCGGAGCCGGGGGTCTGTCCCCAGCCCGGGCACCTGCCCCCGACACCTGCCACGAGAACGTTTTCCGAGTTTGCGGGCACGAAATCGCGAAATTCGGCTTTTTATACCCCCTCTTTTTTCGATTTCCTGCCCGTTAACGTTCTGCGCGAGCATCCAACGCCCGGCACGCCGCCGAAAGCGGCCCCGCCCGTCTGGGCTACAGCGTCATATTCGGGTCTGCGTCGATATCGAAACCGGAGAACTCTCCGCGTTCGAACTTTCGGCGCGCCACCTCGGCAATCATTGCGGCGTTATCAGTGCAGGCATCGCGAGGCGGCAGCGTCACGCGCACGCCTTGGCGGCTAAGCTTCTTGACCATCATCTGGCGGAGATGCGGGTTGGCCGCCACGCCGCCGCCGATGCAATACTCGCGTGCGCCCGTTTCGCGCAAGGCGTTCCAAGCCTTCTTGTACTGCACGTCGAACACCGCCGCCTCGAACGAGGCCGCAAGATCGGGCAGATGGATGGTGCGCCCTGCGGCCGTTTCCTGCTCGATATAGTTGACCACCGCCGTCTTGAGACCCGAAAGCGAGAAGCGGTAATCCCCTTTGCGGTTGAGCGCGCGCGGGAAGTCGATTGCCTTGGGGTCACCGGTTTCGGCCAAACGCGAGATGATGGGACCTCCGGGATAGCCCAGGCCGAGCGCCTTTGCCACCTTATCGAACGCCTCGCCCACCGCATCGTCGAGGGTCTCCCCCAGCACCCGGTAGTCCCCCCAGTCGCGCACATGAACAAGCATGGTGTGACCGCCCGAGACGAGCGTGAAGATAAAGGGGGGCTTGAGGTCCGGCTGGGCCAGAAGGTTGGCAAAGAGATGGCCCTCAAGATGGTTGACCGCTATGAGCGGCACTCCGGCTGAATAGGCGAAGCCTTTGGCAAATGCCACGCCAACAACGAGCGCCCCAACAAGGCCTGGACCCTGCGTCACGCCCACAGCCGCGAGCTCTTTCGGCTCGAGGGTGCCACCGGTAAGGCCGAGCGCCTGAGATGCCTCCTCAAGCGCTGCGTCCACCACGCCAACGATAACCTCAACGTGCTTGCGCGAAGCGATTTCGGGCACCACGCCTCCAAAGCGAGCGTGAAAATCGATCTGCGTCGAGACTTGATTGGCCAGCATCGAGCCCTCGGCATCGATAATCGCGACGGCCGTCTCGTCGCACGAGCTCTCGATGGCGAGCACGAGCTTGCGTCGCTCAATCTCGGTTCGCTCATCCTCCGTCCGATCAACCGGCGCAAGGGGCCATGCACGCATCACGGCCGATGTCGGCTCGGGCGAGGCGGCATCGACTGGAAGGGCAAGCGGAAGCTCCGCTTGCATCACAAGTGCATCGACACCCTGGCCATAGTAGTTTCGGCGCCGGCCAATCTGCTTGAAGCCAAGGTGCTCGTACAGCGCCATGGCGGGAGCGTTTCCGTCTTCCACCTCGAGCGACGCCGTCGTGCAGCCAAGCATCTGGGCATCGTAGCTTACATGGGCCAGAAGCTTTCGAGCGATGCCCGCACGCCGGCGCTCGGGCGCCACGGCAACATCGAGAATCTGCACGTCGTGCTCGATGACCATGCCGCCCGCAAGGCCAACGAGCTCGCCGTTGTCATGAGCCACCCACCAACTACGCGGCACGGTGGCGCCCTCGCCCAACTCCGAAAGGAACTGGGTTGGCGTCCACGGCGTATGAGCCGCACCGGCAAAACAGGACGCCTCGAGGGCAGATGACGCCTCCGCGTCCGCCGCACCCATGGGCCTAAACTGCAGGTGACGGCCGGCAAGCTCATCTGCCACGCCCGTCACTTCGCTCTGAGCGCTCTGGACGAGCCCTAAGCGCTTGCGCTCATTTTCCTCAGCATCCGAGAGGCGCGTATAGATGGGCAGCACGAGCGCGGGGTCGCACGATGTGCGCGCGCCATGCAGCGCGGCAGGGGCCGTGGCGGCGACAGCCCCGTTACCCGCCACCGCGTCAACGGCAGCAACAGCCCCGGCACCTGCAACCGCGCCCATTTCGACAGCTCGCCACGCAAGCAACAGCCCCTCACCCGTCGGGTGCCAGAGCGACTCATCGATGCGATTGGTCAAGCCCGCCTCGTTGAACCGGGATCCATAGCGTTTAAGCCCATCGCCCGTAAGCTGTAGGCTCGCCGCATCTGGGCGCGCGGCCCATTCCTCAACCGCAACGGCCGCCTTGACGACGCGCTCACGGTCGAACATGCGGTGCGCGCCAGCCTCGTCAAGCTGGTAGAGCGCAGGGTATACCTCGCCGCGCATCGCATCGGCCGCAACGCCCAGCAGGCCGCGCACACCCGCACGCCACGCAGTCCATGCGCAGGCATCGAGCGTGGACGCACCGTATAGGGGGACGTTCGCGCCGCGGGCAAGCCCTTTCGCTGTCGAGATGCCAATGCGAACGCCCGTGAACGAGCCTGGGCCACGTCCAACCAGATAGGCATCGACTTCGTCACGCGAACGCCCTGCATCGGCCAAGGCGGCGTCAATCGTGTTCACAAGCTCGACGTTCGCCCGGCGACGACACATATGGTCACCCGTCGCAAGAACATCGATTGCCATCCGCTCGTCGCCGATGGCATCTGTTAGGTGCGCAACCGCGCACGCAAGCATGTCCGTCGATGTATCGATTGCCACCACGAGGCGTTCACTCGACATCTGCTTCACTCTTTCGTCCCATTCTGGCTAAAAATGTCGATTTTAGGCGCTCCGTCGCTCTCAAAAACGCGAATGTGTGCCCGCTATCGCTTCACGCCGTCCAAATTCCAGAGCTTTTCATGTTCCGGACCTGATTATTACTACTAGACCGCCCGCGCTCCAGCCTCACATCGAAGAAAATCGACATTTTTATCCACATTCATCCCGTCCTGCCGGCAAAACCAGCTCGCATGCAGCACAACAAATCAGACCGCTGCCTGCCTTGCTGCCCCATCGCAATCCGCAGCCAGGGCAGCAACGGGCTGCGGGGCCACGTGGCATCCCTACGATATCGCGCGAACCGCATCATCTACTGCCGCCGCAAGCTCTGCAGCGCGTGACCCATGAGGTTCAAGCGCGACCATGCGCTCATGTTCGCCGGTCCGTGTAATCACAACGCCCAGGTACTCGTCCGTCAGCTCATCCTGAAACTGTTCGCCCCACTCCAGCAGGCACGCACCTTCGTAGCCCAGCACATCGAAAATGCCGGTGTCCTCCAGCTCGTAGGCGTGTTCAAGCCGATACAGGTCAAAATGGAAGAGCGGAATACGTCCGCCATCGTGTACGGCCATCAAGGCGAACGTAGGGCTCGTGACCGGATGCTCGTCACCCAGAGCGCGAGAGACGCCCTTGGTGAAGTGCGTCTTTCCCACACCGAGACCACCGGTAAGCACAAGAACGTCACCATCGGCGAGAAGCGGCGCGACAATCTCGCCAAAGCGCTCTGTATCCTCCTGCGATCCGCTACGATATCGCAGCGCCGCCTCCCGTACGAGCGTCATCAACCCTCCTCCGGACGCGGCAACGCGTCGGCATTGTGTTCGGCCTCCACCGTATTAGGCTCGCCCGCGCCCTGGGCCTGCGCATGCGCGCCCGCACCGCTGGCTGGATGACGCGCAAGCCAGTCTCCCAGCATCCGAAAGTCTTCCTCTAGCAGTTCCTGCCAAGCAGGGTTTCGCAGCGCTGCCGCGGGGTGGAAGGTGGGCATAACCGTGAAGCGCCCCGTTTGATGGAACCTTCCGCGCAGCCGGGTGATCCCGGTTTCGGTCTTGAGCACGAAATGCGTCGCCGGATTGCCAAGCGTCACAATGACGTCTGGCCATATGCTCCGGATTTGCTCACGCAAGAACGGAGAGCAGGCAAGGACCTCATCCGGTTTCGGGTTGCGGTTTCCCGGCGGGCGGCACTTCAGCACGTTGGCGATATAGATCTCGTCACGCGTGAGCCCGGCCAACGATAGGATGCTGTTGAGGTTCTCCCCCGCGCGGCCAACGAACGGCTCGCCCTGGAGGTCTTCGTTGCGCCCAGGAGCCTCTCCCACGAACATCACGCGAGCATGCGGATTGCCCACACCGAACACGATGTTCGTGCGCGTCTGGCAGAGCTCGCAGAGCCGGCAATCTCCCATGACGGCGCGAATCTCCTCGAGCGCCACCTCGCGCGGCGCCTGCCGCGTGTGGCCTGGAATATGCATGATGCCCATGGCAGCTCCTTATCTCTCCCCATGCGCCGAAGCGCTGCATGCCCGCGCCCTTGCAGGCACCCCGCGCGTCGAAGGCGCGCTAGCAGGCGGGCCTCAAAACGCCCTAGGGAGGCTCGTTAGAGGTACACCTTGTCGAGGCGCATCCCGAAATCGCAGACCACCTCGTAATTAATCGTTCCGCGCAACCGCGCCATTTCATCGGCGCTAATCTCGGCGTCGCCATCGCGACCGATGATGGTCATGACGTCGCCATATTCCGCCTCGGGAATCTGATGGATGGGTGTCTGCTGGATAGCAACCATGCACTGGTCCATGCAGATATTGCCCACCTGGCGCACCCGTTCTCCGCGGTACAGCACCTCCATACGGTTTGAAAGCGTGCGCGAAAGGCCGTCGGCGTAACCGATGGGCAGCGTGCATATCTGCACCGCCGTGCGCGGAACGCGGTACGTATACCCATAGCTCACGCCCTCGCCCATCGCCGGATGAGCGGTGCGCGTCACCCGTGCTCGAACGCTCATAACGGGATCGAGCTTGATGACCGAACGCGATGAATCGCACGGATAGAGCCCGTAAAGCCCGATGCCAACCCGCACCATATCGTAGTGCGTCGAGGGGTCGAGCATCGTAGCCGGTGTGTTGTCGCAATGCACCGTGCCGCAATTGAAGCCCGCATCCTCGAGCGCGCGGACCGCCTCTTCGAAACGCTTGCACTGGAGCTTGTAATCCCAGCCGGCAACGTCTTCGGCAGTTGCGAAGTGCGTAAATACGCCATCGCATTGAATCCCGCGATGGAAGTTGATATTACGGCAGAACTCGAGAACATCGGCATAGTGCACGCCGATACGGTTCATGCCGGTCTCGATTGCGAGGTGGTACTTGCCCACCGTACCCGCTCGCACAGCGCACTCACCATAGGCGAGCGCAAACTCGATGGTGTAGACGGTAGGCATGATGTTCTTCTCGATAAGCTGCGGAATCGCGGTTATGGGCGGCTCGCTCAATATGAGAATCGGAGCCTGGATTCCAGCCTCGCGCAGCTCGACGCCCTCGCGAACCGTGGCGACCGCGAACATGTCCGCGCCAGCCGAGTGGAGCACGCGCGCGCATTCGATGGCTCCGTGCCCGTAAGCATCTGCCTTGACAACGCAGCACAGCTTCTGCCGCGGAGCGAGCAGGCTTTTGTAGGCACGCAAGTTCCGACGGAGTGCTCCGCGATCTATCTCAACCCACGACCAACGCCCCTCGGGCACCTTCACCTGAGACATCGCGCCTTACGCCTCCTCTACCTGCGAGTCCTCATCGAGCACGCCCAAATCGTGGAGGGCACTTTCCGCAGCAAGCTCCATAGCGTCCCCGATTAAGTCGATGAGGTCCGTCGCGATCACGCTCTTCTCGCCAAATCTTGAAGCTGCGGCAAATCCCGTGAACGAGTGCACGGTTACCGCATAGGCGCACAGCAGCTCCCAGGGCCCTGCGTAGTTGTGAGCCTGCGCGACAGAGCCCGCGATGATACCGGCAAGAACATCGCCCGAACCAGCCGTGGCGAGTGAAGCGGGCCCAGCCATGGGCAGGAGAACCTTCTCCACGCCCGCCACAGCAGTCGACGGGCCCTTGGCCACGACGATCATATCCTCCGAGCCGGCGGCCCAGAGCAACCGGCGCGAAGCTTCGATTGCCGTACCGAGGTCAGCTACCGGATCGTCGCCAATTAGACGCGAGAGCTCCTTATGGTGCGGCGTCAGGATAAGGGGTGCATCGCGCCGGTAAAGCTCGGGCGTCTTATCGATTCCGCCGATGGAATACTTCGCAAGGCAGTTGAGGGCATCGGCGTCCAACACGAGCGGAACATCCATTTTCAGAAGCCCCGATACCACATCGATGCAGCCCGCAGAAGTCGTAATGCCAGGGCCACAGAGCACGCAGGAGAACTTTTCGGCGGCCTTACACACCGCCTTGCGCGCAGCAGCACCGAATGCGCCGCGTGAATCCGAGGGGATGTCGATAACGGGAACGGACGGCAAGGCCATGCGAACCAGATTGGCGCAGGCAGAAGGACATGCCACGGCAACGTATCCAGCCCCCGCGCGCGCAGCGGCCTTTGCGGCCATCATCGCCGCGCCCGGATACGTCGCGGAGCCGGCAACGACGAGCACCGAACCACGAGAATACTTGTTGATGTTCATCGGCAAAGGCTCGAAGAAATCGATCAAGTCGGCGGAATCGACTATTTCCGCCTCATGCTCAACATCATCGATTACCTCATCAAGCTGGTCATACAGACGCCCACACACGATTTCGCCAGCATATTCGGGACCGTCGGCACTATATAACCCGAGCTTGGGCGCAAGCATGGTCGCCGTGCGGGTAGCACGTATGCAGTCATGCTCAACCACACCCGTCTGCGCATCAAGACCTGAAGGGACGTCGACCGAAAGCACGGTAGGCTCCAGCTCGTTCACAACAGGAACCCAGATAGAAAATGGCGGACGGAGCTCTCCATGGAAACCAGTGCCCAGAATGGCATCGATAACCAGATCAGCCTCGCCGATAAGTTCGCCGAGCTCGTCTTTAGATGGGCCCACAACAATATTGACATCGCGACCAGCGGTGCGCCGGGCAACATGGCGCGCCAAGGGTGCAGATATCTCATCGGGCTCAACTGGGCTCACCACATCAACGTGAACATCCTTTTGGGCCAAGATGTCTGCAGCAACCCAGCCGTCCCCGCCGTTGTTGCCAAATCCAACGAGAATCACAACGCGGCTCGGATTGCCCTTAAGCGCTTCGGAGGCAACGAACTCGCCGGCAAACTCCATGAGCTCGGCTTTCGACGTGCCCTCTTTTTCAATTACGTCTTCGAGACGGCGCACCTCATCACAGCTCAGAACCGGTCTCATAGACACCCCCATGCTCGATTATGGTCTCACCGGAAACAGATCTCAGCTCATTATCCTGCACTCGCTCAAGTTCATCGAGCACAGATCGGGCCTCTCGAAAAGACCGCGCGATACGCTGGCGCTCATCTTCGGGCTTCTCCTTCGGCCGAGGTCGGGCGTCCTCGGTAATGGCCATCGCATTCGCAACGGCAAGATCGCTGGTAAGGGATAGCGAGAGAGCAACCTCGATGATTCCGAGCTCATGGGCCACCTCGAGGGCCCTCCCCGCCAGCACGACAGACGGGCGCCCGGACGCGTCGCGCGACACCGACACATCCTTACGACCGATTCCTTTGGCAAAGCCAGTGCCCAACGCCTTAAGCACGGCCTCTCGGGCGGCAAAACGGCTTGCATAGTGTGCGGCAGGACGGGCCGAAGCCTCGCAGTACGCACGCTCTTCATCGGTGAACATGCGCTGTGCAAACGAGGGAGTGCGCTTGAGGATCTGCTCCATGCGCGATATTTCGACGATATCGACGCCGATACCA
>NZ_HE978574.1:1569007-1607085 GCF_000311845.1 Enorma massiliensis phI | reverse complement strand
TGGTATTAGCTCTAGATTGTTTAGCCTCGATACACGAGGCTATTTTGTTTTTGCCTTCATTTCTCTAAGACCTCTCGGCCTCTTTTCGTACCTTGGATTCTGTAAGCCCATATGCAGCTGCTTCCTCCGATCCTGTTTTTGAGCCATATACCCTGCAACTCTCAAATAGCGCAATTTCTGTCCGCACACCCGGACAGTATGATTCGTTGAGGTTGCCATTGTTGGCTGGCAAGATGATATCAGGAGGGATGCAGTATGTCAGATCGAGCGTTTGATATCATCGGGCTGTTTCGCCAGGAGCATAAGCCACTCAGGACGGATGAGTTGGCTGCCCGTCTTGATGTTGGCACCCGTTCGGTACGCCGCTACATTAAACAGGCCAACAGTCTTCTCTCCGGGATTGCGTTAATTGAGCCTACCCATCCGGGAGTCTATGAGCTCAAGGTCATCGATGAGAAGGAGCTTGAACACATTCTTAATGTTTCGCCTCGATCAACTGGTGTGCCGGACTCACCGGAGGAGCGTGTTTCCTATCTTCTGGGTGATTTACTTTCACGTTCAGACTGGGTTACCCTCGATACGCTTTCACAGGCGCTCTATGTATCGCGACGTACCGTTTCAAGCGATCTTCGTACGGTTGAGCTTACGCTCACCCGTTATGGTTTGGAGCTAGAGAGTCGTCCATATCGTGGTATTCGCATCTCTGGCGAGGAGGCACAGAAGCGCCTATGCTTTGCAGATACGTTCTTTCAAAGCGCATTGGATTCTCGGGGTGCAAGTACATTTGGCGTGACGATGGAATCGGTGCAGGCGTGTGTCGACAGCGTGTTACAAGACTCGCAACTTACGTTCAGCAGCATCAATTATCGCAACCTGATTGTGCACGTCGCTGTTGCCATAATGCGCATCCGAGCACATGCATATATTCCAATGGAGGGCTCTTCACTTGAGGAGATTACAGATACGCCTGAATACGCGGCTGCCGAGGCTGTTGCACGTGAACTTGCACGTCAGTTTGCTGTCGACCTTCCGCGTGAAGAGATTGCATATATTGCGCTACATTTTGCAGGAAAGCGGATGTCGTGGGATCGATTGCCAAGCTCGCCGGAAGAAGACCCTTCTCCGTTGATTTCTGAAGAGGTTTGGCAGATTGTTGCCGAGATGATCGAGGAGGTCTGGCAGGTATACCAGCTCGACTTTCGCGATGATCTTGAGTTGCGTATGAATCTCGCTTGCCATGTCGTGCCGCTTGCGGTCCGTCTTCAATATCATATGGTTGCGAAAAATCCGCTTACTGAGGAAATCAAGGCACGGTATCCGCTTGCATGGTCTATGGCTGTTGACGGGTCGCGCGTGCTGGAACGTCACTATGGGTCGTCGTTGAAGGCGCCCGAGATTGGGTATCTTGCTCTCGCATTTGCGCTTGCTATCGAACGCTCCGATGACGATCCTCCCAAGAAAAATGTTCTCGTAGTATGCGCATCTGGTGCCGGAACGGCTCGGTTGCTTGAATATCGTTGCCGCAAGGAGTTCGGCGCGTATATTGATACCATTACGACCTGTGATGCAAGTCAAATCGCGCATATGGACTTCTCGAATATCGACTATGTGTTCACAACGGTTCCACTTACCACTCCGGTGCCAGTTCCTGTGCGCGAGGTGAGTGTATTTCTCGATCAGTCCGATGTTGTGGGCATCATCGAGCTTTTGAGGCGCGAGGATTCAGGCGGTCTCATTCGACATTTCCCGCGTGAGCTATTTTTTGCGCACGTTCATGAGGCGACAAAGGAAGGCATTCTTACCTTTCTGGCTAATGCTGCAATCGAGCGTGTCCATCTTCCTGAGGTCTTTCGGGATCTTGTGTTCGAACGCGAGAAGATTGCCCCGACATCCTTTGGTAATCGCGTTGCCCTGCCGCATCCGGCGTGCGCCGTCTCTTGCGCACCCTTTGTTGCGGTCGGTCTGCTTGATCAGCCGGTTTCATGGGGCGTGCACGAGGTCCAAGCGGTGTTTCTCATCTCCTTTTCGAATGATCCAACATTCAATCCCGACGAATTCAACAGTGGTATCGCTGCGCTGCTTTCAAGCGAGTCGGCAATCGACAGGCTGCTTGAGGAGCGGAAATATGAAACGCTCCAAGAGCTGATGGGCTTGGGCGGTGAACTGTCGCAATAGGGTATCTCGGTGCTGGGCCCGCGCCAGATTGATAGTTTCGTATGCGAGAAGATGGGAGAGGATATGGCGATAAATTCAGGTTTCTTGTGGGGCGGTGCAACGGCATCGTATCAATGTGAAGGGGCCTGGGACGCAGATGGCAAGGTTGAGTCGATTTGGGATTGTTATCTGCATGAGCGCGGGCTTCCCGATGCGGACGTGGCGTGCGACCACTATCACCGATTTCGTGAAGACATCGCGCTTGCTAAAGCGGGCGGTCACACAGCCTACCGCTTTTCGCTCGCGTGGCCACGCATCATCAGCGACCGCGAAGGTACCGTGAATGAACGCGGTATTGCGTTCTATAACGATCTCATCGACTGTTGCATTGAGGCGGGCATTGAACCGTTCGTGACGATCTTTCACTGGGATTTGCCCATGTATTGGGAGGAGCTCGGGGGCTGGACAAGCGATGCGACCGCGTTGGCGTTTGAACACTACGCTCGGGTGTGTTTTGAGGCTTTCGGTGACCGCGTGCGCTTCTGGGTGACGATGAATGAGCCCAAATGGGTTACATCACGCGGTTATATGGGTGGTGATTATCCTCCGTTCCACACGGATGTGCAGGAATACATCCAAGCAGGCTTCCATATTATGTTGGCAAGCGCGCTCGGTGTTCGTGCCTTTCGCGAGGGTGGCTACCAGGGCATGATCGGCATCGTGCATAGCTATACGCCGGTATACGGCGTCGATGACGACATCGAGACGCAGATTGCCGTGCGCTATGCGGACAACTTCAATAACAACTGGGTGCTCGATACCGCCGTTTTCGGCGAGCCGCCCATCGATCTCATTGCGGAACTTGCAAAGACCTATGACATTTCGTGCATGAAGCCCGAGTACCTCAAGATTATGCGCGAGAACACCGTTGATTTTCTTGGGCTCAATTACTATTCGAGCGCGGACATCAAGAAGTACGAAGAGGGCGAGACGCAGGTTACCTACAACACGAAGGGTAAAGGTGGCGGTCGCAGCAAGATTGTAGTCAAAGGCTGGTTTGAACAGGTTAACAGCTCTAAGCACAAAGCGACCGAATGGGGTATGGAGATCAATCCCGAAGGGCTCTATTGGGGTCTCAAGCGTGCTTATGAGAAATACCACGTGCCGCTGTTCCTCACTGAGAACGGCATGGGCTGCTATGAGGATATCGGCGATGACCCGATAGATGATTCTTACCGTATCTCGTTCCTCGAAGATCACATCGCCGCGCTCCTTGACGCCATGGATGACGGCGTCGATATGCGCGGGTACTTCGTGTGGTCGCTTATGGACCTCTATTCCTGGATTAGCGGTATGGAAAAACGATACGGGCTTATCGGGGTGCAGGATGGCACGCTGAAGCGCGTGCCGAAGCGTTCATACGCGTGGTTCAAAGAAGTGATTGCCTCGGGCGGCGACATCGTCAATCGGTCGAACTACCGGACCGAAGCTTCGACCCAAGAGTGATTGAAAGGAAGGATTTCATGGCATCGATCAATGAGACAATCGAACGCAAGCTTTTGCCGATCGCAAACAAGATGGCGAACTGGCGATATCTCAAGGCAATTCGTGACTCGTTCCTAACCTTGCTGCCCATCACGCTCACGGGAGGCATCGCGTCGGTGCTCGGCGCCGCGCCGTTTGCGAAAGAGGAGGCTGAGGGGTTCTTCTATGCGTGGGCGGTGTTCGCCGAGAACGCAAACTTCATACTCACGTGGATCAACACGGTGACTATCGGTGCCCTTGCTTTCTACTTTGGCATCGGCATCACCTACTATCTGTGCCGCCACTATAAGATCAACCCATTCACCCCGCTCCTGGTGAACATCGCGGGCTTCCTCATGCTCGTGGCAGGGCCCCAGTCGCTTGGCTGGGACGGCACGATTGCGGATTTGAGCTATATCGGTGGCAAGGGGCTTATCCCAGCGATGATCATTTCCATTTTCACGGTCGAGGCATACCGTTTCATGACATCGCGGAATTTCGGTCGCATCAAGATGCCGCCGAGCGTTCCCGAGGTTCTGAGCGACACCTTTGCGAACATGGTTCCCTGCTTGGTTCTCATGCTTGTGTTCTCGCTCGGCTTCGTATTCTTCCACAGCATGGGCACCACGATGGCCGGGTTCCTCTATATGGTAATCGCCCCGTCGTTTGCCGCATCCGATAACATCGTGTTCCTCGCACTCGTTACCCTCGTGACGCACTTCCTGTTCTTCTTCGGCATTCACGATACGGCCGTCACCGGCTTCGTCGGTCCTATCCGCGAGAGCAACCTTGCCGTGAACGCTGCTGCTCAGCTTGCCGGAGAGCCGTTGCAATTCATCTACACCACCCCGTTCTGGGTCTACTTCGTGATTATCGGTGGTTGCGGCAGCGTGCTCGCTTTGGGCATTTTGCTGCTGCGTTCTAAGTCGAAGCTGTGCAAGTACGTCGGTCGCATCGGCATCATCCCGAGTTTCTTCGGTATCAACGAGCCAATCGTTTTCGGCCTGCCCGTTGTTTTGAACCCCATTTTCTTCATCCCGTTCATGCTCGCCCCGTTGGTGAACGGTATCGCCGCGTATCTGCTCATGAGTGCGGGCATTCTTGAAAAGACGTTCGCGCTGCTTTCTTGGAACATGCCAAACATCTTCGGCGCGTTCCTCTCCACCATGGACTGGAAGGCCGTGATCTTTATCATCGTGTTCACGATTGTCGATGC
This sequence comes from Enorma massiliensis phI, assembly GCF_000311845.1. Lineage (GTDB taxonomy): Bacteria > Actinomycetota > Coriobacteriia > Coriobacteriales > Coriobacteriaceae > Enorma > Enorma massiliensis. Next base: position 1,602,191 of record NZ_HE978574.1, on the reverse strand, counting down.
TGCCATCTACTATCCATTCTTTAAGGTATATGAGAAGCAGCAGATTCAGCTTGAGACGGAAGGCGAGAGCGAGGAAGACGATGAGTGATGGTGAGACGATGAATGATGTTCAGCTGGCCTGCTTCGACATCATCGCACACGTTGGTGAAGCTAAGTCGTGCTACATGGAGGCGCTCCGGGCGGCCCGCGCCGGTGAGTTCGATCGCGTCGGAGAGCTTATGGAGCGGGGTTCAGAACTTTTCATCGAAGGACACAATACCCACATGGCTCTTATCCAGCGTGATGCGGAATCAGGCGATGTGCCCTCATCGCTCATGCTTATGCATGCGGAAGCGCAGCTCATGGATGGTGAGAGCTGTAAAACGTATGTCAAGGAGTTCATCGAGGTGTATCGGGAACTCCATGCGTTGAGGCCATAGATGCGTGGCTGCACTTGACGTGTGGTTTTGCTGGTCATTTCGGGCGGCGGTTCTACCGCCGCCCCTCCCCAGATGGGCGCGGAGTGTTGTGAGAATTCGGGCGTAGCGCCTGCGCGCCCGAAGCACCTAGACGGTTCAGTCGGCCAAGTGAGAAGAAAGGTGATTTATTATGGAAAAAATTATGCTTGTGTGCAACGGCGGCATGTCGACGAGCATCATGGCTCGCCAGATTCGCGAGGCGTCCAAGGGGCGCTACGAGGTCAAAGCGTACTCAGAGAGCGTATACGCGAACAACCTTGAGGATGACATCAAAGTGATTCTCATCGCGCCTCAGATTCGCTTCCTGGTCGACGATATCCAAAAAATCGCTGGTCCCGACCGTGTGGTTCGGGCAATCGACATGCAGACCTATGGGCTCATGGACGGTAAAAAGGTCACAAAGCTCATCGACAAAATCTATCAGGAGCACAACCTGTGATGGAGCGAAATCGCTCAGGGAACCGCGCCGCGGCGATGATGGAGGGGAGGCTCATTGCTTGCATTATCGCCGCAGGCAGCTTGAATTTCTGCGGCGTGGTGGTCGAGACGTCTATGAACGTGACGTTCCCGGCGCTCATGCGCGAATTCGAGGTCGGTACGGCAACTGTGCAATGGGTTACGACTGCGTATCTGCTCACGCTGGCCGTGTGTATTCCTGTTTTCGCGTATTTGCGCCGGCGCTTCTCCACAAGGGCGCTTTTCATCGGCGCCATCGCGCTTTTTCTGTGCGGTACGGTGGCGGGCGCCATTGCTCCCGCATTTGCGGTGCTTCTCATGGGTCGAGTTCTGCAGGGCGTGGGGGCGAGCATTGGGCTGCCGCTCATGTATGACATCATCATCAATCGTGTTCCCGCTCCGAAGGTCGGCCTCATGATGGGCGTCGCCTCGCTCATCACCGCGGTAGCGCCCACAATCGGACCATCGCTCGGCGGCCTCATGGTGAGCGTGGCGAGCTGGCGCATGATTTTCATAGTGTTAGCTCCCGTCGTGGTTGCGGCACTTGCCCTCGGCCTATCTGGTATGCGCGGAGAGCGCGAGACGCTGCGAGGCACCATTTCGTTTGATGTGCGGGGCTTTTTGCTTTTGGCGTTTGGATTCTCGGCGTTGGTGCTGGGGATCAACGAGGCCGCATTGTCGGGCTGGCTTGGTGTGCGCACCCTTATGCTTTTCGCGCTAGCTGCGGCATTCATCGGGGCTTTCGGGATGCATGCCACCCGCGCAACCGTTCCCGTTCTGAGCATTCGCCCTCTTGCGCAGCGGGGATTCGCCTTCGCGCTCGTCCCCGTGATGGGCGTGCAGCTCATCATTTTGGGACTGGGGTACCTCATCCCCAACTTCGCGCAGCTTGTCTTGGGTGCCGATTCGTTGCAAGCGGGAACCATCATGCTGCCGGGATGCATCTTAGCCGCTTCGCTCTCTCCTCTTTCGGGCAAGCTGTTGGATCGCGTGGGGGCAACCGTTCCGGTATGCACGGGCATGGTTGCCGTCGTGCTCGCGCCCGCTCTCTATGCCATTGCTGGCTCGAGGCTTTCGGTTTCCCTCATGGTTGCGCTTTATGTGCTCTTTGGATTCGGACAGGGAAACACCCTTGGAAACTGCATGACGAACGCGCTGAAGCGCCTTCCCGGCGATCTCGCTGCCGACGGTAATGCGATTGCGAACACCGCACAGCAGCTTGCAAGCGCGTTCGGCACCTCGCTGGCATCGACGTGCGTCGCGTCTGCACAGGCTTCGGGCACCGATATGGCATTCGCCACACTTTCCGGTAGCGTCACGGCATTTTGGATGCTTGCGGTCGTTGGCATAATCGCCGGCGTGGGCTTCTTGCTTTCGCTTCGAGCGGAACAGCAGGATTAGGCAGCTCGGAATGCCACATTGAGGACAGTCCCCAATGTGGCATTTCGAGCGCCGAGAGTACTGCGGTGTAGACCGTGGGAGGGCAGGGCGCCGCTGACCGGTGGACGGCACCGAGCCGTTCGCTTAACATGAAAAGGCTTTTGGTTATCCAAAAGCCTTTTTTTGTATGTAGAGCTCCCAATAATCGTATTCTATATAGTCCAGTAGTTGGCGAGCGCATGGAGGACCTTCCGTGTTTACAGCATTCTTTATCGGGAATATCGCTTCGGGTAAATCGTTGGCGACGCGCTATCTTGCTTCTCGCGGTGCCTGGCGCATTGATCTGGACGATCTTGCGAAGTCACTCTACGAGCCCGAGTCCGAGATCGTTAAGGAACTTGCCTGCGCGTTTGGCATGCATATTCTCGATGAGGACGGCTGCATCATTACTTCCGAGCTCGCTCATTCTGCATTTTGCGACTCTGAGCATACCGAACTTCTCAACCAAATCGTTCATCCCCACGTTAAGGAGCGCCTTGCGCGCATGCTTGTTCCGCCTGTCTGCTGTGCGGCAAGCGGTCCATCATGCAGCCTGGCTGTAGTTGAGATTTCTGTTCCGAAGTCATTCGTTGATGTATTTGATCTCGCGGATGAGGTCGTCGCTATTTCCGCACCTGAGGAGCTGCGCCGCGAGCGCGCCCTTTCCCGTGGAATGCAGCCTCAAGATTTCGATGCGCGCTCGCAGGCGCAACCCTCCGAGGACGAGCTTTGCTCTCTTGCTGATTATGTTATTGAAAATGTAGACGATATGGCCGGCCTTCTTTCTGCTATTGATGCATGGGCGGAGCATCATGATATAGCCCTCAAAGAGCCTTCAGGTGCTTCATTCCGCTTGCAGGAGGTTCAGGATAAGCTGGGAGCTGCTCGTGAGCGCGCTTAGAGCCTTTGGGTGGTTCCGGGTTATTCCGCTTTGCCTCGTCTTGCTTTTCGGGCTCATCTCCTTTGGATATACGAGCGCGCCCTCATTGCTGCTTCGGCCGTTTTATCCCTTGGAGTATCAGGACTATATCAGCAAAGCGAGCGCTCGATATAGCGTCGATCCGTATCTTGTGGCTGCGGTTATCGAGTGTGAGTCGAACTGGAATTCCGAAGCCGAATCATATCGTGGTGCCCAGGGTCTCATGCAGCTCATGCCCGATACGGCGAGCGATATGGTTCGCCTGGGCCTTGTTGATGGCTCGGAGTATGATCCCGAGGACCTTTCCGATGCCGAGACGAATATCATGTTCGGCTGCGCCTACCTTAGATACCTCATCGACTACTTCAACGGCTCGACCGACTATGCAATCGCTGCCTATAATGCAGGGTTGAGTAACGTTGAGGAATGGGCATCGGCTGCTACAGCGCTTCATAACGCGATTACCTTTCCCGAGACGCAGGCATATCTCATTCGCGTGAAAAACGCCCATAAGCGCTATCAGGAGCTCTATGCTGGCACGTTTGAGGGTATGTGAGTAAAAGGAGCCGTATCGTTACGTTTTGACCCTAATTCGGCGTCGTAACCGCGCGTTTCATGCCGCCGCGCCCTGTTTGTGCGGCAGCCAGTTTGAGGAGGTCTCATGAGTTCGTTCGAGGTTGAGCGCGTCGGCGGCGAGCTGCGTCGATTTGGGACGGCGAGCGAGCCTGCGCGCTTCGAGGTCGTGAGCCCCTTTGAGCCTTCGGGCGACCAGCCGCAAGCCATCGCCTCGCTCGTGGAGGGCGTGGAGCGCGGGGACCGCTATCAAGTCCTTCTTGGTGTGACAGGTTCGGGAAAGACCTACACCATGGCGAAGACTATCGAAGCGCTTGGCAAGCCGACGCTCGTCATGGCGCCGAATAAGACGCTCGCGGCCCAGCTGGCAAGCGAGCTCAAGGAGTTCTTTCCCCATAACGCGGTCGTGTACTTCGTCTCCTACTACGACTATTACCAGCCCGAGGCCTATGTGCCGCAGAGCGATACCTATATCGAAAAGGACGCTTCGATTAACGAGGAGGTCGAGATGCTCCGGCATCAGGCGACCTCCCAGTTGCTCTCTCGCAACGACGTGATCGTGGTCGCCTCGGTGTCGTGCATCTACGGTATTGGCTCGCCTGAGGATTACGCTGGCCTTGCGCCGAATGTCGATAAGCGGGAGCCCCTCGAGCGCGACGACTTCATCCATGCGCTCATTGACATCCAATACGACCGCAACGACTTCGATCTGGCGCGAGGCACGTTCCGCGTGCGTGGCGACACCGTCGACGTGTTTCCTCCGTATGCCGAACATCCGCTTCGCTTCGAGTTCTTCGGAGACGAAGTTGAACTCATAGCCGAGATCGACGAAGTCACGGGCGAGATTCTGCGCGAGTACGACGCTATTCCCGTGTGGCCCGCTTCGCACTACGTGACGGAGAAACCCAAGGTGGCCGCTGCGGTGAAATCGATCGAAACCGAGATGGAGCATCGTGTCGCCGAGCTCAAGGCAGCCGACAAGCTTCTTGAGGCGCAGCGCCTGGAGCAGCGCACGAGCTACGACCTTGAGATGCTCGAGACCATGGGCTATTGCAACGGCATCGAGAATTACTCGCGTCACCTCGATGGCCGCAAGCCCGGGGAACCTCCATATACGCTGATTGACTACTTCCCCAAGGACATGATCTGCATCATCGACGAGAGCCATGTTACCGTGCCGCAAATTCGCGGCATGCACGAGGGCGACCGCTCGCGCAAGGTGACGCTCGTGGAACATGGGTTCCGCCTTCCTTCGGCCCTCGATAATCGCCCGCTGCGCTTCGATGAGTTTGAGGCCCGTGTGCCGCAGTTCATCTATGTGAGCGCGACACCGGGCGACTACGAGCTGCGCGTGAGCCAGAACAACGTCGAGCAGATCATTCGACCTACGGGCCTTCTGGACCCTAAGATCGATGTTCGCCCGGTGCATGGTCAGATTGACGACTTGCTCGACGAAATTCGGGTTCGCACCGCTCGCCATGAGCGCGTACTCGTGACGACGCTCACCAAGCGGATGGCGGAAGACCTTACCGACCACATGCTCGATGCAGGCATTAAGGTGAATTACATGCACTCGGATACGGCGACGATGGACCGTGTCGAGATATTGCGCGACCTTCGCCAAGGAAAGATCGATGTGCTCGTAGGCATTAACCTGCTGCGTGAGGGCCTCGACCTGCCTGAGGTATCGCTCGTGGCCATTTTGGACGCCGACAAGGAGGGGTTCCTTCGCAACCGGCGCTCCCTCATCCAGACCATCGGCCGCGCGGCTCGAAACGCCGATGGCGAGGTCATCATGTATGCCGACACCATGACCGATTCCATGCGTGAGGCGATTGACGAGACCAATCGCCGTCGCTCGATACAGATGGCGTTCAACGAGGAGCACGGAATCAAGCCCAAGACAGTTCGCAAGGCCATCAACGACATCTCGAGTTTTATCGCCGAGGCGGCGGAAAACGTTGGCAAGCGCGACCGGTCGCGCGGCGACTCGCTTGGACATGGCGAGTTCTTCACGCCATCGGCCGATGGCGCAGGCGCCGAGGAAGCGCCCGGTGTTACGGCGTCGACGGGGCAGCGCTTGGCCGAGGAGCTCTCCGACCTACCGCGCGATGAGGTGCAGCGCATCGTGGCTACCATGGAGGACGATATGCGGAGCGCTTCCGAAGCGATGGACTTCGAGGAGGCGGCGCGCCTGCGCGATGCAATCGTGCACATCAAGGCGATGCTCGAGGGCGAAAGCGAGGACGCGGTCATGGAGGCGCTGCGCAAGAACGCGCGCAAAGGGTCGAAGTTCGCAAGCGGTCGCAAGCGCCAGGGCGTGCGCTCCAAGATGAAGCATTAGTTTGCGGAGTGCGTCCGGCCTGCGGAGTTTTCGGTGCCGAGCTTCTCGGTGCACGATTCCGCAGAAAATCAGCTTTGCTGATTTCCGGGGATAAGCGTGTCGAGAAGCTCGGTGCCCTTACATCGCGCGGAATTTGGCTTGACGGGCCTCGACGAGGGCGTCGGGCTTAAGGGATGCAAGCTCAGCGAGTTCGTGCGTGACCCGGTCGATGATGCGCTCAGCGAGCTCGCGATGGGTGCCGGAGCTCGCGATGGTGCCGTCAACGATGCCGAGCTCGGCGAGGCGAGGCGCGGTGAGCGCGAGAGCCTCTGCGGCGTCGGCGGCGCGATCGGTGGTCTTCCAGAGAATGGACGCACAGCCCTCGGGGCTTACCACGGAATAGGCTGCATTGTCGAGCATGAGCACGCGGTCGGCAACGGCGAGCGCAAGAGCGCCTCCCGAGCCCCCTTCCCCCACGACGATGCTCACGATGGGTGTCTCGAGCTCAGACATAACGACGAGGTTCGAGGCGATGGCTTCGCCCTGTCCGCGCTCTTCGGCGCCGATTCCGCAGTACGCCCCTGCAGTGTCGATGAGGCAGAGGACGGGCCTTCCGAAGCGCTCAGCCTCCTTCATGAGGCGCTGAGCCTTACGGTACCCCTCGGGGTGGGCGGAGCCGAAGTTGCGCGCGACGCGCTCCTTGGTCGATCGCCCGCGCTCGGTGCCGATGACGGTGAACACCTGGTCGCCGACCCATGCGATGCCGCCCACGATGGCGGGGTCATCGCTGAAGTACCGGTCTCCGTGGAGCTCGATGAATCCGTCGAAGCCGAGCTCGATAAGCTCGAGGGCGGTGGGGTGTTCCACCGAGCGGGCTGCCTGCACGATATCGTATGCGCTCGGAGCTTCATTGCCGCTACGCCGGCGCTTGCGGCCCGCCTTCTTGAGGAGCGTGTGCGGCTCATGTCGCTCGGGCAGAACGTGCGGAGCATCGGCTGCGGGAATGCGTCCGGCGTGGAGCGCGAGGAGCTCGGAGAGGGTTGCGGGGACGTTCTCGCGCTCGACGATAAGGTCGAGAAAGCCGTGCTCGAGCAGGAATTCTGAACGCTGGAAGCCGGCGGGGAGGCGCTTGTGGGTGGTCTGTTCCACGACGCGCGGCCCCGCGAAGCCGATGAGCGCACCGGGCTCGGCGAGGATGATGTCGCCCTCCATGGCGAAGCTGGCCGTCACGCCGCCCGTGGTTGGATCGGTGAGGAGCACGAGGTAGGGGAGGCCCGTCTTGGCGAAGCGCGCACGCGCTCCCGAGACCTTGGCCATCTGCATAAGCGAGGTGGTGCCCTCCTGCATGCGGGCACCACCGGAGACGGTGATACCCACGACCGGCAGGCGAAGCTCAGCGGCTCGTTCAAAGGTGCGGCAGATCTTCTCACCCACGACCGAGCCCATCGAGCCCATCATGAAGTCGCCATCCATGATGAAGATGGCGCAGGGTTCGCCGCCGATCGTGGCGCGCCCGCAGAGTACGGCATCCTTATCGCCCGTTGAACGCTGGGCGCGCTCGAGCTTCTCGATGTAACCGGGAAATGCGAGGATGTCCGTTGCCTCAAGCTCGGCATCCCACTCTTCGAAGCTGCCGGCATCGACGGTGGCCTCGAGGCGCTTTCTCGCGCCAAGGCGCATGTGGTGGCCGCAGCGCGGGCAGACATCGTGCGACGCCTCAAGCTGTTCGAGGTCGATGATGCGCCGGCAACCCGGGCATTTGACGTAGGCACGGCGCTCGGGGAGCTCGATGGGGATGTCCGTCACGGGGCCCTCGAGCTTGTTGATGCCCTTCTGCTTAGTCTTCATAGAGGTGCTCCATCAGGTTCGTGTGATAGATGCCGGAGAGGAACTCGGAGTTCGAGAGGATATCGAGCTGGAGCTCGGTGTTAGCGTCGACGCCGTCGATGATGAGTTCGGTGAGCGCCGAGCGCATCTTGCGGATGGCCTCTTCACGAGTGCCCGCGCGCACGATGAGCTTGCCGAGCATCGAGTCGTAGTACGGTGGCACGACGGCGCCGGGATAGAGAGACGAGTCGAATCGCACCCATGGGCCGTTGGGCACATGCATGGAGTGGATGGTGCCGCAGGAGGGGCGGTAGTCGGGCGCGGGGCCCTCTGCGTTGATGCGGCATTCGATGGCATGGGAGCGCTTTGCGGGCATGATCTCGTCTTGCGCATAGGGGAACTCGACGCCCGCGGCCACGCGAAGCTGCCACTTGACCAGGTCGATATCGGTTACAAACTCGGTGACGGGGTGCTCGACCTGCAGGCGCGTATTCATCTCCATGAAGTAGAAATTGCCGTCGTCTGCGTATAGGTACTCGATCGTGCCCGCCCCTTCGTAGCCGACTGCGCGCGCCAGATTGCGCGCTGCCTCGTACATGCGCTCGCGGATGTCGTCGCGACCCTCGAGGCATGGCGCGGGGCTTTCCTCCAGGAGCTTCTGGTTTCGGCGCTGCACCGAGCATTCACGCTCGCCGAGCGTGACCACGTTGCCATGGGCGTCAGCGAGCACCTGCACCTCGACATGGTGCGCGGGGGCGACGAACTTCTCCATATAGCACTCCCCGTCGCCGAAGGCAGCCTCGGCTTCGGCGTGGGCTTCGGTAAAAGCTTTGCCGGCGTCTTGTGCGCATTCGACCTTTCGGATACCGCGCCCGCCGCCGCCCGCGCGCGCCTTGATGAGAACCGGGCAGCCGATGCGCTCGGCTTCCCGTTCGGCTTCGTCGGCGCTCTTGAGCAGGTCGCAGCCGGGGACGATGGGCACGCCGGCCTCCTTGGCGCAGCGGCGCGCGGCATCCTTGTCGCCCATGCGCTCGATTACTTCGGGCGATGGCCCCACGAACACCACGCCGCATTCGCGGCAACGGCGCGCGAACCCTGCGTTCTCGGAAAGGAAGCCGTAGCCGGGATGGATGGCGGTTGCTCCGCTTGCGACGGCAACAGTCAGGATGGCATCTTCGTTAAGGTAGCTATCTTGCGGACGCGGCCCGCCGATGCAATATGCCTCGTCGGCGAGCTGTACATGGAGCGCGTTCGCGTCGGCCGTGGAGTAGACGGCTACGGTTTGGACGCCCATCTCCTTGCACGCGCGGATGACGCGCACCGCGATCTCGCCGCGGTTGGCGATGAGGATCTTCTTGAACATCGATGCCTCCAAAATTGGCAGTTATTTCAACTATGAACGATTGCGCGGATAATATTTTGCCTGGCGATCGGCGCTCAAGCACAAAACCGCAGGAAAGCGCTTCGTGCGGAGGGACTAAGAGGCTTAATTGAGACGTTTGGGGCGTGGCATGGCGGCCCCAATCGTTCATAGTTGAAATAACTGCCACAAAATTGTGGATTTTCGAAAAAAGTGCGTTGAGGGCAGGCGGGATGAGCGGATGCCTGGCGGCGAAGGTTGCTCCAGGCGCCATCTCGCCCGCCCGCAGCGTATCCGGGCGCTATTCTGCGGGCATGAGGGCGAAAGACATCTCGGCCGTCACGCAGAGCGCATCGCCGACGCGTGCCTCGCCGCTCGCAAAGTAGAAGGGGCCCCGGTGCCGCGTGATCTGGCACGTGAGCTCCACGGTGTCCCCAGGGCGCACGGGGTGCTTGAAGCGAACCTTATCGAGACTCGTGTAGAACGGCGTCACATTTTCCTGTCCGGAAAGGCCATCACCCATGAGCACGCAGCAGTTCTGGGCGAGCATCTCGCAGAGGATCACGCCGGGAACGACGGGGTTGCCGGGGAAATGGCCCTGAACGAAAAACTCGTCGCCCGTGATGGTGATTCGTCCGTGAGCGACGCCGTCGACAACCTCGGCTTCATCAAGCAGGAGCATCGGCTCGCGATGGGGGAGAATCTTCTTGAGCTCGTCGCGCTTCATCTACGCCTCACCGCCCGGGACGATCTTCATGATGCAGGAGCCGAATTCCACGAGGTCCCCGTCCTGGACGCAGATCTCGGCAACGGTACCGTCGGCTTCTGCAACGACCTCGTTCATGAGCTTCATGGCCTCGATGATGCAGAGCGTGTCGCCGACGTGGACCGTGGAGCCCACGCTGACAAACGGGTCGGCGCCGGGTGAGGGAGCTGCATAGAATACACCGACCATCGGGGCCTCGACGGAGATGGTGTTAGAGGCGGTAGGGGCCGGTGCGGTTTCGGCAGCAGGTGCCGGCGCCTCGGTTGGCGCGATGACCGCTGGGGAAGCGGGGGCAGCCGCGGGGGTCGCTGCGGCGGCCATGGGCGCGGCGACCGGGACAGCGATGGCTTCGGGCGCCGGGGCGGTCATGCGCTCCAGCTCGACCACGCGTCCGTCTTCCTCTGAGAGGCGCACGCGCGTAAGGCCATGGTCCTCCATGAGCGCGGCGACCTCGTTGAGCTTCTTTGAATCGATGTGCATGGTTAGTCCTCGTATGCTTTGAACGCCAGAGCCGCGTTGTGCCCGCCGAACCCGAGGTTCGTGGAGAGCGCCCAGCGCACCTGTGCCGAAACGGCCTGGTTGGGGGTGTAATCGAGATCGCACTCGGGGTCGGCCTCGGCGTAGTGGATCGTGGGAGGGATGATTCCCTCGGTGAGCGCGCCGACGCAGGCGATGGCCTCGACGGCCCCCGTCGCGCCGAGCATATGCCCGGTCATGGATTTGGTGGAGGAGATGTGCGCCGCGCGGGCCGCCTCCTCGCCGAGCGCAAGCTTGAAGCCACGCGTCTCGGACGCATCGTTCAGCTTGGTGGAAGTACCGTGGGCGTTGATGTAAAGACCCTCGGCAGCGTCAAGCCCGGTGCCCTCCATGGCCTCGACGATGGCGCGCGTGATGCCGCGCGACTCGGGGTCGGGGCTCGTGATGTGGTATCCGTCGCAGGTGTTGCCGTAGCCCACGACCTCGGCCAGAATCTTGGCTCCGCGCGCACGGGCATGCTCGAGCTCCTCGAGCACGACGATGCCTGCACCCTCGCCCATCACGAAGCCGTCGCGGCCTGCGTCGAACGGACGGCACGCCGTCTCGGGGTCGGGGTTCTTGGTCAGCGCTTTAGCATTCGTGAAACCGGCCACGGCTTCGGGTACGAGCGCTCCCTCGGAGCCACCGGCAACGATGGCGTCGGCGTAGCCGTGCTTGATGGCGCGGAACGCCTCGCCGATCGTGTGTGCCGAGGTGGCACAGGCGGTCACCACGGGCAGGGTGGGGCCATAGAGCTTCTGCCGGATGGCGATTTCGCCGGCTGCCATGTTCGCGATCATCATGGGGATCATGAAGGGCGAGACGCGGCGTGCGCCGCGGGCGCGCATGACGTCGACATTGTCGGTGTAGGATTTCATGCCTCCGATGCCCGAACCAACGTAGACGCCCACGCGGTCGCGATCGCAGGAGCCCTCGGCGTCAAGACCGGCTTGCGCGATGGCTTCGTCGGCGGCGACGAGTGCGTACTGGACGAAGAGATCCATATGGCGTGTGTTGCATCCGAGCCGCTCGGCGCAGTCGAGGTCTTTGACCTCTCCGGCTACCTTGACCTTAAAGTCGGTCGTGTCGAATCGCGTGATGGCGCCGATGCCGTTCTTTCCAGCGATGAAGGCGTCCCAGGTCTCGGTGGCGCTGTTGCCGACGGGCGTGACCGCGCCCATGCCGGTGACGACCACTCTGTGTTCCATGTTCAAACTCCTCTTAGGCGTGCGTGGGACAAAGCGTCAGACTCGTTCGCCGCAAGCTCGTTTCGCCTGCTTCCGTGCGGTTGGGCGAGACGGGGCAAGCGAGCCTGACACCTTGTCCCGTCTGTTGGCGCGCTACATCGCCATGCCGCCGTCGCAGCGGATGACCTCGCCGGTGATGTAAGCTGCGGCATCGCTCGCCAGGAAGCCCACGAGCGCGGCGATCTCCTCGGGGCTCGCGAGCCTGCCGAGTGGAATCTGCTGCTCGTATGCCGTGCGGGCGGCCTCGGGAAGGGCGGCGGTCATATCGGTCTCAACGAATCCGGGCGCAACGGCGTTGACCGTGACGTTTCGCCCGGCGAGCTCGCGGGCGACGGATTTGGTGAGGCCGATGAGGCCTGCTTTGGAGGCGGCGTAGTTTACCTGGCCCGCATTGCCCATGAGCCCCACAACGGAACTCATGTTGATGATGCGGCCGCCGCGCTGGCGCATGAACTGCCGCGTGAGGGCGCGCACCAGGTGATAGGCGCCTTTGAGGTTGACGTCGATAACGCGTTCGAAGTCGTCCTCCTTCATGCGGGCCAAGAGCGTGTCGCGCGTGACACCGGCGTTGTTGACGAGCGCCCACACGCCGCCGAAGTCGGCGATGACCTGCTTGATGGTGGCATCGACCTCCTCGGCGGAGGCGACATCGCAGCGATAGGCACGGGCAGCCTGCCCGAGTTCCTCCACAGCGGCGACGGTGTCCTGGGCGGCTTCCTCATTGCCGGCGTAGACCACAGCGATGTCCATGCCGGCGCGGGCGAGCTCGAGGCAGATGGCGCGACCGATGCCGCGCGAACCACCCGTCACGAGCGCTACGCGGCGCGCGCCGGCGGATGCAGTGGTTTCGGTGGCAGCCATCTTATGCCTCCTTCGCGTCGGTCATGCCGAGCGCCTCGAGTACGGCGTCGAGCTGCTCGGGTGTCTCGCAGGTAAGCGCGGTCGCGCCTTTGAGGGTGCGCTTCACGAGGCCGGTGAGCGTTTTGCCCGGGCCCACCTCGATGAAGGTGTCGATGCCACGGCCCTCGAGCTCGTGCAGGGTGCGGACCCATTGCACGGGGTGAGACACCTGCTCGGCAAGGAGCGCGGCGCGCGCCGTAGCGTCCTCGGTGGCGTTGCCTGCGGGGTAGGCCTCGGCGGTGCGGTTTGCGATGACGGGCACCTGCGGTGCTGCCGGGGCATGGCCCTCGGCGAGGTAGGCGGCCAGGTTCTCGGACGCTTCGGCCATATTCGGGCTGTGGAACGCTCCAGAGACGGCGACGGGCATCGAGCGGCCCTTGGCGTCGCGCACAAGGGCGTCGAGCTTCTCGAGTGCTGCTGGCGCTCCGGCAACCACGGTCTGCTGCGGGCTGTTGTAGTTCACGGGCCATGCTTCGCCCGCCTGCTGGGCGAGCCCCTCCACCGTCTCTGCATCGAGCTTCAGGATGGCGCGCATAGCACCGGGGTGTGCCTCGGCGGCAGCGGCCATGAGCTCAGCGCGGTGGCATACGAGCGCGAAGCCCTCAGCGTCGGTATAGGAGCCGGCAAAGGTGAGCGCAGCCACCTCGCCAAGCGAGAAGCCGGCAACGGCGGCAGGTGTCACGCCATGCGCTTCGAGCGCGCGGGCGCAGGCGAGGTCGGCGGCGAAGACGCACGGCTGGGTGTTCGCCGTGTCGTTGAGCTCCTCCTGGGTGCCCTCGAAGCACTGGGCGCTCGTGCCGGGGCGCACGGCGTCCGCCGTCTCGAAGACGGCGCGGGCGGCGGGCTCGCGCTCGGCAAGCTCCATGCACATGCCGGGGTGCTGTGCGCCCTGGCCCGCGAACAGGAATGCTACCTGACCCATGCGGGAGCCTCCTTCAGGAGCTTCTCGGCACCGTTCACAAGGTCGTCCACGATCTCGGCAGCGCTCTGGCGCTCGTGCACCATGCCGGCGATCTGGCCGCACATGAACGAGCCTTCCTCGTAGTTGCCGTCCTTGGCGGCCTTGCGCAGCGCGCCCGCTCCCATCTGCTCAAGCTCTTCAACGGGGGCCCCTTCGTTCTCCTTCTTTGCGAAGGTGGTGGTGAAGGGGGTCTTGAGGCAGCGGACGGCGTGCCCGGTACGACGGCCGGTCACGATGGTCGAGATGTCCTTGGCCTTGAGCACGCGCTCCTTGTACTCCTCGGAGACGGTGCACTCGTTGGCCACGAGGAAGCGCGTGCCCACCTGGACGCCCTGGGCGCCCAGCATGAGGGCCGCTGCCATACCGCGTCCGTCGCCGATGCCGCCGGCAGCGATGACGGGGATCTTCACGGCGTCAACGACCTGCGGGACGAGCGCCATCGTCGAAGCGTCGCCCACGTGGCCGCCGGACTCGCCGCCCTCGGCCACGACGGCCGTGGCTCCGGCGCGCTCGACCATGCGGGCCAGGCCCACCGAGGCGCAGACCGGTACGACCTTGATCCCTGCGGCCACCCAAGCCTTCATGTACTTGGTGGGGTTGCCGGCGCCGGTGACCACGACGGGCACCTGCTCGTCGATGACCACTTGGGCAACTTCGTCGGCAAACGGGCTCATGAGCATCACGTTCACGCCGAAGGGCTTATCGGTTTTGGCGCGAAGCTCGTGGATCTCGTTGCGGAGCCATTCGGCGTTCGCGTTCATGGCAGCGATGATTCCCAGGCCACCCGCCTCGGAGACGGCAGAGGCAAGGCTCGCGTCGGCGATCCAGGCCATGCCGCCTTGGAAGACGGGCTTTTCGATGCCCAGAAGGTCGCAGATGGGGGTGTGGAGCATGTTAGTTCTCCATGAGGGACTCGACGAGCTCGACGAACTCGCCCACGGTCTCCGGGTTGGAGTCGGTCTCGATCTCGATGTCGAACTCGTCCTCGCAGGCGATGACGGCCTCGACGGTGGCGAGGGAGTCGAGGCCCGCGTCGGCGAGCTTGGTCTCGGGGGTGAGCTCCATGTCGGCGGTGCCGCCGTTGTCGCGGATGATGTCGCAGATGCGCTCGAAGGTGGTGGACTCAGCCATGGTGTACTCCTTTACGGTTGGTATCTTCCCGGCGCCCGTTGCGCCGTGGACAACAAGGGTGGTGCACGAAACGAGACAGTTGTACCGGGTCAATCTGTCTCATCCGTCTCATAGAACGCGGTCAGCTCCAGCGCATAAGGCATGAGCCGGTGTCGAGCCCGGCGCCAAAGCCCACGAGGGCGATGAGCTCGCCCTGCTTGAGCTCGCCGTTGCGGGCGAGGGTGTCGATGGTATAGGGGATGCAGGCGCTCGAGATGTTTCCCGTGTGCGCGAGCGTGCGCGCAACCTTGGTATCGTCGAGCCCGAGCCGCGCGCTCGCTGCCGCGAGGATGCGCTCGTTGGCCTGGTGAAAGATGAAGTGGTCGATTGCAGAGACCTCGATGCCCGCCTGTTCGCAAAGGCCGTTCACGGCGTCGCAGATGGTGGTGACGCCGAATTTGAACACCTGCTGCCCCTTCATGGTGAGGGAGCAGGCCTGGGTCGTTGAACCGGCCGAGCGCGCGTCGTTCCCGTCGCGGGTCTCGTCGAACGGAGAGGTCCCTGCGATGCCGGGTACGGCGAGGGCGGTGAGGTTCGGCTTGCATGCCAGGTTGATCGCGAGCGGGCTCTCGCCGCCCGCCTCCACGACGCACGCCGCCGCACCGTCGCCAAAGAGCACGCAGGTAGCGCGATCGGACCAATCGAGGATGCGTGACATCTTCTCGGCCGAGACGATAAGGGCGCGCTGGCTGCGCCCGCGAGCAAAGAAGCCGTCTGCGATATCGAGCGCGAAGACGAAGCCGGCGCATGCGGCAGACACGTCGAAGGCGGGGCAGTCCACGCCGAGGCCCTCGGCGATGGCGCAGGCTTCGGCGGGCATGAGATGATCGCCGGAGGTCGTCGAGCACACGATGAGGTCGATGTCGGCGGCGGTGATCCCGGCCGCATCGAGCGCACGCCGGCATGCGGCGATCGCAAGCTCGTCAAGGGTCTCCGTGGTGCAGATGCGACGCTCGCGGATGCCTGTACGGGCGGCAATCCATTCGTCTGAGGTGTCGAGAAAGCTCGAAAGCTCATCGTTGGTGACGGATCGCTGCGGCAGCGCCGAGCCCGTTCCGGTGATGTGGAAGGCCATGATCCTCCATGCTCGCGGTGCAATTCGAAGCAAGCGATGTCACGCCTGCTTATTGACGAAATGTTAATTAACGTCAACCATTATAATGCTAGCGAAGAACTGCCTCGCACGGGGGCGCTCAGGGCGAAATTTGCGCTTCGCGGCGCTCTATTCCACGGGATGTTCACGTTTGACATATGGTCAACGTACGCGCTCTAGCAGGTCATTTGCAGGTGCTCGACGGCGTGATGCCGGGGCTGTTGCCTAGCGTGCGGCGGCTTTCTGGCTAAGCTCCGCCAGCACGGCGTCGGCACAGCGGAGCCCGTCGGTCGCAGCGCTCATGATGCCGCCGGCGTAGCCCGCGCCCTCGCCACAAGGGTAGAGCCCGGGCGCGTCGAGCGCTGCGCAGCTGCGGTCGCGCGCTACGGTTACGGGCGAGCTCGAGCGCGATTCGACACCCGTGAGCACGGCGTCGGCCACGTTGAATCCCTTGAGCTTGCGGTCGAGCGCCGGGATGCCTAGGCGCAGCGTCTCGATGACGTGTGCGGGCAGCGTTCTGTCGAGCTCGGTCCATGTGACTCCGAGCGGGTAGGTGGGGGCGACCGTGCCCGGCCCTTCGCTTGGACGGCGCTTCAGGAAGTCTCCGACGAGCTGCGCAGGGGCACGGAAGCTGCCCCCGCCAAGCTCGTAGGCGCGCTGCTCGCAGGCGCGTTGGAGCGCCACGGCGGCAAGCGGGTCGTCGCCGGGAAGGTCCTGCGGGGTGATGTTTGCCAGAAGGGCCGAGTTGGCGTTCTTTCCGTCGCGGGCGTAGAGGCTCGCGCCGTTCGTAACCACGCCCCCCGGTTCCGATGCTGCGGCAACAACCTGGCCGCCGGGGCACATGCAAAACGAGAACAGGCTCCGCCCGTTGGGCAGATGGGCGACGAGCTTGTAGGGCGCGGCTCTGAGCGCGCGGTGCCCGGCCGCCGGCCCGTATTGCGCGCGGTCGATTGCGCTCTGCAGGTGTTCGATGCGCACGCCCATGGCGAACGTTTTGCGCTGGACGGCGAAGCCGCGGTGCAGGAGAAGCTCGAACACGTCGCGGGCGGAGTGCCCGCAGGCGAGGATGAGCTGGTCGCACGGTATGCGCTCGCTGCGAGCGCTTTCCTGGCGCAAGGCCGCCCTATCCGCCTCGGGGCGTTTAAGCGAGAGGGGGTCAAGGCCGCCCGCCCCGCCTTCCACGACGATGGCCGTGATGGCGCCCGCTGCGGGGCGCTCTCGCTCGATATCGACGAGCTTCGTGCGGAAGCGCACCTCGCCTCCGAGCGCGCGGATGCGCTCGACGATCCGCGTGACCACGGTGGGGAGGATGTCCGAGCCCACGTGCGGCTTGGCGTCCCAGAGAATCTCGCGGGGCGCACCGGCCTCAACGAGCGTCTCGAGGATGTAGCGATGGGCGGCGTTCTTCGTGCCCGTGTTGAGCTTTCCGTCAGAAAACGTGCCGGCGCCGCCGAGCCCGAACTGAATGTTGCTCTCGGGGTCGAGCGTTGCGGTTTGGTTGAAGCGCTCGATGGCCTGGGTTCGCCTGGTTGCATCGTCGCCCCGTTCGATGAGGAGGGGTTCCAGGCCCGCCTCGGCGAGCCTGAGCGCGGCGAAGAGGCCGGCGCAGCCGGCGCCTACGACGACGGGGCGCGTTCCGGGCAGGGTCGAGATGCGCGGCGCGGAAACGCTCGGGTCCGGCGAGACGATGCGAACGCGGCGGCGGTCGCGCTCGGGCACGCGGGCGAGCATCGCGTTCTCATCGACTCCTTCGGCGAATCGTATGCGCACCGTGAGCACGATGTGCACGTCAGATTTGCGCCTGGCGTCGATGGAGCGGCGCCGGAGCTCGATGTGGGCAAAGTAGTGGGGGAGGCAGGTGAAGAGGCGCACAGCATCGATGAGGCCCACGGCGAGGCAGCTCTGCTCGGCGGCTCCCTGCGCGAGGGTCGCGCGAATGTCAGAGATCTCGATCATGGGCTCAGCGCCTCCATTCATTTCGTCTCAAGCTCATAGGGGCGGTATGCAGGCGAGGTGCCCGCACGGCGAGGGCGTGGCAGCCTATGGTCTCGTTGCACGCGCAGCGGACCTGCCGGCGCATGTCCCAGAAATCCAAGCCCATGCTAGATTGTACCCTCCGCAATCCGCGTCCATATCAAGGGCCTCTCCGCAGGCGAAGAGCGTGCCGGCTGCTGCGGCGTTGCCCGGGTGCGTCACCGAGAGCGTGGAGAGGTCGATCGCGCTGAAGGGGATTCCCCCGCGCTTAACTTGGGCGACGCCCGTCTCGGTGCGCCCGTTAGCGCGAAAGCCCAGGTGCTTGGCTGCGCGGGCGCAACCTTCGCGGGTGCCGCCGCCCAGCAAGATGACCGCTCTCCCGAGCGCGGGGGCGAGCATGCCGTCGAACCAGCGGTAAGCGCGCGGGCCCATGTCTCCGACCACGCGCTCTCGCATGCGGAAGGCGTCGGCAAGTGCCGGTTCGGGCGTATCGGGAAACAGGTCGACCTCGATGCGGTCGCCCGTCTCGACCCGGCGCGAAAGGTTGAAGGTAACCACGCCCGAAAGGCCGTACGAGCGGAAGAGCACCTCGCCGCGTTCCCGCCAAACGAGCTCGCCGTCACGCAAGAGCGAAAGCTCGGCTTCGGCCCTGAGGCCGTCGAGGCGTGCGAGGAGGTCAGCGCCAGCACGTCCCCGGTCGTCGAGCGGCGTGCAGGAAACGGGGCAGAGCACGGGGGATTCCTCAAGGTGAGGCAGGTCGAAGAGCTGGCAGACGCCCTCGCTCGAGCCGCCGGGGGCAAGCACGACCGTTCGCGCGAACAGGGCGTGGGAGCGCTTGGGTGCAACGGAGAGCGCCTTGCGGAGCGCACGGAGCTCGGCCTTGGCATCGCGCGCTCGGTGGGCGCGCAGCGGCCGCGTAGGCGCGAGGACGTCGAGCTTCCATGCGCCGCGTTCAGCCGTCTCCGCTTTCCGGGGCTCTTGCACCGCGCTGTTCTCCCTCCATGTCGCGCGCACGGGCTCGCAGCAGCAGATGAGCTCGACGCCCTCGCGCTCGCAAGCGGCGAGGAGCGCATCGCGCACCGATTCTGCGCGCTTGCTCATGGGGAAGAGGAGGTTTCCCTCGCGGCAGGTTGCCAGGCCGATCGAATGGAACCATGCGGCGAGGTCTTCCTCGGGCGTGGCACCCATCACGGTGCGAGCAGCCTCGGGGTGCCGATAATGGCCCGGATGCAGCAAGGTGTTCGAGAGGTTGCAGCGTCCGTTGCCGGTAGAGAGGATGGGGAGGCCGCAGGCCACATCGCGTTCCACGACAGCCGTCTGTGCCCCCGTGCGGGCAGCGGAGAGGGCGGCGGCGAGGCCGGATGCCCCACCGCCGATCACGATGACGTCATATGGCTCAACTTCGGTACGCGGCATGCTGCTCCTGGTCGTCATGGTTGGGAAATGGGCGAGGGCCCTTGCCGCTCGACTTCGCATCGATGCGGCGAACGGGCGAGGCGAAGGCGCCTGCCATGGATGTCGAATGACAGCAGGGCCACGTGCGCCGTTTGACGCTCACGGCTCCACTGCCGGTTCTTCGTCTGCGGTTACGCCTCTGGCTCAGCGGGCTCGGCATCTGCGTTCGCGCGCACCTCGACCGCCTCGCAAACGGCGAGCGCCTCAGGAAGAAGCCCCATGGGCAGCGCAGATTCGATGGTGCCTTCGTCGCAGGCGGCTGCGAGCGCGGGGTCGATGGGAAGGCGGCCGAGGACCTTGAGGCCATAGCCCGCCGCCACCTCGTCGAGGTTGCTCTGCCCGAAGACCTCGATCTTACGGCCGCAATCCGGGCAGGTGATATAGCTCATGTTCTCGATGATGCCGAGAATCGGCACGTGCATCTTCTCGGCCATGTTCACGGCTTTGGCGACGATCATGGATACGAGGTCCTGCGGGCTCGTGACTACGACGATGCCGTCGACCGGAAGCGATTGGAACACGGTGAGCGCAACATCGCCCGTGCCCGGGGGCATGTCAACAAGGAGGTAGTCGAGCGGGCCCCAGGAGGTATCGCTCCAGAACTGGCGGATGGCGCCCGCGATGACGGGCCCGCGCCAGAGCACCGGATCGGTCTCGCGCTCGAGCAGGAGGTTCGAAGACATGACCTTGATGCCGGTGGCGGATATCTCGGGAAGGAGGAGCTTGCCGAGGCCGCTCGCCCGCTTGCCGCTCATGCCCATCATCTTGGGGATGGAGGGGCCGGTGATGTCGGCGTCGAGGATGCCGACCGTGTGTCCGCGGCGGCTCAGTTCGATGGCGAGCGCCCCGGTTACGAACGACTTGCCCACGCCTCCCTTGCCCGAAAGCACGGCGATAACGTGCTTCACCTCGGAAAGGCTGTTCTCCTCGAATTGCGTGGGAGCAGTCTGGCCGCCGGCGGCGGCTGCATGCTCGCAAGAAGCCATGGGACGTCCTTTCATGTAGAGCCCGGCTGCGGGCCGGGCGAACGTTTGGTATGTCCGTATTGTACCCATCATGCACGTGCCGAACGGCGCTCACTGAACGTCGTCGTTTCTCACCATGACGTTCGGATGGATAATGCACAGATGCTGGGTGATTTCGGCATGAAAATGCGCATTGTCCGTCCGTGAGACAGTTTGACCCGGCACAACTGTCTCATTGGGCGAAAATAAGTGAGACAGTTTGACCCGGCACAACTGTCTCATTGGGGCGGGGGGAGCGGGCGCAATCTGTCCCGTGCAGAAGCGGCATCGAACAAGGCTTGGACAAACCGTGACGCCCGCACAACGCGAACAGGCGTGCGCTGCCGTGCGCTAGAATCGGAGGCTGCGAAACACAGAACGGGGGAGCACATGTCCGATTCGTCTATCGTCATCCGCGGCGCCCGCGAACATAATCTCAAGAACGTCGATGTCGAGATTCCGCGCGACAAGCTCGTCGTGATCACGGGGCTTTCGGGTTCGGGCAAATCGAGCCTCGCATTCGACACCATCTATGCCGAGGGCCAACGCCGCTACGTGGAGAGCCTTTCCAGTTACGCGCGCCAGTTCCTGGGACAGATGGACAAGCCGGACCTCGATTCCATCGATGGCCTGAGCCCGGCCGTGTCCATCGATCAGAAGACCACCTCCAAGAATCCGCGCTCCACGGTGGGCACAGTCACGGAAATCTACGATTACCTCCGCCTACTCTTCGCACGCATCGGTACGCCGCACTGCCCCGAATGCGGCCGCGAGATCGAGCGCCAGACCACCGACCAGGTAGCAGACAAGATTCTGGAACAGGGCATGGGGCGGCGCGCCTTCATGCTCGCGCCCGTGGTGACCGACCGCAAGGGCGAGTTCGCCAAGCTCCTCGAAGACCTGCGCGGCGAAGGCTTCTCGCGCGTGCGCATCGACGGCGAGGTCCGCTCCCTCGACGACCCCATCGAACTCGATAAGAAGTTCCGGCACACCATCGAAGTCGTGGTCGACCGCATCGTGATCCGCGAGGGGAGCACGGGGCGCATTGCCGAGGCTGTCGAGCAGGCTACGGCGCTCGCCCACGGCCGCGTGGGGGTCTACCTGCTGCCCGATCGCGACGCTCCGGAAGGCACGGAGGGCGAGCTCCTTATGTACTCCCTTGCGCTCGCGTGCCCGGAACATGGGCATTCCATCGACGACCTGCAGCCGCGCGATTTCTCGTTCAACGCCCCCTATGGCGCTTGTCCCGAGTGCGACGGTCTCGGTTTCAAAAAGGTCGTGGACGCCGAGGCGCTCATCGAGGATCCGAACCTTTCCATCGAGGAGGGGGTGTTCGGAAGCTTCTTCGGCAAGTCGAACTATTACCCTCAGATCTTCCGCGCGCTCGCCAAGCACCTCAAGGTCGATCCCTCCACGCCTTGGCGCGACCTGCCGAAGCGCGTGCAGAAGGTGTTCCTCGACGGCCTGGGCGACAAGAAGATGCGCGTGGACTATCACACGCAGGACGGACGCGACACGCATTGGTTCACCAAGTATTCCGGTGTGCGCAACATCCTCTACGAGCGCTATGTCGAGACCACGAACGAGAACACCAAGGCGCGGCTCGAGCGCTACATCCGCGAGGAGCCCTGCTCGGCCTGCCACGGTGCGCGCCTGCGCCCCGAGATGCTCGCCGTCACGGTGGGCGGCAAGTCGATCTTTGATGTCTGCTGCCTCTCGTGTCGCGAGTCGCTCGCGTTCTTCGAAGGGCTCGAGCTCACCGAGCGCCAGCAGTTCATCGGCGGGCGCATCGTGAAGGAAATTCTCGAGCGCCTGCGCTTCCTGGTGGACGTGGGCCTCGATTACCTCACGCTTGACCGCGCTTCCGCCACGCTCTCCGGCGGCGAGGCGCAGCGCATCCGCCTTGCCACGCAGATCGGCGCCGGCCTCATGGGCGTCCTGTACATTCTGGATGAGCCCTCGATCGGCTTGCATCAACGAGATAACGAGCGGCTCATCGGAACGCTTGAGCGCCTTCGCGACCTAGGCAACACCGTCATCGTGGTCGAGCACGACGAGGACACCATCCGTGCTGCGGATTTCGTGATCGATATGGGCCCCGGGGCGGGAGAGCACGGTGGCGAGGTCGTGTGCGCGGGTACCCCGGAGGAGATCATGGCTTGCCCCCGCTCGCTCACCGGCGCCTACCTTACGGGCCGGAGCATGATTCGCCTGCCGGAGCAGCGGCGCAAGCCAAAGCGCGGCTGCCTTAAGATCACCGGGGCGAGCGCCAACAACCTCAAGAACGTGACGGCGAAGATCGAGTTTGGCACCTTCACCGTGGTGACGGGCGTTTCGGGCTCGGGCAAGAGCTCGCTTGTTACCGATACGCTGGCACCGGCGCTCACCAACGCCATCCATCATTCCACGCGCCTCGTGGGTCCGTACAAGAAGCTCGAGGGCCTCGACCAGATCGACAAGGTCATCGATATCGACCAATCGCCCATCGGGCGCACGCCGCGCTCCAACCCTGCCACCTATATTGGCCTCTGGGACGACTTGCGGGCGCTCTTCGCGAGCGTTCCGGAGTCTAAGGCGCGCGGCTACAGCCCCGGGCGCTTCAGCTTCAACGTGCCGGGAGGCCGCTGCGAGGCCTGCAAGGGCGACGGCCAGATCAAGATCGAGATGCACTTCCTGCCGGACATCTACGTGCCCTGCGAAGTCTGCGGGGGCAAGCGCTATAACCGCGAGACGCTCGAGGTGACCTACCGCGGCAAGTCCATCTCGGACGTGCTTGACATGAGCGTGACCGAAGCGCTCGCGTTCTTCGGGAACATTCCGCAGATCAAGCGAAAGCTGCAGACGCTCTACGATGTGGGCTTGGGCTACGTGCGCTTGGGGCAGCCCGCAACGACGCTCTCCGGCGGCGAGGCACAGCGCGTGAAGCTCGCCAAGGAGTTGCATCGCCGTCAGACGGGCAAGACGTTCTACATCTTGGATGAGCCCACCACGGGCCTGCATTTCGAGGACGTGCGGCAGCTTGTAGACGTGTTGCAGCGGCTCGTGGACGCGGGCAACACGGTGCTCGTGATCGAGCACAACCTCGACGTGATCAAGGTGGCCGACCGCATTATCGACCTCGGCCCCGAGGGCGGTTCGGGCGGCGGCACCATCGTGGTGAGCGGCACGCCCGAGCAGGTGGCCGCCTGCCCCGAGAGCTATACCGGGCGCTTCCTCGCTCCCATCTTGGAGCGCGACCGCGCGCGCCAGATGCAATAGCTGCCATGGGCGCAGGGGAGCTTACGTAGGGGCGCTTACGCAGGGGAGGGTCGATGGCCAAGCGCGAGAAGCTGCAGAAGACGAACGCGATGCGCGAGCTGGAGCGTGCCGGTATCGCGTTCGACGTGCGCACGTACGAGGTCGATGAGAACGACCTTTCCGGCGTGCACGTGGCTGAGCAGTTGGGCGAGGAGCCGGGCCAGGGCTTCAAGACGCTCGTGTGCGAGACGGCGTCGGGCGGACACGCGGTCTGCTGCATTCCCGTGGCGGAAGAGCTCGACCTCAAGGCGGCGGCACGCGCGCTCGGTGAGAAGTCGCTCGTCATGATGCACGTGCGCGACCTCGTTCCGGTGACCGGCTATATGCGCGGCGGCTGTTCGCCCGTGGGCATGAAGAAGCGGTTTCCCACGGTCATCGACGAGACCTGCGAGCTGTGGGATCAGATTTTCATTTCGGGCGGGCGGCGCGGCATCCAGCTCGTGATCGCGCCTACTGACCTCGTGAGCTTCGTCGGAGCGACGGTGGCGGCCATCACGCGGTAGGGCGCGGCGAGCGCGCTCGCGGCCACCGCGCCGTGCTGTTGCACGGAGCTTGCGCTACCTCCGCCCCGTGAGGCGCCTGAGCGCCCGCTTGCCGCTGTCCACGAGCTCGACCGCAGTGGGGTTTCCGAGCACCGTGCCTGCGACAACAACCGCAATCAGCGCGGGAACACCGGCGATCACGCAGTTGACGACCGAGCGCATGGCTCCGATTGCGGGGTTGAACCCGCCAACCAGCCAGAGCAGCGCACCGCCGACGATGGCTCCTGCGATACCCCCGATCAATGCCTGCAACTGCCCCTTGACGATGCCGCGCAGGCCGATGCGGCCCAGGCGCTTGCGCATGACGACGAACGTGACGATGACCAGCGTTCCCTGGTAAGCGAGGCTGGAGAGCGCGACGGCGGGCAGCCCGAAGATCGGCGTGAACACCACGCAGATGAGCGCTTGCCCCACGCTGCCCAGCACGGCGGAGACGGCGAAATAGCTCATGCGCCCCATCGAGCTCGATGCTTTCTGCAGGTAGCCGGCGAGCCCCCAGAACGTGAGGGTCGGCGCGCACCACGAAAGGTAGTTCGCGGTCATGAGAATGTCGTCCGTGGTCATCGAGCCCGCAAGCACACATGAGAGCGGGATGGAGAACACAATGAGCAACAGGGTGCACGGGATGAGGTAGAAGCTGATGGAGTTGGTGCCGTCTGCGAGGTCGCGCCGGAACGAGTCGAGGTCGCCGGTGGCGTAGCTTTCCGTGAGCTCGGTGTAGAGCGCGGTGGAAAGCGGCGTCGAAAAGACCGAGTACGGAAGCGCGTACCACACCTGCGCATAGTACATGATGGACGAGGCCGCAGCCGAGATGGACAGCGCGTAGCTCGTCTGAATCGACGATGTGATGAACGTGGTGATGGTGACGGCGAGCATGGGAACGCCGATGGAAAGGGTGTCCTTGAGGCGAGGGTCGCGGAGGTCCACCTTGAAGCGGAAGCGAACGCCGCGGCGGAGCGCCGGCACAATCTGGACGCCGACCTGGAACACCACGCCGAGCACGTTGCCGATTGCGAGAACGATGAGCCCGAGCTCTTGGTTCACCGGCATAAGGACCGTGTAGATGCCGAAGGACGCGGCCACGATGATGTTGTTCAGCGTGGGAGCGAAGTTGCTCCAGAAATACTCTCGGTCAGCGTTGTTGATGCCGGTGAAGATGCCCGAAAGCGGGTAGAGCAGGAACTCGACGGCGAAGATGCGGAAGAACCATACTGCGAGGTCGGCATCGAAGTCGCTGGTCGCGTTGAACGATTGCAGCCATACGAGCTGCGGGGCGAAGATGATGGAAAGCGCGACGATCACGGCGAGCGCGAGCCCGACGATGCTCAGGAGGTTGGAGACGTAGTCGTTGCCGCTCTCTTGCCCGCCGCGCTTGCGTGCCTGGACGTAGACGGGCATGAACCCGGTGACGATCAGGCCGCCGGCAACAAGGCCGTACAGCTGTGTGAGCAGGTTGTTCGAAAGCGTGTAGCAGCTCGAGATGATGGTCGCGCCCACGGCGAACGCCTGCGCCCACGTGCGCAGGAAGCCCGTCAGGCGGGAGAGAATCACGAGCACGCTCATCATGCGCGTGCTGCGCCCGATATCCGACCGAGAGGCGGTCGTCGTGGCCGAGTTCGCGGGTTCTGCTTGGGCGCTCCGCATATGCTTGGGCTGGTGGGCGCTCGCGTTCGAGGTGGCGTTGTTTGAATGCTTCATGCCGATCCTTTGCGCAGGTCGCTGGGGGAGGGCTCAGCGACGGCGTTTCAAGCTAAGCCGCCATTCTAGCACGCACGCGGCGCGTCGATGGCATCTCCAGATTTGCGCGCGGGCTTCGCGGCTCTCGGCTGGGTATTCTGTGTAGGCGCGGCCAGGTGCGAGAGCAAAGTTATACTTGCAAGCTGTTGCTTGCGTTCAAAACACTTCGGAGGCGGTTTATGCCCAGCTCAACCACGTTTTCGCCCATCGAGCGGCGTGACGACTTCATCCCGGTCATCGTTGGCGGCGATCTTGGTGCCTATGCGGTTGGTCGAGAGTTCTATGAGGCGTTCGGCGTTCGGTCCTACTGCATCGCCCCCGCGCCGATCAGCGCCATCTCGCGCTCCACGATCTTCGACGTTGTTCCGCTGCGCAAGATGGATGCCGAGCACATCCGCGAGACGATCTGCGACCTTGCTCGCACGGCGGGCGGCAAGCGCCTGTTCGTGACGAGCAATATGGATATGCATGTCGAGAACATCGCGCGCATCCGCGACAGCCTGCCGCAGGGCGTCGTCGTGCTCGCTGCTCCGCTCGATGCGATACACGCCGTTGATACCAAGGAGTCGTTCGCGCGTCTCGCGGCAGA
Organism: Enorma massiliensis phI; assembly: GCF_000311845.1. Classification (GTDB taxonomy): domain Bacteria; phylum Actinomycetota; class Coriobacteriia; order Coriobacteriales; family Coriobacteriaceae; genus Enorma; species Enorma massiliensis. Next base: position 1,575,605 of record NZ_HE978574.1, on the reverse strand, counting down.
GCACGGCGTTCGTCTGCCCAAGACGGTGAACGTCTCGCTCGCCGGCGACGCGCCCATCGAGCCCTGGCCCGACGCCTTCCCTGTCATCGTCAAGGCCTCCTCGTCCGTTGAATATGTGCCGGCGCGGCGCAAGGGGTTCGACAAGGTCTATTTACTCCAATCCCAGCCCGAGGTCGACGACCTGTTCCGGCGTCTGCGCGAGGTAGGCTTCTCGGGCACCATGCTTATGCAGCAGCCGGTCTTTGGCGACGACACCTTCAAGCGCTCGCTCACCGTCTACATCGATCGGCGTGGCGAGCTCGTGCTCGATACGGGCGCGCAGGTGCTGCTCGAGGACCACAGGCCCGACATGATCGGCAACCCCGTGACCATGGTCACGCGCGATCTCTCCGCGTTCTCGCGGGGAGCGGTCGAGCTGCTGCGTTCGGTGGGCTGGCATGGGCCGGCGAACTTCGACCTCAAGGTAGACGAGCGCACGGGCGAGCTTTTCGTCTTCGAGTGCAACCCGCGCTTGGGGAGGAACTCGTATTACGTATCTGCTTCGGCGGTGAACCCCATGTGGCTTGGTGTGAAGGACCTGCTCGACGAGGAGGACCTGCCGCTCTTCACGCACCGCGAGACGGCGCTCTACTCCGTGGTGCCCCTGCGTCTCGCACTGCGCTATCTTTCGGGCGATCTTGCCAGCGAGGCGCGCTCCCTGATTCGCGCCGGTAGGGCAGTGAATCCCACGAAGGCGCCCTTCGAACACGACCTGCGCCGCAACCTTACGGAGACGGCCATCGGCCTCAACTACTATCGCAAGTTCGCGAAGTACTACCCCCGCATCAACGCGACGGGTATCTAGTGGCTGGGTCCGTGCTCCAGCGTGACGGGCGTCTAGAGGAAGAGCTCGTGCTTGGGTGGGCGGACGGCGCCGTGCGAATTGGAGAACGGCTCCGTACGAAAGAGATCGCGGCGCCGTGAGCGAATCGGCGGCCGTTCCGCGCGAATCTTGCCGCGCGCATCTTAAGCAGTGTGCCCATCGTTTGAAGCTTGGGCGCGGTGGTGGCGTGTGCGGCGCATGGTTGGTATAGTGAACAGGTCTTGCGATTGAGAGGACTGATGATATGCAGCTCAAACGTGCCAGAATCGCTGTAACGCTGTTCGCCTCCGCGTCGCTCGCACTGAGCGGCGTGCCGGCTACTGCCTTTGCGGACGATCCAGCGGACCTTCAGTCGAAGGTCAACGACGCGTACAGCACGCTTATGACATATTCCAACGAGCTCGAGGCGGCAAATAACGAGCTCTACCAGCTCCAGTCCGACCTTGAGTCGGTGCAGGCCGAGATTCAGCAGACCGAGGCTGATATCGAGGAGAAGCAGCAGGAGCTTGAGCAGGGCCAGGCCGAGCTTTCGCAGCGCCTTGCCGAGACCTACAAGCAGAACAGCTCCAACAGCACGCTTTCCGTGGTGCTCGGCGCTTCCGATTTCGAGGAACTGCTTTCTCGCGTCTACTATGCGAATAGCATGGCCAACCGCGATGCCGAGCTCATCGATCAGGTGAAGCAGACGCAGCAGGAGCTCGAGCAGAAGAAGAGCGACCTTGCGACGCAGGAGCAAGAGCAGCAGCAGCTGGTGAGCGATCAGCAGCAGAAGACCGAGGATATCCAGTCGAAGGTTTCCGAGCAGCAGTCGTATTACAACAGCCTTGATAGCGAGCTCCAGACCGCTCTGGCCGAGGAGGCGGCGCGTGCCGCTGCCGAGCAGGCTGCAGCCGAGGAGGCCGCCAACAACAACCAGGGTGGCGGCAGCGATAACGGCAATTCGAATAACGACAACGGCGGATCTGACGACGACGGGGGCTCCAACGACAACGGCGGCGGCTCCAACAACGGAGGGTCCAATAACAACGGCGGCTCCAGCAACAACGGTGGATCCAGCGGCGGTGGCGGCTCGAACAACAACACCGATTCCGGCAATGCCCCGTCAAGCGTCGTAGATATCGCTCTGGCGCAGGTTGGCAAGCCGTATGTCTTCAGCACCGAGGGCCCCGACACGTTCGATTGCTCCGGCCTGGTGCAGTACAGCTACAAGCAGGTCGGCATCTCGCTTCCGCGTTCCTCCCAGGCTCAGTGCAATCTCGTGAAAAATAAGGGCCATCTGGTCACGAATACTTCCTACCTCTCGCCTGGCGACCTCGTGTTCTGGGGTTATGGCGGCAGCAGCTCAAGCATCTACCACGTCGGCATCTATATCGGGGGCGGCCGCTACGTGCATGCATCGTCGCCCGGCGTTGGTGTCATCAGGAGCAGCCTCAGCTCGAATTCCCGCAACTTCGTTGGTGGCGGCTCGCCGGTGTAATGGATCCTTAGTCGGCTTTCTTCGTTCCGATTGTCGATGAGGCCCCGTGGCACATGCGCTGCGGGGCCTCGTTTCATATCGAGGGGTGGGTGCGCAGGAACGGCGCGCTCAAACGGGTGAATGCGGGACGGACGCCACGCGCGCCGCTGTGCGCGCCGGTATTCCGGCGGCTGTGCACCGACGCGCGTGGTAGATGCGCGGCCCGCACCCGTGCTGGCGCGCCTGTCGCCCACCTTGCGAGCGACGGCTCTAAGAGCGGCGCACGTGCCGGCGGACGATCTCGACGGCCTCGGGCAGGCGCTCGATGTCGATATCGGTGGGAAGCCCGACGATGCCGCCGTAGCGGGCGCGAAACTCCCGGTAGCTCTGATCGTCCTCTGACATGCCGTAGGCGGAGAGGTCGAGCGCGCCCGGGTAGAAGGGCACGCGGTACCAGTCGACGCAGTACAGATGGTTGCCCCGCAGGTCCGCGATGAGGGGGTCCGCCGCGGCCTCGCTGGGGAGGATGATGGGGAAGCGGATGAGCGCCTGGTCGCGCGCCGCACCGCGCGCCGCACCGGGGATCTCGATGCCGCCCAGCCCCTCGAGGGCCTCGAGGTAGCCCTGCGTCCAGCGGATCCTGTTCGCTTCGTCGGCGTCGAGCGTGGGGAAGGCGGTGAGGATCTTCTGGGCGATGTCCTCGCTCGGCAGGTACCCGGGATAGGGAAGCCGGCCTTCGCGCTCCGTCTCGGCGACCGGCAGCTCGAGGAGGCCTGCCGCGGCGAGGCCGGCCCGGGCCGGCCTGCTGATGGGGCGCGGCAGATGCGCGAGCACGCGGTTCTGCAGGCGGTAGCGGTGCGCGGCGGCGGCGATCCGGGACGGGAGCGGCTGCAGCGCGTCGAACGCGTCCTCGAGCGCGCGGTGCAGCCCGGCGTCCTCGAGTGCGGGGTTAACCCAGATTGCGCCGCCGAAGCCCACGCCCAGCTGCTTCTCGATGCCGATCGAATGGATGGAGATGTCGGCGAGCGGCGCGCCGGAGGCATCGCGCGCCATGCGGGCCAGGCAATGGGCGCTGTCCTCCACGTAGAGCGCCCCGGCCGCGTGGGCCTTCTCGGCGCACCGCGCGCTTTTCTGCGCGTCGATCATGCCGTAGGAATGCTGGTCGATCACGGCGCGGACGTTCGCCCCGACCTCCAGCGCCTCCGCGTCGACGGTGAGCGTCGCGGGGTCGATGGCGGCGTAGGTAGGCCTGAGCCCCGCCGACGTGATGGAGTCGACGGCGGTGCAGCCGGTGAAGAGCGTGGTGACGACCGCGCCGTCGCCGCGCTGCTCGCGGAGGGTGCGGAACACCTCGCGCATGCCGTAGCGCGCCTTGAACACGAGGTGCCAATCGCGGGCACGCGTGCCCGTCCGCTCGGCAAACGCCTCGCGCAGGCCCTTGAGGGCGTTCGCGGTCTCTTGGTGCTGCGGCATTCCGTCGTCCTTTCATCGAAGGTTTTCTGAGGCGGCGCTTGCGCGGCGGTGCGCCTACCCGCGCCGGACACGCTAGAACGAGGTGTCCGTGGCCTCGGGGTAGTACCGTGCGAACTTCCTGATCTGGTTCTTCTCGGTCAGCTCGACGTCGAGCATGCGGCGCACGCCGCGGTCGGGCGCGTAGCGCTGGGGGTCGAAGACGCGCTTGCGCCGGATGAGGTCGTTGACCTCGGAAAGCAGGGCCTCATCGCGCACGTAGCGGCGCAGGAGCGACAGCGGGACGAGCGTGTAGAGGGCGGGGTCGCTCGCGACGCGCACCTCGTCGTCTGCCTCGTCGATCGAGTCGCGCACGAGGACCTCCATGGGGTTAACGCCGCCTGCGACGTTGTAGTACGAATTCCTGCCCATGCGGGGGTTGCAATCAAGGAAGACCTCGCGTCCGGTCGCGGGGTCGCGCTTCACGTCGAAGTTCGCGAAGCCGCGGTAGCCCGCGCTGGCGAGGAGCTCGGCCGCGCGCTTCCAGAGCTCCTGCTTCTCGCGGATGAGCATGGCGACGGGGTTGCCGAGCATGGCAGGCGCGTGGTCCTCCAGGAGCACCTGGGCGGCGCCGAGCAGGCGCGGCCTGCCGTCGCGGCCGATGTAGAGCGTGAGGGAGTCCATGTAGGTGTCGTCGCCGCCGATGAGCTCCTGTACGAGGAAGTCGCCGTCGAAGCCCGCCGCCCGCAGGCCCCTCCAGAGCTCGTCGAGCTCCGCCTGGGCCGTGATGTAGTAGACCTTCTTGAAGCCTTTGAGCAGCGTGCCGTAGTACCCGGCCGAGACCGCGGGCTTCGCCACGACGGGGAAGGGAATCTCCGAGGGGGCGATGGGGCCCGTTCCGGAGAGGCGGACGACTTCGGTGCGCGGCGCCTCGAGGCCGTGCTCGCGGCAGAGCCGAGCAAAGGTGCCCTTGTCGCAGACGGCGTCGAACGCCGTGCGCGGCGGGATGGTGCAGGAGACGTACGCGGGCAGGTCGTCGTGCATGCCCTCGAGCGTGTCGATGAGCGGGTCGGTGTTGGCGACGAGCACGATGCGCCGCTCCGGGTAGCGCTCATGCACCTCCGCGAGGCCCTGCAGGAGCGGGCGCTCGGCGTAGGCGTCGATATGGTGGAGCTCAGCGATCTTCGAATGGGTGATGGCCCCGATGAAGCCGGTTCCCATGGCGATGCTCTTGATGCCGTAGGCTTCGTGGAATTCGCGGATGAGCGCGTACGACCCGATGTCCCCTCCGAGGACGACTGGGACGAAGTCGGTGCGCGCGGGCGTGGTGGAAGAGGGCATAGAATCTCCGGGATAGGTTGCGGATGGTGCCGGGCGCGACGGCTGAGCGTCGAGCCCTTCGGTCGCCTGCGATTATAGACTACTGGTGAGGGGGGCGCAGGGGTCGCCCGAATCCTCCAGAGGCCGCCGACGCAACCGCTCGATGAGGCCTGTGTCCTGAGGTCCAAATCCCTTGGGTGCAGCCTCCTGCCCGCTTGGTGCAGATATGAAAAAACCACCCGAAGGCGGTCACGAGAAGCGATGGAGCCGATGGCAGGAGTCGAACACTGCATCCCCGGAAAACAAGACCGGTACTCTAACGTTGAGCTACACCGGCAGGTGCAGAGCACATTATACCAATGTGTCGTATTAGTGCAAGGGCGCTGGCGAGATATGCGGGCATGATAGAGTATGCAGTTGAAATCGAGAAAAGGTTGGAGCTCATGGTCGAATATCGCGAGGTCACCGACGCTGGTGCATGGAACCGTCTCATCAACGAGCATGCCGGTCACCCCATGCAGGCATGGGGATGGGGCGAGCTCAAGGAGCACACGGGCTCGTGGAGGGCGCGGCGCATCGTGGTCGAGCGCGACGGCGCCTTCGCCGGCGCATGCCAGGTGCTCGTTCGCAAGCTCCCCTGGCCGTTCGGCCATATCTGCTACGCCCCGCGCGGCCCCGTGGCGGACCGGACGGCCGATGTCCCCCGGGTCGCGGACGACGTCGCGGCGTGGTGCAAGGCGAACCTCTCGGCCGTCTCCCTCAAGATCGACCCGGCCGTCCCGGAGGGCTCCGTCGCGCTGAGCAGCGCATGGCTCCCCTCCGAGAAGATCTCGCTGCCCCGTACGGCGGCCATCGACCTGGCGCCCAGCGAGGACGAGATCATGGCGGGCCTCCATTCGAAGAAGGCGCGGCAGTACATCCGCAAGGCGGGCCGTTCGGGCGTGACCGTGCGCAGCGCCACGGCAGACGACCTCGACGCGATCATGGACATCTACCACCACACCGCGGAGAGCGATGATTTCGCGCTCCACACCGATGAGTACTACCGCACCGCGTTCACCGCGTGCTCGGATGTCAACCAGGTCTTTCTCGCGGAGTTCGAGGGGCGGCCGCTCGCGTTCCTGTGGAACATCACCACGTCGGGCACGGCGTTCGAGCTGTGGGGCGGCGTGACCGAGGAGGGCAAGCGCCTGCGGGCGAACTACCTGCTCAAATGGCATGCCATGTGCGCCGCTAAGGAGGCGGGGGCCGCGCTCTACGATCTGAACGGCCTGCTCGAGGGCGGTGTGAGCAACTTCAAGCTGCTGTTCGCCGGCGAGCCCACGGTGTGGATCGGCACGTTCGACCGCCCGCTCTCGCCGCTCTACCACGTGTGGGACGCCGCGCTCAAGCTCTACCGCCGTCTCTTCAAATAGCGCTGTGCCGTCGATGCGATCAGATTCCGGCGCCCCGTCGGCGCCCGAGGGCGCGTCGGGCGCCGCGCGGAAGACGGGTGGCGCGCGCCCCGCGGC
>NZ_HE978574.1:1339345-1568510 GCF_000311845.1 Enorma massiliensis phI | reverse complement strand
CCCGCGGCGGCCGTGGGCAGCGCGTCTGCCGCCGAGCACCTCGCTCGCCTCGCTGCGGAGGTCGATCATGTTCCCACGGACCCGGGGTGCTATCTCTGGAAAGATGCCTCGGGCACGGTCATCTATGTCGGCAAGGCCAAAAACCTGCGTGCGCGCATGCGCCAGTATGTGACCCTGACCGACGACCGCGCCAAGATTCCCCTCATGATGCAGCTCGTGGAGAGCTTCGATTACCTGGTGGTGGATACCGAGCACGAGGCGCTCGTCTTGGAGCGCGAGCTCATCGGCCAGTATCGGCCCTACTTCAACGTCGACTTCAAAGACGATAAGAGCTATCCCTTCATCGCCATCACTAAAGGCGACGTGTACCCCGCTATCAAGTACACACGCGAGAAGCACAAGCCCGGCACGCGCTATTTCGGCCCGTATACCGATAGCCGTGCCGCGCGCGAGACCATCGACACGATTCGCAAGGTTATTCCTATCTGCATCGCGACCTGCGCGGAGTGGAAGCGCACGCGACGGCTCATTGAGGCGCATGTAGACGAGAGCGACGTGATCAACCTTGTGTGCGCGCAGCATGGACGCCCGTGCTTCGATTACCACGTTGGGCGCGGCCCCGGCGCCTGCGTGGGCGCCATAACGCCGCAGGATTATGCTGACAATGTGAGGCGCGTCGAGCGGTTCCTCTCGGGCCGCCGGCGTGAGGTGGTCGATGAGCTTTCCAGCGAGATGGGGCGTGCCGCCGAGGAGCTCGATTTCGAGCGCGCGGGCCGCATCAAACGGCGGCTCGAGGTCATCAACGGGCTCGATGATCGCCAGCAGGTGGTCTTCCCCTCGCGCGTCGACATCGATGTGGTCGGGTTTTTCCGCGAGGAGACCATCGCGGGGGCCTGCGTCTTCGTGGTGCGCGACGGTCGAACGCAGCGAAGCTGCGAATTCATCCTGGACAAAGGGCTCGATGTATCGGAGGAGGAGCTCGTCGGAGGCTTCATCAAGCGCTATTACGATGAGACCTCGGATATTCCTTCCGAGGTGAACGTGGCATGCGAGCTTGCGGACGCTGAGCTCATCGGGGCATGGCTTACCGAGAGACGAGGCCGCGTGTGCCGCGTGCATCGCCCGCAGCGTGGCGAGAAGCATCGTCTGCTCGAGACCGCCGAGCGAAACGCCCGACACGCGCTCATGCGCTACATGATGCGCACCGGGTATGCTGACGACCGCACCAATCAAGCGCTTCTGCAGCTGGAGAGCGCCCTTGCGCTGCCGGCGCCGCCCCTGCGCATCGAGTGCTTCGATATCTCGACCATCCACGGTGCCTTCACCGTGGCGTCGATGGTGGTCTTCACCAACGGCAAGCCCGATAAGTCGCAATACCGGCGGTTCAAGATTCGCAGCATCACGGGCGAGGCGAACGACTTCCTCTCCATGCAGGAGGTGCTGGGGCGCAGGTACGCCCCCGAACGCATGGCAGACGAGCGCTTCGGCGCGCGCCCCGATCTGCTCGTGGTCGATGGCGGCAAGCCGCAGCTCACGGCGGCGCTCACGCAGCTCGAAGGGTTGGGCCTCGATATTCCCGTCTGCGGTCTTGCCAAGGCCGATGAGGAGGTGTTCGTCCCCTGGGACGAGACGCCCGTGGTTTTGCCCAACGGTTCTGCCTCGCTCTACCTCATCAAACAGGTGCGCGACGAGGCTCACCGCTTCGCGATCACCTTCCATCGAGAGCTGCGCGGCAAGGCCATGACCGTTTCCGTGCTCGACGAGGTCGAGGGCGTGGGGCCCACGCGCAAGCGGGCCATCATGCGGCACTTTGGTTCCATGAAGAAGCTCCGCGCGGCGAGCGCAGACGAGATCGCGGCCGTGAAGGGCGTGCCGCGGCATGTGGCGGAGGACGTGTACCGAACGCTTCGCGCTTGGGATGCCGAGCGAGAGGCCGGGCGCGCGGGCTCTGGTTCCTGACATTGGAACGTGGAGGCACAACATCGCATGAAAGGGGACGCCGTGTCTATTCACCCGCTCATCCAGTCACTTAAGGGAACGCTGATCGTGAGCGTTCAGGCATATCCGGGCGAGCCGCTCCGCACGCCGGAAACTATGGCGCTCATGGCGCGCGCGTGCGAGCTTGGTGGGGCTGCGGCCATTCGTTGCCAGGGACTTGCCGATATCTCGGCGATAAAAGGGCGTGTCGAGGTGCCGGTCATCGGATTGTGGAAGGACGGCCATGACGGCGTCTACATCACGCCGACGCTTCGGCATGCGCGCGCCTGCGTGGCGGCCGGCGCCGACATCGTGGCCATTGATGCCACGGACCGCCCCCGTCCCGATGGAAAGTCGGTGGCCGACACCCTCGCTCCCCTTAAGGAGGAGGGGGTGCTCACCATGGCTGACTGCATGACCATCGACGACATTCGCCGTGCGGTCGACCTTGGGTTCGATATCGTATCGACGACGCTCTCGCATGGGACCGCAGCGATCGACTGCACGATGGCCGATGGGCCCGACCTCCCGCTTCTTCGGCAGGCTGCCGAGGAGTTCCCCGGGTTCCCCGTGGTCTGCGAGGGTCGCGTGCACACGCCGGCCGAGGCCCGGGCCGCTATGGACGCCGGCGCCTGGGCGGTGGTGGTGGGAACGGCCATCACGCATCCCACGAGCATCACGAACTGGTTTGCCGCCGCGCTGGATGCATAGAGGGCTCGCCGTTGTCGCAAGCGATTGATTAATCGCGTACGGGTCGCTCTGGTGGCTCGCGAGCGGGGTGCCGTTTTGCTCGCGCGCGGCCGGAGCGTCCTGTCGGTAGGGGAGGCGCACGGGTATACTGGGGAGGACGGCTCGACGGCAGGAAGGCGATCCCCATGGCAGAGATGAATCCTCAGGCGATCACGGCGGCGGAGCTCGCCGATCGCGTTCCGGACATCGTGATCATCACAGGTATGAGCGGGTCTGGGCGCACGCAGGCCATGCACGTGTTCGAGGACATGGGCTACTTCTGCATCGATAACCTCCCGCCGAGCCTCGTGCTGCAACTCGCCCAGCTGGTGGGCATCAACACGGGCGTGGGGCGACATCTCGCCGTGACCTGCGACCTGCGTAGCCAGGGGCTCTTCGACGAGCTGCTCGATGTGATCGTATCGCTCGAGGCGCACGAGATGACCTGCAAGGTCGTCTATCTTGAGGCGTCGGACGAGGTGCTCATGCGTCGTTATAACGAGAATCGCCGCCGGCACCCGCTCGCAAAGCCGGGCGAATCCACCGCCGACGCCATCCAGCGCGAGCGCGTCCAGCTGCGCAAGGTACGTGATCGGGCCGACATGATCATCGACACGAGCCGACTGCGCGTATCGGCGCTGCGCACGCGGCTGCGCCTTGCGTTTTCCGAGCTCACCGACCAGCAGCTGATGGATGTGCAGGTTTTCTCGTTCGGCTTCAAGCATGGCATGCCGGTCGAGGCGGATATCATGATTGACGTCCGCTTCCTGCCCAATCCCTTCTACGACCCTGAGATGCGCACCATGACGGGGCTCGATGAGAAGGTGTCGACCTTCGTGCTCGAGCATCCGAAGACGAAGGAGTTCCTCACCGCGTGGTACCAGCTGCTCGATGCCGTGATGCCCGGCTATGTGGCCGAGGGCAAGCCGCAGCTATCGATCGCCATCGGCTGCACGGGCGGCCAGCATCGCAGCGTGGCCATCGCTGAGGCCACGGCGCGCTATCTGGAGCGCCAGCAGTACCATGTGTCGATTTCGCATCGCGACCTAGCGCGTGCCAACAAGACCGCGACGGGCGAGGCTCACTAGGGCCTGGTGGGGATTGGTCGTGGGTCATTCTGGGACGGGGTTGTTTTGACTCACCCGGGTGAGTCAAAACAACCCCGTCCCAGAATGACCCAACGCGACTGACCTGGGGAGGAACAGGTGTATGTCATTTACGGCTGAGGTGCGCGACGAGCTTTCGCGTTGCGAGCCCACCTGCGAGTACTGCGACCTTGCGACGCTCGCGGCCCTCGTTCGCGTTTGCGGGACGCTCTCTATCACGGGGCCCGGCCGCTACCGGCTCACGGTTGCCACCGAGACCGGTGCCGTGGCACGCACCATGCTCGGGCTCACCCATAAGATCTTGAAGCTGCGCACCGAGTTCACCGTCCGCCGTTCGGTGCTCCACAAGGTGCGCAACTACCTCATCACCCTGCCCGATCAGCCGGGGCTCGACAAGGCGCTCGTGCTGCTTGGTATTCTCGACCGCCGCGGCGGGCTCGTGCGCGGGATTCCCCGGCATGTGGTGGCGCGGCCCTGCTGCCGCCTCGCCTACATCCGCGGGGCACTGATCGCGGGGGGCTTCGTGGCGGACCCTCGTGGCGACTTTCATCTTGAGATCGCCGTGCAGGGCGAGGAGTTCGCCGACGCGCTCGCCGAGCTCATCGGCCAGATCGGGGTCAATGCCCGCGTGAACCGGCGCAAGTCGACCTTCGCTGTCTATGTGAAGAGCGCACGCGACATCCGTGCCCTCCTCGAAGCGGTGGGGGCTCAGCGCAGCGTAGACGTCCTGGAGGACGCTCGCGCCATGAAGTCGGTGAAGAACGAGGTTAATCGCAAGGTGAACGCCGAGCTCGCCAACCAGACACGGAGCGCCGGTGCAGCACAGCACCAGCTCGAGCTCATCGCGGAGGTTGAGCGCCGGGGGCTGCGGGGCACGCTTCCCCGTGCCCTGGAGGACTTCTGCGCCCTCCGAGAGGCGTATCCAGACCTATCGCTTCGCGATCTGGGCGAGGTTTCGGACCCGCCGCTCTCGAAATCTGCCCTCTACCACCGGGTGCTGCGCTTGGAAAAGCTCTTAGAATGATAAAACGAACCGGGTTCGTTTTATCATTCTGCGGAAATCTGCTGGCTGGTTAGGGTTAAAGCGTTTCAATGCAAGGGAATCATCAAAAAGTGCGCAATTACGCGAATAGGGCTTAGAAAAAAGGTATATTTGGTGAGTGGTTAGTTTGTGGGTCTAAACGGTGGGCAAAGAACCCGCCGGGCCCTACGAAAGGAGACACACATGGCAGTAAAGGTTGCGATTAATGGCTTTGGCCGCATCGGTCGTCTCGCGTTCCGCCAGATGTTCGGTCACGAGGGCTCCGAGATCGTCGCGATCAACGACCTCACCTCCCCGGATATGCTCGCGTACCTGCTGAAGTACGACTCCACGCAGGGCAACTACAGCCGCGATCACGAGGTCACCGCCGGTGAGAACTCCATTACCGTTGACGGCAAGGAGATCACCATCTACAAGGAGGCCGACGCCAACAACCTCCCGTGGGGCGAGCTCGGTGTCGACGTCGTGCTCGAGTGCACCGGCTTCTACACCTCCAAGGAGAAGGCTCAGGCCCACATCAACGCTGGCGCCAAGAAGGTCGTCATCTCCGCTCCCGCGGGCAACGATCTCCCCACGATCGTCTACAACGTGAACCATGAGCAGCTCACGGCCGAGGACAACATCATCTCCGCCGCGTCCTGCACCACCAACTGCCTCGCCCCGATGGCCAAGGGTCTCAACGACTTCGCGCCCATCGTGTCCGGCATCATGACCACCATCCACGCCTGGACCGGCGACCAGATGCCGCTCGACGGCCCGCAGCGCAAGGGCAACAAGCGTCGTAGCCGCGCCTGCGCCGTGAACATCGTCCCGAACTCCACCGGTGCCGCCAAGGCCATCGGCCTCGTGCTCCCCGAGCTCAACGGCAAGCTCATCGGTGCCGCCCAGCGCGTTCCCACCCCCACCGGCTCCCTCACCAACCTCTATGCCGTGGTTGACAAGGAAGTCACCAAGGACGAGGTCAACGCTGCTATGAAGGCTTACGCCGCGACCATCTCCGAGACCTTCGCCTACAACGAGGACGACATCGTCTCCACCGACATCATCGGCGAGACCCATGGCTCGATCTTCGACGCCACCCAGACCATGTGCGCCCCGCTCGGCAACGGCCAGACGCTCGTTCAGGTCACCTCTTGGTACGACAACGAGAACTCCTACACCTCCCAGATGGTCCGCACCATCAAGTACTTCGAGAAGTTCGTCGCCTAGTCGCGCGTCTCTCGCATGCTTGGGCGCGGTCGCAGCTCACAGGGCCGCGGCCGCGCCCTTTTTGTATTCACCAGATAGAAAGAGGAGCGAAATGGCTTTCACCAAGAAGACCGTCCGCGACATCGATGTGGACGGCAAGCGCGTGCTCATGCGCGTTGACTTCAACGTGCCGCTGAAGGACGGCGTCGTGACCGACGACACCCGCGTGCGCGCCGCCATCCCCACCATCGAGTACCTGAAGCAGCACAACGCCAAGATCATTCTCATGAGCCACCTCGGCCGCCCCAAGGGCGATGGCCCCGAGCCCGAGCTCTCGCTCAAGCCTGCTGCCGACAAGCTCGCTGAGCTCACCGGCTTCGACGTGAAGTTCGTCGACGACACCTATGGTGAGAAGGCCGCCGAGGCCGTGGCCGCGCTCGAGCCGGGCGACATCCTGGTGCTCGAGAACGTCCGCTTCGACAAGCGCGAGAAGAAGAACGACCCGGAGATCGCCAAGACCCTTGCCTCCTACGGCGACGTCTTCGTGCTCGACGCGTTCGGCACCGCGCACCGCGCCCAGGGCTCCGTGGTTGGCCCTGCCGAGTACCTGCCGGCGGTCGCTGGCTTCCTGCTTGAGAAGGAAGTCGACACGCTCACCAGCATTTTCGCCGAGCCGGAGCGTCCGTTCGTGGCCATCGTGGGCGGCTCCAAGGTGTCCTCCAAGATCGGCGTGCTCGATCACCTCATCGACTCCGCCGATACGCTGATCATCGGCGGCGGCATGGCCTACACCTTCTTCCTGGCCAAGGGCTACAAGACCGTCGGCACCTCCCTCAAGGAAGAGGACTGGATTGAGCGCGCGGCCGAGATGCTCAAGAAGGCCGAGGACAAGGGTGTGAAGATCCTGCTCCCGGTCGACAACGTCGTGGCCGACCACTTCGGCGAGGATGCCGAGGGCGAGGTTGTGGCCTCCGACGCCATTCCCGAGGACCGCATGGGTATGGACATCGGCCCCAAGACCGAGAAGCTCTATGCCGACGCCATCGCCGAGGCCAAGACCGTGTTCTGGAACGGCCCCATGGGCGTCTTTGAGTTCGATAACTTCGCGCACGGCACCCAGGCGGTCGCCGAGGCCGTGGCCGCGAACGAGGGCTGCACCTCGATCATCGGTGGCGGCGACTCCGTCGCAGCCGTGAACAAGTTCAACCTGGCCGACAAGATGTCCTGGATCTCCACGGGTGGCGGCGCCTCCATGGAGCTCGTCGAGGGCAAGGCCCTTCCTGGAGTGGAGGCTCTGAACGATGCCGAGTAAGCGTACCCGCCTCATCGCAGGCAACTGGAAGATGAACAACGACCTCAACGAGGCCAAGGACCTGGCGCAGGCGCTCGTTGCCGCGCTGCCCGAGATTCCCGAGGGCGTCGAGGTGTGCGTCTGCCCGCCGACCGTCGACCTTCGCGTCGTGTCTTGCAAGGGCGGCGTCAAGGAGAGCCCGATCAAGCTCGGTGCTCAGAACGTGTACTGGGAGGCCTCCGGTGCCTACACCGGCGAGACCTCTGTTGCCATGCTCAAGAGCGTGCCCGTCGAGTACTGCATCATCGGCCACTCTGAGCGTCGCGACTACTTCAAGGAGACCGACGAGGACGAGAACAAGAAGGCCAAGGCGCTCATCGCCGGCGGCATCGTCCCGATCTTCTGCTGCGGCGAGAGCCTCGAGACCCGTGAGGCGGGCGAGCACGTTGCGTTCGTGACCGGTCAGATCAAGGCTGGCCTCGAGGGCGTCGAGATTTCCTCCGGCGACCAGCTCGTCATCGCCTACGAGCCCATCTGGGCCATCGGCACCGGCAAGACCGCCACGGCCGATGACGCCCAGGAGGTCTGCGGCGCCATCCGCGCCACCCTGGTCGAGATCTTCGGCCAGGAGATCGCCGACGGCATCCGCGTACTCTACGGTGGCTCCGCCAAGCCCGAGAACATCGCCGGCTTCCTGGAGAAGGAAGACGTCGACGGCGCGCTCGTGGGCGGCGCCTCGCTCAAGGCCGATAGCTTCGCGGCCATGGTCGAGAAGGCGGGGGAGTAGCGCATGGCAGAGCGTCATCTTCCTGCGCTCCTGGTCATCATGGACGGCTTCGGCCTCGCCCCTGCGGGCGACAACAACGCCGTCTTCAAGGCCAACAAGCCCTACCTGGATAAGCTTTGGGAGGAGTACCCGCACACCACGCTCGGCGCTTCGGGTGAGGATGTGGGCCTGCCTGCGGGCCAGATGGGCAACTCCGAGGTCGGCCACCTGAACATCGGCGCCGGCCGCATCGTGTTCCAGGAGCTCAGCCGCATCAACAACTCCATCATCGATGGTTCCATCGAGGAGAACCCGACGCTCGCGACTGCCATGGAGGACGTCGCCGCGCGCGGTGGCACCGTCCACCTGCTGGGCCTCGTGTCCCCGGGCGGCGTGCACTCCATGCAGCGCCACGGCGAGACCCTCTCGGTGCTCGCCGCCATGCACGGCGTCGAGAAGATTCGCTTCCACTGCTTCATGGACGGCCGCGACGTGGACCCGCACTCCGGTGCCGGCTACATCGAGACCCTGGCCGAGAACCTCGAGGCCCTCTCCAAGTACACCGGCGTCGATGCGCGCATCGCCACCGTGTCCGGTCGTTACTGGGCTATGGACCGCGACAATCGCTGGGAGCGCGTTGAGCGCGCCTACGACGTCATCACGCTGCCTTACGACGGCGAGGACGTGGACCCGGTCGCGGGTGTTAAGGCTTACTACGAGAAGGACGAGCGCGGCGACGAGTTCGTCGAGCCGTTCGCCTGCCACAACGAGGGCGTGCACGACGGCGACGCGATGGTGTTCTTCAACTTCCGTCCCGATCGCGCCCGCGAGATGACTCGAGCCTTCACCGAGAAGAACTTCAACGGGTTCGACCGCAAGGTCGCGCCGAAGCTCTCGCACTTCGTGTCGATGACCGAGTACGACGAGACGTTCAAGAACGTCGAGGTGGCCTTCCCCAAGACCTTCCCCGAGAACGTGCTTGCCGATGTCATCGCGCAGAACGGTTTGAAGCAGCTGCATACGGCGGAGACCGAGAAGTATGCGCATGTGACGTTCTTCCTGAACGGCGGCGTCGAGGAGCCCAAGGAAGGGGAGGAGCGCGTGCTCGTTCCCTCGCCCAAGGTCGCTACCTACGACCTGCAGCCCGAGATGTCTGAGCCCGAGGTCACCGAGAAGCTCGTCGAGGCCATCAACGAGGACCGTGCGGACTTCTACATCGTCAACTATGCGAACTGCGACATGGTTGGCCACACCGGCGTCTTTGACGCTGCGGTGAAGGCGGTCGAGGCTGTGGACGATGGCCTTTCCAAGGTTATCCCCGCCATTCTCGCCAAGGGCGGCTTTGCGCTCATCACGGCCGACCATGGCAACGCGGACCATATGTACGACGTGGACGACGCGGGCGAGAAGCACCCGTTCACGGCGCACACCACCAACCGCGTGCCGTTCATCGTGGTCGACCCGGCCGCTAAGCTCACCGGTATCGAGGACGGGCGCCTCTCGGACATCGCTCCGACCATGCTCTCCCTCGCCGGCATCGAGCCTTCTGCCGAGATGACCGGTCGCGTTCTCGCCACCGAGGACTAACCAGTCATTCTGGGACGGGTTTGTTTTGACCCAAGTAGGGGCTGTCGCACTCTGCGGCAGCCCCTTTTTTATGCGTCAAAATGGTATGCGTCAAAATGGGACGTGTTTGTTTTGACCCATGTGGTCAAAATGGGACGGGGTTACTTTGACTCACTTCGATGATGCCTGTGAGAGAAGAGGGTGAATGTGGCAGCGAGTATCGATCGCTCCGCTCTGTAAATGAGGCAGTTTTTAGCTTCCGGCAATATCCCTTTCAGATATTTGTCAGATAGTGTTCAGTGTGGAAAACTGCAGGTACCGACTACCGTTTTTCAAATACCGCTCGCCGTGGACGACATGACGCACCCTTTTGAACGCCCTACGCTTTGAGGATGCTCGCTGCGGGGAACAATGGCATTCGCGAAACTTGACAACGAAGATGCGACGGATGGTGCGGAATCGCGACGCCACTCTCTGCAGGCGATGCTCAAACGTCGGGCCAATACCAAGGGGTGATGGGGAATGCCGCGCGTAGCACGACAGATTGCAGACTCGGGCTTCTATCACGTGACGTGCCGGGGAAATGGCCGTCAGCTGCTCTTTGAGGACGATGAAGACCGCCGGCATTACGTAGCGTTGCTGGAGAACAAAGCGAGATCGCATGAGGTGGCGGTGCTCGCGTGGTGCCTCATGGACAACCATGTTCACCTTCTGCTTGATGATCCGAAGAACGAGGTCAGCCACATGATGCATGGCCTCACAACGGCCTACGCCCAGTATTTCAATAGCAAGACCGGTCATGTTGGCGCGGTTTTTCAGGGCAGGTTCACCGGCGTGCCCATTACGGACGATCGTCAGCTGCTGCAGGCGGTTCGGTATATTCACGAAAACCCGGCTAAGGCTAACATCGCGGCGGTCGATCGATATCGGTGGAGCAGCTATCAGGAGTATCTAACTGGTGGCGGTATCGTGTCGAGTGAGCTCATCCTTGATATGGTAGGCGGTCCCAAGGGCTTCAGGGAGCTATTTCAGGACGAGAGATACGCATACTATTATGTGAAAGCGTCGCGTAGGGTTGCCGACGACGAGGCTCTATCGGCAGCGAGATGCGCACTAGAAGGCAGGCAGCCAAGTGATATCAAGGCTCTTTGCCGAGAAGACCGGGATGAGGCTTTGCGCAGGCTTAGGGAGACGGGGCTGACTGTCAAGCAAATTGAGCGGTTGACGGGCATTGGGAAAAGCTCGATAACGCGAGCAACGGCCGTGCGTAGCGATATGATCCGCTCCCAATAAATCGTTGAAAGCCCGTTTCAACCTGCATGGGAGGGCGATGTGCGAAATGAGTCAAAACAACCCCGTCCCATTTTGACCGGAGGGCGATGCGCGAAATGAGTCAAAACAACCCCGTCCCATTTTGACTGTCCCATTTTGACTCAAAAGAGGGGTTAACAGTGGATGTGCCGGTGTGCTACGATACGAGAGTTTTGCTGTGGTGAAAAGGAGTCGTTTATGGGTCCCTTCCAGGTCATCATTTTCATCGTGTGGGCGCTCTCCGCGCTCGCGCTCATCGCCCTCGTGCTCATGCACTCCGGCAAGGGTACCGGCGTTTCCGATATGATCGCCAGCTCGCTTTATAACTCCAGTGCAGCTACGGGCGTCATGGAGCGCAATCTCGACCGGCTTACGGTGATCGTCGCCGTGGTCTTCGCCGTCTGCGTCGTCCTGTGCATGTTCTTCTTCCCGCAGGGCGGAATTCAGGGCGTCGATTTCGTCTAAAACGTCCGGCGCCGCTCGATTGCAGAAGAACCGTTCACAGGCTCGATTCGACCGTTCATCGCTGGAGCGCCCGAAAGGCGTTTTCACGACAAGGAGCGCTCGTCAAGCATAATTGCATCGTTATTACGCAGACGCATCCCGCTCTGGCACGGCCTTGAGCGGGATGTTTGCATAAGAAGGATTGTGCAATGCATATCGGAAAGGCTTTCGTCGCTTTGTTGAAGTAAAGTGTTTCCTTCGTTTCTGTAAGGTTTCTTGCAGACTTTGTGATGAGAATCCGGTATTGTATTCAAAGCGTCCCTTCGTCTGAGTTGCCATGGGCGAAGATCGACGGATGCATCAAAGGTGGGGCAGATCGGCTCTACCCGTTAAAAAAGGAGGAAGGCATGGCAGATTTCGAGAAGAAGCGGCCGGTGCTCGACCGCCGTCACTTCGTGGGCGGAGCCCTCGCTGCTAGCGCGCTCGCCGCGCTCGCGGGTTGCACCAAGGGTGGCACCACGACCGGTGGTTCCGCAGCCACTGGTGGCGCCCAGGGCGGCACCCTGCGCTACTACATCAACAACCCGGTCTGCATCGAGCCGTACAACCTGCAGGAGGACCAGGGCACCCAGGTCGGCTTCCAGCTGTTCGACTCCCTTACCCAGTACAACTTCGAGACCGGTGAGCTCGAGCCGCTCGCGTGCGAGAGCTGGGAGGCGAACGAGGATGCCACCGAGTTCACCTTCCACCTCAAGGAGGCCAAGTTCCACGACGGCACCGACGTCCTCGCTTCCAACTGGAAGTATGGCTGGGAGCGCATCGTGAACCCCGCCACCAACCCCGAGAGCCCCTCGGTCATCGGCTACCACCTCGCCATGATCGCCGGCTACGACGAGCTGGCCGCTGGCGAGGCCGAGGAGATGTCCGGTCTCACCTGCCCGGACGATCACACCCTCGTGGTCACCCTCTCCTACGCTTACGCTGACTTCCCCTATGTCGCCTCTCACCCCGCGCTCGCTCCTATTCCGGATTGCGCCAAGGACATGACCCAGGTCGACTTCGGCCTCGCACCCGTGGGCAACGGCCCGTTCAAGATGGACGGCGAGTGGGTCGACGGTCAGTACATCAACATCGTGCGCTTCGACGACTACTACGGCGAGCCCGCGATCCTCGATGGCGTGAACTTCATGATCCAGAAGGACGTCGAGACCGCCTACAAGGAGTTCCAGGCCGGTAACCTCGATGTCTCCGACGTGCCCGTTGCTTCGCTGCAGTCCGCTGCCGAGCAGTACGGCGAGTCTGAGGATGGCTACACCATCACCCCGGGCCATCAGTTCCTGAACGGCTCTGAGCCCTCCACCTACTACCTCACCTGCAACGTGGTCGAGGGCCCCTTCACTGACGTGAACCTGCGTCACGCCGTGTCCATGGCCATCAACCGCCAGGCCATCTGCGATACCCTCTTCCATGGTTCGCGCACCCCGGCCGACAACATCGTCCCGCCCGGAATCGCCGGTTACGAGGAGGGCGCCTGGACGTACTCCAAGTACGACGTCGACGCCGCGACCGAGATCCTCGACCAGTACTATCCGGCCGATGCCGATGGTAACCGTGGCCTCGAGCTCGAGATTACCTCGAATCAGGACGGCGGCCACAAGGAGGTCATGGACTCCATCATCTCCGACCTCGCCGCTGTGGGCATCACCTGCACCGCGAACACCCCTGACTGGGCTACGGTTCTCGACCTGTATCAGAAGCTCGACTACCAGTTCGGCCGTCTGGGCTGGGTCGCCGACTACCCGATCATGGACAACTTCCTGTACCCGCTGTTCTACACCGGCAACGGCGACAACCGCGCCGGCTACAGCAACCCCACGGTTGACGAGGAGCTCATGGCTGCCCGTCAGACCGTCGACGATGCCGAGCGCATCGCCGCGCTGCAGGAAGTCAACAAGCAGATCGCCGAGGACATGCCGGTCATCCCGCTCATGTTCTACACCCACACCATGGTCGGTGGCTCCAACGTGGCGAAGCTGTACCTCGACCCGCAGAAGAAGGCTGACCTCTCCCAGGCTCAGCTTGTGAGTGCCGAGTAGTTATGATGTAGGTTCCAAATCTGCGT
Organism: Enorma massiliensis phI; assembly: GCF_000311845.1. Lineage (GTDB taxonomy): Bacteria > Actinomycetota > Coriobacteriia > Coriobacteriales > Coriobacteriaceae > Enorma > Enorma massiliensis. The sequence goes on along the minus strand of NZ_HE978574.1, from coordinate 1,554,968 downwards.
TATAATTTGGAATCCATCTGTACAGGGCGCCTGTCCTCGCAGGATAGGCGCCCGTTTTTAGTGGCTAGTTTTAATGCTATAGCCACGTATCAACGGACCAGGGGAGTATTGTATGGGAAAATACATATTGAAGCGCGTGCTTCAATTCATCCCTGTCTTCATCGGTGTGACCATTATTCTTTTTGCCATGAAGACCATCGTGCCCGGTGACCCGATTTCGATGATCACCGGCGGTCGCTCGGTTCCCGAGCAGACGCGACTCCAGCTTGAGGTGGAGAACAACATGATCTACGGCGACGAGAACGGTCGCCCGATCTACGATGAGAACGGCGACACCATTCCCGTTCCCATCTGGGAGCAGTATATCCGCTACATGGATGACCTGCTCCATGGTGATCTGGGTACTTCCTATCAGAAGAAGCGCCCGGTCACGGATATTTTCGCTGAGAAGTATCCCTATACCGTCAAGCTTGCTGTGTGCGCCATCTGCCTTGAGGCGGTTATGGGCATCGGCGCCGGCTTAGTCTCCGCCATCAAGCGCTACTCCTTCTGGGACATTCTGGTTACGCTCATCACGTCGGTCCTCGTTGCCGTCCCGGCTTTCTGGCTCGGCATGATATTACAGCTGACATTCGGCATCTGGCTCAAGGACCTCACCGGAGGAGCCATCTCGCTGCCCATCTCGGGCGCGGGCGGTCCCAACTCCCAATACATGGATTGGGTCCACTACATCTTGCCGGCCTTTACGCTGGCGGCGGTCTCGACCGCCTACACGGCGCGCATCATGCGCTCGCAGCTTCTTGACGTCATGAACCAGGATTACATCCGCACCGCGAAGGCCAAGGGCCTCTCCGGTCGGGCGATCATCCTGCACCACGCGCTCAAGAACGCGCTCATTCCGGTTGTTACCTATATCGGCATCGACTTCGGCGCCATGATGGCTGGCGCGATTCTTACCGAGACGGTGTTCAACTGGCCCGGCGTCGGTTCCGAGATCTACCGTGCTATCTCGTCCCGTGACTGGCCGCTCGTGATGGGCGGCGTCACGATCATCATCGTGGTGGTCATGGTCATCAATCTGCTCGTCGATATCAGCTACGCCTTCCTTGATCCTCGCATCAGGCTTGGCAACAGCAAGAGCGAAGACTAGGAGGGAACACGTCTATGTTGTACCCGAGTCCTACGCAGCGCGCCGGAATGGCGGCGAAGGCTGAGGCTTCCGCGCCGCACAACGTTTCGGGCGAGGCCTCCCGCACGCTGTGGGGAGACGCCTGGAAGCGCCTTCGTAAGAACAAGCTCGCGATCATCGCTGCCGCATGGATCGTGTTCGTGGCGCTTGTTGCCATCACGGCCGATCTCTGGGCTCCCCAGCTCCTCGGCTCGCCTACCGCAGCCGATACAACCGCTATGGCGACGAGCTCGCTGCTGCCTCCGTCGCTTGAGCACCCCTTCGGCACCGACGTCACCGGTCGCGACATTCTGGTCCGCGTGATTTATGGTGCGCGCATCTCGCTTACCATCGGCTTGCTCGCAACCGCCATCTCTACGGTCATCGGCCTCATCATGGGTGCCATCGCCGCATACTACGGCGGCATCTTGGACACCATCATCATGCGTGCCGCCGACATCTTCCTTGCGTTCCCGTACGTGCTCTTCGTGCTGTGCCTGATTGCAGCGCTCGGCCAGAGCATCACGAACGTGTTCATCGCCATCGGCATCCTCGGCTGGCCGTCGATTGCGCGCGTGTTCCGCTCCGCGATCCTCTCCGTTAAGGAGAACGACTACGTTGACGCCGCCCGTTCCATGGGAGCTTCTGACGCCCGCATTATCGCGCGTCACATCTTCCCTAATTCGGTCGCTTCCATCGTGGTCTATGCCACGATGAATATCGGTTCGGCGATTCTTACCGAGGCTTCGATTTCGTTCCTTGGTATGGGCGTGCAGCCGCCCAACCCGTCGTGGGGCATCATGATCCAGGACGGCCAGGCGTATCTCATGACGGCCCCTTGGCTCATGATCATGCCGGGTCTCGCAATCCTTTCTACGGTGCTTGCGTTCACCCTGCTCGGCGACGGCCTGCGCGACGCACTTGACGTCAAGATGAAGGATGCATAATGGCGAAGAAGAACAACAACGGCTACGTCGACCTTAAGACGAAGCCCGTGCCCGAAGGGCACCATCTGCTCGAGGTCGACAATCTTAAGATGTATTTCCACACGCAGGACGGCGTCGTGCATGCCGTCGACGGCGTGTCTTACACGCTCGATCGCGGCGAGACGCTCGGCGTGGTGGGCGAGTCCGGTTCCGGCAAGTCGGTGACGCACATGACCATCATGGGGCTCATCGATATGCCTCCGGGCAAGATCGAAGACGGCGACATTCTCTATCGAGGCGAGTCGCTCCTCGAGAAGTCCGAAGAGGAGATGCAGCACATTCGCGGCAACGATATCGCGATGATCTTCCAGGACCCCATGACCTCGCTGAACCCGGTCTACAAGATTGGGCGCCAGCTGGGCGAGGGCTTGCGCCTGCACCGTGGCTACACTAAGCAGCAGGCACAGGAGCGCGCCATCGAGCTGCTTCGCCTCGTGGGCATTCCGAACCCAGAGAAGCGCGTGAACGAGTATCCGCACCAGTTCTCGGGCGGCATGCGCCAGCGCGTGATGATCGCCATGGCGCTCGCCTGCGACCCGGATATCCTTATCGCCGACGAGCCCACCACGGCGCTCGACGTGACCATCCAGGCGCAGATCATCGAGCTCATGCAGGAGATGCAGCAGAAGAACGGCAACGCCATCATCATGATCACGCACGACCTGGGCGTCGTGGCCGATATGGCCGATAAGATCATGGTCATGTATGCCGGCCGCCCGGTTGAGTTCGGCACTGCCGACGAGATCTTCTACGAGAGCCGCCACCCCTATACCTGGGGCCTCATCCGCTCCATTCCGGAGCAGGCGGTCGACGAGAAGAAGCCGCTTACGCCCATTCACGGCAACCCGCCGTCGCTCGTGAACCTTCCCAAGGGCTGCCCCTTTGCCCCGCGTTGCCCGTATGCGGTGGATGTTTGCCATGAGCAGGCGCCTGAGTACATTACGACCGAGACCGGTCATTACTCCGCATGCCACTTTGCCGACGATCCCGCGTTCCTCAAATTCGCTCCCGATACTTCGCGCTCGCGCGGTAAGATCGCGACGGGAACGCCCGATACCATCGAAGCATTCTCGAAGGGAGGCGAGGCTTAATGGCCGATACCACCAAGGAGCCGCTGCTTAAGGTCGAGCATCTGAGCAAGGAGTTTCCTGCGGAGGCGGGCATGCTCGCCGGTAGGTTCTCCAAGCGCGTTGTTTCCGCTGTAAACGATGTTTCGTTCGAGATCCATGCGGGCGAGACCTTCGGCCTCGTGGGTGAATCCGGCTGCGGTAAGTCCACGACGGGCCGCTCCATCATGAGGCTGACCACCCCCACCTCGGGCAAGGTGTATTTCCAAGGCAAAGACGTCTCGAAGATGAGCCATAAGGAGCTCAAGGAGATGCGCCGCGACATGCAGTTCATCTTCCAGGATCCCTATGCGAGCCTGAACCCGCGTATGACCATCGGCGAGATCGTGTCGGAGCCCATGACGATCCACAACGTGGGCACGAAGGAGGAGCGCATGCAGACCGTGCGCGAGCTCCTCGACGTCGTGGGCCTCAACCCCGAGCACATCAACCGTTACCCGCATGAGTTTTCCGGCGGTCAGCGCCAGCGTATCGGCATCGCCCGCGCGTTCGCGCTTAAGCCGAAGCTCATCATCTGCGATGAGCCCGTTTCCGCGCTCGACGTCTCCATTCAGGCGCAGGTTCTGAACTTGCTCAAGGACCTGCAGGACCGCTTTGGTACCGCCTACCTGTTCATCGCGCATGACCTTTCGGTCGTTCAGCACATCTCCGACCGCGTTGCGGTGATGTACTTAGGCAAGATGGTCGAGGTTTCCGACTGGAAGACCCTCTACACTGAGCCGCATCATCCGTACACGCAGTCGCTGCTCTCTGCTGTTCCGGTGCCCGATCCCGACGTGCAGAAGACGCGTTCCCGCATCATCCTTGCGGGCGATCCGCCTTCGCCAATCGATCCTCCGAGCGGCTGCCGTTTCCACACCCGCTGCCCGATCGCGCAGGCGATCTGCGGCAAGGAGGAGCCTAAGTTCCGTGAGGTTGCACCGGGTCATATGTGCGCATGCCACTTCGCGGAGAAGTTCCCGATCAAGGAAACCCACATCGACCTGTAGGATAGGTTGACAGGCGGACGAGCCCCGTTCTCTTCTCTTCGCTAGTCCTCGGAACTCGGCAGGGCCGAGTTCCTGCGGAAGCGCTCAGAGGAGAGAACGGGGCCCTCGCATTTCGGAGCCTTTGGGTCTAGATTCCTTTGATCGGCGGTAACGGGCTTGGCTTGCATGGCGCACGCGGCATTCTTGTCGAGTGGGTGGTGCTCCGTGCGGCGGCTCACGTTGTTGCGGCCATTTTGATAAGCTGGTCGCGGTAGATGATTGCGATATGAAGGGCGCTTGGCATGGATCGAATGGCTCATGGAACGCTAAGCCGCAGGCGTTTTCTAGGCGGATCGCTGGCTGCGGGTGCGCTCGCTGCTCTTTCCGCGTGTACCTCAGGCGGGCAGACCGAGCAGGGGAGTGCGGCGGTTGCCGAGCAGCCTCTGACCATCGGCTTCTCGCGGCCTGCAAGCATCGACCCCGCCCTTGCGATCGATACGAGCTCTCTTACCGTCGTGTGGCAGCTGTTCGACTGCCTCACCTCGTATGATTTTTCCACCGGAGAGCTTTCTTGCCTTGCCGCGGAACGCTATGAGGTGTCGGATGATGCCCAGACGTTCACATTCTATCTGCGGGATGCCACGTTTCACGATGGCTCGCGGGTAACCTCTGAGGATTTCAAGCGCGCATGGGAGCGAATCGTGAGTCCGTCGAGCGCTCCGAGCCAGGTTGCTGGCACCACGCCCTATGCCTACCTCCTTTCGCTCATTGATGGCTATGATGCTCTTCACATTGGGTCGGCGACGGAGTTTTCCGGTGTCACGTGCCCGGATAGCGCAACGCTTTGCATACGCTTGAGCACGCCCTATGCCGATCTACCCTATCTGCTAGCGCATCCGGTGCTTGGCCCCGTTCCGTCTTCCGCTGACGACGACCTGCCGTCCTTCTCCCAGCGACCCATCGGCAACGGCCCGTTCATGATGGCAGATACGTGGAAGAGCGGCTCGGGCACGCTCTCGCTATCCCGCTATGACGACTATTATGGCGAGGTTGCATCACTCGACCGCGTGCTCTTCGATGTCGAGCCGGATGCGGAATCGTCGTTCCGTTCGTTCCAAACGGGCGATATCGATGTGAGCCTGTGCCCTATAGGCGATGCGAGCGACGCCGCATCGAGTTTTGGGCGCTCAGAGGATGGCCGCACGCTCGGCGATGATGGGCGCTTTGTCTGTGTGACCGGGCTTACGACAAGCATGCTCGCCTGCAACTGTTCGGCGGCACCGCTCGATGATCCCGTGGTGCGGCGCGCCATCTCCCTGGCAATCGATCGCGATTACCTGTGCGACACGCTTTACCGCGAGACGCGGGTGCCGGCGCACGGCGCTGTTCCACCGACGGTCTTCGGTTATCGCGAGGAGTCGTGGGCGTACGCTGCGTTCGACCCCTCGAGCGCCGCGGAGCTGCTTGAAAGCTCCTATCCGCTCAATGATGACGGCGATCGTGGCATTGAGGTTCGCCTCTCGTATAACACCGATGGCGGGCATGCGGAGGTCATGCAGAAGATTTCTGACGACTTGGCGGACCTCGGTATCACGTGCCGTCTCGAGGCGCTTGATGCCGAGACGCTTCGGCAGCGCATCGAGGATGGGGATTTCGACCTCGTTCGCGTTGACTGGACGGCCGATGCGCCAACCTTGGATAGCGTGCTCTTCCCGCTCTTCTTCTCGGGCTGCATTGGTTCGACGAATTATGCCCGTTACCAGAATGCCCATGTTGACCAGCAATTTGCTCAGGCCCGAACAGAGCTTGATGTGGGCACGCGGGTTTCGCTCTTGCAGGGGGCGGACAGCATCATTGGATCCGAATGCCCGGTGGTGCCGCTCATGTACCATGCCCGGTCGTATGCGGCTTCGGAGCGCGTGACCCATCTGGCCATCGATACCCAGGGGCGCCTCGATCTCGCTTCGGCTGAACTCGCGGAATAGCACTTCGAACTGCTGCTTCTGAGTGACGGCGGACGCGGTGGGCCCGCGCGAGAAAAATTTCTCAAAATTCTTCTTGCGTTCTACGGAGGGGCTGGGGTATTATCTACTTCGCTGCTTGTCGGAGTGGCGGAATTGGCAGACGCGCTAGCTTGAGGTGCTAGTGATCACTTTTCGATCATGCGGGTTCAAGTCCCGCCTCCGACACCATCGAGTGTTCAGGGCCTCCACGGAGGCCCTTTTTCATGTCTCAAGCGTCTATGACATCGGATGTGCGCCCTGCGCGAGCGCTGCGATATGCGTGCAGTGTGTGCTCGGGCGCAATCCGGACACAGGTGCTGCGCCATCTTCGGGCGTCTTTCGACCCTGGAGTCGTTCTCGGGCGTGATCCGGACACAGGGACCATTCTCGGGCGATATATCGCCATGTTTGCGCCTCCTAGCGGAGAATTGTCGCCCGAAAATGAGATTTGTGTCCGAATGTCGCCCGACAACGCCGCCTGCGTCCGAATGTCGCCCGAAAGCGGGGTGCCTACCCGCAATCCGTTCAAGAACGAAGCGTTCGCCCAGATTCCGCTCGAGAACCCTAAGGCGGGGGAGACCCGATAACGGGGTATAGTAGGTCAAGACGCTACGAACGAGAGGACTCGCGATGGATGCAACGGGACGAGATGAGCTTTCCGACCTCCCACGGCTTGCCGAGCTTACGAGCGACGCCATCATCGCATGCAGCACCGACGGTACCATCTACCAGGTCAATTCCCGTCTGGTCGCTTTAACGGGGGAAGAGGCCAACCAGCTTATAGAAACCGATGTCAAAGACCTCCTCTTCAGCTCATCTTTCGAGCGCGCTGCCGATCACAAGCTGCCGTTTTCCCTCGATGGCAAGGATTGCCCGCTCATGCTCAAGCTTGCGGACGGTTCGTTCATTCCAGTGCTCGTGCGCGCGATTCAGGTGACACCGTCCGAGCGCCTGCGCAAGCGTTTGCTCAAGCGCGCTTCTGGTAAAGGGCATGTGCTTCTCGCGCTTCGCAGTCTCGAAGAGCGCTATGCGCATGATCGCCAGATGCGCCGTGTGCTCTCGGAGCTTCAGGCGGCGAACAAGCGCCTTTCGGGGACGCTCTCGGTCATCATGTCCACCGTGGGTGCAGAGAATCTCCCATCGCTTCTGGACACGGTGCTCAACAAGCTCGTGGATGCGCTCGATGCCGATGGGTCGACAATCTACTTCGCAGAGGGCGGAGGGTTCAAGCTACGGGGTATTTCGCGAAGCCTCGAGCTCGATTATGTACCGGAGTTCATCCCCTTTGGCGCGGGCGTGCCCACCTATGTGACACGCAAGGGTTCGAGCTGCCGCCTCACCATCATCCGCTCTGGCGAGGGCTCGGGCACCAACGCCGGTTCGCTCTACGACCTGGACGCTCGGTGCGGTAGAAACCTCCGTGCGCACTATATGCCGCCCTTCAAGACACTCATCGCGGTGCCGGTCTTCTTCGGTACGCAGATTCTCGGTGTGATTGAGCTGGGCTGGAAGCGCCCCACGGCATCGCGTGCGTATGACGTGAACGTTATCGAGGTCGTTTGCGATTATCTATCAATCGAGCTCATGAGTTTGGCAACGAGCATGCGCTCCCAGCGCACCGCCGAGCTCAGTCGCTCGCTCAACCATGTGCGCGATGTCGTATATGGTGCCGAGGGCGACATCGGGCTCATCTGGGCCGAGACGATCACCGAGGTGCGCCGGGTGCTCTCGTGCCACATGTGCCCTGTGGTGAGCAACCCCCGTACGGGGCAGCTTGAAATCGACTTCGAGGGCGGGAGCCGCGTCGCGCTCCCCGGCGACATCGACCAGCTCTTCTTCTCCACGACCGCGCCCGCCGCCCGCATGAACCAGGAACCGCGGGATTACTTTGCGCATGCAGCGGGGGAGTTTAGGTCGGACGGGACCGAATTGGAATACGTGCGCATCACGCGCATCGAGCGCATGTCTCGCATGGGGACATGGCTGAGCTCGCAGGGTCTGCCCGACCAAGGCGTGTTCTTCGAGATGCGCGGAGACTTGGCGTTCGGCAGTGTCGATGCGGGCGCTACTCCTTTGGGGGAGCATGCCGATCGCGATGCAGCAGAAGCGTCTCGCGCGGCGGAAGCGGGCGATACGGGTGCCTCGGAAGGCCTGGACGAGGCTTTGCAGACGGCGCAGGGGGTTGGTTCTGCCCTTGCGCCGCGATCGCCCGGGCTCGCTCCTAACACCTTCTTGCTGTTGCGCGACGACTCCCAGGAGCCTATCGACGATATGGAATTCGATTATCTCGTGCGCTTGGCGCATGAGTTCGAGCTCCGGCTGCGCGACGCCACGCAGAGCAAGGAGGACCGGAGGATCGCCCAGACGCTGCAGGCAGGCATGAGAAGCTCTCTCGGGGCCGTTCCGGGCATCGTGAGCGACTCCCTGTACTCATCCGCCACGCAGCAGGCGCTCGTGGGAGGAGATTTCTACACGCTTATTCGCCTTCCCGACGATCGGGCGGTCATGATTCTGGGCGATGTATCCGGTAAGGGCATCGAGGCCGCCTCCATGTCGGCGCTCGTCAAGACAGCGCTCTCCGCCTATGCATGGGAAGGGCTGAGCCCTGTTCGCATGGTCCGCTCGCTCAATGCGATGCTCATGAATTTCTCGCGAGTCGAGACGTTTGCGACCATGTTCGTGGCCAAGCTTGATTTACGGCGCGGGAGGGCAACGTATTGCTCGGCGGGGCACCCACCCACGATGCTCGCCCATGTGGGCGGCGATGCGGGGGCTGCGCCAACAGAAGATGGAGAGACGCTCTCCGGGGGAGAGGCGTCTCCGAGTGAGGTGGAGCTTCTGAGCGAGCAATCGGGCGTGGTCGGCGCATTCGAGGATATGGCATTCAAGAGCGGGTCGTTTGCCTTCGCCCGCGGCGATGTGCTGTTCATGTATACCGATGGCGCCATCGAGGCACGGAGCGCCTCGGGCGAGTTCTTCGGCGAGCGGCGCCTGCGCGACATCATCCTTGCGAACGCGCGCTTTGGCGCGGACGGACTGTGCCAGCGCGTGCTCGACGAGCTCGATTCCTTTACCGATTCATCGCTCGAAGACGACATCGCGCTCGTGGCGCTTGAGTTCCAGGGCCCCGAGCGTTCCGGCTTTCAGCATGCGGCAACGGAAGGCGTTGCGCGATGAGGCTGCATATCCAGTTGCCGGAGCGAGCGGCTCGTCTGCGGGGCGCACTGATTAGAAGTGCTTCGACGCGGGAAGCATGTGCATATGCGTGAGTGGAACGACATAGCGGTTCTCGCCCCGCCGGGCGATATCGACATCTCGACGACGCCTTCGTTGCGCGCCGACGTCGATGCCCTGATTGATGGCGGCGCGCGGCGCATCATCGTCAATTGCGAGCACGTGAGCTTTATCGATTCCACCGGCCTTGCCTTCCTGCTCACCCGCGCTCGCCGCTTTATGCGAAGCGACGGCTTGCTCTCGCTCGTTAACGCATCGCCGGCAGTTGCGCGCTTTTTGCAGATTGCCCGCCTCATCGACGTGCTTCATGTCACCGCTGCCGACCGGCCGCCCATTCCGGCGCTCTCACCTACCGAGTTGCCGAGCTGGAGCAAGAGCATCTCTGTTACCGAGGGCATCGAGCACCTCGGCTTCTATCGTCATCGCGTTGTCGAGCTGCTTGAGAGCCTGCCTATGGCACAGGACGCGCGCTACGATCTGGCACTTGCTGCGAGCGAGGCCCTCGGCAACGCCTACGACCATGCATGCGGGGTGGGGTGCGTGCTCAACGCGCGGGCCTATCGCGATCGCGTGGTGATCGAGGTTTGCGATTGCGGGTGTGGGTTTGAGATTTCGCCCGATGAAGAGCCCGAGGAGAGCGAGGAGCGCGGGCGTGGCATCAAGCTCATGCGCCTGCTGGTGGATAGCGTTGAGATACGGCGCCGTACCGATGCTCAGGGCACCATGACGCGCTTGATTAAGCTCTTGTGACAAGCCGGCTGGAGATAAGTATTTCCGAGGGCTAGAGGCAGTTGGCCGTAGGGTACGTCGATGGACGGCACCCTAGGCTTCGTTGTCCGGTCGGCGTCTCGCGGATCGTTATCCAGCGGGTATGCTTGCCACAGATGCGCAGGCTACAAAAAACGGGCACCGTGAAGGCACCCGTTCAATGCAATGGAGGCGACGCCCAGATTCGAACTGGGGGTAAAGGCTTTGCAGGCCTCTGCCTTACCACTTGGCCACGTCGCCGATGAAAAAGGCCGAATGAAAATGCTCCATCCGGCCCGTCTCATGCAATGGAGCGGACAACGGGGCTCGAACCCGCGACCCCAACCTTGGCAAGGTTGTGCTCTACCAACTGAGCCATGTCCGCTTGCAGGAAGATAATATACGCGAGTTTGTAAGGACTTGCAAGCATGATTTTCAAAAAATTTTGGCTTGGGTACAATACTGCTCGACCGGGGGCGTCACGCTGCTGTGTTTACGGGCCGTTTTCCAAGATCAGGCGTGTCGCGCACATCTAACGGCGTTTAGCGAACGGGGGATCTCCCTTGCTCTTCACCATTACCGTCTTTATCGTTGCGCTCTTCCTTGTGGCGCGCGGCATCACATTCCTCATCCAGCGGTATCTCGATTTTTCGCGGCGCGGGAAGGTCGTTCAAGAAGCTTCTTCGGCAGGGCCGTATCGATGCGGGAGTGTATGCAGACGCGGTGTGGTCGGAGGTCAACCGATTCGGCCACAAGAAGCTCCGCGCGAAGATTTCAAAGGAGCAGCAGCGCGTAATTCGCGACGCGCGCCGGCAGCTGCGTGACGACTTCCTGAACGATAACTGTCCCGGGTTCTACCAATATCTCATCATCTTCTTGGTTGCCTCGGTGCTCGGTCTTATTCTCGAGACCATTTGGATGTTCGTGGCCTATGGCGTGCTCGAGAGCCGCGTAGGGCTCGTGTGGGGTCCGTTCTCGCCGCTATACGGGTGCGGCGCGGTGCTGCTCACCGTTGTGCTGTGGCGTCTGCGCGATCAGCCAGCCTGGATGATTTTCCTTATATCCGCGGGTCTTGGTGGGATTCTCGAGCAGCTCGCTGGGTGGAGCATGGAGACGGTCATGCACGCATGGTCGTGGTCGTACCTGCATTTCCCCGATCATATCACCCAGTGGGTGGCATGGCGCTTCCTCATCGTGTGGGGGCTGTTGGGCGTGGCGTGGTGCAAGGTCATCATGCCCGAGCTTTTGTACCGGATCGGCGAGCCTACGTCGCGCCGCCAAGCCGTGGTGGTGAGCTTCCTGACCGCGTTCATCGCGCTCGATATCGCCATGACGGTTGCGTGCTTCTGGCGCGCTGGCAAACGCGAGGAGGGGGTGCCTCCTCAGAACGTCTTTGAGGAGTATGTCGACCGTCATTTTGGGGATGAGTTCATAAAGGGCAAGTTCGAGAACCTCAGGATGGATAGCGACGAGCGCCCCCGTACGTCATAGGGCGCGCGGTCTTCATCACGGCATCATATTTTAAGAAGTTGAAAAATTCTCGTTGGCATATGGCTCCGGGCATGGTAGTATAGCTACCGCTGAAAAGCACACGGGCGTTTAGCTCAGGGGGAGAGCGCTTCCCTGACACGGAAGAGGTCACAAGTTCAAATCTTGTAACGCCCACCAAACTTTCGCAGCTCAGAGCATGTCGGCTCTGAGCTGTTTTCGTATCTGTCCAAATGATGTCCAAACAGCTGTCCAAATTCGGCAGGATTCACCGGACGGTATGGAATGTCAAGATGTGCACGGACTTGAGCAGCCTGCTCTTCAGTTGGCGACATAATCCCACCAATACTCCATATTATTTATCTGTTTGGATGCCCCGGGGCCTTGGGAAGAAGTGGCGGACTGTGGGCCGTTACGTTGTGTGGAGGCTCTCAGAGCCGCCGCTTCGGTCAGGATACTTTACTGAGGCTAGAAGCCAACCTTTCGCTAAACTTGATCTCCCTGATTCCAAGTATTTTCGATTCATCACTTCAATGCCAGTGATCATTTCTACTGTCTGCGCAAAATAAAGCTGCTCGGGATGTTGGTGTGATTCTGTTGTACTATAGTTATGCTTTTACCGAATGGGGAAGGAGCTGTAGTGGATATCTCGACATGCACCTTTAGTCTTTTTTTCAACCCATTCCCAATATTAGGCGCGAAGCTTTTGAGATTGAAGCCAAGCTTGATGGCTATATGAAGCCGTTCCAAATTCACTCTGTTCCCGACGAGGCGCCTTTCGAGCTACCACGCATCTCTGCAACTACTGAGAATGGACATTCTTCGCTAAACATTGCGGCACAAAGCGCTCAAGTTTTGTCGCGATATGATGAGGCCTTTTCCAAAGATTTCGCAAAGAGTTTAAATTACTCAAAAAGCAAGGCTTTGGAGCTTTACGCCGCTCTGACGACCATGCCAGCTATCCGGCTGCATTTTGCGGGGCTAGCTGTTCAGCTTCTCATGTCCGCTTCTGAAATCGGCTCGTCACCCGTAGAATTTATCAGCGATACTTATCTGAAGGTTTCAAGCAAACTGCCAATGTCTGATGCGTCTGCAAAGCTTGTCTACAAAGTGGACAACGACTTGTACCTAAATCTTGAGGTACAGAAGATTGTCTTGACTGATCCCCTGTCGATCAACATTGGGCCCGACGGCATATCAGTAGTAAAGAAGCTTCAATCGAATAACGAGGAGATGCTGGCCATTTCCATCGACTTCAATAATCGGCTTGCATTCAATGAAGGCCGAATTCTTGGGTGTGATAAGAATACAATCGAAAGCTTCTACGGTCGCATTCAGGCTTTCCTTGAAAGTGGATTCGATATATTACTCAAGAATGGGGAGGTGAAGTTCTGATGCCTGAAACCGCAATGAAAAAAACGCCCGCCGTAGTTGCGACAACGTCAGTTGCTTCACTCATGGTGGCAACGATGTTTGCCGTCCCCATGACAGGCACCACTGGACAGAATGCTTATCTCGATACGCCCGACGCTATGGTTCGATACGTGAACAATGGCTTCGACTTCTCTACATCTACAAATTGCATGATGTTCTACGAGCAGATTCAGAAACCAAATTATGCTGCCAAGTACGCAGCCTTCGAGATGTTCGGGGAGATGAGAGGCTCGACTTCAGAAGAGAGGAGCTTGTACGGGGACATGCTTGCTCGTATGAGTAGGCCGATTGATGTGGACATCTTTGCTCTATGATGAACGGCTACATTGACTTCCTCGAAAAACTATTTCCTGCGATAGAGCCCTACACTGCGGAAAGGGCGAAGGAAGCCGTAAGGGAGTTCTCGCGTTATGGGACTAAGACACCGTTCTTCTCTCGCCCCCTAGACAGAGACTTCCAACAAGGCGATCTCTTCACGAGTGTGCCGTTTGTCTACATTGACAAGAATGGAAAGGGTCAACTCGCTGAAACCGGCGGCATGTTGCTTACCAACTCTTGCGATGCAACGCGCAATGATTTTCTTCAGTTTGCAGCTATGACCCCACTCGCAAACTACTCTACAAACCCCGCACATCAAGATGCAGTCAAGAGCAATATTAACTATGAGTATCTGTATTTTCCGGATACTGAAATTGATGACTCTTTCGTAAACTTTGGATTGATTACTTCAGTGTCTCGTGAGGCTTTTGAAAAGTATGTCAAGACTGGGAAGAGTAGGCGTATAGCTTCACTTAATGCGACGGGTTACTTCCTTTTCATTACGAAACTCACTGTTTTCTTGATGAGACCGGAGGACAGCGAGGTTTATCATGCGCGCGGCGTTGCGACTGCGTAGTCTCAGTAATATTCGGATAAGGATTGAGCGACTACTTTCATATTCAAGTAACCAGTCAAGAGAATAACAGTCTCGCTATCTACGACTAAAAACGATGTTTGTCATGGCCATATTTCATATAACAGCGGTGGTCGCCGAGCCAGGCTTCGTCACCGTTGTGCGCAGCAGCTCGTGACTACCGTCGCCTTGCGCGACATACTCGCCGGTAACTACGTCGCCCCGGCGGAGTTTGACGCGGTCGCTGACCTCCGCCCACCATGGCGGACGATACAATCGCTCGCTATGGGACGCAGAACCCTCTTGTATCCCACCCTGCGTTTCCCGCGAGGGTCCTTGATTCGACGCGAGGCTGATGCCATGATGATGTACACAGATGCAAAAACCTCCGAGGTTTTGCGAGGGCCGGTCCTCTCGGAGACTGTGAGTACTGCACGTATTTAGTACCGCCGTTCTGCGAAAGCGGTACCGGTGACTTAGTCCCAGTATCCCTTCTCCCTCTCCGCCTTCAGCCTGGCGGTGTACTCGCGCATGTTGGGGCCCTTGATGTCCAGGAACCTGGCATGCTCCACGACCCTGTTCAGGATGGAGTCCGCGCACAGGTCGGAGTTGATCCTCAGGTACCACTGGTCGGGCTCGAGCTGGGTCGCGATCAGTGTGGAGCCCCTGCCCTCCCGTGCCTCCAGTATCTCGAAGAGGTCCATCGCGTTTGCCGGGTTCTCCACCGGCGTGGTGAAGAAGTCGTCGATGATGAGCAGGCTCGGCTTCGAGAACTCGTCGAGGGCGTCGTAGAGCCTGCCCTCGGTCCTTGCGACGTTGATCTCGCGGAACATGTCGTTGAGGCGGACGTAGCGCACGGAGAGGAGCCTGCGGCACGCGGCGACGCCCAGGGCCTGGGCCAGATAGCTCTTGCCCCCGCCGCTCTCGGAGACGATGATGGATTGGCTACACTAGATTGGACAATCTGAAGAGGGCGCGAGGGACGGGAGGGAGACATGAGGGACCCGAAGCACCCGAGGCACTTCACCGACGAGTTCAAGAGGCAGATCGTCGGGCTGCACGACGCCGGCAAGCCCAGGCGCGAGATCATGGAGGAGTGCGATCTCGGCAAGAGCGCGCTCGAGCGCTGGATCAAGTCGATGAACGCCACCGGCTCGCCGCGGGCCGCGGACAACAGGACGCCCGAGCAGGACAGGGTCATCGAGCTGGAGCGCGAGGACAAGAGGCCCCGCATGGAGGTCGACGTCCCAAAGCAAGCGGCGCTGATATTCGCACGAAAGTGACGGCGATAGCGGCTAACGCCGACCGCTGCCCGGTATCAGCGCAGTGCGAGATCCTCGGCGTGCCGCGCTCCACCTACTACCACCTGCGCTCCCACCCGGAGACGCCGCCCGCGCCGGACCCCATCGAGCCCGACGTGCTCGCCGCCCACGCGGAAAGCAGGGGCAGGTACGGGTCGAGGAAGGTCAAGGCGTCGCTCGAGCGACGCGGCATATCGGCGAGCCGAAGGCGGATCGCGCGGATCATGAGGGAGAACGGCCTCTCGAGCGCGTACGGGAGGAAGCGGTTCAAGGTCCACCCCGGCAAGCCGAACGAGGCGGAGCTGCCGAACCTGGTGGCCCGCGAGTTCGACGGCCGCGCGCCGCGCACGCACGTCTGCAGCGACCTCACCTACGTGCGCGCGGGCGGATCGTGGTGCTACGTCCGCCTGCTCGTCGACCTCTACAACAGGGAGATCGTCGGCCGCGCCGCGGGCAGCAGGAGGGACGCGCTGCTCGTCAAGGCGGCCTTCGCCACCCTGGAGTTCCCGATATCCGACATCGCGGTGTTCCACACCGACCGCGGCAGCGAGTTCGACAACGCCGAGATCGACCTCATGCTAGAGGCCTTCGGCGTAGAGCGGTCGCTCTCCGCCAGGGGCTGCCCCTACGACAACGCCGTCGACGAGTCGACGAACAAGATGCTCAAGGCCGGACTCGTCTACAGGGAGAGCTTCCGGGACCTGCGCGACCTGCAGGCAGGGCTGTCCGACTACGTGCACTGGTACAACAACCTCAGGATCCACTCGACGCTCGGCTACATGAGCCCCGTCGAGTTCAGGAAGGCGGGAATGCCCCTCTCAAAACCGTCCAAATAAATGTTGCCAATCCAGGCCGTGTAGAAGCGCACCTGAGGTACCTCCACGATGCGGCTAAAACGCTCGAGCACGCGGTTGGATCGCGTCGGGTTCGCCAGCGAGAAGTCGTCCAGGATGCCGCGCAGCGTCGGCGTAATGAACAGGTAGCGGCTGCCGGTGGACACCTGCTTCTCGTCCATGTCGTTGGTCACGGCGCGTAGGGCAGCGAGCACGTCCACGGCGGACGCCTCGGAGAGGTCCTCGCCCTTCACGGTCACGCCCTCGGTAGACGCGATCTGGCTGAACGTGTAGGCGTCGCCCTCCGGCGCGACCTGCGTGCGCTGTAGCTCCGCTCCCGCCTCGACGAAGCAGTCCAGGACGCCGCTCTCCTCCACGTCCATGACGTCCGCGAACAGGCGGATGGCCCGGTCGTAGCCGAAGCTGTGCGTCTCGTACTCGTAGGTGATGGACCCGGTCTTGTAGCCCACGTTGCGGGTGTAGTCCCCGAGTCCCGTGACGGAGATCTTCGGGATGAGGATCTCCTTGGCGTTGCGCCCGGCGCGGACCATGCGCCCGCTGCTGTTCAGGCAGCGCGAGACCGCCGCCCTCTGGTACACCTCGTCGAGGATGCCGGTGTAGTTCTTCGCGAACTCGATGCTGTTGGCCATGTCTCAGCCCTCCTATGCGTTGTCGTTGGAATCGTCCACGCCGGCGAGCCTGCGCCAGCGTTTTATCGTCTTGTCGGCATCCGAGCTGGTACCGGCGTTGGGAAGTCCGGTCTTGCCACCCTGTTGCTTTGCGGGGGTGTCGGCGAACAGCCACGGCTCGGCCTCCTTGAGCGCGTCGACGTCACCGGCGTGGTCGCCCAGGACAGCACGCGCGACCTTCACGTTTCGCACGCCTGCCAGCTGCAGCTTGAAGTCGATCCGGTCGGACTCGCCCTGGGCCTTGAGCTCCGCGATCTGGTTGCGCAGTTGTTCGGCCGTCTCTGCGTTCCTGGCGGCCTCTGCCACTTGGGCTTCCAGCGCCGCGATCTTCTCGTCACGCTCCGCGACGGCCTTCTCCCAATCGGTGCCGCTCACCTGCGGCTGGTCTTGCGCCGCCTGCTGCTGCCCGAGGTCTTCCTGGGCTTGCGGCTCCTCCTGCGTCTTGTCGCCATGGTTATCACCGGCCATGTCAGCCACCTTTCGTGTCGTGGCCGACAAAGAATTCGGCCCCTTAACCTGTATGTAGGCTAAGGGGCTGTCACAAGCTCATCTAGATTCGTAGCTGAGCCAACTACTCTGTCACAATCTCATTCCTGAAGACCAGGGAGCTTTTGAAGCGAGATTCCGATTAACTTTTCGTAGCTCCGACCACCTGGACGACGGCTGACCCGCCGCTCTGCCTCGATGTCAACCTGATCGCCAGGATGCAGGGTCACTACATCGGCAGCTGAAATCGTTCCTATAGAGAGCGTTATTTCTTGCTCGCTGTCCGTGAGGACACGGAGCTTATCTTTCTGCGACATGGTTACAGTCAGGATTTTGCCAACGATGTGAATCGTCTCGCTATCGATATTTGCGTTCTGAATGACGACGGAAGCGTGTTTAGCTGTCTCATGCGTCAATCTAGACGTCTCGGGCGGCCTACCAGGTTCCTCCCATTCGAAGTCAACGTCAAGCGCGCCTTTGTCGACAGAATCACAGAAGGCTTTCATGGTAGAGGCCACGCGTGGGCCATGGTCCGTAAGTCGGTCGAGAAAATCCGTCTTGTCTGGCCCATCGACGTTGAGATCCTTAATCAGAGATGAGAATTCGTCAAACGCCAGGTCGGCAAGAGGCCGCGCGCCGATTTCGTCCTCGAGATCGAAGAGCGACTGGTCCTTCCCCTCGGGATAGAGGTCCGATATTCTGTCAAGCGTTGGAGCGACCTGTATGACCACAGAGCCAGGCATTGGCGATGCCACCATGGAAAGCTGTGTCCTACCGGTAACGCTGAATGGCAATGCGCCTGCAGAAGTCATAATTCCCTGAATGGAAGCCCCAATTGCATCAACACCGTCTTGCAGGGCCGAGAGGAACGTGCCGACGGCTTTGAGCGGTGCGGTGTGACCCTTTACGGAAGGTCCGGTGATGTGAATCACACCAATAGACGCGGGGTCGTCCTCTGGAGAGTGTTCGCGGACAAAGGCGTTCACACCCATCAGGGCCGCATCAGCAGGGTTCTCTGGCACCGTATAGGTGACATCGGGGTCAAAGCCCAGGGAGGACAAATAGTCATCGAGGTTAGGCGTCGTAGCCATCGATAATCACCTCCAGGTACCCTGCAGCCGGATAATGCCAGCGATCGTTTCCTTCAGCAAAACGTGCCTTCGACCAGAACTGGTCCCAATAACCACGTGTCACCATGTAGTTGTAGTCGTACCCGTACTCAGTTGGCGGCACTGGCAGCAAGTAGGAGTCAACACGGTCGTTCAGGCGCTTGATGAGCGGGTTCTTGTGCAGAAGGACCTGTGTAATGAACTGGCCCCTCGGGTCACTGGCAGCTTTGTTATACGCATCGCCATCAACCAGATAGACGACGTCGATATCGTGCGGCACTTCCTCTGAGGTGATAAAGCTGCCGCCAATCCATACAGCCGAGAGCCTTCCATAAGCTTGCTGCACGACGGCGGTTACTTCTTGGAATGCATCCCATATCTCACGGCGATTTGCATTGTCTTCGGGTACGTATTTATTGCGTAGCTCATCCATGGTCGTCTGATATCGGCCAAGCGGAAGAACCCTGCGAACTGCACCGATTTCTTGCAATTCAGGAATCAAGGCTCCTCCTTTCGCTTGGTTTCAAACTGCCGAAGTTTGAATTAGAAAGTATATACCCCCTGACGTCACCGAAGGCTTCACGTTACTGGACTTTTGGGTAACTGTAAGCATCTGTCCGGCAGTTAGCACTCTCAACTTGCATAGTAGGTAAAGGTCACATATTAGCTGCGCAGTCTGTAGAAACCCGCTTCGTCCACGACCATCTTACTTCCTATACAGCGCATCCAGCGTCTGCTTGTCGCCGTCTTTCCACTCAATCCATCCGTTGTTGGACCCACCCAACACGAAGTCGGCTGCGCCGCTGGGCGTCGAGAAGGAGACCGTCTTCACCAGCCGTCCGCCATCGCCATCCTGGACTAGGTCACCGGACGCCAGCAGCTCCTGCCGCAGCTTCTCGTAGCGGTCGAGCTTCGGCTTCACTTTAAGGTCAACAGGTGAGCCCTCAAGCACATCGAACGTATCGCCCGTATACACACCACGCGCGCGCACGCCGCGCCGCGAAGTGTAGAACAGCTTCACGTCCGCCAACGCGTCATCGCTATCCTCGATCTGGTAGTCGAACGTGCCCATCACGAAGGCGATCTCCTCGTAGATTTGCTCGACGGTGGGCTTTTGGTACTGGTCGATCACGTAGCGCGGATCCACCTTGTTCTCCACGGTGTACCGCTTCGATGCGGTCGCCTGCTCGATGGCGAACTTCTCAAGTGCGCTCACGTTATCGAGCGAGAACGACTGAATGTCATCCGAGAGGAACAGTATCGCCTTGTTCCAGAAGTCCTTCTTAGCGTTGTGGTCGTCGAGCCGTGCGATGCCCTGCTTGGTCTGTCCAACGTACAAACGAGAGATGGCCCCATCCTCGTCGTTGATGAGGTAGTAGATGCCGCGCATCGGCAAGTCTGCAATTTGCTTTGCGCGGGAGAGGAGCGGTCTCGGCACGAACACCGTGGTCATGGTCGAGAGCGTGCAGCGGCAGATTCGCACCCCGTTGGGCTCGCCATCAATGAACTGCGTTGTCATGGTCTTCAGTCTTGCCATACTGCGCCCCTTATCAGAGTCTATTCCTGCGGCGAGTTATCGCCAGCGCCGTGCAGGCTCCGATACACGTCATCGACAAACGCATGAACCAGCTGCCTGCGAGCTTCCTCGTTGTTCAAGAGGAAGCCATACCACTCGTTGTCCTGGTCGTAGTCTTTGACCAACGCGTCCTCAGCGCGGTCATCCACCGTGTTGCGGAAGTCGCGGGCAGTGTTGACCCTCGCACTTTGCTGCACCTTCGGATCGGCGCGGAGCGTGTCAAGCAACGAGACAAGCGACCCCGCATGCACCACGGGATCGAGCGTCAACCCGAATCGAGCGCTCCACTCCTCAATGATGCGCGAAAGCTTCTCGTACTGGTCCTCGGCAAGACCGGTGCCCGTTCCCTTCGGGATATGAACCTCAGGCTCGGGCTCAAGTGGGACACCAACGTGTTCGCCCGACTTCTCGACCGTGAAATCTTCGAGCGAGACTTTATCGGCGATGTTGAAATCGTTCCCACCACCATGACCGGAGTCAATCTCGCGAATGAGCGACACGCAGAAGTTGTACTCCATGTGCATGTTCTTGTTCACGAACGGCGCAGCCTGCAGAAGGAAGCCGTACTGCTTGATGAAGTTCCTGATGACGCGTCTGACTTCGTCGGCCTCGTCCTCCTCCATCGCCCTAACCAGCGTGGCGGCAGAGTCGAGAAGTGCCCACATGCGGCCCTTCTCGCTGTTGGTCCGATGGGCCTTCGCGAGCAGCGTGTTGAACTCTTCGACGTCATCGAGGTCGAGGATGCCATAGCCGAGGAGCCTGCGCTCGGTCTCCCTCACATCGTCGATGGTCAGCGGCTCGGTGAGCAACGTGTCCTCGTAATAAGGGGCGAACGATTTCCTCACGTTGTCGTAGCTGTTTCGGTAATCGAGAACAAAGGTGCGCTTCTCGTATGGCGGGCAGATGCGGTTGAGCCTCGAAAGCGTCTGCACGCAGGTGATGCCCGATAGACGCTTGTCCACATACATTGCCGCAAGGAGATTCTGATCGAAGCCCGTCTGGTACTTATCAGCGACGAACAGTATGCGGTAGTCATCGGTATCGAAATAGTCGGGCAGCTTCTCCTCGGCGAAACCGTTGATGCCGACCTCCGTGTAATCCGTCCCGTCAACAGAAACAGAGCCAGTGAACGCCACGAGGGCGCGGTACGAGCCCATTGTCTGCATGTGGGCTCTCCGCATCCCCTCGTATGCGAGGTAGTAGCGTACGGCCTCCTCGCGTCCAGCGGTCACCACCATCGCCTTCGCCTTGCCGCCAAGCGTCATGGCAACCGTTGATGCGAAATGGTCGACCACCACGGATAGGTTGCCCTCGATGGTCCCCGGTGCGACCGAGATGAGGCGCGCCAGCTGCCGCTTTGCGGCCTTAGATTCCAGCTCGGGATCGTCATCAATCACCTTCACGACCCTGCAATACGAATCGTAGGTCACGTAGTTCGAGGTCACATCCAGGATGAACCTCTCCTCGATGGCCTGCTTCATGGAGTACAGATCGAAAGCCACCTTTTGGCCGGATGCGTCGGTTTGGCCAAACTGCTGCAGCGTCTTGCCGGTCGGTGTCGCAGTGAAGCCGATGAGCGTGACATTCGGCTGCTTGCCAGAACGTGCGATGTCATTTGCAACGAATGCGGAGAGCTCGTCAAGCGACGAATCCTCCTCGACGCCTTCTGCGAGCGTGCTGTTCACGGCCTGCATCGTCTTGCCCGAGGTTGAGCCATGGGCCTCGTCGATGAGCACGGCAAAGTGACTGCCCTCGCCCTCGAAGGTGCCCGGCTCAAGATGCAGGAACTTCTGCATGGTCGTCACGATGATGCGATAGCTTTTATGCAACGCACGCCCGAGGTCGGCCGAGGTCTTACCCTTGTCCATTACGCACACGATGGCGGGTTCTTTGGCCGTATCGAGCACGGTGTCCTGGAGCTGCTTGTCGACAACCCGACGGTCTGTCACGATGACAACCTTGTCGAACAGTGGTGAATCGGTGCCCGGCAGATACGCTGCCGCCAGCTTATGCGATAGCCATGCGATGGTATTGGTCTTTCCCGAGCCTGCACTATGCTCTATCAGGTAGTTTCGTGCGGTAGCGTTGTGCGAGATGTCATCGACAACCTTCTGAACGGCGCGAAGCTGCTGATAGCGCGGGAAGATGCGCGTCTCGCCAATCTTCTTGCCCTGCTTGTTGCGCTTGGTCGCCATGTAGATAAAGTCGTAGATGAGGTTGAAGACGGAGTCCTTGGTAAGAACTTCCTCCCAGAGATACGCCGACCTTGGCCCTCGCGGGTTCGGCGGATTACCAGGGCCGGTCGCATGAGCATCGCCACCCTCGTTACAGCCTTTGTTGAACGGCAGGAACGACGATTCTTTGCCTCTCAGCTCGGTGCATACGTAGACCTCGTTCAGGTCTACGGCAAAGTGTGCGAGAGCGCCTGCCTTGCTGTCGAGCAGCCTCGTTGTGCAGTCGCGGTCCTCCTTGTACTGGCGTATTGCCTCGCGATAGTCCCAGCTGGTTCCGGCAGAGTTACATTTCAACTCGATAGTGAATATTGCCAAGCCGTTCAGAAAGATTACGAGATCAATCCGCTCGTCTTCCTTGTGCCAGACCTCCTGCATCACCGAGAGGTCGTTCTCCTCGAAGAGCCTGACAGCATTGGGGTCGAATACGGCAGACGGCTTCGGATACACGAGATCAAGCGTGGCTACGCCATCGAAGTCGACGCCGTCCCACAACACGCGGATGAGTCCACGCCTGCCAATATCGGTGGCGACGCGATTAAAGATGCCCTCCTCGATGTCGCCGTCGAACAGGTTCCAGAGCTTCTCGAACGTCTCGGGCTGCGTGTCCTCGATGAACGCCATGAGCATGCCAGGGTCCATCGCGCGCTTGGAATCAAACTCGAAGTTGCCGCGTTTGATGTAGCCGTTCATTTCCAGCCCGTCATAAACGAGCTGCTGGAAGTCTTTCTCGGTAAGTGGGTTCTGTACAGTCATGGGCGTATCCTAAACAACGCGGCGCTTGCCGGTAACATATTCGTAGATGAGGGACTGACGCTGGGCGCGTAGGGTTTCAAGCTGCTTGCGCTTTCCGGCGATAAGGGCATCGACCTTCGAAATCTTGTCATCGAGATACTCGACTACTGCTTGCATTTCCTCAATTGTTTCGGGTATGGCAAACGGCATGTTGAGCAGATCGAACGAAGCGATATTCTGCATTGACTCACTAGCCCCGACTGACATCATCCAGCAATAGGCTCGAGCATAGGGCGAACTCAACGCGTACCGAACATATTGATTGTGTAGGGACGTCTCGCAATCGATTTGCCAAATCTTGTCTGGCAAGTAAAGGTTGTCGCATTCCTTGTCAACCAAAGCGGCGGTTCCCACCCACTCCGAAGTATTGCAACGACTAACCAGCAATGTCCCGTACCGTACAGGGCACGACAAGCGCGGCGCCTCGTCATCGCCAACCGCCTTGTTGGCATCGGCGTTAAACCTGCCCTGAAAGACTGCGCTAAGAGACAGAACGCCGGGTTCGCCATCAATAGCCGGATACTGCGCGGCTCGCACGCTCGTGCCACTTTCAAAGTGACGAACGAGCCCCTTGAGCTTTGTCGTTTTCCATCCTGCGGGGATAATGCCAATCCAATCAATGCCACTTGGTTTTAGCTCAACATCGGGATTCAACCCTTTAGTAACTGCCTCCTGAATCAGGGATTTTCGGTAGGCATCGAGAGTTTCTAGCTGCCGCGTTACCAAGCTAATCGCGTGGTCGAGCGCCGCTGTTCTCTTGTCGAGCTCCTCGGCAATGGCTTCCTGCTCTTCGATTGGGGGTGATGGGTACACGAAATGTATGAAGTCCCCTTGAAAAAGATGTTTAATGGTGCTTGCGCCAGCGTCTATCTCGCGATACCAGTCATAAAAGACATCGGTTTGCAGCACGTAGTAGAGATACTTAGTGACATAACCATTCGATCGAGGCACGATTCTCATCAATCCGCTGTTGAGCGAGGCATGTCCTGGTAAATTGCTGACAATTGCGAGCTTTCCGATGGTCCCGTCCTTGGAAATAAGCAAATCGCCTTCCTGCAGCTTTATCTGCCAAGCTTCTTCCCACCGATCTTCCGATACATGCACGCAGCTTGACCAGTCAATATAGCCATCTCGGAAATCAGTTCCAGTGACGAGATATGCGCCTTCGTCTGTATACTCGTCACTGGTCAACCCCTGCCAACCAATTCGCCCGAATAGTCCAGCAACGTTATTGAGCCGCTCGAGCTTCCAGGACACAGGAATTGCTCCAATGGCCGCTATGCCCGTCTCTCGCACTATAGCTGCCATGCTACTTCAAGCCGCCAATCAATTCCGAAAGCTCGTCTTCCATCTGCAGAAACTCATCGAGCAGTTCGTCTGAAGGACGAGGTGCTTCGTACTGGTAAAAGTAGCGCGTGAACGGGAACTCCGCTCCAGTCCGTATGACCTTGGGCGTTTCCTCGTCAAACCATTGGGCGTCAGGCACGTACGGGTGAACCTCACGGGCAAAGTAGTCTTCGACGGGCTCGGCCAAGCGTACGATCTCTGTGTCCTTGGTCGCCGGATCGTACTCGACGCTGCCGTCGCGCTTGTACCGAAGCGGTGCCTCCTTGTCGATGACCGAGAGGGCAAACATGACCTTCTCTATGACGGCCTTGCGCTGGGCGGGCGTTTCGCCCTTTCGATAGTCCGGCACGTCAGCAAAGAGCGTTTTCAGGTGTGCCTCAAACGCCTTGTGGTCGTACCAAACTTCATCACTCACGTTGTCACGTAGAATCTGCACCATCTGTTCGAAGACCGGCTCGGCCGCTTCGAGATCGGCTAGAAGTTTTGCTTCCTTGTCCTTGCGATCCGCCTCGTCGATGAGTCGCAGCTCCTTCACCTTCGCGGGGTCGTGCATGCCGCGCATGAACTGGCCCTCGCACATAGCATCAATGCGCTCGTCGCAGATGCAGTAGCTTCGCTGAAGAGGCTGGTAGACCGCATACTCCTTGTAAAGGAACTCTTCGCAGGGGAGAATGTGGCTGCGCTCGTTTTCCTCGAAGGCGTGATAGAGCCCCGTGATCTCCTCGGCCTGCTCTTCTGAAATGAACTTGCGCTTCTTGCCGAGCGAACGCCTCATCGGCTCCCAAATGTCGGTTGCATCGATGAGTTGCACCTTGCCGCGACGTTCCGCCCGCTTGTTGCGTGAGATAACCCAGATGTAGATGCCGATGCCGGTGTTGTAGAAGAGGTCGGTCGGCATGCCGATGATGGCTTCGACGTAGTCGTTTTCCAGCAACCAACGGCGCACCTGGCTTTCGCCCGATGTCGTTCCTCCCGAGAAGAGCGGGCTGCCGTTCGAGATGATGCACGCACGCCCGTATTGCGGATCGAGCTTGTAAATAACGTGCTGCATGAAAAGGAGCTGCATGTCGCCCTTCGCGGGAAGTCCCGCTGGGAATCTCCCGTTGGGCTTAAGGTGCTCCTTCTCCACGGCCTTCTCCACGCCCTGAGAGGCATCTTTGCCGCCCCACGGCTGTCCAAACGGAGGATTGATGAGCGACAGGCGCATGAACTCGCCTGGGAAACAGTCTTCCTTCATGGTGTCCGCAAGCTTGATGCGGTCCTCGCGCTGTCCCTTGATGAGCATGTCGGCAAGGCAGATGGCATGCGATTCAGGGTTGACCTCCTGACCGTACAGATAGACCGTCGCATCGGGGCACATCTCGGCGAGCTTCTCCTGGGCGCAGGAAATCATTCCGCCCGTTCCGCAGGCGAAATCCCCCACATTGATGTTCTTGCCAGGTTCGGTTAGGTCGTCGCATCCCTCGGCAAGGGCAAGGCGAACCATGAGTCGCACGATCTCGCGCGGAGTGTAGTGATCACCAGCCTCAGCATTCTCAGAAAAGCGTCGGATGATCTCCTCGAACATGTATCCCATGGCCACGTTGCTCACGGTATCGGGGTCGAGGTCGAGATCTGCGAATTTGCGTACCACTCCCGTGAGCTTGGCTCCCTTCGCCATCTTGTCAATTTGCTTCTTGAAGTCGAGGTCGCTGATGATCTGCTTGATGTTGGGCGAGAAAGAGTCAAGATAACTCTTGAAGTTTCGCGCAAGCGACTGCGGCTCAGCCAAGAGCTTGGCGAGCGTCCAGCGGCTGTAGTTGTAGAACGGGAATCCCGAAATCTTCCGTAGAACCGCATCGGGTGTGTGCTTGTTCTTCTCGTATGCGGAGCAGACGGCATCACGCGTATCCGCCATGGCGCATTCCAGTCGACGGATGATAATCATTGGAATGATGACGTCCTTGTACTTGTCCGATTGGTATGTTCCACGAAGACTGTTCGCTATGCTGAATACGGCATCTACCTGCCGCTTGACGTCGATGGAGCTCTCGCTTGCCACTGCTCTCGCTCTTCCTATAACAGACTGCTGCCGCAGAGGCAAGCAGAAACCGATAAGTATAACCAAACCATTTTACCAGCGAGAAGAATCGATGAGAGTGAGGCAATAGGCGGGTTATACTAGCGATTCCACAGGCGGGATAATCCGCTGCTGGTGAGCCAGCAAAACAAGCGCGTCTGCTCTTCTCGAGTTTTTTGCCGCCATCCCTGGCTGCTGGCCTGGCCGTGCGCTACCAACCTCGAGTTGTCCGCAGCCCGGCCGCCCACGCTCCGGGTGTGCGCCGCTGGCCGGGCGTGCCACACGCAGCCCACGCGCCCATGGGAGTCTCCCGTACGGCCAGCCGTCGGCTTCGGTCGGTCTTCGCATACGCGCCTACAGCAGCCCGCTTCGCGGTCTGCTTCCGGCCGCGTGCTCAGCCCGCCCTACGCCGCCGCCCGGCCTAATGCAAGGTCAACGGGGGCGCGTGGTCAGCGTGCGTCACGCCCGGCCAGCGGCGCACACCCTACGCGCGGTCGTCCGGTCTGCTGCCGTCACGCGCTCGTCCGCGCCCGTCCAGTCCATCAGCCAGCGCGGGCGGCAAAGGCTCACTGCGGCGGCAACTCAGCAGCCACCACACGCCACCGGCATCCGCCTCCCAGCCGCTCCACCAGCGGCCGACGCCCAGCAGCGCCCGCCAGAAGCCGTCCCAGAGCCGCGATAGCCCCTCTTGCGACCCCCGAACTCACCAGCTCCACAGAGAGCGCCTGCGGGCTCCTGGCAGCCCACCCGATGCCGCATGCCACCCCGGACGCCGCCGCACCTGAAGACCGCCTCCCCCGACGGAAGACGCCGCCCCAGCCGTTACAATTGCTCCTGCAATCGTCCACCGAAAGCGAGGCGAGCCCCATGGCCATGCCCACCACCATAGACGGCCGTGCGGCCATCCAGTCATCCCTCGTGCGGGCGTGAGGGCTCGAGGGCTACGCCCGCATACAGCGCACCGTGCGCGAGATCGACGTCAGCTCCGACGCCGACTTCCAGCGGTTCTACAACCGCTTCTACAGCGTGCGCAGGAACGCGGAGTGGCAGTCGAGCTACTACGCGATCATGGAGAGGGAGAAGGCCACCCCCTCCATGGCGTTCGGGGACGTGCTGCGCGAGATGCACGAGCTCACGGGCAATGTGGAGGCGTCCTTCACCAGCAAGATGATCGCCACGCTCCACCCCGACAGGCCGATATGGGACAGCCTGGTGCTCGCAAGGCTCGGCCTGAGGCTCAAGGGAACGACGGCGCAGGCCAAGCTCGAGAACGCCGTCGAGTTGTACGGACAGATCGCCTCCTGGTACGAGACCTACCTGGCCACGGAGGATGCCGAGAAGAACATACGGCTCTTCGACGAGCTCCTTCCCGACTACGCTTGGCTCACCCCCGTAAAGAAGGTCGACTTCCTCCTCTGGAGCGAACGCTAGGTATCCTCACCATTGGAAGCCCGAATCTGCCCCGAATCCGTTGACAGGTCGAGTTCCGTTTCGGCACCATTGCCGTTGCGGGGGAACGGAGGCGGATCATGGGAAAACCGTGCCCCAAGTACACGGCCGAGTTCAAGCGGCGCGCCGTGCAGCTCTACAACGAGAGGGGGACCACCTATGCGGAGGTCGCCCGCGAGATAGGCGTCGACCCGTCGAGCCTGGCCGACTGGGTCAGGCGGGCCGGAGTGGGGCGACAGGGCCGTTTGGGAGGAGCTCCGCCGCAAGGACCCGTACCCCTTCTGGCTCGACTGAAAAGCACACATTTTGTCCTATAAGCCTGATACGAGGCGCTGCTCGGCAACGACCTGCTGGACAGCGCCTTTCTTATGGATTTGCCCGGCGTTGCCGCTTCGCACCGTTTGTAGCGTATAGGGCGCAATGAATATGCGCGCGGACCCTGGCAGTCTAGTTCCCTCGTAGCGCGTGGCCAGCTCTAGCAATCTACCTGCGTCTTGCCGATCATGATGTTGAGGATCTCAACGTCGGTGGGCTTCATGCCCACGCGGCCCACATAGCCCATGCTCGCGATGGTTTCTTCGATGGTCTCCTGCACGATTCCCTCGCCCGCATGGAAGCTCTTGCCTGCCATGGCCATGCTGTGCCCCAGAATCGCCGCGTCCACCGAGGCAGAGATCTTGGCCGCGCAGCTCGACTTTGCGCCGTCGCACACGATGCCGCCAACATTGCCAAGGGTGTTCACTACGGTGGCGCCGATCTGCTCGAGCGTGCCCCCGCTCATCCAGGTGATGGCCGCGCCCGCGCCGCACGCCGCGCACACGGCGCCACAGAAGGCGGAAAGCTCGCCGATATAGCTCTTCACGTGGATGGCGACAAGGTCGGAGAGCGCGAGTGCGCGCAGTAGTCGGTCGCCCGTCACGCCCAGCTTCTCGGCGTATTCGAGCACGGGCAGGCAGGTGGTGATGCCCTGGTTTCCCGAGCCGCATACGATTACCACGGGCATGGCGCATCCGCTCATGCGCGCGTCGGACCCGGCTGCGGCGCGGGCGCGGGCGCGGTCCGCCACGTCATCCGGGCGGCTTGCCAGCAGCGTGCGTCCCACCTCGGCGCCCCAGGCATGCTCGAGCCCCTCTCGCGAGATGGCGTCGTTCAGTTCCATCTGGCGCATGAGCGCCGCTCGCGCGCCCGTGATTTCTCCATGCTCTGCAAAATCGATGATGCCCTCAAGGGATAGCGAGCTTCCCTGTGTGCGGGCGGCATCGGCCACCACGGCAGCGCACTCGGGCGCGTCCCAGGAGCCGGAGAGCTTTCGGTCGTCAAGGGCGCGCCAGACCACGTTGGTGTGGTGGTCTGAGATGATGATGTCGGCAGTGTGCCCCTCGGAGCGGGCCTTCACGCGGATATAGAGGTTTGGAACGTTCTCGGCGAGCGAGACGTCGGCGAACGCAGGGTCGGCGAGAAGCTCGGCCGTGCGGGCGCGCGCCGCATCGTCTACCGATTCCAAGACTTCGAGCGCGTTCTCGGGGTTGCCGCCAACCGCGCCAAGGGTGGCCGCGGCTTCAAGGCCGTGCATGCCACCGGAGTTGGGAACGGTGACGCTCTTCACGTTCTTGATGATGTTGCCGGAGCATTCGAGTTCAAGGTGCTCGGGCTCGCTGCCGAGCGTCTCGCGCGCGATCGCAGCCGCGTACGCCACGGCAATCGGCTCCGTGCATCCCAGCGCGCAGACGAGCTCTCGGTTCAAGATGCTGCAGTACTGCTCGTCACGGTCGGCAACGGTGGTGGAATCGATCTCGCAGGACATGTGTGCTCCTCGGCAACGGGGTTATGGCGTCCCCATTGTAGCGCCCGCGCCCGCTTGTGTGCGACGCGCGCCGTTCGCCCCGCGATTATGCGCGGCCGCGCGTCACATCCTGCACGATATCGGAGAGCTCTCGCTCCTGGCGCTCGTAGAATCGCTCTTCAATCTCGTTAAAGCTGGAGGCGAAGTCTGCCATGGAGCCCGACCATGTGGCGCGCACCGGCCTGCCCGTTCCCACGTAGGCGGTTTGGATGCCGCAGTCCGGGGTGGGGAAGTCGCGCTTAGGGTCGTTGCCAACCATGAGCACCTCATCGGGCTTGAGACCGAGCGATTCGATGGACTCGAGGTAATAGCGCGGGCTGGGCTTCACGCGCGTGCTGTTTTCCATGGTCGTGACGAGCTCGAACGGCATGTCGAGCATGTCTCCCCAACCCATGCGGCATTCGATGCAGGCGCGGCTGAAGCTCGGGTTGGTGAGGAGCGCCACGCGGAGCCCTCGGCCCGTGACCTCCTCGATAGCCGCGCGCGCTCCTTCCCGGGGGCGTGCGGCGATGATGGCGTCGTTGCGCTTCGGCAGAACCTCGCGCTCGTAGCATTCGAATGCATCGGCGATCACGGGGTCATCGATGGGCACGCCGCACCGCTGCCTGAGGGTGTCTACGAAAAACGCATAGTTGGTGCGATCATCGTCCTCGTCTCGTTCGTTCGCGTTGAGGTCGTAGAGCGACCCGCCGAGAGCTGCAAGCGCGGAAAACGGGTTCTTGCGCCCGATATCGCCGAGGAGCCGCGCCTCGTCGCGCACGTAGACGGCGAGAAATGCGCTCAGGTTGATGCTGAGCAGCGTGTCGTCCATGTCGAAGACCACCGCTTTGAGCACCAGCTACCTCCTTTTTCCTCGTCGAATCGTCGCCTTTTCCAAAGCCCGGCAGTGCCGGGTAACTCCTATGAGCTCTATTATCCCCACATGATGCCCATTTGTGCCCGTGATGATTCTTACGGTTCTGTCATGCAGATTATTGGCATGAGCGTTTGTTTGCGTTGTCGGGCGAGATTCGGACGTTCACCGCGTTCCCGGGCGACTTCTGGACGTTCAGGCCCCTCTACGCGTCCAAATCTCGCCCGAGAACTATCTGATTGTCCAAAAGTCGCCCGACAGCCCGCCGATGCCCAAAAGTCGCCCGGCAACGCTGCAAGCGTCCGAATCTCGCCCGAGAATGCCCTGCCATCGAACACCGCGCCCGAACGCGAGCGCCGCTTACCGTTCCGTTCGGACCGCTTGCGGAGCGGCTTTGGCAAAACGAGAGAAGGCGTGAAAAAATCCGTGCTCAACCTTGAAAAGCAGAGCGTTTCCACGTAATCTATTACTTCGTGAATGCATACGCTTCACATCCGTATCTGTTGGCCCCCGAGTGTTTTCCAGAGGGTGTGCGTAGGCGCGGTTTCGCCCTGTGCCCATCCGCAGGTCCTTGCAATCGGGGCCCCGTTGTTCGAAAGGGGTCCACCTTTGAGTGAGATTCAGAACACGTCCATCTTCTCGCTAGACGATATGAATGATGAGGAGATGAACAATCTCGTCGACGGTACCATTACCGACTTCGACGAGGGCGATCTCGTGAGCGGCACCGTGACGAAGATCGACAAGGACGAGGTCCTGGTCGACATCGGCTTCAAGTCTGAGGGCGTCATTCCGGTCCGCGAGCTGTCCATCCGCAAGGACGCTAACCCCGCAGACATCGTTTCGGTGGGCGATTCCATCGAGGCTCTTGTTATGACCAAGGAGGGCACGGACGGCCGTCTCGTGCTGTCCAAGAAGCGTGCTGAGTACGAGCGCGCTTGGAGCCGCATCGAGGAGAAGTTCCAGTCCGGCGAGAACGTCGAGGGCGAGGTCATCGAGGTCGTCAAGGGCGGCCTTATCCTCGACATCGGCCTGCGCGGCTTCCTGCCCGCCTCGCTCGTGGATCTTCGCCGCGTGAAGGACCTCCACAGCTACATGGGCACCTCCATCGAGGCTCGCGTCATCGAGATGGATCGCAACCGCAACAACGTCGTGCTTTCCCGCCGCGTGGTGCTCGAGGAGTCCCGCAAGGCCGAGCGCACCGAGATTCTTTCCAAGCTCAAGCCCGGCATGCGCCTCAAGGGCACCGTTTCCTCCATCGTGGACTTCGGTGCTTTCGTGGACCTCGGCGGTATCGACGGCCTGGTTCACATCTCCGAGCTCTCTTGGAACCATGTCAACCATCCCTCCGAGGTCGTCAAGGTCGGCCAGGAGATCGAGGTCGAGGTGCTCGACGTGGATCTCAACCGCGAGCGCATCTCGCTGGGCCTCAAGCAGACCACCGAGGATCCGTGGCGCGCGCTCGTCAAGAAGTACCCCACGGGTGCTGTGGTCGAGGGCACCGTCACCAAGCTCGTTCCCTTCGGCGCGTTCGTCGACCTGGGCGATGGCATCGAGGGCCTCGTGCACATCTCCGAGATGGCGCACAAGCACGTTGACCAGCCCAGCCAGGTGACCCACGTGGGCGCCAAGGTTCAGGTCAAGGTCATGGACATCGACCTTGAGCGTCGCCGCATCTCCCTCTCCATGAAGTCCGCTGCCGAGACCCTCGGTACGGAGATCGAGGTTGCTCCGCTCGAGAAGCCCGAGGAGAAGGCCGAGGACGCCGAGTAGCAGGCGCCTCGCGTTCTTTCGCGCATCAAAGCGCCCCAGTGCATTGCGCTGGGGCGCTTTTCTTTTATCTTCTTCAGGTATGATGGTTGGCGTTGCACGCAACGTAAACGGAGGCGTATGGAAACGGTATATGAGCGTGGCGCGTTCGAGCGTCCGGCTGTGCTCTTCGATTTCGATGGGACGATTGCAGATACCGGGCCCGCGGTGCTTTCTATCTCCCGGCGAGCGCTTGCTGCCCGGGGGTACGACCTCGAAGCGGTGGGCGATCTGCGCCAGCTCATAGGTCCGCCTCTCGTTGATGGCTTCATGCTCGTCACGGGCGGTTCGCGCGATGAGGCGCTTGAGCTTGTCGATGTCTATCGCGGGCTCTTCAACGAGTACGTTGCTCCAGACGACTATCCGCCGTTTCCGGGCATCCCCGAGCTGCTTCGCGCCCTATCAGATCGCGGCACCAAGATTGCGGTTGCGACGTCGCGCCTTGATGAGACCGCCCGCCAGATGATCGCCGCGCTCGATCTTCCGCCGTTCGACATCATCGCCGGCCGCCTTGAGCCGGGTCGCGCTACAAAAGCGGATTGCATCAGGGCCTGTCTCGACGGGCTGGGTATGGGCCCTTCAGACGCCGTGATGGTGGGCGATAGGCACCATGACGTATTGGGCGCTCACGAAGTGGGGCTTCCATGCATCGGCGTTTGGCGCGACGAACCTGCCCGCGCTGAACTTGCTGGGTCTGGAGCCGATGGTCTTTGCCGCGACGCTACCGAGCTCGGTTGGCTTCTGGGCGTGGACGGTGGTTTCATGGAGCGATTCGCCTGATTCCTGCATAAGCTCAAGGTGCCGGTTGTGCCGGCAGAGAGGAGTAAACAGTGGACAAGACGCTTGAAGAACGAGTAGACGCCTATATCGATACGGTCTGGGACCAGGTGCTTGCCGACATCGCCGAATTGGTGGGCTGCCCGTCGGTTGCGGATACTTCGCTGGCGGAGCCCGCGGCGCCTTTCGGTCCCGACGTTCGCCGTGCGCTTGATTGCGCTCTGGGCATCGCGCGGAGGTTGGGGTACGACACCGCCGACGACGAGGGCTATCTGGGATGGGGCGATATCGCGGGGGAGCGCCCCGAGCAGGTTGCCACCATCGCGCACGTGGATGTTGTGCCTGCTGGCCCTGGCTGGTCGACCGATCCCTTCAGCATGGAGCGCCGCGAGGGCTGGCTGCTTGGCCGCGGGGTAATCGACGACAAGGGGCCGGCGGTGCTATCGCTCTATGCGGGCGCGTTCTTCCTGCATGAGGGCATCACCCCACGCTACAGCTTCCGTGCGCTTCTAGGATGCGACGAGGAGGCGAGCATGTCGGATGTGAAGCATTACCTTGCGGGACACGAGTGCCCTGCCTTCCTTTTCACGCCCGATGCCTCATTCCCGGTCTGCAATGCCGAGAAGGGCTGCTTCGGCGGTTCCTTTGTGAGCGGACCGATTGCGGATGGCGTCATCCGCTCGTGGAGCGGTGCCGAGGCAACCAACGCTGTCCCCAGTGAGTCCGTGCTTGTCGTGGGCGTCGATGCCTCCGCATTGCCCGCGCCCCGCATGAATGCGGACCGTCTGACCATCGAATCGACGGCGCCCGGCGAGGCCCGCATCCTCGCTCGGGGTATCGGAGGACACGCCTCGCTCCCTGAGGGAACGCTCAACGCCATCGGCTTGATCGTCTCCTATCTTGGGGAGATTCGCGAGCTGCTTGCCCCTGCAGAGCGCGACTACCTTGCGCTGCTCGAGCTGGTGCACGCCGATACGGCCGGCGAGGCGGTGGGGATTGCCTGTTCAAGCACTGCGTTCGGTGCACTCACCTTGAACGCTGGGACGATCGCGGTCCGGCCGGATGGCCGCATCGAGCAGACGATCGATGTTCGTTTTCCGGATGCGACGACGACCGGTGCCATGGAGGCGACGCTAACCCAGCTCGCGTCTCGTTTCGGGGCATCGTTCGTGCTTGGGCGTTCTAAGGATCCCTTCTCCGTCGATGCCGGGCACCCTGCGGTTCAGGCGCTGCTCGATGTGTATCGTGAGGTAACGGGAAGGGAGGCCGAGCCCTTCTCGATGGGCGGCGGCACCTATGCCCGCAATTTCGCCCGAGCCGTCTCCTTCGGCCCAGAGGACGAAGAGCTGGAGCTGCCAGCCTGGGCTGGTTCGATGCACGGACCGAATGAGGCTGCAAGTGAGGAGGCGCTCAAAGAGGCGCTTAAGATCTATATTCTGGCGCTCGTACGGCTTATGGGCTTAGAGCTTTAGCATAAGGGCGGCATGATGGAGCAGATTATCTATATAGCGGTCATTGCTGCCGCCATGGTGTTCGGCTGGCTTCTCAGCCAGCGCCGGCAAGCATCGCGTAAGGGCGACGAGCATGCGGTGGCGCGTCGCACGCGCAAGCCGCGCCCGAGGAAGCGCTCGTAGCCGGCCTGGATCGCTTTGGATTCGCGTCGTTTCGCGGGGCCTAGGTGCGACCCCGCGAAACGCGCGCTTAGCTTTCGAGCTGTTCAGATACCTCGAGCCATGCGGTCTCGAGGTCGTCAATGGCGGTACGGGCTTCATCGATTTTGCGCTGCTGTGTTTCGAGCGCGAGGTAGTCGGTCGGGTCGACGGCGGCCATCTGGGCTTCGAGCTCGTCGATGCGCTTGCGCTGGGTGTCCATGCGGCGCTCGAGCGAAGCGGCTTCCTTGCGCAGGCGCTGGCGCTCGGCGTTGGAGAGGCCGGTCGAGGCAGTTCCGTCAGGTTTCGCGTCGGACTTGCCGGCGCCAGTGCGGGCAAACGTAGGCGATCCTCCTTGGCCACCGCTCAATCCCGCGCTGCTTGCGAGGCGCAGGTACTCGTCCACGCCGCCCGGGACATGCCGTAGGTGCCCGTCGATGAGGGCGAACTGCTGGTCCGTTACGCGCTCCATGAGGTAGCGGTCATGGGTGACGAGGATGAGGGTGCCGGGCCAGCCGTCGAGCAGATCCTCTACGATGGCGAGCATGTCGGTATCGAGGTCGTTGCCGGGCTCGTCGAGGATGAGCACGTTGGGCTCTTTGAGGAGCGTGAGCATGAGCTGTAGCCTGCGCCGCTGCCCACCGGACAGGTCGCCGATGCGGCTCCAGAGTTGCTCCTGGGTGAACCCGAGCCGTTCCAAGAGCTTTTCAGGGCTTGTCTCTTTGCCGTCGATGATATAGCTGCGCTTATAGCGGCTCAGCACTTCGCGAATGGTGTCGTTGAGGAGAGGCTGAAGCTCGTCGAGCTGTTGTGAGAGCACGCCGAAGCGCACGGTCTGCCCGATCTTCACCCGTCCAGACAACGGCTTGAGCTTGCCCTGAATGATGTCGATCAGCGTCGATTTCCCGGCTCCGTTTTCGCCGAGCAAGCCAAAGCGGTCGCCCGCTCCAATAAGCCAGGTAACATTCTCGAGCACGGGTTTGTCTGCCCGCTCGTTCGGCACCTCTTGACGGTGCTCGCTGCCATTTCGCTCCTTCAGGGGGTCGGGATAGCCCGCAGTCACATCGAGCACATCGATAACTTGCTTGCCGAGCCGCGCCACAGCGAGGCGCTTGAGCTCAAGTTCGTTTCGCAAGGGCGGCACATCGGCAATGAGCTCGCGCGCTGCCTCGACGCGGAATTTCGGTTTGGTGCTTCGCGCTTGCGCTCCGCGGCTCAGCCACGCGAGCTCCTTGCGGGCCATGTTGCGCCGGCGTTCTTCCTCTACCTGAGCTCGGCGGTCCCGCTCAACGCGCTGAAGGATGTAGGCAGAGTAGCCTCCCTCGAACGGGTCGACCGATCCATCGTGGACTTCCCACATCGAGGTGCAGACCTCATCGAGGAACCATCGGTCGTGCGTGACCATGAGCAGCGCGCCCGCGCCCGCCTGCCAGCGGGTTTTCAGATGGTGGGCGAGCCAGTTGATGGTGCGCATATCGAGATGGTTGGTGGGCTCATCGAGCATGAGAACGTCGTAGGTGCCGATGAGCAGGCGCGCAAGATCGACGCGCCGGCGCTGGCCGCCCGAGAGCGTGCCGACCGCACCCTCCCACGGGACGTCGGGAATAAGCCCGGAAAGGATTTCTCGCACGCGCGGCGAAGAGGCCCACTCGTACTCGGGTGCGCTCCCCACCACCGCGTGGCGCACGGTATCGGAGTCATCGAGGCTGTCGCGCTGGCCAAGAAGCCCTACGGAAAGGTTCCGCCGGTGGGTTACACGCCCATCGTCGGGTTCAAGTATTCCGGCAAGCAAATTGATGAGTGTCGACTTGCCATCGCCGTTGCGGCCAACGATGCCGATGCGATCGCCCTCATTAACACCGAGGGTGACGTTTTTAAAGACGCGTTTTGTGGGAAAGTCCAAAGATATGCTGTCGCAGCCCAGAAGGATTGCCATGTCATGCCTTTCGAAAGCGCTGGAGAGGAGGCCCAGGCAATCGCCGATTCAACGGCGCGCTGGGCTGATCGCGTGTGGTGTATCCGACTGCCTATCCTAGCAGACTGGCGTGGAGGTCGTAGGGTCGAGAGTGGGGTGCCGCGCGCCCGCTCGGCGCCGTTTGGATACAATAGGTGCGTTTGCGCAGTCGGACGCACGGGGGAGCAGGCATGATTAAAGCCGCCTTTTTCGATATCGATGGTACGCTGCTGAGCTTCAAGACGCATGCCATGCCAGAGTCTACGAAGCACGCGCTTCGCGCCCTGCGCGAGCGCGGCATCAAGACGGTCATCTCGACAGGCCGCTCGATGCTCGAGCTCGTTGACGAGCTAAAGAACGGGTTCGATGCCTATATCACGCTCAACGGCCAGCTCTGCCTCGATGAGACGGGTGCGTATCGCGATGTGCCGGTTGACGCCGAGGATGCCCGAACCATTGTGGAGCATGCGTACCGGGAGCGTCGCTACGATATCTTGGTGCAGCAACCCGAGGCAAGTTTCGTGAGCCGCCTGAGCGATCGTGTGCGCACGGTTGGCGATAAGGTGGGCATTCAGTACCACGAGGAAAGCTACGAGAAAGCGCTCTCGGCACCGATCTACCAGTTCTGCGTTTTCGTCGATCCGGGCGAGGAGCACGTGTTTCTCGATTACACCCACAACGTGAAGGCGACACGCTGGACCGAGCTGTTTTGCGACGTGGTGCCGCGAGAAGGCGGTAAGGCATATGGCGTTGCCGCCACGCTGGAACGATTTGGCCTTGAGCCCGAGGAAGCGGTCGCCTTTGGAGATGGGGAGAACGACCTCTCCATGTTCGAGGCGGTGGGAACGAGCGTGGCTATGGGCAACGCTTGGGATTCCGTGAAGGAGCGGGCAACGTTCGTAACCAATGATGTTGACGACGACGGCATCTATCATGCTTGCCGCCGTTTGGGCCTTCTGTGACGTGCTTCATATGCTAGCGGGTGCGTATGGGGATCGACGGGGCGCATTCATGCTGCGGGGCCGTCAGGTTGCGTCGAGTCGGATTGCTAAAAACCGGGCGCTAGGGCTAGACTATCAAGCCCGGTCAATAGTAATGCCCCCGCACCCTATAAGTGCTCGAGCCGCTAGTCCTTCTTTAGATTTGGAATGATGCGCTTTACGATCCACCAAATCGCAACGACGATCACGATGGCGATAATGATGTATTTCACAACGTCGGATACCCACTCGGCCTGAGCGGTCACGGTTTCCCAAGCGCTTCCCGCCGCCGCGCCGAGCGAGCAGAGCACCGTGTTCCAAACGGCCGATCCGAACAGCGTGTACAGGGCGAACTTGACCATGTTCATGCGCGCCACGCCTGCGGGAATGGAGATAAGGCTGCGAACGATGGGCACGAAGCGGCAGATGAGCACCGAGATCTGGCCGCGTCGGTCGAACCAGTCAATGGCCTTGGCAATATCGTCGCCCTTGAAGCCCAAAAGACGCATGGGCTTCGTCTCGAAAAGCCGCATGAGGCGATCGCGGTTCAGCACATAGCCGATGCCGTAGAGAATGTAAGCGCCGAGCACCGACCCGGCGGTCGCAGCGATGATGACGCCGGGCAGGACCATGTCGGTCGTAGTGGTGAAGAAGCCTCCGAGCGGCAAGATGAGCTCGCTCGGAATGGGCGGGAAAATATTCTCAATAAAGATAAGTGCGCCCACGGCGAAGTAACCGAACTGGTCGATGAAATTGAAGAACAGCTCTTCCATTGATATCCCTTCATAGGGGCAGCCCCGATCGGGCTTCCCAATTGCCTGGAAAAGTGTAGCCCATGCATGGCAATGGGGCGGATATTACACGGTACCTCCGGAAGCCAGGTGCGCTGAAGCATAGACCGAGCAGCCTCGTACGACGGCGTTTCGCGCGGTGCCTGATCAGGCGGTGTGGCCTTCTGCCGAGCGCTTGGGGATCCAGCGCATGCGCATGAGCGCATCGAATGGCGGGGTGAGCGCCGGGATCGCGCAGAGGACCGTGATGCCTCCGCTCAGAGCGAGGATGATGGCTGATCCGATGAGCGGGTCGAGCAGAATGGGCAGGTGGTAGAAGGGCGTTTGAAAGGTAAGCCAGGCGCGGATGAGGCGATGGAGCACATAGACCTGCAGCGTGCGGGCGCCCAGAACGGTGAGCTTGCTCGAGGCCTTCGGTACGAGCTTAAGGGTGGCAAGCGAGAATAGCACGGCAATGGCGGTTGCCGTGAGCCGCGCCGCCACGCCGGAAGCGATGCCGCTTCGATACGGGTTGTCTCCATAGACCATCTGGAAGAACCAGTCGTAGGCGTGAGCGTCTGCGATGCGCAGCAGCGCGATGCAGACTGCCGCCACGACTGCTGCCCAGAGCTCTCGGCGATATGAGAGGTGCTCGAGCTGCTCGGTTGTGCAGTAGTATCCAAGGCTGAAGAAGGGGAGGAAAGCGAGCGAGCGGCTGATGGCGAGGAAGCCGTTCGAAAGATCGATGCAGCCCGAGGCGAGCGATGCACAGAGGCTCACCGCAAGCCCGGCGGGCGCTGGCAGGCGGGAGAGCATGGGTGTCGCCGCGTACCACCACGCCATGCCGATGAGGTACCACGGTGCGGAGGTGAAGAGCAGCATGCGTTGCGGCGTGAGCATGCCGCTGATGGCGAGGTACGCCGCCTGGTATGCAAGGCCGAGCACAAGGAAGGAGATCATGCGGTTCACATTGAGGTGCCCCTCGCGATAGGCTCCCTTGGCGAAAAGGCCCGACATGAACACGAAGAGCGGCATATGGAAGAGGTATATCACGTCGAATGCCGCGCTGAGTGCAAGGTTATCGTTGTGAACGGGATGCATGAAGTGGCCTGCGACCACAAGGATGATGAGCACGCCCTTGATGTTATCGAATAACGCGATGCGTTTTGCCAAGGTTTCCCCTCCTCGTACAACGCCGCGCGGGCGGCATCCGCGCGGCGCGCACGATTATACCCGCATGGCGCGCATGGCGTTCAGGATGGCGATGATCGCCACGCCCACATCGCCGAATACGGCAAGCCACATGTTGGCGATGCCGAGCGCCGCAAGCACGAGAATGGCAATCTTGATGCCGAGCGCAAAGATGATGTTCTGCCAGACG
Source organism: Enorma massiliensis phI (assembly GCF_000311845.1). Lineage (GTDB taxonomy): Bacteria > Actinomycetota > Coriobacteriia > Coriobacteriales > Coriobacteriaceae > Enorma > Enorma massiliensis. Next base: position 1,515,030 of record NZ_HE978574.1, on the reverse strand, counting down.
ATGCGCATTGTTCGCCGGGCGACGTTCATGGCGCGGGCAATGTTCGAGGGCTTGTCGTCCATGAGCACGACATCGGCCGCTTCGATGGCCGCGTCCGACCCCATGGCGCCCATCGCGATGCCCACGTCTGCGCGCATGAGCACGGGGGCATCGTTGATGCCGTCGCCCACGAACGCGAGCTTTGCGCCGTCGCGCTCGAGCGAGAGCAGGCGCTCGACCTCGTCAACCTTGTCCTGCGGCAGCAGCTGTGCGTGCACCTCGTCGAGTCCGAGTTTGGCTCCAACCTCCTCGGCAACATCGCGTCGGTCGCCGGTAAGCATGACGCACGATTTCACGCCAGCGGCATGGAGGTCGCGGATGGTCTGCTCGGCATCGTCTTTTACCGTGTCGGCGATCACGATGTTGCCAACATAGCGGCCGTCGACGGCGACGTACAGAATCGTCCCGATCTGCTCACTTTCCTGCCAGGCGATTCCGTGTTCGGACAAGAGCTTATCGTTGCCAACGAGCACGCCTTTCCCGTCGACCATGGCAAAGACGCCGTGGCCGGACTCTTCGCGCACGTCGCGCACGCGGTCTTGGTCGATGCCGGTGGCGAGCGCTTCCTTGATGGAAACGGCGATGGGGTGGTCGCTGAACGCTTCCGCGTGAGCGGCGGCATCCAGAAGGCTTGCCTCGTCGATGCCTTCTTCCGGGCAAACGGCAACGACCTTGAATGTGCCGGAGGTGAGCGTGCCGGTCTTATCGAAGACCACGGTGTCAACGTTCGAAAGCAGCTCGAGATAGTTTGATCCCTTCACAAGGATGCCGAGTCTCGAGGCCCCGCCGATTCCGCCGAAGAAGCTGAGCGGCACCGAGATGACGAGTGCGCAGGGGCAGGACACTACGAGGAAGGTGAGGCCGCGAAGCAGCCAGTCGCTCCAGTGCCCCATGCCAAGCAACGGCGGGATGATGGCGAGGGCGAGCGCCGCAAAAACGACGATAGGGGTGTATACGCGGGCGAACCGGGTGATGAAGTTCTCGGTCTTCGCCTTCTTCTCGCTCGCATTCTCCACAAGTTCGAGGATGCGATGCACAGTGGATTCGCCGAACGGCTTTGTGGTGCGGACGCGCAGCGGTCCCGTCATGTTGATGCACCCGGATATCACGTTGTCGCCCACTTCGACATGGCGAGGGACGCTCTCGCCGGTGAGGGCGGCGGTGTCGAGCTGGCTTGCGCCGTCTGCCACGACGCCGTCAAGCGGCACGCGCTCGCCCGGCTTGACCACGATGATGCCGCCGACGGGGACATCGTTCGGATCGACCTCGACGAGCTCGCCGTCGCGCTCGATGTTGGCGTAGTCGGGGGCGATGTCCATCATGCTGGCGATAGACTTGCGACTCTTGCCCACCGCATAGCTTTGGAAGAGTTCTCCTACTTGGTAGAACAGCATGACGGCGCAGCCCTCTGCAAGCTGAGGCTCGGTCTCGGGGAAGCAGATGGTGGCAAAAGCGCCGATGGTGGCGACGGTCATGAGGAACGCCTCGTCGAAGGCTTCGCCGCGCCGAATGTTGCGCCATGCCTTGCGCAGCACGTCATGGCCGGCGATAAGGTAGGGGATGAGGTAGAGCGCAAATTCCCCGTAGGTGGCGTAGCTGCCGAAGAGCGCGTTCCATAGGCCGAGCTTCTCGGCGAGCATTATGGCGAAGAAGAGCGCGATGGCGACGAGGATACGGTTGCGCCACCTCCGTTGCTTCTTGTTCACAGTACGTTGCTCCTTCCTGGACACGGGCCTTGAAACGTGAGGCCGCAGGGATGCTGCTAGCGCAGGATCTCGCAATCCGGTTCAAGGTCTGCGGTGAGCTTAACCACGCGGTCGAGCACGTTGTCGAAGATGTTGTCTGGCGCGGAAAGCGTGAGCTTCTGGGTCATGAAGTTGACGCTCGCGCTCTCCACGCCTTCGAGCCCGTTGATGGCGTCTTCGAGTTTCCGCGCGCAATTCGCGCAGTCGATCTCGTCGAGCTTGAATGATTTACGCATGGTTGCCCCTTTCTTTCTGCCGGGTGCCCCGGCGCGGTTCCCAGCTGTTGGAACTTACTCGCAGATGTGGCTCATGCCCTGGTTGAGCATGGTGTAGACGTGGTCGTCGGCGAGGGAGTAGTTGATGTTGCGCCCGTCGCGCCTGAACTTCACGAGGCGCGACTGCTTGAGGATGCGCAGCTGGTGCGATACGGCGCTTTGCGAGGTCTCGGTGGCCTCCGCGATGTCGGAGACGCTGAGCTCGCGGCCCATGAGGGCGTAGAGAATTTTGATGCGCGTCGTGTCGCTAAAGATTTTGAAGAGGTCGGCGAGGTCATAGAGGAGTTCCTCATCGGGCATTTCTTCCGGAGTCTCGTTGGATGCGCCTTGCTCCTGGAGTTCTTCTGTCATAGTCTCATCTCTTCTCATATGAACACGCGTTCAGATATTAGATGACTATGATTATATGAACGTATGCTCATATGTCAAGAAAATTATCGTAAGAATCGCGATTTCTTTTTGCGCCGCAGGCAGATCCTTTTAGCGCCACGGACAAAACCTCTTTGCGCCGCAGACAAAGCTCCGCGCGCTGGGGCGCGTGCAGGCAGAGCTCCGCGCGCTGGGGCGCGTGCAGGCAGAACCCCGGCGGTTCGAGCGCATGCAGACAAAACTTGCCTCAAAGGATCGAATTTTATGAAGCAAGGCGAGTAGACCAAGAATGCGCAAGTCATATACCTGCGAAAACGCCAGCGAAGAGTTGAGGGATAGGAGCATGGCGGTCCAAAATCCGATCCTTTGAGGAAAGTTTTGATGTTCCCCGGCATCGGGGAGGCGCGCTAGCAGACAGTACGCTCGTGGCAAGACGAAATGGCTGCGAAAAAAGCGACGGCGTCGTGGGTGTGACGGGATTGAGGCGCGGTGCTTACACTGCTGGTCCCTGCACGAACCAGATGACCTCAGATTGGCATGGGCCAAGCGAATGGTCTAGGCGCAGCGCCGCCGCGGCGCCCGGTCGGAACGAGAGACGCGAGCCGGTAAGGTATTCCGTTACGCGGTCGACGAAGGGGATGTGCCCCACCACGATCAGGCAATCGGCATCGGTTTGACGCACATGCTCGATGAATCGCTGCTCATCCTGGTCGAAAAGGTAGCTATATGAGGTGATGGTGCGTTCTCCCAATACTGCCGCAACCTCTTGGGCCGTCTGCCGGGCGCGTAGCGCCTCGCTTGCCCAAAGCGCAGCTTCGCGGCGTTCATCGCTGCTCAGCAATGCGAAAGTACGCGGGAATCCCTGCGGACCGGCAAGTGCGGCGCGACCGGCGTCGGTCAGCGACCGCTCAATATCCGGCACTGCTGCCGAGGACGGCTCGGCCTGACCATGTCTCACAAGAATCAACGTCTTAACCATGCATGCCTCCTCGTAAGCGCGCTGCACCCGCGATCTGGGGCAGCGGCGCAGCCGTTATGCCGCTGATGTGAACTCTACCACGGCATACGGCTCGCCGTCACTGCCGTTGAGTGCAACGACGAATCGTCCGTCTTCCTGCCCGACCATCGGGTAGATTGTGTCATCGAGGACGGCGGCGCGCCGGTAGTCTACGCGAATGCTCACGGGGTCGAGCTCGCGAGGGAGCACTTCGAGTGCCATCTGCACGTACTGCCCGTTGTTGACGTGTTCGTTGGTGTCGATCTGGTGCAGGCGCACCGTGAGCGGCTCGCAGGAAGTGGGCACGGCGGGCACCCGCACGCGGCGCTCCTCGTCGGGCATCTCGAGCGGTTCCGCCGTTCCGTATGCCTTGACGAGCTCCGGATCGGGGCGCATAAGGCGGCCTTTCCTAAAATCCATGAACGCCCAGGTCGAACGGGCGCGCGCGATGAGCTCGCCCTGCGCGCCGCGCATATAGAAGAATCGCGTTGCCGCAACACCCTTGAAGGAGCTCGGGAAGGTGCCGACAACGACGTGCTCGCAGAGGCCGGGGTAGCGGTCGATAACGATTTGCCAGTGCGTGAGCACCCAGCCCTGACGCTCTTCGTGGAGTTTCCCGATGTTCATGCCGATTTCGGCCGACTGGAAGGTGCTGCAATCCTGAAAGCAGTTGATGAGCGCGGGAATCGTGAGCGTGCCGCGGTGATCGACCTCGCTATAGCGGATGCGGGTGTTAAGCTCGTACACCGGAGCCCCGTCTCGCGGCGCCTGATACGTCATGAATGCTCCTCATGCATGATCTCGATGGAACCGTGCCGGGCGGCTGCGCCCGCGTTGTAATCCATGAGCATAGCACGTGCGGCACGCGAACGAAATCGGGTACGCCGTGCGCGCGTTAGCTGATTTGTGACACAAACCCATCGAGCGAGGTTCCGCCGTTCATGCGTACGCGCGGTAGCGCGCGAACGTCGTCGCCAATGTGAGCCCAGCTGTTTTTAGTGGTGAAAGCGCAGAGGATACCGGCTTCTTCGACCGCGGCACGGCCATCGTCGGTCACATCGCCGAAGGGGTATGCGAACGCCTCAGTGGTGCCGAGAATCTGCTGTGCGTGCTCCAGATCCTCGACGATCTCGTCTTTGCTAAGCGCGCTGATGAGACCGCCGTGCCCCACGGTACCGCCAGGCTGATGCAGCCCGAAGGAGTGCGACTGGAACGAGATGTAGGGGTTCTGGTACGTTACCACGACGTCACCCGCGTCGCTGTTGTTGCAGATGATGAACGATGTCACCGGAATGTGGTACTTCTCGAAGAGCGGGCCTCCGAGCGTGAAAACGCCGTTTTGCCCGTCGTCGAAGGTGAGGACGATGCTTTTGGCCGGCAAGCTGTGGGTGCCCTCGATGAACGCCTTGAGCTCCGGGTAGGAGGGGAAGTAATAATCGTTTTCGGAAAGGTAGGCGAGCTGCGCATCGAGGTCGGTGTCGAGAATATAGTTGGCGTTGAGGTCTTCGGGAGGGTTGTCTGCGCTGTAGACATAGTGGTACATGACGATCGGGATGCCGTCCTGCTGGGTCTCCATGTCGTCTACCACATGTATCGTGCGTGTTGCTTCGGCGACGTGGCCGGAGGAATCTTTGACGCGATAGGTGACGGTGTAGTCTCCCGCTTGGGACGTGTCGACATCGCCCGAGATCTCGATCTTGTCATTCAGAATGCCGTCCGTGGGCTCTGCTGCGTGGGCACCGGCCTCAAGATACTCCTCGCCGGTGAGCACATAGGTGTCTTCGTCGCCATTGAGCCCGATTACGATGTCGCCGGGATCAGCAACGGCTTCTTGTATGGTTGATGGCTCGTTTCCATCTTGTGCTTGAGAGGCATCGCTCGAGAAGATGCCGGCGACCACCGCGCCAATGTTCCACAGGGCAAAGGCGAGCACGGCGAGAACGCAGGCTCCTGCGATGATGGGTGCAATGCCGCGCGCGCTTCTCCTCCGTGCGGCCGCCGTCCTGCGTCCGGGCTGTTGCCGCCTGTACCCGGGCTGCTGCCTGTACCCGGGGCGCTGGCTGCCTTCGGGCTGTTGCCTCCTATGCCCAGGCTGCTGCAGCGAAGGAACCTGCTGGTTCCTCGGCGCCCTCGGGCGGGCGGGATGGGCGTTTGGGAGCTGTCGAGAGCCGTGAGCGGATTGATCGCTCCGGAGGTCCCGGCGTGGTTGACGTCCGGTAGGCCGTGGTCGCGCCGCAGGGTGTGTCTCGCTGTGCATCAAAGGCGATCCATGCTTGCCGCGTGGTGCCCGTCGCATGTGCGGATGCTGCCCCGCATCTCTCCGCGGTGTGCGGTCGTTCATAGGTGCCCCCGTACCTCTTGTTGTTCCCTAGCGATATTGTAGCAAGCGGCTTGCGATCAGTTGCTTACATGGCGCTGCGCGCATTCTTCGAGTGAGCGCGATTTCGCTTTCCAGATGATTGTGGCGATGCCGCGCGGGCTCTCGGGGCAGCCACGCCGAAGCCAGAGCCAGATCACCGACGCCACGCCCGAGAGCATCATTTCGCGCGCATAATCCTCGGGCACGTCTCCGTAGTCCACCGTGATGCCGTGCTGCCGCGCGCTGCGTTCGACCAACTCTCCGATGAGCGCCTTCATCTGCTCGTAGATGCGCTGATCGGTGCCGTTGTCGGTGAGGGCGGCAAGAAGGGCGTAGTGGTCGCGCGCATAGACGAGGGCGGCCTGCACGCGCTCGAAGGGTATGGGCTCCACCGCGCCCGGCTCATCCGCCGGCACCTCGCGGTCCTCGCCTTCCGCATCGGCCGCGACGCCTTCCTCTCCGAGCACGATATTGGTGAGGTCCTCGAGCACGCCGTTGATCAGCTGCTGCACAAGATCGTGTTTGTCGGTGTAGTGCGCGTAGAAGGTGCCACGGTTGACGCCCGCTCGCCGCGTGATGTCGCTCACGGAGATGGTTTCGAGGCCGCGCTCTGCAAGGAGCTCGGTAAGCGCCGCACGGAGACGTGGCTCGGTGGTGGTGCGACGAATCTGGTTTGCCATAGTGCCCTCCTCGAAGCGCGTGTTCTTCATGTGGAGATGAACCCTAAATCAACAGGTGAGGAATATCTGTCGATGGACTTAAAACAACACGTTGTCTATTTTATTCCGCAACGAGTGTCGGATGCAACCTTCCCCTATGGATGGCGGGGCGCTCGAACTCGTAGGCGGACAGGCACGCGGGCATGGCCCGCGAGAAGAGAGGACGTGGCTGATGGCATACATCGAAGTGCAGAATGAGTGCAAGCGATACCGAGCAGGAGGAGGCGTAATCTGCGCCAACGATCATGTGAGCTTCGAGGTCGAGCGCGGCGAGCTCGCTATCGTGCTCGGCGCGTCGGGTGCGGGGAAGTCGACCGTGCTTAACATTCTCGGCGGTATGGATACCTGCGACGAGGGGCGCGTGGTTATCGACGGGACGGACATCGCGGGATATTCGGCCCGCGAGCTCACCCGCTACCGACGCGAGGACGTGGGCTTCGTCTTCCAGTTCTACAACCTCGTCCAGAACCTCACCGCCAAGGAGAACGTCGAGCTGGCGAGCGAGATCGTCGCAGATGCCCTCGACACCGTGGAGGTGCTCCAGATGGTGGGGCTCGGCAAGCGCATGGACAACTTCCCCGCGCAGCTCTCGGGCGGCGAGCAGCAGCGCGTTGCCATCGCCCGCGCCGTGGCGAAAAACCCCAAGATCCTCTTGTGCGACGAGCCCACGGGTGCCCTCGATTATCGCACCGGTAAGCAGATCTTGCAGCTTCTGCAGGATATGAGCAGGGTGCGCGGGGCAACGACGGTAATCGTGACACACAACTCGGCGATTGCCCCCATTGCCGACCGCGTGATCCATATGCACGACGGGCACGTGACGGCGGTCGAGCTCAACGAGCGGCCGCAGGCCATCGCGGATATCGAGTGGTAGGTGGGGCGGATGAGCAGGAAGAATAGGAAGGTACCGCGCGGCAAGCGCATGCTTTGGCGCGACATCAAGCGCACGGTAGGCAAATCGCGCGGGCGCTTCGTGTCGATCGTGTTGCTCATGGCCCTTGGTGCCTTCGCGCTCGTGGGTCTCAACGTGGCGGGCCCGGATATGCGCATCACGGGCAGGCATTACTTCGACACATACAACGCGGCGGATCTTACCATTATTGGAGGTCTGGGAATTGATGAGAGCGACGAGGCCGTGATCGAGCGGGCATCGGGCATCTCGGATGTCGAATATGGCTACATGAAGGACGTGACGGTTGCAGGCACGCATAATGCGGTGCGCGTGAGCTCGCTGCCGGAGCGCATCTCGCAGTATGAGGTGGTCGAAGGCAGGCTTCCCGAGGAAGCAGACGAGGTTGCGATCTCCACGACCATAGCGGACGAGCATCCGGTAGGTTCGACCATCGTCTTCGCCGAGGAGGAAGACGTAAGCGGTGATTACGCGCTCACGCGGCACGATTTCACCGTGGTGGGTGTGGTGAACTCGTCGGAGATCGTCTCGAACCTCAACATGGGCCAGTCTCAGGCGGGCACCGGCGATCTTGCCGGCTTTGCCGTGGTAACTGACGATGCCTTCGATGTTGACTATCACATGGTGGCGCGCTTGCGTTTCGACGACACCGAGGGCCTCGACCCGTATGGCCAGGAGTATCTGGATAGGGTCGCGGCGCATAAGGAGGAGCTCGAGAAGCTGCTCGAGGGCCGCGGGGCGCACCGGCTTGCCGTGGTGCAAGGTCAGTTTGACGAGCAGATCGCCGACGGCCAGGCGCAGGTCGACGATGCGCGTGCGCAGCTTGATGACGCCGCGGCGGAGCTCGCGGGCGCCTCCGCCCAGCTTGCAGATGCTCGCGAGCTGATCACATCCTACGAGGGCGAGCTCGCGGACGCCGCTGCTCAGCTTGCGGATGGTCGTGCCGCGCTCGATGCGACGTGGGGTCAGCTTGAGACGGCGAAGGCCCAGCTGGATGCCGGCCGCGCCGAGCTTGATGCAAGCGAGCAGCAGCTTGCTGTTGCGGCGCGGCAGCTGGCGGACGGCCGGCGGGAGCTTGCAGAGAAGCAGCAGCAATACGACGAAGGCGTGGCCGAAGCCGATGCCGCGCAGCAGCAGGTCGATGCCGAGCGAAAGAAGCTCGAAGGGGGCAAGGCCCAGTACGAGCAGGGGATTGCCCAGCTTGAGGCCGCAATTGGGCAGGCGGGAGCGGCAGGCGAGGACACGACGGCGCTCGAAGCGCAGCTCACGCAACTCAAGGCGGCGTATGAGGCATTCATGAACGTGGACGCCGACCAAGGCACCGCCGGTGACGATGGCGGCTACTACGCCTGCATCCAGGCGATCGATGCTGCGCAAGACGAGCTTGACGGCAAGCGGGCGGAGCTTGCATCGGCTGCCGAGCAGCTCGCAGAAGCGGGCCGGCAGCTCGCCCAAAAGCAACAGCTCTACGAAGCCGGATATGCGGCGTACCAGAAGGGCGTCGCTTCGTACAACGAGAACCTCGGTGCCTACCAGAGCGGGCTCGCCGCATGGCAGGCCGGGGCGGAGGAGCTTGCCGCCAAGACGGGCGAATATGATGCCGCCGCCGAAAAGATCGACGCGGCGCGAGAGGAGCTTGCCGCGAATCAGACGGCCTACGAGGACGGGCTTGCCCAGTACAACGAGGAGCTTCCCGAGGCGGAGCAGGAGATTTCCGATGCCGAGGAGGAGCTTACCGACGCCCGCGAGGCGCGCGACAGCATCGATTCGCCCCTGTATACCGTTTATAACCGCCGCGAGGTCCCCGGTTCAGAGGGCTATACTGTCTACGCGACCATCTCCGAGATCGTCGATGCCATCGCTCGCATCTTCCCGTACTTCCTCTACTTCGTGGCCGCGCTCGTGACCTTCACCACCATGACGCGCATGGTCGACGAAGAGCGCATCAACGCCGGCACGCTCAAGGCGCTCGGCTACGACGACCGCGATGTCATCAAGAAGTTCTCGTTCTACGGTGCGGTCGCGGGCCTTACGGGCACGGTGATCGGCGTGCTTGCCGGCCATACGCTTCTGCCCCTCATCGTGTGGGCCGCGTACGCGCATGCCTACACCATGCCGCTCATCGAGCTCCATATTTACCCCGGGGTGACGCTGCTTGCGTTCGCGTTCTGCTTTATCGCCGCGGTGCTTCCCGCCATCATCGTGGCGAAGCGGGAAGTGCGCGAGAAGCCCGCGGCGCTGCTGTTGCCCAAGCCCCCTGCGGCGGGGTCGAAGATTCTGCTCGAGCGCGTGGGGCCGGTGTGGCGCCGCCTTTCCTTCACGCAGAAGGTCACGGCGCGCAACCTCTTCCGCTACAAGAGCCGCGCGCTCATGACCATCGTGGGCGTGGCGGGTGCCGCGGCGCTCCTGTTCACGGGCTTTTCGGTGCAGCACTCCGTGGGCGGAATCGGTGACCGGCAGTTCGGCGAGCTCATCGACTACGATCTTATCGTGGCCGAGGGCGCGCACGTGTCGGACGAGGAGCAGGCAGCGATCAGCGAGGTCCTTGCATCGGATGAGGTGTCGAGCTATGCGCCCATCCGCTACGAGAGCGTCTCCAAAGAGGCGGGCGACAAGGGCGACACGCAGAGCATCACGCTGCTCGTGGCGCAGGACGGCATGGACCTCTCGGATTACATCGACCTCAGGAACCGCGTGACGGGCGAACCGCTCGATCTGCCCTCCGACGGCGCCGTGATCTCAGAACGCCTGGCGGACCTCACGGGTGTCGAGGTGGGCGATACGCTTACCTTCAAAGATGCCGATGGGGCCGACCACGAGGTGCGTGTTTCGGGCATCTGCGAGATGTACGTCATGCATTTCATGTTCATGAGCGAGAGCTGCTATGAGCAGGTATTCGGGCAGGTATTCGATTCGAACGCCTACGTGGCCAAGCTAGCCGACGGCAGCCTTTCGAACACGCAGACCATGGCGGCCCGCTTCATGGGGCTCGACGGTGTGGCGGGCGTGGTGCAGAACACGATGTATATCAACCAGGTGAACACCATCGTGCGATCGCTCAACATGATCATGGGGGTGCTCATCGTAGTCGCTGCGATGCTCGCGGTGGTGATCGTCTACAACCTGGTGACCATCAACGTGAGCGAGCGCATCCGCGAGCTTTCGACCATCAAGGTGCTCGGGTTCTACGAACGGGAGGTGACGATGTACATCTATCGCGAGACCATCCTGCTCTCGTTGATCGGCGTGCCGGTGGGCTGGGGCGCGGGGCGCATCCTGCAGCTCTATATCATTCGCGCGGTGCCACCGGAGGAGCTTATGTTCAACCCCGCATGCGGCGCGCTTGCCTTCACGATGCCGGTGCTCGTGGTGGCAGCCGTGGTGATCGTGATGTACTTCGTGGTAAACCGAAAGCTCAGAAACGTCGACATGCTGGAAGCGCTCAAGAGCGTGGACTAAGGCAAGGTGCACGCTTCCGTCAGGGATCGAGGGGACGGGCAGCGTCCGTAACCCGCATCCCCTCTCGCCGACAGCCCTGTAAGGCCTAAGCGCATGGCATCCCTCTGCGCACGCGGCGGCCCTTGCCCCGAGCGCTTCCGCAGCAGTTCGGCCATGCCGAACTGCGAGGACCAGCGAGGGGCAAGGGCCGCCGCGTGCGCAGAGGGACGCCCAGGGGGAGCGAGGCCTTACGCTGCGAACATTGACTTTCGGTTGAATTCTGCCTGCACCGTTCGAAGCATGAGATCGGTATCCTCGAGGCCCTGATGGCGCTCGGCTTCGTTTTCCGCAAGGGTCCCACGGCGGCGCGCCCAGTTCTCAAGGGCGGCGGGAGCGGATTCGCGCGGCAGCGAGACAACTTCACCGTCGAGGCGGCGGCAGATGTCGCGCGAGTCGATGACCACGATCTTGCCCTCGCGTCGCGCCTCGGCATAGCCCTCGAGGTGCATCATGAACCAGGAGTCCTCAAAAGCGGCGTTGTGGGCCATGATGGGGTGGCTCGTCATAAGGTCGAGGAGCCGTGCCTGCAACTCGCGGTCTTCGCGGAAGAGCGGCTTGCCCTCGATGTCCGACCAGCTGATGTGGTGGATGTTCTCGAGCGGGACGCCGGTTTCCTTGTAGGGGTTCTCGGGCAGGCCGAAGAAGTGCGCTTCGCCGTCGCGCGGCACCGCGGTGCTCGTGAGGTCCATAAGCTCCCAGCCGACGTTGATGATGTAGCCGCGCTCGGGTGCGGTGCCCGTGGTCTCTATGTCGATACCCAGCACGGTGCCACTGACCTTCTCGCGCACATAGGCGACGCCGAGTGCGTTGCGGTCACCGCGCACCTCGCGCTCGACCGAGGCGAGCGTGCGGCCCTGCATCGTTGCGATGCCTTGGCAGATGTCGCGGTCGGAGAGGCTGCGCGCGAGCACGCTGCTCGCGGTGTTGCGGAGGCGCGACTCGCCGATGGCATCGCAGAGCGCGCGGTTGCGATCGCCGAGCTCGCGCACCACGTCGAAGCCGAACGAGGTGTCCTGGCCTTCATTCCAGGCGGCGACGAGCGCCTTCAGCGCCTCCTCGCCCTTCTGGCGTTCCGCCTCCATGACCTCGTAGCCGCCACCGAAGATGAACTCGGGGATATAAAACGCGTATGCGTAATCAAGTGCCTGCTGGGTATTCAAGAGGGCCGTCCTTCCCTGATCGATCAAAGTATCTATGTTTGCTCTATGAAACTTGCATGGGTACAATAACTCAACTTGCTCGGCGCGCTATGGCACCGGCGCGAAGGGTATGAACCTTTCACAACTACGCTTTTCGCTAGATAGCCGCGCCGTGCGCGCGACGATTATGCTTTGCGTACGACGGCCACGCTTTACGTTAGGGGAACGCTCCCGATGGAATTGTTTGAACATATCGTGACGCACGCGCTGGAGGATACGCTCCCCATCGTGCCGTTCTTGCTCATTACCTATTTGGCGCTCGAGCTCCTGGAACACGCAGCGGGCGATCGGGTGAATGGCGTCGTCAAGCGCGCTGGTGCGGCGGGGCCGGTGGTGGGCGCGCTTCTCGGCATCGTGCCGCAGTGCGGCTTCTCCGCCATGGGGGCGACGCTCTATGCGGGACGCGTCATCACGCTCGGCACGCTTGTGGCGGTGTTCCTCTCGACTTCCGACGAGATGCTGCCCCTGCTCGTGGCCGAGCGCGTGGATGCGGGCCTTTTGGCACAGGTGCTTCTGGCGAAGGCGGCGGTTGCCGCGGTGGTCGGCCTCGCTGTCGACGCCGCGCTGCGTGCGCTTCGTCGCAATGCGCGGGCCCATGCCGCCATGCGCCGCGGTGTGCTGGGGCCTGCTGCCGTGGCGGGCGATTCCGCGGTCGAGCAGGATGTGATCGACGAGCTCGCGGAGGCGGGGGAAGGCGCAGACCATATCCATCGCCTGTGCGAGCGCGACCACTGCGGTTGCGACGACGATCATGAGGCAGGGTCTTCGGGTCATGATCACGGCCATGATCACCACGGCGGAGCGTGGCCGGTCGTTCGCAGCGCCCTTTCGCATACCGTACAGGTGACCGCGTTCATCTTCCTCGTCACCATGGCTCTCGTGGCGGTGCTCGAAACGGTGGGGGAGCCGGCGCTCGAGGCGTTCCTGAGCGGAAACCGCATGCTCGCGGTCTTCGCCTCTGCCCTCGTGGGGCTCATTCCAAACTGCGCGGCCAGCGTGGTTATCACCCAGCTTTACCTTGAGGGAGTGCTCTCGTTTGGGGCTATGCTCGCGGGTACCCTCGTAGGAGCCGGTGCCGGCTTCCTGGTGCTCTTCCGCACCAATCGGAGCCTGCGAGAGAACGTGGTCATCCTCGTCGCGCTGTACGTGGTGGGCGTCCTATGCGGCATCGTGCTCACCGGTATGGGAATGTAGGCCGGAGGGCCGGTGCGGCTGTGGAAGCCAGCGCGGGCGTGGTGGCTGGCGCGGGCGGAAAGCCGAGATACGGGCGGGATGGCCGGCGCCGGCGGGCTTGAGCGAGAGGCGGGCCGGCCCCACGCATCACGCGAGGTGCAGCAGCGTTTTCTTAAGCGATGCGATGTAAGAACAGGCCGCTTCTGAGCTTCGGCTCGAACCAAGTTGATTTCGGCGGCATGAGAAGCCCGGCATCGGCTACCGCCATGAGCTGGTCCATGCTTGTTGCATGCAGGGTGAAGGCTACGCCGAGGGAGCCTGCTCGCTCTTCGAGCTCCGTCGTCCCGCGAATGCCGCCTACGAACGCGATGCGCTCGTCGAGTCGTGGGTCCCCAATGTCCAGGATCGGCTCAAGAAGATGCTCTTGGAGGATGGATGCGTCGAGCGCCGCAACAGGCCCCGCGCTTTGCGCCTCTGCCAAGAGCTCGGGCGAACAGGAGAGCTTCCACCAGCGTCCAGCGCTGAACAAGCCGAAAACGGTTGGCTGCTCGGGTTCGACGGGGCCGGTATGCTCTTCGACCTGAAAGCCTGCTGCCTGCACCCGCTCGATGAGCTCGGCTGGCGAGAGCCCCGCGCGGTCGGCGACTACACGGTTGTAGGGGAGGATGGTGAGCTGGCTTGCGGGGAACAGTACCGAGAGGAAGTAGTTGAAGGGCTCCTTGCCAGTGTAGGTGCCCTCTGCCTGGGCCTTGCTGCGAAGGTCGTGGGCGGCGCGGACGGCCGAAGCGGTCCTATGGTGGCCGTCTGCGATATAGAGACTCGGCATACGATCGAGCATGGCATGAATGGCTTCGATGCTCTCGGGACGATGGACGCGCCAGACCGTCTGCTCGATTCCCTCCTCGTCGGTGAAGTGGTACAAGGGCTTGCCGGTTTTCACGGCGTCTAAGATGAACTGAAGCACCGGCTCGTCTCGGTAGGCGAGGAAGATGGGGCCGGTTTGGTAGCCGAGCGCCTCGATGTGGTCGACGCGGTCCTGCTCTTTGTCTGGCCGGGTGAGCTCATGGCGCTTGATGCGGCCCTCCTCGTAGTCGGCGACGGAGCATACGGCCACGATGCCCGTCTGCGCGCGACCCGCGCGCTTCAGCTCGTAGAGGTAGTAGCAGGGCGCCGCATCATAGAGATAGGTGCCGTCGGCGATGCGTTCGCGCAAAAGCTCCGCCGCGTGCGCATAGACCTCGGGCGCATACATGTCTTGGCTTGGGGGAAACTGCGTCTCGGGCCGATCGATGTTTACGAACGAGAGCGGCCGCTCCTGCACGTAGGCCGCTGCCTCGTCGCGGTCAAAGACATCGTATGGTGGGGCGGCAACTTCGGCTGCAACCTCCGGGGCCGGTCGCGTGCAGGGAAACGGTAAGACCTTCATGGTAGGCCCTTTCAAATCATGCGGAAACGATGGCCGCTCTATTGTACCGTGACGGATGTAGGCGCTTTGCTGACATGGTTGATGCGGCGCTTGGAACAGTTCGTTCGCTATTGGGTGCTTGCCGCAGCCGGTCACGGACGTTCCGGGAGCGCGGGCGCTGCCCCCGGAACCCAACGGCCCTTCTCTCGAAGAGGACGGCTTACGGCGCTGTATTCGATGCGGGCAAGGGATATCAGCTATTTGATAACGCGGACGCGGTACATCGACGAGATGCGCTTGAGGGCATCGATGGTCGAGCTCTCGAGATGCTCGTCGGTGTCGAACATCGTGTAGGCATTCTCGCCGGCGCTTTCGTTGACCATGCGCTGCACGTTGGCGTTGTCCTTGGCGAGGATTGCCGTGATCTGGCCGATCATGTTGGGCACGTTCGCGTGCAGGCAGGCAATGCGACTCGCCGCGCGCGCCTTGCCCATGGAGCAGCTCGGATAGTTCACGGAGTGCGCGATATTGCCGTTCTCCAAATAGTCCTTCAGTTCCGAGATGGCCATATCGGCACAGTTGGCCTCGGCTTCCTCGGTGCCGGCGCCCGAGTGTGTGGTGATGAAGGTGTTGGGCATGAGCACGGTCTTGGGCGTGGCGAAATCCGTCGCGAACCACGAGAGCCTGCCCTCATGGAGGGCGGCGTCGACGGCATCCTCGTCAACGATGGTCTCGCGTGCGAAGTTGATGAGCACCGCGCCGGGAGCGAGGAGCGCAAGCTGGTCGGTGCCGATCATGCCCACGGTGTCCGCCTTGCTGGGCACGTGGAGGGTCAGGTAGTCGCAACCGCGGCAAAGGTCTTCGAGGGTGCCCACGCGCTGCACGTCGCGGCTGAGCTCCCAGGCATGCTCAACGGAGATGAAGGGGTCGTAGCCATACACATCCATGCCCAGGTAGACGCAGGCGTTGGCAACCTTGGAGCCCACGTTGCCCAGGCCGATCACGCCCACGCGCTTGCCCTTGAGCTCGCGTCCCACGAACGCCTTCTTGACATGCTCGGCGTGGGTGAGGATATCGGGGTCGTCGGCGTTCTGGCGTACCCAATCCATCGATTGCACGACGCCGCGGCTCGAGAGGACCATCATGCAGAGCACAATCTCCTTGACAGCGTTCGCGTTAGCGCCCGGAGAGTTGAAGACCACGACGCCGCGCTTCGCGTAATCGTCGATAGGGATGTTGTTCACACCGGCTCCGCAGCGCGCGATGGCCCGGATGCTCGCGGGCAGGTCGTATCCGTGAAGGTCGGTCGACCGCATGAGGATGGCGTCGGCTTCGGCCGTGTCGTCGACAAAGGCATAGCCGTCGCCGAAGGTGACCTGGCCGTCTTTGGTGATGTCATCGATGATTTTGATGTTTCGCATGAGTGCTCCCGTCAGGTTCAGGGCGTGTCTCCTGCGCTCGGGCAGTCCTGCTCGCTCGGAGGCGCCGCTGGCGCCTCCGGCTCGTGCGGAACTCGCGCAGGAGACACGCCCTGAACCCTGCGCACGCGCGTACAAGTCGGCGGGAATTCGAGAGCGGGGGCCACGTTGGGTGCAGGGGGTGCTGGACCTGTGGTGGCGCGGCGGGCGAATCCTGCCAGGAGGCTAGCAGCGGCCTTGCGGGCCGGGGCTGCTAGCCTAGTTAGATCGACGGCTCTTCTCGAACTCTTGCATGTAGGCTGCGAGCGCGTCGACGGATGCTTGGGAAACGGCGTTATAGATGCTCGCCCGCATGCCGCCCACGAGGCGGTGCCCCTTGATACCCTCGATGCCGCGCTCGCGAGCACCGGAGATAAACGCTTCGTCCAGTTCCGGCGTGGCGCAACGGAAGGTGACGTTGCTGATGGAGCGAGATTCCGGCTGCGCCGTGGGCACGAAGATCTCGCTGCGGTCGAGCAGGTCGTAGAGCGTCTTCGCTTTCTGGCGGTTGCGCTTTTCCATGGCGGCGAGCCCGCCTTCGTTCTCGACCCAACGGAACACCTTGCCGCACAGGTAGATTCCGAACGTGTTCGGCGTGTTCATCATCGAGTCCTTGTCCGCCTGCGTGCGGTAGCTCATGTACGAGGGGCAGCATGCGAGCGCCGGGCCCTCGCCCAGCAGGTCGTCGCGGACGATGACGACGGTCACGCCCGCAGGGCCGGCGTTCTTTTGCGCGCCGGCATAGATGAGCCCATAGCGCTCGACGTCGAGCGGCATGGAAAGGAAGCAGCTCGACACGTCTGCGACGAGCGGGGTGGCTCCGCAGTCGGGGAGCGAGGAGAACATCGTGCCGAAGATTGTGTTGTTCTGGCAGATATAGACGTAGTCGAGGTCTCCAGCTGCGGCCCGCTCCGCAGCGGGCGCAAGGTCGGGGATGCGATCGAAGCCGGTCTCTTCGCTCGAGGAGAGCGCCTCGGCCTCACCATACTTTCGCGCTTCCTGCCATGCAAGCCTGGCGAAGTTTCCGGAGACGATGTAGCCCGCCCGGCCTGTGCGCATGAGGTTCATGGGGATACCGGCAAACTGCAGCGTAGCGCCGCCCTGAAGGAACAGCACATGATAGTTGCTTGGGATGCTAACGAGCCGGCGCAGCGTGTCCTCGGCGTCTTGGATGACTTCGGAGAACGCGTGGGAGCGATGGCTCATCTCCAGGATAGACATGCCGCATCCACGGTAATCGAGCAGTTCGGCCTGGGCCTCCTGGAGCACGCTTTCTGGGAGCGCAGCAGGACCGGCGGAGAAGTTATGCACGCGTTGCACCGAAACCCCCTTGTCTATGCAATATCGGAGTCTCGTAACTCTACCATATGCCCTACGGCGCAACGCGACCGTCGCTCAGTTAATCCCAGTGAAACACTCGAGATTTCGGGCATCCCGAGGGGCGCCGGCGGCGACGGGGCGCGGGGGCAAGGCCGGAGCGTCGGCGGCGACGGGGCACGGTGGGCAAGGATGGGGCACCGGCGGCGAAGGCCTGCGGGAGAACCCAGCCGGGCGTGAGCGATGCCGTGCGGAACGGGTGGCGGAGCGGGTACAATACAGGCACGAGCGCGCATGGCACGCGTTCGATGCACGGAGGAGACGCCATGGCGATTTATGTGATGTCGGACATTCACGGACATGTCCGTGCCCTCGAAGAGGTGCTCGATCTTGCGTCCCCGGGCGATGACGACGAGGTCTACGTCCTTGGCGACATGGTCGATCGCGGGCCCGCGCCCGTCGACGTGATTCGTTGCGTGCGGTCGCTTCCGAACGTCCACGTTCTCATGGGAAATCACGAGAACATGCTCCTCGACGTGCTTCTCGATACGGGGGAGATGGATGGCTTCACCTGGGCACTCAACGGCGGGTTCGCTACGGCGACCGGCCTCGACGTGCTCGATCGCGATGAATACGCCGAGCTCATCGATTGGATGCGCGGGTTGCCGCTGTTCGCCGTGGCAGAGACCGAGAGCCGTCGCTACATCCTCACGCATGCGGGCATCGACGCGATGGAGGCGCGCGGGTACCTGGCGACGGCGGGAGTAGACACGAGCGAAGGGCGCGGTGCGGCGGAGGCCACCGAAGAACAGCTGCTCGATATGATGTCGCGCCAGCTGCCGGAAACCCTGCTGTGGACGCGCGAGGAGTTTTGGGGCCAACCGACCGGATTCGTGGGCAAGGATGGCACCGGTCCCGTCGTGGTGGTGGGCCATACTCCGTCGATCGTGCTTTCGCGCTACGCGGACCGCATGGCAAACGAAGGCGTTAACGAGGATGGCCGCGGCATCGTGGTCCCCGTGGGAGCATGCGATGCGACGGGCGGCGTTGCCGATCGCATCGATATCGATTGCTCCGCGGCAGCGGGCGCGCCGAGGGGGCGCGTGGGGCTCGTACGCCTCGATGACGGAGCCGTTTGGTACGGCACCATCAAGGACGGCGAGTAGTGAGACAGTTTCACCCGGCACAACTGTCTCACTCCGCATGAGACAGTTGTGCCGGGTGAAACTGTCTCGTTTGCGCGCGTCCGGCCGCTATGACGAGAACGGGTTCCGCTCCTTGCGGATGGCGCGGCGAATGTTGAGGTATTCCAGAATGAGCAGCACGAGCAGGAAGGCCATCGACGCCAGATAGCTCACCACGGCGCCCGTGAGCCCGATGAGGTTCACGAGCACGAGCGAGAGCGCCGTGACCGCCACGAATGCGAGCAGGTAAAGGCGCATCACGGAGCCTTGGCGACGAAGCACCGTCACGATGGCGTACAGGAAGTCAATCGCCGCGATGACGCCGCCCGCGATGACCATGAGGTAGCAGAGGAAGCGGAACTGCTCGAAGTCAACGCCGTACATGAAGCTCGTGAACGGTATGCCGACCGTTGCCATGAGGATGCCCACCGCTGCGGTCACGCCAACGATAACGGCCACCATCGCGAGGATGATGAGGTCGAACCGGCGGCGCTTGCGCGGGTTGGACCAGATGTTGGCCAAGCGTACGAGCTGGGGCTTATAGATGAAGCCGATGATGATCTGGATGCTTTGCGACGGGAAGTACAGCGCATTGAAGTAAATCTGGTTCTCGTAGGGGAGCGATCCCTCCATCACGAGCTTCGGCATGGTCTCGATGAGGTTGAAGAGGAAGAGCGCCGCAAAGAGCGGGAAGCACTGGCGGAAGAGATCGATGACCTCCTCCATGCGCCAGCGGCGTGACTTCTCGGTCTCGAGCAGCGCGAGCGGAATCGTGACGAGCACGAGCGATGCCACCGCGGCGATGCCCATGGCGACGGATGCCACGGCGATGTTGTGCGTCACGAGCAGGAAGAGCGTGAAGATGAGAAACACCGCGCCCGATCGGAGCGTCTGCGAGATGCCGGCGAGGTAGAGCTTGTCTGCCTGCTGCAGCCGCCCCTCGTAAACGTCGGCGATGCCGTCGACGAGCTTGAAGAGGTACACGCCGGCACAGATGGTTGCCATGTAGGGCTGGTAGTCGCGCACGGTGCAGTAGAGGATGCCGAGCACGAGCGCGGCCGCGGCGGAGCTCCAGCGGTTGATCTGGTACGAGGTGAAGGCATGCGTCTCGTCGATGTCAGAAACCTGGAAGTTGCGCACGCCGTAGTTGGCGGCGTACATGAGCAGCATGCCCGTGGAGAACGCGAGCGAGAACATGCCCGCCTGCTCGGTGCCGGCGAGCTGGGTGGCGATGATCGAGAGGATGGGAAGCGACATGCCCCATACGGTGGTTCCGATGGTGTTCCACACGTAGTCGCGCGAGGCGCTGTGCGATTCGTATTCCTCTTCCTGCTCGCTGAGGGAGCCCTTGTACACCGACTGGAGCAGGCGCGTCCACCATTGGTTGACAAGGCGGGCGAGGTAGGGCTGGCGGCGGCGCCGCGCAGCGGGGTGGCCCGCGTTGGCGCGCGCAGCGCGGGAGGGGCTCGCGGCCGGCGTGCCGCGACGCTCGGCGAGCTTAAGGCGGAGGGTATCGAGGGGATTCAAGGACACGGCGTTCCTCTTCATCGGGGTCATGACCGTTCACGGTGTCGTGGTGCGACAACGCGTGAACGTCAATTATAATCAGTTACCAGTGTAGTTGAGCGATGTACACAGTTGTTACGGACGGCGCGGCTACTTGATCGCTCGGAGTGCGCGCCAAGGGCTAGAAAGGTACTGCGAATGATCGAGACGATACTGCTGGAAAACGGAATCAACTGCGATTTCGATCGCGTCCATGTGGACTGGAGCCCCGCGAAGCTCATCGAGCACTCCGTGTCGCACCATGAGGCATACCTCACCTCGACCGGTTCGCTCTCCGTGTCGACGGGCGCCTTTACCGGCCGCAGCCCCGAGAACCGTTACATCGTCGACGCCGGTGAGGCCGACGAGCAGGTGAATTGGAACAGCAAGACCAACAAGCCCATCGACGAGGCCACCTATAAGCGCGTTCGCAAGAACGTGGTGCGCTACATGTCGCAGCGCCGCCACCTGTTCGTGATCCGCGGCTATGCGGGCGCCGACCGTCAGTATGCGCGCAAGGTCATGGTCGTATGCGAGCGCGCGCACCAGGCGCTCTTCATCCAGAACATGCTCGTCCGTCCTTCCAAGGATGAGCTTGAGGTCTTCGGCCGTCCGGACATCATGGTGCTCGCGGCGCCCACGTACGTGTGCTCCCGCGACCGCGATGGCGTCGAGCCCGCTGCGGTGATGCTCGATATGAACGGGAAGCAGATCGTCGTCGCCGGTACCGGCTACTGCGGCGAGATCAAGAAGGCCGTCTTCACGATGATGAACTACCTCCTGCCCATCGAGGACGGCGTGCTCCCCATGCATTGCTCTGCCAACGTCGATCCCGACACCGGCAAGACCTGCATCCTGTTCGGCCTCTCGGGTACCGGCAAGACCACGCTCTCGGCCGACCCGGCGCGCCTCTTGATCGGCGACGACGAGCACGGCTGGAGTCCCCGCGGCGTCTTCAACATCGAGGGCGGCTGCTACGCCAAGACCATCGACCTCACGCGCGAGCGCGAGCCAGATATCTACGACGCCATCCGCTTCGGCAGCGTGTCCGAGAACGTCAAGCTCGACCGTAAGAGCCGTACGCCCATCTACTCCGATAGCTCCATCACCGAGAACGGCCGCGCCGCCTACCCGCTCACGCACATCGAGCGCGTGGTGGAGTCCGGGACGGGCGAGGTGCCGAGCGTCGTGCTCTTCCTCACGGCCGATGCCTACGGCGTGCTGCCGCCCATCTCGCGCTTGAGCCGCGAGCAGGCAATGTTCCACTTCCTTACGGGTTACACCGCCAAGGTTGCGGGAACGGAGCTCGGCGTCAAGGAGCCGCAGCCCACGTTCTCCGCGCTTTTCGGCGAGCCGTTCATGCCGCTCGACCACATGGTCTACGCCTATTTGCTGGGCGAGAAGATCACGCAGAACGATACGCGCGTCTACTTGGTGAACACCGGCTGGACGGGCGGCCCGTACGGCGTCGGTCACCGCATCGCGCTCTACCATACCCGCGCGCTCGTCAAGGCTGCTCAGGACGGTTCGCTGGACATCGCTGGCTACAAGCACAACGACGTGTTCGACGTCGAGGTGCCCAACGAGTGCCCGGGCGTGCCCCGCGAGCTGCTCGACCCGCGCGGCACCTGGGACGACCCCGCTGCCTACGATAGGGCCGCGGCCGAGCTCGCGTCCAAGTTCAAGGAGAACTTCGAGAAGCGCTATCCGGGCGTCGACCTTAAGAGCATGACGCGCGTTCGCTAGCGAGTTGACGCCGCGCGGCGCCCTGGCGGGCATGCAAAATCAGGACAGAGGGAATTTTGCAAAGGCAGTCTGTCTCGCCAGGGCGTCGTTCGCTGAAGCTGGCTCAATCCGCGATGATGATGCAGAGCCGGTGACTTACATCACTTCTATCAGGTCTGTTGCGGTATCATGGTCGCGACATACCGCCCCATCCCCGGATGGGGCATCGCGAGCGCGTGCGTGCCGACACCGTAGGGCAAAGAAGGTGGTCGGCGGGTGCGCGTTCGTTCGTTTTGGGTGCCTGATGGCGTTCAGGTCGAAGGGCGCCTTGCGAAAGGAGCGACATACATGAAGAGATTTGTTGTCGAGGATTCGTTTTGGGAGCTCTTTCCCCAGGCGGTGATCGGCATCGCTGTCGCGGAGGGCATGAAGCCCGCGGCCAGCGTTCCCGCCGACGATGCCGCAGAGATCGAGCGCCTGCTCGACCGAGCCAACGTGCAGGCCGAGCGCTTCATCACGAGCGACGTTATCTCAGAGAATGAGCCGGTGCGTGCCTGGCGCGAGGCCTACCGGGCCTTCAAGACGAAGAAGGGCGCGCGCTGCTCCATCGAGAACCTGCTCAAGCGCGTGCTTAAGGGCAATCCGGTGGGAAGCATCACGCCCTCGGTGGATATCTACAACGCCATCTCGCTCAAATATGCGTTGCCTGTGGGCGGGGAGGACATCGATGCCTTTGAAGGCGATCTGCGCCTGGGCGTGACGGAGGGCGGCGACCCGTTCCTGCCGCTCGGGGCAAACGAGCACGACGACCCGACGCTTCCCGGAGAGGTGTGCTACCGCGATGACGCGGGAGCCGTGTGTCGTTGCTGGAACTGGCGCGATGGCGTTCGTACGGCGCTTACCGATGAATCAAGCAATGCGTTCCTTATCATCGAGTGTGTTGAGCCTGAGCGCGCTGACGACTGCCAGGCGGCTGTTGACGAGCTCGCTCAGCTCGTGGAGCGCTACTTGGGTGCCACGATTCGCGTGAAGGCCCTCGTGACCGCGGAAAACCCGGAGGTCGTCATCGCCGATTAGTAGCATGTGAGACAGTTGTGCCAGGTACAACTGTCTCAGAGACAATCGTGCCTGGCACAACTGTCTCATGCCTGGCACAACTGTCTCATCTGAGGGGCGGGGGAGGAGGTCCGTATGGAGCGCGAGGGATTCTTCGAGCGCGTGTACGACATGGTGGAGCAGATTCCCGAGGGGATGGTTGCCACGTACGGACAAATCGCCCGCCTGGTGGGCGAGCCCCGCAAGGCCCGCTACGTGGGCTTTGCGCTCCATAGCAATCCGCGCCCCGGCGAGGTCCCGTGCCATCGCGTGGTGTTCGCCGATGGAAGCATCTGCGAAGGGTTCGCATTCGGCGGTCCTGAAGCTCAACGAAGGCTTCTTGAGGACGAGGGAGTCGCCTTCAAAGACGAGACGCATGTTGATATGAGGCTGTGCCGCTGGCCTGCAGGCACAGCGTGACAAAGAGGGGGAGCCATGGCGAACGTACCGTTTTGCACCTGCACCGACCATACATGCCCGAATAACCCGTGCAACCATAATTCTGGCTGCACGCCGTGCATTGCGAAATGCCTGAAGCAGCATGAGATCCCGACCTGCTTCTTCAAGGACATCTCGACCGATTTGCTGCCCGGCGATGAGCAGGATTGGACCTACAAGGGCTTCGCCGAGCACGCGTTGAAGCATCTGGATGCCTAAAACTGGACGTCTGGCTGGCGGGTCGCTTTTACAACGTGCTGCTAAGCCGGGCTGAAGTGCCGATCGAGGTCGCAATTTGGACGTTTTGCGTTCCAAAACGGCAAATACACAGACTTCAATTCGTCAATGCGGTTTGGCGCAGGGGCGTCGTGCTTCGGCAAGCAGAAGGTAAGCTCTAGCTAACTTATGAAAGACCTATGAAGGTGTCCTGGGAATCTGGACGACGCCCATATAGTTTACTAAAGTTAACTCAACGACCGAGAGGTAAAGGCGATGAGAAAACCTCTCGCGGCGTGTTCGATCGCATCCTCCCCTCTGTGCGATTGGTGTACTTCAGGAAGAGGCCCCTGCGTCCACGTAGGATGCAGGGGCCTCTTCCTGTGCGCGCAATCTGCCGAGCGTTTTGTTCCGCCGGCGGGCGGGGTAGGTTCTGTTACCGATGCTCCGGCTCGATGATGCGCGTGACGAGCTCGGCTAGGGCACCGTCCTCGGCGCGGGTATCCAGTACGACGTCGCAGAAGGGGCGGGCGTCATCGGAGACGTTCGCAACGCCAACGCCGAGGCCCGCGCGCTTTAGCATGTCGAGGTCGTTCGCGGCGTCTCCAAAGCCAATCGTTTCGGAGATGTCGATGCCCAAGAGCTTGGCTAGGTGCGCCAGCCCCGTGCCCTTGTTCACGCCGGCGGGGACAAATTCGACATAGCGATTCGATGAGTATGTGATAGCGACGTTGCCGGGATCGAGGGTGGGCGCAAGCTCCTCGCCTATCCGACGGCAGCGATCGAAATCGATATCCATGAAGATGATCTTCATGAGCTCCTCATCGCCGAAGAAATCATCGAGGCTGCTTACCGAATTGTCGAGCTCGATGCATCCTGGAAAACCCTTCAGATACTCCTGCTCTTCCGGTGGGAGGAACTGCACATAGGTCTCTCCGCTCGTGGTATAGAGGTGCAGCGCTTGGCGATGCTCGACGCCCCATGCGTAGAGGCGCTCGATCGAGGCACGATCCCCGGTGGTAGCGAGCAGCGGCTCGGGATCGCCGTAGCGGTTGATGAAGCCGCCGTTGTACGAGATGATATAGGACCCTTCCATGAGCGACTGATCGACATTGGCGAAGTTGTCCATGATAGATTGATAGGGTCTGCCGGAGCTCGGCACAAAGAGCGCGCCGAGCTCGCGCAGGCGGCGGAGCGCCTCGACGTTCGCCGCGGGAATGCTGTGGGTGCCGTCGAGAAAGGTCTCGTCCATATCGCTTGCGATCAGCTTGTACATCGGCGCTCCTTTAGGTCCAGAGACGATTTGGGAATGGGACTCCCTGTTATAGGTTACCAGCATGAAAGGGGCTTTAGGTCCAGTTCACGACAGCGAGCGCGCCCCAGGCGGGGAAGGTTGCCGTGAACGAGGAGGACGTAGACCTAGGGGTCGCGCCCGACGAGTGAGCGGCAAGATTCCCCGCCTGGGGCGCGCGCAGCGTCAACTAGCTAGTACACCATTCCCATGGCCTCGCGGACCTCGGCGAGGGTTGCTTCGGCAATCTCGTTCGCGCGGCGGTTGCCCTCGTGGAGCACGTCTTTCACGTAGTCGAGATCCTGCTCAAAGGCGTGACGGCGCTCGCGGATAGGTTCGAAGTAGCCGTTTACAGCTTCGGTTACATACTTCTTGAGCTGGCCAGACCCGCCCATGCCAATCTCTTCGGCAATCTCCTCCGGCGCGCGGCCCGTGCAGATGGCGGCGGTCGAAAGCAGGCCGCTCACGCCCGGGCGCCCCTCGGGATCGAAGGTGATCATGCGCTCGGAATCGGTCTGGCTCTTCTTGATGCGCTTCGCCGTTTCCTCCGCGGTCATAGAGATGGAGATGGCGTTGCCGTAGCTCTTGCTCATCTTGCGGCCGTCGAGGCCCGGCAGGAGCGGCGTGTCGGAAAGCAGCGCGTCGACTTCGGGGAATACCTTGCCGTAACGGTTGTTGAACTTGCGCGCGATGAGGCGGGTGAGCTCGATATGCGGCAGCTGGTCGCGCCCCACGGGCACCACGTTGCCCTTGCAGAAGAGGATGTCGCACGCCTGGTGCACCGGATAGGTGAGGAGGAGCCCGGTGAGCTCGTGGCCCGAGGCCTCCATCTCGGCCTTCACGGTGGGGTTGCGCTGCAGCTCCGCCTCGCTCACCAGCGAGAGGAAGGGCAGCATGAGCTGGTTGGCCGCCGGCACCGCGGAATGCGTGTAGATCATGGTCTTTTCCGGATCGATGCCGCAGGCCAGGTAGTCCATGACCATGTTGTAGACGTTGTCTTGGATGTGCTCGGTGGTATCGCGGTCGGTGATGACCTGGTAGTCGGCTATGAGCACGCTGGTCTTGACTCCCATGTCCTGCAGGTCGACGCGCCCCTTGAGCGTGCCGAAGTAATGGCCCAGATGCAGGCGGCCCGTGGGGCGGTCGCCCGTGAGCATCGTGTACTTCTCGGGGTGGAGCGGAAGGTCGGCGCGAATCTCGTCACTGCGCTTGCAGGCGGTCTCGTAGCTGCGTTCGTTGGGCATGGTCGACTCCGTTCGTTCATCTTCGTTCCGGCACATTGCGTCTTTGCGAGGTAGGCGAACGCGCTCAGGAAGAGGCTTTACTTTTTAGCGGCATCATTATCGCGCAGATGGCTCTGAAGGCGCTCGAGTTCTTCGCGGCGCTCCTCGCGGCGGCGCTCGTGCTCGCGCTCCTCGGCAAGCTTCGCTTCGGTGAAGGCCGGGTCGTCGGGGGTGACGATCTCGTCCTCATGGGTTTTGGGGTTGTAGTGGTGGCGCAGCACCGGCTCGAAAAGATGGAGGCGCAGCGCGAAGGCAGCCGAGCAGACGAGCAGCACGATGAAGATGACGATGCGCAGCTCGATGCGAACTTGGTTGATGATGGACGCACCGATCGAGAGCATGATGGACCATGCGTAGATGAGAAGCACTGCTTGCCGTTGGTCGAAGCCCTCTTGAATGAGACGGTGCTGGATGTGGCCCTTGTCGGCTTGTCCGATGCTCACGTGCGCGCGCTTGCGCCGTACGATGGCGGCGAGGGTGTCGATGATGGGTACCCCGGCCACGATGAGCGGGATGAGCAGCGATGTGAGCGCAGCGGTCCTGCTCACCGAGAGCAGCGACACCGTACCGAGCGCAAAGCCCAGGGTGAGGGCGCCCGAATCTCCGAGAAAGATGCTCGCCGGGTGGAAGTTGAAGCGCAGGAAGGCAAGGCAGGAGCCGAAGAGCGCGATCGAGAGCGCAGCAGCATCGGTGCGTCCGGCCAAGATGGAGAAGCTGAACATCGTGATGCTTGCGATTGCCGAGATGCCCGTGGCGAGCCCGTCGAGGCCATCGATGAGGTTGATGATGTTCGCGAACGCCACGAGGTAGATGATCGTGATGGGGTAGGAGAGCCAGCCGAGGTCGATGAAGGCGCCCGCGACGAAGGGGTTGACGATGCTTCCGATGAGGAGCCCGCCCGCGGCGGCGACGCCTGCAGCGACGATTTGGCCTGCTAGTTTAGCGTACGGCTTGAGGGTTACGATGTCGTCCACGACGCCGGTGATAAAGATGATGCAAAAGGCGGCGGCGAGCAGGTAGTAGTTCACGGGCATGCTCGGGTGCGAGACGAGCGCAGAGGGCCAGCCCCAGCACCATGTACCGATAACCTGCAGGATGAGAGCAACGACGAGGCCGAAGAACACGGCGACGCCGCCCATGCGCGGTGTGGGAGTCTTGTTGATGCGGCGTTTGGAGGGGTAGTCGACGGCGTCGACCCGGATTGCGAGTCGCTTGGCCAGCGGCACGAGGGCGTAGGTGGTTGCACATGCGGCGCCCGCAATGCAGATGTAGGGGAAGAACGAATCCATGAGGGCGCTACCACCAAGACGTGTCCGATAACCATCGCCCGCATCGTGCGGGCATAACGCGATACATCATACCGGAAAGGCGGAAGTGGGGCGCCAGTCGCGGCGATTCCTCACCGTCACAGCAGATACGCGACCGGCGTGCAGGGGATGCCGTCGGGCGCGTAGGGGATGCCGTTTGGTGTGCGCGGGGGTGTTGGCGGCGCGGTCTGGTGGCAGGGCGAGCAGACGGCAACACGGCGGCTGTGCCCCGCAAGCGGGCGATAGGTATTCACAATTTGAGATGAGATGATGAAATACAGGTTATGACCTGCAAAAATGGCGGTATGTGACGACGCACGTTACCACGCCCATCATCTAACACGAAGGGAGATAAGTCAAGACTGGTAATCGGTATTCGGCACGATATGATGATGGTGTTCCGCACCCCGTGGAGCAACTGGGTGAACCGTCACGTTTTTTCAGGGAGCCCACACAGTCGTACTCAGTACAGGCATCCTTCGTTGTTAAGGAAGCTGGAACGGGCGATGAGGGCACCCACCTTGTAGAGGTGGGTTCATTTACGCATAAACGGGGTGCGGTCCTTTTGTGTCGGCTTGCGATGGCCGGGCCTTCTTCACAGCTCTCTATCAACAGAATCAGTCGATTGCCGCTTGGGGTTTTGTCCTCTACTCATCGAAACGGTTGATCGCCGCGTGGGGTTTGTCCTATAAGCCCGATCTGGGCAAGATCGTGGCCTATCAGATCTACATCAAGAGCTTTTGCGATAGCGATGGCGATGGCATCGGCGACCTGCCGGGCATCACCTCGAAGCTCGACTACCTGGCCTCGCTGGGAATCGACTATGTGTGGATCACGCCGTTCTTTCCCTCCCCGCAGCGCGACAACGGCTATGACGTCTCGGATTACTGCGCGGTAGATCCGGTCTACGGAACGATGGGCGATTTCGACGAGCTTGTGAGCGAGGCCCGAGCGCGAGCCTCGGCATCATGCGCGACATGGTGCTCTGCCATACCTCCGTGGAGCACGCCTGGTTCCAGCGGGCGCTTGCCGGCGATGAGCGCTACCAGCGCTTCTGATGGTGGCAGGCGGCGGCAGGTGGGGGCAGGCGGCGGCAGGTGGGGGCGGTGCCGGCGGGAATGGCGGGGCGCGGCGGTGTGCTTGCTTGCGGCGTGCGGTGTCCACGGCCGTGAGGCCGGTGCCGTCGCGCATGCGACGGTTGCCGCCGGGGTTGTTGCGGCCTCGTTGCGGCCGCCGCTGGTGCCTGAGCTGGTCATCGCCGCCGCGTAAAGAGGCTTCATCGTTCGATGGGCCACGCTCCCGCGGGAGAGATCCAAATTGTCTGTTGACACTCGCCCGTGGCTTGGTAGAATATCTTTCTGCTTGGGGACGTAGCTCAGCTGGGAGAGCGCTGCCGTCGCATGGCAGAGGCCGAGGGTTCGATTCCCTTCGTCTCCACCACAAGCAATTTACTCGAACCCGTAGGAGTGCCTGCGGGTTCGTTTGTTTTAATCGTTTTTGCATCCTGCCTCGGATGGCGTGGCGGGGCGCGGGGCGGGGGCGCTATGGACATCGTTGCTGCAACGGAGCACGACCTTCCGGCTGTCGAGCGGCTCTACCGGGGTGTCGCCGACGAGATGAACGGTGCTCCCCACGACGTCTGGTGGGACTTCGGCGTGCATCCGACCCACGAGGGGCTGCTTGAAGCAGCCCGCTCGGGCAATTTGTTCGTTGCCGTTGCACAAGCTCCAGAGGAACAGCTTTTCGGCGATGAGCCCGAGTGCGAAGCGGGCCGGCCGGTCGCAGGCCTCGGCTGCAAGCCGTCGGTGCTCGGCGCGTTTGTGCTCGATGCTCGGCAAGGGACCGATTACAGCCTCGCGTCCTGGCTCGTTGACGCCCCCTCTGGCCGCGTGGCCGTCATTCACCTGCTCGCCGTGGCGCCAGGGGACCGCGGGCGCGGCGTCGGCCGGGCCCTGTTGCGCGCTGCCGTTCGGGAGGCGCGCTCGCGCGGTGCATGGTCTCTCCGCCTCGACGTATTCGACAACAACGCCCCTGCGATTTCGGCATATCGCCGTGCGGGATTTGCCGATCTTGGCATCTTCGATATCGAGGTCGGGGGCGGATTGCGGCATCCCTCGCATCTCATGGAGCTCGACCTGCGTGAGACAGATGAGAAGCGATGACGCGCTCTCTATTGCTCCCCTCAACCCTTAGCGCGTGCGAACTCTGCCCGCGCAGGTGCCGTGCAGATCGAGCGGCGGGCGAGCGTGGCGTTTGCGGGGCAACCGACACGCTGCGGCTTGCCCGCGCGGCGCTGCATTTTTGGGAGGAGCCGCCCATCTCGGGCGAGGCGGGTTCGGGCACCGTGTTCTTCAGCGGATGTCCGCTCAAATGCGTCTATTGCCAGAATCACGAGATTTCGACGGGAAACTTCGGCATCGATGTTTCGCCCGAGCGACTCGCCCAGATCATGCTGGAACTTCAGGATCAGGGCGCCCTCAATATCAACCTCGTGACCGCGACTCACTATGCGCACCTGCTGCCGGAGGCAATCGCTGCCGCCCGTGCGCAGGGGCTCGCTATCCCCATCGTCTACAACACGAGCGGGTACGAGCGCGTGGAGGCAGTGCGCGAGCTGGACGATCTCGTTGATATCTGGCTCACCGACTTCAAGTATGCCGATGCCGGGCTGGGCCGTGCTCTTTCGCATGTGCCCGACTACCCTTCAGTCGCTCAGAGCGCGCTCATTGAGATGGCGCGGCAGCTTGAGCGCCATGGGGGAGGAGCCGCTCGCGCAGATGGCACCTGGACGCGCGGGATCATCGTGCGCCATCTGGTGCTGCCGGGGCATGCCGAGGATTCTTGCCGTGTGCTCGATTTGATCTGGGACGCGGTTGGCGACGTCCCCATTTCCGTCATGAACCAATACACGCCGAACGCTGCGATGCGCGCGGCGGGAGGCGAGCTCGCCCGCGCGGTTACCCGGGAGGAGTACGAGCGCGTGCTCGATCATGCCGACGACCTCGGGTTCACGCAGATGTTCTGGCAAGAAGGCGGAGCGGTGGACGAGAGCTTCACCCCGCCCTTCGATACCACGGGCGTGCTTGAGCGCGCGGATGCGCGATAGGGTGCCGATTGGGGCCTTTCGGCATTCTCGGATTTGGCTGAATGCAAGTTTTGGGCACTTCGCGGGGCATCTTCAAAGTATACGGAAGACCGGCAATTCATCTACCTGCTATTTCTTTGGCGTATTGTCTTCGTGTATTCAAGGAATCGCTTCTGGAGTGCCCAAAACTTGCACATTGCCCGGGAATGTCAAATTGGGGACTGTTCCTCATTTGACGTGACACAGCGGGGTATACTTCAACCCGATGATTGCCCGTGCGGCACGGTGCCGCCTTTTTGAGAGGACCACTCATGGCAGATGGAGATGCTCGTCCGCTTACCGATGAGGAGCGTGCCGAGCTCGAAGCGCTTCGCGCCGAGAAAGCGCATCGCGAAGAGCAGGAGCGCGCACGTCGTGAGCGCGCTGAGCTTGAGGCGCTCCGTGCCGAGCGGCGTGAGGTTGAGGAAGCGCCTGCGGCCGAGCCCGCCGCGTCGCCAGCGTCGCGAGCGCCGAAGCCCGCTGCCGGCGAGGCCGCCCACGGTGCTCCTTCCGGGTCCACCGGGAAAAAGACCCATGAGCGAACATTCGGCGAGCGCATGGTGCTTTCGGAGGGCGAGGACGATGACGGCATGCCCTCGATGCCGCCTGCCCAGAAGATCACCATCGGCATCTGTCTTGTTGTCGCCTTGTGCGTAGTCGCCTATATCGCCCTAAGTAACCTCGGCATGCTCGGATAGCACATTCTGCCTGCGGCCGAGCCGACGTGGTCCGTGCCGCACCGCGCGATAGGAAAGGAAGCGGATCAACATGGCTTTGACGGACGAATCGCGCCCCACGGACGTAGCGCTCCTCACGGACCTCTACGAGCTCACCATGGCCCAGGGGCTCTGGGAGAGCGGCAAGGTGGACGAGGAGGATTGCTTCACCGCATTCTACCGCGACCATCCCTTTGGGAGCGCGTACGCGGTGATGTGCGGCACCTCCGACCTGCCCGACCTGGTGGAGAACCTTCGCTTCACCGACGAGGACATCGCCTACCTTGGGTCGCTCGAAGCGCCTGCGGGCGGCGCGCTGTTCAAGCCCGGCTTCCTCGACTACCTGCGCGACTTCCGTATGCATGTGGATATCGACGCCGTGCCCGAGGGCGAGCTCGTGTTCCCGCGCGAGCCCATGGTGCGCGTGTGCGGCCCGGCGCTCGAGTGCCAGATGCTCGAGACGGCGCTTCTCAACACGGTTGGCTTCCAGACGCTCGTGGCCACCAAGACCGCGCGCGTGGTCCAGGCGGCGAAGGGGCGCCCTGTAGCGGAGTTCGGCCTGCGCCGAGCTCAGGGACCCGATGGCGGCATGGCCGTGGCCCGCGCGAGCTACGTGGCCGGCTGCTCGAGCACCTCGAACGTCCTTGCCGGGCGCAAGTACGGTATTCCGGTCTTCGGCACGCACGCGCACAGCTGGGTGATGAGCTTCGATTCCGAGCTCGAGGCGTTCCGTGCTTTCGCGCGCACCAGCCCCAACAACTGCACGCTCCTCATCGATACCTACGACGTGCGCGAGGGAGTGGAGAACGCCATCACCGTGGCACATGAGATGGAGGAGCGCGGCGAGCGGCTTGCCGCCATCCGCATCGACTCCGGCGACTTGGCGAAGCTTTCGACCTATGTGCGCGGACGCTTCGACGAGGAGGGCCTGCCGTACGTGAAGATCTCGGTTTCCAACGACCTTGACGAGTACACCATCCAGAGCCTCTTGGATCAGGGCGCGCCCATCGACTCGTTCGGTGTGGGCACCAAACTCGCGACCTGCTACGATCAGCCGGCGCTCGGCGGCGTTTACAAGCTCGCCGCACGCCGCGACCCCGGTGACGAGGGCTGGACGCCCGTGGTGAAGCTTTCCGAGCAGCCCTATAAGCGCACGATTCCTGGTGTTCAGCAGGTGCGTCGCTATATGGACGAGTCGGGCAGCCCCGTGTGCGACCTCATCTACGATGAGGCGTTCATGGAGGGTGAGGGCGAGGCCCGCGGTACGACGCTCGTGGCCGTGAACGACGCCGCGCTCGTAACGAGCGTGGCGGGCATGCCATACCGGGAGCTGCTCGCTCCCGTGGTGCGTGGCGGCAGCGCCGTTGCCCCGCGCGAGCCGATTGCCGATGCCCGCGCTCGTTGCGTGGCGGCCATCGATGGCCTCGACGAAGAGTACAAGCGCTTCCTGTACCCGCAGTCCTATATCGTGGGCATGGAGTCCGGCCTTGCGCGCGTGCGCGACGAGCTCGTGCGCGAGCGCATGGAGCAGGCGGGCTCCGCGATGCCGTGGAAGGCTCCCAAGACGAGGCGGTAGCGGCGCGCGGCCCGGTCGCTCGGCATCGTTATCGCCCGCGATCCGGCTGGATGGCCTCGGACGTGATACTATCCAGCCTGGTCGTTGTAACCGCTTATGCAAAATCTGATGGGAGATGCCATGCCCGCTGCTGCCAAGACCATGGTCGTGAAGATCGGTTCGAGCACGGTGACCGAGCCGGGTGCAGGCGTGAACCGCCCCTTCATCGCGCGGCTTGCGCATGAGGCGGTCGAGCTGCGCTCGCTCGGGTGGAATCTCGTCGTGGTGAGCTCGGGGGCCATCGCATGCGGTGCGCCGGTGCTCGGGTTTAGCACCCGGCCTGCCGACATGCCGAGCCTGCAGGCCTGCGCCTCGGTGGGGCAGTGCGTGCTTTCTGCGGCCTATGACGAGGAGTTCCGCGCCTGCGGGCTCGCCACGTCGCTCGTGCTCCTCACCCGCCATGACACGGCGCGCCGCCAGTCGTACCTGCATGCGCGCGACGCGCTCACCAGGCTCGTGGAGCTCGGCGTGGTGCCCGTGGTGAACGAGAACGATACCGTTTCGGTTGACGAGATTCGCTTCGGCGACAACGACACGCTCGCGGCGCTCGTGGCCTGTCTCGTCTCGGCCGATCTCTGCGTTACGCTTTCGGATATCGAGGGGCTCTATACCGCGAACCCGTCCATAGACCCCAATGCCCGTTTCGTACCGCGCGTCGAGAAGATCGATGCGGCGATCATCGCTTCTGCGGGCGATTCATCGAGCGCGGTGGGTACGGGTGGAATGATTACCAAGATTCGGAGCAGCCGAATCCTCATGACGGCGGGCATTCCGAGCGTGATCTGCAGCGGTGCGGACGAAGGGGCGCTTGCGCGTCTGGCTCGCGGCGAACAGGTGGGTACGCTCTTCGTGCCACCGCATGCGCGCACGGACATCGCTCCGCGCAAGCTTTGGATCGCACTCGGTGATGCGGCCCATGGCTCGGTTACGGTGGACGACGGGGCGGCTCGGGCGCTCGTCGAGCGCGGTTCGTCGCTTCTGCCGGTGGGCATCACGGCAGTTGAGGGGCAGTTCAAGGCGGGCGATGTACTCGATGTGCGCGATGCGGGCGGTTTCGTGCTCGCGCGAGGCATCGCTGAGGCCGGCTCCGATGAGCTGCAGCTTGCTGCGGGCCGCCAGCAGAGGGAGATCGCTGGGAACCACTTGCTCCAGGCCCTCGCCGGCCGCCCCGCCATTCACCGGGATAATCTCATCGTTTTCGCCTAGCCGTTTTCGGGCAGCCTGTTTTGCCGTCCCAAGCTTTAGGACGTGGCCTCAAGGCCCGTCTATGCGGGGGCGTGGCCGGGCTTAACCTGATCGTAGGCGTAGACCCACCAGCGCAGGCTCTCATCGGTTCCCAGGGCGGGCTGTGCGCCCCGCCGTTCGAGATACAGGTCGGTTTCGTGCCTGCCGAGCCTCACCCGGTACCGCGCCATCTGCCGACCGCCCGCCTCTGCGCCAAAGCGACCGGCTTCAAGCACCTCGTCAATGGGGAAGCTGCGGCCGTCCCGCCATGCGACGCACACGGGCTCGATCGCGCCGTCGCGCCCGAACCGGGCCACGACGTCGACGTACTCGCGGTGGATGCGCCGCCGTTCCCCAGATGTCGTCGTCACATAGTCCATGGCACTAGTATCGAACAACCGTTTGCATTTTGCTAGCGAACATGGCGTGGATTCTCCGTGCGCGTTCGAGCGCCGTGTCCGGACGCCATGCAAAACTAGGACAGAGGCGATTTTGCAAAACTAGGACAGAGGCGATTTTGCCTATGTGCGCGGGGTGCCGCAACGATGTGAAAGTCTCTGCCACAGCGTTGCGGTCGAGAGCCTCTGTCCCCGGTTTCACGTTATGAGCGGAGGGCCCGCTCGAGGTCTCCGCGGTTCAGGGCCTCTTCGAAGAGATGCTTGAAGACGGCATCGCCGTGGAGGCCGTCGTGTTCAAACTCGTTCGTGACCCATGCGTGGCTTGCGCCCACACGGCTGAGCGTGTCGAGCTGCAGGCCGGAGTCGACGTACATGTCGTCGAAGTAGACGGCCGCTTGGAGCGGCACCTCGTTGGCCGCAAGGCGCACCTGGTCGTAGATGCGGTCGAACTGGTCGTCTTCCATGAGGAGCGAAACCGCCGCCTCGAATGGTTTGAGTTCGGGCATCTGGGCGAACATCCAAGGGAAGCAGGCTTCTCCGGTAAAGAGGAGCGGCCGTTCGCTGGTGCCGAACGCCGCGCGCGACGCCTTCTCATGCTCGGCCGCCCATCCTATGGGCTTGGTCATGCCGTCGGCGTAGATGAACTCCTGGAGCGTCCAGTAGAGCGGGTTGGCTGCGGTGCTTGTACGCTCAAGCACGCTCATGAGGAAGCCGTCCGAGAGCGCAAGCCCCGCGGGGTCTTTTGTCGGCACCGAGCCGTCGCCCTCTTCGAACGCGTGGTCAAAGAGCCAGTGCATCCTCTCGAAGCTCGGCTTCATGCCAAAATCGCTGCCCAGGAGCTGTAGACGCTCCACGGTGAGCGGGCTGCCGTCGGGCAGGGCCACGCCGCCTGCGGCAACACGGTCCGCCACCGCGGCAACGCGCATGGCGTCCTCGGGGTAGCGGGCGTAGTACTGCCCGGTCTTAGCGGCCATACGCGGAAACGTGTGAGCGTAGACCTCAGCGGCGCTCGCCGGCACGTGGGGGATGCCACCGCAGGTGAAGCTCGCCGCTACGCCTTCAGGGAAGAGCGAGAGGTAGGTGAGGGTGAGAAAGCCGCCGTAGCTCTGGCCGAGCGTCGTCCACGGTCTTCCCCCGAAGGCCGTGAGGCGCAGATATTCGAAATCGTAAACGATGGAACGGGCGAGGAAGCGTTTGAGGAAATCGGCCTGTGCGCGAGCGGCGGTGGCGGCGAGCGTGCCCTTGGCCGGGAGCGTAGCGGCCTCGGCTTCGGTTCCTGCGTTGTCGCGTACGGCGCTCGCCGCGCTCTTACCGGCAGCCATGGCCGTGCCGGCTGCGGTTCCACCCGCGCCGTGGGCCATGTCGGCGCCGCATGCCGCCGCGAGCCTCGCCATCGTCTGACCGCTCACGCGCGAGCTGCGGCCCGTACCGCGCTGGTCGGGAAGCACCACGCGGAAGTGCTTGATGGCCTCGGCGATCCATCCGTCTGCCGTGGGCGAGGTGGGGCGCGGCCCCTCGCCGCCCGGCCCTCCCTGCAGGAAGACGAGGAGCGGCAGGTCATCGTGGGCATGTTCGGGAGCGCAGAGGGTTCGATAGAAGAGCTTGATGCTCTCGGGTGCCCCGGGGATGGGGTCGGGGAAGGCGCCGTGACGCACGCCGATGCCTACCGCGAGCGTTGCCGGCTCGAGCCCGCGCCAGTCGAGCGGCACATCGATCGAGAAGTCCTCGACGTAGAGTCCGGGAACGTAGTAGCTGGCGAGTTTGGTCATGGTTTCTCCTCGGGTACGCCGCGCGGCGCGGAACGTGACAACGTGATTGTTGACAACAGGGTACACTCAATACGAGTTTACGAGAACGATCCGAAGGGGAGTTCCATGTCCCACGACATCCAAGATATCCCACGCTACGTTACCGAGCTTGCGAAGGCGTCCAAGGCGGCGAGCCTGCCGCTCGGCCGCGCCACCGATGCCGAGCGCATAGCGGCGGTGCGCGCCATGGCCCAAGAGCTCCGGGCCCGCACAGGCGAGATTCTTGCCGCAAACGCCCAGGATATGGAGGCTGCCCGCGCTGCGGGCACGAGCGATGGGCTCCTGGACCGGCTGCTTCTCACTCCTGATCGCATCGAGGGCATGGCGGCCGGGCTCGAGGCCTTGGCCGACCTGCCCGATCCCGTGGGGCGCGTGCTCGAGCACCGCACCATCAGCGAAGGGCTCGACCTTACCCGCGTGAGTGTGCCGCTGGGGCTTGTTGCCATGGTCTACGAGGCGCGCCCCAACGTGACGTCCGACGCCGCGGGCATCTGCATCCGCACGGGCAACGCCTGCATCCTGCGCGGGGGCTCCATCGCGCAGCGCTCATGCGTGGCCATCGCCCATGCGCTCGCCGACGCCGTGGAGGCGCAGGGCTTCCCGCGGGAGGCCGTTTCCATCATCGAGACCACGGACCGCGCCGCCACGGGTGCGCTCATGGGCTTGCGCGGCATCGTCGACGTGCTCATCCCGCGCGGTGGCGCGGGGCTCATCAGCCGTTGCGTGCGCGAGGCGCAAGTGCCGGTCATCGAGACGGGGACGGGCAACTGCCATATCTACGTGCACGAGAGCGCGGATTTCGATAAAGCGCGCGCGATCGTGATGAACGCGAAGACCCAGCGCGTGGGAGTGTGCAACGCCGCCGAGTCGCTCCTCGTGGACGAAGCGGTTGCGCCCGCGCTCCTGCCGCTCATCTTGCGGGACCTGGCCGGAGCCGGGGTCACCATTCATGGCGACGCTGCTGCGTCGGCGGTCGCGGAGGCCGATTCCGTCGTGGGCGAGCGGTTTGTTCCCGCGGTGGAAGAGGACTGGGATCGCGAGTATCTTGCCCTCGAGATGAGCGTCAAGTGCGTGAGCGGCTTAGACGAGGCGATTGCCCACATCAATGCGCACGGCACGCATCATTCTGAGGCCATCGTTGCCGAGGACCGGGAAGCATGCGAGCGCTTCCTTGCCGAGGTCGACGCTGCCGCGGTCTATGCCAATGCGAGCACGCGCTTCACCGACGGCGGCGAGTTCGGCTTGGGCGCCGAGATCGGCATCTCCACCCAGAAGCTCCACGCACGCGGACCCTTCGCGGCCGAGGCGCTTACCACGTATAAATACGAGATTCGTGGGGCGGGGCAAATTAGGCCATAAGGTAGGGTACAATTTGCCAAACGATTGAGAGGAGATACCATGGCCCTGGAGCGCACCTATATCATGATCAAGCCGAATGCCGTGGCAGAGCGCCACGTAGGCGATATCATCGCGCGCATCGAGCGTACCGGCCTTTCCATCGAGCGCATGGAACTCGCCGTGCTGACCGAGGAACAGGCGGAGGCGAACTATGCCGAGCATGTGGAGAAGCCCTTCTTCCGCGAGCTCGTTGACTTCATCACCTCGGGACCGGTTGTGAAGATGGTCGTCTCGGGCGAGAGCGCCATCAAGAAGATGCGCACGCTCATGGGCGCGACGAATCCCATCGACGCGGCACCGGGCACCATTCGCGGCGACTTCGGCCTCGACGTTGCGGCGAACGTGATTCACGGCTCAGATTCCCCCGAGGCTGCCGAGCGCGAAATCGCTCTGTTCTTCGGTGAGGAATAAACGCCACAAAGCGGATTGAGCGATTGCTCCGTACCCGTGCACTGAACCGCTTTCTATTTCTTGGACAGGGAAATAACGCTCCAAAAGATGGGAAGCGGTCGATTGTGCCGGTGCGGGGCTTTTTGCTGACTAGTGGGTGTATTAAAAGGGATTGCGCGCCATTTTCAGGATACGTGCTGCTAAAGCAGAAACCGGGCCGGGTTCCTATGTGTAACGGAACCCGGCCCGGCGTGTGGTCAGCGTTTGGGTATGCCTAGGCTTCGGTGTTTTCCTTTCCGAAGGTGTCGCGATCGGGCGCGAAGCTCTGCATGGCCTCGATCGTGCGGGCAAAGAGCTCGTCAAGTTCCCAGCCAAGCATCTCGGCGCCGGAGCGGATGACGTCGCGATTCACGCCGGCGGCAAAGCGCTTATCCTTGAATTTCTTCTTGAGCGACTTAACGTTGAAATCCATAACGCTCTTGCTGGGGCGCATCACGATGGCGGCGCCGATGAGGCCGGTCAGTTCCTCTGTGGCGAAGAGGATCTTCTCCATCTGGAGCTCCGGTTTTGGCAGCTCGGGGTTGAAATCCGAGGTGTGGCTTTGAATGGCGCGGACGAGCTCGGGCGTTCCACCGGCCGCCTCGATGAGCGGGGTGGCGTAGAGGGTGTGCATGGCGGGCTCGTCGTCATGCTCCTCCCAATCGAGGTCATGGAGCAGCCCCACGATGCCCCAGAACTCCTCGTTCTCGGGATCGAACTCGCGCGCGAAGTAGCGCATGGTCTGCTCGACGGTCTCACCGTGCTCGATATGGAAGGCATCCTTGTTGTGCTCGGTCAGAAGCGCGAATGCCTCGTCGCGCGTCATACCGGCGGAAAGCTTCTCTGCCATGAATCCCCCTTCGTCGTGTGTCGAGTGTGCTCATTATAGGACAACGTATGGAGGGGGAGGTGCCTGTTGGCGCATGCGGCCGGGCATGCCTATAACTGCGTTTCAATCACTTCGTATCCTGCCTTGCGCACCGCCTTCGAGCATGCTTCCTTGTCGACCGGATGCTTGCTGCGAACGATTACCGTACTAGGTAGCTCTGCTTTTGCGATGACGTCGAGCGACTGAAGGGCATCCTCGATACGGCGTGCGCAGTTCTCGCAGTGCATGCCGCTTACCTGCAGCTCTAGTGCATATGGGTAGCGTTTGGCATCGATATGGCGCACGCGGCGTCGCCTTTGCCGGACGGGCCGGGCTCCTCCGCCCTCGCAACCACAGCCTCCGCCGCGCCCAATGCGCATCGCTTGCCGGACGAGAATAAAAACCGCGAGCGCTAAAGCGGCTCCAACGATAAGGTAGTCGACCATGCTTGCCTCCATGACTCTTCTGGGTGATGCGAAACTTGCCGATAAAAGTAATACTAGTCTAACATTCTTTCGGCGATGCGTTGCGCTCAAGAAAGCCGGGCGGTGTTCAAGACGCGTTGGTACAATGGTGCCATGAGCATTCGACGCGTCTCTGAGCGCTCCAAGCGCGACTACCTTAAGCTGCTTCTGCTTGCCGACGAGCAGGAGGATATGATAGACCGCTATCTGGGGCGCGGTACCATGTTTGCCTTCGATATAGCGGGGAAGACGGTTGGGGTCTGCGTGGTAGCCGATGAAGGGGATCGCATGCTCGAGATCAAGAACCTTGCCGTCGATCCAGCCTACCAGCGCCGTGGCCTTGGTCGTGCGCTCATCGAGTTCATCGTGCGAAACGCAAAGGGTGCCTATGACGCGCTGCAGGTGGGTACGGGGGACAGCCCGCTCACGGTGCCCTTTTACGAGGCATGCGGTTTCGTGCGCCACCACCGCATCGAGAATTTCTTCATCGACAACTACGACCACCCTATCGTGGAGGCAGGCGTTCTGCTTAAAGATATGGTTTACCTGCGGCGAAGTTTGTAAAGCGATGGGGTGGAGCCGAGAGGGGCGGGGCGCCCGCATAGTGCATGGCTCTCAATCGTCGCGACCCGATCTTCGTGCACGCAATCGGACGTGGGTCGCCTTACGCAACACGACTAAAGAGGCTTTGTAGCTTCTTGTCGAATGTGAGGGCCTTTCGTCCGTTCTCGGAAACTTCGGCTGCCAGCACGCAATCGACGAAGTCGAACGAACTTCCGCTGTAAAGGCCCAGGGCTGCGGCGGCAACGCGTTTACGGCGGCATGTTACCTCATCGAGCAGGATGCCAAGGCTCTCGGCAATGTCCGAACGGCTGACGTGGTACACGCCAGAGAGCACATATACGCACTCGGCCAGCACCTCGACGGTAACCTCGGCACCTGCTTCTATTGTTTCTGCGACGCAATCCGATTGTTCCTGAATGTCTTCGAGGAGGTACCGGAGAACCGCGTTGGCATCAAGCAGCTTCTCCATGCTTCTCCACCATCATTTGCTCGAATGCGCTCTTCTCAAGCGCGCGCTTGCTGTTGTCTGCGTATGGGGCTAGAAGGCCTTTTGCGCGCTTTGCTGGCATCGCACGCTCCTCTGGTACCGGCGCGATGCATGCCGCCGGGCGCCCATAGCGCATTATGATGCAGGCTTCACCGGTTCGTTCGACCGTAGCAACCAGATCGCTCAGGTGAGCCTTGGCGTCTGCCAAGCCGTACTTCTCAGCCCGATGCATGTCGATAGAGACGGAACCCATCGCGTCCTCCCGATAATCGATTCGATCAACAACAGTATACCTACAAGATTGACTAATTTGTTAGTCAATATATGCATCTGTGGGCTAGGGCGTTCATATGAATTTCGCACCTTGTAATGGTTGCAGCCAGTTGCAGGCGAACGCGTCCGGCCCAGCCATGGGCGCGGCGCGCGGCCCGTCTTTGCCGGCCTCTTCTCGTAGATGATGGGCCTCAGCCGCTGCTTCACCGATCGGGCCGCGCGAAAGCTCGCCTTCGCCGCGCTGGTCGTGCAGAGAGCGCGCACGGCGATGGCGGCGAGGGCCGCGCCGGCGGTGAGGACGAAATCACCCGTTGACGCCGAATGCTCGAAAATGCTTCCGAGCATTCGGCAAACGACCGAGATCAAGCAGATGTTCGCAACGAGAGAGACCCACTGGAATGCGACGTTCTGGGCGACGAATCTCCTGCTCTCGGGTACCAACCCTATGAGCCGCTTGTTAATCATCATGCCTATGGATTCTCCCGTCTGCCGGCCGGGCACCGGTCCGGCCGCGGCGTAACATGTAGTTAGGCATGGTAAACTAAGCGGCTATAAATTAGAAGACCCTAACTTTTTTGCCGAAGGTGCCTGCTTTGGGAGAGGTTGCCCTTGGTGACAGGCAGGCCGGGGCGCGACGATGGAGGCGAGCTCGGCTCCTCAAACCCATCGTCGCGTTGGTGGCTACAAGGTCCACTCGGCGCTCTCGCGTTGGAGGCGCACCATGCGAGCGAAGAGGCCGTCGCGTTTCATGAGTTCAGCAGGGTGCCCCTGTTCGGCGACGCGCCCGTCATCGAGCACCACAACCTTGTCCGCATTCATGACGGTACGCATGCGATGCGCGATTACGATGACCGTCTTGCCGGCAAGCAGCCGCGAGAGCGCCTCCTGTACCTTGGTCTCGTTCTCTACGTCCAAACTTGCTGTGGCCTCATCGAGGAGCACCACCGGCGCGCCCTTGAGGAGCGCTCGCGCAATCGAGATGCGCTGCCGTTCGCCGCCCGAGAGGCGCGCTCCGTTCTCGCCAATCATGGTCCCGTACCCTTCCGGCATGCGCGAGACGAATTCATCGCAGTTGGCGGCCCGTGCCGCTGCAAGGACCTCCTCGTCGGTGGCGCCGCGCTTGCCCAAGCGGATGTTTTCCATAACCGTATCGTCGAAGAGCGTCACATCTTGAAAGACGACGGAAAAATCAGCGAGCAG
This sequence comes from Enorma massiliensis phI, assembly GCF_000311845.1. Lineage (GTDB taxonomy): Bacteria > Actinomycetota > Coriobacteriia > Coriobacteriales > Coriobacteriaceae > Enorma > Enorma massiliensis. The sequence continues at coordinate 1,472,916 of NZ_HE978574.1, read as the reverse complement.
CGACTCGGGCTCCACCGTGCTTACGTCCACGCCGCCCACGCTCACGCGGCCGGAGCTCACGTCCCAGAGTCTGGCCGCAAGCCGCGCGCAGGTTGACTTGCCGGAGCCCGACGGGCCCACGAGCGCCGTGACCTCGCCCTCGCGTGCCGTGAAGGAAACATCCTCCAGCACCTTCTCGCCGTCCTGTTCGTACGCGAAGCCCACGTGTTCAAAGACCACGTCATGGCCGGAAGGAGAGTACTCGGTTCCGCCGTCGGCCAGCGGCTCCTCGAAGAAGCTCTTCATGCGTGCCGCAGCGGTGCGTGCCGAGAACAGCTCGGCGATGAGCATGAGCGCCTGGTCGAAGGGTGCATAGATGCGGCTCACCACGAGAAGGAAGCAGAAAAGGGTGAGGAAGTCGCAGGTGCCGTCGGCGATGAGGGTGGCGCCGGCGAGCAGCGTGGTGGCAAAGCCCAAGCGCAGCACGATCTGCGCGCCGTTCACGCAGAGGCCCGTTGCAAGCTCGCCGCGGATAGCGGTGCGTTCCGCGGTGTCTACGCTTTTATAGATGTGCTGGAGGTAGCGTTCCTCCTGATTGGTGGCGCGCACTTCGCGCACGCACTCGAGAGCCTCTTGGATGTACTCGGACGTTTTGAGCCCCGCCATGCGCGTCCTGTGCATGAGCGGCTGGAGCTTGGAGCGCACGCCGAAGAGCATGAGCAGCGCTACCGGACCCGACCACATGGACGCCACGGCGAGTCTCCAGTCGAACGCGGCGAGGCACACGAAGGCGATGGCCATGGTGGCGTAGGCGCCATAGAGCTCGGGGAGTACATGGCTGTAGGCGTGCTCGGTGGTCTTGACGTCACCCATGAGCGTCTCGGTGAGGTCTGCGAGGTCGCGACGGCCGAAGAAGCCCAGGGGTAGCTTCCGCAGGCGCTCGGCGAGCGCGATGCGCTGACGGCCGCTCTCCTTGTAGATGACGCCGTATTGATAGTAGTATGCGAGGCGCTCGCACACGAAGAGGACCGCAAGGTAGACCGCGATCGCGACGATCCAGCCGACCAAGGGCACGGACAGCGGGTCAAATCCCAGCTCTCCGAACGGCCCCAGCACGGCAGGCTCTCCCGTGAGCCGTGCTACGATCGCGCTCATGATGACGTAGACGAATCCCACGCTCGCGAAGACCACGAGGTTGGCGACGGTCGTCCACGCTGCGCCGAGCTTGACGTTTCTCACGCCCTCGTCGGTGAGGGCGTACTTCTCCTTGATGGACATCTATGCCACGCTCCCTTCAACCCGGTCGGCGCGATGGGGCTCTGTCCCTTTCGGCTCCTTCGAGCTTTGCTCTACGCTTGTGATTCTCCAGCTCACAGCCTTCTCGTAGTCGGCCCACATGCACGCGTAGAGCCCTCCTGCGGCGAGGAGCTCCTCATGGGTGCCCTGCTCGGCCGCGCATCCTTCGTTGAGCACAACGATCTTGTCGGCGTTCCTCACGGTGGAGAGTCGGTGCGCCACCATGAGCACCGTTCGCGGCGAGCCGTCCCGCCCTCGCGCAAGGCGTTTGAAGGCGGCCTGGATCTTCACTTCGTTCTCGGGGTCGGCGAAGGCTGTGGCCTCGTCGAGCACCACGATGGGTGCATCTTTTAGGATTGCGCGGGCGAGCATGAGCCGCTGTACCTCGCCTCCCGAGAGGTGGGAGCCATCGGTTCCATAGACGGTGTCCACTCCGTTCGGCAACTTGGCGATGATGTCTGAGCACTGCGCGGCCTCGAGCGCGGCCATTACTTGTTCGCGCGTGGCATCGGGGCGCGCGGCGCGCACGTTCTCCAGGATGCTCTGCGAGAAGAGCCGGTTCGCCTGGAAGACGAAGGCCACGCGGCCCATGAGGTCGGCGGGGTCCATGTCACGAACATCGGTGCCGCCCACGAGGACGTGCCCGGAGTCTGCGTCCCAGAAACGCGGCACAAGGCTCGCGGCTGTTGTCTTCCCACCTCCAGAGGGCCCTACGAGCGCCACGGTGGCCCCTGCCGGCACATCGAAGGAGACATGGTCGAGTGCGGGCTCCCCGCTTCCTTCGTACGTGAAGGTGACGTCGTTGAAGCGGATGGAGTTGTCCGCTGGCGTGCGCGGGCTTAGGGGCGCTTCAATCACGGGGGCGGCGAGCACTTCCTCCACACGGTTCACGGCGTCCGTCGCCGATTGGAATGCATCGGACATGAACATTACGCGCGTCATGGCCGTAGGGATCACCGCTGAGAAGATCGCGTAGAAGGCAAAGTTGGCGGCAAAGTGGGCGAGGTCGGTCTCGCCGGGAGCGAGAAGCACTGCCACTGGCACGAGGAAGGCCGCCGCCGCGCTGATGACGGTGAGCGAGAGCGCCTGCGGCGTCTGGCACCATTTCACGGCGTAATCCTGAGCGAGCACCGTGAACTCCTCGATGGCGTCGTGGAACGCGCGGAAGCTGTATACCGTCTGTTGGAAGACCTTGACCACGGGAATGCCTCGCACGTACTCGGTGCCCGTCTTGTTCATCTTCACGAGCGACTCCATGTAGCGCGTCATGAAGTCCATGCCTCGCCCACCCATCATGTAGAACATGCAGGCGAGGCTGATGACGACCGGCACGAGACAGGCCACGCCCAGTCGCCAATCGAAGACGAAGAACAGCGCGAACATGCCTGCGATCATGGCTATTGAGCCCGCGGTGTCCGGCAGCTTGTGGGCGAGTAGGCCTTCGGTCTCGAGGGCGCAGCCATCCACCACGCGCCGGAGCGCTCCGCTCGCATGCGTATCGAAGTAGCCTAGGCCCGCGTGCATGAGGTGTTCGGTCGCGCGCTTGCGCATGTTCGATGCGCAACGGAATGCGGCGAGGTGCGTGCACATGAGGCCTATGAAGTAGAGTGCGATGGACGCTATCGCAAATCCGAGCGCCCACCATCCGTAGGTTGCGATGTCTGTCGCTGCGTCCCAGTTGGGAGCTGCGGCGATGAGGTCGCGCGCGGCGAACCATATGCACACATACGGTCCGAACGAAACGAGCATCGAGATGGCTGAGAGCACGCAGCCTAGGTAGGTGAGTGCTCGGCGCGGGCCGGCGAAGGCGAGCAGCCTCCCTACGGGATGCGCCGTCTTGTTGGGCCGCGCGTCCGCAGCAGCCTGTCCTTCCATAGAAGCCTCCGTTCCCTTGAACTGTTAGCATCGACTAACTTATCATGAGGACAAGACGATGCGCTGCGCATGCAGAAGCTTGGTACGAATTCGAAAAGCGGAGGGAGGCGGCGCGGTGACAGATCGGCTCGATGAGCTCTACAGACCTCAGATTGAGCAGTTCGGCATCACGCTCGAAGAAGCGGGCGACGCGCTTACCGGCGCGGTCTCGGATGAGCGGGCGCGGGCGTGCGTGGTCGTGTATCGGCTGAAAGGGCTTTGCGTCGTGACCTCCCATCGTATCGAGGTGAGAAGCGACATGGCATTTCACGAGCGCAGCGTGCCGGGCCTCTGCGTGTGCACGCTGTCGGCCGACAGCCTCTCGCTTTGCCCGGTGGCCCAGCCGATCCGAGCGCAGCGCGCTGGCAACGTGGCCGTATTCGGACATGCCGATGACCCCCAGCGGTGCGTACTTCGCGCGGGGGATGTGCACGATGCGGTCTCGGTTACGTTCCTGCCCGAGTGGTTCTCGCGTCTCGAGGCGCGCGAACAGCGCTCCGCTCTAGAGCTTATCGATGAGCCGGGGAGTGCCTGCGATGCGGAGCTCGCCTGCGCGCTCGACCGATGCCTGTGCTCCATGACGCCGCTGTTTGGCGGACGGCTCCTCGACGGCGCGTCCGCCCTGCGGGGCGCCGAGACCGCAGCGCGGACCGCGATAGCCTGGTTCGAGGAGCGGAGTCGTGCTGAGCGCGCCGCGGGCACGCGTGAGCAGGCGCGGCTCGTGCGCGCGGCCGAGCGTCTCGTTGCGATGCGCATGGATGAGATGTTGACGCTCGACGAGCTCGCGCGCGCTCTGCTCACAAGTAGGACGCGCCTGTGCGCCGTGTTCCGCCAGGAGACGGGAGAGAGCTTGGGGGCGTATATCCGCAGGTCGAAGATGGAGCGCGCGCGTCAGCTGCTCGAACGGGGCGGGCTCAGCGTCTCCGAGGTCGCTCACGGCGTCGGATACCCTCGCGTTTCGAGCTTCACCGTTGCCTTCGAGCGTGCCTTCGGAATGCCGCCGAGTGCGATAGGAGAGTGAAGGCGACCTCGGGGCCGGCCGTTTGGCACGTTCGATTGCAACCAAAATGGCCCTGGAGTAATGGAAAAGGCCAAAACTATCGCCAAAGGACTGGATTTTGAGGGTCAAGCGAAGTAGACGGTTTCACCCCATCGCGTTTACCTGCGGTTTCTACGCAACGTTCATGAGGTGTACTCGGGCAGTCCCCGAAAATCCGATCCTTTGGCGATAGTTTTGCTCAGGCGCCGTCCGCGCATCCCATATTCTTCGGGAGTTGCCATGCCATGCGTCCGCCACCCGTCTGGCCGAACGAAGGACCCGTCCTCTTGGCGATGGGATTGCCGGAAAAGTGGCCGTTCGCCACGGCAGCGGCTTGGCTATGTGCTGGCTAGTTCAAGCTTGCGTCGATTGCGGATTCCGCAGCCGAGAGGCGTTGCTCGATATCCTCCTCAGGGCAGCCGATGGCCACAGCGAGCTCCTCGAGCGAGCGGCGGCGCGCCTCCTTGAGCACGCGCGCGTAGTAGCTGCTCGGCTTCTTTGCTTGGCGCTCGGCAAGCCGGATGCGGTGGTGCATCGTCTTCGCCACACGCACCGTCTCGGGCGCTCCTTCTTTGAGGAGCTGTTTGAAATGGGTTTCTTCAAGCGAGCTGTTGCGCTCGGTAAAGGGGTCGCATTCGAGGTCGCCGTAATGCTCGATGAGGTTTTCGGCCTCCTCGCGCGAGATGGCCAGGTGCAGTCGATCGGATTGCGCGAGCGGGTACATCATGCGCGTCTTCGCGTGCCCTTGCTTACACTCAAGGATGATCATGGGCGTGGGGGCGTCTTCGTCGAAACCGGTGACGGTGCAGACTCCCTGCCCGGGGTGAATAACGTGCTCTCCGATACTGAACATGCTTCCTCCAACTATTAAGCTACCTTGATATATAGAATACCACGTTTACGTGCGGATTTATGCCGATGTCCCTCAAAATGAACACGAAGGGCACGATTCGGATGCATCGGGCGGGCCCCGCTCCTTTGTGTATAGCGCGTTCGAGATTCCTCAGCTCCCGCGCAGCTCGCATGGGGTGTGCTATAGTTCAACTACTTGTATGTGCGTGCCCTGGGAGGGTACCGAAGCATTTTTCAAGGAGGAATTGCATGCCCGAGAAGATCGAAGAGCTGGTTCGCGCCGCTCTCGCCGCCGCCCAGGAAGCCGGCGACCTGCCCGCATTCGAGCTGGAAGATTGTGGCATCGAGCGACCGGCGGACACCTCTCACGGCGAGTGGACCTCCACCATGGCGTTGAAATCCGCCAAGCTCGCCCACCAGGCTCCCCGCGCCATCGCCGAGGCGATCGTGAAGTACCTGCCCGAGAGCGACGTCGTGGAGAAGGTCGAGATCGCCGGCCCCGGCTTCATCAACTTCTACCTCTCCGTTGCAGCGAAGAACGCCGTCTTCGCCGAGGCGCGTGAGCAGGGCATGGACTTTGCGAAGTCCAACGTGGGCGGCGGCCTCAAGACCCAGGTCGAGTTCGTGTCCGCTAACCCTGTGGGCCCCATGCACGTGGGTCACGGCCGCTGGGCTGCGCTCGGCGACTCGATGTGCCGCGTCATGGAGCACGCCGGCTACGACATCGAGCGCGAGTTCTGGATCAACGACTACGGCAACCAGATGAACACCTTCGGCAACTCGATCTCCAAGCGCTATATGCAGCTTGCCGACATCATCGAGAAGCAGGGCTGCGATATCGACGCCGCGCGCGACTTCCTTGCCAAGGATCGCGACAACTACGTTCAGGACGAGGCCGACGAGCACCCCGATAGCCATCCCTACATGGATGACTTCACGGCCGACCTGGGCAAGGACTCCTATGGCGGCACCTACATCATCGACGAGGCGGCTGCCTTCTGGAAGACCGACGGCGACAAGTGGGTGAACGCTGATCCCCAGGAGCGCATGCTCAGCTTCCGCGAGCGCGGTTACCAGAAGATGCTCAAGGACATGAAGGAGACCTGTCACGACGTGCGCTGCGACTTCGATGTGTGGATGAGCGAGCGCACCATGTACCAGAAGGACTGGACGGGCACCTCGCCGGTGGAGCGCGCCTACGACAAGCTCGACAAGATGGGTTATCTCTACCGCACCGACGATGGCGCGCTGTGGTTCAAGTCCACCGAGTTCGGTGATGACAAGGACCGCGTCATCCAGAAGTCCAATGGCGACTACACCTACTTCTCGTCCGACATCGCCTATCACTGGAACAAGTTCCAGCGCGTCGACCGCGTTCTCGACATCTGGGGCGCCGACCACCACGGCTATATCGCGCGCGTGAAGGCCGTGTGCGACGCTCTTGGCTACCCCGGGCAGTTCGAGGTGCCGCTGGGCCAGTTCGTGAACCTCCTTCGCAACGGCAAGCCGATCCGTATGTCCAAGCGCAAGGGTACGATGATTACGTTCCGCGAGCTTATCGACGAGGTGGGCGCCGATGCGGCCCGCTACACGCTCGTGAGCCGTTCCTCCAACCAGACCATCGACTTCGACATCGAGAAGGTCAAGGAGAAGACGGCCGATAACCCCGTCTTCTACGTGCAGTATGCTCATGCGCGCATCTGCTCCATCCTGCGCAAGGCTGCAGGCGTCACGCCCGAGCAGGCCGACCTCATGGGCATGGAGAACGTGGCCATCAAGGCCATCTACGGCGACGTCGACTACTCGCTGCTCACCGATCCCACCGAGCTTGCGCTCTCCCGCAAGCTCTCTGAGCTTCAGGATCTCATCGCCGGCGCAGCCCGCGACCGTGCCCCGTTCCGTATCACGCACTATGTCGAAGAGCTCGCGTCTGCGTTCCATAGCTTCTACGCCGCTTGCCAGGTGCTGCCGAGCGAGGGCCGTCCGGTTGATCCGGCGGTCGTCCGTGCGCGCCTTGGTGCCTGCGACGCCGTGCGTTCGGTGATCGCCCTGTGCCTCTCGCTCATCGGTGTGTCCGCGCCTACGCAGATGTAGGTTGAACGAGCCTTCGGCTCCCATGGGAAGGCCCCGGAGGGTTCCTCCGCGCGTGGTCCTCGCTGCTCGGCAGAGCCGAGCAGCTGCGGGAAACGCGCGAAGGAATCCCTCCGGGGCCTTCCTGCGTCTCGGGCTCGTTGTCGGGGATGTAGAGAAAGAAATGGGGGTGGGGGCTCGGCGCTGCGCGCCATCGCCCGTGCACGGGCCTTGGGGATGGGGTGTGGGAAGGGACTCGGCGCTTCGCGCCATTGTCCGTGCACGGGCCCTGGAAACGAGGCGGTGGGAGGGGCTCGGCGCTGCGCGCCGTTGCCCCTCTGCACGGGCTTTTCCAGAGCGGATGGCGACCGCTTCCCCATGGTTGAGGGCGGTAAGGGTTTCCGGTTCGCGTTGCGGGTGAAATGAGAGCAACGGGACAGTTATTATGTGGGATAATGACGAATAGTCAATAACGCTTGGGCGGATGATCGGGGTTGAGTGAGCCGCCCTCGAATGGTTGGGAGTAGCTATGGGTTCCTTCGTCTTGTCTTGTGAGTCGACGGCGGATTATCCGCGCTCGTTCTTCGAGGCGCGCGGCATCGAGTACATCATGTTCCACTACGAGCTCGATGGCGTCGTTCATGAGGACGACCTGTACCAATCTGTCACGCCCGAAGCGTTCTTCGGTGCGCTCAAAGCGGGTTCGACCTCAAAGACCTCGCAGGTGAGCGTGGGCGAGTACACCGAGTTCTGGAAGCCGATGCTCGAGGCGGGCAAAGACGTCCTGCACCTCACGCTCTCCTCCGGCATTTCGGGCACCTATAACTCCGCGGTCATTGCGGCGCGCGACCTTGAGGCCCAGTATCCCGATCGAACGGTGCGCGTGGTCGATTCGCTTGCCGCATCGGCGGGCTACGGTTTGCTCATGGATTACCTTGCCGACATGCGCGATGCCGGGGCAACGCTCGACGAGGCGGCTACGTGGGCCGAGGAGCATAAGCTTAACGTCAACCATTGGTTCTTCGTCTCTGACCTCGATTGCCTGAAGCGCGGCGGCCGCGTTTCCTCCACCAGCGCGCTCATTGCGACGGCACTCAAGATCTGCTCGGTCATGAACGTCGACTATCAGGGAAAACTGATTCCGCGCGAAAAGATTCGCACCAAGAAAAAGGCCATCACCGAGCTTGTGAAGAACATGATGGCCCATGTTGAGAACGGCGCCGCGTACACCGGTAAATGTTCGATCTCGCATTCTGCTTGCAGGGAGGATGCAGAAGAGGTCGCGCGGCTCATCGGTGAGCAGATTCCCGCGCTCAAGGGCAACATCGCCATCAACAATATCGGCACCGTCATCGGTTCGCATACGGGCCCGGGCACCGTTGCGCTGTTCTTCATGGGCGATAAGCGCGTCGATTAGCGAACGCGCTGCTGCTTGCCAGCTGGCATCGCGCGCTGCTTCGCATGCCCGTGTTGCGGGCCGCTGCCACGCGAACTCGATTTTTCTTGATGCGATGGTTCTGCCGCCCTCGGCTTCCGGTATCTGGTAAGCTGTCGGGCGATAGGGGTTGCAAGAAGGGACGGTGACTATGAGCGCCATGGATATCATCCAGCCGCTGGGTATCGTCGTCGGCGTGATCGTGATCGTTGCCGTCGTCTACTTTGCTGGCACGGCTATCAAGGCGCGCAGGGAAGAGCGCCGTGCTCAGTCGGGCCGCGGTGGGCGGCACCGCCGGTAGCGATGAAGCGGCGAGTGGTGCCGTAGTATCGATCGCTCAGCTATGTTGCAGGCGAGCTGGCTGCCTTGGCAGCTGGCTCGCTTTTTTGCACGACGCTAATCCTTTTTGGCTGATTTTGGGACAGTCCCATTTTGACGCTTTCGTGGGTCAATTTGGGACTGTCCCATTTTGATGGATGGGCCGGAGCTGCTCCGCAGGTCCCGTGGGCACCAGGAGGCGAGGTGGGCACCCGCTGGCAGCGCGCGCTTTATTGCTTTTTGATGAGGGCAAGGTAGAAGCCCTCGAAGCGCTGGGAGGGGCAGACGGTAACAGTTCCCTCGACGGCGCTTTTCAGCGTGGGGATCGACCCGTCTTCAAATGCGCCAGCAAGCGCGCGTGTGCTGGCAGGCAGGGGCTTGGCGTCATCGTCTGTAACCCCAGCTTGCTGCACTGCGAGCGGCACGATGCTGCAATCGCGATGCCGCCGCAGCGCGGCCGCCACCTGCTCGCCATTTTCCTCAGGCAAGATTGAGCACGTGGAGTAAAGGAGCGTGCCGCCGGGTTTGAGGACGGTGAGGGCACGGTCGAGAAGCGCACGCTGCGAACGGGCCGTCTTGGCGAGGAGCTTGCCTGTCATGCGGCTCTCCGCGCGATCGTCGTCCAGGCGAAACGTTCCCGTTCCCGTGCAGGGTGCGTCGAGCAGGATATGGTCGAAGGAGAAGAACTCATCGAGCCGCCGCGCGTCTGTGCGCATGATGTTAACGCCGTGCACGCCAAGTTTGCTGAGGTTGTAGGCGAGCTTTTCGGCGCGCGGCGCGCTCATCTCGCACGCGGTGATATGCGCCGTGCCGCCTGTGAGGGCGGCAATCTGGGAGGTCTTGCCGCCCGGTGCGGCGCACATATCGAGGACATCGGCCCCATCGCGTGCGGCAAGGGCGAGCGGCGGAAGCATCGAGGAAAGGCTCTGCAGATAGACCTTACCTTCCTGATAGAGCTCAAGCTCCCATACCGTTTTCTCGCGCACGCCATCGCCCAACACGAACGCGTCTTCATACCATGGAACGCGTTCGAACGGAATGCCCCTCTCGGTAAGCTTTTCCGCCACTTCGTCTGGCGTCGTCTTAAGGGCATTGGCGCGCAGGGTGACGGGGCGAGCTGCGGCGGCCGCAAACCCAGCCTGGACGCGTTCGGCCTCCTGGTCGCTCATAGCTGCATATGCCTGGGCGATGAGCTCCGGCGTGCGGGGCAATGGCGTGGTGGTTGATCCTGCGTTCATGAGGCCTCTCAGAGAGCGTGTCGCGCGGTGCTGCCCGCGCCTTGTATCGGTTTCTGCATGGTAGCAGATGACACCCCGCGCGCGCACGGACATGACGCCACGCGCCCGCGCGGGCGCATGCAAGGATTTGGAGGCGTCGGGGCCAACCCAGGGGCTCCTAGTACGCTATTCCTAGAACGATAAGCCCCACGCAGAGCGCAAGCGCGGCGATATCGCGCCCGGCAAGGGGGTAGCGCTTGTACGCGGAAGCACGGGTTCTCAGGTAGAAGCCGCGCTGCTCTGCCGCGAGCGCTGTGGCATCCGTCTTGCCCACGCTCGATATGAGCAGCGGAATGCAGAGCGGCAGCATGAGGCGAAGCTTCTTGAGAGGGTTGGGCGTGTCGTACTCCACGCCGCGCGCGGTCTGCGCTTCCATGATGGCGTTCATCTCCTGGCTGAATACCGGGACGAAGCGAAGCGCCGTGGTAAAGGTGAATGCATATTGGTACGGTACGTGCAGCACCTCGACGCAGGCGTTCGCGAGGTCGGTGAGCTTGGTGGTTACGAGCGCGGGGATGAGCGGCAGCGCAAGGCAGAGAAGGCGCAGGCATACCATGAGGCCGAGCATGAGGCCCTCATTTGTTATGGAGAGGAAAACGGGCGTTCCCGAGCGCACGAAGATCGCCTGCATGACGAACATGATGATGGAAAGCGGAATAAGCAGTTTGAGAAACGACCGTACCTGGCGCATGACGTGCGCATAGGCGCTCGCAGCGAGCGTGAGCGCAAGCAGCGAGACGAGCACGATGGGGGAATCCGCCGTGAGCGACGAAGCGATGAGCGCGACGGCAAGCGCGATCTTGGTGACCGGATTCAGCCGGTGGAGCAGCGTGGTGCCCGGTACGTAATCGATGACATTAACCATGAAGAACCAGCTCCTCGGTGCATGAGACGACATCTAAGACCTCGTAGAGCCCGAGGAACCGGGGCGAAACCGTGTGCGCAAGCTCGTTCGCGAGCTCAACCACCTGAGGGGGCCTCATGCTCGCTCGCTTCATGAGGCTCTCATCGGCGAAGAGGTCGTGCGTGGGGCCGGCTGCGGCGATCTCGCCATCGGCCATGACGACGAGGCGCTCGGCAAAATCCGAGACGACCTCCATGTCGTGGCAGACCATGATGACGGCGCTCCCGCGGTCCGCCATGCGGCGCACGGTTTCCATGACCGTCATGCACTCGCGATAGTCGAGGCCGCTCGTCGGTTCATCTAGGATCACGAGCTCAGGCTCGAGGACTACGACCGAGGCAAGCGCAACCATTTGGCGCTGTCCACGCGAAAGCGAGAAGGGCACCTCGCCGAGCGGCAAGCCGAAGTCCTCTGCCACTGCGCGCGCCCGTTCCCGGGCCGTCTCGGCGTCCACGCCGCCCAGCTCAAGGCCGAACGCGACCTCATCGAGCACCGTGTCGCGGCAGATCTGATGGTCTGGGTTCTGGAAGAGCGTCGCCGCGTGGCGCGCGATCTGGCTCGTCCTCGCCGTGCGCGTGTCGAGCCCCGCCACCTCGACCGTTCCCGAGGACGGCTTGAGAAGACCGTTCACCAGCTTGGTCGCCGTCGTCTTGCCTGCGCCGTTTTGACCTACGAGCCCTACGAATTCGCCGGGATAGACCTCAAGATTAAGGTGGCGCACCGAGGCGCCGCCGCCAGGGTAGGTGTAGGTAACGTCTCGCAGACGCACGACGGGCGAGGCCCCTGGTTTCACGGCGGGCCGGCGCGGGCTCTCTGCCATGCCGCACTCGCCGGGGCTCGCGATGGTGGAGCGGTCGGCGCCTGCGGTCGCATGGGCGTCAGCGGCAGCGCGGTCGGCGCCTGCGGTCGCATGGGCGGTGGCAATTGCGCGGTCGGCGCCTGCGGTCGCCGCGGCTCTAGGGGCGGGGGAGGAGGCTTTGCACAGGTTCTGGATGAGCAGCGAGGCCTCCCGAACGTTCAGGCAGGGCTCGCCGGCCTCTATGAGCCCGCGCGCGGCAAGGCTGTTCGAGATGCGCGTTACGCGCGGGCTGTCGACGCCGATGCTCCGCAGCTCAGCGCTATGGGAGAACACCTCGCTCGGCGTGCCCTCGAGCGCTATGCGTCCACCCTGCATGACGGCGATGCGGCTCGCATATTCAGAGAGAAGCGCGACCTTTTGCTCGATGATGACCACGGTGACGCCGAGCTCCCGATTGATGCTGCGCAGCGTCTCGAAAACCATGCGCGAGCTGGCGGGGTCGAGCGCTGCCGTGGGCTCGTCGAGAACGAGGACGCGCGGCCGAAGGGCGAGGATGGCGGCGATGGCAACCTTCTGCTTCTGCCCGCCGGATAGCGTGGCGATATCGCGCTCGCGCAAATCGGCGATGCCCACGGTTTCAAGTGCATCAATGACGCGCTCCTCGATTTGGCTGTGCGGAACGCCGAAGTTCTCGAGCCCGAAGAGCATCTCGTCTTCTACGACGGAGGCCACCATCTGCGTGTCGATGTCCTGCAATACGCTCCCCACGACCTGGGAGATATCGGTTAAGGTGACCGCGCAGGTATCCTTGCCGTCAACGAGGACGCTGCCGAAGAGCGGGCCGGTGTAGTGATGGGGGATCGCCCCGGACATAGCCGAGGCGAGTGTGGTTTTGCCAGCGCCGGATGGTCCGATGATGCCGAGGAAGTCTCCAGGGCTCACGCTGAGCGTGACATCGTCAAGCGCTCGAGCGCTTGCCTCGCCATACGAGAACGATACATGATCGATGCGAATGATGGGGTCCATTGCGGGCCGGTTCCCCTTCCTTTGGGCGTTCGTCCGCCCCGTTTGCATGGCCGGGGCGGAACATGGTTTCTAGTCAGCGAGCTTGAGCGCCTTCTTGATGGGCAGGTACAGCGCACCCACGATGATAGCGTTGGCCACGCCCGTACCCAGCACGACGGGGAGCATGATGAGGAGGGTGGCGTTGACGGTGCGGAGGGCATAGATGACGATGACGGCGTAGATGAGACCGGAGAGCGTCGTGGTAACGAAGGTGCCGAGGACGGGCACGATCGCCTTGGCCTTGCCCTTCATGCCGGCTGCGACGATGAGCGCCATAACGAGGGCCGCGATAGGCTCGGCGATGAGGTCCGGGCCCTTGACCGAAGCCGAGATTTGGATGACGGCGCCCGCGATGAGTCCGATGACGAGCGCCTGCGCGGGCTTGGGCCTGACGATGAGGATCTCGAGGCAGAACGCCGCGATGATGAACTCGGGGCTGAGCGTGCCCATGGTGAGGGCAGAAAGCGCCTTGCCGACCGTCATGTTGAGGATGAAGCCGGCTGCCAGCAAGATGGCGAGCAGCACGAGGTTGCGGATGTCAAGCCCGCCACGCTCGGAGGCGGTTACGGTGCGGGGCTGGGAGAAGTTGTTCTGAGGCATGGTGATCAACCTTTCTTGTTGATGGAAGAGGGGAGGTGAAAGTGAGTTGCTGCTCTCATTGGCGGCGGGCGCCCGGAGAGCGTTCGTTGAGGCGCGTGATACGAAAAAGGCCCCCGGTCGAAGCGGAGGCCTTGCTAGATACCTATGGGTAAGGCGCAGGAGCTACCGTCGACCGACCGTATTCGCATCACGCCACCACCAGTTCATGAGGGAGTTGTTGAGCATGGACATCATGGTGGCGGCTCCTTTCGGTCAATCGAGAGTTCGTAGCCGAGCTACCTTGCGTCGCACTATAGCACAGCGGAGCGCGCCGCGGGGAATATTTCCAGCGCGTTTCGAAGCGCCCCATGAAACACGCCCGGCAGCGCACGCGGCGTCCAGATTCCGCCCGGCAACACGGGGCATGCGATGCGCGAGCGCTGCTACTCTTGGGAATCAGCGCGGAGGTTCGAGAACTCGTCAACGATGATATCAAGGCATTTCGGCAGCACCCGAGCGCCGAACACACCCGAGTTATTGGGTATGACCTCGCCGTCGAACTGCATGCCGAGCGAGGGCGTGCAGGTAATCTTGGCGGTTTTCGCCTGGAAGGTCTTGAACTGCGGCCGCCCGAGCCCGCGCCCGGCGGGGTCGAATACCGCGGCGGCCACGGTGGGCAGAAGCCCTACGAGCGTCGTGGGTTCCACGACGGCGATGTCGATGAGCCCATCGTCCATGCGGCAATCGGGGAACAGGTTGATTTCATTCTGGATGCCGGCGGTGTTGCCCACCATGCACGAGATGCCGTCAAGTTCGTCGACTTCGCCGTCATGCTCGATGGTGAAGTGAGCCACCTGCGGCTCCGGGGTGGAGAGGGCTGAGAGCACGTAAGCGATCTCGCCGATATCGTTTTTCGTGGGCGCTGCTTTCTCCATGATGGTGGCATCGAAGCCCGACCCGGCGATGTTGATGAAGCCGTGTCGGCGCGTCTCGCCGGATTCATCGACCCAGAACAGCTCTCCCATGTCGACCTTCGCCGTGATGCCGGCGCGGCAGGCCTGAGCGAGCGCGGCTGCGTCCGGGGCGTTGCCTACGTTTTGGAAGTAGAGGTTCGCGGTGCCGGAAGGGAACACGAGGATGGGAACGCCGCAGTCGCGGAGGTGGTCGAGAACGTTCGCGACCGTTCCGTCGCCGCCCGAGACGACGATGCGGTCAAAGGACCGGGCGTCGGCCACGGCCTCCTCGGTCTCCAATGCCTCGCCGATGCACCTCATCACGACTTCGTCGCCAGTGGCGAGCAAGGCATGAATGAAGGTGAATATTTCATCCGAATGCGGACCCGACGCAAGGTTGTGGACGATGAGACAGCGCATACCCTGTTCCCGTTCTAGCCGAAGGCGAGTATAGTTACAGACAGTAATGCCGTTATCCTACCCCGTGACGCGTCGGGGTTCCTCGAGACGACGGGGGAGCATGTATATTTCCACAGAAGCGGATCTTGCAGCGTTTTGCGACCGCGCGGCCGCCTTCGACGCCGTTGCGGTCGACACCGAGTTCTTGCGTGAGCGCACCTATCATCCGCGGCTCTGCCTGGTGCAGGTCGCAACGCCCGAAGAATCGGTCGCCATCGATCCCATCGCCCTCGACGACCTCGCCCCGCTCGCGGACCTGCTTGCAAACGAGCGCGTCATCAAAGTCTTCCATGCGTGCCCGCAAGATATGGAGGTCCTGCTGCAGTCGCTCGGCGTGCTTCCCGCTCCGATCTTTGATACGCAGGTCGCGGCAGCCTTCTTGGGCGAGCGCCTGCAGACCTCATACAACGGCCTCGTTCATGCCTTCTTGGGAATCTCGCTGCCCAAGAGCGAGTCGCTCACCGATTGGTCGCGCCGCCCTCTCACGGAGAAGCAGCTCGAGTACGCCCTCGATGATGTGCGCTATCTCATTCAGGCCTATCACGTCATGGTCGAGCGGCTGCAGCGGCTCGGCAGGCTCTCGTGGGTGCTTGACGAGATTCGGCCGCTCGCCGAGCGCGCTCATTACGAGGTCGACCGCCGGCAGGTCTATAAGCGCGTGAAGCGCGTGAGCTCTTGCACGCGTCGCCAGCTGGGCGTGGCTCGCGAGCTCGCTGCCTGGCGCGAGGGGAGGGCCGAGCGGTATAACATCCCGCGCAAATGGGTGATGTCCGACGAGGTACTGCTCGCCCTCGTTAAGCGCGCGCCGCGTGACGTTTCGAATTTCCGCAGCATCCGAGGGACCGAGCAGCTTTCCGAAGACGATGTGACGGCCGCCCTCATGGCTATCGGGCGCGGCCTCAGCTGCCCGTCCGACCATCTCCCGCCCGTCTTCCATGCGCGGAAAGCGCCCTCAAGCGATCTGGAGAGCGTCACGGACCTCATGTACGCCCTCATCCGCTTGGTTTCTGATCAGTCGGGCGTGGCGACGGCCATGATCGCATCGCGCGACGATCTCGCCGAGTACATCGATCATCCCGAGCGGAGCCGCCTTCGCGACGGCTGGCGCTTCGAGCTTTTGGGCACGCGCCTGGATGATCTGCTCTCGGGCAACATGGGCCTCACGGTCAAGGACCGCAAGATTGAAATCCTGTAGAGCGGGAAGATTTCTCGCCTAAAGCCCGTTCCCTCCTTGATGAAGATGGGGAACGGGCGCCTTGTCATAGATGTTCCCCGCCGATATGGGTACAACATGCTCGTTCGTCATCAATGCGAGAAAGTGAGGGCATATGCCGCTCTATTATGGATACGGGTATGGCTACGGGGCGATGTTCGACCCGTTGTACCTGGTGGTCGTTATCGTTTCGCTCGTCTTGGGCCTCGCGGCGCAGGCCTATATCAACCGCGCCTACCGCACCTGGTCCAAGGTTTCCTCAGATGGATGTTCCGGTGAGGACGTCGCCCGGCGCATGCTCGAGGCGAACGGCTGCGGGGCGGTGGGCATCCGCCGCGTGAACGGGCACCTTACCGACCACTACGACCCGCGTGATAACAACCTCTACCTCTCGAGCGAGAACATGCTCGGCGGATCGGTCGCCTCGGTCGCGGTCGCCTGTCACGAGGCGGGGCACGCGGTGCAGCGCGCCCGCGGTTTCAGCATGTTCAAGATGCGCCAGGCGCTCGTGCCGGTCGTTAACTTCACCCAGAGCATCTGGATGATCGTGCTTTTGCTCGGCATCTTCATGAACATGGCGGGGCTCACCACGATCGCAATCGCGCTTTTCGCGTTCTCGGTCGTCTTCCAGCTGGTCACGCTTCCCGTTGAGTTCGATGCAAGCCGCCGTGCGGTCGCCTACATCCAGGAATCGGGTATGAGCGCGCAGCAGGTCGAGGGCGCGCGCAAGGTGCTCACCGCTGCGGCGCTCACCTATGTGGCCGCGGCTCTTACCTCGATCTTGCAGCTCCTGTATCTGTTGGCGCGCACGCAGCGCTCGCAGAACGACTAGCGCCCTGCCAAAAAACGTGTCCGGGCGGCGCGTTAGACTGCATGGAGCATGAGAGAAGGGAGCCAGGTGTGGAGGGATGGAATCTAACGGGGGCTCGTGCAGGGTCGTCTGCCGCCGGGCAGCGCCCTTCCGCGCGCCGAAGCGGGGGGTCTCAGGGAGGCTTTCCGTGGGAGGGCCCGGATACCCCAGCTGCCGCCAGCCGCGACGATGACGCGCTCTCGGTATCGCAGGCCGTCGAGCTTGCTGCCGGCGCGCTTGACGCGCTGCCAACGCTAACCGTCATAGGTGAGGTCACGGGGTTTCGCGGTCCTAACGCGCGAAGCGGTCACTGCTATTTCCAGATTAAGGACGACGACGCGGCGGTCGACTGCATCATCTGGCGCGGTGTGTACGGGAAGCGGACCTTCGACCTGCGCGACGGCATGCAGGTCCAGTTCACGGGCAACTTCAACCTGTACAAGCCCACGGGGCGCATGAGCTTCGTGGCAAAGACGTTCTCGCTGGCGGGGGAGGGGCTGCTGCGTCAGCAGGTGGCTGCGCTTGCCGAGAAACTTCGCCGCGAAGGCCTTATGGACGAGGCCCGCAAGCGCCCCATCCCTGCGTTCTGCACGCGCGTGGCCGTGGTCACGTCGCTCTCGGGGGCGGTGATCGACGACGTGAAGCGTACGCTCCGTCGGCGCAACCCGTTGGTGGAGCTCGTGTGCGTCGGAGCCAAGGTCCAAGGGGAGGGGGCGCCTGCCGAGCTCATATCGGGCCTGGGGCGCGCGGCGGCCATGAGTCCCGCCCCCGATTGCATCCTGCTCGTTCGCGGCGGCGGATCCTACGAGGACCTCATGACCTTCAACGACGAGGCGCTCGCGCGTGCGGTGGCGTCGTGTCCCGTTCCGGTTGTGACGGGCATCGGGCACGAGCCGGATACCTCGATTTGCGACATGGTGAGCGACCGGCGCTGCTCGACGCCCACCGCTGCGGCGGAGTCGGTGGCCCCTGCCATGAGCGACCTGGCGGACCTTCTTTCGTCGCGTGGGCATCGTCTCGCGCTCGCGGCGTCTTCGAGGGTCGAGGGCGCTCGCGTGCAGATCGAGGGCCTGGACGGGCGCATATCGAACGCCATGGCCTCGCGGCTCAAGGGGCTCGGCGCCGCGCTCGACGCGGCAGCATCGCGCCCCTGCCTCAAGAGCCCTCAAGCTATCGTGGAGCGCCGGCGCGCCGAGCTCGCGCAGACCGCCGACCGCCTATCTGCGAGCACATCGGGCTTCGAGGTGCGCGGCCATGCACTTGCACT
Source organism: Enorma massiliensis phI (assembly GCF_000311845.1). Classification (GTDB taxonomy): domain Bacteria; phylum Actinomycetota; class Coriobacteriia; order Coriobacteriales; family Coriobacteriaceae; genus Enorma; species Enorma massiliensis. The sequence goes on along the minus strand of NZ_HE978574.1, from coordinate 1,454,647 downwards.
CGCATCGGAACGCCTGGCCAACCAAGGCCGCGGCCTGGTGCGGGCGCGGTTGGCAGAGCTTGCGTCCAGCGCGGCTTCGCTCGAGGCGCTTTCACCCCTCAAGGTCCTTGCGCGCGGGTACGCCATCGCCTACGGGGAATCTGGTGTAGCCACCCGCGCCGCCTCGTTTGCTCCGGGTGCGCCCGTTCGCGTGCGCATGGCAGACGGCGACGTGTACGGATCGGTAACAAAGGTGGAGATGCTCGATGCGCGGGCATCCCGGCATGAATAGAAAGGTACGGCTATGGCAGAGCAGAAAAAGGTCGAGGAGCTGACCTACAAAGAGGCTTCGCAGGAGCTTGAGCGAATCATTCGCTCCCTTGAGTCCGGCGATATGGAGCTCGAGGAGTCGCTTGAGAGCTATACGCGCGGCGTCGAGTTGCTGAAGAGCCTTCGCGGCCGCTTGAGCGAGGCCGAGCAGAAGGTCTCCATCCTTCTTCAGGACGTTGATGGCACGGATACCCTCGTGCCCGCCGACGCAGCTTCTACCGACGACAAGCTGAGCTTCTAGCTTGCCCTGCGAGGCAGGCGCGGCGCGCTACAATGGGAGCAACGGGGCCGCACTGGGACCCACTTCGAAAGGAGCTCGCTTTGACCGACACCGACTGCATCTTCTGCAAAATCGCGTCCCACGAGATTCCCTCGACCATCGTGTACGAGGACGATCTGGTCATCGCGTTCGATGACCTTTCTCCGCAGGCTCCCGTGCACACGTTGGTAATTCCCAAGGATCACTACCGGGATATCACGGACGGCGTGCCCGCGGAAACGCTCGCTGCCATGACCCATGCCATCGATGAGGTGGCGCGCGCGAAGGGGCTTACCGACGGCTTCCGTGTCATTACCAACAAGGGTGCGGATGCCGGGCAGACGGTCATGCACTTCCACATGCATGTTCTCGGCGGAAAGCCGCTTGGCGAAGGGCTTCTCTAGCCGCCGCCCCGATGGTGATTCGGGGTATGATTAATCCTATGCAGCGTCCATATGCGGTCCAACCGCCCGACTAGAGGGAGTCACATGAACGTTCTCGTTATCAACGCAGGTAGCTCATCGCTTAAATACCAGCTGCTCAACACCAAGACTCGTGAGGTGTTTGCCAAGGGCAACGCCGAGCGCATCGGAATCGATGGGTCGTTCATCGGCCATAGCGAGCATGGTGGTCCCAAGGCCAAGACCCCGGTCGAGCTGCCGGATCACCGCGCCGCTTTGCAGGAGATCTTCAAGCTGCTCAAAAGCGTTGACGTCAAGATCGAGGGCATCGGCCACCGCGTGGTTCAGGGTGGCTGGTACTTCCCCGAGTCAGCTGTCGTGACCGACGAGACGCTCGCCCAGGTTCGCGAGGTCGCGCCCCTCGCGCCGCTCCACAACTATGCGGAGGCCGACGTCATCGAGATCTGCCGCGACATGTATCCCGAGCTCGGCAACGTGATCGTGCCGGACACCGCATTCCACTACAACATGCCCGAGCACGCATGGCGCTACGCCCTCCCGCGCGATGTGGTTGAGAAGTACCACATCCGCAAGTACGGCGCGCACGGCACGAGCCATCGTTATATCTGGCGTACGGTCAACGAGTTCACGGGCGGTTCCACCCACAAGCTCGTGAGCTGCCATTTGGGATCGGGCGCGTCGCTTTGCGCCATCGAGGACGGCCGTTGCATGGACACCACCATGGGCCTCACCCCGCTCGACGGCCTCATCATGGGAACGCGTTGCGGCACCCTCGACCCTGCGACGGTCTTCTACCTTTACCGCGAGGCCGGCATGTCCATCGATGAGATCGACACCATGATGAACAAGCAGTCCGGCCTGCTCGCCGTCTCGGGCCTTTCCTCCGATTCGCGCGATATTCGCGCCGCCGAGCACGAAGGCGACGAGAAGTGCATCATGGCCATCTCCATGTACAACTATCGCTGCGCTCAGCTCATCGCCGAGATGGCCGCATCGATGCAGGGCATGGATACGATCGCCTTCACCGCGGGCACCGGCGAGGGCTCGTCTGAGATTCGCTACAAGGTCTGCGACCTGCTCGGCTGGCTGGGCGTCAAGATCGACCCCGAGCTCAACGAGATCCAGTCCGACGACGCGCGCGTTATCTCTGCACCCGACTCTGCCGTCAAGGTGCTCGTGGTGCCCACCAACGAGGAGCTTATGATCGCCCTCGACGTCGAGGCGCTGCTGGGCTAGCCGGCACATCTCACCGGGTGGTCGCGTAGGACGTCCAGCGGTTAACGTTCGGTGTGCGCGAGCTCATGGAATTGTTTGCAGGGGTCTGCTTGCGTTATGCTTGCAGACCCCTTGTCTATCATGCGGAGATGGGAGGTCAGGAATGAGAGACGCGTTTTCGACGCTTCACCCGGGCGTGCTCATGCTCTATTTTGCCGGCGTCATCGTGGCGAGCATGTTCATCATGCATCCGGTGTGCCTGGCCATCTCGCTGCTCTCTGCAACCGCATATGCGCTCTATCTTGGCCGCCGGCGTGCCCTCCGGTTCGTGCTCACGGCGGCAGTTCCCATGCTGGTGCTGTTCGCGGTGCTTAATCCCGTGGTCAACCATGCCGGGGACACCGTGCTTGCCACGGTGCTCGGCGCGCCGCTCACATTGGAGTCGATTGCCTACGGTCTCGCCGCGGGCGGTATGTTCGTCTCGGTCATCACGTGGTTCTACTGCTGCAACAGGGTAATGGCTTCCGATGCGGTGCTCTATCTCTTTGGTGGAATCGCGCCCTCGCTCGCCCTGCTCGTCACGATGGTGGTCCGGCTCGTTCCGCACCTGGGCGCCCGCGCCCATGCCATCATCCGCGCTCAGCGAGGCGTTGGCTGCGACGTGGGGGAGGGGACCGTCGTGGAGCGGGCGCGCCGCGGCCTCAAGGTCATCTCCATCTTGACGAGCTGGGCGCTGGAGAGCTCCGTCGACGCTGCCGATTCCATGCGTTCGCGCGGGTACGGTTTGCCGGGGCGTACGCGCTGCGCGGCGTACCGTTTCACCGTTCGCGACGGCGTGGTTGCCTCGATTATCGCGATTGCAGAGGCCCTCGTGCTTGCGGGGTCCCTGGCGGGAGCCACGGCCGTCTCATATCTTCCGGCGATTGCTCTTCCCGCTGCTGGCGCGCCGGAGGGTTTCGTGTACGCTGTCTGGGGCCTGCTCTGCCTGCTTCCGTTTGCTCTCGATTGTTGGGAGGGGCTCGCATGGGCGCGCTCGATGTCACGGGCCTAACGTTCACGTATCCGGGTTGCGAGGAGCCTGCACTGCTCGATGTGCGGTTCTCGGTTGCCTCGGGAGACTTCGTTGTGGTGTGCGGCCGCTCTGGGTCCGGCAAATCGACCCTGCTTCGTCATATGAAGGCCTCGCTCGCCCCTCACGGTGAGCGCGCGGGTGGCGTTGCGTTCTTCGGCACTCCCATAGAAGAGGTGGACGATCGCCGCCAGGCAGCCGAGATCGGCTTCGTGCTCCAGGACCCCGATAGCCAGTTCGTCTGCGATACCGTTGCCCATGAGCTTGCGTTCGGGCTTGAAAACCTTGGCGTTCCAGGGCCTCAGATTCGCCTGCGCGTCGCGGAGATGGCGAGTTTCTTCGGAATCCAGGACTGGTTCGATGAGGAGGCATCGAGCTTATCGGGCGGGCAGAAGCAGCTCGTGAACCTCGCCGCCGTGATGGTGCTCCAGCCTCGCCTGATCGTGCTCGACGAGCCGACCGCGCAGCTCGACCCCATGGCGGCAACTGAGTTCTTCGACACGCTTCGCCGAATCAACAGGGAACTTGGAACGACGGTCGTGCTCTCCGAGCAGCGGCTAGAGGAGGCCCTGCCATGGGCCGACCGGGTGCTTGCGCTTGAGGGCGGGCGCGTGCTCGCCTACGACGAACCGCGCGCCGTTTGCCGTGCGCTCGCCGCGGCGGGTAGCGATATGTTCCAGGCGATGCCGACTGCCGCGCGGGTGTGCGCCGCGGTGGAGGGCGCTTCCCTTCGCGCTTCCGAGCACGTGCCGCTTACCGTGCGCGACGGTCGGTCGTGGCTGGTTCAGCGTCAGCTTCATGGGATCGTCGAGGTCCCTGAAGCGCCGCGTCGTTCTTCGGAGCGCCCCATGGTCGAGCTCAGGGAGGTGTGGTTCCGGTACGAGAAGGGCAGAGACGACGTTTTGCGTGGCTGCGCGCTCGCGGTGGATCGCGGCTCCTGGCATTGCATCGTGGGGGCAAACGGCGCCGGTAAATCGACGATGCTAGGGGTCGTTGCCGGTCTCGATCGCCCGTACCGGGGGAAGGTGCTCGTGAACGGCCGCCCCGTGCACAAGATTCCTGCGCGGGAGCGCTACAAGGGGCTGCTTGGCGTGATGCCGCAGAACCCCCAAGCGCTTTTCGTTGAGCGGACCGTCGGGCTCGACGTGGGGGAGATGCTCTCGCCGGCGCTGGATACCACGGCTCATGCGGCAGAGGTACGCCGCGTATGCGAGCTCGTGGAGATTGAACACCTGCTTGACAAACACCCCTTCGATCTCTCGGGCGGGGAACAGCAGCGCGTCGCGCTCGCCAAGATCTTGCTCCAGGCCCCGCGCGTGCTCTTGCTTGACGAACCCACGAAGGGGCTTGACGCTCCGTTCAAGCGCAAGCTTGCCCAGATCATCCATCGCTTGCAAGACGATGGGGTAACCATCATCATGGTTTCCCACGATATCGAGTTCTGTGCGCGGAATGCCGATGCATGCTCGCTGATGTTCGCGGGCGAGATCGTCCATACGGCGCCGACCCGATCCTTCTTCGCGGGCAACAGCTTCTACACGACCGCGGCGAACCGCATGGCGCGCGGTATCGTGCCCGCCGCCATCATCGATGAGGATGTGATTCGAGCTTGTCAGATACGATAGGGGCACCATCGGGGCGAGAAGAGCGCAAGACGCCGCGGAACTGGCGTACCTTGGTCGCGCTCGGCGTCATCGTTGCGCTTTTTGCCTTTTTGCTGGCGAGCGGCGTTCGCCTGCAGACGGCGGGCATCTCGTTCAGCGTGGCCGGCGTCGATGTTGAATGGCGCCTCTATTACCTCGTCGCATTGCTCATCATCGTAGGTACGATGATCCCCTTCTTCGCTGTATTCGAGCGCAGGCGCTCCCAAGCGCGCGAGCTCGTGGTGCTGGCTACCCTTTCGGCGCTTGCCGTGGCGGGGCGCGTCGCATTCTTCTTCCTGCCGCAGTTCAAGCCGGTCTGCGCCATCGTGGTGATAGCCGGTGCCTGCTTTGGCGGGGAGTCAGGTTTTCTCGTGGGCGCCGTTGCCGGATTCGTGTCCAACTTCTTCTTCGGGCAGGGCCCGTATACGCCATGGCAGATGTTTTGCTTCGGCATCGTGGGCTTCGTTGCGGGCCTGCTCTTTCACAAGGGGCCCCTCAAGCCTACGCGCGGCGCGCTTTGCGTATATGGAGGCATTTCGACGCTTGTGCTGTATGGGGGCGTGATCAACCTGGGATCGCTTCTCATCATGGGCATGCCGCTCACTCCGGCGGCGATCATCGCGTGCTATGCGAGCGCATTGCCCTTCGACCTCGTCCATGCAGCAGCGAGCGTCTTCTTTCTCTTCGTGCTCGGCGCTCCCATGCAACAGAAGATCGAGCGCATCAAGACCAAATACGGCTTCAGCAATCAATAGCCCTGCTGCCACAATCTTGATCGTCACCCATGCACGATCCCGCCCTTTTCAAGGCTGCGCCTTGAAAAGCAGGGTCCCAACCCCCTCAGTCCACCATCCCCGCAGCCCCTGAGCGCTAAGCGCGCTCCCTGCCCCGTTGTCCGTGAGCGATTCCGCAGGAATTCGGCACGCCGAATTCCGAGGACCAGCGAACGGACAACGGGGCAGGGAGCAACCGGGAGCCTACGCGCTCAGCTGCGCCTGCACGCAGGTGATGGCCACCACGCCCACGATGTCGTCTGCGGAGCATCCGCGGGACAGGTCGTTGACCGGTTTGGCGATGCCCTGCAGGATGGGGCCGTAGGCCTCGGCCTGGCCGAAGCGCTGCACCAGCTTGTAGCCGATGTTGCCGGCAGCGAGGTCCGGGAACACCAGCACGTTCGCCGACCCGGCAACCGTCGAATCGGGGGCCTTGAGCTCGGCCACCTTGGGAACGATGGCGGCATCGAGCTGCAGGTCTCCGTCGATAGCGATCTCGGGTGCCTTCTCCTTGCAGAAGGCAACGGCTTCCTGCACCTTCTTGGCGGTATCGCCGCCGGCCGACCCCATCGTGGAGTAGGAGAGGAGCGCTACCTTGGGCTCGACCTCGCCCATGAAGGTCTTCCAGGAGTGGGCGGAGGCGATGGCGATCTCGGAGAGCTCATCGGAGGTGGGGGCGATGTTCAGGCCGCAGTCGGCGAAGATCACGGTGCCGTTGGCGCCGAAGTCCGGCGTCTGGGTGCACATGACCATGAAGGCGCTCACGAGCTTGGTGCCGGGGGCGGTCTTCAGGATCTGAAGGGCGGGGCGCAGTGTATCGGCGGTGGAATGGCACGCGCCCGAGACGAGGCCGTCGGCGTCGCCCATCTTCACCATCATGGTGCCGTAGTAGGTGTTATCCATGATCTGCGCGCGGGCCTGCTCGATGGTGACCCCCTTCTTCGCGCGAAGCTCGGCAAACTTCTGCGCATAGGCCTCGTGCTTGGGGGCCGTGGGGCTCTTGGGGTTGATGACCTGCGCGCCGGGCACGTCGATTTCAGCGGGGTCGCCCAAGATCACGATATTGGCCAGGCCCTCCGCAATGATCTTTTTGGCGGCCTCGATGGTGCGCGGGTCCTCGCCCTCGGGCAGCACGATGGTCTTCAGATCCTGCTTCGCCGTCTGCTTCATGCGGTCTAGGAAGTCACTCATAGTTCTCCTCGAGTTTCGGGCTCGGCACCCACGACGGGCACCGTCTCGGTCGTCGAACCGAGCGATTGCCTCCATTGCCGCGGCATGTTGAGCTTTCCTTGTGTGGCATGACCATTATAGGGCGCTGAGCGCTATAATCGCTTAGATAATTGACGGATCGGCAATCGATCGCAGTCAGAAAAACCCTGCAAGGAGCATGTATGCAGATCTCTAACGGTCTTCCGGCAACCTTCAACCCCGATGCGTACGACATGATCGTGGTGGGTGCCGGGTACGCCGGCTCGGTATGCGCGCGCCGTGTGGCGGAGGGCGCTGGATTTCGCGTCGCGGTGCTCGAGCGCCGCGAGCACATCGCGGGCAACGCCTACGACTACGTGAACGACGAGGGCATCCTCGTCCACAAGTACGGTCCGCACATCTACCACACCTACAGCGAGCGCGTGCACGAGTTCCTCTCGCGCTTTACCAAGTGGACGGATTACCAGCACAAGGTGCTTGCCAACATCCACGGCACCCTTATGCCCGTTCCCTTCAACCACACGAGCCTTAAGCTCGCGTTCGGCGAAGATCGTGGCGAAGAGCTGTATCGTAAGCTCGTTGACACCTTCGGTGAGGACAAGAAGGTCCCCATCATGGAGCTCCGCCAAAAGAACGATCCGGACCTCCAGGAGGTCGCGGACTATGTCTACGAGAACGTCTTCCTCTATTACACGATGAAGCAGTGGGGCCAAACGCCCGACCAGATCGATCCGTCGGTGACCGGCCGCGTGCCCGTGTTCATCGGCGATGACGACCGCTACTTCCCGCAGGCTCCCTATCAGGGCATGCCCGAGGATGGCTACACCGTTCTGTTCGAGCATATGCTCGACCACGACCTCATCGACGTGTTCGTTGGCGTCGACGCTCGCGATATCTTCACGCTCGATGAGAACAACGTGAGCGTTTGCGGCAAGGTCTATGGCGGCGAGATCGTCTACACCGGTCCCCTCGACGAGCTCTTCAACCTCGACCTTGGCGCGCTTCCGTACCGTACGCTCGACATGCAGTTCGAGACGCTCGAGCAGGACCAGTTCCAGCCCGTTGGCACGGTGAACTACACCACGAGCGAGGACTTCACGCGCATCACCGAGTTCAAGAACATGACCGGTCAGGTGGTTCCTGGAAAGACCACCATCATGAAGGAGTTCAGCCACGCTTACGAGCCGGGCAGCGGTCAGACACCCTACTACGCGATCATCGATCCTAAGAACCGCGCGCTGTACGAGCGCTACCTTGAGCGTGTCCAGAACCTCACGAACTTCCATCCGGTCGGTCGCCTTGCCGAGTACCGCTATTACGACATGGACGCGGTGACCGATTCTGCCCTCGAACTCTCCGACGAAATCATTTCCTGCCATGCATAAAATCATCTCTTTCGGTATTCCCTGCTACAACTCTGCCGCCGATATGGACCATTGCATCACCTCGATTCTCGAGGGGAGCAATTTTGCCGAAGACGTCGAGATCATCATCGTCGACGACGGCAGTAAGGACGAGACGCCCGCCAAGGCCGATGAATGGGCCGCGCGCTATCCGAGCATCATCAAGGTGGTTCACCAGGAAAACGGTGGTCATGGCATCGCGCTGCTCGCCGGTCTGCGCGAGGCGCAGGGCACGTACTACAAGGTCGTCGATTCCGACGACTGGCTCGACGCCGCGGCGCTTTCCACCATGCTGAGCCTCCTGCGCGGCTTCGAAGAGCGCGACATGCGCGTTGACCTCTTCATCTCGAATTACGTGTACGAGAAGGTTTACGAAGGCAAGCACGTGACCATCAGCTATCACGGTGCCCTGCCCCGTAAGAAGGTCTTCACGTGGGATAAGATCGGGTATTTCCGCCCCGACCAGAACCTGCTCATGCACAGTCTTTGCTACCGGGTCGACGTTCTGCGCGAGGCCAACCTACCGCTTCCGGCGCACACGTTCTACGTGGATAACATCTATGCCTACGTGCCGCTGCCGCACTGCAAGACCATGTACTACGCCGACATCGACCTCTATCGCTACTTCATCGGGCGCGAGGGGCAGAGCGTGAACGAGGCGACCATGATTCGCCGTCTCGACCAGCAGTTCCGCATCACGCGCATCATGATGAACGCGTATCACCTCTATACCGACGTGAAGGAACCGCGCCTTGCGTCTTATATGATGGGGTATTTCACCATGATGATGTCGGTGTGCTCCATCTTCTCCAAGCTTTCGGAGGAAGATCGCTGGAAAGAGGAGAACAAACGCCTCTGGGCCGAACTCAAGGAGTACGACGAGCGCATGTACCGCCATGCGCGCTGTGGCATCTTGGGTATCGGCACGAACCTGCCCACGAAGGCGGGGGAGAAGGCCTCGATCGGGCTCTATCGCGCAGCGAGCAAGATCTTCAAATTCAATTAATATCGCTCCCGTCGGTGCCCAGGCATATCGCCCCGTGCTCAAACATACTCGAAGGCCCGGCGCTGCCAGGCCTTCTGCGTAACTGCGCGCGGAACGATATGCCCGGGCACCTGCTCGATATGCACTTGCGCAAATTTGGGCGGTAGGATGTCCCGGATGTCGCCCGTTGCCTGACGTTTACGCTAGATCGTGATCTGGCCGGTGGCGAGGAGCGCCACGGCGATGACGGCGACCACGACGATAAAGGCAGCGAGCAGCTTCTCTCGACCGGAGATCACGGTTGCGCTTCCATAATCATGTCGGGCCTTGACGTAGAACGCGAGCCCCGGAACATAGCCGATGCAGCAGAGCATGAGCAGGTCTACGCCGGCGAGAAGGATGGCGATGACGAGGAACGCCGTTGCGAACACCGAGAGGGCGAGCGCGGAACCGGAATGCTCGACTTCACGCCGCTTCGCGAGCTTGACCATATATGCGGACGCGAGGGCCCACGAGATGACGATCGATGCGGTGCAGAGCGAATAGGCGAATTGATACGCCGCCTCGGAGAACAGCATCACGATCGAGAGTAGCTGGATCATGAACCCGGTGATGATGAGGCAGCTCGTAGGGGCGTTGTGGTCGTTGAGTTTGCTGAACGAGCGAGGTAGCAGCTCCATGCGGGCCATGCGGTTCATGGCTTCGGAGGCCAGTATGGTGTACGAGAGCCATGCGCCGAAAATCGAGATGACGAGCCCGCCCGAGATGAAGGCGCCGCCCCAGGGTCCGACGACTTCTTGGAAGATGTAGGCCATGGACGGAGACCCCATCTGCAGCAGCTCGTCGCGCGTGAGGTAGCCATAGGGGAGAACCGATGCCGCAACGTAGATGACAACGAGCGCCGTCACCCCGAGAATCGTCGCACGCGACACGTCGCTTTTGCGCTCGGCGCGGTGCCCGAGCACGCTCGCGCCCTCCATGCCGACGAACACCCACATCATGACCATGAAGCAGTTGATGATCTGGGTGCCCACGCTTCCGGGCGCATCGGGGCCGCCAAGGTTGTTGGCGACATTGCCCCAGAAATCGGCGGTGAAGACATCGAAGCTGAACATGAGCAGCATCGCGACGATGAACACGAAGATGGGGACGAGCTTGCAGATCATCACGATGGCGTTCACCACTGAGGCCTCTTCGATGCCGTGGTTCACGAGGAGCACGATAAGCCAGTTGATCACCGAGATGAATATGACGGCGCCCACGGTGAGCTCTCCCGCGAACGGTGGGAAGAAGTAGCCGATGGCGGTGGCGAGCATGACGCCGAATGCGACGTTGCCAATCCAGATGGAGAGCCAGTAGCCCCATCCCGAGACGAAGCCCACGAAGGGGCCGAAGCCCTCGCGCGCATAGGCGACGATGCCATCGAGGTTGGGGCGCTCGAGCGACAGTCTGCCGAACGTGTTCGCAAGCGCGATGAAACCGATTCCGGTGATAAGCCATGCGATGATGGCGGGACCGGGTGCTGCGGCGGCAGAGATATCCGTCGAGAGGGCGAAGACGCCCGAGCCGATCGAGGAGGAGATGACGAGCGCGATGAGGCCTATGAGCCCGATGCCCTTCTTGTGAGGCGCGGTGGTGGCAGAGGTCTCAGTCGTCTGATCCATGGCAAGCTCCCTATCCGTCCAAAAAATACAGGCAACCACTTTTAGTACTGCTGTAACGTGCTAAAAGGCTGCCTCTATATTCATTATGATACGGATTTGGCTACATCTTTATACGAAGGGGCGCCATGAATTCCGTCAGCGGTCATGCATCCGGCGCAGATGGCCTCTTCGAGCACGCGGGTGGCGGCGAGGCCCATGAGGTCGATGGGAATATCGATGCACCCAAGTTCCCCGGAGGCGAGGACGTAGATGGTGTCGCCGTCATTCGAGGTGTGCGTAGGACGGATCGTGTGCGCGTAGGCGTCGGCAGCCATCTGCGCGACTTTGGTTGCCTGGGCTTTGGTAAGCCGGGCGTTGGTGATGATGCACGAGATGGTGGTGTTGGTGCGGTCGAGCGGCATGGAGAGGCCGTCTGAGTCGGCGAGCATGGCTTCTTCCATGCTGACGATCTCGAGGCTGTCAGGTGCGCTGCGCATGCCCGCGATGAAGGAACCGGTGCGCGGATCAACGACGTTACCGCAGGGATTGACGACGGCGACGGCACCAACGCGAAGCAGGCCAAGTTCGATGGCGCGCGCGCCGAGGCCGCCCTTCATGAGCATGCTCGGCCCGCGGAGCTTGCCCACCGTGGCTCCGGTTCCGGCTCCCACCGTGCCCTCGGGGACACAGGTGCTGTCACCGTCGAGGGCTGCACGGGTCGCGCTGATGCCCTCCTGAACGCCGGGACGGACGCTCGCATCGCCGAATGCGAGGTCGAAGATGCAGCTTGAGCATACGATGGGCACGCGCGTCGGGCCAACATCGAGTCCGATACCGCGAGCCTCGAGTTCACGTGCCACGCCCGATGCAGCCTCGAGGCCGAAGGCTGAGCCGCCGGAAAGGCAGACGGCATGCACGACATCGACGGTGTTCTCGGGACGAAGTAGGTCGGTTTCGCGCGAAGCCGGTGCTCCGCCGCGCACGTCAACGCCTCCCGTGGCACCTTGCTCTGCAACGATGACGGTGCATCCCGTGGCGGCGTCCCGATTCGTAAAGTGGCCGATGCGGAACCCTTCGATGCTGCTGATGGGAATGGGTTGCCAGGTGCTCGATGCGCTCATGGCTATCCTCCTCTCTGGGACGGTGTCTAGAGCGTTCTCAGCCGACGCACGACCTCGGCGATGGGCAGCCCAACGACGTTGTAGAAATCTCCCTCGATGCCGCGGACGAGCATGCGTCCGCCCGCTCCCTGGATACCGTAGGCGCCAGCCTTGTCCATGGGCTCACCCGTCGCGATATAGGCATCGATTTCCTCATCGCTGAGCTCGTAAAACGTGACGGACGTCTTGGCGACAAACGAGATGGGCGGTTCGTCCCCTAGGCACCGCGGAGCGTCCTCGGCGCACTGCGCGATGCAGACGCCGGTCGCGACGGTGTGGGTGCGCCCGGAGAGGCGGCGGAGCATGGCGTGCGCATCCTCGGCATCCACGGGCTTGCCGAGGACGATGCCGTCGATGGTGACGATGGTGTCAGCGGCGAGAACGACCTCTGAGGGCTCGGCGTGTGCGCGCAGAGCGGTTGCGGCCTTTGTGCACGCGAGGCGGTCGACGAGCGAGAAGGGGTCTTCTCCCGGAAGCGGCGCCTCGTTCACGTCGGCGGGCAGGATGCGGACGTCGTAGCCCGCCTCGCGCATGAGCTCGATGCGGCGCGGGGATTGCGAGGCGAGTATCATAGCTGGATGCCCTCGCGCACCTTCTCTACGGCTCGCTCACCGGCGATATCGCCGAGCACGGCGAGTGCGAACGGCAGCGCCTGGCCCATGCCGGACGCGGTGATGATGTTGCCGTCTACAATGACGGTCTTTTCGCCCGCAAACGTGCCTGCTGGGAAGCTCTTATCGAAACCGGGGAAGCAGGTGGCACGGCGTCCGACCAGAAGCCCGAGCTCGCCGAGAATGGAGGGAGCGGCGCAGATTGCGGCGACATGCTTTTTCGTGGCAAACTCGCGCACGAGGTTGCACACGCGCTCGTCACGGCGCAGGTTGGTCGCGCCGGGCAGGCCGCCGGGAAGCACGATGTAGTCATAGTCGTCGAAATCGACCTCTTCGAGGGTGCAGTCGCAGGTGATTTCGATCTGCTGCGAGCTCACGGCATCGCGAGTCGACATGGTAGACACGAGGGAGACGCGCACGCCGCCTCGCCGAAGCACATCGACCATCGTGAGGCATTCGATTGTTTCAAATCCATCGGCAACGAGCACGGCGACTGCGCTCATAGGGGCTCCCTTCATACGTATGCGTCCTGCGATCTTCGCAGATTTCAGACGACTTATACCCGAACTGCACGGGCGCAAGACACGAGATGCGGCGATGAGCCATCCGTATCGACGCAGCGCTAGGCGCGCGAAAGGTGCACGACAGTCTCACAGTGATACGTTTGCGGGAAAAGGTCTACCGGCGTGATCGCCGTCGCCTTGAACGTTCCGTCTTCGCGGAAACGGGCGAGGTCGCGCGCCAGCGTTGCCGGATCGCAGGATACGTAAGCGACGTCGCGCGCGGAGGTGCCAGCGATGAGCTCGATGGCTTCGGCCGCAAGGCCGGCGCGCGGGGGGTCGACCACGAGCACGTCGGCATCGTCGCCGGGGAATTCGCGCACCGCGTCGCCTCCGATCGCGTCGACGTTGTCGAGCCCGGCGCGCTCGATGTTGCGGCGCAGGTCCCGAACGGCGGGGCCGTATGATTCAACCGCTGCGACCCAGCTGCATCGGCGTGCGAGCGGCAGCGTGAACGTTCCCGCGCCGCAATACAGATCGAGCGCAACGTCGTCGGGCCCGGGTTTGAGGGCGTCGACGACAAGCTCGATGAGAAGCTCGGCTGCTGCTGTATTGACCTGGAAAAACGAGGGCGCGGAGATGCGCATGGTTTCCTCGCCGATTCGCTCTGTCCAAGACCCCTGGCCAGCGAGAAGCTCGTTTTTCTCTACGCGCCGCGCCGCGCGGTCTCCCTTGGTGAGTACGCGGACGACGCTCGTGGGTTTGACGGCGTCATCGAGCACGCGCGCCACGTGGGCACGCGGGAACCCGCCCGTCGGGGTCCAGAGCGCAACTTCGAGCGCTTTGGTGCGCCGGCTCGCTCGAATGCCCACGCGCTCAAGGTTGAGGTCGCGCGAATTACCGAGATAGGAGAGGGCGCCCGTGACCGCCTTGATTGCCTTGGACGCAGTGCTCTCGAATAGGGGGCACCGATCAACCTTGATGATCTGGTCGGGGTCGATGCCATGCATCCCAAGTCGAAGGCGACCGTTTTCGCTGTGCACGCCGAGCTCGACCTTGTTGCGGTAGCCCCATGCATCCTTCGTGTAGCGAATCGGCTGCACGAGGTCGTTGATTTCTTCGGGGGTGAAATGGCCTATGCGCTGGAGCGCCGAGCGCAGGTTTTCTTCTTTAGCGTGCAACTGGGTCTCTCGGTCGAGCGCTCCCCAAGGGCAGCCACCGCAAACACCCACGAAGGGGCAGGGGGGCGTGACGCGCATCCCGGATGGTTCGATGATATTGGTGGCTCGGGCTCGCGAGAACGATGGACCGTCTGAAGTTAGCTCGGCATCTACCACGTCGCCGACGACGCCTCCCGCGACGAAGACCGTCTTGCCTTCGTCGGTATGCGCGATGCCATCGGCACTGTAACCCATGCGTTCAATGGTGAGCCTCATGAAACCCCTTCGGTCGTAGTGTTCGTCAAAAGTGTAGCCGAAAGCAGCGGTTAGGGTTGCCGGTGCGCGCAGCTCCTCTCGAATCGCAGCCCTGCATCCGCATGTTGTGAATGCAGGTGCAGGCGCCGGTGGTGCTGGCGCAGCGCGGTTGCCACGGAAATAGAAATTAATGCACCCACTATTGGCGCATTTTTGGCTAGAAATCGAAAAGGTGGGAGGGCATTAAATAGAAGAATCGTTTTGTGTCTCATCGGATGGCCTTGCGGTCGATCATTTGGAGCGGCGAGGGCGCCGCGTATCGCCTACAGGTATTGGGCGCCCAGCAACTGGGAAGCCCCGGCATTCATTCCAGTGCGTTCCGCCTGAGCCAATGCTTTGCTTATGCGAGCGCCCGCCGCAAACCCCGTGAAGATAAGGGGGTTTGCGGCGGGCGCTCGGGTTGGTGTATGCGGCAAACGCGTTCGTTGGCGTACGACGATCAGGCCATGTCTGGCAGCGTTTCCGATTGCGCTCAAAAGCAGCAGTATCGGTACGGCTCTGGCATGGGCGCCGGGTCGCTTCCGATAGCGTTCGGCTCTGTACGCCTACTTACCGCGCTCTTCAGGCGTGCCTACGAAAAGCGTTTTGAGGCCGATGCCGATAAGGGCGAGGCCTGCACGGAAGCGGCCGGGCTTGCGCTTGGCAAGCGTGGTGGTGGCAGCAAAACGAGCTGAGCTGGAGTCTTTTGCCTGCTCACCATGCTCGTCTTCGGGGTCTATAACCGTTGCTTTCACGCTGGTCGCTTGCGCCTCTTGGGTGGTTGCGGGCGGTGCTACAGGGACTGCCTTCGGCTCGGCGCAGGAAGATGACTCGGTTACTGCAGCGGGCGGTTCGGGCGCAACGTCCGCCGATTGCGGCGTCGCATCACGATAGGAAACTGCTTCGGCTTCCTGCGCAGCTTGCTCTGCAGCAGAGGAACGATCGGCTATGTGATCCATCGCGGGATCGATGCGCGCGCCGTCCGCCCCCGCGGTAGATGCGGGTGCCGCGGCAGGCGCCGCTGCTGCTTTAGTGCCGTCGATGCCGGCGGCTTCTGTGCCGGCGCCGTCGGACGACGCGACGCGAGCGTCGGCAGCCGCCACGGCTGCTGCCTCTCGTTTCTGCTGCGCCACCGCGCGCGCGGCCGCGGCAAGCACCGCCTTCGCTGCCTCGTAGTCTTCCTGGCTCTCGGCTACCTGAGGCTCCGCCTGCTTTTCCTTCTTGTGCTTCTGCTCTGCCGCCGCGGCTGCGCGCGCATAGGCATGCTTAAGCAGGTATTCCTGCGAGTTGAAGGGCATGGCATCATCGCTGCGCCCAATCTTCTCCCAGGTGCCCGTATTCGAGAGCTCGCGCGCCTTCACGTTGTCTTCCAGCTGCGCGTGCATATAGCTCTGTACCATCTCGCGGCAAGTGGCGTCGAGCACGGGGTAGGCAATCTCCACGCGGTGCTCGGTGTTGCGCGTCATCATATCGGCGGAAGAAAGGTACACGATATCGTTGTCAACGCCGAAGGAGTACACGCGGGCATGCTCTAGGAAGCGCCCGACGATGGAGCGGATGTGCACGTTCTCGGTCTTGCCCGCGATGCCCGGCAGCAAACACGAGATGCCACGAATGATCATCTCCACCTCGACGCCCGCTTGCGAGGCCTCGGCGATCTTGTCGATGACCTCACGGTCGGTGAGCGAGTTCATCTTGAAGAAGACGCGTGCAGGCTCGCCTGCGCGGGCGCGGTCGATTTCACGGTTCAGCCCGTTCATGATGAGCGGCTTCAGGCCTGCCGGCGCTACGCCCAGGTAGCGATAGTCGCCGGAGAGATTGCCAAGCGCCAGGTTGCGGAAGAACGCGTTCGCATCCTCGCCGATGCCGGGGTGGGCGGTCATGAGCATGAAGTCGGAGTACAACCGCGCGGTCTTCTCGTTGAAGTTGCCCGTACCCAGGAGCGTGATGCGCGTGAGCGCCATGCCCTCGCGATAGGTGATCTGGCAGATCTTGGAGTGGCACTTGAAGCCCTCGGAACCGTAGATGACGGTGCACCCGGCCTCTTCCAAGCGCTCTGCCCATTCGATGTTGTTCTGCTCGTCGAAACGGGCGCGGAGTTCCATGAGCACCGTGACCTCTTTGCCGTTCTCGGCGGCATCGATGAGCGATTCGCACAGGCGGCTCTGCTTGGCCACGCGGTAGAGGGTGATCTTGATGGAAATGCACGAGTCGTCGAAGGCGGCCTGATGCATGAGGTCGAGCAGCGGACTCATCGATTCATACGGGTAGAACAGGAGCTTGTCGCCTTCGATGACCTGCTCGCGCATGGGGCGAGACATGTCGAACATCGAGCTCGTCTGCGGCTTGAAGGGCGGGAAGAGCAGGTCCGCTCGATGGTTGGGCAGATGGTTCTCGACGCTGTAGATATAGCCGAGGTCGAGCGGCGTGGCGTAGGAGAGCACGGAGCGCGCCGGGAGCCCGAGCGATTTGCGGATGCTCTTGAGCGTGGTCGCTTCGAGCGAGCCTTGGACCTGGAGGGCAACCGGCTGGAGGCGCAGGCGCTTCTTCAGGATCTTCTTCATGTGCTGGCGATAGTCCTCGTCTTCCTCGACGCCCTCACCGTCGGGGTCGATATCGGCGTTGCGCGTCACGCGCACGACGGCACGGCCGGCCGGTGCATACGCGCCGAAGCAGCTCGGAAGGCAGGCGAGGATGACATCCTCGAGCAGGATGAAGCGGAACGTGCCCGTCTCGGAGGGCATCGCTACCACGCGGTTCATAGAGGCGGGGACCTCGATGAGGCCGATGAGGTTCTCCTCTTCCTCGCTTTCGAGGGCGCAGACGATATACAGCGCGCCGTTTCGCAGGTTGGGGAAGGGGTGCCGCGGATCGATCACGAACGGCGAGATGACCGGCGACACGTACGACTGGAAGTACCCCTCCACGAACGTGCGCTCGTCTCCGGTGAGCTCGTCAGCCCCGATGCGGTAGACGCCGTAGCTCTGCAGCTCGCTCTCGATCTTTTCGACGATGTCGTTCTGCCGTTTGATGAGCGGCGGCAAGCTCGAGAAGATGAGCTCGATTTGCTCGGAGGGGGTGAGGTTGCTCTTGTTGTCGACTGGCTGGCGCTTAAGCGTGGCGAGGTCGGAGAGGCCGCCCACGCGGATCATGAAGAACTCGTCGAGGTTCGATTGGAAGATCGCGGCGAAGTTGAGGCGCTCGAAAAGAGGAACCGTCTCGTCGTAGGCCTCCTCGAGCACGCGGTCGTCAAAGCGCAGCCAGCTGATTTCGCGGTTTTGCGTGTACGAGAAGTCATAGC
Source organism: Enorma massiliensis phI (assembly GCF_000311845.1). Taxonomy (GTDB): domain Bacteria; phylum Actinomycetota; class Coriobacteriia; order Coriobacteriales; family Coriobacteriaceae; genus Enorma; species Enorma massiliensis. The sequence goes on along the minus strand of NZ_HE978574.1, from coordinate 1,436,691 downwards.
GCGACGATTTGTCGATGACCTCGGCGCTCTTGTGGCGCTTCCTCGCGCCTTTATCCCTCTTGGGGTCTTTCGGCTTAGCGTCCTTGGTGGCCTTTGCGTCCTTAGAAGATGCCATGGTTGCTCCGTTATCTAGGTATGAGCGCGCCCCCGCGCGCAGTATATATGCATGCAGCTACTTTATACGTGTTAGCAGATGATTGCAGTGACGTTTCGAAAGCTTTATGAACTGCTTACGTCTTGGGGCAGCGTGCCGGGGGCAACGGTGCCCTGCCGTTCGCGGCACGCAAAAACCGGTGAACGGCACCCGTTCCGTGGGCGAGCGGTGCTAATCGGGCCGTAAACGGTCCAAAACTCGCAATATGTGAATAAAAGCAACTTACGAATGAATATGAAACGAAAGGCAAAACCCTGTTGATGCCATGGCCCGTGCGTTATAGCTGAGGTAACAATATGCAAATTAATAGCAAATTTATCCATTTGATATGTACGAAAGAAAAAAAAGCGTCAATATTTGCCCACGTAATCACTTTATTTAAGCAAAGTGAGCTACGTGGCAATTATTACGAGATATACCGTTCCCCTCTAATTTGATACCGTTGGCGGATGCTTTCGGCATACGTCGAAATATTGGATATAACTATAACTGTGTGCATACAGCACCCGGGCACCCGGGTGCTTGGCTGGCTGCGTGGGCGAATAACCCGGCAGCCGAGAAAGAAAGGTAGGAGGACATGACGAAAGGCTTGCATGTAACAAGCGAGATCGGGCAGCTGAAGAAAGTCTGCCTGCATCGCCCGGGCGACGAGCTGCTCAATCTGCCGCCCGATGAGCTCGAGCGCCTGCTCTTCGACGATGTTCCGTTCCTCGAGGTCGCGCAGCAGGAGCATGATCGCTTCGCCGAGATCCTACGCGAGCAGGGCGTCGAGGTGCTGTACCTCGAGAAGCTCGTCGCTGAGGCCTTCGACGCGGTGCCCGAGGCGCGCGCTGAGTTCCAGAAGCAGTGGCTCGATGAGGCCGGAATCAAGGGCAAGATGGCCCCGCAGGCCGTGAGCGAGCTCCTCGATTCCATCACCGACAACTTCGAGTACGTCAAGAAGACCATGGCCGGTATCACCAAGGCCGAGGTCGAGATGCCGCACACGAGCTCGGTGACCCTCGACTCCCTGGTGAACACCGAGAGCGAGTCCGACCTCATCGTCGACCCGATGCCCAACCTCTACTTCACCCGCGACCCGTTCGCCGTGGTGGGCACTGGCGTGAACCTGAACCGTATGTACTCGGTCACCCGTAACCGCGAGACCCTGTACGGCAAGTACATCTTCAAGTATCACCCCGATTACAAGGATGTCTCGCTGTACTTCCGTCGCGACGCCTCCTTCCACACCGAGGGCGGCGACGTGCTCAACATCAACGAGCACACCATCGCGGTCGGCATCTCCCAGCGCACCCAGGCTGCGGCCATCGACGTCATGGCGCAGAACATGTTCTGGAACTCCGACTCCAAGATCGACACGATCCTCGCGTTCGACATCCCCGTGTCCCGTGCCTTCATGCACCTCGACACCGTGTTCACGCAGATCGATGTCGATAAGTTCACCATCCATCCCGCCATCATGGGCACCCTCAAGGTGTACAAGCTCACCCCGGGCAAGAACCCCGGCGAGGTCGATATCACCGAGACCACCGATACGCTCGAGCACGTGCTCGCTTCGGCGCTCGGCATCGACGCCGTGAAGCTCATCCCCTGCGGTGGCGGCGACCCGATCGCGGCTGCCCGCGAGCAGTGGAACGACGGCTCCAACACCCTCGCCGTCGCCCCTGGCAAGATCTGCGTGTACCAGCGCAACAACGTCACCAACGACGTCCTCTACAAGGAGGGCATGGAGCTGCTCGTCGTGCCTTCGGCCGAGCTCTCCCGTGGCCGTGGCGGCCCGCGCTGCATGAGCATGCCGTTCTGGCGCGAGGACCTGTAACAGTTGGATATTGACGGCGCCCCGCGCCCGGGGCGCCGTCATACTTACTATCCAGGGCACGTGGTGCCCACAATGCACGGATTTCTATTCGAAAGGACTAACCATGGGTGTCAACCTCTCCGGCCGCAGCTTCCTGCGTCTGCTCGATTTCTCCACCGAGGAGATCGAGTACCTGCTCAAGCTCTCCCGCAACTTCAAGGATCTCAAGCGCACGGGCACCCCGCACCGCTATCTTGAGGGCAAGAACATCGTCCTGCTGTTCCAGAAGACCTCCACGCGCACCCGCTGCGCCTTCGAGGTCGGCGCCATGGACCTCGGCATGGGCGTGACCTACCTCGACCCGGGCAGCTCGCAGATGGGCAAGAAGGAGTCCATCGAGGACACCGCCCGCGTGCTCGGCCGCATGTATGACGGCATCGAGTTCCGTGGCTTCGCCCAGGAGGACGTCGAGGAGCTCGCCGCCAAGTCCGGCGTGCCGGTGTGGAACGGCCTCACCGACCTCTGGCATCCCACCCAGATGCTCGCCGACATCCTGACCGTTCAGGAGAACTTCAACTACGACATCAAGGGCAAGACCCTCGTCTTCATGGGCGACGCCAAGAACAACGTGGCCCGCTCCCTCATGGTCGTGTGCGCTAAGCTCGGCATGAACTTCGTGGCCTGCGGCCCGAAGGAGTGCATGCCCGCTTCCGACGTCGTCGATGCATGCGAGCCGATCGCCAAGGCCAACGGCTGCACCATCACCCTCACCGAGGATCCTAAGGCTGCCTGCACCGGTGCCCACGTCATCTACACCGACGTGTGGGTCTCCATGGGTGAGCCCGACGAGGTCTGGACCGAGCGCATCAATCAGCTCGAGGCTTATCGTGTTACCCAGGAGCTCATGGACCTCGCTGATCCTTCGGCGATCTTCCTGCACTGCCTCCCGAGCTTCCACGACACCAACACCACCATCGGCGCCGATATCGCCAAGAAGTTCGGCGTCACCGAGATGGAGGTCACCGACGAGGTCTTCGAGGGCCCGCAGTCCAAGGTCTTCGACGAGGCCGAGAACCGCATGCACACCATCAAGGCCGTGATGTACGCGACGCTCAAGTAGTCTTGGCTGTTCGGACGTCGCCCGGGCGCACCTGTGCCCCGCGCCCGGGCATGTCCTCTCCGCGTCATGACTGGATAGCACGGCACGGCAGCCATGGCGCTTTTTCGACCATCTTCTCCAAATCACAGAAAGGAGGGGAATGATTATGGCTGAAGCTACCAAGAAAAAGCGCGGTATGCTATCGTCCTTCACCATTCTTCTTCTCCTGCTCGCCATCGTGGCGGTCATCACCGTTATCGTGGCGGGATTTGCCCCCGACCAGGTAACGGCGGCCAAGCTGAGCGACTTCTTCACCGCTCCCGTCAAGGGCTTCACTGATGCTCTGCCGGTGTGCCTCTTCGTGATGATCCTGGGCGGCTTCCTCGGTATGATGACCAAGACCGGCGCCCTCGATAACGGCATCGCTGTGCTCGTTAAGAAGCTCAAGGGCAATGAGCTCGCCATCATCCCCGTTCTTATGATCATCTTCTCGCTCGGTGGTACCACCTATGGTATGTGCGAGGAGACCGTTCCGTTCTACGCGCTGCTTGCCGCCACCATGATGGCCGCCGGCTTCGATCCGCTCGTGGGTGCCGCGACGGTCCTTCTGGGCGCTGGCTGCGGCTGCCTTGGCTCCACGGTGAACCCGTTCGCCGTCGGCGCCGCGGTGGACTCCCTGCGCGGCGTGGGCATTGAGGTCAACCAGGCCATCATCATCGGGCTCGGCGCGGTCCTCTGGATCGCCACGACCGCGATTTCCATCTTCTTCGTGATGAGCTATGCCAAGAAGGTCAAGGCCGACAAGGGCTCGACCATCCTCTCCATGCAGGAGCTCCAGAACGCCGAAGAGGCGCACGGTGCTGCTGCGGCCGAGGTGAACAAGGACGTCAAGCTCACCGGTCGCCAGAAGGGCGTTCTCGTGATCTTCGCCTTCACCTTCGTCGTCATGATCTTGGGCTTCATCCCCATCGGCGACCTCAACGCCGACGTTGCCGGCTTCTTCGATGCCGGATCTGCTTATGAGACCGTCGAGACTGAGATTACGAGCGACGACCTTGCCGCTGCGTATGACGACTCGAACGGGTCTGTGACCACCATGGACGGCACCGTTGAGGGCGTCTCTGAGTCCGAGGTCCAGACTTCGCAGGGTTGGTCTGCTATCGTTACCGGCCTTCCGATCGGCCAGTGGTACTTCGATGAGGCCTCCACGTGGTTCTTCATCATGGCTATCGTCATCGGCATCGTGGGTGGCCTCTCCGAGAAAGAGATCGTGAACACCTTCATCGCCGGTGCCGCCGATATGATGAGCGTCGTGCTGATCATCGCGCTTGCGCGCGGCATCTCCGTCCTCATGGCAGCGACGGGCCTGGATACCTACGTGCTCACGCAGGCGGCAAACGCGCTCTCCGGCGTGTCCGGCATCCTCTTCGCGCCGCTCGCGTGGATCCTTTACTTCGGCCTCAGCTTCCTCATCCCCTCGACCTCCGGTATGGCGACGGTGTCCATGCCCATCATGGGCCCGCTGGCCGCTCAGCTCGGCTTCTCGCCTGAGGTCATGGTGATGATCTTCAGCTCTGCCATCGGCGTGGTGAACCTCTTCACCCCGACCTCCGGCGCCATCATGGGTGGCCTTGCGCTCGCCCGTATCGAGTGGACCACCTGGCTCAAGTTTGCGCTGAAGATCGTTGTGGTGCTCTCTGTGGTGTCCGCGGTCATCTGCACCGTTGCGATTATGGTCCTCTAGCGGCTCTACACTCCTCTCTCACCGCTAGTCGACGTGAACCCTGCGCACCGCTTGTCTCCTGTGGTTCGCAGCGGGTAAGCGTATCGTCGAGCCGGACATGCGCATGGGCGAATGCCCGGTAAGACCCTACCTTTCTGCCCCCTTCCGTACCGTGCGCGGAAGGGGGCGACTTTGTATGTTCCCGGTCCGGCGTGCTGCCAAGCCTGTGGTGCTCGCCGCTTCGCGGAATCTGTCTTCGCGTTCGCATGAGCAAAGGCATTTTCAACTTTTGGGCACTTTAAGCCCGGGCACTCAAGTACGGTCGTTTCTTACTTGCCGTCTACCTGTGGTTTTGGTGCCAGCTTGGCATTGTCTACTTGGCGCATCGCTGTTTGAGTGCCCAAAAGTTGAAAAGTCGTCTGCGATCTGTGTCCTATGTGGCGGGTTTCGCCTCTGCGCGCCCTATTGTGTGCGGGGAATGGGGTGCGGGAAGCCGGGGGTGGGCGCACAGACGGGCTCTGGTATGCTGTCGAAGTTACAAACGAGCGATGGGAGCGATGCATGCGCCAAGGATTCGATAACGAGAAGTACATTGAGTTGCAGGCAGGGCAGATCAAGAAGCGGATCGAACAATTCGGCGGCAAGCTCTACCTCGAATTCGGCGGCAAGCTCTTTGACGACTACCACGCCTCGCGCGTTCTTCCCGGCTTCGAGCCCTCGGCGAAGTTTCGCATGCTCAAGAGCATCTCGCAGGACGTTGAGGTCATCATCGCCATCAATGCGAACGATATCGAGAAGAACAAGGCTCGCGGAGACCTTGGCATCACCTACGATGAGGACGTCTTGCGCCTAGCCGACATCTTCCGCAGCAACGGTCTTCCCGTCGCAGCGGTCGTGCTCACGCAGTATGCGGCGCAGCCCGCTGCCGACGTGTTCCGCCGCCGTCTTGAGATGCTTGGCATCACCTGCAAGCTGCACTATCCCATCGAGGGATATCCCCACGACATCGACCTCATCGTTTCGGAGGAGGGGTACGGCAAGAACGAGTTCGTCGAGACCACGCGCCCGCTTGTCGTGGTGACGGCGCCGGGCCCCGGTTCGGGCAAGCTCGCAACCTGCCTTTCCCAGGTGTACCACGAGCATAGCCGTGGCGTCTCGGTGGGCTATGCGAAGTTCGAGACCTTCCCCGTGTGGAACCTGCCGCTCAACCATCCTGTGAACATTGCCTACGAGGCGGCCACCGTGGACCTCGACGATTCGAACATCATCGACTCCTTCCATTTGGACGCTTATGGCGAGACGACGGTGAACTACAACCGCGACGTCGAAGCGTTCCCGGTGGTCAAGTCGCTTATGGAGAAGATTTTGGGCGAGAGCCCCTATCAGAGCCCCACGGATATGGGCGTCAATATGGTTGGGTTCGCCATCGAGGACGATGAGGCCTGTCGCGAGGCGGCGCGCATGGAGATCGTGCGGCGCTACTTCTCGGCTGCCGTGAACGTCAAGCGCACCGGAACCGGCCAGGAGCAGGTGGATAAGCTCAAGGTCATCATGAAGAAGGCGGGGGTCACCAAGGATTACTCGCCTGCGCGATCGGCTGCGCTGCTCAAGGAGGAGACCACGGGTGCTCCGGTGGGTGCGATGGTGCTACCCGACGGGACGGTCGTGACCGGTAAGACCTCGGAGCGCCTCGGTGCTGCAAGCTCGCTCCTCATGAACGCGCTCAAGAGCGTGACCGGCGTCGACATGGAGCTCGAGGTCATCGCAGACGAGGCTATCGAGCCCATCAGCCGGCTCAAGACCGCGCAGCTCGGAAGCAGGAACCCTCGTCTGCACCCTGATGAGACGCTCATCGCGCTTTCGATCACCTCGGCAACGAGCGAGGTGGCGGCTCGTGTGCTCGCGGGCCTGCCGAAGCTCAGGGGTTGCGATGCGTTCTTCTCGGTCATCATCTCCTCGACGGATGAGGCGCTGCTCAAGAAGCTCGGCATTAATGTGTGCTGCGAGCCCAAGTACGAGCGCCACACGTTCTACCATCGATAGAGGCCTGCGATCTGCCCCCATCGTTCCCGCAGGTATCGCACTTATTTCACGAGATGCCCACAACTTTTACGTTTCCTGACATTGAGGCTTGCGCGGGCACAGGGGTTCCCGTAATATGTCTACCTGCGCGAGGGCAGCACGCCCCGCGAGCCATATGGCCCGTTCGTCTAGCGGTTTAGGACGCCGCCCTCTCAAGGCGGAGATCACCAGTTCGAATCTGGTACGGGCTACCAACGATTGCAAGGCCCCAACTTCGGTTGGGGCTTTTTGTTACTAGTGCCGCACGTTGGCGGCGGGCCGGGACCAATCGGGCACGCTTTATGCCCCATGGGCCAGGGGCTCCCGATTCTAGTGGACACAACCCAATTCGTTGCCGAGTTCGCGCGCCGTTTCGTCGCGGGGGAGCAGGCGGTTTCCCCAGAGCTGCGCAAGCATCTGGATGCCCTCGAGGTCGAAGGCGCTTGCAGGGCCGGTCTCGCGCACCACGGGTACGGTGACGCTGGCGGGTTCATCTTTGCCGATGCCCGTGCATCCGCACCCGAGCGCGACGTTCTCGCATGCGACGGCAACCATGGCATCAACGAGCGCTTCTACGGGCATGCCGTACACCTGGGCATCCCATCCCTGTTCCTCGAGATGCAGGCGCGCCACCACTGCGTCGTTCTCGTCCATGCCGGCAAACCCGTGGGGAAGATAGTCGCGCAGGTGCTCGGCTAGTTTCTGTTCAAGGCACTTATCGTAGAAGAGGGCACCCGTAAAGCTGGTGCAGGCGGCGGCGAGGCGCGGTGGCAACGAATCCATCTCGCGCAGCTCCACGAACCCTTTGAGGCGCACGTTGGGGAAGACCATTGAAAGCAGGTGCATGAGCTCTGCTGGCTCGAGCGGGCGATTCGACATGATGTCTCGCGTGTAGCAGTCGCCGGTCGAGGTGGTCACGTGTTCGGCATCGGTGAAGAGGATCGGCTTCACGCCCGAGACCCAGAGAATGTAATCTTCGAATGAAAGCCCTTCGATCGCGCCGGGCACGATGCCGCAGCGGTCCACGTCCACATGGTGCCAGATGCGTGAGCGAGCCATGCCGGGGGAGGGCTCGCCGCGGAAGATGGGAGCATTGTCGAACAGGAAAGCGAAGAGCGGCCCCAGAAGCGTCGCCATGCGATAGATGCGTGCCGCATCCCGCTCGTCCTCATAATCGAGTGAAACCTGGGTGGATGCCGTGCAGCGCATCATGTCGCGCGCGTAGCGTCCGCGGCGCGAGAGGTACGCGTCCATATCGCGGTAGCGCTCCTTGGGGATGAGCTCCAAGTCGAGCGGGCTCGAGACCACGGGGTTGTAGCCTACGGGAACGAGGGAGGCATCGAGCCCGATGGCGGCGCAGGCGCGCTCCACCTCGGCATCGAAGGCGCAGATAGCATCATAGAGGGCCTTTACCGAATGCGCGGGGCCGGCCGACACCTCGAGCTGGGCCGCGGGCTCGAGCGATACGGTCACGCCCACGGTCTCGAGCTCGCCGTGGAATGTGTAGTCGAGCCCCAGAAGGTGCCCGTCGATATAGACGAGCTCGCTTTCGCTTCGGCTACGGGCGAGCTCTGCGATGAGCGCGCCAACACCACGTTCGCCGGCAAAGGGGACCGTTCGCCCCTGATCGTCGATGAGAATGCGCTCCAGCTCGAAGCCGATGCGTTTTCCGGCGGGATCTTTGTCGCCGTGTTCGAGCACGGCGATCAGAGCCTCGAGGTTCTCGCGAAAGGACCCGGTGAAAGACGGGATATGGCTGCAGGGTTCATGGGACATGCGGTACTCCTCAGTCGCGTTGCTCGCGTGTATCGTACCCCCATTGCCTTGCGGGGAATCACCGCGTTTGCGCGCTCACTCGAAGATTGCTCCGCCAGAGGCTCCTATACGACGCGAATGCTAAAGGTCGGGTTGAGGAATGGAGTTCAGCAGAAGACGTCTAGCCCAAAGGAGGGAGGACGCCGTTGCCGTACAATAGAAGGAATAGAGAGGTGCGCCGCTTTGTGCACCGCCGACGAATGGAAGTCCGCTGCTCCGACGTAAGGAGGACCATGTCCGAGTCCCCACATACCGTCCCTAAGCCGCGCGTTGACGCTGCTTCCGCGGGCGGGGACGACCGCAAGGGCGCCCGCCGTGGTGCGATCTTCATCGGGTTCGTTCTCATTGCCTACCTCGCCTACCTCGTGGTGACGGGGCAATTCGCCGAGTTCGTCGAAGCCATGTCGACCGTCCAGGGTTCATGGATCGTGGTCGCGAGCATCTGCATGGTGTTCTACATCATCTTCGGTGTCGTTGCCTACGCGATCGCCGTGTGGCTCGATCCTGAGTCGCCGGTGGGTATTCGCGACCTTATCTCGGTCGAGGCCGCCGGCACGTTTTTCGGCAACCTGACTCCCATGATGGTTGGTGGAACCCCCGCCCAGATCTACCGCCTCACCAAGGCGGGGCAACCGGTGGGCGAGGCCGGCGCGACGCAGTTCACGCGCTACATCGTATTCCAAGTGAGTCTGGTGCTCTGGGCTGCGATTTTGCTCGCGGTGCGCTTGCCGTTCTTCACCTCGCTCTACGGCGACATGACGCTTCTGTGCCTCTTCAGCTTCGGCGGCCATGTGGTGCTGCTCGCAGGGCTCTTCGTGATCTCGCTTTGCCCGCGCTTCGTGATCCGCGTCGCGCATTGGGCCATCGGTCTTGCCGAGCGCGTGGGCGGCGCGAACGACCGCACGCGCGGTTGGCGCACCTATGTGGATACCGAGATTTACTCGTTCTCCGAGCACTTCAAACATGCCGCGGTGCATCTTTCGTCCATGGGCGTCACCCTGGTCGTCACCATGGCGCAGCTCGCTTGCCTGTACATGGTGCCGTATTTCGTGCTGCGTGCATTCGGCAACCATGATGTCGACTTCATCTCCTGCCTTGCGGCGGGAGCCTTCATCCAGCTGCTCTCCTCGGCCGTTCCGCTGCCGGGCGGTACGGGCGGTGCCGAGGGTGGCTTCGCGCTCTTCCTGGGGCACTTCTTCGGCGCTTCCGCCACGGCGGGCTATCTGGTCTGGCGTCTCGTCACGTTCTTCGGTCCTACGATCGCATGCGCGCCGCTCCTTGGCCTGCGCTCGTCTCATCACGCGAGCATTCATGCTCGCTGGGATCGCCTCGTACACGGCGGGAAGAGTTCTCACCGTGCGTCGAGGCCCGCGAGGGCTGCTGGCGCCCCTGATGCCCCGCAAGCAAGCGCTGCCGCCCCATCCGAGGCGCCGTCGCGGCAGGCCGGCCCTTCCCGTCGCCATCGCGGCCAGCGCATCCGCCAGACCTCCGGCGGCATCACGGTTTCGCCGAGCGCGCTCAAGCGCAGGAAGCCGAAGCGCTGATCGCTGCGCTGCCAAAGGTTTCCATTTGATATCCGGCTGTCCTCCGTGCAATGTTCCCTGTGGACGGGGTACCACGTAGCATGACGATTACTCATGTCATGCTCTGTAGGCACACGATTGGAAGGCGTTGGGGCATACGTGCTGATTCCGGTTTTCGGGGTGCTTGCCGCAGCTGGTTTGGGCGCTGCGGGCGTTACCGGTAGCGCCCTTTTCGATTTTGCCCTGAACCCGCGCTCCGAGCGTTCCGTGATGGCGCGGCTGCGGGCAGGGGAGGCAGAGGGCTTCGATTCCGAGGCGGCTGCGTCGGATCCGCGGCGTTTTGAGGCGCGGCGCTGGTTCGAGGAATCTAAGCAGGGTGTGCAGATTGAAGCCTCCGACGGCGGTTCCCTTCGGGGGTGGCTGCTGCCCGTCGAGGGCATCCGGGCATCGGATGATGGTCGTGCCCTTGAGTCGCTCGACGGGGCTACAGGAAAGCCCCGAGGCAGGGTGTTCGGCATCCTGTGCCATGGATACAGCGGCCGCCCATCCGACCTGTGCATCGAGGCGCAGATTGCGCACTCGTTCGGCATCACGGTGCTCGCGCCCGCCGCGCGCGGCCATGAGCGCAACGACGACCGCTACGTCACGATGGGGTGGCGCGATGCGAACGACCTGCTTGGATGGATAGACCTTATCCGGGCGTTTGATCCTGCGGCGCGCATCGCGCTCTACGGGGTCTCGATGGGCGGCGCCGAGGTGATGATGGCCTCCGGTCTTGCCTTGCCCCCTAATGTTCGCTGCATTGTCGAAGATTGCGGCTACACGAGCGTGTGGGACGAGTTTTCGGTTCAGATTGGCATGCAGCTCAAGTTGCCCGCGGTGCCCTTGCTCAACGCTGCGAGCGCCGTGTGCCGCGCGCGTGCGGGATACGGGTTCAAGGAGGCCTCGGCGGAGCGCCGCTTGCGCCGGGCTGCGGTTCCCATGCTCTTTATCCATGGGTCGGAAGATCGGTTTGTGCCATTCTGGATGCTCGACCGCGTCTATGATGCGTGCGCGAGCCCGGTGAAGGAGAAGCTGATCATCGAGGGTGCAGGGCATGGCCTTTCTTCGACCGTAGATCCTGACCGCTATTGGGGCGCCGTCGGCTCCTTTCTTCAGCGCTATCTCTTCTAAAAGGGCTGCCTGAAAGTCTTTTCGACATGCTATTGCTAGAGCGCCTCTTCCGGGGCGCCGGCGGCGGTGCGCGTGAGCCGTGCAATGTGGGCGAGAAGCGGCACATGCCGGTTGAAGAGGTTGCAGAGGCGTCCCACGGCAAGAGCGGAGATGATGGTGCCAACTCCTAAGCCGTTGAGATAGCCGAAGAATGCGAACGAGAGGGCGCACGCCGCTATGACGAGCGTGCAATCGAAGCACATCTTCACCGTTCCAAACGGCTTTTCGGTAACGGAGGCGATGGCGCGCACGATGCCCTCGCCGGGAACCACGATGACGTTCGGCGCGACCTCGACCGAGACGCCGAAGCCGAGAATGGCGCATCCGAGGGCGAGCGAGGCAAGTTGCAAGGGGAGCTCGGTGGGGTTGAGCCACCAGAGCGCGCCCATGCTCACGTCGATGAGTGCGCTGAACAAAAGGTTGACCGCTACCTGCAGGAGCTGGATGGGTTTGAAATCGCGGCGAAGAAGGCCGACCTGCGCGATAATGAACAGGAGGTTCATAGCAAAGGTCGTTTCGCCAAAACTGAGCGGGAGCTCGAGGTCGAGCACATAGGGAACGCTCGAGATGGGAGAGGTGCCGAGCGCCGCCTTGGTGATGAAGGCGACGCCAAAGCTGTTGATGCACACGCCGAGCACGAACCAGAGGTATCGCTGCACCAGGCGTTCGGAATGTAGCCGCTCTTTGAGACGCAGCTGTTGAGCGGTATCGGCTTCCGTCATGAGCGCTCCTCTCGCTCGCTTTGCTCAAGATTTGCGATGACTCGATCGAGAAGGCTGCAGAGCTGGGCTCGTTCTTGCTCGTCAAGGCCCGCCCATGCGATGGTGTCCACTTCGGTTCGGCAGTCGAGCACCTTCGACGCGGCCGATCTGCCCGCCTCGCTGAGGAAGACGGCGGCGACCCTGCGGTCTTCCGCCTTGGCGCGCCGTTCGATGAGCCCTGTTTCCTCCATGCGGCCGAGCACGCTCGTAACCGTCGATTTGTCCATGACACATGCCCGTGCGATGTCTTGCTGGGTGCAGCCTTCGTGGAATGCAAGGTGCTCGAGCACCTTGGGCTGTCCGGGCTTGAGCCCGCATGCGCGCGTGCGCATCTGCATGGCTCGGTTGGAATGTGAGAATGCCACGAGCAGCTGGTGATGGATGGGCTCTAGCTCTATGGTGTTGCGCGGATCGGTGGTGCGAAGGGGTTTGCGCTCGATGGCGTTCGAACCCTTGCTCGTGCGTCGGTCAAGCGTTGGAGAGCCGTCAGACGTCGGCTCTCCCGAGCGATGCGTGGCAGGAGTCATGGTCGTCCATTCAGTTTGAATACAAACAGTTTATATTCAAACTAATACTACTGTTCCGCGGAGTTGTCAAATCATGCTTTATGCGGGTGGTGCCCGGCTCCGGCATACTATCCGGGGCCGGGCACGTATTATCGTTGAGTGTGCGCCCGCTTCGGAGGCGATCTTGGTGCCGAGCGACTTGCCTTGCGCCCGCACGCTAGATGGCTGCTAGACGGTGTCTTCGCGCAGGGCTTCGACAACGCTTGCGGTGCGGGTGCGGCGGAGCGCATACATCACGCTCGCGACGATGACCGCAATGACCACGACAACGGCGATGCCGATCTGTACCCAGGGCAGGTGGAATTCATAGGTCGAGTACGAGAGCATCATGGATTGGTAGAGCCCCCAGGAAACAAGCAGGGCGAGGGCGGAGCCGATCAGGAAGCCACGCACCGCGTAGCTTGCGCATTCGTAGGCGATCATGCGACGGAAGGCTCGGTTGCCCATGCCAACAGATTTGAGCATCGCGAACTCGCGCTGGCGAAGGATGAGGGCGTTTGCGAGCGTATTGAAGACGTTTGCCACCGCGATGAGCCCCGTGATGACGGCGAAGCAGTAGATGAAGGTGTTGACCGTGGTAGCCATGAGGCGCGCCTGGAGCTTGCCCTGGGCGACGTTCGTATACGTGATGTCGAGCTCGGGGTAATCCTCGGCAATCGATTCGAGCGTCTCTTGGGCTTGCGTGGCGGCCGCGGCGTCTCCGCCCGTGTCGATGGACATGCTCGCTCGCAGGTATCCCGTGTTCGCGGAGAGGTCGATGGCGGAGGAGGGCAGGATGAGCTGGAGCGTACCCGATGAGTCCACACAGACGGGGCGGGTTTCCGCAAGCGCGCCAACCTCGATCTCCTGCGTGTTCGCGACCGCTTCGTCATAGGGCAGGTAGACCGGATTGCCTTCGTTGTCGTAATACAGGGCGCGCAGTCCACCTGCAGGATCGTCTTCTATGCTGGAAACGAAATGCCCGTTAAGGTCGGCAAACTCAAGGGATTCGATCGTTCCCGTGGCTTTGAACGGCTGGTAGTTGCCGTATGTCTCTCCGTTGTTGACATCGTAGGAATTCACCGCGATAGCGAGCGGGCGGGCGGGGTCGCAGAACGTGGCGCGGTCAAGTCCGAGCGAGTCTATGTAGGCTTCCCACGTTGCCCCATCGACGAAGTTTACATAGGCAGACCCATACCATGAGCCGTTCGCGAGGAGCGGTGCGCTTCCGTCGAGGCCCATGATGCCATCGTTCAGCATACCCGCAGGGATGAACGCGTCGGCGACATAGCTTGTCATGTATCCATTGGGCGTTACCCCATCAACGGACTGCACGTCCGCATAGAAGCGCGAGAGGGCGTCCTGCATGCCGGGACCATCGACCTTGCCGTCTGCAAGCGCGAGCGATTGGTCGGCGCCGGCGCCGGTCACATCTATATAGAGCAGCAGGTCTTGACCTTCCATGGTGTCGACGGTCGTACCGCTTGCATAGCTCATGACATCGGCGATGGAACCGGACGTGATGAGGAGGGCAACCGAGACGGCGAGGGCGGCTACGGTGACGCGTCCCTTCGAGGAAGCGCGGGTAAGGTTTTTATGGGCGATGAATCCCGGGATGCCGAAGATGCGGCCTGCGAGGCCGAGCGAGCGCTCGGTGGTTTCGGACGCGCTGCGCCGGGCAGCTTTTCGCTGCGCGCGCCGGGCTCGCCGAGTAAGGTGCACGTCCTGTGTTTGGCGGATGGCGTCTACAGCCGAGACGCGGCTGGCGCGGATGGCGGGGATCCATGCGCTTACCAGGAGCGTGACGAGGCCGAGCACTGCGGCTATGCCAAGTGCCACGGGGCTCACGATCACGCTCGCCTGGGTCCCACCGGAAAGCGCTGCAATGCCCTCGCCAAGAAGACCGAACACTACGAAGCATCCGGCGACGCCGAGGGCGATTCCCACCGGGATGCCAACTCCGCCGATGGCAAGCGCTTCGATGAGTACCGTGCGGCGCAGCTGCCGGCGGCTGGCGCCCAGGCTCGAAAGGAGGCCGAACTGCCGCGTGCGCTCGGCCACCGATATGGCGAAGCTGTTGTAGACGAGAGAGACGCCTGCTACCACCACGACGGCGGCCAGAATGCCGGCGATTTGGTAGAGCGTGTTCCAGATGGCCGTGTCGGGCGTCACACCCATCCAGCGGATGAGGGAGGAATGGACTGTTGACGCGCCATCGGTGGTCCGTTCGTGCACATTGACGATCTCGTCGGCGAGGGGCTCTGCGTCCGCGGGGTTCGCGGTGCGGAAGATCGCTCCCGCCCAGGTGGCGGCGGAATCGTCGGTGATGGCGCGGTCGACGGCGCTGCCATCGTCAAAGACGTAGGCGATGTTTCCTTGGAGCGAATAGAGGCTGGAGTAACCGTACGCACGGTAGAAGCCCACGACAGTCCCTTCGATGTGTCCGAGGTCCGCCTCGTATGTCTCGGTCTGAGCGGTCTCGTCGATATAATCGCCGCGTATTGCGGTCGCCGTGACGCTCGCTCCGTCTTCCCGGTTGGTGACCGTGCGCGTGCCCAAATCGAGCGTGATGCGGCTGCCGACCTCAATCGGGCCGCCATCTGCTGTGGTCAGGCCGCACGGGGCGAGCTCGGCGTTCTGAAGCGGGTGGGGGAGCAAGATCTCGCCTGGGGCCTCGGGCGCGCGGCCGGCAACGATTTCTGGCGTTGAGATGAGGGGCTCGCTCGCATCTAGGTCATGCGGAAACGTCTTTGTGTACAGGTATTTTCCGAAGATGTCCGAGTTATCCTCGCCGAGCGATATGGTGCCCATGTCGGTAATAACAGTGAGGTCGGTGACTTCCTGATCGTTCTGCAAGCGCTTAAGGTCTTCCGCTGTGATACCGGCGGCTTCCGCGTACCACCAGCCCTCATCGGAGGCGGTGCGCTCGATGAGCATGTTCGTGAGCGACACGACGCTCGTGAGTACGGCAGTGATGAGTGCGACCGAGAGCGCCACGCCGATGATCGACACGATGGTGCGCGTGCGGTTGCGCTTGAGCGAACACAGCGCGAAGCGAGAAAAGATGCTCATCTTAGCGCACCCCCGAGACACTTGTGCCAGGTACAACTGTCTCATGCGCGGCGTTGTGGGCCGCCCCGCCACGTCCCGCCTCGCTCCGCACCGAAACCGTGCGAACCTCGCGGCGGCGCTCGTCGCGCACGAGGCGTCCGTCTTCGATAGCGAGCACGCGGTCGGCCATGAGGGCGATGTCCTCGTCGTGGGTGATTACGATGAGCGTTTGCTTGAGTTGCCGGTTGGAATCGCGCAGGAGCTGCATGATCTCTGCCGAGTTCTTGGAGTCGAGGTTGCCCGTGGGCTCGTCGGCGAGCACGACGGCCGGGGCGTTCATGAGCGCGCGGCCGATTGCCACACGCTGCTGCTGGCCGCCTGAGAGCTGGTTGGGCAGATAGTGTTCTCGGCCGGTGAGGCCGAGCGAACGAAGGAGCATCTTGAGGCGCTTCTCGTTGACATCGCGTCCGTCCATGCGCACGGGCAACGTCATGTTCTCAACGACATCCAAGATGGGGATGAGATTGTAGAACTGGTAAACGAGGCCAACTTCGCGGCGGCGGAAGACGGCGAGCTCCTCGTCGCTGCGGGCGAAGATATCCTGCCCCTGCAGGCGCACGGTACCCGAAGTGGGGCGGTCCACCCCGCCCATGAGATGCAGGAGGGTCGATTTGCCCGAGCCCGAGCTGCCGATGATGGCGATGAACTCGCCTGCCTCGACGGTGAACGAGACGTCGTCGAGGGCTCGCGCGGCGGTGGCGCCGGTGCCGTAGACCTTGGTGAGGTGTTCGACAGAAAGGATGTTCATAGGTGGCCCCTTTGGGTCGAAGGGATACGTCACCTACGATACTGGACTTTGCTGCTTGCGCCTATGTGACCACCGCATGACACATCTGTCACCTTAAAGGGAGACAGTTGTGCCGGGTCAATCTGTCTCTGAGGCAGCTGGATACAGACTGAGACAGTTTAACCCGGCACAACTGTCTCATGATGCGGGTGTTTCGATCTCAAGACTAGCCGTGGCTCGACGGGGAATAACGTGCTCACAGGGAAATCATGGGGAGGGGGATAGATATGACGCGGGGACCTCGGGCTGTTGCGGCGTCGGGATACTACCATGTAGTCGTTCGGGGGAACGGCAAGCAGGTGATATTCGAGGACGATGAGGACCGATATCGGTTCCTCAATCTTATGAGGCATGCGATGCGCGCCGGCGATATCCATATCATCGCTTGGTGCTTTATGGATAATCATGTGCATCTCATCGTGCATGATGAGGCGTGTAGGCTCAGCGATGCGATGCATGCGCTGCTCTCGCCCTATGCTCGATATTTTAATAAGCGTTCGAACCACGTGGGGCACGTGTTTCAGGACCGGTTTTCGGCGGCACCCGTCGAGGACGATGCCTACCTCCTGAGGGCGGTGACATATGTTCACGCCAATCCCGCGAAAGCGGGCGCGGGACCGATGGATCAATACCGATGGAGCAGCTACAACGAATACGCTCATCCAGGGGCATCAGAGTTCGAGGTCGTAGATTCCGATCTTGTCCTGAACATGTTGGGCGGTCCTGCCGGCTTCGTGCGGTTCTCGAGGGGCCTGCAGGGGGACGGAGGGTTCTCTACCTATGAAGTGCGCGTTCCCGGACTTGCTCCCCTCGATAGGGCGAAAGAGCGCGCAAAACCCATCATGCAGACCTATCATCTCGCTTCGCTCAGGGAGGCGCCGAGCCTTGATCGAGCGAAGCGAGACGAGGTGCTGCGTGCCTTGCG
The DNA here is from genome assembly GCF_000311845.1 of Enorma massiliensis phI. GTDB lineage: Bacteria > Actinomycetota > Coriobacteriia > Coriobacteriales > Coriobacteriaceae > Enorma > Enorma massiliensis. Next base: position 1,419,177 of record NZ_HE978574.1, on the reverse strand, counting down.
GAATGCGGGCATCTCCATCAGGCAGATCGAGCAGCTGACGGGAATCGGGAGAAACACCGTCGCCCGCGTGACGGCATGAGACAGTTTGACCCGGCACAACTGTCTCATGCGGCGTGAGGCGGTTTAGCCTGAGACAGTTTAACCTGGCACAACTGTCTCAGGAGAAGGCGGCGGCGCGCTCGGCTTCGACGTCGCGGCCCAAGCGCTGGAACTTCTTGCGTTCGATATCATCCATGCCTTGGTAGGGGTCGTGGCGCTTTGCAAACATCTCATCGCCTTCGTCGCCCCACAGGCGATTGGCCACGGGCTCCCACTCGCGGGCGCGCTGCTCGGTCTTGGCGCGTAGCTCCGAGGGGCTTTCCGGTTCCACGAGGTCGGTGCCGTGGGCACCGGATTCCTGCACCATCTGGCCCAGACGCTCGGGGTTCTCGAGCATGGGGCACGGGCGCAGATGGTTCTGGTTGAAAGGCTGCCCCTCGTAGTACTTCATGAAGAGCGGACTCTTAAGCGCCTCGAGAAGGCTCACCTCGTGAATGTTTGCGTTGGCGTAGTGAATGAAGACGCACGGCTCCACGTCACCCGCTGCATTGATGTGCAGGTAGCGACGACCGCCGGCGATGCACCCGCCCACGTACTCGCCATCGTTTTGGAAGTCGAGCGTAAAGAGCGGTTTCTCGTTTCGCATCTCGCGCACAAAGCGGTACATGCGCTCGCGCTGCTCCACCGTGGGCATGAGCTCGGCGGGCGACCCCTTGCCCACGGGCATGTAGTGGAAGAACCAGCAGAAGAGCGCTCCTTGATCGATCATCCAGTCGAAATAGCGCTCGCTCGCGATGGCGTCGGCGTTGGCGCTCGTCCAGCATGCCGAGATGCCGAACGGCAGCCCGTGACCGCGCAGGAGCTCCATGGCGCGCATGATCTTGGCGTAGGTGCCCTTCCCGCGCCGTGCATCGGTGGTCGCTTCGGTGCCCTCGGCGCTGATGGCGGGTATGAAGTTCGCCACGCGGATCATGTCCTCGCAGAATTCCTCATCGATGAGCGTGGCGTTGGTAAAGCAGAGGAACGCGCAGTCCGGGTACTTCTCGCAAATGCGAATCAGGTCGCGTTTGCGCATCATCGGCTCGCCGCCGGTGTAGATGTAGATATGGGTGCCAAGCTCACGTCCCTGGTCGATGATCGAGCAGATGTCGTCATAGCTCAGGTTGAGCGCATGCCCGTACTCAGCAGCCCAACAGCCCGTGCAGTGCAGGTTGCAGGCGCTCGTAGGGTCGAGCAGGATCGCCCATGGAATGTTGCACTGCTCGCGCTCGCGCGATTTCTGCTGAACGGGCCAAGCGAGCAAGTTGGCATCGACGATAAGCGTTTTGAGAAGGCGAGAGCGCATGCTCGGATTGAGATGGAAGATGCGCATGATGAGTTCGTACCAGTTGCTGCGATCGCGAATGGCGCTCGAGATGGCCGTGCGCTGAGCGGGAAACACAGACGCGGGCACGAGCTTGTCGATGAGCTCCATTATTTGAGGTATGTGCTCCTCCGGATTCTCGTCAAGATAATCGATAAGCTTGTTGAGCGCGGCGCGCTCTGCCTTCTGGGTGAGTGCCATGGTCGTCCTTTCTGCGAGAGGCCGCGAGACGGATGCAGGTGAGGGGCTGCATGCGATGGTTGGGAGTGCGTGGGGGCGCGTGCTCGCATGCAACGGGTTCGCTCGGGGTAACGGTTCGGTAGTGGCCGGGCGCGCCCTGCCCCTCTGGCCCCAGTTATACCCAAGTATAGAAAAATCAACAACTGTAGAATTGATATGTGTCTATTCAACAAAGGCGTTGGCGGCGTGGGATAATCCACAGTAAGATCCGCGTGCAAGGATGGGGGATGAGGTTATGGGCGACGCCGTGCAGGGTGCGAAGAAGCTAGATCGAAGGGTCGTTCGAAGCCGGCGCCTCATCATCGACGCTTTCGAACGCCTTTTGCTGAAAGAATCCCTCGAAGACATTACCGTGAGCGCCATCGCGCGCGAGGCGGATATTGACCGGAAGACGTTCTACCAGCACTTCGGCTCGATTGACGGTCTTATAGACTATGTCGTCTCCGAAGAGGTCGAACGGGTGCTGGACGATGTCGAGCGTGCGCGCGACGAGCGCGGTTCGGCCGATACCGAGCAGGACCTTCATGCATTTCTTAAGAGCGTGAACGAGGTCATGTGCCGCGACATCGTGCTCAACCGGCGCTTTTTTGAGGGCATCCCCACCGACAGGCTCATCGAGCGCCTAAGGCAGCCTTTTGAGCGAGGGATCATCGAGCGCGGAATCCTATCGAAGCATCTCCCCGGACAGTACGTATCGTGGTGCGTGTCGTTTCTATTCGGCGGCATGCTCTCCGTGTACCGTTCCTGGCTGCTTTCGAGCCAGGAGGCATCGCTTGAGGAGATTACCGACGTCATCAACCAGCTCGTCATCCACGGCATCGAGAGCTTGGACATCGCTTCCTAGGGAAGGTTTGCGGCACGAGACAGTTTAACCCGGCACAACTGTCTCTCTCACACGATGAGACAGTTTGACCTGGCACAACTGTCTCTCACACGATGGCTTTGAAGAAGGCGATGTCGAAGCGTGCGCCGATGATGGCGCCCGATGCGTCGTGTGCGTTCGAGGCGGCAATGGTGCCGTCTTGGGCCGTGATGAGCCCTTGGGCGAGCGACAGCCCGATGCCGACGCCCGATGGGTTCACCTTCGAGCCCTGTGCCTCGTCTGCGCCGCGTCCTCCCCGGTAGAAGCGCTCGAACACGTGGGGAAGGTCCGCGTCGGCGATGCCTGGTCCGGTGTCCGTCACGCGGATGCGGCAGGCGAGCGCGTCCTCATGTGCCTCGACCGTCACCGTGCCCCCGGCAGGCGTGTGCTCCATGCAGTTCTTGAGTATGTTCTCGAGCGCTTCGGCCGTCCATGCGCGGTCGCCGATGAAGCTGCATCCCTCGTCAACATCGACGACGAGGGAGATGTCGGCAATATCGAAGGCGATGGCGAGGGGCTGGGCCGCATCGTGAACCATACCGGCAACGTCGACGGGGTCGTGGGCAAGGGAGAGCGCGCCGGCGTCGAGCCGGGCGAGTCGCAGGAGCGCGGAGACGAGGTTCTCCACACGTAGCTGGAGCTCCTCGATGCGGCGAAGCCTCTCCACCTCGTCGGCGCAGTTCCCGCGAGCGGCGAGGCTTTTGCGGACGAGCTCGGTGGTGATGGAAAGCGACGTCAAGGGCGTCTTGATCTGGTGGGAGATGTCGGCCAGGGCATCGGCGAGCATCTGCTTCTCGCGCGCGAGCTCCTCGGCGGTCAGGTTGAGGCGCGAGACCATCTTGCCGAGCTCGCTTTGGAGGATGGCAAGCTCACCCTCGTTCATGGAGCCGAGGTCAAGCGCGCGATCCCCATGCAGCACAGCGTCGATATTCTGGCTCAGGCGCGCGAGCGCGCGATAGCGCTGACGGGTAAGCGCAAGCCACGGCACCGTTGCGGCCGAGCCGGCGAGAAGGACCCAGGGAAGGGTCTCGGGCCCGCAGCATATGGCTGCGACGAGGGTGCAAACAGCAACAAGTGCGAGCGAAACGATGAGGGCGCGGGCAACTTCGCGGTTGCGGAGCATCGGTTCCTCCTACCCCAAGGCCTTGTAGCCGAGCCCACGCACGGTAGCGATGAGGCGAGGGTGAGCGGGGTCGTCTTCGATCTTGTCGCGCAGGCGCTTGATGTAGACCGAGAGCGTGTTCTCCTCAATGTAGGTACCCGCATCGTCCCAAAGGGCATCGCGGATCTGATCGCGCGTAATCACCGAGCCTTGGTGCGTGGCGAAAAGGAGGAGCAGGCGATATTCCAATGCAGAGAGGACCACCTCGCACCCGTTCCGTTCGACGTGCGCGCGGTCGGTGTCGATGGCGAGGGGCCCGAAGGCAATGACGCGCTTCGCGGGCTGTGAGCGGCGGATGGTCGCTGCGACGCGCGCGAGGAGCTCGCGCGGGCGGAAGGGCTTGGAGATGTAGTCGTCTGCACCCATCTGGATGCCGGCAACGGTGGTGAACTCGTCGCTCGAAGCGGTGAGAAAGATGACCGGGAGCTGCGGCAGTGCCTGCTTGAGCGCCGTGCAGACGGCGAATCCGTTGCCTTGGGCCAAGGTCACGTCGAGAAGCACGAGCGAATAGGGAGAAGCAGCCGCACCGATCGCGGCGACGGCACGGCTTGCAGGGGAGGCATGCCCCTCAGGGGGGTTCGCGCCACCCAGGGCAAGCTCGATAGCCTCGTCTTGCCGCGCGGCGTGGTCGACCGCGTACCCCTCGCCCACGAGAAGCTCGGCGAGCGCCTCGACGATGATGGGGTCGTCTTCGACCAGCAGTATGCGCGTTGCCATTCGGCTGCTCCCACCAATCGTTCCGGGTTAGTTGTGCACGATGACGCAGAGGCCGGGTGAAATCATGTCGTAGAGCGCCGCTGCCTTGTCGTACGGAAGGTTCACGCAGCCATGGCTGCCTACGCTCTTATAGGCGTTCGGGTTGCTGAACGACGAGGGCGCCTGCCAGGTGGCATCGTGGAGGCCGATGGAGTTTCCCACGAAGGCCATCCAGTAGTCGACGTCGCTTTCCCACTTGTACTCGCCCGTCTCCGGGTCCTTGGGGCCGCGGAGCGTGATGCCGCGGGCCTTGCGGTTGAGCATATAGATGCCCGTGGGGGTGTCGGTGCCCTTGTTGGGGTTGCCGGTGATCACGCCAGATTCCCACAGCAGGTTGCCGCTGGCGTCGTAGTAGCGCGCGTGCTGCTCGGAGATGTCGATATCGATGTATGCGCCCCAGTCGCGCTGGCCCTGCCCGTTGTAGACGTCGCCGGTCTGCGACGTGGGCACCTCGATCTCGGTGGACTGCTTGGCGTTCACGGCGTCGACGACCGATTGCACGAGGGTGTCGTTGTCGATCGACCAGCCATAGGTCCCGCCCGAGACGGTGATCTGCTTGCCGTCTTCCCGCGTGTAGGTGCGCTTCGTTCCCACGGTATTGAGGCCGTCGGCAAGGGAGCTTGCCCAGCTCGAGACAGCCTCCTGGTTGATGGTGGGCGTGAGGTTCTCGTCGAACATGATCCACTGCGCCACCTCGGCGGAGCAGATCGTTGCGACCTCGTTGCCGTTCATCTTGATCGAGATGTTCACTCCCAAGAGCTCGTTGGCGGCATCGCATGCAGCCTGGATGCCGCTGTCGCCCATGCCCTCCACCAAGGGGAGGAACGCATCGTCGCCGAGCTTATCGAGCGAGGCGTTCTCATCTAGGTCGGCGAGGGCGAGTTTGGCATAGGCGATGATGTTGTCGCGGTTGAGCTTCTCGTTCGATCGCGCCTTGTCGACGGTGAAAGCCCCGGCTTCGGCATCGTATGCGCTCGCAGCGTCGAAGGTGCCCGAGCGCCCCTCGTTAAAGGAATCGACGGCAGCCCCCAGGCTCTCCTCGAAGGAGGCAACGTCGAAAGAATCGGAGAAGAGCGAGAAATCGGCTTCGGCCGTGAGGTCGACCGTCTCGTTTTCCGCCTGCGCCTCGGTGGCGCCCGTCAGTGCGGCGAAGAGGTGTACAGGCCAGCGGAGGGCATCGTTTTGGTCGAGGACTTCCTGCGCGGCGGCATCGGCGTCGAAGAGCGCGTCCGCGCTTTCGGGCTCATAGGTCCAGCTGAAGCCCGAGCCCTCGACCGTGAGGGAGTAGCGGTTCATGGATGAGCGGATGCGGGTGGCAGCGCTGCCGGGGCCGATGAGCGAGACGTCGGCGCCGGCGATCGTAGTGCCGGGGTAGAAGACGTTCGAGAAGATGATGGCGCCGCCGGCATAGGTGATGACGAGCAGCGCGACGATGACTCCCAGCATGATGAGGGGAACGCGGCGCAGATTTCGCGGCGTGCGTTCGTCGCGCTTGCCCTTGCGGGAGCTGGTCTCCGGCTTCTGCGGCGCGGCAAAGTGGCTTCCCGGCTGGGTGCGCCGAACCTCCGTGCGCCCAGCCCGCGCGCCGGCGGACGGGGCAGCGGGGAGCGGGGAGATGATGGTCTTATCGCTATCCGAAGATGAGCTGAAATCAGACGGACGCATCGTGGAGCGTACCTCCAACGGATTGTGACGGTAATATTCCATAAGCGATTATACCTGCGTGTGCGGACAATGGAATATGCGTCTGGAGCTTTCGCGATGCGTTGCAGGACGCCCCGCTGGTGATGAGCGGCTAAGGGAGCGCCGCGCACCCGCCGCACGAGGCGCATACCGCGCGCGCTGAGGGAGCTTGGGCAATGCCTCCCCGCGCCGTCTCGCGCAGCGATGCAGGCAGTGCGCGCCCCACATCGCGCATGACCGTTGCCATCTCGTCGAGGGGCACAAGCGCCTCTATGCCCGAGAGCGCAAGCTGCGCCGAGGAGAACGCTGCGGCCACGCCGATAGCGTTACGGTTCTGGCAGGGCACCTCCACGAGGCCGCCCACGGGGTCGCATACGAGTCCGAGCAGGTTGCCGAGGGTGAGCGAGGCCGCATCCAGTGCTTGGCGCGGCGTGCCACCCTGCATCTGCACGAGCGCGCACGCCGCCATGGCGGCCGCGCTGCCCACCTCGGCCTGGCAGCCGCCCTCCGCGCCTGCAACGCTTGCATTCAGCGTGAGGATGAGCCCTACGGCGGCGGCTGCGTAGAGCGCGTCCTGGATCGCGTCCGCGTCAAGCCCAAGGGCCTTTGCCGTGGCGAGCACGCATCCAGGAACGACGCCCGCCGAGCCAGCCGTGGGGGCAGCCACGATCACGCCCATGGAAGCGCTGCGCTCGAGCACCGCCATCGCGCGGGCGACGGCTTCGGTTTGGACGGCTCCCATGAGGGCGGGGGCGAAGTTTTCGGCCGCGCTTTGCACTTGCTTGGCCTCTCCGCCGATGAGCCCTCCGAGCGAGCGCCGCGGGCGCTCAAGGGGCTCTGCGGTCTCGGCGTGCATGACCTCGATGACGCGGCTCATAGCGGCGTGGGCCTCGTCTATTCCGATGAGCGCTTCCTCGCGGCGGCGCATGATGCCGCCGATGGTTTGCTGCGCGCCGTCGTTGCCCTCGCAGCAGGCAAGCAGCTCGGCTGCGTTGGCGAATGTGCAGCCCGGGTTTTCCGTTTCGGGCGCACGAACCGTTCCGGGCACGCGGATGAGGGTGGCCACGCGCACGTTCTCGTTTGCGCGGAGCTCGCTGAGCAGCCCTTCCAGTCGCTCGCCCTGCGGAAGCTCGTCGAGCTCGAAGACGGTGTAGGCCGCTCCGCCCCTCTCGGTGCGGTAGGTGCGCATGAAGGCGATGTTCACGTTGTGCTCGGACAGGCGAACCGTGAGCGCTGCAAGCACGCCGGGCGTGTCGCGATGGGTGACGAAGATGGTGTCGTACTCGCCCGTGATATCGACCTCGACCCCGCTCACGCGCGAAAGACGCACGCGGCCGCCGCCAAGGCTTTCTCCTCGCACCGAGCAGACGCTCCCGCAGGCATCCTCCATCTCGATATCTACGGTGTTGGGATGCAGGTGCTCGTCATCGGCGCCGGGAACGAACTCGAAGGAGAGGCCGCGCTCGCGCGCGAGCTCGAAGGCATCGCGGATGCGCTCGTCATCTGTGGCAAGTCCCAGGATGCCCGCCACGAGCGCGCGGTCGGTGCCGTGTCCGCGGTACGTGTGTGCGAAGCTGTTGTGCAGCACGAAGCGCACGCGCGCGACAGGTGCTTCCATGAGCGAGGCCGCTACCTGCGCACAGCGCAGGGCACCAGCGGTGTGCGAGGAGGAGGGCCCCACCATGATGGGGCCTAAGATCTCGAAGGTGGAGGTGGTGAGGTGCGGCTGCGGCATGGCTGCTCCCTTGCGGCGGTTGATCAATCGAGCTTGCGGTACTGTCGGGCTCCCAGCTTTGAGCTGTCGCCACTCCATGATAGCGGTTGCTGATAGAGGTTGCGTGCCGCGCCGCGGGGAAGGTCGGTGCCGCGCAGATAATCAGCGCTAAACTTTGTCGCTGGGCTCGATTCCATGAGATACTGCCTTTTATTGCGCGGTTGTTCCACAAAAACAGAGGATAAGGAGGCGATGTCGTGGAGTATCTAAAGCTCATCGGTATCGTGATCATCGTGGTCGGCTTCGCGTGCAAGCTCGATTCGATCCTGGTCATCATGGTCGCTGCCATCGCGACGGCGCTCGAGGCAGTCGTGGAACATCCTGAGGGCGACATCGCTGGCGTGGGCGGAGGAAGCGAGCACTAGGCAATGCTGTCGTGTGCGGTTGAGCGTGGGCTAGGTGCAGCCGCCTTGTGTGTTCGGGCGGGCGTCGGGTGAGTTCGCCGCGCGTGCGCGTACGGTCGAGCGGGTGCCGCGGGACCTCACCGGGTGTTCGGTCCGCGGGCGCTTATCGCTCGCTGTGAAATGGACGCCGCGCGAGTTTACCGCGCATTGTGAAACGGGCTCCGGGCGTGGTCTTCGCCCGTGTCGAACTGCGAGGATTCCGGTGCGAAAGCCGGGTAAGGGAGGGCGCTCATGGCTAGAGGGCTTCGCAGGGTGGCTACCATTGCCGGGGCCATGTTTCTGGTGGTCTTGTGCGTGGCTGCGCCGCTCGTTGCGCTGGGGTCGTGGTGGTTCGCTCCGGACGCAGGCGTTGCGGCGCAGTACCCGCTGGTATCGAGCGAGGTCGATTTCGATGGTGACGGGGTCGACGATTATACGGACCTGCTGGACGGTGCCCGTGCGGAGGCTGAGGCGGCCCCCGCATACGATTCCGGGTACTACGAAGGCGGCTACCCGCCCGAAGACCGCGGTGCCTGCACCGATACCGTTTGGCGCGCCTTCGCTGCAGCGGGCTACGATCTGAAAGCCATGGTCGATGCCGACATCGCACGCGACCCCGCCGCCTATGCCCAGGTTGCTCCCAGCCCCGACCCCAACATCGACTTTCGCCGCGTAGGCGTGCTCTCGGCGTTCTTCTCGCGCTATGCCACGGGGTTAAGCTGCGACACCTCCGATGCCCCCCTCTGGCAAGCGGGCGACATCGTTATCTTCGGCGAGGACGAGCACATTGGGGTCGTCTCGGACCAGCGCGATGCGCGCGGCGTTCCGTTTATCATCCATAACATGGGGCAGCCGTTCCGCGAGGAGGACTACCTGGCCTATCCATGGGCCATGCGCCCCACGGCCCACTATCGCTTCGACGCGACGAAGATTCCTGCGAGCGTGCTCGTTGCGTTTGACGGAGCGCTCCCATACCGAGGCCAAGGTGAGCCGGGTGGCGCATATGATGTCGTGGCGCTTCGGGTGAGCTGCTATCCGTTGCTCGGACCGTCGGGAGCGGCCTATACAACGGATCCCGGCCTGATCGATGAAGCATGGGATCTTCTTTCTGGCCCGTGCTCGTACGAGTCTGGTGGCTCGCAGGGCGCTCAGCTCGGAGGACATGCTGCAGGTGGCTATTCAGCCGGCTTTTCGCTCGTTGCGGCAGACGGCAGAACGCTTGCCTCTGCGACCCTTTCGACGCGTGATGATGCGTGGTACCGTGAGGCCGGTGGAGCGAAGTTCGTGTACGACGATGCGAACGCGATTGATGAATTCGCGGATGGATGCATCGAGCAGGCGCGTGAGGAAACGTATCTTGCAGAGAGCGAGGGCCGCATGCTCCCGCCTGGCGAGCGAACGTGGCTCACGCCGGAAGAGTATGAGGGCTCCGTCCTCGAGGGGGCCTCCGCGCAGCCGTAATCACGAGGCAACGCATGCAAAACGGAGGCTCGTGCGCAAACCTGGCCTCAAAGGCTCGAATTTTAACCGACCTGCTGAGTAGCGTAAAAATGGCCACCTCATCTACCTGCATGTTTGTAACTAGATGAGGGCCCGCTACTTGAGCGGACCCTCAAAATTCGAGCCTTTGAGGCTAGTTTTGTTTCCACGGGGCGTCGCAGCGCGTCTGCGCGTCGTCTTGGTGCCTCCGCCGCGTCGCTAGAGCGCCATCGTGCGAGCACGGTCGATGCGCGCGATGCAGTCGGCGCGCCCAATGAGCTCCATGGTCTCGCCGAGCGGAGGGCTCACCATGTTGCCGCACACGGCAACGCGCACTGCCTGGAACACCACGCGCTTCTTGAGGTCAAGCGCGTCGGGCAGGGGCTCCAGGGCACTGTCGATTGCTTCGGCCGTCCAGCTGTCCTCCGGTAGCGCTTCAAGCGCGGCACGCGCGGCGTCGAGCACAGAGCCCATGCCCTCCTTGGCAAGGCCCTTGTTTACGGACTTCTCGTCGTATTCCAAGGTTTCGGCGGTGGCGAAGACGGGCGCGGCAACGGTTGCGGCGTCGGCAGGCATCTTGGTGCGCGGCTTCACGATAGCGGCGAGCTTGTCGACCCATGTCTCGTCGAGTTCGGTGCCGCCGGCAAGAAGACCGGCCTCGTGAAGCTCGGGGAGCATGATCTGGTCGGCGAAATCGGCGTCGGTCATGGCGTTGATGTACTCCGCGTTCACCCAGTCGAGCTTCTTGGGATCGAAGGTCGCCGGGTTCTTGGAGATGCGCTCGAGCGAGAACTTGCTCGCAAGCACGTCGCGGGGGATGATCGTGGTCTCGCCGTCGAGTGACCAGCCAAGAAGCGCGAGGTAATTCACAAAGGCATCAGAAAGGTAGCCCGCGTCGCGGTACTCTTCGACGCTCGTGGCGCCGTGGCGTTTGGAGAGCTTCTTGCCGTCTGCGCCGAGAATCATCGAGATGTGCGCGAAGGTGGGAACGGGTGCGCCAAGGGCCTCGTAGACCATGACCTGGCGCGGCGTGTTGGAGAGGTGGTCGTCGCCGCGAATCACGTGGGTGATGCCCATGGCGGCATCGTCAACCACGGTCGCGAAGTTGTAGGTGGGCGTGCCATCGGAGCGGAAGATCACGAAATCGTCGAGCTCCTTGGCTGCGAACGTCACCTTGCCGTGGACGGCGTCGTCGATAACCACGTCGCCGCGGTCCTCGGGTACCTTGATGCGCAGGGTGTAGGGCTCGCCGGCTTCCATGCGGGCACGCGCCTCGTCGGCCGGAATGTTGCGGCAGCGGCGGTTGTAGCCCTGGAAGGGGTCCTTGCGGGCTTGCGCCTCGGCACGGTCTTGGGCGAGCTGCTCGGGCGTGCAAAAGCAGGGGTATGCCTTGCCCTCGGCGAGCAGGCGCTCGGCCGCCTCGCGGTAGATGTCCAGGCGCTCGGTTTGGGAGTAGGGGCCGTATGCGCCGCCCACCTCGGGGCCCTCGTCCCAATCGAGCCCAAGCCAGCGCATTGCGCGCAGGATGATCTGCGTATTCTCCTCGGTGGAGCGGGTGGGATCGGTGTCGTCGATGCGCAGGATGAACGTGCCGCCATTAGCGCGCGCGAACGCCCAGTTGTAGATCGCCGTGCGGGCGCCGCCGATATGCAGCTTGCCGGTAGGCGAGGGTGCGAAGCGGACGCGGACGTTGGACATGAGTGTGCTCCTCTGATGGTCGTGCGGCTCGCGGGCCGTGAGCTTGCGGTTTTGCGCCCCTGATTATAGCAGCGCGAGCGCAGGGGTTGGGGCAGGGGAGGCGGTATGCAGGAATGCGCGGGCAGCGAGCTCGGGTGCGGGGTGCGGGCTCCGCCGGAATAGGGCCGTGAGACGGTCGGAATAGGGCCAGGCTCCGTCAAAACATGTACACGAGCGTCAAAAACATTCGCAAAATCGACGATTCGTGACGCTCGTGTACACGATTTCGGTATCAAGCCATAGCCATAGGCATGGTCCGCTATAGGCATGGTCCGCTCTTCACGGCAACTTTGCATCTTTTTGGGCTGTGGAGATAACAAATGGGTATGAACCTAAGAATATCTGTCACCATGCGTCGGGAAGGTAGACCGTGGAAGCACCGGCAATCGTAGCTCACGACGTTTCTTACTGCAGCGGAGCGTATCGTTCGTTCGAATTCTCCTCGTTTGAAGTTTCTCCAGGTGAGGTGTGCGTGCTGCTCTCGACCGAGCATGCGCCGGCGCGCGACGTGCTGCTTGCCGTGGCGGGGCTCGTTAGGCCCACATCGGGCTCGCTTGTAGTGTGCGGGGCGGAGTTGGCCGGCGGCGCGCCAGCCAGCGGTCTTGCTGCTCTGCGGCGAGCTTTTGCTCCGCGCGAGCGGCTGTCTCGGGCGCAGGTGGGCCTCGGCGTGTTTGAGCGAGTGGCCGAGGTATCGGGCGCGTGGACGGTCGAGGAAGCGGTCGCTCGTGAAGCCCGGTTGCGAGCGCGCCGCGGTGGCGCGGCGCGCGTGCGCGGTGCAGCGGGCACGAACGGTTCATCACGTGCGGGCGATGCCGCGGATCTCGCGGCGGGTGTTGCGGAGGGCGGCGCGGAGTATGCTGCCGCGTCCAGCCCAGAATGCGAGCCCGCTGTCGACGCGATGGGAAAGCGCGACGCCAAGCAGAACCCCTTTGGCGCAGGGTCTCGTGCGTCCGATGTTCTCCCGTTTCTCGCCGCGCTTGGTCTTGCTACGGCATCTGAGCAGGAGATAGACCGGCTTAATCCCGCGCAGCGTGCGCGCCTCTCTGCCGCGCTTGCGCTGGCGGGCGCGCCGCGCGTCGCCGTAATCGATTTGACCGATCCCTTCGTCACGGGTCTTTCTGCCGCCGAAGCCTCGATGCTTGTCGAAGATGTGTGCTCCGTTGCCGTGCGAATGGGCACGGCGGTTCTCGTTGCAGCGAGCGATCCGGCGTGCGCCCACGCGGTCGAGGCTTTCGGCTGTTCCACGTGCGCGCTCGATATCCCCGCGGCAGAGGCTCTCGATGCGATGCGTGCAAGCGGCCGTCCCAGTGAGCCCGTCCCCGCGGCCTCGATGCCCGGAGCTGGTGTCGCGTCTGACTCCCCCAGAGACTTCGCGCGCGGAGGCGATGCCGCCCCTGATTCCCTTGCGCCCAAGCGGGAGGTGATGGCGTAATGAGCGCCTTCATGGACATCGTTCGCTCTCTGGCTGCCCGCCTTGGTCGCGGCCGTACTTCCATCCTCGTGGCCGCCGTGCTCGTGCCGGCGCTTACGGCAGCGGTTCTCGTGGCGGCGCTCGTTCCCGCACTCGATGCCTCAAGCCGGATTCCCGTGGCGGTGGTGAATCTCGACGAGGGCGCGGTAGACGCGGACGGCCGGAACGTGCAAGCCGGCTCGGACCTCGTCGATTCGCTCCTCGATTCGGATGAGCTCGCATGGAGCGAGGTGGGCGCATCCGAGGCCGAGCAAGGTCTTGCCAGCGGCACATACGCGCTCATCCTTGAGATTCCGGCAGATTATTCGGAGAAGGTGTCGAGCCTCACGGGTTCGAATCCCGAGCAGGCGCAGCTCCGCATCATCTCGGACGGCGCGCAGAACGTGCTCGCGACCGAGGAGGGTTCGGCCGTGCTCCGCCAGGTGCAGGCGCGCCTTCGCGCGGACCTGGGCGAGAACTACCTTCTGAACGTGCTCAATAATGTACGCAGCCAAGCATCCACGCTGACGCTCACCGCAGATGGGGCAGTCATGCTGGATAGCGCCTACGATGCCCTTGAGCAGGGGACGAGTGCCATGGCGGAGGGTCTTGAGCAGACGGCGTCCGGCACCGGCGCGCTTGCAGAGGGCGTTGGTGCGATCGCGAGCGGCGTGACGGCGGCGGGCGCGGGAGCGGAGTCGCTCGCGGCCGGCATGGATGCAACGAATGACCAGGTCATTGCTCCGCTTGCTGCTGGCGCCGAAGCCACGGCGGCTGGCGTTGCCGCGGCGGGGGAGGGCATTGAAACGCTCGGCTCCGCGGTCACGCGTACGGGCGAGGGCCTTCTCAAGGCTTCGTCCGAGCTTGATCAGAGCATTTCCGACCTTGCCGAGCTGGGCTCGCTCGCGCCGCAATTCTCCGAGCATGCGCAGACGCTGTCCGATGCGCTGGGGAGCATGTCCGATGCCTCGTCCTCGGTCCAAGCGGGCGCCGAGGCGCTTGTGGGGGCGGTCGGCGATGCGCAGGCTGCTGTGGGGGAGGCGCAGACGGGCGCGCAGGCGCTCGCGCGCACCTTGTCCTCGGAGCAAGGCGATGAGGGCCAGGAGGGTATCGTGCAGCGCATGGAAGCGCTCGATGCTGAATACGAGGAGCTCGTCCACCGCCTTACTGCGATAGCGAATGGCACCTTCGATCCTTCGGGGGTAACCGATGGTTTCGACACGCTTGATGAGGTGTCGGCGCGTATCGAAGAGCTCGAGCTAGAGCGCGAGAGTCTTCGTGGCGAGCTCGAGCAGGCTGCTGCAAACGCACAGTCCCTTGCGGGTAAGGTTGATTCGGCGGCCACCTCTCTCGATGGCTTGGAGGGACAGCGCCAGGCGCTCGCGAGCGCTGCGGAAGAATACAGCCAAGCTGAGCAGACGGCTACGGGCGCCGCGAACGACATCGTCTCCCTTGCCGGCCAATTCGTGGAGCCGGCCCTGAGGGTCGCGGTGAACGCGCAGGTTGCGAAGGCGACCCTCGACGCCTCTGCACCGGCGTTAATCGAGACCGGCGGCCTCATCACCCAGACCGGTGCATCGCTTGCGCCCGATGGCATGCTTGGGCTGGGGGTGCAGGGCATTGCCACGGGTACCGCCGCCTTGCCGCAGGTGCTCGATACGTTCTCTACGGCAACCGCGGCGCTCGGGCAGGGCAACGTCGCGCTCGGGCAGGCGCTTGATGCCGTGGGCGCGGGCATATCTGGCCTGGGTGAGGGCATCTCGGTGATGGCCTCGGCAGAAGGGCAGCTTGCGTCGGGCGTCGGTCAGCTTCGCGAGGGGCAGGAAACGATCAACGATACGCTGTCGTCTGCCGGAGAGAGCCTGGGCGCTGCCTCGTCCCAGGCGGAGGAGCGGGCTGAGGCTGCGGCGGCGCCCGTTTCCTTTACCACGGAAGCGCGCAACCGCGTCTCGGAGCCCATGCAGGTCGCGCCGATCGCGCTCGCGGTGGCCCTCTGGCTCGGCGCGCTGCTGGTTGCCGTCGTGGTGCCCCCGCTCGATGGACGCGTCGTCTTGGCGGGCCGCGCGCTGCCGGCGGCGCTTTCGGGCTTTGTCGTTTCGGCGGGCGTGGCGCTCGTTCAGGCGATTGCCGTGGCGCTTGCCGTTATCTTTGCCACGGGGAGCGCACCTGCGAATATGCCTGTGTTCTGTGCCATCGTGGTTTTGGCAGCGCTATCGTTCGCGGCGATTGGTCAGGGCGCGCGGGCTCTTTGCGGACGCGCGGCGGTCCCCGTGCTCGTGTTCCTGCTGGCGCTCCAGCTCGTGTGCGCGGGGAGCGTCCTGCCCGGGGCCTTTACGGGCGGAGTATTCGCCGCGCTGGGCCAGGTGCTGCCGATGCCCGTGCTGACCGAGGCGCTGCGCGACACCGTCTCCGGCTCCCTTGCGGGTGCGGGCGGCGCGTGCGCCGTTCTGGTTGTATGGACGGTCGCGGGGCTCGCCGCGTCGATGCTCGCCGCGCGTGCGCGCACCAACATCCGCCCGGAGCGCGCATTCGCCTAGGATGCCGCCGGTGAGACGCTTGTGCCGGGTTAAACTGTCTCACCGTTGCAGCCGGTGAGACAGTTTAACCCGGCACAAGCGTCTCACATAATGACCCCGTCCCAAAAGAGGCCATGTTGGAGCGTCGGGTGTGCAGGATGTGGCGCTTGTGCGCGGGCGCATGCGTGTCCGTGCGGCGCGGTACAATCACGTAGCCGAATAGCCCGGGGGAATGGTAACGGTCCCCGGACGTCATACGAAAGGGGCTTATATGCCAGATCAGATTCGTTCCACCTCAGCTACCTGCGCTTCGGCGTGCGAACCCACGCCGCGCAGCTATCTCTTTACTTCTGAGTCCGTGACAGAGGGCCATCCCGATAAGATTGCCGACCAGATCTCGGATGCAGTGCTCGACGCCATCCTCGACAAGGAGGCGCGCCTCGAAGCCATGGGCTACGTGGATACGGACGGCGTTCCCGCCAAGCTCGAAAACGTGCGATGCGCTGCCGAGACGCTTCTCACCACCGGTATGGTCGTCATCTCGGGCGAGATTCGCACCCAGGCCTACGTCGACGTGCAGCAGATCGCGCGTGACGTCATCTGCCGCATCGGTTACGACCGGGCAGAGTACGGCTTCGACGGCCATGCATGCGGCGTCATCAACATGATCCACGGCCAGAGTTCGGACATCGCGCAGGGTGTGGACGAGAGCTTTGATGTGCAGGCCGGCACCACGACCGACCCGCTCGACCTTATCGGCGCCGGCGACCAGGGCATGATGTTCGGGTACGCCACCGACGAGACCTCTGCCTTCATGCCCATGCCTCACTATCTGGCGAGCCGCTTGGCAGAGCGCCTGGCGGCAGTTCGCCACGATGGAACGCTTCCGTATCTGCGCCCGGACGGCAAGACCCAGGTGACCGTGCGCTATGAGGACGACCGCCCCGTCTCGGTGGAGACGGTCGTGATCTCTACGCAGCACGCCCCCGAGATCGAGGACATGGGCGTTATCAAAGAGGATATGCTGAAACACGTCATCGCGCCCGTGCTCGATGGGGCGGGTATCCCTTGGGACGGCGCCCGGGTCTATGTGAATCCCACCGGCCGCTTCGTGGTGGGCGGTCCCATGGGCGACACCGGCCTCACCGGCCGCAAGATCATCGTCGACACCTACGGCGGCACGGGTCGTCACGGCGGTGGTGCCTTCTCGGGCAAGGACTGCACGAAGGTCGATCGCTCTGCTGCCTACGCCGCGCGCTGGGTGGCCAAGAACGTGGTCGCCGCCGGTCTTGCCCGCCGTTGCGAGGTTCAGCTCGCCTACGCCATCGGCGTGGCGCGTCCGCTCTCCATCATGGTCGACACGTTCGGGACGTCTGTCGTCGCCGAGGATGCGATCGAACGCGCCGTGGAAGAGGTGTTCGATCTTCGCCCCGGCGCCATCATCCGCGACCTTGACCTGCGCCGTCCCATCTACGAGAAGACAGCGGCCTATGGGCATTTCGGTCGTGACGACGAGGACTTTACCTGGGAGCATACGGACCGCGTGGACGAGCTGCGCGCCGCGTGCGGCCTCTAGACAACGAGCGTCCATTCGCGGGATTTGATGTGCATGGCTGAGCAGCTTTCGCTGTGGGATTTGGTAGGGGAAGAGGGCGCCGGGGGAGCGTGCTCTCCCGATGGCATGGAGCCGCTTCGCCCGGCTGACGCTACCCCGGATGCCTCTTCGGAGGGGGCTGTAGCGCCGGATGGCACCGTGTCCTCCCGGGGCGCTGGCAGAACGCGCGCCGCGGCCGGCCTCGTTCCCGATACCGTGACGGCTTCAGGCGAGCGCCGGCTTGCGCAGGGTTCGGAGCCCGTGTGCGGCTACGTCTCTGTGGTGGTCGACGTTCCCTCGCGTGCGCTGTCTGATCCCTTCGCCTATGCGGTTCCCGCATCGTTTGATGGGGAGGCGGTGCCGGGCGCCATCGTGCTCGTCTCGTTCCATCGCCGCATGGTTGCCGGCTACGTCGTCATGCGCGCTTCCGAGCTTGCTGAGCTGCCGGGAGCGGCGGGCCTTGCGCCCGAGCGCGTGCTGCCTGTGCGCTCCGTGCTCGCCGAGCGTGCCTTCGGACCGGTGTCTGCGCAGCTCGCCTTCTGGATGTCGCGCGAATACGTTGCCTCGGTCGCTGAATGCCTCCGTCTTTTCTTGCCTCCCAAGGCAACGCCGCGCGTGCGCAAGCTCGAGGACGGCAGCTACGAGGTGGAGCGACCCAAGACGAAGGAGGTGCACGAGCGGTGGGTGACCCTTACCGACGAAGGCCGCGGCTATAGGCCCGCCGTCAACGCGCATCGCCAGCGCCAGCTCATGGAGGCCCTGTCCTGCGGGCCGGTGACCACGCGCGAGCTCAACTTCCTCTATTCCAGCATGTCGGCGACGATAAGAACGCTTGAGAAGAAGGGCATCGTTGCCATCGAGGAACGTCGTGCCTGGCGCGGCGTGCCGTCTGAGGAGCACTGTCTCTCGTCTGCGCGCGCGCAGGTTCCGGAAAGCTTGACGGAAGGCCAGCGCGCCGCGCTTGCCGCCATCGAGCGCGCGCGGAAGGCCGAGGCCGGCGATGTGGTGGTCATCGACGGGGTGACCGGTTCGGGCAAGACGGAGGTCTACCTCTCCGCCATCGAGCCCGTGCTCTCGGCGGGAAAGTCCGCGTGCGTGCTCGTGCCCGAGATCTCGCTCACCGCGCAGACGGTCGGCCGTTTCAGGTCGCGCTTCGGGGATGCGGTTGCCGTGTTCCACTCGCGCCTTTCTGACGGGGAGCGGCTCGACCAATGGGATATGGTTCGAAGCGGGGCTGCGCGCGTTGTTGTGGGCGCGCGCTCGGCGTTGTTCTGCCCGTACCGGGAGATCGGCATCATCATCATCGACGAGGAGCACGAGCAGAGCTATAAGCAGGGCTCGAGCCCGCGCTACCATGCGCGCGATGTTGCGGCCGAGATGGCGCGGCGCTATGGCTGCCCGCTCGTCTTGGGATCCGCCACGCCCTCGTCTGAGGCGCTCGAGCGCTGCCGCCGGGGGGCTCATCGCGGCCAGGCGTGGACTCGAGTCGAGATGCCTGAGCGTCCCGGCGGCGCGGTGCTTCCGCGCATCGTCGTGGCAGATTTGAGGCGCGAGTTCTCCGGCGGAAGCCGATCGATATTCTCCCGCCCGCTTCACGATGCGCTCATGGGTATCGTCGAGCGCCGTGAGAAGGCGGTGCTCCTCCATAACCGTCGCGGCTTCGCTCCGTTTCTCATGTGCCGGGAATGCGGATGCGTTCCCACGTGCAAGCATTGCTCGACGGCGCTCACCTACCATGAGCGCACGCATACCCTTGAATGCCATACGTGCGGGTCGGTCTATCGCGTGTGGCCGTATCCGGCGCCAGGCTCGCGTTGCCCGCAGTGCGGGAGCCCGTATCTCGCTAAGATGGGGTTGGGGACGCAGCAGGTAGAAGATGCCCTCAGGCAACTGCTCCCGAGCGATGTTGCCGTGATTCGCATGGATGCCGACTCCACGCGCGGCAAGGATGGCCACGCCCGGCTCCTCGAGGAATTCGACGCGGCTGAGTGCGCCGTGCTGCTGGGAACGCAGATGATCGCGAAGGGCCTCGATTTCCCCGAGGTCACGCTCGTGGGCGTCATCAATGCCGACTACGCGCTCAAGATGCCCGATTTCCGTGCGAGCGAGCGCGCCTACGATCTGCTCGAGCAGGTGGCCGGTCGAGCGGGGCGCGGCGAGCGTCCGGGCGAGGTCATCATCCAGACCTATCTGCCGCACGACCCCGTCATCCGTGCCGTGGCGTCGCATGACCGCTCGGTCTTCCTCAGCCACGACCTTGCCATGCGCCTCGATGCCCAGTACCCGCCCTACGTGCGCCTGGTGAACGTCGTGTGCCGCGGCCGCTCGGAGGAGCGCACGCGTTCCTTTGCCGATCGCTTTGCCACGGAGGTGCGGCGCGTGCTCAAGCTCAGGGCGCCGGCATCTGCGGGAAGGGGCAGCGGTCTGGTGGTGGGCGGTCTTCCCGTAGTGCTCGGACCCGCGAGCTGTGTCATCGAGCGGGCGAAGGACCGGTATCGTTTCCATTTCCTCGTCAAGGCCCCGCTCGACTACGATGTCTCGTCTGCTATCGCCGAGGCGCTGGCCCGCGTGGGCGAGGAGCGCGGCATCAGCATCTCCGTCGACGTCGACCCTTACGACCTCATGTGAGGCAAAGGGGCGGCTCTTTGTCTTACCCCGTGCCTGCGGGTTTTATCGTGAAGCGCTGCTGGTGGCAGGTTCGCGCGCGGCACGTGGGGGTACAGTGGTTAGCGTTTGAGAGTACCGCGCGCAGGCGGCGCGCCGACATAGGGAAGGTTGCCATGGAAGTGAACGGAATCGTGCTTTCTCCCGACCCGCGCTTGCGGCAGGAGTGCAAGCCCATCGAAGAGATAACGCCCGAAATCGAGGCGCTCGCCGAGCGTATGAAGCGCGAGATGTTCGAAAATGCCGGAGTCGGCCTTGCCGCCCCGCAAATTGGCGAGCTCGTGCAGATGGTGGTCATCGACACGGACTACGAGTCGGCTGACGATTACGATCCGATCGTTCTCATCAATCCCGTTATCGTCGAGCAGTCTGACCACCTCGTCCCCTTCTCGGAAGGATGCCTTTCCATCCCGGGTGTGAGTTGCGAGATCAAGCGTCCTGACCGCGTGGTGGTGGAGGCGTACGACCTCGATGCGAACCTTATGCGGTACGAGGCCGAGGGCGGCGTGTTCTGCGTGTGCCTGCAGCACGAAATCGACCACCTGCACGGCATCACCATGTTCGAGCGACTCGAGCCTGCCCAGCGCATGCATGCCATGCGCGAGTACCAGGAGGCGCTGCGCCGCGGAGCCAAGCCCGGCGAAACGGAGTAAGCACCCTCTTTTTCCTGCGCGAGTTTCGAGCCCCCTCCGATTCCGTTTGCCCGCCGTGAGTTCCGCAGCCGCCTCATGTTCTTATCCCTACGAGTTTCGTGAGGCGACCGGGCCGTGCGCTCGCCACGAGTTCCACAGCAGGTTCAGCAAAGCTGAACCTGCGAGGACTGTCCGAAGCGAAGAGCGCACGGCCTGGTTGCCGCTTCAGAAAGGAGCCCTCATGCGTGTCGTATTCATGGGAACGCCGGCCTTCGCTGTGCCCTCGCTCAGGGCGCTCGATGCCGCCTTCGATGTTGCCCTCGTGGTCACGCGGCCCGATGCGGTTCGCTCGCGTGGCAAGAAGCTCGAGCCCTCTCCCGTTAAGGAGGCGGCGCTCGAGCTCGGTCTTCCCGTGCTCGAGACCGCGCGCATGACCCCTGAGGCGCTCGAGGCGCTGCGTGCCGCTCAAGCCGATGTGTTCTGCGTGGCGGCTTACGGGTGCATCCTGCCCAACGAGGTCCTCACCATGGCTCCTGCCGGGTGCGTGAACGTGCACGCGTCGCTTCTGCCCCGCTGGCGCGGCGCGGCTCCCATCCAGCGCTGCATTCTTGCCGGCGATGCCGAAACGGGCGTATCCATCATGCACATCGGCCAGGGGGTCGATACGGGCGACTACTGCGCGCAGGCTTCGTGCAGCGTTCCGGGCAAGACCGCGGACGAGCTTACCGCGGAGCTCGGCCAGCTCGGCGGCGACCTGCTCGTTAAGATGCTTCCCTCGATTGTTGACGGCACCGCGCCCTGGACCGTGCAGGATGAGTCGCTCGTCACCCATGCGGCAAAGATTTCCAAGGCCGAGATGCGCCTTGACCCCGCGGCGAGTGCGTGCGATAACGTGCGCCGCGTGCTCGCTTCCTCGGATGCGGCGCCTGCTCGCTGTGTCGTAGCAGGCAAGGCAGCTCGAATCGTCTCGGCGCAAGAAGCGCTCGCATCCTCTTCCATCTCGAACCTTGAAGCCGGAGCATTCGCAATCCACGATAAGCGGCTGTACATGGGCTGTTCGGATGGAATCATCGAGGTCCTTGAGCTCAAGCCCGACGGAAAGCGTGCGATGGACGCCGCTTCATGGGCTGCGGGGCAGCGCGAGCGCGAGGGCAGTTGGGAGACGCTCTCGTGACGGAACTTTCACCCGCGCGTCGGGTTGCCCTCGATATCCTGCTCGATCTTGAGGAAAGCGGAGCCTATGCCCGCGATGGCCTCGACGCCTCGCCGGAGCTGCGTGAGCTGAGCCGCCGAGACGCCGGCCTTGCGACCCGCCTTGTGCTCGGTGTGGTGGCAACCTATGGCTGCCTCGACGAGCTTATCGATACCTACTGTGAGAAGCCCGGCCGTATGAACGCCCGCATTCGCGAGGCGCTTCGCATCGCGGCGTTCGAGATCGTCTATCTGGGCACTGAGCCCCGGGCGGCGGTGAGCCAGGGCGTGGAGCTCGTGCGCACCCGCGCAAAGAGCGCTGCAGGCTTCGCGAACGCCGTGCTCCGGCGCATCGTTGCCGACCGAGGGGTGTATCTGGCTGCCGAGGATGTTCCGGCGGGATCCGAGCGCGATACGGTCTCGGCTGCACGCTCGGCGGGCCTGCCGGCATGGCTTGCAGGGGAGGTCATTTCCTCGCTTGGTTTCGAGCGCGCTCGCCTGCTCTTTGGTTGCGAGCTTGAGCCGGCCCCTGTTGCGGTGCACCTCAACCCGCATGATGCTACGGCGGAAGACGTCCTTGCGAGCCTGCGCGTCGGCGCTTCCGATGTTGCCGAGCTACCCGGCTGCATCGCGCCGGTCGCCAGCTCAGAGCTTATGCACACCGATCTGCCCAAGCGTTCTGCCGTTGCGGTCTGCGATCTGAATGCCCAGGTGGTGGCAACGGCTGCCACGATGCCGGGCGACTGCCTCGAGGTTGGCGCGGGCCGCGGTACCAAGAGCTTCGTCATGGCGGCGCAAGCGACTCGCTGCGGCATGAGGCGCTCGGCTGTTGCGGTTGAGCTTTCAAAGAAGAAGAATCGCCTGAATCGCCGTCGCCTCGAGCGCGCGGGGCTCATCGATTGCGTCTGCTTCGTCACCGGTGATGGTTGCGATCTTGATCGCGCCCTTTCCGAAACTGATCGTCGGGCAGGGGAGCGGCGCCTCTTCGATAGCGTGCTTGTAGACGCGCCCTGCACCGGCACGGGCACCATGCGTCGCCACCCCGAGATTCCCTGGCGCCTTCTGCCTGAAGATATCGATCGCGACATGCCTGGCTTGCAGCTTGCCCTGCTTGCCGAGGCGGCGCGGCGCGTGCGTCCTGGCGGGCAGCTTATCTACGCGACCTGCTCGGTGCTCCAGCAGGAAAACGCGGCGGTGGTTGATGCTTTTCTCAATAGTGAGGCTTGTCATGGCTTCGCGCTCGCGCCCGTCTCGCAGGCTCCGATATTCGAGCGCCCTGAGTTCGCTGATGCGGCCGCATACGTGCGCTCCCAGGAAACCAATCGTGGCCTCTTCCAAACCGTTCCCGCGCTCGACAGCTTCGATGGTCATTTCTGCGCCCGGTTTGTCCGTCGCAAAACCGTTTAGCGATTGTGCGGGCTTCATATCGTTCTACTCAGCGCTCTGAATGCCTCTTGCGAGAAGCATGCGGAGCGAGTTTTCAACTTTTGGGCACTTGATTGCGGGGTTGCTGAGTATCGAGCGCGAAAGTGCGAAAAGGCAAGCCATTTACCTGCTGCTTTCTTTCGGTCTTCTGAGTGATACTTTCTCGTATGCCGCTGAAGTGCCCAAAAGTTGAAACCGCCTTGGCGAGGCGGTGCATACAACCCGGCGTTGTCGTTCATGCGACCCGGCGTTGCCGTGCATGCGGGCCACGCCGGATACACGTTGAGCGGTTTTCACATGCAGGGGAGACATCTGGCGCGCTCGCGGGTTCGTCGGAGCCGTTTGGATTTGCAACAGAAAGCGCTGGCCCACAAACGCGTGAGCCAGCGCAGGTAGCAGGTCGTATTGGGTAGGTGCGCCTACGCGTCTTTGTGCGGGCAGTTCTCGCAGGAATGCGACGAGCCGGCAGAAGCGCCGGAATCTGTAGATGCGCTGCTGTCGCTCGATCCAGAGGTCGCTTCCGTCGAGGAGCTCCCTCCGCGCTGATCAGTGTTGTAGAAGCCGCTTCCTGCGAACTTGATGCCGCTCGCGGTGAAGACCTTCTCGGCCTTCGCACCGCACTTCGGGCAGCTCACCTCGGGGCGCTCGGTCATCGCGTGCTCAACTTCAAAGACTTCACCGCATGCGGTGCAACGGTAATCATAGCGTGCCATAGTTCTCCCAACGAAAGGATTGCATTCAAACAAACAACGGTACTGTACCCTAATCGCTCATCTAGCAACAGATGAAGCGACGGCTGCTCGGCTCACGATGCGAAACGGCCCGTCTCGCGCATGAGGGCGGCGGTAGGCTCAATCGCCCGAGCAACGTCCTCCTCGCACGCCTGCCAGCTCCAGTTGCCGCTCGCGACGCCGGGTACGTTCATGCGCGCTTCGTCACCGAGGCCGAGAACATCTTGCAGCGGCATCATGACCACGCGCGCATCGCTCTCGAGCGCCTCTTTGACCAGCCGTGCCCCGAGTTCGCGCGCGGCATTATCGTCATCCGGTGCAACGAGCGAGCTCGCGCAATGGCCCACGAGCGTCGTCGTGTCATGCGTGGAGGTGTAGAACACCTTGCCGGGGTGCGGATGCAGCCCGTTTCGCACATCGTAGTCGGCGAACTCGAGCACGTCCATGCCGGGGAAACCGCAGGTGCTCATGAGCGAGCGAACGCCTGGCGTGAGGATGCCGAGGTCCTCCGCAATGAAGGGAAGCGCTCCCAGCTCGTCGCGCGCGGCTCGGAAGAGGTCGATCCCAGGGCCTGCCAGCCACCTCCCGTCGCTACCCGGCATGCCGGCTGGGATGCTGTAGTAGTTATGGAACCCCAGGAAATGGTCGAGGCGCACGTAGTCGTACAGGTCGCACGCGCGGGCGAGACGGTCGAGCCACCAACGGTACCCGGTCTCGCGCATGCGGTCCCAGCGGTACGTTGGATTGCCCCAGACCTGCCCCTCGGGAGCGAAGCCATCGGGCGGCGCGCCGGCGATCTCGGTCGGGCGGCCATCGCGATCGAGGTTGAAGAGCTCGGGCGCGCACCAGACGTCGGCGGAATCATCCGAGACGTACATGGGGATATCACCGATCACCCCGATGCCGTGTTGATGGGCGTAGGCAAGAATCTCGCGCCATGCGGTATCGAAGCGATATTGGAGGTATGCCTGCGCCTCCGCCTCTGCGGCAAAGCGATCGTCCTTTAGGAAGGCTTCGTCGTAGCGTGCGAACTCGGCCGGCCATTCGCTTCGCGGGGCGTCGTCGAAATGCGCTTTCACCGCCATGAAGGCGCAATAGGGCTTGAGCCAGCTCGCATGGCGCTTCTTGAACGCGCGGAAATCCATATCGAGCTTAGGACCGCCCGTCATGCGCCAGCGGCGATAATCGCGCCGTAGCTCGTCTTCGGACTCGGGGAGCAGCGCGATATTGCCCGCGAAGGCCGACGGGCCGGAATACGGCGACCCGAAGGAGTCGGTGGGGTTGACCGGCAAGAGCTGCCAGTAGCGCATGCCCATGGCCTTCAGATGGTCGATGAAGCGCTTGGCAACGTCGCCGAGGGAGCCCTTTTTGCCCGATTCATCGGGTAGGGAGGTCACGTGGCAGAGCACGCCCGCTCCGGGCTCCATGGGAAGCTGCAGGCGCTCCTCTTCGTGGAAATAGATCACCGCCGAGCCGAAGGGCCAAAGCGTAAACTCAACCATGCCATCCTCGTCAGGCGCAAGCTCGCCGCCCGAGATGATATCGGTCGCGCACGGACCCAGGGAAGGAACGCGCACCGTGTGGCTCTCGCACGAGCTCCGGTTGATAAGCACCGTCGCTGCCTCGCTCTGAGCTCCCCGGCGCGTGTAGGCGAGCACGTCGTCGTCAGCGCCCTCGGGCACGAACGACTCGATGCTTCCGTCGACCATGAACGGAAGGGCGCGCCGCACGGCAGACGCGTTGCGGATGATGTCGAACATGTCGCGGTCGTGGATGTCCTTCTCAAGCGGCATCGTGCGGCGGTTGCCGGGGTCTGATAGCCCCTCGAGGCAGAACTCATCGCCATAATAGACGGATGGAACGCCGGGGAAGGTCATCTGCATGAGCGTTGCCAGCCAGAAGCGGCTCTTGGCGAGTCCCATGGACTCGGGCGAAAGCCTCCACCGGCCGCGCTCTTCCTCAGGGAGCTTGCTCTCGTCGGGGCCGCCGCCGAGCAGCGAGGCGATGCGCGGGCGGTCGTGGCTGCCCAAGAGGTTGAGGCAGCACGCGAGCGCCTCGCGGGGGTAGTTCTCGCGCAGGCTCTCGATGGCCTCGACGGCGTCTGCGACGCCGGCATGGCCCAGCAGGAAGTTGAGCACCATGTCTCGGAACGGGTAGTTCATTGCTGAATCGAGCTCGTTGCCAAGCAGGTAGTGGCGCGGATAGCCGTAGCTGATCTTGTTGGAGGCATCCTCCCAGACCTCGCCGATAAGCACCCCATCGGGCTTTTCCTCAAGGAGCACGCGGCGGATATCCGAGATGAGCGACTCTTGCAGCTCGTCGGCCACATCGAGGCGCCAGCCGCGTGCGCCGGCGCGCGTCCAGCGGCGGATGACCCCGTTTTCACCAAGGAGGAGGTTGCGAACGGCGAGCGAATCCTGGTTCAGCGCCGGCATGTTGCCGATGCCCCACCAGCTCGCATAGGTTCCGTCCTCGTTGAGATGGTATGCGTCTTTCCAGCGCGAGCCCTCGCCCTGCCAGGCACCCGGCTCGGGATAGTTGCCATAGCGGTTGAAGTAGACGGAATCATCGCCCGTGTGGTTGAATACACCGTCGAGGATGATCGAGATGCCACGCGTGCCGGCTTCTCCGCAGAGTTCGCGGAAATCTTCCTCAGTGCCGAGCATCGGGTCGATCTTGAGGTAGTCGGCGGTGTCGTAGCGATGGTTGCTTGCTGCCTCGAAGATGGGATTGAGGTAGATGGCGGTGATGCCCATCTCGGCGAGCCGGTCAAGGTCCGCGGTGATGCCCTTTAGGGAGCCGCCATAGAAATCCCAACTTGCGATGGAGCCGTCTTCTGCGCGCTCATAGCAGGGAGGCTCGTCCCAGTCTTCGACGATACGGCGCGGGATGCCAGCTTTGGGCTGTTCAATCACGCGCTCGCAGCGTTCCCGCCACGCAGCGTCCCGGCGATAGCGGTCGGGGAAGATCTGGTAGACCATGCCGCGTTCGTACCAGCTGGGGCGGATGGCGCGGTGCTTATAGACGGTAAGCTGGAATGACGGGCACTCAGGGTAGGTGTACGTGGCGCCCTCGCCCCCCGTGCGGCCCTCGGGTGCGCCGAGGTAGAGGGTACGGGTTGAGTCCTCGAACGTTGCCGTCACATTGAAGCGATACCACATGAGTGCGGGCTCGGGGCAGGGTAGGGTGACGGTGAAGATGCCGTCGGCCTCATAGCGCAGGGGAATGATCGTCTCGCCCTTCCCGTCGATCCAGACGCGCAGATCGATGGAGATGGTGCGCGGTTCGGCATCCTCGACGAGCACCGAGAGGGTGACATCCGTTCCTCTCTCGACGGCACCGAAGGGGAAGCGGAACTGCGAGAGGCGGCTGTTGTGAATGAGTCTCATAGAAGTCCGATCATGACGAGCTCTTGTATCGCCGTTCTCTTGGGGAGGAGATGGCGGTCCAAGCAGCAGACAAACTTCTTAATTATAGGCGCTATCATGCCATCTGGTAGTATATTCGCTGCATTCACTGGGCAATCTGGATTTCTATGCAAGCAAAAGGCGGGCAAGCACCTTGGTGCCTGCCCGCCTTCCCTGTAGAGGCTGTGGAAGCGCGCTAGCGTTTGCGCGTCGTGCGCTTAGCTGCGGAAACGCTCTTTGCCTTGGGGGCCGGCTTATCAGCTGGCGTCGCGGCGGAGGAATCCTGCGCGGCGGCCTTCGGGGCCGCTGCTTTTGCTGCCGTCGCCTTGGGGGTCGCGGGCTTTGCAGTCGCCTTTGCTGCCGATGAGGTGGCTGCCTTCGAGGTGCTTGCCTTGGCTGGTGCCGTCTTCGCTGCGGCGGCCTTCGGGGCCGTTGCGGCTGCGGTAGCAGGCTTATCCGCTGCCGTCTTCGCTGCGGCGGCCTTGGCGGGAGCGGCCTTCGTGGTGGTCGACTTGGTGGCAGTCTTGGTCGCCGATGCGGTGGACGGCTTCTTGGCCGTGGTCTTTGCGGCTGTTGCCTTAGATGCCGTTGCCTTGGTCGTCGTCTTAGTTGCCGTGGCCTTGGCCGCCGTCGTCTTGGTGGCTGCAGCCTTGGATGCTGCAGGCTTGGTGGCTGCAGCCTTGGATGCTGCAGGCTTGGTGGCCGTTGCCTTCGCGGCAGGCTTTTCGGCAGCCTTCGTAGCGGTCGACTTCGTTGCTGCCGTCTTGCGCGCCACCGGTTTCTTCGCGGCGGTCTTGGATGCGGTGGTCTTCTTCGCAGCCGTCTTCTTGGCGGGCTCGGCAGCTTGCTCGGTCTTCGGTGCGGGCTCAGCCTCCGTCACCGCTGGCTCCGGTGCCGGTGCCGCGGGCTCGGCCTCAACAGCCGTGGGCTCAGCAGGCTCAGGCTCTTGAACGACGGGCTCGGGCTTCGTGATGTCGATCTCGGGGTGCAGGTTGTGGTAGAGGTTCATGTACTCATCGGCAGAGCGGACCCAGCTAAAATCGGCTGCCATGGCGTTTTGCACCAGCTGATCCCATGCTGCGTGGTCGTCCCAGTACAGGCGTGCCCCGCGGAACACCGCGTCGCCCATCTCGTCGCCGTTGAAGTTAGCGAACGTGAAGCCCGTGCCCTCGCCGGTGAACTGGTTGTAGGGGGCCACGGTGTCGCGGAGACCGCCCGTCTCACGCACCACGGGCAGGGTGCCGTAGCGCATGGCGATCATCTGCGAGAGGCCGCACGGCTCGAAGAGCGACGGCATGAGGAACATGTCGGCGCCGGCATACATGCGATGCGAGAGGGCGTTGTCGAATGTGATGCGCGCAGCGCAGGTGCCCGGATACTTATTGGCGAAGTAGCGCATCGGCTCCTCGTAATCGCCGGTGCCGAGCACGGCCACCTGCACGCCGCCGGAAAGGATGCGGTCGAGCGCGTACGTGACGAGGTCCATGCCCTTCTGGCGGGTGAGGCGCGTGACCATGACCATGAGCGGCCGGTCGTCGCGCACCTCGAGGCCGAGCTCTTCCTGGAGGGCGGCCTTGCAGGCCTTCTTGCCCGACATATCTGCCGCGGAGTAGTTGGCGTGAATCATCGGGTCGGTCGCCGGGTTCCAGGCGTCGGTATCGATGCCGTTCAGAATGCCGGAAAGCACGTTCGAGCGACGGCGCAAGATCCCGTCGAGGCCCTCGCCGTACTCAGGCGTCTGGATCTCCCACGCATAGCTCGGGCTCACCGTGGTGATGGCGTCGGAGTAATCGAGCGCGCCCTGCATGTAGTTGATCGAGCGCTCGTCGCAGCGCAGCTGGCGCGCGGCGTTGGGGATGTGCGCCATGCCGAGGATATCGTTCAAGATGGTGTCGGCGTACTGGCCCTGGAATGCGATGTTATGAATCGAGAAGACCGTCTTCACGCGCTCGTAGAGCGGAAGGCCCTGGTAGAACTCGCGGAGGAACACCGGTGCGAGGGCGGTGTGCCAGTCGTTGCAATGGAGCACGTCGCACTGGAAGCCCTCGGGCAGGTGCTGCAGACTCTCGGTCACGGCCTTCGAGAAGAAGGCGAAGCGCTCGCCGTCATCGAAGAAGCCATAGGGGTAGTCGCGCTTGAAGTAGCGCTCGTTATCGATGAAGAGGTACGTGACGCCGTCGATGACCAGGCGCTCCAGGCCGCAGTACTCGTTCCGCCAGCCAAGGCTCACGTAGAAGTCGGCGACGTGCTCCATGCGGTCGGTGTACTCGGAGGCGATGGTGCCGTATTTGGGCACCATGACGATCACGTCGGCGCCGGCGGCTACGAGCGCGCGGGGCAGCGATCCCGCGACATCGCCCAGGCCACCGGTCTTGACGAACGGGGCCGCCTCCGCAGAGGCGAACACCACCTGCATCTTTTTATCTGACATGCTATTCTCCCAACTCTCGCCCAAAAGGGCTGCTGCGTTCCGGCGCGGTGCCGGGTTTCGCAAACCGCCGCCCGGGATGCCCGAGCGGCGGTTCTAATGATACCTCGTATGCACGGGGGTCGTCGGTTAGTTCATCTGTCCTTTACCAACGACGAGGATATCATCGGGCGTGCCGCACACCACGGTGTTCGAAGGCACGGTGTTGTTCTTGTCGATGATGGCGCGCTCCACGCGAGCACCGCTCTTGATGGTGCAGGACTGCATGATGATGCTGTCCTGGACGCTGGCGCCGCTCTCCACCACGACGCCGCGCGCGAGGATGGAGTTGCGCACGGTGCCCATGATCTTGCAGCCGGCGGAGATGAGGGAGTTCGTGGCATTGCTGCCGGTCGAGTACTTCGCCGGGGGCGCGTCGTGGGCCTTGGTAAGAATCGGACGGTCGCGACGGAAGAGTTGGTCGGACGCGACGGGTTCAACAGCTCCATGCTGCGCTCGTAATAGGTCTTCTCGTCGAAGATGCCCATCGCAAGGCCCTTGAACTCGTAGCTGCACACATCGATGAGAGAGAAGTCGGGCTCGGTGGCCTCGAAGACATCGAGATAATCCGACGTGGCGTAGCGGTCGATGATCTGCAGCAGGAGGTCGCGGTTGACGATGAAGCAGTCGAGGAACTTGTTGTCACCGTACTCGCAGCCGAGTTTCACGTGGCTCACGCGGCCCGCGTCGCCGATGACGAGCGAGGTGCAGTCGGTCTGGCTACGCTCAGCCTTGACGTAGACCATGGTGATGCCCGCGCCAGAGCGCTCATGGGCGGCGATGGTCTCGTCGAGCTCGAGGTTGAAGATGATGTTCGAGCCCATCATGACCACATACGGCTCCTGGGCGCGGGTGAAGAGCTCCTTGTTGGCGATGATGTCGCGCAGCAGGAAGCGACGGCCGCGCTTGGTTCCACCGAAGGGGGAGCCGGGAACAGGGAAGAGGCCGCCCTTCTTGCGGTCGAGCATCCACTCCTTGCCGTGGCCCACATGGTCGATGATGGAGCGGTAGTTACCGGGCATCACGAGGCCGACGGTCTTGATGCCGGCGTTCGCCATGTTGGAGAGCGGGAAGTCGATCAGGCGGTAACGCCCGATGAACGGGATGGACGCGATGGGGCGCGAGTCGAGCAGCACGCTCGTGGCCTCGCTCGCGTAGTTGGCAGTGATGTAGCCGATGGCCTTATGGTTGATCATCGGATCATTCCCCCTTCCCGATCACCACGTCGTTTCCAACGACGGCGGTGTCCTTCGTTGTATCGACGGATCCGAGCTTCACGCCCTCTTCGACCACGGCGTTCTCGCCCAGGATGGCGCGGCTCACGTGGGCACCGCACTTCACGACGGCACCGGGTAGAAGCACGGAGTCCTCGACCACGGCGCGCTCCTCAATGACCGCGTCGGTGGAGATGATGGAGTGGCGGGCGGTGCCCAGGACCTTGCAGCCGTTAGAGATGAGGCAGTCGTCAACGCGGCCGTCGGGCCCGATGTAGTGCGGCGGGCGCGTCGTATCGTTCGACATGACCGGCGTCGTGTTGTCGAAGAGGTCGAATGCGGGGTTCTGGCCAAGAAGGTCCATCGAGGTCTCGTGGTAGCTCGCGATGGTGCCGACGTCGCGCCAGAAGCCATGGAACTCGTGGACGAACAGGCGCTTGCCCGCGGCCAGCGCGCCGGGGATGATGTCGCCGCCGAAGTCGTGGCTCGAGCGCGGGTCCGCGGCGTCGTCCTCAAGGGTCTTGATGAGGTAGTCCGCCGTGAAGATGTAGATGCCCATGGACGCGAGATTCGAATCGGGCTTCTCAGGCTTCTCGGTGAACTTGGTGATGCGGCCGTCCTCGTCGGCGGTAAGGATGCCGAAGCGGCTGGCCTCCTCCCAGGGCACGGGCATGACCGCGATCGTGAGGTCGGCCTGGTTGGCGATGTGCGCATCGAGCATGGCGCGATAGTCCATGCGATAGAGCGCATCGCCGGAAAGGATCATCACGTACTCAGGGTCGTGAGACTTGATGTAGTCGAGGTTCTGCGTCACGGCATCGGCAGTGCCCGCGTACCACGCGCCACCTTCCTGCGTGGCATACGGGGGCAGGATGGATATGCCGGCGCCCAGCTCGTCGAGGTCCCAGGCAGCACCGGAACCGAGGTAGGCATGAAGCTGATAGGGACGATACTGGGTGAGCACGCCGACGGTGTCGATGCCGGAGTTCGCGCAGTTGGACAGCGTGAAGTCGATGATGCGATACTTCCCCCCGAATGAGACCGCGGGTTTCGCGATCTTCGATGTGAGCGCCCCGAGCCTCGATCCCTGTCCTCCAGCGAGGAGCATGGCGATGCATTCTTTTTTGCTCATCTGTTCTCCTTCTAAATGGTCCTAATCCTTTCCAGCCCCGCGTTTAGGCCCGCGAGGAGGGCACGGTCGGCTCCTATACGTTCGCGGACATCACGCTCCCCAGATCTCGTCGCGGTACTCGCGGATCGTGCGGTCGCTCGAGAACCAGCCCGAGGACGCGGTGTTGTGCAGAGCCATCTTGTTCCATGCTGCATGGTCGCTGTAGCTCGCGGTGAGCTCTTCCCATGCCTCGACGTAGGAATGGAAGTCCTTCATCACGAAGTCGGCGTCGTTGTTGAGCATGATCTCGTGGCGAATGCTCTCGAAGCTGCCCGAGAGGCCGGCGAAGGTGTCGTCGGTGAGCTCGTCGATGATGCGGCCCAAGCGGTCGGGATCGCCGTTGTACATATCCCAAGCGAAATGCATGCCGCTCGCGCGGAGCTCGTCCACCTCGGGCGCGGTGAGGCCGAAGATCTTCTCGTTCTCGCGGCCGGCGAGGTTCACGATCTCGATGTTCGCGCCGTCCATGGTGCCGAGTGTGATGGCACCGTTCATCATGAGCTTCATGTTCGAGGTGCCCGAGGCCTCCATGCCGGCGGTCGAGATCTGCTCGGAGATCTCGGCGGAGGGATAGATGAGCTGGGCGTTGGAGACGCGGAAGTTGGGGATGAAGCAGACCTTCATCACGCCGTTCACGCGGCTGTCGTTGTTGATGACGTCGGCCACGGAGTTGATGAGGCGGATCGTCTCCTTGGCGAAGGCGTAGCTCGAGGCGGCCTTGCCCGAGAAGATGAAGGTGGTGGGCGCCACGCGGAAGTTGGGGTCGGCGAGGCGGCGGTTGTAGATGTCCATCACCTTGAAGATGTTCAGGAGCTGGCGCTTGTAGGCATGGAAGCGCTTGACCTGCACGTCGAAGATGGTGTTGGGGTCGATGTCGAGGTCGCATTCGCGCTTGACGTAGTTGGCCAGGCGCACCTTGTTGTCATGCTTGGCGCGGCCCACCTGCTCCAGGAAGGCGGGGTCGTTCTCGAATTCGACGAGCTTGGCGAGCTCGTCGGCGTTATCGAGCCAGCCCGTGCCGATGGCCTCGGTGATGAGCTTGGCATAGGCCGGGTTCGCTTCGGCGAGGAAGCGACGGTGCGCGATGCCGTTCGTCTTGTTGTTGAACTTCTCGGGGGTGAGCGCGTAGAAGTCTTTCAGAGTGTCGCGCTTCAGGATGTCGGTATGGATTTTGGCCACGCCGTTCACCGAGTGGCTGCAGATCACCGAGAGGCACGCCATGCGCACCTGGCCGTCCCAGAGCACGGCGGTCTGGCGCAGGCGATCCTGCCAGTCGGACGCGGAGCGGTCGAAGTCGTCGCGCCAGCGGCGGCTGATCTCCTCGATGATCATGTAGAGGCGCGGGAGCAGCTTGGAGAAGGTGTCGATGGGCCACTTCTCGAGCGCCTCGGGCAGGATCGTGTGGTTGGTGTAGGAGATGGTTTTCGTGGTGATATCCCACGCCTCGTCCCACTCGAGGCCCTCCTCGTCGATGAGGACGCGCATGAGCTCAGGGCCGCACATGGCCGGGTGGGTATCGTTGGTGTGGATCGCGACGTATTGGGGCAGGAGCTTCCAGTCGGAGCCGTGCTCGCTGCGGAAGGTGTCGAGCACGCTCGAGAGGCCCGCCGACACGAAGAGGTATTCCTGCTTAAGGCGCAGGAGCCGTCCGTGCTCACCCGCATCGTTGGGGTAGAGGATGGCGCTGATGGCCTCGGCTTCGGCGCGATGACGGTCCGCTGCCGCGTAGTCGCCGCGGTTGAAGGCTTCGAGGTCGAAGACCTCCTCGACGGGCTCCGCGCTCCAGACGCGCAGCTTGTTGACGGTCTCGGCGCCATAGCCCACCACGGGGATGTCGTAGGGTACGGCGAGCACGTCCTCGGTATCCACGGTGCGGAAGCACATGCGCCCGTCGCGCTCATACTGCTCGACATGGCCGCCGAAGCCGATGCGGACGGCCTTGTCCGGGCGGCGCACCTCCCAGGGGTAGCCGTGGGAGAGCCATTCGTCGGTGGTCTCGTGCTGGGCGCCGTTCACGATCTCCTGCTTGAAGAGGCCGTAGCGATAACGCATGCCGTTGCCGTAGCCCGCGATGCCCTCGTGCGCCATGGAGTCGAGGAAGCAGGCGGCGAGGCGGCCCAAGCCGCCATTGCCGAGCGCCGGATCGGGCTCGTACTCCTCGAGCGCGTTGAGGTCGCACCCAAGCTCGGCCAGGCCGTCCTTCACAAGGTCACGGATGCCAAGGTTTAGCAGGTAGTTATCGAGCAGACGACCGATCAGGAACTCGATTGAGAAATAGTAGACGCGCTTTTGACCGGTTTCCTTCACGCGCTCCTCGGTCTCGGTCTGGATGGCGCGCGATTTGGAGGCGATGAGCTTTACGAGCGCGTTGAAGCGATCGATGTCGCTCGTATCCTCGAACGGTTTGCCCGAGAGCGACATTACCGACGACTCGTAGAGCTCGATAAACTCCTCTTTGCTTTCGAAAACGGTATTCATACGTTCCTTTCCAATGCTGTACCGTGCGGTACGCGGTCAGATATGTCCCCTTTGGGATCCCCTGCCTCCTACTTCTCGGAGTCTGGGGTAGAGGTCTTCTTAGCGGTGGCCTTAGCAGCAGTCTTTGTTCCCGCCTTGCTTGTCGAAGCGGCGGTAGCCGTCTTCTTCTTGGCAGACGAGGCCGTGGTCTTCGCCGTGGTCGTCTTCTTGGTGGAAGCCGATTTAGTCGTCTTTGTAGCGGTCTTCGTGGTCGTGGTCTTCGCCGCCGAAGATTTCGCGGCTGAAGCCTTGGTGGCTGAAGTCTTGGTAGCCGATTTCGACGTGGTCCTCTTGGCCGTGGAGGCCTTTGAGGTCGTGGTCTTCGCGGCTGCTGCCGAGCGCTTGGGTGCCGGCTTCTTGGTGGGCGCGGCGCTCGGGTCGGTGATCGGCGCCTCGGTGTAGGCGGTCAAGCGGCGCTTCGGCGCGGGCGGCACGAAGGTGCTTGGCCCCACGCGCTTGAGCACGAGGCCGGAAAGCCCGGGAAGCGCGATGGTGAGCGAGTTTTCGCGGCCGTTCCACGGGTACGGGACGCTCATATAGGATTCGTTGTCGGTGTAGCCGCTTCCGCCGTACTCGGGGTCGTCGGAGTTGAAGATGACCTTCCACTCGCCCTCGCTCGGCACGCCAAGGTGGAACTGCTCGTAGGAGGCCGGATCGAAGTTGATCACCACGACGAGGTCGTTCGCCGGATCTTCGCCGCGGCGCACGAAGGTGATGATGGATTGCTGGGAGTTATCGGCGTCGATCCACGAGAAGCCGTCGTCGGTGTAGGAGCGCTCCCAGAACGCAGGCTCGTCTTTATAAAGGTGGTTAAGCGCCTTGATGAACTGCTGGTGCCGCGCGTGCGTGGCGAACTGTTCAGTGAGGAACCATTCGATGGACTCGTAGTAGCGCCATTCGATGAACTCGGCAATCTCGTCGCCCATGAACGAGAGCTGCGCGCCGGGGTGCGTGGCCTGGTAGAACGCGAGGGCGCGGAGTCCTGCGAACTGGCGCCACCAGTCGCCCGGCATGCGCCCGATGAGCGAGCACTTGCCATTGACAACCTCGTCGTGCGAGAGCGGCAAGATGAAGTTCTCGTTGAACGCGTACATCATCGAGAAGGTGAGCATGCGATGGTTGCCCGGGCGCCAGGGGAAATCGGTCTGCATATAGTGCAGGGTGTCGTTCATCCAGCCCATGTCCCACTTGTAGTGGAAGCCCAGGCCACCCTCCTCGGGCGGATAGGTCACGAGCGGCCAGGCGGTCGACTCCTCGGCGATCATCATGACATCGGGGAATTCGCGGCCCACGGCAGCATTGACCTGGCGAATGAATGCCGATGCGTCAAGGTCTTCCTCGGTGCCGTACTTGTTGAACTTCTTTTGGCCGGGATCGTCCACGCCGAAGTTGAGATAGAGCATGCTCGAGACGCCGTCCATGCGGATGCCGTCGGCATGGAAGTTCTCGAGCCAGAATAGGGCGTTGGAGACCAGGAAGCTGCGCACCTCGCCGCGTCCAAAATCGAACTTATGCGTTCCCCAGTTCGGGTGAATCTCGCGCTCGAAGAGCATCTTGCCGTTGAAGGTGGCGAGGCCCTCGTCGTTGGCGCAGAAGCCGCCGGGTACCCAGTCGAGGATCACCCCGATGCCGGCTTCATGGCAGGCATCGACGAAATGCATGAACTGCTTGGGCGTGCCGAAGCGCGCGGTCGCCGCGTAGTAGCCCGTGGGCTGGTAGCCCCAGGAGCCATCGAAGGGGTGTTCCATGACGGGCATGACCTCGATATGGGTATAGCCCATATCGCGCACGTAGTCGACGAGCTCGACCGAGAGGTCGTCATAAGAGTAGTAGGTGCCGCGCTGGGCGGGGAAGGGATCGCCGGGGCCGGGATAGTTGCCGTTCTCGTCCGGCTCGCCCTGGGGCTCGTTGCCATGGCGTTTCCAGCTGCCCAGATGAACCTCGTAAATGTTAAGCGGGCGCTCCATGTGGTTGTGTGCGCGGCGCTCTTCGAGCCAGGCGTCGTCGCCCCACTGGTAACCCTTGAGGTCCATGAGGCGCGACGCGGTGCCCGGGACATCTTCGGCGTAGAAGCCATACGGGTCGGCTTTGTAGAGCATGCGCCCGTCGTTCGTCTCGATCACGAACTTGTAGAGGTCACCTTCTGCGAGTCCGCCCACGAAGCCCTGCCAGATGCCGCTCGAGTCAAGCGGGGAGAGCGGGTTCGCCGTGGGGTTCCAATCGTTGAAGTCGCCTACTACATGGACGGATTTCACGTCGGGTGCCCAGACGGCGAAATGCCAGCCGCTCACACCCTCTTGGACATCGGGGTGGGCGCCGAGCTTCTCCCAGCTGCGCTGCCAGGTGCCGGCGGCAAACATATACCTATCGTTTTCGGTGATGATGAGGCACGGTTCCTGACCAGCCGAAGTTGCAGTGCCGGAGGCAGACGTCTTCGGGGTCGCTTCGCTCTTCTTCACGCGCACTTCCAATCGTCAGGGCGGCGTACCGCCATCGATAGAGTTGTCGCGGGTTCCGGAGTGCCTCAGCATAACGATCGATTCTGTTCCACGAGCAGAGGCAAGTGGAACCTGGACGTGTCTAGGATACCACCGGAGGAGCTCTGTTTACCCAGTAAGCCGAGGGGCGGTAGCTATTGTTTCGTAGGCGTGCGGTTGGCTGAAATATACCCCGATGCTTGCGTTCTCCTAACCTTGCTGCGGGCTTGGTGTGGTACCATGGCGGCGTTTGTGACCTGCTGGGGCGCCGCGCGCCCGTGCGAAGATTGGAAGGCCCGAGCTATGGCGTATCCCCCGGTGTTCGTGTTCGACTGCGACGGCACTCTGCTCGATTCTATGGGCATGTGGCTAAGCTGCCAACCCAAGCTGCTTGCATCGTACGGCGTCGAAACCACGCCCGATGATTTTGCCCGGTTCGAGCATCTGTCTTTCGAGGATGAGTGCGCGGCATATCACGAGACCTGGGGCGTTGGAAATTCCGGCAAAGAGGTGCTCGATCGCTTTAACGACATGCTTGAGCAGGAGTATTCTCAGAACATCGTGGTTCTTCCCGGCGTGGTGGACTTTCTCGAATCGGCATCAGAGGCGGGCATCGCTCTTGCTATCGCCACTTCGACGCCGGCTCATCTGGTTCGTCTGGGGCTTTCTGCCAACGGGCTTGATCGGTTTTTCCCTGAGGTAACAACCACCGGTGAGGCGGGTCGCTCGAAGGAGCACCCCGATGTGTACGATCTTGCCCTGCGTCGCGCCTGCGAGCGCTGCAACCTTGCCGACGTGAGCCGCTCCGATGTCTGGGTGTTCGAGGATGCTCCCTTCGGTTTGCTCAGTGCGGGCCGTGCTGGCTACAACACGGTAGGCATCTTTGACCCCGCTGGGCGCGGCACGCGTGAAGAGGTGTTCTCCCTTGCGGATATTGCAATTGATTCATTCAAGGAGCTTTCGCTGAAACGCATCGCGGAATATCCGGCTTCCTCTCATGCGGGTGGCAGCCTTTCCCTTGATGCGGAGGGGCGCTCATGACGCACCGTGTCCTGCTCGTGGGAGGTTCTCCCGAACCCTCGTCTGGCGATACTCTGCGGCGTGCGGCGAAAGATTGCTCTGCCGT
The DNA here is from genome assembly GCF_000311845.1 of Enorma massiliensis phI. GTDB lineage: Bacteria > Actinomycetota > Coriobacteriia > Coriobacteriales > Coriobacteriaceae > Enorma > Enorma massiliensis. Next base: position 1,381,117 of record NZ_HE978574.1, on the reverse strand, counting down.
CATTGCAATCGACCGCGGGCTTGATGCCCTGCTTGCGGCGGGTATAAGGTGCGATCTTTTCTGCGGAGACGCTGATTCGGTGAGCCCTGCCGGCGCCGGGCTCGTTCGAGCTGCCGAGAGCGCCGCTGAGCCGAACGCCTCCCAAGCTCCCGTTGATGTAGCGGGGGAGCGCCTTGCCCACCGCTTCGATGTGGTGCGCTACGACCCCCATAAGGACGATACCGATTTGGGGCTGGCCCTCGCCGAGGTTGCCCGCCGCTGGCCCGATGCCAACCTGCGGTGTATATGCATGTCGGGTGGCGCGCCCGATCATGCCCTCGCAGTGCTCGGCCGCCTCGCTGCATATAGTGGTTGCGTTGAAGTCTGGGAAGATTCGTTTGTGCAGCGTATCCTCAAGGCGGGGGATTGCTGGGAACTTGCCTGCCATCGCGATGAGCGGTTCACGTTCATCCCTCTTTCAGTGGAGGCGGTCGTCTCCGAGCGAGGTATGCGCTGGAACCTCGATCACAAGCGCGTCGCGCTCCTTTCTGATCTTGGAGTTTCCAACGTGATCGACTCAGACGGCGCTGCCATCATGTGCCACGAGGGCGTCATTGCCGCCTGGGCATTCAAAGGCTACTTCGCTGGCGCTTGATCAGCCGGCTTTCGGTTTAGTGATCCCCTCTCGCCAGCCCTGCTAACCAAATTTGCGCTAAATCGGTTATTCATCATGGATTTCGTCGGTGCGTTTCTCTGACACACCTGGTATAAGGCTTGCCGTAACCCGCTCTACCAGCACGGTTGAGAATGGACACCTCTAAATGCAAGGAAGAAAGACCGATTTAGCGCATATTTGGATACCAAACCAGCGCCCTTTTCGTCCATTTCAATGCGTATTCAAAACAACGCATATAACAATCCCTTTGCGTGTTAATTATGCAATCCTTACCCAAGGCTGTTTTCTATTGGGGGCGAGCGCAGCGATGCCCCCCCGCCCCGCACGCGGCGAGCGCAGCGATGCCGCCCAATAACGCCACGACCCCCATCCGCTGAGATGCCAGCCGTAAACGCAGGAAGCCCCGCTTCCCTCTGAGCGATTCCGCAGGAACACGGCAAAGCCGTGTTCCGAGGACCAGCGAAGAGGGAAGCGGGGCTTCCGTCGGGAGCTTACGCCTTACTGGTAATCGAACACATCAACCCAGCTCATCAGGAACTCCTCGTTAACCTTGCGCTTGCGCGCGAGCTCGGAGGCGGCGATGACGGGCAGCCACTGACGCACGATCTGCTTGGCCATGTCGGCGCGCTCGCAGTACGTATCAAGGTAGGCCTCCGCCTGCTCCTTGCTCGTCAGCGAGAAGAGCAGATAGGTCATGGCGACGTCTGCCGCGGGAGCGCCCTGGGTGGCATGCGCCCAGTCGCACACCGAGAGCGTGCCGTCTTCGCTCACGATCACGTTCGAGGGGTTGAAATCGCCGTGGCACACCGCGGTGCCCTTCTTGAGGCCATCGAGGCGCTCGAGAAGGTTGTAGCGCGTGGTCGCATTGATCGCCTCGAGCGAATTGATCATGCGGGCGTACTTGTCATCCTGGCGGTTGAGGAGGGGAGACGTGTACCCGTGAATTTCGATCTGCAGATCGACGAACTGCTCAAGGTACTCGCCAAAACGCTGGGGCTCGGCCTCGATCTTCTCGGCGAGGGTGACGCCGGGGACCTTGGTGGTGATGAGCGCCCAGCCGGCTTCATCGCCTTCGAGCTTGGTGACCTCGAGTGCCTTCGGCGAGCGGATTCCGCATTCGTTGATGCGGGCGAGGTTCAGCGCCTCGTTAAACACGTCGGAGACGGGCTTGGTCTCGTTGAACACCTTGGCGATCTTATCGCCCAGGTCGTAAACGACCTTGTTGCCGCGACGGACAAGCTCAGTCTTGGTCTCAGGGAGAATCATTACGCAACCGTCCTTTCAGTAGGGTGAACCTGACTTAATGGTACCCAGATACGAAACGCGCCGCTCGCTTTGACGGCGAACGGCGCGTAACGTTAGGTGAACGAAGATGCGTTCAGGAAGCGATCAGTGCTTACGCCTCGTAGGACTGCGGCTCACGGCCGTAGTAAGCGTCGAGGTAGAGCTCCTTGATCTCGCTCATGAGCGGGTAACGGGGGTTCGCGCCGGTGCACTGGTCGTTGAAGGCGTTCTCGGTCATCTCGTCGAGCGTCTCGAGGAAGTACTTCTCGTCGACGCCGTACTCGGCGATGGTCTTCTTGATGCCGATCTGATCCATGAGGTCCTCGAGCTTCTGCAGGAAGTTCTCGAACACCTCGCGGTCGTCCTTGCCCGTGCAGCCGCAGTAACGGCCGAGCTCGGCGTAGTCGTGCAGCGCGTGCGGGTACTGATACTGCGAGAAGGTGCCCATCTTGACCGGCTTCTCGGCAGCGTTGTAGCGCATGACGCGGGTGAGGATGACGGCGTTGGCCAGGCCGTGCGGGATGTGGTGGTATGCACCCAGCTTGTGGGCCATGGAGTGGTTGAGGCCGAGGAACGCGTTGGCGAAGGCCATGCCGGCGAGGCAGGAGGCGTTGTGCATCTCCTCGCGGGCGTGCGGATCGGCGGCACCCTTCTCGTAGGCAGCGGGGAGGTTCTCGAACACGAGCTTGGCAGCGCGCATGGAGAGGCCACGGCTGTAGTCGGAGGCCATGATGGAGACGTAGGACTCGATGGCGTGGGTCATGACGTCGATACCGGAGGCGCAAGTGAGGCCCTTAGGGGCGGTCATGGCGTTGTCAGCATCGACGATGGCCATGTTCGGCATGAGCGCGTAGTCGGTGATCGGCCACTTGATGCCGGTGTTGGCGTCGGTGATGATGGCGAACGGGGTCACCTCGGAACCGGTACCCGAAGAGGTCGGGACGGCCACGAAGTAGGCCTTCTTGCCCATCTCGGGGAAGGTGAAGACGCGCTTGCGGATGTCCATGAAGTCCATGGCCATGTCCTCAAACTTGCACTCGGGGTGCTCGTACATGAGCCACATGATCTTGCCGGCGTCCATAGCGGAGCCGCCGCCCACGGCGATGATCAGGTCAGGCTCGAAGAGCTTCATGCGCTCGACGCCCTTCTCGGCATCCTGCAGGCGCGGATCCGGGCAGATGTCGTAGAACGCGTCGTGGGCGATGCCCAGCTCGTCGAGCTTGTCCTCGATCTGGCGGCAGTTGCCGTTCTTGTAGAGGAAGGAGTCGGTGACGATGAAGGCGCGCTTCTTGCCCATGACGCGGCCGAGCTCGTCGATGGCGACGGGCGTGCAGCCCTTCTTGAAGTACACCTTCTCCGGCGTGCGGAACCAGAGCATGTTCTCGCGGCGCTCTGCCACGGTCTTGATGTTGAGCAAGTGCTTCACCCCAACGTTCTCGGAGACGGAGTTGCCACCCCAGGAGCCGCAGCCCAGCGTGAGGGACGGCTTCATGCCGAAGTTGTACAGGTCGCCGATGCCGCCCTGGCTGGAGGGGGTGTTGATGACGATGCGGCAGGCCTTCATGGTCTTCTCGAAGAGGGCGATCTTCTCCTTCTCGGCGGGATGCACGTAGAGGGACGCGGTGTGGCCCGGGCCGCCGGCGAGCACGAGGTGCTCAGCCTTGTCCACGGCCTCCTGGAAGTCCTTGGCATGGTACATGGCGAGGACGGGGGAGAGCTTCTCGTGCGAGAACTCTTCCTTCATCGGGTCGGTCGAGGTGACCTCAGCGATGAGGATCTTGGTGCGCTCGGGAACCTTGATGCCGGCGAGGGCCGCGATGGAGGCGGCGGACTGGCCGGGGATGCGGTGGTCGAGGGCGCCGTTCTTGAACATGGCCTCGCGCAGGGCCTCAAGCTCCTTGCCCTTCTTGACGAAGTAGCAGCCGCGGTACTCGAACTCGGCCTTGACCTTGTCGTAGATGGAATCGAGCACGGTCACGGACTGCTCGGAAGCGCAGATCATGCCGTTGTCGAAGGTCTTGGAGTGGATGATGGAGTTGACCGCGTTGAGGATGTCGGCGGTCTCGTCGATCACGACCGGGGTGTTACCGGCGCCGACGCCGAGGGCGGGCTTGCCGGAGGAGTAGGCGGACTTGACCATGCCGGGGCCACCGGTGGCCAGGATGATGTCAACGTCGCTCATGAGCTTGCTCGTGAGCTCGAGGGTGGGCTGATCGATCCAGCCGATGATGCCCTCGGGCGCGCCGGCCTTGACGGCGGCCTCGTAGACGACCTTGGCGGCCGCGATGGTGCACTTGGCTGCCGCGGGGTGCGGGGAGATGATGATGGCGTTGCGGGTCTTCAGGCAGATGAGGGTCTTGAAGATCGCGGTCGAAGTGGGGTTAGTGGTCGGGATGACCGCGCCCACGATGCCGATAGGCTCGGCGATCTTGGTGATGCCGTAGGCCTCGTCATGCTCGAGCACGCCGCAGGTCTTGGTGTTCTTGTACGCGTTGTAGATGTACTCGGCCGCGTAGTGGTTCTTGATGACCTTATCCTCGAGGACGCCGCGCTTGGTCTCCTCGACGGCCATCTTGGCCAGCGGGATGCGCTGCTTGTTGGCTGCCATGGCCGCCTCGAAGAAGATATTGTCGACCTGCTCCTGCGTGTAGGTCGCGAAAATCGCCTGCGCGCGGCGCATGTCGGCCAGCTTGGCCTCGAGCGCATCGACGGAGTCGATGACCTCGGGGACGGCAGGTGCCGATGCCTTTTTCACCATGTGTCTCTCCTTGTGACTGGTGACTTACCCTACATCCGCAATTCTAGCAAGATATAGCTCGGTAAACGGCAGAATTCTTGTCTTCGGCAAATTAAAGCGCTTCAATTGATTTGAACTCAGTGCTTGTTTCGTGCGTATGCTCCGGAAACAACCGTTGCTGGCTCGTCTTTGCGACGAGGTGCTTTGTATCCGGGGCTCGATTAATCGATCTTCCGGGGTTTGATATATCGATTTTCAACTTTTGGGCACTTGCAGGACGTATCTCAAAGTATCAAGGGGTTGGCTCTCACGAAAAGCCCAGGTAGAAGGCTTGCTCTGAGTGCCCATACTTTGCCAGGACCATCTAAAGTGCCCAAAAGTTGAAACCTTGTCCTATGGCTGCGGTGCGGCCTCGATCCGAGAGGATTTTGGCAGGTCGGCACCTGCATCGGTTTTCCCGACTTCTCCTGCGCGGAGTGCAGCGCGGGTTCAGATTGGAGTGCGCGGCGTTGTAAAGCAGAAATGGCGCCCCTCTTAGCTCGGAGCTAATGAAATCGCCTCTGCGATTCCTCAGAATATGCCATGCGGTTTGGCAGCGTTTTGTAGCTGCGTAATTGATTTGGAGGCAAGCATGAAAAAGGGCAAGGGAAAGATAATCCTAATCATCGTCGTTGTGGTGGTCGCGATTGCGGCATTCGGGTCTGCCGGAAACGGCAACTCCCAGGATGGGGAAGCGCAGCCTGAGGCTCAGCAAACTACGCAAGAGAATGAGGCCGAAGGGCAGGCCCCGGAGCCCGATGTGCCGGCCGACTACGTCTCGGCGCTCAATCAGGCGCAGACGTACAGCGATTCTATGCACATGTCAAAGCAGGGAATCTACGACCAGCTCATTTCTGAATACGGTGGACAGTTTGAACCTGAGGCAGCGCAATACGCCGTCGATAATGTTGAGGCAGACTGGAATGCGAACGCCCTTGCTAAAGCTGAGGACTACAGTGAATCCATGCACATGTCGAAGCAGGGTATTTACGACCAGCTGACGTCTGAGCACGGAGAGCAATTCACTTCCGAGGAGGCCCAATACGCCGTCGACAACATTCAGGCAGACTGGAATGCGAACGCGTTGGCCAAGGCTCGGGAGTATCAGGAGACGATGAGCATGTCCTCCGAGGCGATTCGTGACCAACTTACCGCCGAATATGGTGAAAAGTTTACGCAAGAAGAAGCGGATTACGCTATCGCGAACCTCTAATCGAGTGGCGAAAGACGGCTATATGTACCACGGTAAGCGCCCGCTTACCCTACACCCGCGGACGGAGGATCGTGGGCGCGACCGGGCGCGCGAGACGCGTGCCCGGTCGCGCGCTCAGAAACGGGCGAGAAGGGGTATGGTAGGGCAGGAAGAGACGGAGCGGTCGCGGCGAGGGGCGAAGTCGATGACGTGGAAGATGAATGCGGGAGTTTCGGAGGCGGGCGCTTCGCAGGGTAGCGCGCATCGGGGTGCGGGCGCGCATGCGAGCGGCTCCGCAGTCACGTCTGCGGAAGAGCCCCTCACTGATGAGCTGCTGCATGAGCTACTCACTGTCTCGAGCCCCATCGAGTTTACCGAGGCATATAACATCGGCCATCGAACGCTTTCCGAGTACCTGAACCAGTTGCTTGCCGAGAAGGGCCTTCGCCGCGCGGATGTGGTGCGTGAGGCTGGTATCAACGAGACCTTCGGCTATCAGATCTTCAAGGGGCAGCGTAACCCCACGCGCGATAAGGTGCTGCAGCTCGCGTTCGCGCTCGGGTGCGATTTGGTCGAGACTAACCGGCTGCTCAAGGCGGCCGGCGCAAACGAGCTCTACTGCAAGGACCGGCGAGACGCCATCATCCTCTTTTGCATCGACCGTGGTATGGGCCTCACCCGTACCGACGAAGAGCTTTACCGCTTCGGTGAGGAGACGCTCGTGAGCTAGGGAGATGCTGGCTGTTTGAAGTGCTTCTCGACGCCGGAGCCATCCGCCCCATCGCGATTTCAACTTTTAGGCACTTCCTGACGCGGCGGGCGGGTACGGGCGAAAGAGGGGGAGGCAAAGGCGCAGCCCAGGCGGCCGTCGTTCTCTCGGGGGCGGCGTGGCTACTCGGGACCTCTGCTCCAGAGTGCCCAAAAGCTGAAACTCCGATCGCTCTTGACGATGGAATCAGCGCCTCCATAGATTTTCGAGTGCCATTTCCTTTGGTACGATGGACCCATGATCAAACCGCACGACATTCCAACGGGCAGCGGCCCTCGGCCCGAATCGGGGCGCGCGGCTGAGCGCGACGAACTCGGCGCTTACCTCGCCGCTGTTGCGCGCGAAGACTGCTATCGCGTGGTGCGTCCGCTGGGCGCGGCGGCGCGAATGGGCGCGGATCCCTCCGTCGCCGGTCAGGCGGGAACCATCACGGAGCTCGTGCAGTTCGAAGGGGCGAATGGGGCGACGCTCGGCCCCTTCGTGCGCAAGCGCATCGATCTTGCCCTCGGTGTGGGTACGGCGTATCAGGAGCTCTACGAAGCCCAGTGCTCCGGTGCGCGGTTTGCCCACGCGCCCAGAATCGTTGAATGCTATAAAACGGGTAGAGAGCTCGTCGTGGTGTCCGAGTTCATACCGGGCAAGACCCTCGACGCCTTCGTAAACGAAGCGGGCCCCTCGATCGAGCTTTCGCTGAGCGTCGTTCCCGCGGTGTGTGCGGCCGTGGCGGAGCTCCATAAGGCCTTCGATCCCCCTGTCGTCCATCGAGACCTCAAGCCGGCGAACATCATCGTGTCCGAGGGCCCATCAGGGCTTTCCGCGACGCTCATCGACTTCGGCATCGCGCGGCGGTATCGCGAGGGAGCAGCTGCGGATACCGTTCGGTTCGGCACGCGATCGTATGCTCCGCCCGAACAGTATGGCTTTGGGCAGACGAGCGTGCGGAGCGACATCTATGCGCTCGGCATGATCGCCCTCTTCTGCATTACGGGCGAAGAGGCCCACGGGCAGCCGAGTGCGGAGTCTTTGGCGCATGCAGGCGTGACGGGGCCGTATGCCGATGCGATTCTGCAGGCAACGTCGTTCGATCCGGAACGTCGCTTTGCGAGCGCCGAGGCATTCTGCACCGCGTTCGCCCGGCGTGGAGCGCGGGGAGGGCAGGCCGTTTCTGGTGAGCATATAGTTTGTGTCGAGTGCACGGCACGCGGCGATCTCGCCTCGTTTGATGGGAAAGACACGGCAGCGAGCGGTGCTGAGGGCGAGAGCCGCACCACCCCGGCAGCGAGCGGCGCTGGGGGCGAGAGCCGCACGGCCCCAGCAGCGAGCGGCGTCGCAGGCGGCGGCCGCACGGCCTCGAATACGGGCTCGCGTGCTTCATCTCAGGCATCAACGCCGCGGCAGCAGCTTCGGGCGACCGCGGACCTTGCGAAACGCATGCGAGCGTTCGCTCGGCGCATGCATACGGTCGCGATGGGGCATGCGTGGAATATCCTGCTCGCGCTCGTCGCGCTGCTTTTCATCGTCATCGCTACTCAGCAGGTGGGTGGGCCCATCAACGGGCAGATGTATCCCTTCTGGTATGCGGCGTACATCACCTATGTTCTTTGCTTGCCAATCGTGCTCGGTATTCTGTACCTCATGGTCGACCGTAGGAGCCTTGCCTGCGTGGCGCCGCGCCTTGCCGCTCGCCCGCGGCGGCGAGATGCTCGGATTATTTGCATCTACCTTGGATTTGCTTTTGCAGCCGGCGTGATCGCGAGCCTATTTGTCTAATTGACATTACCGACGAAACGTCAATATGTTCTTGACCGAGCAATTTGTTAGGCGCACAATAGCGTTTTGCGAATTTCTTTGGGAGGAAACCGTGAAGCTGGAGTTTGGCCAGCGCGCCGACCTTGCCGATATCAGGCGCATCGGCATCCCGCGCGCGCTTTTGTACTACCGCTACGGCATAGCGTGGCGAACCTTCTTTACAGAGCTTGGGCTCGAGGTCGTGCTCGATGCGCCGTCTGATCGCGGCACGCTCGAAGTGGGCGATCGTCTTTCCGTCGATGAGTGCTGCCTTGCATCGAAGCTGTTTCTGGGCCATGTGGCGGCGCTTGTCGACCAAGGGGTCGATGCGGTCTTCGTGCCGAGCCTCATGGGCTATGGTCGCTTCGATACGTTCTGCACCAAGTTCCAGGCTCTTCCCGATCTTGCCGAGAATGCGTTTATCGTGGCAGGGCGTCGTGTGCGCGTGGTGTCCTTCCGCATCGATGAGCTCGCTGGCGAGACGGAGGAGGCGGCGTATCTCGGTCTCGCGGCGCGCTTTGGTGTGACTCGCAAGGAGGCTCGCCGAGCCTACAAGGCGGCCATCGCAGCGCAGCGCGACTATGACGACGCGATGGCGCGCGAGCAGGAAAAGCTCGTGCGGAGCATATCCAAGCTGCCCGCGGCAGAGCGCCCGCTTACCATCTTGCTTGCCGCGCATCCCTACGTGAGCCACGACCCATTCGTGGGCGGTGTGGTGGAAGATGCGCTGCGCGAGCAGGGAGCCTGTGTGCTCTTTGCCGACGAGGCAGACAAGGCGCGCTCGCTCAAGAAGAGCTATGAGTTCAGCCATTCCATCCCGTGGATCGTGAACCGCGAGCTCATCGGCGCGACCCTTCTGCTACACGAGCACATCGACGGCATCGTGCTCATGAGTGCCTATCCATGCGGTCCCGATTCCATGTGCGACGATGCCATAGAGCGCTGCATCAAGGGCAAGCCCATCCTCACGCTCACCGTAGACGCCCAAGCGGGCACGGCGGGCGTCGAGACGCGCGTCGAGAGCTTCATCGACATCTTGGCGTATCAGAAGAAGGGAGGATACCTCCATGCGTAGCTTCCAATCCCAACCTGAGCAGAGCGCTGGCGAGCCCAAGGTTAAGAATCCTGCCGAAGAGCACGGCCGCATCGTTATGCGCGACGGCGCGCCCCGCCCGCTCTTTTTCACCGGCAAGCGCCCCAAGCGCCGCAGGCATTCTCGCCATAAGGTCGCCTTCTTCCATTTCCGCTACTACGAGCCAGCGTTCAAATACTTCACCGAGCAGGTGCTCGATGCAGATTTCGTTCCTACGCCTACGCCCACGCGCGCCACGATCAAGCGCGGGGAGGAGATGAGCGCGGATTACGTCTGCACGCCGTTCAAGCACATCATCGGCGACTACGCAGCAGCGCTCGAGCAGGGTGCCGACACGCTCGTGCAGGTCACGGGTTTCTGCCGTCTTAACTATTATGGCGAGCTGCAAGAGATGATCCTGCGCGATGCGGGGTACGAGCATTTCCAGATGCTCAACTTTTCCTATGTGGCCACCGGCAAGATCCGGGATTACGTGGCGTATTGCAAGAAGGTGGTGAACCCCAACCTCTCGATTCCGCATGGCGTCAAGAACCTGCTCGGCGCCTACCGCATGGTCGAGCACATCGATACCTTCCGCGACCGGTACCTTGCAAATGCCGGCTTTGAGACCGAGCCCGGGTCGTTCGCTCGGGTTCGCAAGGAGTTCCTCTCGGCCATGAACGCCGCGAAATCGAACGGCGATATCGAGGACGGGTTCCGCCGCGCGATGGATGCGCTCGATGCGCTGCCAACGAATAAGCCTGAAGATCCCGTGCGCGTTGGCATCGTGGGTGAGTACTACACGGCGCAAGACCCTACGAGCTGCCTGAACCTTGAGCAGAAGCTTCTTGATATGGGGGTCGAGCTCAGCAACGCCATGTCTATCTCGGCATTTAACCTGCACTATAACGCGCAGGCTGCCCGTGAGAGCATTGCCGAGTACAGCGTGCACGACATGGGGCCCACGTCGACGTTCAACATAGCGGCGGCAAAGCGCTTCGCAAAGGCGGGCTACGACGGGCTCGTCCACATCAAGAGCGCGGGGTGCACCCCGGAGATTGACGTGATGCCCGTTCTGCAGCGCCTGAGCCGCGACTACCATATCCCGGTGCTCTTCCTCACCTTCGACACGCAGACCTCGGACGCGGGTTTGGACACGCGCCTCGAGGCGTTCTACGACATGATTGCGATGAGAAAGGTCCGTTCATGAAGGCATATCTCGGTATCGATACCGGTTCTATCTCCACCAAGGGCGTGGTGATCGACGAGAACAAGAAGATCATCGCACGAAGCTATCTATGGACCGAGGGCGACCCTTCGGGCGCTGTGCGCCGTGTTGTCGACGACCTTAAAGGCCAGATCGACCTGGACGAGGTGCACGTGATGTCAATCGGCACCACCGGTTCGGCGCGCCGCCTCGTTGGCGCGATGCTCGAGGCGCAGGTGGTTAAGAACGAGATCACGGCCCATGCGGTGGGTACAACCTTCCTGCATCCGGATGTGCGTACGATTCTCGAGATCGGCGGCCAGGACTCGAAGATCATCTGCATCGAGAACGGTATTGCCGTGGACTATGCCATGAATACTCTGTGCGCCGCCGGCACCGGTTCGTTCCTTTCGAGCCAGGCGCACCGTCTGGGCGTCGAGGTGGAGGAGTTCGGCGAGATAGCGCTTACCTCCGATAAGCCCGCGAACATCGCGGCGCGGTGCACGGTCTTCGCCGAGAGCGACTTGGTGCATAAGCTGCAGGTTGGCTACGAGAAGCGAGATGTTATTGCTGGGCTATGCCGTGCCGTGGCAACGAACTACCTTAACAATGTTGGCAAGGGGAAGAAGATCGAGGCTCCGGTGGTGTTCCAGGGTGGTGTATCGAAGAATGTGGGCGTGGTGCGCGCGTTCGAAGATGCGCTCGGCCAGAAGGTGATCGTGGACCCCGACGGGCACCTCATGGGGTGCTTCGGCGCCGCGCTCCTCGCCGCCGATGCGCCTGTGCTGCGGAGCGAGCCCTTCATGTTCAACATCGACGATTTCGAGTTCCGCACGCGAGAGGTCGTGTGCGGACATTGCGCTAACCATTGCGAGATTGTGTGCGTGTATCGCGACCAGGATCTTATCGATTCCTGGGGCAACCGCTGCGACCGCGGCGCCATTCGCCCGAAGCCCAAGCCCGCGGTGGCATAGCGCGGCGTCTGAATCTCGCCCGAAAAAATAACGGGTGTCCGAAAGTTGCCCGGCAAAGCCGTCGACTTGGGACACCCGTTCTTGGTCTTCAGTACGATATGCAGCTACGTTAGATCCGGTTCATCTCCGAACCGACCTTGTTGTACCAGTCCTGCCAGGTAGGCGGGCAGTAACGCTTGGCTGCGGCAACGGTAAGGGTCGTGCCGTACATGTTCTTAAGGTAGCGCACGTGCGCGGTGATGCCCTCTTCCCAGCTGCCGAAGGAGCGGAAACCGCCGCCAGAGGCGGTCCAGCCCCACGCGTTGTGAGAGTTGGCGCAGTAGGTGCCCTTGCTGCTCTCGATGCAGGAGATGGCGGGCGACCAGCGCGGGTCTACGCCGTAGTCCCAGGCGGCGGCAGCAAACGTGGCGCCATAGCCGGCAAGCGGCGAACCAGCCAGATAGGCATCGATGCGCCCAGTCCACTCAGCGATGAACTCTTCCCTCGACACGGTCCAATCAACACCGGGGGTGACCACGACGTTGGCTTCCTGACCGCTCTCGGTGGCGTTGCTGTACGGGTTCTCTCCGCTCACGCCGGTTCCCTCGCCGGGATTCGTGTCCGCGGCGGCAGCCGCGAGCTCGGCTGCGGTCTCGGCCTCAGCTTGCGCCTGCGCCTGCTGGCGCTCCTGCTGCGCGGCCGCAAGCGCGTCGGCGGCCTTCTGCTTCTCCTCCTCGAGCTGCTTCTTCTGCTCTTCAAGCTCAGTGCGCTTCTGTTCGAGTTCGGCCTGCATGTCGTTGAGCTCTTCGATCGTCTGGCTATTGGAATCCTGGATCTGGCTCATGTAGGTGCTTGAGGTGATGAAATCGCTCAGGCTGCTCGAGCCGACCATGACGCCCACCAGCTGGTTGGATCCCTGCTGGTACTTGTACATCTCGCGCATGGCGTCGCTTGCTGCCTGCTGCTTCTCGGGAATCTCCTGCTCAAGTTGCTCGATGGCGGCGGTGTTCTCGTCAATCTGAGCCTGCAGGGTCTCGAGCTTGGCAATCGCGTCGTTGTAAGCCGACATGGAGTCGTCGACCTTCTGGTTCGCCGAATCGAGTTCCGCCTGCGTCTCCTCGGAAACTGCGAAAGCAATGGTGGGGGAGAGCACGGGCGCCGCAGTGAGAGCGACGGCGAGCACGGCGCAGGTGATAGCGCGGGCGGGCCGGTTGGCGATCACGCGGACGATCGAACGATGTGTATCACGCATATATGTCCTCGACATTCTGCTTGCCTGAAACGCAGAAGCGATTATAGTATGCGATTTCTTATTAATAGCCCCTCTCCCAATCCTTAAGGTTCAAGTTGAAGGTTTAACATAAGCCTTCACCTGCACGTTTGGCGAATCGTTGAGAAACGATGGAGTTTCAACCTCACCTTTAAGGTTAAGGTTCCGGGGGCTGTTCGAGACAATTTGGGACGAACGGCGCGTGAATATAATAGGAGGCGCCCGGCGTTCCCAAGGAAGTGAGCGATAGCGACGCGCGGCGCCCGGTCCTAGAGAGACGTTGATTGCATCACCGGGGCGATCGGGATTTCAACTTTTGGGCACTTTGAGGCAGAGTGCCCGAGTAGCAACGCCGCATCCGGGAGAGCGCCGGCCGTCTGAGCTGCGCTTTCTCTTTCCGCTCGCTCGCCTGTACCCGCCCGACGCGTCAGGAAGTGCCCAAAAGTTGAAACCTCGCTTGATCGGATGGCCCCGACGCCCAATAATCAGCGCCTCCCTAGCCAAGGAGCGCCAGCGACACCGTGCAGGTGGGTTAAGCAAAAGGCGCAGCTACCAAAAGGCGCAGCTACCAAAAGCCGCGGCCACCAAAAAGCCGTTATTTAATTCGTGGCAGAGAGGAACTTCTTGCGAGTGAAGAAGTTGTACCACGTCACGCAGAAGGTAGCGATGACCTTCATGGCCTGGTAGGCGATGTTCAAGATGGTGACGCCGGCGAACATGAGCACGTCGGTGAGGCCGAGCCCGATGCAAGACAGGATGGCGAAGATCGTGAACTCGCGTTTACGGCTCATGTCGTCGCGGTGCTCGAAGACGTACTTCATGCTCAGGGCATAGTTAAGCGAAACGGACACAAGGAAGGAAACCGTGGTGCTGACGAGGTAGTCGATACCAAAGCCCTCGGTCAAGATGACGAGCAGCAGCCAGTCGACCACGAAGGAGAAAATCCCCACCGCAGCGAACTTCATGAATTGCTGTGTCGAAGTCTTGTTGAGCGCGTCGCGCACGTAATCACTCCAAATCGCAGAGGCACACCGCATGGAACGGCGCGTCGTTTTCGATTGCATACTATAGTGATTTATCAACGATTTGTAAGCTTAGGCGAACGATTTTATTAAGAACGCACGGAAGCGACGCGAAATCTGCGCATTTGGTCCGTCTCAGACCGCAATTCGGGACAAGCGGAGCGAGCTGCGGGCCCGCATCCATCTCAGGCGAGATTTGCCACGGGTCGCTCTCATGACTCTTCTCCCTCGAGAAAGATCTTGCGGGTCACGAAGTTCCAAACCATGACCACGGCGGTTGCGAAGATTTTCACGAGGCGGTAATCGAAGGAGGCGAGGTCGGTTCCAGCCCAGATGAGCAGGTCGTTGATGCCCAGGCCAATGGCGGAGAGCACAACGAAGATTACGAACTCGCGCGTGCGGCTCATACCCTCGCGGTGGCTGAACACGTAGCGCATGCTCGCGGCGTAGTTGAAGATCACGGAGATGATGAACGATACCGTTGCCGAGAAAACGGGGCCGATGCCGAACACCTCGGTGAGGAACACCATCACGCCGAAATCGATGACGAATGCGATGACGCCCACGACGCCGAATTTCATAATCTGTTCGATGAGCTTGCGCATGGCGCCCTTCTCCAAGGTAAAGCGTGCGTTTGAAGCGGCCGTGCTGGATTCTAGCACGTCTGTCCGGCGGGTGCCCACGCGCTAGTGTTCTTCGAGGGCGCCGGTGCGATAGGCGTCGAGGAGCAAACGGAGATCTTGGATCTGGTCGCGAATCTCTGCGCCGGTATCCGTGTCACTCACCATGATGGGCCGCTCCGCGCGGGCGAAGTGGTCGGTCTCGCTCTGGATGTCGGCGTTGCGCTCGATCGCCGCGGCAACGGTGGTAAAGGCCTCGTGTGCCTTGAGCCGCATGCCGCGCGAGCTCGATATGAGCGTATAGCCGGCGATGCCCGTGCGCGGATGGTAGGCGCTGCAAAAGCCCCCGTCGATCACGAGCAGTTTGCCTCCGGCGCGTATGGGCTTTTCGCCGCTTTTCGTCTTCACCGGCGTGTGTCCGTTGATGATGTGACCGTGCTCGGGCTCCACACCAAATTCGCGCAGAACGGCATCGCACGCCGTTGCCTCGTGCGTGAGGGTGAAGTAGGGGTCCATGGGCTCTGCCCACGTCGCCTGGTCCTCAAGGTAGGCGCGCTCGAAGGTCTTCACATAGCGGCCCGATGCGGGGGAGCGATACCCGATCCACAGGTACCAGAGCCAGTCGAGCGCGGCGCGGTCGTGGTCGCGCCAGGCGCGGCGTGCGATGCGGTCGCAGAAGTCGAGGTAATCGCGGCCGCTTCTCCAAGTGCCTTCGCAATTCATGCTGGCGAAGGTGCCGTCTTCGTTCATGGGAACGCATCCGTGGAAGAGCAGGTTGCCATTCCGCACGAGATACATCGACCCATGGCGGAAGAGGAACTCAACATGGCGGCGGAGGTGATCGGAACCGGTGAACTCCGAAACAAGCTTATCGACGATGCGCTGCTCAGACGCGGTGAGTTCGTACGGGTGCTCGGGGTCGAGGGTGGGGAAGTCGCGCGTTGCAAGCGACCACGTGCCATCCTCGAGGCGGACGGTACCCGCCTTAAGGTCGATGTTCTCCAAAAGGAGGCGGCCCTCCATATCGAATTCCGGGTGGCGCTGGATGATTTGTCCCTCCAGCTTGAAGAGCAGCACGTTCACCGCCTTCATGAGCGGCGTGATGCGATCACCCGCGCGATAGGTTCGATCGGCGAACGAGACGAGCTCGCGCAGGGAGATGCCGTAATCGTTCTCGAGGATCTCGTAATTGCCGTAGCGCAGGTTGTTGCGCAGCACCGAGATGACGCACGCTTCCTCGCCCGCGGCCGCTCCCATCCAGAGGATATCGTGATTGCCCCACTGGATGTCCAGCCGCTGGTGCGTGCAGAGCAGCAGCCGGTCCATGATTTTCGCTGCTCCTCCGCCGCGGTCGAAGATATCGCCCACCAGATGTATGTGGTCCACTGCGAGCCGCTTGATGAGCTCGGCGAGCGACGAGATGAAATCTTCCGTAGAACCGGTCTCGAGAATCGAGTCGATGATGCGCTCGTGGTACCGCACGCGGTAGTTGTTCTCGTCGGGATGCGTGTGCAGGAGCTCGTCGATGATATAGGCGTAATCATGCGGGATGGCCTTGCGTACCTTAGAACGCGTATAGCGGCTCGAAAGACGGCGCGCCACGGCGATGAGCTCGTCGAGCATGGTCTTGTACCACGTGGGCGAATCGCGGTGGGCATCGTGCGCCAGGGCGATTTTCTCGTGAGGATAGTAGATGAGCGTGCAGAGGTCGGCCTTTTCCTGGTCGGAGAGTTCGTTGCCGAAAATCTCGTCGACGTGCTCGCGCACCACGCCCGAGCAGTTATTGAGGATGTGCATGAACGCCTCGTATTCGCCATGGAGGTCGCTCATGAAGTGCTCGGTGCCCTTGGGCAGGTTAAGGATGGCCTGGAGATTGATGATCTCGGCGAAAACCGCTTGCTGCGTGGGAAAGTGCTCGGATAGAAGCCTCAGGTACTTGGCGTGCCTATCGAAGCGCTCGGATGTGACCATGACTCTCCTTTGCCGTTCCGCTGGCAGGCCGGGGGCTGTTCGCCCTGACCCATTGTTAACCATATAACGAGGGAAGGCAAACCATGTGTGGTGAAGGTGAGGCGTGATGGAGGTTGGGTGCGCGGCGGGTGTAGGGGCGTGATGAATGTAAAGAATGTTGGAAGAAAAACCGGGGGACCCACAACTTCTTGTTGAAAAAAGCTACACTTACGAATTGATTGTGCCGGGGCGTTAATTATTACCTCGCGCAAAAATGAAAGGTATGTTCGGAAAGCGGATTGATCGTGGCGGATATCGAGGGCAAGGGTACGCGGCCAAGTGCCGATAAACCGACGTTCCGCAACGAGGGTGGTGCTACCCGGGGTGCGCATTTCAAGACGTCGTCGGGCGAGCAAGGCGAAAGCCAGGCGCGGTCTCACGGCAGGAACGCGGCTGCCGGACCGGTAGGCTCGCCGCGCGGTGCCGCCAAGCCCGTTGTGCCTGCTGCTGCAGGGATTCCCTCCGCCAAGCCCGTGAAGCCCGCCGCCGGGGGCCCTGCTGCGGAGCCCGTGAAGCCGGCGGGTGGTGAGCCGGCAGGCGGCGAGGAGCTTCGCCGTGTGAAGAAAAAGAAGCACAAGGCGCTGAAGTACGTCGGCATCGGCTGCGGGAGCCTGCTTGCGCTCGTTGTCGTCTTCGTGGCTATCTTCGCCGTGTGGTTCGGCATGCTGGGCTCGTCTATGAGCATCAAGGACAATGCCGAACGGCAGGAGCTTGAAGAGGAGCTCACTCCGGTAAACTCGGCTTCCGACCCGTTCTACGTTCTCATCTTGGGCAGCGATGCCCGCGAAAGCGATTCGGGAAGCCGAAGCGACGTCATCATGCTTGCGCGCGTGGACCCCTCGTCGGGCAGCGTGGGCCTTGTCTCCATTCCGCGCGACACCATGGTCACCATCAACGGGAGTACCCAGAAGATCAACGCCGCGTATGCGCATGGCGGATCGGCCATGGCGGTGCGCGCCGTCTCTGAGTTCGCCGGCGTGCCCATCTCGCACTTCGTGAGCGTGCATTTCGAGGAGCTCGAAGAGATCGTCGACATGCTCGGCGGCGTTTGGGTGGATGTTCCCGAGAGCTTCTCTGCAGGCAACGGCGGCATGGGCTTCGAGGCAGGTAACCAGCTTCTGAATGGCCAGCAGGCGCTTGCCTATGCCCGCGAGCGCTATCACGTGAGCGGCGGCGATTTCGGCCGCGCCCAGGCCCAGCGCCAGATTGTCGAGGCGGTCATCCGCCAGGTGCTCGCGAGCTCGCCTGTCGAGCTCCCCGGCCTCATCGGCCAGCTTGCCAACTGCATTACCACCGACCTCTCGGTAACCGATATCGTGGGGTACGCCCAGGAGTTCCTCGGCAAAGAGCTTACGGTGTATTCCGCCATCTGCCCGAGCTACACGCTCAACCAGGACGGCGTGAGCTATGTGGCCACGATGTTCAACGAGTGGAAGCGCATGATGCAGCTCGTGGATGCCGGGCTCGATCCTAACGACGCAACGGCCGAGATTCCCTCGGAGCAGGCGAATAACGCCGATCTGGGTGCTGCGAGCAATTCTCCCGCACCGCGCGACTACGAGGATCTTGCCGCGAATGCGATGACGACCGACGACGTTGCTGCCGTCGAATAGGTATAGGAAGGACACGGAAGGGCACAGATGACACTCCTCGAACTCTTAACCCTCTTGCGGAAGCACCTCAAGCTGGTGATCATGCTTCCGATCGTCTGCATGGTGGCCATGGGCCTTGCCAGCGTGCTTATGATGAACGACACGTACACCGCCACAACCGACATGTACGTGCTCGCCTCGAGCGATGGGAGCAACTCGAGCTCCGCGCTTTCCAGCGACCTTTCGGCGAGCCAGATGCTCACGAACGACGTCGCCACGCTCCTGCAGAGCGACCGCGTGATGACCGATGCCGCCGATCAGCTGGGGCTCCCGAACCTTCGCGGCTACGACATCACGGTGACGAGCGAGAGCACCACGCGCGTGATAACCCTTCAGGTGACGAGCTCCGACGCACAGGGCTCTGCCAACGTCGCGAACGCGCTCGCAGACTGCGTGTCGAACGTGGCGCAGGAGGTCATGAACGTCGAGAGCGTCAACGTGATCGACGAGGCTCCCACGCCGGAGGCGCCGAGTGGCCCTAACCGCATGCTCTATGTTGCCGTTGCCGCCATGGCGGGGCTTTTCGCCGCGGTGGCCATCGTGGTGCTCATGGACGTCATCGACACGCGCGTGCGCAGTGCCGAGGATGTCGAGGAGCTCTTGGAGCTGCCCGTAATCGGGCGCATCCCCCAGATGAAGGGAGGGCGATAAGCCATGCCGCGCAAGAAGAAGGCCTCTTCCGATGCCCTCGTGGTTCAGAACGCCGCGAAAACGCTGCTTGCCAACATTCGCTTCGCCAGCGTCGACCGCCCGGTGAAGTCCATCGTGCTCACGTCGTCCGTGCCCAACGAGGGGAAGTCGACCGTGGCCTACAACCTTGCCCAGGCAATCGCCTCGAGTGGCAAGCGCACCCTCATCGTTGAGTGCGACATGCGCCGCCGCTCGCTTGCCGATATGGTTGGCGCGCGTGCACGCCACGGCATCTATGCCGTGCTTTCGGGGCAGGTGGAGCTCGATGAGGCCCTCGTGGCCACATCGCATCGCAACCTGTTCTTCCTCGATAGCGAGCCCCATATTCCCAACCCGGCGGATATTCTCTCCTCCCAGCGTTTCCGCAAGCTCGTTGCGCAGATGGAGTCCGACTTCGATTACGTGGTGATCGATACGCCGCCGGTGGGCACGTTCGTCGATGCGGCCATCATCGCCACGCTTGCCGATGCCACCGCACTTGTGGTGCGTGAGCGCTTCGTGAAGCGCGCCGAGCTGCAAAACGCCTACGACCAGCTCAAGAAGGCCGATGCAAATGTGATCGGCGTCATCATGAACATGTGCGAGGCCGAGAGCAGCGAGTACTACTACGCGTACTACAACAAGGAGGGCAAGCGCGTTCGCAAGAGCGAGGGGCATGTTTCGGACGGGCCCCAGCTGCCCCAGCAGCGCGGCTCGGTCGTTGAGGTGCGTGACGAGCCGGTCGTTCCCGCCACCCCTGCACGCCAGCAGCGTCCCGCCCAGAAGAAGGTCTCGCCTTCCGAGACGGCGGCGTTTACCGCTGCTGCGGCAGCGTCGGCGTCTGCGCAGGCGGTAAAGCCCGTGGACGTCCATCGCGCGGGTCAAGCTACGAGCAGTCGCTTCTCACGTAAGTAAGTAGCTTTTTGCAGGCATTTGGTTCACAAACACCGGGTGTCTACGATTCATGTTCAAGGAGGTGCACAAGATGCGCGACATGCATTGCCATATTCTGCCGGGCGTGGACGATGGCGCCCGCGACCTGAACGAGAGCCTTCGTATGCTCGAGGCGGCTCGTGCCGCCGGCGTGACGAGCATCGTGTGCACCCCGCACTGCCGCGACCCGTACTTCGACTATAACGCCATGTGGGATGCCTTCGAG
Source organism: Enorma massiliensis phI (assembly GCF_000311845.1). Lineage (GTDB taxonomy): Bacteria > Actinomycetota > Coriobacteriia > Coriobacteriales > Coriobacteriaceae > Enorma > Enorma massiliensis. The sequence goes on along the minus strand of NZ_HE978574.1, from coordinate 1,361,019 downwards.
CTGCTCAAGCGGCATGCAGGAGGCTTCCCGCTCACCATGGGCTTCGAGGTTAACCATGCGAAGCTCATGGACCTTGGCATGGAATGGGTGGATCACCTTGCCTTCGACGGCGGGCACGAGTTCCTGCTCGAGCTTTCCACCCGTGCCGACAAGCTCATGTTCAATGAATACGAGCGAACGATCTTTGAGCTCCAGGGCCGTGGCTATACCGTGATCATCGCGCACCCGGAGCGCTATCGTGCGGTGCAGCAGGATATCGATGTTGCCCGCCGTCTGGTGAAGATGGGGTGCAAGCTTCAGGCCTCGGCGGATTTCATCGCCGGTGGAAGGTTGGGCAAGGAGAAAAAGCCAGCAAAGCGCCTGTTCGAGGAAAATCTTTACAGTTTCATTGCAAGCGACGCGCACCGCGAGGAGCATTATAGATATCTTGAGCGCGCCCGTCGCGAGTATTCCGTGAGGGGGGCACACTTTAAAGTGTAGGCTATAGCCTACGCGAGTTTCCTCTTGCGGGCAGGTCGGGCAACGGCGCGGCATTATGCCGAGAAAAACTGTCGGGGCGACGACCTTTCCGCAACAGGGAACTGTGCAAACAGAGTCCTGTGGGGAACGTGCTGCAGCGCGCGGTGCGTTCTAGCCAGGGGGGGGGTGCGGTTCTTTGCCCCCATCTGGTTGACATATCTTGTAGGCAGGCAATGGACGCCTGGTGCGCCTTGTTGTGCCCTCAAGGGGATGAATAGCTGTTCGAAGCCAGGTAAACCTGGTGTGGCGAAGCCTTGCCCGCTAAAAGTGTGGAGGGGGTGGCGCTATGCGAACGTATGTCATGCAGGTTGCCACTGGACGGGAGCGCCAGACCGTGCAGCTGCTCGAGCGCGTGCTCGGCGGTGCGACACGGGCAGAGCTTTTCGTGCCGCGGTATAGGTATCGCAAAAAGATCAAGGGTGCGTGGCAGTTCACCGAGGAGCTGCTTACGCCGGGTTACGTGTATCTCAGGACATCGATGCTCGATATCGACGAGTTGGCGCAGCAGGTGAGGCGAGCGCCCGCATTCGCGCGGGTGCTCGCGCAGGACGGCAAGATCATCCCTTTGAGTGCAGACGAGGAGCGGTGGCTCCAAGCGCTCGCGGGCGCGGGGGAGGGCCATGTGGTGGAGCCATCGTATGGCTTCATCGAGGGCGATCGGGTGGTGATCACCGAGGGCCCGCTTGTTGGCTTCGAGGCGCAGATCAAGAAGCTCGACCGCCATAAACGCCTTGCCTACGTAGAGGTGCACCTTATGGGGCGCACCAAGCTCATCAAGGTGGGGGCTGAAATTGTTAGGAAACAGGGCTGAGTTAGATGCTGCACCCAGCGCTGGACTCGATGATGAGATTCCGGTCTTGAGTCAAGTTGACACAGCTATCAGTGTTGAGATGCGCAAAGAAGCAGCTGAATTGAATACTGCGGGCAAATATGAGCCTGGGCTGCGGGAGAACGGCATCCCCGAAGATGTGCTGCAGAAGTTGCTGCCCGGTGACGACGTCATCGAGCTGCAGGAGCCGGTGGTTGGCGGCGGCTTGGGATATCGCTTCGTAAAGCGCGCGTTCGATATCGCGGCATGCGGGTGCGCGCTCATCATTCTGGCGATCCCCATGGCGGTCATCGCGGTGAAAATCAAGCGCGAGAGCCCCGGGCCCGCGATCTACTCGCAGGAGCGCGTTGGCAAGGACGGGAAGCTCTTCAAGGTCTACAAGTTCCGCTCTATGTACATCGATGCGGAGAGCCGCGGCGCGCAGTGGGCGCAGGGCGACGACCCCCGCGTCACGCCGTTAGGCAGGGTGATGCGCAAAACGCGCCTGGACGAGATCCCGCAGTTCTGGAACATCGTCAAGGGGGATATGTCCCTCATCGGGCCCAGACCCGAGCGCCCTGCGTTCTGCGAGGAATTCGAGAAGCGCATCCACGGGTGGGGCTACCGCACGAAGGTGCGTCCCGGCCTCTCCGGCCTAGCGCAGGTGACCGGCGGTTACGACCTGCTGCCGCGCGAGAAGGTCCTGCTGGACATGGAGTACATCGAGCACCGCAGCATCCGCATGGACGTCTCGATTATTCTCAAGACCTTGGGCGTTGTTAGCACGGGGGAGGGGGCACGATGAGGATCCTCTACCTTGCGGATACCTACCGGCCCGCAAGGACGGCGTGCGCCAACCGCACCGCCGTTCTTGTCGGCGCACTGCGCGACGCTGGCCATGATGTGAGCGTACTCGCATCAACCGACAGCTTGATCGGAGTACCGGGGGGCTACGAGCCCCCGGCGGGTGTTACTTACTTCGAGACGTTCCCTCTCGTCGAGAAAACGCTCGCCAACCGCCTACGCAATAACTTTGGCGGAGCGCACGAGGCGGTCAAAGCCGCCGATAGACTTGGGGACTTCGATGTCGTGGTCTGCACGACTCCTCCGCTCCTGCTCACGTCGTCGGCGGTGAAGATCGCTAGGAAGAAACGTGCCAAACTGGTGATTGACGTGCGTGACGTGTGGCCTGACGTCGCCTACGAGATGGGCAGCTTCGAACCGGGCAGCCTCTACGGACGTTTCTTCGAGCGCATTGCCAGGAAGGCCTACGCCGCCTCCGACCTCGTGGTGTCGGTGTCGCCCGGCAAGGTGGAGAAGCTGAAGGGGCGGGTCCCCGACGGCCGGGTCGTCCTCGTCCCCAACGGAATCGACGAGGCGTTCCTCGAAAACGATGTGGACCCGACTCTCGTCGAACGGCTGCGGCTGGACGATGGCCCGGTATGCGCCTACGTGGGAAACATTGGGCTCGCCCAGGGGCTGGGTACGCTTCTGGACATCGCAAAGGTGCGCCCCGGTGTGCGGTTCCTGCTGTTCGGCGACGGTGCCGACAGGGCTAGCCTTGAAGCGCGGGTTGAGGCGGAGGGAATTGGGAACGTCGAGTTCTGCGGAAAGGTGGGCGCGGGTGGCGTCTATACCGTCCTTAAGCACGCTGACGTTTCCTATGTGCCGCTCGTGAGCTCGCGGTTGCGCGATAGCATCCCTACCAAGATATACGAGGCGCTCGCCTGCGGATGTCCGGTGCTGCTTGCTGCCGAGGGCGACGCGGCGGATCTGCTGGACGCGTGCGGATTGGGCGCTCATGCTGCTCCCGAGGACCCCTCGTCGCTTCTTGATGCGTTCGATAGATTGATTGAGCGACCGTATTTGGATGGGGAACGCGCCGCTGCTTCGAAATGGGTGGTCGAGAACCATTCTCGCCAGAAATTCGCCAAAGCCTTTGTGAATAAGATTGAGAAGATGGCGGGCCAAGATGCTTAGCAGGGTCCCCCTCTACTTCAGGACGATACGACGCATGCGATCAGGCATGGTCATCTCGCGTCTTCGCGGCCAGCGAAGGTTGCCGGAGCGTACGTTTGCAGGTGACCATAACCTCTGCATGCCGCGCATGGCCATTCGCGAGCTTGACCTTGACTCGAGCTACCTCGCGCGTTTCGATGCTGATGCACTACTTGACGGTAAGTTCCTGCTCATTAACGATCGGTGCAAGGTAAATCTCGAAACTTGGAGCGTCCCCGAAGCGTCTCACCTTTGGAATTTCAACCTTCATTACTTCGAGTGGGGCGTCGCGCTCGCTGCATTCTGGCGCGAAACCGGCGATGAGCGCTACCTTGACTGCTTTAAGCGTTTGGCGTCCTCGTGGATTGGTTCCTGCTCGTACCCCGAGGGAGACGCGTGGCATCCATATACGATTTCGCTTAGGCTTGTCAACTGGTTAGTTGCCATCGACCTGTTTAGCGGAGAGATTCAGAACGATGCTGAGATCTTCGCCATCATGCGTGAGAGCATGTACCGTCAGTATCGCCATCTACTTGCCAACCAGGAGACGCATCTCAGAGCAAACCACTGGTGGGAGAACTTGAAAACGCTTGCAATCATGTCCGCCGCGTTCGGGGAACACGGTGTCCATGTTAAGGTGATGCGTCTCTTAGCGGGTCAGCTCGATGAGCAGATTTTGCCAGACGGCGTTCATTTCGAGCGCAGCCTCATGTACCACAAACTTGTGCTCGAGGGAATGCTGCGTGTTTACGTTGCTTCAGATCAGCTGGGCTTTGAGCTTCCGAGTAATTTTATGCCAAAGGCAAAGAGTATGCTTGACGCCATGGCTTCGCTTGAGCGAGGTATGGGCAAGACTCCGTTTTTCAACGATGCTGCTGACGGTGTGGCGAAGGGATGTGGCCCGTTGGCTGCCTCGTGTGCGCGTCTGCTTGACATGGATGTCGATGATTCTAAGACAGAGTTTCCCAATGCTGGCTACTACAAGCTATACAACGGTGATGTAGCGGTGATGTTTGATGCAGGGGAGGCCGGCCCCTCGTACATGCTCGGTCACGCCCACTGTGACTGTCTTTCTTTCGAGCTCTCGTATAGAGGCAAACCCATTTTCGTAAACTCCGGCACCTACGCCTATCAGAGCGATTTGCGCTCTTACTTCCGTTCGACGGCCGCGCACAACACCTGCATGGTGGACGGCGAGGAGCAGCTGGAGTGTTGGGGAGAGCATAGGGTAGGCAGAGGGTATAGATGCGTTGAGCTCGTTGAGTGTTCTAATCATTCTATTTGTGCATGTTTGACACTGGCAAGCGGTATGCAAATCGTCCGGACTCTGACCATTTCTGATGCCAGCGTGAGGATCATCGACGACTCGCCGGGACATCCTCATGCGTTCTTGCGTGCTACGTTGATGGCTAGAAGCACATCACATGTCCATCTTACCGTTTTGGTGGGAGAGAGAGTCCAGAGGGAAGCATTTTATTCCCCTGTGTTTGGTGTGATTGAACCGCGCCTCTCGGATGCGTGGGTTGGAAGAGGACATCTCGAAGCCATTCTTAAAGTGAGGGATCCGAGTTGATCGAATCTGTGTACATAGGCAGCTTCCCTCCTCCATTTGGAGGAGTGACGGTTAAAAATGCTCTTCTTTATGAGGAGCTTCAAAAGTATCTTGATATTGAGCGACTCGATGTGATGGATGCTAAGCATTTGCATCCGACTGCCCTGGTTCGACTTTTGGGGGCCATGCTTGGAAGGAAGGGGTCGGTAATCATCGGGTTAAGCTCCTCTTGGAGAAGACGGGTTTCAAGAATCCTGTATTATTTGAATCGAAAGAAAGCCCGTAGATCGATTCTCGTTGTGATGGGTGGTCGTATCGAGATCGATCAGAAGTCAATTTCGGTGATAAATGCCTTTAGACGCATTTACGTTGAAACAGAGGAGATGAAGCGGCAACTCGAATCAGCGGGTGCCAATGCCGTCTCTTTGTATCCGAACTGTAGAAGAAGGCCAGATGTTTCCTGCACGGTAAGCAATACGGTGGCGAACAAAATAAAGGCAGTCTTTTTCTCAAAAATATCTATAGACAAAGGGGCGGATGTAGTGCTGGCGGCTGCCACACGCCTGCCTGAAATCGAGTTCCATTTTTACGGTCAAATTGAAGGCGAATTTCGATTTGAGTTTGACCAAGCTGTTGCGAAGTGTGCTAATGTCTTTTACCACGGAGTGTTCGATTCGGTTATTTCGGATGCATACAGCGAGCTAAACAAATATGACGTTCACCTTCTCCCTACCCGATATTTCAATGAAGGCATTCCGGGAGTTATTCCCGAATCAAAAATCGCGGCAATCCCAACCATTGCCTCCGCGACCGAGAATACGAGGAGCCTGATAGAGGACGGAGTCGACGGTGTTCTATTGAGCGAAGTCAACGCCGAAAGGCTGTCCGGTGCTTTGCTGAAACTTGCAAATAATCCTGAGCTTCTCGATCGAATGAAGATCAAAGCCCATGAATCTGCCGAGCGGTTTTATATCGAGCGATACGGCGAAGAAATTGCTGAATGCCTAAACCACTAAGCTAGAACGGAAGGACAGAAAATGATTAACGTCATCGGACTCGGCTACATCGGCCTGCCCACCGCCCTCATGATGGCCTCGCACGGCGTGGAGGTCGTGGGCACGGACTACAACGCCAGCCTGGTCGCCACCCTCAACGCCGGGCACACCACCTTCAAGGAGGAGGGGCTCGACGAGCTGTTCGCCGAGGCCGCCGCGGCGGGCATCCGCTTCACCACCGAGTACCAGGTGTGCGGCACCTACATCGTGTCCGTCCCCACCCCCTACGACAAGGTGGACAAGAAGATCGACCCCAGCTACGTCGTGTCCGCGTGCAGGACTGTCCTGGGGGTCGCCCCCCAGGGCGCCGTGCTCGTCATCGAGTCCACCGTCTCCCCGAACACGATCGACCGCTTCGTACGGCCTCTGCTGACCGAAGCGGGGCGGCAGGACGTCTCCCTCGTGCACGCCCCGGAGCGCATCATCCCGGGGAACATGGTCCACGAGCTCGTGCACAACAACCGCACGATAGGCGCGGACGACCCCGAGGTGGGGGAGCGCGTCGCCGACCTCTACGCATCCTTCTGCCGGGGCGAGATCGCCATCACCGACATCCGCACCGCCGAGATGACCAAGGTCGTGGAGAACACCTTCCGCGCCGTGAACATCGCCTTCGCCAACGAGCTCGCCAAGGTCTGCCGCGTCGGCGGCATGGACGTCTACGAGGTCATCCGCATCGCCAACAAGCACCCCAGGGTCAACATCCTGCAGCCGGGGCCCGGCGTTGGCGGCCACTGCATCCCGGTGGACCCCTGGTTCCTCGTGGGCGACTACCCCGAGACCGCGAACTTCATCAGGCTGGCGCTCCAGACCAACTTCTCCATGCCCGAGTACGTGCTGCGCCGCGCCCACGAGGCCATGGCGGAGCGCGGGATCGCCGACCCGTCCCGCGTCGGCGTCTACGGCCTCGCCTACAAGGAGGACGTAGACGATGTGCGCGAGTCCCCGACGCTCCAGCTCCTGGGGGCGCAGGCCGAGCACCTCTGCGGCGCGCCCATGAGGGTGTACGACCCCTGGGTGGAGGCGGACGTCGTCCCCAACCAGGTGCACTCAATGAGCGAGTTCCTGGACGGGCTGGAGATGGTCATCGTCATGGTCGGCCACTCCGAGATCAAGGGCAGGCCGGAGCTCTTCGGCGACCGCATCCTGATCGACCCTCGCAACGTCATGGGCGACGGCGCGAACGTGTACAAACTGTAGGGGTTGCTAATGAAATCATTTAACGCCATCAACAAGTATCGTCGCGCAAACTGGCTATATAGACATGGGTTCAAGCTTCTTGCTCGCCTTTATGAGTTGCGTATCTATCAAGCACATAACTCATTCATTCCAGCATCTTGCGAGATCGGGGAGGGGAGCGTTTTCGGATATAAGGGCATCGGAGTAGTCATTCATAAACGAGCTTCGATTGGTAAGAACTGTATAATTGCTCAGGGTGTGACCGTTGGAGGAAGAAGCGGTCATTACGAAGTACCCAAAATTGGCGATAACTGCGAACTGTGCGCTGGATCAAAAATCTTAGGGCCCATTACGATTGGCAATAATGTTGTCATTGGTGCAAATGCAGTGATGCTTTCAAATGCGCCTGATAACTCCGTATGGGCTGGCGTTCCTGCTCGGTGCATCCATTCTAGTATTTCTGACTAGTACTTTTGCTTTTGCATAATAAGATTGTGGACTTTGGTAAATATGGAACACATGAGAGTGCTGATGGTCGTTAGATACCTCGGCTCAGGTGGTGCGGAAAGAGTAACTTCACTGCTCGCAAATTATTTCGCTCGCAACGGGGTTGAAGTTCACCTTTGCTGCATTGATCCATTGCCGGATGATTATTCTGTAGACGACCGAATCATCCGTTGGAGATGCGCCTATTCGAAGAATCGCTTCCTGAGAATTGTCAAACAGATAGTTAGTCTCAATAAGTTGGTTCTAGAAATACGTCCGAACTATATTTTCGCTCTAGGTGCAGTATGCCGTCGGCTTAGATATTTATTTGCGAAGCCTATAGAAGAAATCATTCTCTCCGAGAGAAACTATCCTGATGCGTATTCGCCTCGACTTAAGCGTTCTCTTGAAATCGCTTATCGAAGGGCGGATAAGGTCGTTTTCCAAACGGAAGAGGCAATGCGCTGCTATAGCAGCTTGGTGCAGGCAAAAGGTACTGTTATCTTGAATCCCGTCCTTTCCGGGCTGACATGTTATACCGCTGCGCGCAAGAGACGTGTTGTTACCTTTGCGCGCCTTGAGCCTCAAAAACGATTAGACCTGCTTGTTGAAGCATTTGTTTCGTTTCACGAGACACACCCCGATTGGTCTTTACAAATTATCGGCAGGGGTAGTCAGGGGGATAAACTAGAGAAGCTTATCTCGTCGCTAGGCATTGATTCAAGTGCCGATGTTATCCCTTTCTCTCAAAATGTTCACGAGATGGTCCGCGATGCCGGAATGTTTGTAAGTTCATCTGAATACGAGGGCCTTCAGAACTCACTTATGGAGTCTATGTCGATGGGTATTCCGTGCATAGCGACGGATTGTCTTGGGGGAGGTGCGCGACTTTTAACTGATGGTGGTAGGCGCGGCCTGCTAGTTCCTCGAGGCAGCGTGTCGGCTCTCGCCCGGGCCATGGCACAAATTGCCGATAATCCAGAATTGGCAAGAACTCTGTCTGAACGAGGCAGGGAAATCGCATCTGTTTGTGATGAAGATAAGATCGCACAGCAGTGGCTGTCTCTGATTCAATGAATGAAAACGGGGATGTAATGCGCGGAACAACCTTGTACGCGATAAGAAGAGAAAAAAGCGTTAGGAAGGGCATTTTAGAAACTTCTCTTTCGCGTTCTCGTAAGAAAGATGCTTTGTTGGCAGGCGCCTTCGTTTTGCTAGCGTTTGTCCAAGGCTGGGCGATTAGTGATGGCGGTGCCAGTTTGTCCGCGGCGCCTCTTGCCGCACCGCTACTGTACACATCTTATGCCGTTCTTATCGTGGTAGCTTTGATCATCTTCTTTGACCGAGATTCAAAAGTTTGGCTGCTTACGTTCGCGCCAATTGCTTTTTGGCTCTATTCCACGATTAACTCCTATTCAGGCATTAAGATAGGTGGCATCCTGATTCCATTTGAACTCACGCTGTTTTCTATGCTCAGCGCTGGCGTGCAGGCGCGATGCTTTACGTGGTATCGCAGAGTTCTTGTGGTGGTTTCAGCTCTTGGCATCGTTGCGTATCTAAGTTACGTCATGAGCTTGCCAGTTAGTTACAATGTCGTCGATTATTATTACCTGTCTGAGCAAGGCAGTCGTTTTGTTGACTACGGTTTTGGCTATCTGCTGTTAACGGCATATAGCGGCACGGTTCGACTTTGCGGTATTTTTAACGAGCCTGGTTATTTCGGGACGATTCTCGCCCTGATCTTGATTGCCGAAGATTTCGACGTTAGAAAACCGGGCAATCTAATAATGGCAATTGCAGGAATCATGACGCTGTCGATGGCCTTTGTGCTTCTGTTTTCGATAGGCTTGCTGATCAGCGTTGCAAAAAACGGGAAAAGGGCTGGTTTTGTTCTAGTAGTGCTTTGCTTAATTCTGTTTTGTTTCTCGAATACAGAAACTGGCTCAGAGCTAATCGGCTCTCTACTGGCTCGTGTTGGGTTAATTGGAGAGGGAGGTTTAGATAACAGGACAACAAGCGCGCTAGATTCCATTATGCTTAGCATAACGGGAATTAATATCTTGTTTGGTTATGGGGATGGAGCAGCTCAGACCTTAGGAGGAGTTGGCAACGCGGGAATCAAGGTTTCGTATGTTGATGGCGGCCTTGTAGGGATGGCGTTGCTTTGTCTTCCGATTATAGTTAGTGCACTTAGTATTGCTCGTGGTAACAAGGTGGCATACATTTTAATCGGATGCCTTGCGCTCTCAATCTACCAGCGTTCGAACATTTACATCCTTCCCTATTTTATTGTCATATTTGGTGGCATACATAAATTAACCAATTGCGGATGTAGGGAAGACGGCGCTGCATCCCAAGTGAAGCCCGTCGAAATAAATAACGCAAGTGAAGGCTGAAGCCATGAATGTTGATAAAACTGAGTCATGCAATCTTAAGCCGTTCTTCTCCATCATCATACCGTGCTACAACGCGGAAAGATACCTTGAGGCTTGCTTAGGTTCCATTTATGCTCAAACCTGTTCCTCGTGGGAAATTGTTGCGGTTGATGACGGATCGACTGACCGTACGTATGACATTCTAATGGGTAACAAGAGTAAACATGGAGAGCGGCTCAAGATTTGCCGCCAGAAAAACAGCGGCCAGCTACTTGCTCGGATCAATGCGGTTAGCCAAGCGCGGGGCAGATACATCCTCTATGTCGATGCTGACGATATGCTTAGAAGTGATGCCTTGGAATGCCTGCATGAGGCGGCGACCGCCAATCCTCGAGCCGTGATTTGTTTCAAGGCATCTCGTTCGGACAAATTTGAAAAGGCGTTTATGCCGGACTTTAGCGAGGAGGGTATCGTCGATATATCTTGGCTTAGACAAAGGCTGTGCTCAAGTAATTTGTACAATAGCATGTGCTGCAAGGTGTTCCCGGCCTCCTCTGTCAAAGTAGATATCGATTTCGAAAAAATGAGAGGGCATAAGAACGGGGAAGATGCATACCAGCTCACGTATATTTTGGATCAGGACATGCCTGTCTTGCTGCTCGATAAAACCCTCTACTATTATCGAGCAAATCCTGAAAGTATAACATCCCACTTGCGCCCCGATTGGTTGGAATCAGTGCGGATTGTTAATATCAATCTACGGGATCATGCGGAATGCTGGGGAGATTCCTATGTGCAACTTCTCGATTTAAGATGGCTTCACAATGTTTACACTGCCGCAAAGAATATCGTTCGTGTAAACGGGTTTTCTGCAAAAGCCAGGGAAGAGCTCAGCGAAATCAGGTCTGATGAACTGTTCATTAGCGCATGGGCTGAGGCGGGAGCGGATATATCATCATTGAACGAAAAGATTATCTTGAGTCTGCTTCATGGTGGATTATTTTCGTTGATTATGTTCTGCGTTGTTGCGTTCGATCGCTTGCTTCCCGGATCTTCTAGAGACTAATTGATTATCATGAGAACTAGAAAAGCGATTTTAAGCATCCTAGCCTCGTTTGCGCAGCAGCTCACTTCGGTTCTGACTGGATTTGTAATTCCTGCAGCTCTAATCGGGGCTTTTGGATCGGAAACATATGGTGCGATTGGAACCATAACTCAATACCTGAGCTTCATTACTTTGTTAGAATCGGGCGTTGGCGGGGTAACGCGCGCAGCGCTTTACAAGCCACTCGCAAATAAGGACATCAAGGATATCAGCTCAATTGTTAGGGCAACAGAGAGATTTTTCCGAAAAATCGGTCTGGTTTTTATTCTGTATGTGCTGTGCGTTGCAGTTTTCTTTCCGTTCATCACAGATTATAGCGGAGGATGGGCCGTTTCCTTCGGTTTGACTTTAGCGATTGCTGCAGGTACATGTGCTCAATATTTTTTCGGTCTAACTTACTCGCTACTTCTTCAGGCTGACCAAAGAGGTTATGTTGCAAGTGTTTTGCAAATTGTCACCTCAATTATCAATGCGATTGCTATCGTGATCCTTGTCAATTGTGGATGCAATGTTGTCGTTGTTGAAGCTGCCAGCGCAATCTTCTTCATCATTAGGCCATTGATTCTTGGCGCTTATGTTAAGCGGTGCTATGGACTTATCGAGGATGCGGTGCCAAATAACGACGCTCTTGCAAATCGTTGGGATGGGCTTGGGCATCATTTAGCATTTTACCTTAGATCGAATGTTGCCACCGTTGCGCTGAGCCTTTTGTCCTCGTTAAGCGAGGTCGCCGTGTTCAGTGTATACAACCTCATAGCAAACGGCTTGCAGAAAATCGTTCAGTCGTTCACATCGGGCATTGAGGCTGCGTTTGGAAACATGATTGCGATGGATGAGCAGCAGACGCTATTGGCTAACTTTCGCGCCTATGAATTGATTAGCTCTTTGACCGCCATTGTAGCATTCTCTACCGCTATATCTACAGTTATTCCGTTCGTATCGGTCTATACGAGCGAGGTGAGCGATGCGAACTACATACGCCCACTCTTTGCTTTCCTTCTACTGCTTGCGACAGCGCTCTATTGCTTCCGGTTGCCTTACAACTCGGTGGTGTTGGCTGCGGGCCATTACAGGCAGACGAGGGGTGGGGCCTTTGTTGAGGCGATTCTTTGCGTGGTCTTGAGTTTTTTGCTTGCTGGTCCTTTTGGGCTGGAGGGTGTTGCCGTGGCGCTGTTGGTGGCAACCTTGTTCAGAACAATCAACTTCGGGCTATATGCTTTACGAAACATTGTCAAAATGCCGCTCAATCACTTCTTTCGGCATATGGCTTTTACCTTCGGAGGCATTCTTACATGCTCTTGTATAGGGCTCGAGATAAGCTCTAGGTTCTCATGCGATGGATATGAGGAGTGGGTTTGTCTTGCAGCGATTGTGCTTGTTATTTCTTCCTCGATTGCTCTAATCGGAGCGGGTCTTTTCTATCGAGTAGATCTTCGGTTGATCGGAAAAAAGTTTTTATCCTTGGTTGGAAGAGGTGACTGACAGTAAGCGACTTTTGGTGTTGAGTTGCTTGAAGAATAGCTCGGGTTCCTACCGTTGATTTCGGAAAGCATTGTGTGCCTGTATTACGGTTCAAGTTTACGGATGAGTTCACCGAACTCTCAGAAGAATTTAGTCGATTGGGAGATGCATGAGTTCGAAACGCTCGATAGTCAGCAAGATCTTGGGATCAGCCGGCCTTCTTCATTTTCTTCCAGATGAGCTAGCCATTAAGCTCTTATTCAAAGGGCGAGTTGGATACTGGCCAAACTTGAAGGACCCTCAAACGTTTAATGAGAAACTCCAGTGGCTTAAGCTATACGATCGTAACCCTCTTTATACGACACTTGTCGACAAATACTCTGTGAAGCAGTGGGTTGCAGAACGGATTGGTGCGGAGCACGTTACAAGGACCTATGCCCGTTGGGATGACGTGCATGATATCGATATATCCAAGCTTCCCAATCAGTTTGTACTTAAGACAAATCATGACAGCGGAGGCGTTTTGGTTTGTAAAGATAGGTCGGCGTTCGATCTCGAATTTGCACGCAAGAAGCTCTCCGATCATTTAAATAGAAACTATTATTGGAGGTGTAGAGAATGGCCTTATAAAAATGTTGAACCGTGCATTTTTGCCGAGGAGTATATTGAGCCCACGCTGGTCGACGAACCGTGCAACAGAACGCTGTTTACTTTCAGTGATGGTCGAATTGTAACGCAGCTAGCGCCAGGACGCTTCTTCCAAGCAGGATTGATCGACGCCTTTTTCGATGAAGAATGGCATCTGATTGATCTTGCTGAAGGTGATCACTCACTAATGCCCGCGCTTACAGTTAACAGTAGATATATAGAGATAAAGAAGCTCGTCAATAGGCTCGCAGAGGTGTTTCCGCTCGAGTACTCTGAATATTACGAGTCGAGTAACAAATTGCTTTTCGGTGAGGTGGATATTCATCCAAAGGCGGGATTCGATAGGTTCGATCCAGAGCAATGGGGTTCAGAGCTTGGTTCATGGGTCAAGCTGCCGTATGGGAATTGGGCTCTTGCGGGTCAAGATTTCGTGCTCTGGGTGCATGCGGGCGGAGTTGGCTCGAGCGTTGTTCGGCGCGACGAGATTATCGACTATAAGTTCTATTGCTTTGATGGAGAGCCGAAGCTTCTTTATGTCTCCCAAGGATTGGAAAACCATGCCACGGCTCAGATTAGTTTTCTGAATCTCGATTGGACGTTCGCTCCTTTTCACCGTGGCGATTACGCCCCATTCGAGTTTCTGCCACAGCAGCCAGTCTGTTATGAGGAGATGCTTTCGCTGGCACGGGAGCTTTCGCATGGGATTCCTTTTGTAAGGGTTGATTTTTTCGAGTCAGCCGGAACGGCGCGGTTTTCGGAGATGACCTTTTCGCCATGCGGCGGCTGTATGCCGTTTGATCCCAGCGAGTGGGATCAAACGCTCGGTTCGTTGATTGATTTGTCGGAAGCTTATGGGTCTTAAGCCCCGTTTACACGTCCACACGAAAATGAAATAGGAGAGAGATGGACAAGAAGATTATCGTTACCGGCGCCGCAGGTTTCATTGGCGCGTTCCTATCCGCGCGGCTCGTCCGCGAAGGCTGGGACGTTACCGGTCTCGATAACGTCAATGCGTATTACGATCCGAGCATCAAGGAGGATCGTATCCGCATGGTAGAGGCTGCCGCCGCGGAGGAGCCTGGCTCCTTCAGCCTCGTTCGCGGTGACCTCGCCGACGCCGCTCTTATCGAGCGACTGTTTGCGGAGGGGGAGTTCGATGTCGTCGTGAATCTCGCCGCCCAGGCGGGTGTTCGCTACTCCATCGATAACCCTAAGGCGTATGTCGATTCCAACCTTATCGGGTTCTACAACGTGCTTGAAGCATGTCGTCACCATCCGGTGAAGCATCTTGTGTATGCAAGCTCCAGCTCTGTCTACGGTGGTAACGAGAAAGTTCCGTTCTCTGAGGCAGATCAGGTAGACCATCCCGTTTCACTGTATGCGGCTACTAAGAAATCCAACGAGCTCATGGCGCATGCGTATTCGAAGCTCTATGACATTCCGAGCACCGGCTTGCGGTTCTTTACGGTGTATGGTCCCATGGGCAGGCCCGATATGGCGTATTTCAAGTTTGCCAACATCTTGCGTGCTGACGGCACGATCAAGATCTTCAACATGGGCGACTGCCAGCGCGACTTTACCTATGTTGATGACATCGTTGAAGGCGTCGTGCGCGTGATTAACCGTCCGCCGATGGACTGCGGCACTGGGGCTAAGTACAAGATTTACAACATCGGCAACTCGGAGCCGGTGCAGCTGCTCGAATTCGTGAGCACGCTGCAGCGCGTGCTGGTGGAAGAGGGCGTGCTTCCCGTTGACTACGACTTTGAGGCGCATCGTGAGCTCGTTCCCATGCAGCCGGGGGACGTGGTGGCTACCTATGCCGATACTACCGAGCTTCAGCGCGATTTTGGGTATTGTCCCAACACCAGGCTGGAGGACGGCCTGCGTGCCTTCGCGAAGTGGTACAAGGGGTATTACCTGATTGGAAACAAAAATGCTTGAGATGTTTCGCGAGGATAGGGAGAGATACGGTGGAGCATCAGTGCTGCATAACCATGCACTCCGTTATCTTTGGGTTTTTAGAAAGTGCCAAGCAAGCAGGAATCCTGTTTGGCGGTTTCTGAGAAGACGTATGCAGCTCAAATATGGGCTGGAAATTCCCCCCTCCGCAACAATTGGAGGGGGGTGTTATCTTGGTCATGCTTTCAATATAACTGTTAATCCTCATGCGCGTATCGGCCGCAACTGTAATATGCATAAGGGAGTCACTGTCGGTCAGGAGAACAGAGGAGCGCGTAAAGGTGCTCCAATTATCGGTGACCGAGTCTGGATGGGCGTTAACGCGTCCGTTGTCGGGGCGGTGACGATTGGCGATGACGTCCTGATAGCGCCTGGGGCGTACGTTAACCAAGATATTCCGAGCGGGTCGATCGTGCTCGGGAACCCTTGTAAAGTCATTCCGTCGTCCGACGCAACGAGGGGATATATCAATCAGACTGCTTAATACGCAGAACTAAGGTCGCTTTCACGCCTTGCGTACATTGAGAATTGGAGAGTAACTATGAAGATCGCCGTCGCCGGGGCGGGCTATGTGGGCCTGTCCGTCGCCCTGCTGCTCGCGCAGCATAACGAGGTAACCATCGTAGATGTGGTGCCCGAGAAGGTCGATTTGCTCAATGGGGGAGAGAGCCCCATCCGCGACGAGGAGATTGAGCGCTTCCTGCGCGAACGGGATGTGATGGGGCTTCGTTTCGTTGCGACGCTCGATGCGCGCGAGGCCTACGCTGGCGCGGAGTATGTAATCGTCGCCACGCCCACCAACTACGATCCCAACCTGAACTACTTCGACACCTCCGCCGTCGAGGCGGCGATGGGCGCGGTGCGCTCCGTGAACCCGGATGCCTGGATCGTCGTCAAGTCCACGGTGCCGGTGGGCTACACCGAGCGCGTCCGCCGGGAGCGCGGGGACGCCCGCATCATCTTCAGCCCCGAGTTCCTGCGCGAGGGGCACGCGCTCTACGACAACCTGCACCCGAGCCGCATCGTGGTCGGCGCGCCCAAGGACGACGGCGGGGCGGTCGCGGCGGCGGAGGCGTTCGCCCGCCTGCTGGCGCAGGGCGCGGACGAGGCGGAGCGCGGCCGCGCCAACACGGACGGAACGACCGGCATCCCCGAGCTCGTGCTCGGACCCACGGAGGCCGAGGCGGTCAAGCTCTTCGCCAACACCTACCTCGCCCTGCGCGTTGCGTACTTCAACGAGCTCGACACCTACTGCGAGGTGCGCGGCCTCGACACGGCCGACGTGATCCGCGGCGTCTGCCTGGAGCCGCGCATCGGCTCGCACTACAACAACCCGTCGTTCGGCTACGGCGGCTACTGCCTGCCCAAGGACACCAAGCAGCTCCTGGCCAACTACAAGGACGTTCCGCAGAACCTCATCGAGGCGATCGTCGAGTCCAACCGCACCCGCAAGGACTTCGTTGCCGACGAGGTTCTGAAGCGCGTGAACGAGCTCGTCTACTCCGGCGTGGCCAAGCCGCTGGTCGGCGTGTTCCGCCTCACCATGAAGTCCGGGTCCGACAACTTCCGCGCCTCCTCCATCCAGGGCATCATGAAGCGCGTGAAGGCCAAGGGCGTGCCCGTGCTGGTGTACGAGCCGGCGTACCGCGGCGGCGACTTCTTCGGCTCCGAGGTCACGGGCGACCTCGACGCCTTCAAGGAGCGCTGCGACGTCATCATCGCCAACCGCTGGAGCGAGGACCTCGCCGACGTTGCCGGGAAGGTCTACACGCGCGATCTGTTCCGGAGGGACTAATCGAGCTCGCATTCTAGATTGAAAAAGAAAAGGAAAAGGAAAATGGCAGGCAAGAAAATAATGCTTGTCTTCGGCACCCGCCCGGAGGCCATCAAGATGTGCCAGCTGGCGCTCGAGCTCAAGTCGAGGCCCGAGGAGTTCGAGACGGTCGTCTGCGTCACCGGGCAGCACCGCGAGATGCTCGACCAGGTGCTCTCCGTGTTCGGCGTCGTTCCCGACCATGACCTCGCGGTCATGAAACCCGGCCAGACGCTGTTCGACATCACCTCGGATGTGCTGCTCAAGATCAAATCGGTGCTGGAGGGGGAGCGCCCGGACTGCGTGCTCGTACACGGCGACACCACCACGTCCTTCGCGGCGGCGCTCGCGGCGTTCTACCTCCAGATCCCCGTGGGGCACGTGGAGGCCGGCCTCCGCACGAGGGACCTCTACAGCCCTTGGCCGGAGGAGTTCAACCGCCAGGCGGTGGACGTCATCAGTCGGTGGTACTTCGCGCCTACGGACACCTCGAGGCGGAACCTCCTCGATGAGTCGAAGCCCGCCGAGCGCATCTTCGTCACGGGCAACACCGGCATCGACGCCCTGCGCCACACGGTGAGGGAGGGCTACTCGCATCCCGCACTCGACTGGGCCAAGGGGAGCAGGCTCATCCTCGTCACGGCGCACCGCAGGGAGAACCTGGGCGAGCCCATGCACCGCATGTTCCGCGCCATCCGCCGCGTCATGGAGGAGAGGCCGGACACGAAGGCCATCTACCCCATCCATATGAACCCGCAGGTGAGGAAGGCCGCCCACGAGGAGCTGGACGGCTTCGACCGCTTGAGGATCATCGACCCGCTCGAGGTCGTGGACTTCCACAACTTCATGGCCAGGAGCCACCTCATCCTCACCGACTCCGGCGGCATCCAGGAGGAGGCGCCCTCGCTCGGCAAGCCCGTGCTCGTCATGCGCGACACCACCGAGCGCCCCGAGGGCGTCGAGGCCGGCACGCTCCGCCTCGTCGGGACGGAGGAGGAGACCATCTACCGCGAGTTCTCGCGCCTGCTGGACGACCCGGCAGCCTACGCCGAGATGTCGCGCGCCTCCAATCCCTACGGCGACGGGCATGCCAGTGAGCGAATATCCGAAATACTCGCTCACTCTCTATAGTTCTGCATAGCGATGAATAGGCGAAACGGTGAGTACATCCAAAGACCCCATTGAAATCGAATCGGTTAGCGATCTTGTCGGTCTTCACCAAGCGCTCGGCCTCGGAGAGCCGGTATGGTTCCGCGGGCAAGCGGACTATGCATTCAGTCTGAACCCCTCTCTGTTCAGAAACGAAGGCCATGCTGATCATGAGCGCGAGATGTTGGATGAGTTTAAACATGATGCCTTGCTCTGGTCAGAGTATAGCCCTGTGGGAGAGTGGGCATGGATGGTTCTCGCGCAGCACTATGGCTTACCGACGCGTTTGCTGGATTGGAGTCAAAGCCCGCTTCAGGCGCTCTATTTCGCAGTGGTCGACCACCCTGACGAAGACGGGGCGCTATTCGTATTGCATCCAAAACAGTTGAACAGGTTTGCATTCGGCAACGCTTTCCGTTTTCCGGTACTTCTTGATGACGGCGATCACACTTTGGAGGCGTATGCGCCTGGAGCGGGAGGCAGGCGCGGCATGATTCCCGCGGCCGTGGTCGCCTACAACCACTTTCCAAGAATCGGTGCGCAGAAAGGAGTATTTACGCTGTATCCAGCAAGGGATTGTTTCCAGTCAGATGATACGCTGGCTGGTTGTTGCCTCAAATACCGAGTCCCTTCTGAATCAAAGGATGAAATACTACGAGAGCTGAAGTTTCTATGCATCGATGAGGCTTCGTCGTATCCGGATCTCGATCATCTCGCAAAACATATCAAGGTTAACTACGACAGCTCTAAGACGTCGCTATAAGAAGGATATGTTATGAAAAAGTTTTATAGGGTCGATGATTCTACTTCATCAGTTGAATATCTCATAGCGATTTTTGGCACGCTCAATCTCGATCCTCCATATCAGCGCGAAGGGGATATTTGGCCTAGGGATAAAAAGCGCCTGTTTATTGATTCGCTAATCAACGGCTTCGATGTCCCGAAATTCTACTTTAATAGAATAACCCGTCTTGCCGACAACGACGGGAGTCGGCTCGCGTATCGGTATGACGTGGTGGATGGAAAGCAGCGACTTCAGGCTCTATACGAGTTCTTTGCAGGAGAATATGCGCTCGCAGATGATTTCAAGTATTTTGATGATGAGGATATTAATCTTGCCGGACTAAGCTGTAGCGAGATTAAGAGTGAGCACCCTGGAATCTACGCTGATTTGTGCCATTACCGATTCGATATTATTGTGTTCGACGGCCTCGCGGAACGACGAATTGATGAGTTCTTTATTCGCTTGAATGAGGGCGTTGCATTAAATGCGCAGGAGAGACGAGCTGCAATGAGCAGCGCTTTGTCGGCGGGTGTTCGCGACCTTGCTAAGAGTAATTGCTTTGCGAAGAGATGCCTGCGGCGGAGGGCGCGATATAAGAACGATGAAATCATCGCAAAATACGTCCTAGTCGTTGAAATGTTAGAGGATGATAATAAGATTCTCGACACTAAGAAGGGGCGACTTGATGCGATGTACAAGCGTGCAGTCGATGGAGTCTTGGATGACAAACGTATATCCCATCTTCTTGGTCGTGTTAAGGATACTCTCGAGGTCATGGATGAGGTCTTTCAAGATGAAGACAGGCTGTTATACAGCATCGGCAACGCTGTCATATATTTCTACGCGGCGTGCGAGGACCTCGATTCTTGGGGGAAGCCGGATGTTCGAGATTTGTTAGAAGGATTTGAGGCTGCGCGTCGCGAGGTCGCGCAAACCGATCCTTCAGAGTGGAGCGGAGTAACCGAGAGATTTAACTGGATGCTTGTAGACTATAACGGGCGGGTCCAATCGATCAACGACGGGTCCGCCATTACATATAGAGCTCGCTGCATAAATGCGTTCATAAGAGCAGCGGGTAATAAAGAGGTCTTTTGCCAGGCAATGGATGATTTGGAGGATGAGCTGCTCTGACGGGACGGTTGTGCGTCTTGTTTTTTGGGATATGCAAAATGAGGCAGGGTCGTTTTGTAGGCGCGGCACGCCAGGCGTGACGCGTACAGCTGAGTTCGGAAGCCGTCGCGATAGAGTTGGAAATCTAGGTACGGCTGCCTTTACTGCAAAAGGTATATACCCGCTGGCAAGCAGGAGTGCCAACGGCTATACTTACAGCGAGCAGAGGTTTTAAGCCCTCCTGCTAAGGCTTTTGGTGGGTGACGCCCACGCGGAACAGCCGCTTGTGCAGAGGCGGCTGTTCCCTTATCGCGAAGCGTCGACCGGCTGGTTTACCTGAACAACAGAATCAGGATGATGGCCAGCGCCGTTACGACCGCGAGGGCGCGCAACAGCTCGGTAAGCTTTACGATCACGGGATCCCTCCAATCTATCCTGCTGACTGGGAGGGCACCGCCCGTCGTTGAAATAAGTATAATCGATTTTCGAACAACTGTTTGTATCATCCGTGACCACAGGAGCTATACATGTCCGAGACCTTCGAGCCCACTAACATCATCGTCACCGGCGGCTGCGGCTTCATCGGCAGCAACTTCGTGCACCACGTCGTCGACAACCACCCCGGCGTGCACGTGACCGTGCTCGACAAGCTCACCTACGCGGGCAACCCGGAGAACATCGCGGGCCTGCCCGAGGACCGCGTCGAGCTCGTGGTGGGGGACATCTGCGACAGCGCTCTCCTGGACGAGCTCGTCCCCGGGCACGACGCCATCGTGCACTACGCGGCGGAGAGCCACAACGACAACTCCATCGCCGACCCCGAGCCCGTTCCTGCGCACCAACGTCGAGGGCACCTACGCGCTCCTCGAGGCCGCACGAAAATACGGCGTCCGCTACCACCACGTCTCGACCGACGAGGTCTACGGCGACCTCGCCCTCGACGACCCGGCGCGCTTCACCGAGGAGACCCCGTACCGCCCGAGCAGCCCCTACAGCTCCACGAAGGCGTCCTCCGATCTCCTGGTCCGCGCCTGGCACCGGACCTTCGGCGTGAGGGCCACGATCTCCAACTGCTCGAACAACTACGGCCCGTACCAGCACGTGGAGAAGTTCATCCCGCGCCAGATCACGAATCTGATCGACGGGGTGCGCCCGAAACTCTACGGCGACGGCCTGAACGTCCGTGACTGGATCCACACCGAGGACCACAGCTCGGCCGTCTGGGCCGTCCTGACCCGCGGCCGCATCGGCGAGACCTACCTGATCGGCGCCGACGGCGAGAAGAACAACATCACCGTCCTTCGCGAGATCCTCAAGGCGTTCGGCCGCGACGAGGACGACTTCGACTGGGTGCGCGACCGCCCCGGCCACGACCGCCGCTACGCGATCGATTCCACCAAGCTCCGCCGCGAGCTCGGCTGGGAGCCGGCCCACACCGACTTCGCCGAGGGCCTCGCCGAGACCATCCGGTGGTACCGCGAGAACGAGGCCTGGTGGCGCCCCGCAAAGGCGGCGACCGAGGCGAAGTACGCCGCCCAGGGCCAGTAGGAACCCCGGCGAGTAAAACGTGGAAATGCTTTAGCTTTCACCGATAAGCTTCACGCCCGTAATCTGTTACGCAGGAACTAGGTCGCAGCCGTAATCCGAGTACACCCCACGGCGAACGAGGA
>NZ_HE978574.1:1337480-1338955 GCF_000311845.1 Enorma massiliensis phI | reverse complement strand
TGAACCGCACCCCGTTTCTTGGACAAGGAAACCTTGATCCGGGAGACGGGAGGCATGCATGGCGATCGACCTGCGGCTGAGATACGACCGCGCCACCAAGGAGCGGGCGGCGGCGATGTTCGCCGAGGGGCTCCGCCCCGCCGCCGTCGCGGCCGCGACGGGCGCTCCGGCGGATACCGTGAGAGAATGGGAGCTGACGTACCGGGCCTGCGGGAGGGACGTGCTGCTCAACATGGGGAAGAAGTGCCCGACATACGATTACGAGACGCGCCTCGCGGTCGCGAGGGAGGTGGTCGACGGGGGCTCGACGCAGGCCGAGGCGATGGCCAGGCACGGCGTGGCGAGCCTCCCCACGGTCAAGCGGTGGTGCCGCCTGTACCGCGAGGGCGGCGCGGAGGCGCTCCGTCCCAGGTCCGGGGGCAGGCCGCGCGGAACGGGCGCGAGGGCGGCCCCGAGGACCCGCGAGCAGGAGCTCGAGGCCCGCGTCCGGAAGCTCGAGGCGCAGGTCGAGTACCTAAAAAAATCGATAGCCCTGAAGGCGGAGAGGCGCTCCCGAACCGGGAGAAGGCCCTAGCGGTCGCCGAGCTTTCAGGGCAGGGCCACGCGCTCGCCGACCTGCTCGAGGCGGCGGGCCTCGCCAGGTCCAGCTACTACTACGCCCTCGCGCACCCGAGGGCCCCGACCAGGCCCGAGCTCCGGCCGCGCGTCGCCGAGATCTTCGGGAGGCTGCCGAACGGGGTCGGCCATCGCCAGGTCGCGATGGAGCTCCGGGCCGTGGACGGCGTGCGGGTAGCGGACAAGACGGTGCTCAAGGTGATGAACGAGATGGACCTGAGGTGCCGCATCCGGAAGGAGGCCGACCGCCACGGGTACAGCTCGTACAGGGGCGCCGTCGGCGAGACCTTCGAGAACGTGATCGGCCGCGACTTCTCCGCCGACGGGCCCTGGCAGAAGCTGGGCACCGACGTCACCGAGTTCAAGCTCTCCTTCGGCAGGGCCTACCTCGCGCCGGCGTACGACTTCGGGAGCAAGGAGATCGTGGCGTGGTCGATCTCCGAGCACCCGGACCTCGCCCAGCAGGAGGAGATGCTGGAGGCGCTCATGGCGGCCAAGCCGGAGGGCGCGAGCCCCGTCATGCACTCGGACATGGGGTGGCAGTACCAGCACGACCTCTACGTCTCGGCCCTGCGCGGCAACGGCTTCACCCAGAGCATGTCGCGCAAGGGCAACTGCATCGACAACGGGGCGACCGAGCAGGTGTTCGGGCACCTCAAGGACGAGTTCTTCAGGGGGCGGGACTGGGACGCGTTCGAGTCCTTCAAGGCGGACCTCGAGGCCTACATACACCATTGGAACCACGTGAGGCGCCAGAAGAAGCTGGGCGGGCTGACCCCGGTGGAGTTCCGGGAGCGGGCCCTCCGGGAGGCGGCTTAGGGGTTATCATTTAGCGTGTCCAAGTTTTGGGGCGCAGTTTA
>NZ_HE978574.1:1021247-1335605 GCF_000311845.1 Enorma massiliensis phI | reverse complement strand
TTTTTGCGGCGTTCTTTGTGTGCTTGTCGGGTTCGTGATGAAGTGCCCAAAAGTTGAAACTATGTATTTGGGTGGGGTCGAAATCCCGGGTTCAGCCAATTTTGGTGGTGCGCGAAGTCCGTTTTGTGGCGCGCCGGGTCCGTTTTTTGTGGTGTGCGAAGTCCGTTTTGTCCGCGCGCGGCATCGTCGTGCTTTGCCTGCGGGGGAGCGACGATCATATTTGCCTGCTGGAGGCGACGATCATATTTGCCCGTGGGGAGCGAACAAAAAAGACGCCCCGAAGGGCGCCTTGCATGCATATATGTTCCCAAGAAGGGGAGCGCCGCCTCTGCGACGCCAGAGCACTTAGGAGCGGGCCACCTTGCCGGACTTGAGGCAGTTGGTGCACACGTTCATCTTCTTGCGCTGGCCATCGACCACGCAGTACACGCGCTGGATGTTGGGACGGAACTTACGGTTGGTCACGCGGTGGGAGTGGCTGATGGAGCGACCAGCAACGGGGTGCTTACCGCAGACTTCGCAAACTTTGGACATATCGAAACCCTCCTTGGGCGGTCTGGAACTACCCACTTAATCAAACAGATAGGAACTATAGCACAGAACACTGGAAATGCGAGTAATCTTCACGAACAAATTCCAGCATTTTGCCCGCGTACATGCTACGCGTACCGCCAAGCGCCGTCAACAGGCGGGGCGAACCTCCATGAGCGCTATGCTTGCCTCCCGGGCGAGGTCCAGCAGGACGTGATTCGCGAGCTCTTCGGGGCGAACCTCCATGAGCGTCATGTTCGCCTTCTTATATAGATATCTACAGGCGATCCCTTTCGCGGCCGTTCACATGCCACGCGGCGCATCGTGCCCAGGCACGATGCTGTCCGCAAATACGTATTCCGTTCGGTACCTCATGAATGAAAATTGTATGAAGGGTGCCCAAAGCTTTCCCGCGACAACCCATTTTCGAAATCGATGGGGTACAACATCCTCCACGTGCGCGGAGGGGTAGGGCGTGCGACAGGTGTGCTGCCTGGTTCGCACGCGGCAACTCTACACACATATATATACGAGAAGAGGAGGGTGCCTGCGGGCGCCCTTCGAGCGTCTGGGCTCATAGGCCGTCGCGAGGCATGCGGCGGGAAGATGGCCCGGCGCACGGCAACGGAAGGGATGGGCCGTTGAAGATCTTCAAGTTCCTCAAAGGGCACGGGGTCAACTTCCTCATCGCGTTGGTGCTGCTATTCATGCAGGCCAATTGCGAACTGACCCTGCCTGGGCTCATGAGCAACATTGTAGACGTGGGCATCAGCCAGGGCGGCATCGAGAGCGCCGTTCCGGATCAGATCACCGAGAGCGACCTCGCAGATGTCGAGCTATTCCTCGATAAGGACGTTGCAAGCCAGGTCGATGCGTTCTACAGCGGGCCCGATGCGGGCGGCGTGCGCACCTTCGTTGGCACAGACGACGACCGTGCCGCGATTGAGGGCGAAATGGCCGAGGCCGAGATGCTCGTCTACCAGATCAACCAAGGTATTGCGGTGGAGGACTTCGCTTCCGCCGAGGCGGCCGAGGGCATGCCGGCGTTCGATGCCCTCAAGGCTCAGTTCGGTGATACCATCGACCTCGACGAACTCGTCGGCATGGTTGAAGGGTACTTGTCTGCCGAGGCCGGGCATGCCGTCACGGTGGAGGCGGGCAGCTTCGCGCAGATGCGCGCGCAGCTCGTCGATTCCCTCGGCGATCAGGGCGATACCATCATCGAGGGCCGCGCCATCGAATACGTGAAGGATGTCTACCGCGATGCCGGCCTGGACCTGAACGACGTCCAGACATCCTATCTCTTCTCCGAGGGTCTCACCATGCTCGCCTACGCGCTGCTCTCGGCGCTCTGCGCCATCCTCGCGGCGTTCAACGCGTCGAAGACTTCGGCCGCGATCGCGCGCGACCTTCGCCACCAGCTCTACGAGCGCGTGCTGTCGTTCTCGCCTGCGGAAATGGAGAAGTTCTCCGCTGCGTCGCTCATCACGCGTGCAACAAACGACATTCAGCAGATCCAAATGGTCCTCGTGATGTGCCTGCGCATCGTGCTCTTCGCGCCCTGCATGGGCATCGGCGCCGTGGTGCGCGTGCTCACCACACCAACCGGGCTCGAGTGGATCCTCGTGGTTGCAATCCTGGTCATCGCCATCACCATCGGCATCCTCATGGGCATCACCATGCCCAAGTTCCGCCGCATGCAGAGCCTGGTGGACCGCAACAATCTGGTCGCACGCGAGATCGTGACGGGCATCATGCCCGTTCGCGCCTTCGGCCGCCAGAGCTACGAGCAGGAACGCTATGACAAGGCGAACCGCGAGCTCACCAACACCTATATCTTCACCAACCGGTGCATGGCGGCGCTCATGCCCATGATGCTCATCGTGATGAATGCCACGACCGTCGGCATCGTGTGGTTCGGCGGGCAAGGCGTCGACGCGGGCAACCTCATGGTGGGCGACCTCATGGCCTATATCAACTACGTCATGCAGGTGATCATGAGCTTCATGATCCTCACGATGATCTCGGTCATGCTGCCGCGCGCCGACGTGGCGGCGGAGCGCGTCCAAGAGGTCCTTGCCTGCCATTCCAGCATTGAGGACCCCGCGCCCGCCGATCGCGTGTCTCGTGAGCACGGCGAGGGGTGGCGCGGCGTCATCTCCTATAACGACGTGACGTTCACCTATCCTGATGCCGAGGAACCCACCTTGGAGCACATCAGCTTCACGGCCGAGCCGGGCAAGACCTGCGCCATCATCGGCTCCACGGGATGCGGCAAATCCACCCTCGTGCAGCTTATCCCTCGCCTCTACGATGTCACGGAGGGTTCCATCACGCTCGATGGCGTGGACATCAGAAGGATCGGCCTCGAGGAGCTGCGCCGCACCATAGGGTACGTTCCGCAGAAGCGCATGCTCTTCAGCGGCACCATAGCGAGCAACATCAAGTACGGCGACCCCTCCATGCCCGATGCCGATATGGTCGAGGCAGCTCAGATCGCCCAGGCGACGGAGTTCATCGAGGGCAAGCCCGATGCGTACGAGAGCCCCATCAGCCAGGGCGGCTCCAACGTTTCCGGTGGCCAGAACCAGCGCCTTTCCATCGCCCGCGCGCTCGCCATCCGTCCGCGCGTGCTCGTGTTCGACGACAGCTTCAGCGCGCTCGACTACAAGACCGATTCCGTGCTGCGCCAGGAGCTTGCCGACCGCGCGGGAGACGCCGCCATCGTGATCGTGGCGCAGCGCATCGCGACCATCATGCACGCCGATGAGATCCTCGTGCTCGACGATGGCCGCATCGTGGGCCGCGGCACGCATGAAGAGCTTCTGCGCTCCTGCCCCGAGTACCTCGAGATCGCGAAGAGCCAGCTCTCTTCGAAGGAGCTTGGCCTCGACGATGCGGCAACCGAGACCTCTGCCTTGGAAGCCAACGCTTTGGAAGGAGGTGAGCGCTGATGCCGGGCCCCATGGGACGCGGTCCCGCGTCTGAGCGCGCGAAGGACTTCAAGGGAACCATCAAGAAGCTCGTCGCCTATATCGCGCACGAGCGCATCGCGCTCATCATCGCTATCGTCTGCGCCGTCGCGTCGGTGGTGTTCAACGTGCTCGGCCCCCGCATTCTGGGCCAGGCCACGACCGAGCTCTTCCAGGGCCTTGCTGCGAAGGTCACCGGCACGGGCGGTATCGACTTCATCAAGATCGGCTACATTCTGGCCGGGCTCCTGTGCCTTTACGTGACGAGTGCGGCTATGAACTTCGTCCAGGGCTGGATCATGACCGGCCTGACCCAGCGCGTGTGCTATCGCATGCGTAGGGAGATCGTCGAGAAGATCGACCGCATGCCGCTCAGCTACTTCGAGACGAACTCGGTCGGCGACGTTATGAGCCGCGTGACCAACGACGTGGACACCCTCGGCCAATCGCTCAACCAGAGCGTGACCCAGCTCATCACCTCGGTGACGCAGATCATCGGCGTCGCCGTCATGATGGTTTCGGTCTCGGTGACGCTCGCGGGCCTCACCTTCCTCACGGTGCCCGTCTCGCTCGTGCTCGTGGTGGTCGTCGTGCGCTCGTCGCAGCGGTATTTCCGCCGCCAGCAGGCCATCTTGGGCCGCGTGGACGGCATCATCGAGGAAAGCTTCTCGGGCCAGAACGTCATCAAGGTGTTCAATCGCGAGCAGCGCGCCGTGGCCGATTTCGATGTGGAGAACGCCAACCTCTTTGATTCGGGCTGGCGGGCGCAGTTTTTCAGCGGCCTCATGCAGCCGATCATGAACTTCGTGGCGAACCTCGCCTACGTGGCGGTGGTTATCGTAGGCGCATTCCTGGCTATTGCCGGCACCATCAACCTGGGCGATATCCAGGCCTTCATGCAGTATGTGCGCAACTTCACGCAGCCCATCACGCAGCTTAGCCAGGTGTCGAACATGCTTCAGATGCTCTCGGCTGCAGCCGAGCGCGTATTCGAGTTCTTGGCCGAGCCCGAGGAATCTGCCGATGCGTCCACGCCCGAGCTGCCCCGCTGCCGCGGAGAGGTCGCATTCGACCACGTGCGCTTCGGGTATGTTCCAAACAAGACCATCATCCACGATTTCAGCTGCCATGTGGAGCCGGGCCAGACCGTTGCCATCGTAGGGCCCACGGGCGCGGGCAAGACCACGCTCATGAAGCTTCTCATGCGCTTCTACGACGTGAACGCCGGGTCCATTACCGTGGACGGCGTGGACCTGCGCGACTACGCCCGCGACGACCTGCGCGAGAACTTCGCCATGGTCCTGCAGGATACGTGGCTCTTTAAGGGATCCATCATGGAGAACATCCGCTATGGCAGGGCGTCCGCCTCGGATGATGAGGTGCACGCTGCCGCGCGCGCCGCGCTCGCGGACCATTTCATCCGGACGCTCCCCGGCGGCTACGACTTCGAGCTCAACGAGGACGCCTCCAATGTGAGCCAGGGCCAGAAGCAGCTTCTCACCATCGCGCGCGCGTTCATCGCTGACCGCCCCATCCTCATCCTGGACGAGGCAACTTCCAACGTGGACACGCGCACCGAGGAGCGCATCCAGCGCGCCATGGACGCCCTCATGCAGGGCCGCACGAGCTTCGTGATCGCGCACCGCTTGAGCACCATCCGCAATGCCGACGTAATCTTGGTGCTGCGCGACGGCGACATCGTGGAATCTGGCACGCACGACGAGCTCCTTGCCAAGAACGGCTTCTACGCTGAGCTCTATAATTCGCAGTTCGAGGATGGCGAGCCCGAGGAATAGCGGGCGCAGATCATGAGACAACCAGGGCGGGGGACGTAACATTTCCCCTGTCCTGGTTTTACGTCAGCGAGGGCAGGGGAGGTGAAATTTCCTCTGTCCTGATTTTGCAATATTCCCTCTGTCCTGATTTTGCATGATTTTGCAATATTCCCTCTGTCCTGATTTTGCATGGCGTGCATTTTCAGCATGGGTTCCAAACTCGTAGTAAGATACAGGGGATTACTCGTGAAACCGATGCGCTGTGCATCAGATAAGGAGATTCCCGTGCCTGATACAGTGTCCGGAAGCCTGAGCGTTTCTAACGATGTCATTGCCGATATCGCCGGCTACGCTGCCATGTCTTGCTATGGCGTGGTTGGCATGGCCGAGCAGCTGCAGGGTGCCGAGAGCGTGCGCCTGCTTGCCGGCCAGCGCCTGCGCAAGGGCGTGCTTGTCTCCAACACCGAGGAGGGGCTCGCCGTCGATTTGCACGTGGTGCTCGAGAGCGGCGTGAACATGAAGTCCGTGTGCGAGAACCTTTCCAGCGCGGTCGCCTTCACGCTGCAGGAGATCGCAGAGATCGACCCCGCCAAGTTGAAGGTCGTCATCCATATCGACGCGCTCAAGAACCTCGGCTAAACGCCGGGCGGTACGTACCCTGGCTAGAACCAACGGAGATATCCCACATGATTGCGAAGACCATTCGAACCTGCTTTCCCATTGCGGCCGCCGCGGTCTCTGACAAGGCAGAGGACATCAACAAGCTCAACGTGTTCCCCGTGCCCGATGGCGATACCGGAACCAATATGTCGCTCACGCTCGCCTCGGTGGTGAAGGAGCTCAGCAGCCTTCCCGCCGATGCCGATATGGAGGCCATCGCCGGCGCCATCACCCACGGCTCGCTCATGGGCGCGCGCGGAAACTCTGGCGTCATCACCTCGCAGATCCTGCGCGGCGTTGCCGAGGGGCTCGTCGACGCGACGGACCCTGCGACGTCTGCCGATGTGGCCGCTGCGCTCCGCAACGCCGTGAAGGTCGCCTTCAAGGCGGTGCGCAAGCCGGTCGAGGGCACGATCCTGACCGTGCTGCGCGATATCTCCACCAAGGCCGATTCTTGCGCCAAGGCTCGCGAGTCGGTCGAGGATACACTCGACGCCATCGTGGTCGAGGCGTATCAGTCCGTCGCGCGCACGCCCGACCTGCTGCCCGTGCTCAAGGAGAACGGCGTGGTGGACTCCGGCGCGTTCGGCTTCGCCATCTTCCTTGAGAATTTCGTGGCCGCCGCCCTCGGGCGCACCGCTGTCAAGACCGAGGACTTCGCCGCCACCTTCGATGCCTCCGCCGATAGCGCTCGCGAGGGTGCGCTCGATCGCGTGAAGATCGAAGCGAACGACGACTGGGAGGGCTCTGAGTACCGGTACTGCAACGAGTTCCTCTTCAAGGCGGATGCCCCCTTCGACGAGGAGGAGTGCCTCCAGTTCCTCGCGTCCATGGGCGATTGCGAGCTTCTCGTGGGCGCCTATCCCGACTATAAGATCCACGTTCATTCCAATACCCCGAACCTCGTGCTCGAGCACATGCTGCAGCTCGGCCAGATCTACGAGGTCTTCATCCACAACATGGATATGGAGTCGCGCGAGCGCACCGCCAAGATCCACGAGGACCAGGATGCGGCGCCTGCAGAGCCTGCCAAGCCGCTCGGCTTCGTTGCGGTGGCGGCCGGTTCCGGCGAGGCCGAGATCCTCGAGTCGCTCGGCGTCGACGTGGTGGTCTCGGGCGGACAGACCATGAACCCGAGCACGGCCGACCTTCTCGATGCCGTCTCGAAGGTCAACGCCGAGGCCGTGATCATCCTGCCCGACAACGGCAACATTCGCATGGCGGCCGAGGCCGCTGCGACCGCCTGCACCGACAAGCAGGTTGCGGTCGTTCCTACGAAGACCGTGCCGCAGGCGTTCTCGGCGCTCTTCGCCGTGCTCCCGGATTCTTCGCTTGAGGATGCGGTCGAGGCTATGACCGAGGCCCTCGAGGATGTGCGCGATGGCGAGGTTACCTCGGCCGTGCGCGATAGCCAGGCGTCCGACGGCTCTCCCATCCACGCTGGCGATGTCATGGGCATCATCGGCGGGTCGATCGATGTGGTCGGGTCCGACGTCAAGCAGGTTACGCTTGAGTGCATCAACCGCATGCAGGAAGATGAGGAGGGCGACTCGCTCACCATTCTCGCTGGCGCGGATCTCTCCGACGAGGATTTCGAGGACATCCTCGCCGCCATCGAGGAGGCCCAGCCCGACCTCGAGATCGATTCGCACCGTGGGGAGCAGCCGCTCTATCCGGTGATTTTCTCGATCGAGTAGATCGTGGCCGCGCCTCAGCGTAGCTATGCCTTGTCGCCGGCGCACGCGCGCCTGCTTCGGGCTAGCGCGCTCGATGAGGATGTGTCGCGCCTAAAATATGTATCTGGAGCTCGCGAGGAGGCGCTCAGGCGTTTGGGGATCGAACGCGTGGGCGACCTCCTTCTCCATATACCGCGTCGCTACCTCGATTTCTCACATGCCTATACCGTTGAAGATGCCCCGCTTGGCGAGGTATCGACCATCGTCGCTACCGTCGATCGCGTGGTGGAGAAGCACCCGCGCCCGCGGCTCAGCGTGGTCGAGGTTTCGCTTATCGACGAAACGGGCGTGATCCAGGCGGCATTCTTCAAGCAGCCATGGCTTGCGCGCGACATCAAGCCCGGCGATCGCCTCGCACTCATGGGCAAGGTCGAATTCGCCTACGGGTTCAAGCAGATGAGCTCGCCTCATTTCGAGAAGCTCGACGAGCGCGCGCAGTCGGGCTCCATCATGCCGGTGCATCCGGTGGGGGAGGGCATTTCCGTTGCCTGGATGCGGAGGATCGTTTCGGGCGCCTTGGAGCGCACCGACGGCTTTGTCGATGCTCTGCCCGCTCGCATCCGTGCACGCCGACACCTCATGAGCGTCTCCCGCGCGCTCCGCTCCATTCATTTTCCGACCTCATTCGATGAGCGCGACGAGGCCCGGCAGCGCCTAGCCTATGATGAGCTCCTCTTCTTGCAGCTCGCGCTTCGCCTTCGCAACGATGCCAACCTGCTCGACGTTCACCCCGTCGCGCATGTGCCTGGCGCGCGCGTTGCTGCTTTGCGCGACGCGCTGCCGTTCTCCTTCACCGATGAGCAGGAGCGCGCCGTGGGCGAGATACTTAACGACATGGCCGAAGCCGGTCATGTCATGAACCGGCTTCTTCTGGGCGACGTGGGTACGGGCAAGACGGCCGTCGCGTGCATGGCGCTCGCCGCGGTCGCCGACTCTCATACCCAGGCATGCGTGATGGCCCCTACGAGCGTGCTCGCTCAGCAGTACGCGGTGAAGTGCGGCCCACTGCTCGATCGGGCGGGGATCTCGTGGGCGCTGCTCACTGGTGCGACGCCGGCCGATGAGCGGGCGTCCATCGAGGAGCGCCTCGCTTCGGGCGAGCTCACGGTGCTCTTCGGTACCCACGCCGTGCTTTCTGAAGATGTCGTCTTCAAGCGGCTCACCCTTGTGGTCATCGACGAACAGCACCGGTTTGGCGTGAACCAAAGGAATGCGTTGCGCGCTAAAGGTCCCGGCGCCGACCTGCTCGTTATGACCGCCACGCCCATTCCGCGCACCCTTGCGCTCTCGGTTTACGGTGACCTTGAGACGAGCGTTATTCGCACGCGGCCCGTTGCGGGGGCAGGGGTCCAGACGCGCGTGCTCACCGAATCGAACCGGGATATCGCCTATGGCGCCGTGCGCGAAGCGCTCGAGGCCGGGCAGCGCGCCTACATCATCTGCCCGCTCGTGGCGGAGAGCGATTCTACCGACGAGCTCGACGACGTGCCGGGGTCGGCACCCTCGCTCGACGCGGATGATGGCAAGGCGGCGCCGAAGGTTCGGCTGCACAGCGTCGAACGCGAGCTCGAGCGCGTGCGGAGAACGTTTCCCGCGGCGCGCGTCGAGGCGCTCCACGGGCGCATGCCGAACCACGAGAAGGATGCGGTCATCGACGCGTTCCGTCGGGGCGATGTGCAGATACTCGTCTCTACCACGGTGGTCGAAGTGGGCGTCGATGTGCCCGAGGCCACCGTGATGGTCATCGAGGATGGCGAGCGCTTCGGCTTGGCAACACTCCACCAGCTGCGCGGTCGTGTGGGCCGCGGACGCGATGCAGGGCGCTGCTTCATCATGACGCATGCGAAGAAGTCCGGCGCGCGAAGCACCGCCCAGGAGCGCTTGGAGGCTTTAGAGCGCACTTCCGACGGCTTCGCGCTCGCCGAACTCGATCTGCGCCTTCGCCATGAGGGCGAGATCTTGGGCCTTAGGCAGCACGGCGGGGTGACGCTTCGGTTTGTTGACCTCGAGGCGGATGTCGAGGTTATCCAAGCTGCCCACGATGACGCGCAAGAGATCTTGCGCTATGCTCATGACCTTGCGTCGGTGGCCACGATGCCCTTGAGGATCGAGGTCGTCAGGCGCTATGGAGATGTATTCAAGGAGGTGAGCGGTGGATGAGGATCGTTGCCGGTATGTGGCGAGGCCGTCGCATCGAGGAGCCGCGGGGGCGCGAGGTAACGCGTCCGACGACCGATCGCGTGCGCGAGGCGTGCGCTTCGGTGCTCGATTCTGCCCTCGATGAGGGCATCGGCGGCGCGCGCGTGCTCGACGCGTTCGCTGGGTCCGGGGCGCTGGGCATCGAGATGCTCTCACGCGGGGCGTTGCATGCCACGTTCTTCGATAGCGATCGGCAGGCCGCCTTGCTTGTCCGCCGAAACCTCGAGGGGCTCAAAGCGGAGCGCTCTACCTACCGTGTGGTGACGGGCGATGTGCTCGCCGCAGCATCGCGCGGGCGCGTGCCGGGCGGGCCCTTCGACGCGGTGCTCATAGACCCTCCCTATGCGCTCGGGCCCGAGCCGGCGGAGGCGCTGCTCGAAGCGCTTGCGGCGCACGACCTGCTCGCTTCGGGCGCCATCGCCCTGTTCGAGCACCGATCCGATCTTCCTGGGGCGCACCCGCAGGGCTTCGAGATCGTGCGAGAGAAGCGCTATGGCACCACCGCGGTCGATGTCCTCCAGCTTGTTGATGAGACAAAATAACCCGGCACAACTGTCTCAGAGACAAAATGACCCGGCACAACTGTCTCAGAGACAAAATGACCCGGCACAACTGTCTCATTCGTGCCTGTTCTGTACCTCCGTTCTCAAGGAGCTTCCATGCCCGATCCCATCACCCATGTGCTCGTTCCCGGCACGTTCGATCCCATCACCTATGGTCATGTTGACGTCGTGCGCCGCGCGCGCCGCATCTGCCCGCAGGTTACGGTGGCGGTTGCCGAGTCGCTTGGTAAGAACGGGGTGGGCACGACCTTCTCGCTCGATGAGCGCGTGAGCCTTGCGCGCGAGGCGCTCCTGTGCGAAGGGCTTGACGACGTTCAGGTGGTGCCCTTTACCGGCCTTCTCGTGGATCTTGCTCGCGAAGTGGGCGCCGGCGCCGTGGTTAAGGGCCTGCGCGCCATGACCGATTTCGAGTATGAGCTTCAGCAGGCAGACCTCAACTACCGTCTCGACGCGGACCTCGAGTCGATCTTTGTGATGAGCAGCCCGCAGTACGGCTATCTCTCGTCGTCGGTCGTGCGGCAGATCGCCTCGTTTGGTGGAGATGTGTCGGAATTCGTCACACCGAATGTTGACGCCGCGCTCAAAGAGCGCTTTAAAGAGCGATAATCGCGCTCTGTGGTACTATGTGAAATTGAATCGCAGTTTATTCGCAGCCTATGAAAGGAGACCGAATGCCGGGCGATAACTTTCCGGGG
This sequence comes from Enorma massiliensis phI, assembly GCF_000311845.1. Classification (GTDB taxonomy): domain Bacteria; phylum Actinomycetota; class Coriobacteriia; order Coriobacteriales; family Coriobacteriaceae; genus Enorma; species Enorma massiliensis. The sequence continues at coordinate 1,324,474 of NZ_HE978574.1, read as the reverse complement.
GAGAGAATCGAGAGCCTGGTCGATGAGCTTGAGGGCATCATCGAAGAGGCCAAGCCGCCGTTCGGCAAGAACGCGCAGTTCAAGGTGATTGAGACTGAGGTCTTCTTCAACATTCTTGACGAGATTCGCATGAGCTATCCCGAAGAGTGGCAGAAGTCGCGTCGCATCCTCAAGGAGCGCGACGAGCTTCTGGCATCTGCCGCCGCTCAAGCCGATTCCATCATCGCCGACGCTCAGCAACAGGCGCTCACCATCGCTGGCGAGCAGGAGATCGTTCGCCTCGCGCAGCAGCAGGCCGACGACATTCGCGACCGTGCTCAGCAGTACGAGCGCGAGACGCGCTACGCTGCCGAAGATTATGCGGAGCAGGTCTTCACGCATCTCGAGGAGAACCTCAAGAGCCTGACCTCCACCGTTGCTCGTTGCCGCCAGCAGCTCAACGAGGGTGCGAACACCAGCAACCAGAACGGCGCTTGGTAATCATGGCGCTTTTCGATCCGGTGCTCATCGAGCTTGCAGACCATATCGAGAATCCCGGCGACAGCTATCCCGTTGCGGGCACCGTTGACGCTCCCTCGTATTCGGTGGGAGAGAAGGAGTTCGCGCTCGATGACGGCATCTCCTATGATGTCGTGCTCACGCATACGGGTGACGGCGTCCTCGTGACAGGGCTCGTGCGCGCTGGCGCCACGGGCGCGTGCGACCTTTGCCTTGAACCCGCGCACATCGATATCGCGGGTGAGATTCAGGAGTATTACCTTTTCGAAGAGCCCGACGATCCGGATGCCTATGAGGATGGCTTCGAGGTCGTGAGCCCTGAGCGCGTCATCGATCTTTCGGGCCCCATCGCCGATGCCGTCATCATGGACACGCCGTTCGTGGTGCTCTGCCGGCCCGATTGCAAGGGACTGTGCCCCACGTGCGGAGCCAATCTCAACGAAGGGCCGTGCGGCTGCGCTGAGCGCGAGGCAGAAGAGCGTGCGATGAGCGACGATAACCCGTTTGCCGTGCTCAAAAACCTCAAGCTTGACGACTAATCCAAATAATCACTATACATCTGAGCAGCGAGTATGCTATTATCACTGCTTGCGCGTAAGCAGTGCCTTAAGGTGAAGTAATAAGGAAGGTCAACATGCCAGTACCTAAGCAAAAGCAGGGACGCATCCGTACGCATAACCGTCGTTCCGCAAATATGAAGATCGATGCCCCCTCTCGTTCCACCTGCCCCCGTTGCGGCGCCGTGAAGCTTCCGCATCATGTGTGCCCCAACTGCGGTTACTACAAGGATCGCGAAGTCATCGTTACCGAGTAACGATGGTGCATCGCAAGTATGTTGCTGCATGATATGGCCGGCCTTTGCGTCGGCCATTTCGCTATTGAGAGGATATGTCATGTCTAAGGTGTGCGTTGCGGTCGATGTCATGGGCGGGGACGAGGAGCCGCAGGTCGTGCTTGATGGTATCGATGCCGCGCTTGCGGCCGATGCTGAGCTAACCGTCTTTGCCGTGGGCCCCGAGGAGCTCGTGGTCCCCTTTGCCCAGAAGCGCGATCGCGTGGAGCCGCTTGTGGCGCCCGATACCATCGAGATGGGCGACGACCCCATCAAGGCGGTCATGAGCAAGCGCAAGTCGTCGATTGTTGTCGCGTGCCGCGCGGTCAAGAAGGGTACGGTTCAGGGTTTCTTCTCCGCTGGTGCCACCGGAGCGGTAACAGCCGCCGCGACCGCCTACGTCACGCCGTTCAAATATGAGGACGAGGGCGAGCAGCGCCCCATTCGTCCCTGCATCACCACCGCGCTGCCTAACCGCACGGGCGGCCTCACCGTTTTCTGCGACCTCGGTGCCAACCCCGATGTGGAGCCAGGCGACATGCTTCGCTTCGCGCAGATGGGCGCTGCGTATGCCCGCGTGGTCTGCGATATCAAGAACCCGCGAATCGGTCTGCTCTCCAACGGAACCGAGGACTCCAAGGGCTCGCATTTCACCAAGGAGTGCTTCAAGCTGATGAAGGAGCGGCTCACCGGTTTCGCGGGGAACTGCGAGGGCTCGGACCTCGTCTCGGGCTCCTATGATGTCGTGGTTGCCGACGGCTTTGCCGGTAACGTGGCGCTCAAGGCGACCGAGGGCGCAGCGAAGCTCATCCTTCAGGAGCTCAAGAGCACCCTGCTTTCCTCCACTAAGGGCAAGATCGCGGGGCTTTTGGTGAAAAGCGAGCTCAACGCAATCAAGGAGAGGCTATCGGGCGACGCCAAGGGCGGGGCGATCCTTCTCGGCCTCAAGGGCGTGGTGCTTATCGGGCATGGCGCAACTTCCGTCGAGGCGGTGAAGAACGGCACCCTTGCCACTGCAGATGCCGTTCGAGCCGGCCTGATTCAGCACGTGATCGATTCGGTGGATTCTATCGTCAAGTAGCGCGAAAGCGTCACCAGGGGCGGTGATTGCGCGCGGGATCTCGGGCGGCAGCCCACGGCTATCTGGGGTAGAATCAGAACGCATAGTGAGGCCGGCGTGCCCGGCATGGTGAGAGGAGATGCGAGCATGGATCGCACAGAGATCTTCAACAAGGTTGCCGATATCGCGAGCGATGTCCTCGGTATCGATATCGATCAGATCACCGAAGAGACCACCTTCGACGACCTCGATGCGGATTCGCTCGACCGTCTGCAGCTCGTGACGGCTTTTGAGGATGAGTTCGATATCGAGATGGACGAGGAGCGCCTGCTCGCCATCGCCTCCGTCGCGGATGCCATCGATGCCATCGAGGCAACGCAGCAGGGGGCATAGGCCTTGCTCATCTCAGAAAAACTCGCGCTCGCAGAGCAGATCTGCGGGCACAAGTTCCACGACCGTGACCTGCTGCAGAGCGCGATTACGCACCCCTCCGCCGTCGAGGGGCAGCCGGTTACGGCCTCATACGAGCGCTTGGAGTTCTTGGGCGATTCCATCCTGGGTTCCATCGTTGCGCTCGCGCTCTACCAAGCCTACCCGCAGTTCGACGAGGGCAGGCTCACGCGCCTCAAGGTTTCGCTCGTTTCGGGCCAGATGCTCTCTGAGGTGGGGCAAGAGCTCGGCATCGACCAGTGCATCATCTTCGGCGCTTCCGAGACGGGAACGGGCGCGCGCGGCCTGCACTCCGCGCTCGAGAACGTGTACGAGTCGCTCGTGGGCGCCCTCTTTCTCGATGGCGGGCGCGCCGCGGCCGAGGACTTCATCACCCGCACCCTCGAGCCGCATCTCGCCGCCGATCGCGCCGAGCGTCCGAGCAATCCTAAGTCCTACCTCCAGGAATGCGTGCAGAGCGACCATCATGAGCCGCCTGCCTACAAGCTCGTCGGTACCGGCGGAACGGCTCATGAGCCCATCTTCACCGCAGTGGTGCTCGTGGACGGCGCTCGCCAGGGCAAGGGAACCGGTCCTTCGAAGAAGAAGGCCGAGGCAGCCGCAGCGCTCGATGCGCTCGAGCGCATGGGCTACACCTCTGACGGCGGTATCGTCTCGCCGCGGAACGGATAGGGGAGCGCCATGTACCTGAAGTCGCTCACCTTGAAGGGCTTTAAGTCGTTTGCCGACCGCGCGCACATGGTCTTCGAGCCCGGCCTCACGGTCATCGTCGGTCCCAACGGATCGGGTAAATCGAATATCTCCGATGCCATCCTCTGGGTTTTGGGCGAGCAGAGCGCGAAGCAGCTGCGCGGCCAGGCCATGGAGGATGTCATCTTCTCGGGTTCCTCGGCGCGCAAACCCGTGGGCGTGGCCGAGGTCTCGCTCGTGCTCGACAATTCCGACCACGTGCTTCCCGTCGATTTCAACGAGGTTGCCATCACGCGGCGCATGTACCGTTCGGGTGAGAGCGAGTACCTCATCAACCAGAGCCCGTGCCGCCTCATGGATATCCAAGACATCCTGCACGATTCCGGCCTGGGCAAGGACACCCATTCCATCATCAGCCAGGGCAAGCTCGACTCCATCCTTCAGAGCCGCCCGGAGGAGCGCCGCGCGCTTATCGAGGAGGCCGCGGGCATCTCCAAGCACAAGCGCCGCAAAGAGCGCGCCGCGCGCAAGATCAAGAGCATGGATGAGCATCTCACCCGTGCCCGCGACATCAGCCGCGAAATCACGCGCCAGCTGCGCCCACTTGAGCGCCAGGTGGACCGCGCCCGCAAACATCGCGACCTTACCGAGCGAGCAAACGAGCTCACGCGGATACTTGCCGTGGACGAGCTGCGCCGCCTGCAGAAAACCTGGGGAGAGTGCGAGCATCGCGCCAAGGAGGCCGCGGCCGCGCTCGAACTCGCGCAGTATCGCTTGGGCGAAAAGGAACGCGAGCTCGAAAAGCTTCAGGTCATGCTCGAGGAAAAAGGGCTCTTCGTGGGCGACCTTGGGGAGCAGCGCCGCCGCATGCAGGATGTGATCGGCAGGCTCAACTCGGACATGCGCCTGCTTGAGGAAAAGGGCCACAACATGGTGACGCGCCTCTCCGAGATGCGGGGCACGCTTTCCGGGTCGGAGCACCAGCGCCGGCGCTTGGCGAGCGAGCTCGCCGAGGCGCGCGAGAAGCTCGAAGAAGTGGGCGCCGCGCTCGCGGTGGCGGAAGACGACGTCGCGCGCCTTGAGCCGGCGGCGCAGGAATCGCGCACACGCCGCGAGGAGCTCGACCGCCGCATCGGTGCGCTCACGCGAGAGCAGCGCGAGGCCCAGCGCAAGGCTGATGAGGCCACGCTCGAGCTTGCAAAGGTTCGGGAATCTCTCTCCAATGCCGAGCTCGAGGACTCGATGTTCGCCTCGCGCCTTGAACAGATCGACGATGAGGCGGATAACGTTCGCGCCGCGCTCGAGGCCCGTCGTGTCCGTGCCGAGGAAGTCGATGCCGAGCTTGCAGATGCGACAGCAGCATTGGAAGAGGCTAAGGATGCTATCGAAGCCTCTCAGGACACCTTGGCGGAGCTCCGTAAGCGAGAATCCGATGCGCGCGACCGCCTGAATGAGGTTCGCTCCGAGCTCGCGAGCCTTAAGAAGCTCGATGAACGCTTTGCGGATGCGTCGCCTCTGGCCGCCCGCATCGCGCATGAACATGCTGGTGCGGTTTCTGCGCGCCTGGGCGATCTTATCGAGGCCCCAAGGGCGCTGGAGCCCCTGGTCGAGCAGCTGCTTTCCGGCGACCTGGAAGCGCTCGTCATGGATTCTGCCGAGGGCTTGAATGCGGTTGGTGCTTCGATGCAGGGAGGGGCGGCCTCTTCGGGGGAGGCCACCTTGATCGCGCGCGATATCAATGTGCCCGAGCCCGCGGCTGGGGCTGCGGGAAAGCGCTTGGTCGAGCAGCTCTCCGTGGTCGATGGCTATGCTGCTCCCGTTGCGGCTTTGCTGGGGCACGTGTATCTCGTCGATTCGCTTGAAGAGGCCCTCGCAGCGCCCGCGGTACCGGGCGTGCTCTATGTGACACCCGACGGGGCACGTGTGCGCGACGGCGGCATCGTTCGTCTTGGCAGCGCTGCGGACCACGAGGCCGGCGCTCTTGAGCGCAAGCGGCGCATTCGTGAGCTCGAGGACCTTGAACCCGACCTTTCCACCGTTTTCGACGATGCTGGACGGAGCGTGAGCGAGGCGCAGGCGGCGCTCGACGTGGCGCGTGCTGAGGAACGCGACGCTTCGAGTGAGATTGCGCGCCTTCAGGGCGAACAGCGCTCTGCGCGCGAGGAAATCGGGCGGCTCGAGCAGACGCTCGCCAACGCGGAGGCCGAGCATGCAAAGCTGACTGCTCGCCGCGAGCAAGCTGCCCAGCAGGCTCGTGAGGCTGCACCGCGCGCCCAGGAGCTTGAGCGCACGCGTGACGAAGAGCGTGCGCACGCGGGCGAGCTAGCCGACGAGATCGCCGAGGCGAATGACGAGCTCGATCGTCTTCGTCGTGCCGATAGCGATGCCGCCGGCGAACTTGCCGATGCACGGGTCCGTAGGGCGCAGGCGCTCGAGCGCAAGCGCTCGCTTACCAGCCGTGTCCCGGAGTTGGAGCGTCGCCTTGAAGGGCTTGACCGCCGTATTCGTGCGACGACGCAGTCTGCGCGGTCGCTCGAGGTGCTCCGCCTGCGCGTCGATCCGCTGCATGACCGCTACACCGCCCTTCTTGAGCGCGCTATGGAATGGGCTGCTCGCCTGCGTGACCAGGCTTCTCTCGAGGAGGCTGATTCCGCCTCGCTCAAGAAGACCATTGAAGACGCCAAGGAACAGGTCGCTGCGGCCAAGCAAGAGGTGGATGCGGCGGTTGCCGCGCAGAACGAGATCAACGTCGAGCGCGGAAAGCTCGAGGTCCAGGTGGAGAGCGCAGTCTCCGCTATCACCGCCGACGGTACCACCGTGCTCGAGGAAGCGCTCACCCTTCCCGAGCCCGAGGACCGTGAGGCGGCGGAGCGCGAGCTTGCGGGCCTCGTCCGGCAGATCAATAACCTCGGCCCGGTGAACCAGGTAGCTATGGAGGAGTACGAGCGCCTGCGCACGCGTGCGGACTATATCGCGGAGCAGCTCGCCGACCTCGAGAGCGCTCGCCGAGCCCTCACCAAGATTACCGCGGCGATCGACCGTAAGATGCGCTCTGCGTTCCTCACCACCTTCAGCAAGGTGGACGAGAACTTCCAAGAGATCTTCGGTATGCTCTTCCCGGGTGGGCAGGCGCACCTCGAGATGACCGATCCCGAGCACCCCGCCGAGACGGGCATCGAGGTCATCGCGCAGCCGCGCGGTAAGCGCATCACCAAGATGACGCTCATGAGCGGCGGCGAGAAGAGCCTCACGGCCCTTGCGCTGCTCTTCGCCGTGTACAAGACGCGCACGGTGCCGTTCTACGTGCTGGATGAGGTCGAGGCGGCACTCGACGACTCCAATCTCTCGAAGCTCCTCGATGCCATCGATGTGCTGCGAAAAACTACCCAGCTTCTGGTCGTCTCGCATCAGAGGCGCACCATGGAGGATGCGGACGTGCTTTACGGCGTCTCTATGCAGGCCGATGGCGTGAGCCGCGTCGTGAGTCAAAAGCTTGATCGGGCAACCGGAAAGGTCGTGAACGCATAATGGGTCTGTTTGATGCCCTCTCGCGCGGACTTGAGCGCAGCCGCGAGGCTTTAAATGAGCTCTTCTACTTCGGCGGCGAGGTCGATGAAGGCTTCTGGGAAGAGCTTGAGGACACCCTTGTCATGGGCGACATGGGTGCCGAGATTTCCATGCAGGTAACCGACGACCTGCGCGATCTTGCGGCGCGCAAGAACCTCAAGACTGCCCAGCAGCTGCGCGGCGCGCTCGCTGACCGTTTGGCCGAGGTGTTCGTTGAGCCCGAGCACGATTTCTTCTTCGATACGCCGTCGTGCGTGCTTTTCGTGGGCATCAACGGCGCGGGCAAGACAACCACGGTGGGCAAGATCGCCTCCGCCGCGCACGAGGCGGGCAAGCGCGTGGTCATCGGTTCGGCCGATACGTTCCGCGCCGCGGCTATCGAGCAGCTCGATGTGTGGGGAGAGCGCGCCGGCGTGCCCGTAGTCAAGCGCGACCGCGGCTCGGACCCCGCGAGCGTTTGCTACGATGTGCTCGACGAGGCCGACGCGCAGGGAGCTGATCTGGTGCTTATCGATACCGCTGGCCGCTTGCACACTTCGGCTGACCTCATGCGCGAGCTTGCGAAGGTCGTGAACGTGACCCGCAAGCGCGCCGAGAAGTGCAAGGCGGGGCCCATGCCGGTGCACGTGGTGCTCGTTCTCGATGCCGGGACCGGCCAGAACGGTCTCAACCAAGCACTCGAGTTCAACGAGGCCCTGGGGCTCGATGGCGTCATCATGACCAAGCTCGACGGCACTGCCAAGGGCGGAATCGCGCTCGCCGTTGCCTCTAAGCTCAAGCTTCCCATTCTCCGCGTGGGCGTAGGCGAGCGCATCGAGGACCTTCAGGACTTCGACGCTCACGATTTCTGCCGCGCGCTCGTGGGGGAGTAGGGACGCGTGCTATTCTCTGTTCGATCCGATTTCTTGAGCGCTGGGTGCGCATTTCTCGCACGCACCCAGCGCTAGGATTGCGTGCACTTACTTGGCAGTACTTGCGAGCCAGTCCCACATATCCAGTCCGTCTTCATCGGTGCACTGATCGTTGAAGAAATAGATCCATGCCTCGTGTCCTTGTTCAAAGGTATACCCAGCGAATTCTCCATCGAGAATCGTTGCGTCGTCGTAGACCGAGACGTGCAGGTCTGACGCTCCGACTGAATTAAGCCGCTCGATTGTCGGGTCCTCGTAGACGGTTGGGTCGACCACGATGTCCGCGTGCGTATAGACGAACCACATCGGGAGATCCTTGATCGATTCAATCATTTCGTCAGAGATTCCAGAATCCCTGTATGCCTCACTGATGGGGAAGGCGGCAGCGAAATAGTCTGGGCGCTCGAAAACGAGGTCGAGCGTGAGGTAACCACCGTTCGAGCAACCGCCTACTAGGATGCGGCCAGGGTCGATATCGGGATGCTCCTCCACATAGGTATCAATGAGTTCCAGGACTGCAGGCTTCCAGATCGAGTCGGTGCCGGGATTATCGAGTACGTCAGCGTCGCCCATCCCTTCATATTGGAGCCAGAAGCCATTGCATTGCGGAATGAGGATGTATGCGCCGCCCATGCTTTCCTGGAAGTCATTTTGAACGAGCGATGTGCACTTGGTGTCATAGACTGCCATCCTCACATCGGTGCCACCGCCGCCTGCGCCGTGGAGCCAAATGACGAGCGGGTGCTTTAGATCATCCGCTTCGGGTTCGAAGGAAGCGTAGGTGAGCGCTGTTCCGTCGCTTGCTTCGAAGGACTCAGACGTGAAAAGATCCATGACCGGGCAGTACATTGAATCGATGAGCCCTTCGGTCGAGACTTCAAGCGTCTCTACCGGTGTGCCATCAGCAAACGCGAGGGCGGCGTCATCGCTGAGCGCAATGTTAAGCTCATAGGGATCGCTCCAGAAATTCATGCTCTTCGAGTCGAGCCAAATCTGACAGTTGCCATCCGAAGGTCCGACTGTCATATCCAGAGTGACATAGCGGGAACCCTCCTCGACCTTATTGCCCTTTTCATCGCTGGGGTAGGCATCGGAAACCGTTCGATCGTGTTCCACGATGCCGACGCCATCTGCAGCATCGGGATCATCGACATAATCCTGTCGGCGATCAGAGACGGTAAATGCAGCAGCGCTTATCGTCTCAGGGTCGATTTCGTTACCAAAATCGATCACGGTTTTCGTGACGTTTGGACCCCAATCAAAACCTTCGACGACGATTAATTGGGTTGCGCCCACGTTGCTCGAGGGAGTCTCCTGCGAACCTGTCGCAGCGTCAGACGAACAACCGGCGAAAGCCAAGGTCATGCCAGCCGCTCCTGTTGCGATAAACGACCTGCGTGAGATTGAGGGCATGTGTGCCTCCTTGAGTCTGAAGACCTCCTTGATTATTAATCGTATGCATACGTTGTCTTGAATCTTAATACCAGTCTTTTCTATATGACCGGTGAACGGATGATTAAACATGGCAAGCGGTAATGCTGGCATGAGATATAACGAGATGTGTGTTCCGAAAGATTGCGAGGGCTTGCCCGCCTCACCAAAATGTGGATCAGGAACGGTTCCATCGTCACCCCCTGCGGTACAATTAAGCCGTTTGAGTACCCGCCACGAGTACGGATTTCTGCGCAGGGCTGCATGCCTGCACAGCTCATCGCGAGTTCCGCAGCCGCGGAGCGGCGAGGACTGTCTGGGTAGTGAGGTGTCCAGACATGCAGCCCACTCGGAGCGTCGAGAGCCGATAGGAGCCCCCATGTTCAACAACCTCTCCGACCGCCTCAACGATACCTTTGATCGCCTGCGCGGCAAGGGCAAGCTCACCGAGGCCGACATCACGAGCGCGATGCGCGACATCCGCATGGCGCTCCTCGAGGCCGACGTCAACTTCAAGGTCGTGAAGGACTTCGTTGCCGCCACGAAGGAGCGCTGCCTCACGGCCGAGGTCATGGATTCGCTCACCCCGGCGCAGAACGTCGTGAAGATCGTGCTCGATGAGCTCGTCGAGCTCCTTGGGTCCACGGAGAGCAAGCTCGTGCTTTCGAGCCGAATCCCCAACGTCATCATGCTTGTAGGCCTGCAGGGCTCCGGTAAGACGACTGCTGCCGTGAAGCTCGCCTACTTGCTCAAGAAGCAGGGTAAGAGCCCGCTGCTCGCCGCGTGCGACGTCTACCGCCCCGCAGCCGCCGACCAGCTCGCCACGCTCGGCGGCGAGATCGGCGTGCCGGTGTTCCGCGGCGACGGCGCCCATCCCATCGAGATCGCCCAAGGCGCGGTGCGCGAGGCCGTCGATAAGATGCGCGACGTGGTGATCGTCGACACCGCCGGCCGCCTGCAGATCGACGAGCAGATGATGCAGGAGGCCGTCGACATCAAGCGCGCCGTGAAGCCCGACCAGGTGCTCATGGTCGTCGATGCCATGACCGGCCAGGACATCGTCAACGTCGTCTCCACCTTCGCTGAGCGCACCGATTTCGATGGCGTGATCATCTCCAAGCTCGACGGCGACGCTCGCGGCGGCGGCGCCCTCTCCGTGCGCGCGGTAACCGGCAAGCCGATCAAGTTCGTCTCGATGGGCGAGAAGCCCGATTCCCTCGAGGTCTTCAGCCCCGACCGCATGGCCAAGCGAATCCTTGGCATGGGCGACGTCGTTGGCATTATCGAAAAGGCCCAGGAGGCCGCCAATGCCGAGCAGCTCGAGGCCGCTGAGCGCATGCTGCGCGACGGCTTCACCATGAACGACATGCTCGAGCAGATGCGCATGCTCAAGAAGATGGGTGGCATGAAGTCCATTCTCGGCATGCTTCCGGGCGGCCAACGCATGCTCAACCAAATGGGCGGCAACATCGATGACTCGGTCTTCGACAAGATCGAGGCAATGATCCAGTCAATGACGAAGCAGGAGCGCGTGAAGCCCTCGATCATCAACGGGCAGCGTCGCGCGCGCATCGCCCGCGGTTCCGGCACCACCCCCGCCGACGTGAACAACCTCATGAAGCAGTGGGGCGAGATGAACAAGATGATGGGTAAGATGCGCACGATGGCCCAACAGGCTCAGGGCGGCAAGAAGGGGAAGAAAGGCAAGCGCGGCAAGAAGATGCGCATGCCCGGCATTCCTGGAATGGGCAACATGGGTGCGCTCGGCGGCATGGGCGGCAACCCGTTTGCCGGCATGGGCGGCAGCTCCGGCAACGCCGACATGGATATGCTTCGCGCTATGGAGCAGCAGATGAAGGGCAAGAAGTTCTAATCGATTCAGGTGGTTCGCATCTTCTTTTTCTTATTCAGTGGAAGGCCCGGCAATCCGGGCCTTTTGCGTTGCGGATTATGCCCAGAGGGGCTTTGCGCGGGCCCCTTTTCTGGAGAAAGCGCTGATTACCTCTCCGGAGCGAAACCCGGTTTCAACTTTTGGGCACTTGAACGAGCGAACGACGAGTAGAGCCGCTTTTGCATGAAGGACACCGGCATCCTGACCTGCGGTTTTAATTCTGTTGCCTGCCTGGCTACTTACGCGCAGTGGCTTGGAGTGCCCAAAAGTTGCAATTGCAGATGAAGTGAGTGCCTCAAGGGCCCTCTTATGCTTCGTTTCCAGAGATGGAATGCCCAACAGCGGGACCGTCAACCCTCATTTCAATGCGCGAGAGGAATTCTGCTGGATCTGCGGTATCTCGATTGTCTATCTCGTAGAACTCATACGGCGGGCCCGCAATCTCAAGACGGTGCAGAGCGGCATAGGACAAGAGCTGCTCGTAGATTGCTCCGTTCTGCTCATAGGGGCCTCGGTAACGCATGACGAGGTAGGTGCCACCTTCCAGCATGAAGTCGCACGGGGCATCCTCGTCATCCTCAAGACCCTCGAGAACGAAAAACACCGAATGATAGACATTCGCCCTGCCCGCATCGAGGTCTTCGACCGAAAGCGCGCCTCCTATCTCGAGCATGCCTAGGTGGGGGAGTATGTGTTCGTACTGTCGGTGCAGGCGCTGGATAAGGAGGTCCATCTCGGCATCCCGTTCGATGCGTGCGGAGAGCTGGACGCAGTGCCTGTACGGTTTTTCAAGTAGCTCAACCTTGTCGACGGGCCTCGCGAGCGCCGATTGCAGCTCATTAATGTGGGCAAGAACGGACGCTCGGTCCGCTTCGAGTTGCTCGATGCGCTCGCTGAGCAGATGATGTTCCTGCTCAAGCAGGCCAAGCGTTCCCTTGAGCGTTTGATGGTCCAAGTGTTCCTTAATCTGCTTCATAGGGACATCGAGTCGACGTAAATCCTTGATGAGCGATAGTTTGTATATGTCATCGAGGTCATACAGGCGGTAGCCGTTGGAGCCGCGTTGCGGGGTCACGACCCCGAGCCGTTCGTAATATCTGAGTGAATCGATGCCGATTCCAAAGAGGCGGGAGATCTCGCTGATGGTGTAATAGCGTTTTGGTTGTGCAGATTTCATGGCGTATCACGGACCCTTTCTTGACCCTGGTACGTTACCAGAGTTTATCGTGTGGGCCGTTATCAAGCGAGCGTTTCAGAGGGAATTGAAAACCATGCAGTTGAGTAGGGAAGAAATCGGACGGCGCGTGGGCGCGCTTTGCAGTTGGGCGACGGTCCGCCGGTTCGCGACGATCGCGCTTGGATGCGGCATCCTTACCTTCGGGATGCACAACATCCATCAGGTCGTCGGCATCACCGAGGGCGGTGTGCTCGGCGGGATTCTGTTACTCAACCATTGGTTTGGTATCGACGCCTCCATCGCGTCCCCCATTCTCGACGCCGTGTGCTATACCGTCGGCTTCTTCGTGCTGGGAGCGGGGTTCCTCGGATGGTCGGCCGTATCGAGCGTGCTCCTCGCCCTGTTCTATGCGTTGTGGGAAAGCCTGCCGCACCTGTTTCCCGATCTCTCTGCGTTTCCGTTGCTCGCGTCTATCGCGGGCGGCGTCTTCGTGGGTGTAGGTGCTGGGCTCGTCGTGCGTTGCAACGCGTCGGCCGGTGGAGACGATGCGCTCGCGCTCTCGATCCATAAGGTGTTCGGGCTCAAGCTTTCGCGGTGCTACCTGTTCACGGACCTGTCGGTGCTCCTGCTTTCGCTTTCCTATATTCCGTTGAGCAAAATCGTCTTCTCGCTCATCACGGTCTTCATCTCGTCCCCGCTCATCGATTTCGTGGTCGGGTTCGGTCGGAAAGATGGGTCCGAAGTCGAAGAAGCCCCTCAGGAGATGGCGCTCGAGGCCTAGACCACGGTAGTCGGCCGTGCTTGTGCGGCGCCCCATCCGGTCTCGTCCCTATGGAGATAGCTCCACGCAGCGCATCTTTCGTGGACATGCTCCGCATTGCGTACAATAAAGTGGACGTTTTGGACGAGTCGTAAGGATGCGCATGAGCAAGGCAGATCAGCTTTTCGTGCGGATGTGCACGGATATCTTGGACCACGGCACCACAACTGAGGGGCAGAAAGTGCGGCCCCATTGGGAAGACGGGACGCCGGCCTACACCATCAAGAACTTCGGGGTGACCGCTCGTTACGACCTGCGCGAGGAATTCCCGGCCCTCACGCTGCGGCGCACGGCGCTCAAGAGCGCGATGGATGAGATTCTCTGGATCTACCAGCGTAAATCGAACAACATCCACGACCTCAACTCACACATTTGGGATGAGTGGGCCGACGAGACCGGCTCCATCGGCAAGGCGTATGGCTACCAGATCGCGCAGAAGTCGCACTATCCCGAGGGCGACTTCGATCAGATGGATCGCGTGCTCTACGACCTCACGCACACGCCGTACTCGCGGCGCATCATGACGAACATGTATACCTTCGCCGACCTTTCCGAGATGCACCTCTACCCCTGCGCCTACAGCGTCACCTATAACGTCACGCATGCCGAAGGCGACGAGCGCCCCACGCTCAACATGGTGCTCATGCAGCGCAGCCAGGACATCCTTGCGGCGAACAACTGGAACGTGTGCCAGTACGCCATCTTGCTCATGATGGTGGCGCAATCCGTCGACATGATCGCGGGCGAGCTTCTGCACGTGATCGTGGACGCGCACATCTACGACCGGCACGTCGATATCGTGCGGGAGCTCATCGGGAGGCCGCAGTTCCCTGCGCCGACGGTGCGCCTGAACCCCGAGGTTACGAACTTCTATGATTTCACGACCGACGACCTTATCGTCGAGAACTACCAGACCGGCCCGCAGGTGAAGGGAATCCCCATTGCAGTGTAGACTCAAGGCGATCGTGGCGGTGTGTGACGACTGGGGCATCGGCCGCGACGGTGACATGCTCGTGGCGAACCGTGCCGACATGCGTCATTTCGTGCGTTGCACGAAGGGCCATGCCGTCATCATGGGACGCAAGACCCTGGAGAGCTTCCCGGGCGGCCGCCCGCTCAAGGACCGACGCAACATCGTGCTCACGCGCGACGCGTCGTTCGCCCGCGAGGGCGTGGAGGTCGTTCATTCCATCGACGAGGCGCTCGGCGCCGTGGCGAACGAGGACGAGGCCTGGGTCATCGGCGGGGCCGAGGTGTACCGGCAGCTCCTGCCCTTGTGCGCAGAGGTTGTGGTGACGAAGAATCACGTCACGCATGCTGCGGACGCATTTTTCCCGAACCTCGACGATGACCCCGCCTGGCGCGTTTCCGCAACGAACGGTGGATACGTGGTCCAGCAGGGCGAGGGTGATGTGGGCGTCGCTTTCGAATTCGTGACCTATGAGCGGCAGGAATCCGGAAAGAGCGACGAGGGCTCCGGCGGCACGTGGTTTGACGTCGTCCTCGATCTCGGCTCTACCGTCATCGACCATCTGGTGAGCTAGCATGGTCGAGGTTATCCGTATCGATACCCTTGCCGATCAGCGGCTCAATGCCTATACGCGCCTGACCGAGCGTCAGCTGAGGAGCGTGCTCGAGCCGGAGAAGGGGATCTTCATCGCAGAGAGCGCCAAGGTGATCGAGCGGGCGCTCGCAGCCGGACTGGAGCCGGTGAGCTTCCTCATGGGGGAGCGCTGGCTCGATCAGTTCGTCCCGCTCTTCGACGATCTTACTGCCGCGCGCCCGGAGCTCGATGTCCCTGCGTTCATCTCGCCGATGGACCTCATGGAGGAGCTCACCGGTTTCAACGTGACGCGCGGTGCCCTTGCGGCGTTCCGGCGCCCGCCCATGCTCGAAGCGGGGGCGTTCCTCGACCGCATCGTCAACCATGCGGAGGGCCGCCCGGTGCGCGTGTGCGTACTCGAGGGGATCGTGGACCATACAAACGTCGGGGCGATCTTCCGCAGTGCCGCGGCGCTCAACGTCGATGGCATCCTCGTGAGCCCGACCTGCTGCGATCCACTGTACCGGCGCGCTGTGCGCGTCTCCATGGGGACGGTCTTCCAGGTTCCGTGGACGAGGCTCGGGTCTGTGGCGCGCGCGTGGCCTGAGGACGGCCTCGCCACGCTCCATGATGCGGGCTTCGCCTGCGCCGCCATGGCGCTCTCCGACGACTCTCGCTCGCTCGATGACCCCTCTCTTGGCGAGATCGAGCGCTTGGCGCTCTTCATGGGTACCGAGGGCGACGGTCTCTCTGCCCGCACGATCGCTGGCGCCGACCTCACCGTTCGCATTCCCATGGCCCGTGGGGTGGATTCGCTCAACGTTGCCGCCGCCTCGGCCGTCGCCTTCTGGCAGCTCTGCCCCCATGCATCGAATAGCTATCACTACCAGCACGGTATATACGGCTGAGCTCGTCGGCGCGACGCGGTGCGGGCCAAGCGTTCTGTTTGGTATTCAGGCAAGGAATCGAAGAAAAGCGGGGCGCTAAATTGCCAATTCTGAGATTTCTTGCCTGAAAAACTCGGTGTCCGATATTTACCCGAAGGCATCCGCCGACTAGATTTCACCGAGCATCAAGCTCGTCCGTTTAGGGGTCCTCTGCAGGGGGTATCATGCACAGCATATGCCCCAAAGAAACGGAGTAGCCCTATGGAGATGGACGACCATAAGCGTAGACGGAATATGATCCTTTACGTGCTTATAGCCCTCGTCGTGTACCTTGTGCTCAACACCCTGCTGTTCCCTAACATGGCGAAGCAGGTTCAGATCAACGATGTGAGCTATAGCCAATTCATCGATGACCTCGAGGAAAAGAAGGTCGAATCGGTCCAATACACCGATGGCGATTACTCGGCGCTCTACACGCTCAAGGGCGGCGAGGACAACGTTGCCTATCAGTGTACCGTCATGCCGAACGACTCGGGCCTCACCGACCGTATCGTTGATGCTGGTGCAACGCTTGAAGTCATCATTCCCAATAACGACTCGAGCATCTGGACCTACTACCTCATGACGCTCGTGCTGCCGTTGCTCATCTTTGCCTTCATTGGCTGGTGGCTTAACCGCCGCATGAAGAAGGCCATGGGCGACGACGGCCCGTCGATGAACTTCGGTTCCGGCGGCTTCGGCGGCGGCATGGGCGGCGGCCTCGGCAAGAGCGGCGCGCGCATCGTGGCTTCGAAGGACGTGGGCGTCACGTTCAAGGACGTCGCGGGCCAGGAGGAGGCCAAGGAGTCGCTCAAGGAGGTCGTCGACTTCCTTGAGAACCCCAAGCGCTACGAGGACATCGGTGCGCGCCTGCCGCGCGGCGCCCTGCTCGTAGGCCCTCCAGGTACCGGTAAGACGCTCCTCGCCAAGGCAGTTGCCGGCGAGGCGGGCGTTCCGTTCTTCAGCATCTCGGGCTCCGAGTTCGTCGAGATGTTCGTTGGCCGCGGCGCCGCCAAGGTGCGCGACCTCTTCAAGCAGGCGAACGAGAAGGCGCCCTGCATCGTCTTCATCGACGAGATCGATGCCGTGGGTAAGCGGCGCGACCAGGGCCTCTCGACCAACGACGAGCGCGAGCAGACCTTGAACCAGCTCCTCACCGAGATGGACGGCTTCGATAACCACAAGGGCATCGTGGTGCTCGCCGCCACGAACCGCCCCGACTCGCTCGACCCGGCGCTTCTGCGCCCCGGCCGCTTTGACCGGCGCATCCCCGTCGAGCTTCCCGATCTGGCCGGCCGTAAGTCCATCCTCGAGCTCCATGCCAAGGATGTGAAGGTCCAGCCGCCGATCGACCTCTCGGCCATCGCGCGCGCCACGCCCGGTGCCTCGGGCGCAGACCTCGCCAACATCATCAACGAGGGTGCGCTTCGCGCCGTGCGCCAGGGGCGCAACCGCGCCACGCAGGAGGACTTCGAGGAATCGGTCGAGGTTGTCATCGCGGGCCAGCAGCGCAAGTCCACCGTGCTTTCGGACCACGAGAAGCAGGTCGTCTCGTACCACGAGATCGGTCACGCTATCGTTGCGGCCAACATGAAGGAGGGCGCGCCGGTCACCAAGATCACCATCGTGCCGCGCACTTCGGGCGCGCTCGGCTACACTATGCAGGTGGAGGAGGACGAGAAGTTCCTCACCACGCGTCAGGAGGCGCTCGACAAGCTTGCCGTGTATTGCGGTGGTCGCGCGGCCGAGGAGCTTATCTTTGGCGAGATGACCACCGGTGCCGCTAACGACATCGAGCAGGCTACGAAGCTCGCGCGCAACATGATCACGCGCTTCGGTATGTCCGAGGAGTTCGGCATGATGGCGCTCGGCACCGTCCAGAACGCGTATCTCAACCAGGATACTTCGCTCACCTGCGCGCCGGGCACCGCCGAGCGCGTGGACGAGGACGTGCGCAAGCTCATCGAGGCCGCGCACACGCGCGCCATGCAGATCTTGAAGGAGAACAAGTTCAAGCTGCACGAGCTCGCTCGCTACCTCTATAAGAAGGAGACCATTACCGGCGACGAGTTCATGACGCTCCTGAAGCGCGAGAACCCGCTCATGCCGCCGAAACCCACGGCATAAGCATTCACATATCGCTTCTTTGCTACGGCCCGCACCGGATTGTTCTGGTGCGGGCCGTTGCATGTCGAGGCATCATGCCATGCGCTTTCGTGAGGCATGCCCTCGCACTAGGTGCTGAGAAATTGTCGTAGGTATTATCGAAAAACAAGACGCAAAACCTACAATTATTACGACAATTTTTCAATTCGTACCATGCGGTAACAAACCCATGCCCTCATACGTGTATAGGGTAGGGAGGTGATTGATGTGCGGGAATCAAATAACGAGCTCCGAAGCGAGGAGTTCATGGACGAGGCAATTGCAGCACATCAAGGAGCCGTGTACCGGCTGGCGCTGAGCCAAACGCGGAGCACGGCGGATGCGCAGGATGTTATGCAGGATGTGTTCATCAAGCTTATGCGCTCGCAGGTGCCGTTTCGCGATAGCGATCACCTGCGCGCCTGGCTACTTCGCGTAACCATCAACCAGTGCCGCGATCTTGCAAGGCAGGCGTGGCATCGACGTGTCGAGGTCGTGGACGAGCCCGATATGGGCTCAACTGTTACGCAAGACGAAGCGGTTGAATTGCTGATGGAGCACCCTGTATGGCGCGCAATGGATGCGCTCAAGGAATCGGATCGCTCTGTGCTGCATCTTCGATACGTCGAGGAGCTTTCAATCCCAGAGATTGCCGAGGCGCTTTCGTGCACGCAAGTTGCGGTGCGCGTGCGGTTACGGCGGGCGCGGACGCGGCTCAGGCAGATGATGGTTGCGCAGTGTGAGCAGCAAAGCGCGGATGTTCCGTCCTTTTCTCAGCAGACAGGAGTAATACGATGAAGCAACAGGGGTTTGCCTCGTATATTACGCAGATGAAACAAGTGGGCCCAACATCGATGGGGCAAGAGCGACTGCAGGAAGCATTGCAGCGCGAGCGCTCGGCGGCGCGTGTTAGCGCGAGCGAGCATGTGGTGATGCATCGCCACGGGGTGCTTCCCTCTGCAGGTGTTGTGGCGCGGCGCGCCGTGCTCGCAGCTGCGGCAGTTGCGGCGGTCGTGCTGGTTGCGGGTGTCGTTAGCGGCAACATGGTGGGGAGCGGGCGCACGGGCGGTGCCGCTGCGATTGATGGCCCGGTGCTCGCAGCCTATGCACAGGGTGTCGAGCAAGCCGACGGTTCGGTGCTTCTGCCGGCATCATTTGGAACATCGGTAGATTGGGATCAGGGTGACGACCGCAGCTATTCGGTGCACCTGAATATGGATCTGTCCCTCGTCGATGCTGAGTTTCGCGATATAACGTATTCCATCGTTGAGGGCGATGCGACGTTTAGGTTCCTGCAGAGTCGCGGGAGCGTTTCTACCAACGGCGAGCTCACGGAATTCCAAGACGTCAAGACGTTCACCCTGAGCGATTCCTCTATCGAGGGTACGTACAGCCTTGATGTAGTGATTCCGGAAGACGAAGTCGATGCCGCAACGGACGACCCCTTACGCGACCTCTACGTGATTAACGCGCTTGCCGCGCAAAAGATCGCCGGTACGCGTATCGAGATCGAGGCAACCGACGCGGAGGGCAACACCAGCTCGCACACGTATGAGATCCAACCGGTTGAGAACATCGCGGAACGCTACCAAGAGCTCCAGGCACAGGCGGAGTCGGATGAAGAGCAGCAGCTCGGGGAGCCGCTCTTTACCATGCGCGAAGTTGCATAGCGCTACACGAAGGTCTAGGCGGTTTCATGCGTGCGTCGACTCATCGCGTGCATGATGCATACCGTGTACTCCGGCGGCTGTCGTGCGCACTGGCCCGCGGCAGCCGCTTTGCAGCGGAGTGCGCACTTTTGGGTATCATGAGGGCATACGTTGCGAGTAGAAAGGCCCGTATGCCAGCTCAGACCAGCTCCGAGCCCAGGTTCGCCATCCTCATCGACGCGGACAACATCTCGGAGAAGTACATCAAAATCATCCTCGACGAGGTTTCGAACGCAGGCGTTGCCACGTACAAGCGCATCTACGGCGATTGGACGAGTCAGCGCCTCGTTTCGTGGAAGAACTGCCTGCTCGAGAATTCGATCATTCCCATCCAACAGTACAGCTATACCTACGGCAAGAGCGCGACCGATTCCGCGATGATCATCGACGCGATGGACATCCTCTACAGCGGCAACGTGGACGGATTCGCCATCGTGAGTTCCGACTCGGACTTCACGCGACTCGCCGCGCGCCTGCGCGAAAGCGGCATGCAGGTGATCGGCATGGGCGAGCAGAAGACGCCCGAGCCGTTCATCAGCGCATGCAACCAGTTCAAGTACCTCGACCTGCTCTATGCCGCGCAGCGTGCGGAGGCGAAGGAGGAGGCCGAGGCGGAGCGCGAAGCGGAAACTGCGGCCGAGGCGCCCGCCAAGAAAAAGGCCGGCAAGGGGACGGCCAAGAAGACCGTCAAGGACGAGGGCACTGCGGCACAGAAGAAGCCTAAGGCAAAGTCCTCCGGTGTCGAGAAGTTAGCGGATAAGCAGGCCGCACCTGAAAAGGCGGCCGTGCGCCCCAAGCGCTCCCCGGGCGATATGGGCGGCGATGCGTCGCTGGTAGCCGACTCCGAGGCCGACTTGGGCGATGTAGAGTTCAGCGAGCTTAGCCGCGCCGCGCGCCGGCGGCATATGAAGCGCATTCGCACGGCGGTCGATTCGGTCATCGACCAGTTCTCCGACGAGGAGGGATGGGTCTTCCTCGGCACTATCGGTAGCGAGCTGCCCAAGCGCCTGCCCGATTTCGACGTGCGTAACTACGGGTACCGCAAGCTTAGTCCGTTCCTGAAGTCGATGGGCGTCTACGAGTTCGATGAGCGCGCGAACGCTTCGGGTGCCAAGGCTATGTATCTGCGCATCAAGGAATCGTAAGCTGCGTGTTCGCGCACGTGGTTCGCGGTGTTAATTGGCCGCGCCACCACCGCACTGTTTGAGTGCCGTGGTATAGTGGCCGTGGATGCGTGGCACCGTGCCTTGCAACCCGATCGGTATCTCTCATTGGTGCCTTTCAATGGGTGCTTGAGTTAGAAGGTGGAATCATGGGATTTCTTGACGATGTTCAAGCTTCGCTTAACCGTGGCGTTGCCGGCGCCAACCGCGGTGTTGAATCGATGAAGCTCAAGAGCCAGCTGAACGATGCGAACAAGCGCCGTTCCCAGCTGGCTGCGCAGCTGGGTGCAAGCCTGTATGAGGCAACGAAGGATGACGAATCCTTCCGTGCAGGCCGCGAGCAGCTGTACGATGGCATCGCTCAGATCGACCAGGAGCGTTCGAATATCCAGGCGCAGCTCGATGAGATCGAGCGCCAGGCTGCTGAGTCCGCTCAGGCTGCAGCGCAGATCGAGTGCCCATTCTGCCATTCGCGCATGAGCGCGACCGACCTGTTCTGTGCGGGGTGCGGCAAGCCCATGGCTGAGGTACAGGCTGCTTTGGCTCCTGCAGCCCCGGCTCCCGCTCCTGCGCCGGCTCCTGCCGAGGGCCCCACGTGCCCTGGATGCGGCGCGCCCGTCAACGAGGGCGACGCGTTCTGCATGTCGTGCGGCGCGAAGCTCTAGGAAATCGCTGAACACATAGGTCCCGAACGATCTTGATCGAACGTGCGCTCAAGTTTTGGGCACTTCCGGTCGCTCATCTAGAGTAGCCCTTTCATTTCGCGAAAGGGACGTGCTGTCTGAGCTGCTCTTTCTTTGAAGGCTTTTTTGTCTGTACTTTGACGTTCTGTCCGGAAGTGCCCAAAACTTGAATCTTGGAGTGGACAGGCTGCGGCTTTGGGCTTCAAAGTGCCCAAAACCTGCATCCTTGGGTACTCCAGATGCTTTTTGGGCACTTTCACGCATTGTCTTTCTTGCGCAGGCGTTATGCACTGGCGCCAACGGCGTTCGCCTGCATGTCAAAAGTGCTGGGTGCGCGCTTAAGTAAGTTTGTGCGTCTTGAGCACAGGTTGGGAGGTACGAGCATTGTGCGTATTGCGGTAAGCGCGTGCCTGTTGGGCGAGAATTGCAAGTATAGCGGGGGCAACAACCTATGCCCCGAGCTTGTCGATGCGCTATCGGGCCATGAGGTGATTCCGGTTTGCCCCGAGGTGCTCGGTGGCCTTCCTATTCCGCGACCTCCGGCCGAGATTGTGCACGGTGAGGTTCGCACTCAGGCGGGGGAAAGCGTGGATGCCGCGTTTCGCCTTGGTGCCAAGCGAGCGCTTGATCACATTGAAGCTGCTGGCGGTTGCGACCTTGCGGTCCTGCAGCCGCGCAGCCCTTCCTGTGGCGCCTCGGAAGTCTATGACGGTACGTTCTCAGGCCGGCTCGTTCCTGGCAGCGGAGTGTTCGTTCGGCTTCTGCGGCAGCATGGTTTGTGCGTCATGCAACCGGATGAGTTCCTAGCTGAATTCGCAAGACTTGGATGAGTGGCGGCGCGTCGACCGTGTCGTTGGTGTGCCGATATGCGAGCACAAACGATGATATAAGCGGCATTCGCCGCCTTGCGGCTAGCGGCTAGCGACAAACTTCAAGAAGGCTTGGGCCTGCCGTTCAAGATAGGGGAGCGAGTCTCCCAGGTCGAGTACCCCATCGTTCATCTTTGAGAAGCCGAACGGAATCGTGAGGCGCGGTTTGTTCATAACGTCCATGTTGAGGAACGAGATGAGCGCAACCAGATGATCCTGGGCAATGGCGGTTCCTGAACCTCCTGCAGAAATGCCGCTAATTGCCGCTGGCTTGCCGTCGAGAACCTGGCCTTGCGCCGCGCTCACAGGGCGTGAAAGCCAATCGAGCAGATTCTTGAGTGGGCCAGGGAAGAAATGGTTGTATTCGGGTGTGAAGAACCAGATGCCGTCGGCATCGAGAATTTGCTCGCGCACCCGCGCGACGGCTGGCGGTGCGGGCCGCTCGATGTCCTCGTTGAACAAGGGCACATCGGCCCAATCGAGCAGGGTGAACTGGACGGCCGGGTCGAGCTCGTATACGATGCGGCCTGCGGACTCGGCGAGCTGGCGGTTCATACTTCCCTGGCGAAGGGAACCTGCGATGGCGACGATATGCATTTCGATTCCTTTCGGTTAGATGCTCTT
Source organism: Enorma massiliensis phI (assembly GCF_000311845.1). GTDB lineage: Bacteria > Actinomycetota > Coriobacteriia > Coriobacteriales > Coriobacteriaceae > Enorma > Enorma massiliensis. Next base: position 1,301,485 of record NZ_HE978574.1, on the reverse strand, counting down.
GGCATGCGGCATGGTATTGCTACATACCGTATGCCCCATATCGACGCAGAATGACGCGTCCGCCCACGTATCTTTGAAAAGCATCGACGGACGGACCTTCGTTCAGCTTCGATAGTAGTTTTGCATGAGCTCGGCCAGCGTGGCCTCGGCCCAGCTATAGTTCTTCAGATAGCTGCCTCTAAAGGCGGCTTTCCTGTTTGGAACGGGAGAAAGAAAATCAAAGAGGTCGCAGGCGACCGCCTCCGGCACGATGCGGCGCTTCCCCCGTACCGACTCCATGATATGCGCCGCCCCGTTTGCTTCGAGCGTTCGGTTGAGCCGAAGGGCCACTTTCCGGCAGCGAGTACGCGTCTGGGCGGTTATCGGCTCATCTTCCCAAAGCGCCGTGATGATGTCGGCTGAAGTTACATAACCGCCCCTTCGGTCAACAAGCAGGGCGAGCAGCTCCTTGGCCTTCTCGCTTCGAAATGCGATAGGCCGACCATCGACAAACACGTCGAAGTAGCCGAACGTACGGATCTCGATGCGGGGCATCGTATCGACGATTTCCCGGTTCAATCCCGAAGTCTGCTGGCTTTCTGCCGGTAAGGTTTTGCCGGGAACGGCCGTGTTCGGGGCGGCGTTCATGGCTCCAATAAAGCGCGAACACAGGAAGAATGCCCCGCCGTCTGCATCGACAAGGATAGCTTCACGGTAATCTGCTGCCTTGCCGGTCGGCTCACTTCGTCCGGCGAATACCATTCGTTGCGGGACGGCGGCAAACGGCTTGCTGCATCGATATGCATGGCACGCTGCCTCGATGAACGCCTTGAGAGTGGTTTGATCTTGCGCGGCGGGCAGATGCTCGATGAGTTGGTCGACTGCATCGGATAGGCTTACTCGCAGGGTGCCCAAGCTCGCGAGGCGTTCATCTTGAGCGAACTTGAGGCAACGGGCGCGCTGCTCATTCGGTTCAACGAGAAGAACGGTGTCGTAGATGAGCGCGAGCTCCTGGGCGCGGCGAGCGCGGCTCTTCGCGCGCGATGCGTCGCGCTTTTGCGTGACATCCACGATGACAAGCTGATAGATGCCCCCTTGTTCATCAAGGTTGGGAAGGCGTGAGAGCCAGCATGCGATTTCGATGGGGGTTCCGTCTGCACGCCTGATGCGCGTATCGAATTCGGTTGGTGGCTGGGCGGCGCCCGCCTCCTCGAGCAGCGTTCGAAACGGCCCCTGGTCCGCTAAGGGTACGAGGCGATCTATGCTTTCGCTTACCGCAGCACGAAGGCCTGCATCGCTTGAGTCGATACCCACGATGCGCCATGCCTGTTCGTTGCAGCCGACAATGCTGAAATCGCGTGCTCTAAAGTGGACGATTCCGACGGGCGATGCCTCGCAGTATTCCATCGGGGCAGAGGCAGCGTTACCGATGGAGTGTGATAAAAGCTGGGTTTGCATGATGGCTTCCATTCGCTTGCTGGACGGTGTGTTCTCGCGATGTATTGCGAGCTGGATATCTATGGTGGGCTCGAGCCTATGACGCGCGAGTACGAGATTCGTTCCTAAGTCGTTCCACCTGGGTGCGCCCGAGGTTCGAATTGTTACAAGGCTAGGGCTACATGTTCCCGAGCGGCCCAGCTGCGAACGTACCCTCTAACAGATTTGTTAGCGAAACCATCGTTCCTGCACATGACGGGTGCCGCGCGTGACGGTTCGAGGAACGCCCGTGGGGCGATTCCTCGGTAAAGTCCACCTCGATGCTTGGGTTGCATCCGGCACGGCAAGGATGTTCGCGCTGGGTCATTCACCTGCATGCGATTGACGCAAGAAAGGGATGGGCTTCATGAAGAAAACGATAATGCGGGGGCTGCTTGCTATCGCGACGCTCGCGCTCGCGGCGGCCACGTATCCGGTAGCGTTTCCAACAACTGCCCGTGCAAAGGAGGAGTCGGGTTCATCGTACATTACGGTAGAAAAGATATGGGAGGATTCTGATAATAAGGACGGAGCGCGGCCTGATTCGGTGAGGGTGCGTGTGAAGATCGACGCCGTGGAGGCTCGTAGCGATGAGCCTATCGATTACTTCTCCCTCGTCTCGCATAACGGCGGAAGCAGCGATGATAAGCTGTCGGCTGAGGGGCCGGACGGGATTCTGGGAACTGACGACGACTGGACCCTGGTGCTCTCAGAGGAAAATGGTTGGGAAGTGCAGATAGAGACGATTACCGGTGGTTCGCGCATACGAGGCATCGAGGCTGAAGAGCTCGATGTTCCCTCCGGGTATACCTCCTCTATAGAGAAAGGCTTTAGTGGGGATATGCTATCTGGGTACATCGACGTGACCAACACGAAGGCGGTCGAGGAGCCGGGCGACCCCAAGGACCCAGGTCCTGTGAGTCCAGAAGACCCGGTCGGTCCGGTTCAACCCGAAACGCCTTCCAATCCAGAAGATCCGGTTGCACCGACGGAGCCTGGCAATTCGACGCCGGATGCTCCCGACGCCACTTCCAGCGCTGAGGCGCCTGTAGCCGGCGGCAATCGCGAAAAGGTATCTTCGGAAGCACCGGAGCTCCCGCAAACCGGCGATTCGTCCGTCTATCTTTTGGCTGCGGGCGCGGGCTCCATCATCCTTCTGGCAGGAATGGGGCTTGCGAAGAAGCAGTCATAGACGTGAAGAGTCCTCGCTCACCCATCACAGCCATGCAAACGTGCTACAATACCGCGCAATGGCTGTGATGGGGAGGAGTAGCCGGCCTCCGCACTGTTAAGAGAGCGAGCGGTAGCTGAGAAGCTCGCCGGTGCGACCGAGCGAAAATCACCCCGGAGCTGCGGCCCGAACGAATGAGCCCGATTTGGCGGAGTGTGCAAAACAACCCCGTCCCGTTTTGATTCATTTCAGTAGGCGTCGCCGGGATGGTCGCCGTGATGGACCAGCCGAGTAAAGGGTGCGGGCTGTCGCCAGGCAGCAGGGGCACCTAAGCTGGGTGGTAGAGCGAGGAGCTTTAAGCTTGTGGCCGCACATGCTGCGGCAGCGAGATTCTGGAAGCGCTTCGTCCCAGCTTTAAGGGACGGGCGCTTTTTCTTAGGCGCCCACGACGGCGGGGCGCCGCGCCAGTGTTCCGCCTGTAGCGAGGAGGGCACATGGCGAAGGAGAAAAGTAAGTACAACGACACGATGCAGTTGCCCAAGACGGGCTTCCCCATGCGTGGCGGGCTTCCTAAGAACGAGCCCAAGCGCCTGGCAGCTTGGTACGAGAACCATGTATACGAGCAGCTGCAGAAGAAAAACGAAGGGCACAAGAAATTCGTCCTTCACGATGGCCCTCCGTATGCGAACGGTCCGATTCACATCGGCCATGCCATGAACAAGATCTCCAAAGACATCATCATGCGGTATCACGCCATGCAGGGCGAGCAGACGCCGTATGTGCCCGGTTGGGACTGCCATGGCCAGCCCATCGAGCATAAGGTCGAGGAGATGCTCGGCACCAAGAAGTTCAACGCCACGCCCACGGCAAAGATTCGCGAGCTCTGCAACAAGTTTGCTGTTGAGAACATCGACCTGCAGCGCGAGGGATTCAAGCGCCTTGGCGTGCTCGGCGACTGGGATAACCCGTATCTCACGCTCTATCATGAACACGATGCCGCGGATATCGAGGTCTTCAAGGCCATGTTCGATAAGGGCATGATCTATCGCGGCCGCAAGCCGGTCCATTGGTGCAAGCACTGCCATACCGCTCTCGCCGAGGCCGAGATCGAGTATTCCGATGAGGTCTCGCCGTCTGTCTTCGTTCGCTTTGAACTCATCGACGTGCCCGAGGCACTGCGTGCGGCGGGTGTGCCGGTCGATGTGGTGATTTGGACCACGACCCCTTGGACGCTTCCCGCGAACGCCGGCGTGGCGTTGCTCGCCGACGCCGACTACATCGCCGTCGAGGCAGAGGGCCGCTTGGGCATCATGGCCAAGGCGCTCTGGGAGAAGGTCTTCCATGGGGTGGCCGGCATCGAGGATGCTTGCCTGTACGTGCCCGAGGGTGCCGCCGAACCGTGGAGCGTCCACGGCGAAGAGCTCGTCGACATCACCTATACGCACCCGATCTTCTCGGATGTGCAGGGCAGGATCGTCACGGCCGATTACGTTACGCTTGAAGATGGTACCGGGTGCGTTCATACCGCCCCTGGCCATGGTGTGGACGACTATTACACGGGCATGCGCTGCAACCTGCCGATCATCATGCCGGTTGATGACGATGGCCACTTCTACGCAGGTGACGGCCTGGGAACGGGCGGTCCCTTCTCTGGCATGGACACCGATGAGGCTAACCCGCACATCATCGAGTTTTTGCGCGAGCGCGGTACGCTCGTTGCCGAGAAGAAGATCAACCACAGCTATCCGCATTGCTGGCGCTGCAAGAACCCGGTCATCTTCCGTGCAACCGACCAGTGGTTCGTTTCTATGGACGAGACCAATCTACGCGGCGAGGCGCTCGATCAGGTGCTCAACCATGTGACGTGGTACCCCGATCACGCCAAGAACCGCATTGGGTCCATGGTGGAGGGCCGCCCCGACTGGTGCATCAGCCGCCAGCGCAACTGGGGCGTGCCGATTCCGAGCTATACCTGCGCCGACTGCGGTGAAAAGGTCATGAACGACGCGACGCTCGACGCCGTGATCGCCCTCTTCAAGGAGAAGGGCTCCGATGCCTGGTTTACTGACGCGCCTGAGGAGTACCTGGGCGAGGCCTGCGTGTGCCCCAAGTGCGGTGGGCACCATCTCAAGGCGGACCGCGATATCCTCGACGTCTGGTGGGATTCCGGCGTCTCCTGGAAGGCCGTCTGCGAGAACCGCGAGGAGCTCGAGTATCCGGCGGACATGTATCTCGAGGGCTCCGATCAGCATCGCGGGTGGTTCCAGAGCTCTCTCCTCACGAGCGTGGGCGCAAATGGCGTGGCTCCGTACAAGGCCGTGGTGAGCCAGGGCTTCACGCTCGACGGCCAGGGCCGCAAGATGTCGAAGAGCCTGGGCAACGTGATCGATCCCAACAAGGTCTGCGACGAGATGGGTGCCGATATCATCCGACTTTGGGTTGCGAGCGTCGATACCTCGACCGACGTCGCCATCGACCATGAGATTCTTGCCCGCACCTCCGATGCATACCGCCGCTTCCGCAACACCTTCCGCTTCCTGCTGGGTGAGCTTGAGGGGCAGTTCGAGCCTGAGACCGACGGCGTTCCTTTCTCCGACCTCACCGCTCTCGACCAGCTCATGGTCGCGCGCTTGACGCAGGTGCAGGCCGAGGTCGACGCAGCCTATGCGGGCTATGAGTTCAACCGCGCCTATCGCGTGCTCTACGACTTCGTGGTCACGGAGCTCTCGAATGTCTACCTCGACGCGCTGAAGGACCGGCTCTACTGCGAGAAGCCCGGTTCGCTCGCGCGCCGCAGCGCTCAGACGGTGCTCTCCGAGCTGCTGAGCATGCTCCTGCGTGATCTCCAGCCCATCCTTGCCTTCACCTGCGACGAGGTCATGGCCTATGCGCCCGCTGGTTGCCGCGGCGGTGAAACCTACGCGGCCATGCTCGATTGGTACCAGGCCCCCATCTCGGTCGAAGAGGCCAATGATTATTCCGAGGTCCTAACCGCTGCCCTCACCCTTCGTGGCGCGGTGACCAAGGCGCTCGAGGATGCGCGCACGGCCGGCACCTTCACCAAGAGCCAGGAAGTTCGCATCTCCGCTACGGTTCCGTCTTCGGACTTTGCGCTCCTTACCGGTGAGCGCGGCATCGACCTTGCCGAGTTCTTCATCGTCTCCGAGGTTGCGCTTATGGAGAACGAAGATGCTGAGGACGACGGCATCACCGTCACCGTCGATGCCGCCCGTGGCGAGCGTTGCGATCGCTGCTGGAACTATCGCGAGGACACCGGCGTGCATGGCGAGCACGAGCACATCTGCTCCCGCTGCGCCGCCGCGCTCGAATAGGACAATCGCGGGGCAGGGTGCTGGTCGCCTTGCCCCGCATGAGACAATTGTGCCAGGCACAAGTGTCTCATGTTGAACGAGGCGGATGGTGCCTGGACACTTGGTTCAAGTTGGAAGGTTTGGTTGTGGCAAAGAAGCGTGTGGACGTCAAAGAGTTCAAGCCGCCGCTCCTGTGGAGGCTCGGCGTGCTTTTGGTGGTCGGTGTCACGGTTGCGTGCTTCGACCAGATCTCCAAGGCGGTCGTGCGCGTTGCGCTATCTCCTGCGGGCACAGTGGGTGTCCAGGTAATCCCCGGGATTCTCAATTTCGAGCTCGTCTATAACGAAGGCGCCGCGTTCGGGCTGGGGGAGGGCTGCACCCTCGTTTTCGTCACACTCGCTGTGATCATGGTCATGGCGTCGCTTATCTACCTCTTGCGGGCCCCGCTCGTCTCGTCTTGGGAGGTCGTTGGCCTGGCGCTTGTGTGCGGCGGAGCGGTGGGTAACGCCATCGACCGCGTCGTCCATGGCGTTGTGACCGATTTTATCGCTACAGCTTTCATCGATTTTCCCGTTTTCAACATTGCCGATATCGGCATCACCGTGGGCGTCGCCGTCGCGCTGATCGGTTTCATTTTCCTCTCTCCCGCAAACCTCGCTGCGCGGGAGCGCGCCGAAGCCGAGCGAACCGCCCATGCCGATAGCGCTATACGGCGGCGCGCCTCACGCAAGAGCGGGCGGAAGGGGCGTTAACCATGCCAGGCGACCTCCATATTCTTGTAGCTGAGCCCGATGCGGGAACAAGGCTCGATGCTTATCTAGGGGCTCAGGATTCGTGTCCTTCGCGCTCCGCGTGCGCGCGTCTTGTGGAGGCTGGCGCCGTCGCCGTGAACGGTGAGGTGTGCCTTTCGAAGAAGTATGCCGTTGCGGCGGGCGACCGCATCTCGGTCGAGCTTCCCGAGGAGGAGGCGCTTTCCGGTGCGGTGATCCCACAGCCCATTCCGCTCGATATTCGCTTCGAAGACGAGTACCTCATCGTCTTGTCCAAGCAGCGTGGTCTGGTGTGCCATCCGGCGCACGGCCATGCGGACGGCACGCTCGCGAACGCGCTCGTGTACCATTGCGGTCTCGAGCATCTGGGGACATTGCAAGGGGAGGACCGCCCCGGCATCGTGCATCGCCTTGACCGCGATACCTCCGGGCTCATGCTTGCCGCGAAGGACGATGAGACCCAGCGCGCGCTTCAGGACCTCATCCGCCTGCGCACCCTCGACCGGCGCTATATCGCGCTCGTTCACGGCTATATCGCGCACGATGAGGGCACCATCAGCACGGGGATTGCCCGTTCGACGCGCGACCGGGTGAAGATGGCGGTCTCGGACGATCCATTCGCTCGCCAGGCGATCACCACGTTCAAGGTTCTTGAACGCTTCGAAGCTAGCCGTACCGATGACGGCTACACGCTCGTCGAATGCCATCTCTATACCGGCCGCACGCATCAGATCCGCGTCCATATGCGGCATATCAACCATCCGCTCGTTGGAGACCCTCTCTATGGCAAGGGGAAGGGGACTGAGCGCGCCGACCGCGGTCTCGCAAGGCAGTTCCTTCACTCTTGGCGCGTTGCGTTCACGCACCCGGTAACAGGGGAGGCCATTGAGTGCCGCGACACGCTTCCCTGGGACCTCGCTGCGGTGCTCGAGGATATTGAGTCGCTTTCGATCGGTCGAACACCGGCGGGCGACAAGATCATCCCGCAGCTTCTGGAGTGGTGACGCTCCGTGAATCGCCAACACCCGGTGTCTGCGATTCATTTTGGGAGGGGCGCTCGTTGGCATGTCTGTGTAGATGCCTTGAGATGGGCTTACCAGTGGTGGGCGCTCGACTAGACTAACAACACGTATGCATTGCGACCATGGAGAATGCCGTGCTTCAATTCCTCCTTAACGATCCCGTCGGCGCGTTTCTTAGCGCTACGCCCATCGTGAAGTTCAACCTGATCGTCATGGTGCTGTTCGGGGTCATCTTTTTCTACCAGATCGTCTTCTTCTTCATCGGCATCGTGAAGGGCGAATATCGCTATCCCAAGGCCAAGACACTCCATCACTATGCGTACTTCATCGCCGCCCATAACGAGGAGGCGGTCATCGCCAACCTCGTTCGCTCCATCAAGCAGCAAGACTACCCGCAGGTGCTCATCGATGTCTTCGTGGTGGCCGATGCCTGCACAGACGAAACCGCCCGTGCGGCCCGCGAGGCCGGCGCCATCGTTTACGAGCGCAACGACCTTGCGCGCAAGGGCAAGAGCTGGGTTATGGATTACGGGTTCGAGCGAATTCTGCGTGAATACCCGGGCGTGCACGAAGGGTTCTTCATCTTCGATGCAGACAACCTGATTAGCCCTGAATACACCCGCATCATGAATGATGCCTTTGACCAGGGTTATATGGCGGTGACGAGCTATCGCAACTCTAAGAACTTCGGCAGCTCCTGGATCTCGGCGGCGTATGCTACCGCGTTTTTGCGCGAGGCGCGCTTCCTCAACAACGCGCGCATGATCTGCGGGACCTCCTGTGCGGTTTCGGGGTCCGGATACCTTATCTCTGCCAAGATCGTCGAGGGCATGCGCGGTTGGCAGTTCCATTCGCTTACCGAAGACATCCAGTTTTCCACGTTCTGCGCCGTCCATGGGGTGCGCATCGCCTATGCACCCGCTGAGTTCTTTGACGAGCAGCCGGTTACCTTCGCGGCATCGTGGAGGCAGCGCATGCGCTGGACCAAGGGGTTCTACCAGGTGTTCTTCACCTATGGTGGACGATTGGTAAAGACGCTTTTCACCAGGCGCCATTTTGCCGCATACGATATGCTCATGACGGTTGCGCCCGGCAACCTCATAACGCTCATCTCGATTCTTGCAAACGGCGCGTTTCTCGTCGTAGGGCTGCTGAGCCATGGGTTCCTTGCCACCGACGCTGAGCTCGAAAACTGTTTCGAGTCGATCATCATGACGCTTTTCACCCTGTACCAGACGTATTTCGTGCTGGGGCTGCTCACCACCGTCTTTGAGTACAAGCATATCCATTGCCCGCAGCGTTGGCGCATCGTCTTGAACCTCTTTACGTTCCCCATCTTCATGTTCACCTACATCCCGCTCATCGTGGCCGCGCTCTTCCTTAAGGTCGACTGGGTGCCCACCCCTCATAGCCTCGCACTCACCCTTGACGATGTGGTAGGCGAGGCGAGCTAAGCCGCTTATGACCTGGCTGGGCCCGCGCGCCAAAGCTTTTGCAGGGGCGCGGTGTTTTGAGCGTCTTGCGAACCCGAGCCATCGCGTGCTTGATGTGGCAATCGAAAGGAGCACCTATGGAGCAGCAAAACCTTATCCACGGTCGCACGGCAACGCCCATTGCTCCCGCATGCGACCATCCGGCACCTTTGGGCAGCTGCTCGCTCCAGGCCGAATACATCGATATCGCCCGCGAGCTCGAAGGTGATGCCTCGTCTCACGTGGCGGGTGATGCCCACCTGCTCACTACCAATGCGCTCTATCACGGCGGCCCCGTGCAATGGAGTTTTGTTCCCAAGGTGTTCTCTCGCCGCGACCTAGGCTATCTTGCGTGGATTGCTGAGACCATGGGGCGCATCATGGACAAGGTGACGCTTCGCTTCGTAGAGGACGAGGGCTTTCGCGCCGCGTTCGAGCTCGATCCGCGCATTGAACGTCTCGCCTGCATGCCCAATGCCTTCGGGACGCAGATTCCCATTGCCCGCGTCGACATCTTTCTGGACGAGGAAACGGGCTCGTTCAAGTTCTGCGAGCTCAACACCGATGGTTCTTCGGGCATGCTCGTGACCGAGGAGGTCACGAAGACGAATCTGCTTACCAAGACGGGGAAGACGTTTGCATCGCGCCACGCGGTCTCAACGTTCGACATTTACGGTGCATGCGCTTCCGCCGTGCTTGACTGCTATCGCGAAACGGGCGGGAAAGCCGCCGTGCCCGAGGTGGCCGCCGTCGATTATGCCGAGAGCATCGCCCGCGAGGAGATCGATGAATTCGCTCGCGTGTTCTCCGAGCACGGTGCGCGGCTGCGCTTTGCGGACATCCGCGACCTTCGTTATGAGGACGGTGCGCTCACCGATGCCGTGGGTCCTATCGACTGCGTATGGAGGCGCGTCGTTATCTCCGAGATGCTGGAGAAACCCTGTCCGGGCGCCGATGCGTTCATGGCATGTGCCGCCGATGGCGTCGTGCCCATCGTAGGTGGATTTCGGACGTGGCCCTGTGCGACCAAGACGGTATTCGCCGTGCTCCATAGCCCGGCGGCGCGACAGGTGCTCGACGAGGAGGAGCTTGCCTTCGTTCGCGAGCACGTGCCTGCTACCTATATGCTCGATAGCCAGAGCGACCTTACGCGATTTGCGGACCGCACGCGTTGGATCGCCAAGCCCCGCGACGGCTACAACAGCCTTGGTGTGCGTGCCGGCCAAGATTGCACCGACGAGGAATGGGCCGAGGTTCTCGCCCAGATGGCGCAGACCCGTGGCACGGTTCAAGAGTATGTGACGCCGTACGCGACCTTAAACGTTGAGGGCGGGGCAGCCGGTATCGGCCGGCCGTTCGAGCCCTATATGAACATGGAGGGGCTCTTTCTCTTCCGGAACCGATTTGCCGGCGTGTTCACGCGATGCGGCCAGTCTGCGGTGATCGGGGAGTTCGCTGGACGTCTGAACATGGGATGTCTGGTGGTAGATAGGTGATCAACCGATCGGCTGCCTTCGCGGTGTTGAATGCGCTCTTGCTGCTTGCAGGGACAATCGATGCTCGCAAACGCCGGCTTCCGAACGTTCTCGCCATATTGCTCGCTGCTGCCTCCGCCATCGCAGCGCTTGCATCGGGAGGCGTGGAGGCGCTTGCCCTCAATGCGCTTGCTGCCTTTGTCATATGCGGCATGCTCCTGGCCTTTGAATTGTTTTGGAGAACCCGTCGCGGGGCACCAGGACAGGGGATTGGCGATATCAAGGCGTTGTTCTCCCTTGTGCTCGCTGCTCCGGTTCGAGGCGTGATATCTTACGCGCTCGCCCTGATCGGTCTTGCGATTACCGGTATCGCGGTGCATCGCCCGGCTCTTCCGCTCCTGCCGTTTCTTGCCGTCGCGTTCATCTGCCTTGGCCTTCTCCCCTCATTTGGTTAGCGAACCCTTGTTCGTGTCCTGTCGATGTGCGATGATACGATAGTGGATGACCAACTCATGCTGGTAAGGAGGACGGTCATGCAGGAACCGTTGACGCGCGATCAGGTTCGCGCCCGCATGGATGCCATTCCCGATGTGCTCTCCGATGAACTCATCGAGCGCATGTCCGATGACCGCGCTCGGGGATGGAAAAACCCCTATCGCACCTCCGACGAGGATGCAGTCCGCCGCGAGGAGCGCCCCGCCGACCGTTCGAGCATCTGGCGGCCCGCTTTCGTTCGCGATGTCGAGAAGATTCTCCATATGCCCGCCTACAACCGCTATGCGGGCAAGACGCAGGTATTCAGCTTTAGAAGCAACGACGACCTTTCACGCCGCGGGCTTCATGTGCAGCTCGTGGCGCGCATCGCACGCGATATTGGCTATGCGCTGGGTTTGAACTGCGACCTTATTGAGGCGATCGGCCTCGGGCACGATCTGGGGCACACCCCGTTCGGGCACGCGGGCGAGCGCTGCTTAAATGACGTCTTCCATGAGCGCACAGGTCGCTGGTTCTTCCATAACGTGCACTCTGTCCGCGTGCTCGACAAGCTCTATGGGCGCAACATCTCGCTTCAGACGCTCGACGGCGCGCTCTGCCATAACGGCGAGTACGAGCAGCGCGTATTTGAGCTCTCGGGCCTTTCCTCGTTCGGCGAGTTCGACCGCGTGGTGGATGAATGCGTTTCGGGCGGCGGCGCGGTCATCGGACATCTGAGGCCGATGACGCTCGAGGGCTGCGTGGTGCGCATCTCGGACATCATCGCCTACGTTGGTCGCGACCGCCAAGATGCCATAGAGGCGGGCCTGCTTACCGGCGACGCGTTCGAAGATGGCTTGGGCGGTGCGTACAACTCGTGGATCTTGACGCATGCATCGGCCGATATCATCGAGCACAGCTACGGCAAGGACCGTATCGAGATGAGCGAGGAGCTCTTTGCGGAGATTCGCCGCGCCAAAGCGGAAAACTATGCCAAGATCTATCGATCCAGCGGGATCGAAGGGGAGCGTGCGGAGGTTCTCGCACGTGCATTCGAGCTCATGTACGAGCGCTGCCTCGACGACCTCCATAAGCGCGACGAATCGAGTTTTATCTTCCGCCACCATATTACGCGCATCGAGGAGCAGCTTGCGCATTACGGCCGTACCTACGATTGGCAAAGCGACCCCGAGCAGACGGTGGTCGATTACATCGCGAGCATGACCGACGGCTATTTTGCCGAGCTTGCGAGCAAGTTCTTCCCCCAGATTCACTTCCCCAAACGCACCTATATCAACGAGCCCATAGGTCAGCACGAGCCCAAGGCATAGATTGGATACCATGGAAACCCTCTTCAAGCAGGTCGAGAAGGAGAAGAAGCTCAAGAACGCCCCGCTTGCCGTGCGCATGCGCCCGAGCACGCTCGATGAATATGTGGGCCAGCGAAAGGCGGTGGGGCCCGGTTCATGGCTTCGTTCCGCCATTGAGCATGATGTGCTTTCCAGCGTGATTCTCTACGGGCCTGCCGGCACGGGCAAGACCACGCTCGCGCATATCATCGCATCGCATACGCGCAGCGAGTTCGTCGAGGTTTCTGCGGTCACTGGTTCGGTCAAGGATCTTCGCCGCGAGATCGATGAGGCCGAGCGCAGGCTCATGGCGTTCGACCGCCGCACCATCCTGTTCATCGACGAGATTCACCGCTTCAGCCGTTCCCAGCAAGATGCGCTGCTCCATGCAGTTGAAAACCGCACCGTCGTACTCATTGGAGCTACGACCGAAAACCCGTACTTCGAGGTAAACGCCGCCTTGCTTTCGCGCTCTCGCGTCGTTGAGCTTGAGCACCTTACAGACGACGACATAACTGTGCTCGTGCGTCGGGCGCTCACTGCCCCCGAGGGGCTCGATCGCCGCTTCGAGGCATCGGATGAGGTCGTTTCTGCAATATGCACGCTCGCCGCGGGCGATGCCCGCTCTGCGCTCACAACCCTTGAGCTTGCGAGCGAGATTGCCGTAACGCGGCCAGATACCGAGGGCACGTCGGAGCCTGGCGAGGGGGAGGCGTACGTCATCACGATTGAAGATGTTCAGATGGCGAACCCTCGCCGCGGGCTCTCATACGATAAGAACGGCGATATGCACTACGACATCATCTCCGCGTTCATCAAGTCGATGCGCGGCAGCGACCCGGATGCCGCGGTGTATTGGCTTGCCCGCATGATCGATGCCGGCGAAGACCCGAAGTTTATCGCCCGGCGTATCATGATCGCCGCTTCAGAGGATATCGGGAACGCCGATCCCCAGGCGCTCCTTGTTGCCGAAGCCGCGTTCAAGGCCGCGGAGGTGATCGGATACCCCGAGTGCCGCATTAATCTTGCGCAGGCTGCCATCTATAACGCGCTTGCACCCAAGTCGAATGCTGCAGAGGCGGCGATCGACGCGGCGCTTGCAGACGTTCGGACGAGTGGGCAGCGCGAGGTGCCGAGCTATCTGCGCGACAGGCATCGGCCCGGTTCAGATGAATACGGAGAGTACCTTTATCCGCATAACTATCCTGAGGGCTGGGTGGAGCAGCGCTATCTTCCCGACGGTTTGGAGCGTGGCTGCTTCTGGAGCCCCGATGGGCGTGGCTGGGAGCAGTACCGGTTCGAGCAGGGGCCCTGTTCGAGGGGTGGCGGCGGGCAGGCGTAGTTCTCCGCGCGCGTTTGTGACAACAACGCGTAGGGGGTAAGAACGTCATGCGATGGGGTAGAATCATCACATATGTGTTTCTGGCCAGCTCAAGGAGGCTCAATGGATCCCCTCCATATCCTACTCGTTCTACTCGTCATCGCTGGAATATGGGCGGTGATCGAGCTCGCTCTCACCATCCGCCGCGCGCGGACTACGGTCGACTCGCTCGACAAGACCATGGGCGAGGTGAACGACATGCTTGCCGAGACCCGTCCGGTCGTTGCCAAGCTCGATGGCGCCATCGACGAGCTGCAGCCTGCGCTCACGCAGGTCGAGCCGCTGCTCAAGTCTGCGAACGTTGCGGTCGACGCGTTGACGTCGAACCTTATCGAAGTTGAGGCCGTCGTGCGCGATGTCTCTACGGTAACGGGCGCCGCGGCGAATGCCGGCAATGCTGTCTCGGGCGTCGCCGACTCGGCATCGGAGGCGGTCCAGAAGTTGCTCGGGAAGTTCAAACCCGGCTCGCCCGATCCCGAGCGCGCGCTCAACGAGGGGTCGGATTCCTCTCGCGAGGCTGTTTCGACGAGCGCCCCTGAGGATGCTCCCGCTGAGGCACCCGCGCCCGCGCCCGCGCCGCGCTATTACACCTACGACTCCGAGCCGTCTTCCGCTTCTTCAGAAGCAGAGACCGCTGCTGCCGATTCCGTCCCTTCGAACCAGGGAGATTCCACCAATGACTAAGACCCAGGCACTCGATCCCATCGTTCTTACGGTCGCTGCCGACCCGCGGTTGGCGCGGCTCGTTCGTATGACGGCTGCCAACGTGGCTGCCCTTTCGTCGATGTCGGTCGACCGCGTGGAAGATCTGCGCATGGCCGCCGAGGAAGCGTTCATCTTTGCTTGCTCGGTCGATGCAGGGGAGTGCGTCTCGCTCATCTTCACCGTCGACGACGAGCATGTTGCTCTCGACGTCGATCTTGGCGAGGGTGCCGTCGCCGATCCTGAACCCGATAGCCCCGCGGCCTATGCGGGCCTTATCCTCACGGCGGTTTGCGACGCATACGAGAAGACCGACGCCCCCGCACGACTCCATCTCGAACTCAAGGCGGATGTCTGATATGACAGAAAAGACCTCGTCGAGTAAATCGGCTTGGGACAAGCAGAAGACGCGCGAGCTCTTCCGTCGCTACAAGGAAGATGGCGACATGGAAGCTCGTGAGCAACTGGTTATGTCCCATCTCAACCTCGTGCGCTTCCTCGCGAACAAATTTAAGAACCGCGGCGAACCCTTGGACGACCTGGTTCAGGTTGGCTATCTTGGCCTTCTTAAGGCGATAGACCGATTCGATCCCGACCGCGGGCTCGAGTTCACCACCTATGCGACCCCTACCATCTTGGGCGAGATCAAACGCCACTTCCGCGACAAGGGCTGGAGCGTGCGCATTCCGCGCCGCCTGCAGGAGCTCTCCGCCAAGGTCAACCAGGCTACCGATACCTTGACCACCCAGCTCCAGCGTTCGCCTACCATCCAGGAGATCGCCGATTACCTTGATGCGTCGGTAGACGAGGTGCTCGAGGCCATGGAGTCTTCGAGTGCGTACAGCTCCGTTCCGCTCGAGGGTACGGGCAGCTCTGAGAACGACGACGCCCCATCGGTGATCGATCGCTATGGCAGCGAAGACAATGAGCTCGCTTTCACCGATGATCGCCTGGTCATCGAGGAGGCGCTCAAGGGGTTCTCGCCACGCGAGCGCGAGGTTATCGAGCTGCGGTTCCTGAAGGGCATGACGCAGATCGAGATCGCCGAGCAGCTCGGTATCTCCCAGGTGCAGGTTTCTCGCCTGCTGCGTCGCACCCTTAAGAAGATCCAGGATAAGATCGACCCAGACGGCGTGATGGCACGGCAATGATGACAAATAAGGCTAACAGGCACGAGGCGGCGGAGGCGAAGCTTCCCGGCGCCCGCCTCATCGCGCTCCGCGTGTGGTCAGTGGTCGGCGCCATCATCGTCGGTGTCGCGATTCTGAACGTGATGGGCGTCCTCGCCCCGGTGATCGAGTTCCTTGCGGTGGGCTCGCTCATCGCGTTCATCGAATCGCCGATCGTGAACGCCCTTGAGCACAAGGGTGTTCCGCGCTCGGTGGGCGCGCTCATAGGTCTTGTCGCTGTCGTTGCAGTCATTCTCTGCGTTCTCATGGTGATTGGGCCGGTGTTCGCCGAGCAGATCATGGAAGTGCTCTCCCGGCTTCCGCAGCAACTGCGCGGTCTTGGAGATTGGGCGATCCAGGTATCTCGTGATTTCGAGGCGCTCTCGCAGTCGTCGTGGGCAAGCCAGTTCGATGAGGCGCTTCGCTCGATCGCAGATGTGGCCTCTACCTATATAACTCAGCTGGCGAGTGGCCTTGGCGCGGGCATTTTCCCCTTCATATCGTCTTTTACCTCACAGCTCTTCATAGTCTTTCTTGGGATCGTTCTCGCGTACTGGCTTGCGCTCGATTATCCGCGCATCCACCGCGAGATCGGCATCATCGTGGGAGGGGAGCGCGAGACCAGCTACCGGTTTATGGTCGCGATCCTCTCGCGTTCCGTCGGCGGCTATATGCGCAGCATGGTGATCACGTCGTTTGTGAACGGCGTGCTCGCCTTCGTCGGCCTTGCGATCGTGGGGCATCCGTATGCGGCGCTCATGGGCGTTCTCACCGGCGTCATGCATCTCGTTCCCGTGCTCGGCTCCTGGATCTCTTCGTTTGCAGCAACGCTTCTCGCGGTCTTCTATGGTCCGGTGCTTGCCATCTGGACCCTCGTGATCACCATGGTTGCTCAAAACGTTACCGACAACGTCATCAGCCCGAAGGTTATGCAGAGCTCGGTCAAGATTCATCCTGCCATGAACCTTGCTGCGCTCGTGGTCGGCTCCACGCTCATGGGGCCGCTCGGCATGGTCATCGCCATTCCGCTGTGCGCCGCGCTCAAGGGGCTTTTCGTGTTCTACTTCGAGAAGGAGACGGGTCGAGCGCTCGTTTCTTACGATGGCGCCATCTTCCAGGGAACGCCGTACCGCGACGCGGACGGTGCCCCGGTTCCTGCGTTCGATGCGCTCGGCGACGACAGTTTCGTTGCAGAGTCGGAGCTCATCAGCGACGATGTTGCACCCACGGGCGAGGCTGTTCCGCGCCCTGCTGAGCTTGAGAACCCATGGAGCAAGCTCGCCTTCCTTCATCGTCCTAGCGATAAGTGATGCAATCCCGCCGTTAACTTTTCTTGCTTCTTAGGGCGATTGCATGAGTCGAGTTAGGGCGACATTTGCCAAGTCGCGTAACGTTCAGGGCTCGAATCGGAAGGTTTTTGTCGACCCGCTGAGTAGTCAGCCCAAATGCATTCACAAAACCGCAGGTCGTGTGATTTTGAGGGGTGCGACTGCTCTACGGATCTCAAAAACCTTCCGATTCGAGCCTCGAGTGTGTTCGGTGACCTGATTTTGCAGCGCAGACGAGCTGCGCGCACCCGCTCGCCGCTTGTTTCATATATACTTTGTGCGTTTGAGATTCGTTGACTCCCAAGGAGATACCGCCATGGCAGCAGATGTTCCCTCGATGACCACCGCTGAGATTCGCTCTGCGTTCCTCACCTTCTTCGAGGAGCGCGGGTGCAAGCTCTTCCCGTCCTCCTCGCTCATCCCCGACGACCCCTCGCTGCTTCTCGCGAATGCGGGCATGAACCAGTTCAAGCAGTACTATCAGGGCAAGAAGACCATGCGCGAGATCGGCGCGACCTCGTGCCAGAAGTGCGTGCGCACGAACGATATCGACATCATCGGTTCCGATGGGCGCCACGCTTCGTTCTTCGAGATGCTCGGCAACTTCTCGTTTGGCGGCGTTTCGAAGGAGCAGGCATGCGCATGGGCGCTCGAGCTCTCGACCGAGGTGTTCCATCTGCCGATCGAGCGCCTCTACTTCACGGTGTTCACCGATGACGACGAGACCTTCGAGATCTGGAAGAAGCTCGGGGTGGAGGAGAGTCACATCAGCCGTCTCGGCGAGGACGATAACTTCTGGGCGGCCGGCCCCACCGGCCCGTGCGGCCCCTGCTCCGAGATCTATTACGACATGGGCGAGGATGTGGGATGCGGGCGTCCTGATTGCGCGCCCGGGTGCGACTGCGACCGCTTCCTCGAGTACTGGAACCTCGTGTTCACGCAGTTCGACCGCCAAGAGGACGGCTCCATGCCCGAGCTGCCCCATCGCAACCTCGATACGGGCATGGGCCTCGAGCGCATGAGCGCCATCATGCAGGGAAAGTCGTCCTTCTTCGACAGCGATGTCATGCAGGGGCTCATCGGGCTTGGCGAGGAGATTTCGGGCGTCTCGTACGTGAGCGACGATTACGAGGGGCAGAGCAGGTCGCTCCGCATCATCGCCGATCATGCCCGTTCGGTCGACTTCCTGATCTCCGATGGCGTGCTGCCCGGCAACGAGGGCCGCGGCTACGTGCTGCGCCGCCTGCTGCGCCGCGCGGTCTTCCACGGACGCCTGATCGGCATCGAGGGGGCGTTCCTTGGCCGGTTCATCGATAAGGTAAACGAGCTCATGGGTGACGCCTACCCTGAGCTTCTCAAGAACGTCGCCCTGGTCAAGGGTATCGTCGATGCGGAGGAGGAGCGCTTCTCGGGCACGCTCGACACCGGCCGCGTCTGCCTCGACGAGGCGCTCGGCGGCCTTGCAGACGGCGCCGTGCTCGATGGCGCCACCGCCTTCAAGCTGCACGATACCTTCGGCTTCCCGATCGACCTCACCGTCGAGATCGCCGAGGGCGCGGGCCATGCCGTTGACATCGACGGCTTCAACCGCGAGATGGAGGCGCAGCGCGAGCGCGCCCGTGCGAACGTGAAGGGCGATGCCTGGGGTTCGTTCAACGATGTTTGGACGGAGCTCTCGGATTCCGTTTCCGCAACCGAGTTCGCTGGATACGAGGATGAAGAGCTTGAGGGTGCTAAGGTGCTTGCGCTTGTCGTTGACGGCGAGCGCGTAGCTCATGCCGGCGCTGGCCAGAAGGTCGAGGTCGTGCTCGATCGCACCCCGTTCTATGCCGAGATGGGCGGACAGATGGGCGATGCGGGCACGCTGTCGGCCGAGGGAGTGCGCCTTACCGTGGGTGACACCAAGGCTCACAACGGCATGTATGCGCACAGCGCGGTCGTCGAGGAGGGAGAGCTTGCGGAAGGCGCTATCGTGAACGCGGCGGTCGACCATCATCGCCGCGCGCTCCTGCGCCGCAACCACACCGCGACGCACCTGCTTGACGCTGCCCTTAAGAACGTGCTCGGCGACCATGTGAACCAGGCTGGATCGCTCGTTGCCCCCGAGCACCTGCGCTTTGACTTCACGCACTTCGAGGCGCTGTCTTCCGAGCAGCTTGCACAGATCGAGCGCCTCGTGAACGACCAGATCTTCGCTGCCAAGCCCGTTGTGACCCGTGTGATGGCTATCGACGAGGCCAAGGCCGCCGGCGCTGTGGCGCTTTTCGGCGAGAAGTACGGCGACGTTGTCCGCGTGGTTTCGGTCGGCGCCGAGGAGCACCCGTTCTCGCGCGAGCTCTGCGGTGGTACCCATGCTGCAAACACGGCAGAGATCGGTCTTTTCAAGATCGTTTCCGAGTCTTCGACGGGCTCAAATGTCCGCCGCATCGAAGCGGTAACGAGCGAGGGCGCCATCGCGTATCTTGAGGAGCGCGCACGCATGCTCGATGCCGCCGCATCCGAGCTCAAGTGCCGTCCTGATGAGGTGGCAGGCCGTATCACCGGGCTCCAGAAGGAGCTTCGCGAGACCTCTCAGAAGCTCAAGAACGCGCTTACCGGCGGCGGCTCCAACGCCATCGACGATGCCATCGCCCATGCAGAGGATCTTGGTGCCTATAAGCTCGTTGTCGCACAGCTTGAGGGCCTTGAGGCTGCAGACCTCCGCAACGTGTGGGACACCATTCGCCGGAAGCTTCATGAGCCGGTTGCGTGCGTACTTGCTACGGTGACGAGCAAGGGCCAGCCGGCGCTTCTTGCCGGTGCCACCGACGAGGCGGTCGCGGCTGGCTTCAAGTCTGGCGATATCATCAAGCAGATCGCTCCGCTCGTGGGCGGTGGCGGTGGCGGGCGTCCGCAGATGGCGCAGGCTGGCGGTAAGGACGCGAGCGGCATCCCCGCTGCGCTCGAAGCCGCGCGCGCCGCACTTTCTGCATAGGCCATGATCGCGCTCGCACTTGACATCGGGGAAGCGCGCGTTGGCATTGCCGTGTCTGATGCTACGGGGACCCTTGCCATGCCGGTGAAGGTCCTGCCTGCGCAGGAGGTCCTAGGCAACGCGCGCTCATTCCGCTATATCATCGAAGATTATGAGCCTGAGGTGCTCGTTTGCGGCCGTCCTGAGACCCTGGCAGGGGAGGACGGCCCGCAAGCCCAGCGTGTTATAGATGCGGCGGAGAAGATCGCGCTCGCAACCGGTCTTCCCCTTGAGTTCATAGACGAACGCCTCTCCTCACGCGAAGCGAAGCGGATTCTGCGAGAACAGGGGCTTTCGGAGCGCGAAATGCGCGGCAAGGTAGATAGCGTTGCCGCAAGTCTTTTCCTTCAGACTTGGCTTGATGTGCGAAATAAGTGATTCGGGCTCAGTTTGAGCTTCACTCTCGCGTTCTGTTTTGGGCGACATTCGGACGTTCTCTCTGTGTTCTGGCACAATCAGCGCGCATCCTCGTTCTCGGGCGATAATTGGACACTCATTTCGTTTTCGGGCGACTTTGGTACGTTTTTCGACTGCTTAGTGTCCAAAAGTCGCCCGAGAAGCCCGCGGTTGTCCGAATGTCGCCCGAGAAGCCCGCGGTTGTCCGAATGTCGCCCGAAGACAGTGGCAGCGTCCAGAAGACGCCTGAGAGGCCCGGGCCGTCCGGAATGCGCCCAAGAGCGCCTTGCGGCACCGGCGTGACGCCCTTGCGTTGCCCGTGCGTTCCGCTCGTGTTCTCAGGAAATTAAAATCAGCTTCTACCTCGAGGTATTCGCAATGCGTATACCTTAATGCAAGATTTCATCACGGTTCCTCTACCATCCCATCACATTTTGTCTATAATTTCCACTGTGTGCGTAAGAAGGTCAGTGCACACACGTAGGTAACCTCTCAATAGTAAGGAGGTAGGTATGGTAGGAATTGTCCTCGCAAGTCATGGCGACCTCGCGCAGGGCATCAAGCAGACGGCGTCCATGGTCTTCGGCGACCAGCCGGACGTGGTTTCCGTCAGCTTGCAACCTAGCATGGGTCCGGATGACCTTAGGGCGGAGATCGAGAAGGAGGTGGCAACGCTTTCCGATCAGGAGCAGGTGCTCTTCCTCGTCGACCTGTGGGGCGGCACGCCGTTCAACCAGATCAACGGTTTGCTCGACGGGCATCCCACGTGGGCTGCCGTCACGGGTATGAACCTCCCCATGGTCATCACGGCGTACACGCTGCGCATGAACCCCGAGGCCACGGCACACGAGATTGCGACTGGGCTCATCCAGGAGTCCCGTGATGGCGTGCGCGTGAAGCCCGAGAGCCTCGAGCCCGAGGCCCCGAAGGCCGTTGAGGCTGCTCCGGCCCACCCGACGGGCTCCATCCCCGAGGGAACGGTTCTGGGCGATGGCCACATCAAGTTCGTGCTCTGCCGCGTGGACACCCGCCTGCTTCACGGCCAGGTGGCAACCACTTGGACCAAGCAGACCGGTCCCGACCGCATCATCGTGGTTTCCGACGCCGTCTCTCATGACGAGCTGCGCAAGACCATGATCCAGCAGGCGGCCCCTCCGGGAGTCAAGGCTCACGTCGTCCCCATCCAGAAGATGATTGACGTCGCCAAGGATCCCCGTTTCGGTGCGACCAAGGCGATGCTCCTCTTCGAGACGCCGCAGGATCTGCTCAAGTGCATCGAGGGTGGCGTGGACATCAAGAAGGTGAACCTCGGTTCTATGGCTCACTCTGTGGGCAAGGTCGTCGTCACCAACGCGATCGCTATGGATCAGGCCGATGTGGAGTGCCTCGAGACCCTCGCGGCCAAGGGCGTCGAGTTCGACGTGCGCAAGGTTCCCGCGGACTCCCCGGAGAACTTCGACTCCATGATGAAGAAGGCCAAGTCCGAGCTGGCCGCGCAAGCGTAAGAAGGAGGGAAACATGTCGGCATTCACAATCATCCTGATTGTCATCGTTGCCTTCCTTGCCGGCATGGAAGGCGTTCTGGACCAGTGGCAGTTCCACCAGCCGCTGGTCGCATGCACGCTCATCGGCTTGGTGAGCGGTCAGCTTGAGGCTGGCATCATCCTGGGCGGTACGCTCCAGATGATGGCCCTTGGCTGGGCTAACGTTGGTGCTGCCGTCGCCCCCGACGCCGCACTCGCGTCGGTCGCATCGGCAATTCTCATGGTCATCGCCGTTGGTAACGGCGCCGACCAGAGCACCGCTATCTCCACGGCCATCGCCGTGGCCGTGCCGCTGTCCGTGGCTGGCCTCTTCCTTACCATGATCGTGCGTACGCTCGCCATTCCGGTGGTCCACATCATGGACGGCGCTGCCGCTAAGGGCAACTTCGCCGCCATCGACTTCTGGTCGATCGTCGCGATCTGCATGCAGGGCATCCGTATCGCCATTCCGGCAGCTGCCCTCTGCTTCATCCCGTCCGACGCCGTCATGGGCGCCCTGAACATGATGCCCGCCTGGCTCTCCGATGGCATGGCCATCGGCGGCGGCATGGTTGCTGCCGTTGGTTACGCCATGGTCATCAACATGATGGCGACCAAGGAGGTCTGGCCGTTCTTCGCGCTCGGCTTCTGCCTTGCTGCCATCTCCGAGCTCACCCTTATCGCCCTTGGTGTCATCGGCATCTCCCTTGCCCTCATTTATCTGGGCCTCAAGGAGCTTGCCAAGCAGGGCGGCGGCATGGGTGGCGGCTCGGGCGACCCGCTCGGCGACATCCTGGACGACTACGAGTAGGAAGGGAGGAGAGAGACTATGGCAGAGAACAAGATCACCCTTTCCAAGAGCGATCGTCTCAAGGTTTGGTTCCGTCATCAGTACCTGCAGGGCTCCTGGAACTACGAGCGTATGCAGAACGGCGGCTGGTGCTTCTCGATGGTTCCGGCCATCAAGAAGCTCTACCCCAACAAGGATGACCAGATTGCGGCGCTCAAGCGTCACATGGAGTTCTACAACACCCATCCGTACGTTTCTTCGCCCGTTATCGGCGTAACCCTCGCTCTTGAGGAGGACCGTGCCAACGGCACCCCCGTCGAGGACGCCGCCATCCAGGGCGTGAAGGTCGGTATGATGGGCCCGCTCGCCGGTGTTGGCGACCCCGTCTTCTGGTTCACCCTTCGCCCGATTCTCGGTGCCCTGGGCGCCTCGCTCGCTATGAGCGGCAACATCATGGGCCCGCTTCTCTTCTTCGTTGCCTGGAACGTGATTCGTCTTGCGTTCGAGTGGTACACGCAGGAGTTCGGCTACCAGCTGGGCACCTCCATCACGAAGGACCTTTCCGGCGGCCTCATGGGCAAGATCACCGAGGGCGCCTCGATTCTCGGTATGTTCGTGATCGGCTCGCTCGTTGAGCGCTGGGTCTCCATCTCGTTTGCTCCGACCGTTTCCACGGTCACGCAGTCTGAGGGTGCCTACATTGACTGGAATGCCATTGCTGATACCGCGAGCAATGGTGGCCAGGGTGTGGCAGACGCTATTCATAGCGCACTTTCCCAGTACTCGTCGCTCGGCGCCACGGGCCTCGAGGTCAATAAGGTCACGACCCTTCAGGCGAATCTCGATTCGCTCATCCCCGGCCTCGCCGCCGTGGGCGTGACGCTTCTGTGCTGCTGGCTGCTTAAGAAGAAGGTTTCCCCGATCGCCATCATCGTCGGCATGTTCATTGTCGGTATCGCTGGTCATTATATCGGCCTGCTCTAAAGCAGTTTTGCGCCGGTAATGGCGCTTTGTGTGCGGGGTCGCGGACTGTGCTCGGTTTTCGAGCCGGTAGCGCGGCCCCGCGCTCTGTACGGGCATTACTTACGAGGAAGGTGACGCTATGGCGCAGTCTCTGAACACGAAACTGGACCTCACGACGCGGGGCACCATGTTCATGGGGCTGTCTAAATACGGCGACGTCATGATTGGGGATCGCGCTTTCGAGTTCTACAACGAGCGAAACCCAGAGGATTACATTCAGATTCCCTGGGCCGAGGTCGACCATATCGCGGCGTCGGTTATGTTCGGCGGCCGGCTCATTCCGCGATTCGCTATCTTCACCAAGCAAAACGGTACCTTTTCGTTCTCCACGAGGAGAAATAAGCAGACCCTTCGCGCGATCCGCGAATACATCCCTGCCGACCGCCTGCTTCGTTCTCCCACGTTCTTCGGCGTCATAAAGCGCGGCATTCTGCATCTGATTCATCGCGGTTAAACAATAGGTGTCAAACCTTCAAGGTTCGATGAAAACTTTAAGGTTTGGGCGCTCCTGCGGTACACTATCGGGGATCGACAGTTTTACCCCTCGATATGATTCCGGAGGACGATGCCGTGGCAGAACTTAGGGATGATGGGGCGCATCGCTCCGCTCGCCGGGCACATGCCCGCAACGTTTCCGCTGCGGGGCAGGGCCGTCCGCAGGGTACGAGGTTCAGGACCGCTCCTCAGGCAGCTCCTTCGCGTACCGTAGGCGCACCTGCGAGGCGCATGCCCGCCCCGGCGCATGGTCGCCCGCAGGGCCGCCATGGCGTCCAGCCTGCTTACCAGCGCCGCTCGACCACTCAAGCTCGCCGTAAGCCCATCGTTCCCATCATTATCGTCTGCGCTGTTGCAGTAGCGCTTATTGCCGCGATCGTTCTGTTCGTCGTTCCGGCTGTTGGCCGGCTCATTTCCGGCTCGAACGAACCGGCGGTCGAGGCTGGCATCGAGGTCCAGATCAACATTCCCCAGGGCGCTTCTGGCGACCAGATCGCCTCCATTCTTTCGCAGAACCATATCATCGAGGATCCCAAGGAGTATTACGCCACGGTCAGCAGCATGCAGGCCGATGCTCTGCTAAAGCCCGGTGACTACCTCTTCACCACGCTGCAAGACCCAGAAGAAGTGGTGCAGCAGCTTATCGATGGCCCGAACGTCGAGGGCGTGACGTTGACGATTCCCGAGGGCCTTACGGTCCAACAGACCGCCGAGCGCGTGCAGGAGACGTATGGCATCTCTGCCGACGACTTCCTCGCTCAGGCGAAGGCTTCGAACTATGTTTCGGATTATCCCTTCCTCGAAGGCGCTTATAACGATTCGCTCGAGGGCTATCTCTATCCCAAGACCTATTCGTTCCAGGATGATCCCACGGCAGACGAGGTTATTCGCGCGATGCTCGATCAATTCGAGACGGAGACCGCAGGCCTCAACCTGACCGATGGTGCCAATGGGCTCACGGCGCAGCAGATCGTGACTATGGCTTCGCTCATCGAGCGCGAGAGCTCGGTGGAAAGCGAGCGCTCGACCATCGCGAGCGTCATTTATAACCGCCTCGACGAGGGCATGCCGCTCCAGATCGATGCCGCGATCGTCTATGCGCGCGGTGGCGGGTCCGGCATGGTAACCTATGATGACCTCGAGATTGATTCGCCGTACAACGTCTACCAGAACACCGGCCTCACGCCCGGGCCCATTTGCTCTCCGAGTGTTTCGTCCATTCAGGCCGCTCTCAACCCCGATGACACCAATTACCTGTATTATGTGCTTTCGAGTGCGGGCGATGGTTCGCACAAGTTCAGTGAAACCTACGACGAGTTCCAAGCGAACGTGCAGGAGTATCGGGATTCCCAATCATGAGCCTCTTTTCACCCACGCGTTATGTAGCATCTGTCGACCGTATCGACCTTGAAGAGCTTTTCGCTCAGGGCAAGCGCGCTATCTTGCTTGACCGTGATAACACACTCGTGCCGCGCGATCGCGCGACCGCACCAGACGAGGTAGCCGCGTGGCTCGATCGAGCGAAGGCCTTGGGGTTTAGGCTCTGCATGGTTTCGAATAACTGGCATAGAGACCAAGTTATGCGCTCGGCGGGCGAGCTCGGTCTCGAGGCGATAAGCCACGCCATGAAGCCCGCTCCCTTCGCGCTCAATGCCGGGCTCAAACGAACCGGCGTCTCGAAGGATGAGGCAGTCATGGTGGGAGACCAGCTCTATACGGATGTGTGGGCAGGTAACCTTGCCGGCATCGATACGATTCTCGTGAAGCCGCAGGCAACAGCCGACCTCTGGTATACGCAGATCTTCCGCATCTTCGAGCGGCGCGCGCTTCGCAACCTTACGTGCGAGGAGTAACGGCGCATGGGGGGATCCGAAGGCGGTCGCGTCCTTGCTTCGAAGCACGGGTGCGACCATATCTTCTTCATTGGTTTTCTGGGTGCGGGCAAGTCAACGCTCGCAAGGAACCTCGGCCGAATGTTCAAGCGCCGCTATCTCGATACCGATCGTCTCGTTGAGCGCAGGGCGGGGCATTCGATCTCGTACCTTTTCCGCAACGAGGGTGAAGCTTCGTTTCGAGAGCTTGAAACCAAGGCGCTTGAATCGCTTGCGAGCGAACGCAGCCTCTTGGTCTCGTGCGGGGGCGGTATCGTGGAGACACCGCGTAACATCGAGCTTATGCACGAGATGGGCGTGTGCGTATACCTAGACGGTGAATTCGATGATTCGCTTCGGCAGATTCGCTCGCTTGCGAGTCGTCCCGATTTCCGTTCGCGCGAGCACGCGCATCGCCTCTACCAGCATCGTCGCCCGCTATACCGTTCGGCGGCGGATTTGACGGTGGATATTCGCGGCCGCTCATTCGAAGACGTGTCCTATATCTGTGCCGATATGCTTTTGGAGCGTGGTTTGCTGTGACGATCAAGCGTCAACTCCTCAACATCAGTCAGAAGAGCATCGATGTCCGTTCGGGATCCGGTGCGCTCGAGGAGCTTCCTCGCATCGTGTCGGGAGCGGTCGGCATGCCTAAGCGCGCCCTACTCGTTTCAACTGACGATGCATATACGGCTTACGGCGATGCGGTGCGCAGGGCACTTATCGACGCCGGTTTCTCGACGGAGGAATGCGTGTTCCCTCGCGAGACGGATCCTGCCACGCTCTCGAGCGCTACCGAGGTGCTCGCTGGATGCGCTCGTGCCGCTCTTACCGCCGACGACCTCATGCTCGCTCTCGGCGATGCGAAACTTTGCTCTTCGGCGCTTCTCGCCGCGCAGCTTTGGTGCGGGGGCGTTCCGTGCACCCTGATTCCCACCACCCTCGACGCGATGGTCACGCTGCCCACCGAGATGCATCCGCTTGCTACTCCAGAGGCTCCTGATATGGTGTCGCTCAGGCCGATGCCTACTATGGTCGTTTGCGACTTCGATCTTATCGCCGACATGCCGCTCGAAGCACGTCTCGAGGGCAGGGCTCTTATGCTCGGCGCCGCCCTTGCAGAGGGGAAGCGCGTCTGGGAGCAGCTGGTCGAGAGCGCTCCTCTCATCGCTGCCGATGAGCCCGTTGCATTCAGTGAGGTCTTTGGACCGGTGCAGCAGGCGCGTCGCAACGTCGTTAAGGCCGCAAACCCCTCTGCCCGGCATGCGCTGTCCTATGGACGCGCGACGGCTCGTGCGCTCGCACGTTGTCTGGGGCCCGAAGCCCCTGGTTGGGCGCTTTTGTCAGAGGGCATGCGCTTCGAAGCCCGTCTTGCTGTGGAGGCGGCTGGCCTCGATGCCGATATCGTCTTTGATCAGGATGATCTGTTTGAAGACCTCGGCATCGAGGAATATGGATTCTCGCTCGATGCCGAGGGCTTCGTGCGCGCCCTCAAGGAGGAGCATGCGCGCCGGTCTAACCGTTTCCTCCTCCCGCTTCCCAAATCGGTGGGCACCATTCGGCTAACGGCCGTTCCCGACGATGTGCTCGTGCGCCATGCGCGTGCCTATGTTGCTTCGCGTGCGGAGCTCGTGGCATAGCGAACGATTGATTTCTCCTAACCGGTGCTCGCTCAGCGTACTTGCAGTATGCTTTACTGCGGATCCTGGATGTCAGATGACTCACAGACACCCGGTGTTGGCGATTCAAATGACTCACAGACACCCGGAAATGACTCACAGACACCCGGTGTCTGTGAGTCAAACGATTTAGAAAGAAGGGGTACTTATGTCCTCACATGCTTCTGGCCCGCTCGGTCGCATCGAGCGTGTTCGCGAGCTCATGGACGAGCGCGGCTACGATGCCGTCATTATTCGCGATGAGGCGAATCTTCGCTGGTTGACCGGCGCCGAAGGCGTGTTCGACTATACGGGCGAGTTGCCGCACGCTGCGTTCATCACCGCGTCGAATACGTTCCTGCACACCGATTCTCGCTACTACAACAGCTTCATCGAGCATCTTCCGGCAGATAGCCCTTGGGTCCTCGATATGGAGGTCATCGGTATTCCGCGTTGGGCTGCCGAGCGTGCTCGCGATGCCAAGTGTCGCGTCGTTGCCGTTGAGGACACCATGGAGCTCTCGTTCTATGACGGTTTGGTCCGTGGACTCGGGGATCTTTCCATCGGTGCCCTGCTTCCGCAGATGCATGGGGACCTTCGCCTCATGCGCGCGGTGAAGGACGAAGAGGAGATCGCCCTCATGAAGCGGGCCCAGGCAATCACCGACGCCGCGTTTGCGCACATGCTTGAGTTTATTCGTCCCGGTCTCACCGAGAAGCAGATAAAGCTCGAGCTCGAGAACTTCATGTTCGAAAACGGAGCCGACGGCCTTGCGTTCGGCTCTATCGTCGCTGCAGGCCCTAATGCGGCGAACCCGCACGCCATCCCGAGCGATCGCCCTGTGCAGAAGGGCGAGTTCGTTCTCATGGATTACGGCGCGCGCTACCACGACTACGATTCCGACATGACCCGCACGGTTGCCGTGGGCGAGCCCTCGGCGAAGATGCGCGAGATTTACGACCTCGTGCAGCGCACGCATGAGGAGTGCGCTAAGGCGGTCTATGCCGGCGTGGACGGTAACGAGATCCATGAGCTTTCGCGGAAGATTATCGGCGATGCCGGTTACGGCGAGTACTACGGCCACGGCCTTGGCCACGGCGTGGGCATCGACATCCATGAGCTCCCCAATTTTGGGCGCACGCACAATACGGTGGGGGAGGGCTCCGTCGTCACGATCGAGCCGGGCGTGTATCTGCCCGGTGAGTTCGGCGTTCGCCTTGAGGACTGCGGTCTCGTGACCGCCCAGGGCTTCGTCCCCTTCACCCAGAGCCCGCATGACCTTCAGGTCATCGACTGCTAGGAGATACAAGCTCCCTTTGGTTCAGCCTGGCTCGCACCCATCGCGTCGCTGCCAGGCTGCTTCGTCGAGAGGCGGGCGCTTCGACGCTCGCTCTGTGGATAGTTGCGCTTGCACCTGCGTAAAGGCGCGGGAAAGCGTATACTTTGTACGTTCATGCATCAATGCAGCGCAGGTCTCTGCGTGGCAGACAAGCAAGAAAGGTAGCACATGGCAACCATCACCACCGCCGATTTCAAGAACGGCATCGGATTGCGCATCAAGGACAAGGTCGTGACCATCGTCGAGTTCCAGCATGTCAAGCCGGGCAAGGGCGGCGCGTTCGTGCGCTATAAGACCAAGGACATCAAGACCGGCCGCGTGGTCGAGAACACCTGCAACGCCGGCACCAAGTTCGAAAGCGTCATGCTCTCCACCCGTGAGATGCAGTACCTCTACAACGACGGCAACGACTTCATCTTCATGGACAACGAGACCTATGAGCAGGTTCCCGTGCCCGAGGACTTCATCGGCGACAACGCTAAGTGGCTCAAGGAGAACGACGTCTGCCAGCTTCTCTACGCCGACGATGATCTTATGGGCGTGAACCCGCCGATGTTCATCGAGGTCCAGATCACCCAGACCGATCCGGGCTTCAAGGGCGACACCGTTCAGGGTTCCACCAAGCCTGCCACCATCGAGACCGGTGCAGTTGTCCAGGTGCCCATGTACCTCAACGAGGGCGAGATGATCAAGGTCGACACGCGCGACGGCAAGTTCGTTTCCCGCGTCTAGTTTCTGCTCCATCGTACGTATTTGGGGGACCCCATGTCTCAGGAGATCTACATTTCCGGTATCGGCATTGCGCCGGAGGTTCTCGCTGCGGTCGTTTCGCGCTCCGTCGAGGAGATCGAGGGCATCGCGTCGGTCGGCGTGAAGGACCTCGCCACCAACCTCGTCTCGATGCTCTCTGCGCGCAGCACCGCCGCCGCTCCTGCGGTCGAGACCGAGGTCGTAGATGACCAGCTTGCGATCACGGTGCACCTTGTCGTGTTCTTCGGCTATCCGTTCAAGAAGCTCGCCGAGGTCGTGCGCGAGGCGGTCGTCCACGCTATCGATGCCCAGGTGGGCGTTTCCGTGGCGCGCGTCGATGTGTGCATCGACGGGCTCGTCTTCCCCAAGGAGTAGTAGTGAGCCTCAAAGTAGAACGCGGGCGCACGCTTGCCCGCAGCCAGGCCCTTCAGCTCCTCTTCCAGGCCGAGATTCTCGGGCGCACCGTCGACGATGTGCTCGCAGGCGATTATCTTTTGGCGCGCGCCTCCGAGGAGGCAAGCCCGCTCGTTCCTTACGCTGCCGAGCTGGCGCGCGGTTGCTATGCGCATATCGGCGAGATCGACCGAGGCCTTGCCCGGGTTTCGGAGAACTGGGCTCTTGACCGCATGCCCGGCTCGGACCGCAATCTGCTGCGCCTTGCCGTCTACGAGCTGCGGTTCTCGCCAGAGCGCGTCGATGATGCCGTGGTGATCAACGAGGCCGTTGAGATTGCCAAGGCGTACGGCACCGATGAATCGGCAAGCTTTGTTAACGGCGTGCTTGGGCGCGTGGTGCGCGATTCCCGCATCTTCCCGCGCCCCGTTGATTCCACGCCTGCGGAGGACTCGGCTGCGCCCGCCTTGGGCGCACAGGCGACGGATGCCGTTGAGGCTGCTGAGCCGCCCGCTGCCGAAGCTCCCGTGTCGAGTGAGGGCTGCTAGGTATGGCTGAGATCGCCCCGAACAGCTTCGCCGATATTACGGAGCGCTTGGACGAAATCATCTCGGTCGTGCGCTCGAAGGACACGTCGCTCGAGCGCAGCCTCGACCTGTATGACGAGGCCATCGAGCTTGGGTCTCGTGCTGCAGAGCTCGTCGATAGCTTCGATCTGAGCCCTGAGGAGGCAGCACAGCTCGATCAGGCGGCTCGTGCCGACGACACCTCCCTCGATGCTGCGGCCCAGGATGGGTCCGATTCGGCTTCCGATGCGGGCGCCGATGCAGCGCCTCCAACTGAATAGGGCTTGCGTGCCATGAAGCGCGTACGCCTCGATGATGAACTCGTTGCTCAGGGCATCTGCGTTGATCGCGCGGATGCCCTGCGCACCTTGATGGCCGGTGATGTCTCTGCGCGGGGAGAACGTCTCACCTCACCCGGCATGATGGTCGACCCCGGCCTTCCTTTGCATGTCAAGGGGCGTCTTCCCTATGTTGGGAGGGGAGGTCTTAAGCTCGAGGGCGCGCTCGATGCCTTCGGCGTGGATCCTTCCGGCCTTGCGTGCGGAGATATCGGGTGCTCGACTGGCGGCTTTACCGATTGCCTTCTTAAGCGCGGTGCTGCCTCGGTTATTGCAGTCGATGTTGGTAGAGCGCAGTTCGCATGGTCGCTGAGAAACGATGAGCGCGTCACGCTCCTAGAGCGGACGAATGTGGTCGATCTGCCCTCGCTGGGCTATCGCGCCTGCTGCGATCTGGTCGTCTGCGACGTTTCCTTTACGAGCATTGCGCACATTATCGATGCCGTCATCGCCTTGCTCGTTCCTGGCGGCCGCTTTCTCACGCTCGTTAAACCCCAGTTCGAGGCACCTGCCTCTGAGGTCGGTGAAGGAGGGATCGTGCGCGATCCGAACGTACGTCGTCGCGTACTCGAGCAAGCGGTAGACCTGTTCTCCGGGCGCGGCCTCACGCCGGAGGGTGTGTGCACCTCGCCCATAACGGGTACGAAGGGTAACGTTGAGTTCTTTCTCCTTGGTCGTCTGGGCTCCGGCGGTGAAACTGAGGTTGCCGCGGCGCGCGAACGGGTTCTCTCATCCATCGAAGGGGTGGTGGGCGCATGAAGGTCTTTCTCGTGCCGAACTACTATAAAAACGAGGCGGTCGAGAGCGGCCTGGCGCTCGAGCTCTGGCTTTCGCGCCAGGGTTATGAGGTGGCATGGGCGGCAGATCAACGCTCTAAGATCGTCTCGACTCCCGATATTGAGGGCTCGGACCTTGTTATCTCCCTTGGCGGCGATGGCACGCTTCTGCGGGCTGCGCGCATCGTCGGCTATCAGGAGATTCCAATACTTGGATTGTCCTATGGGCATCTTGGGTTCCTCACGGCTGCAAGTCCCGATGATACCGACATCCTCTCCGTGGTGAGCGATGCCCTGGCGGGCGAGATGCACGTGAGTCGGCGCGCCACACTCGCCATCGATGTCTTCGCGCATACCGACGAAGGTGAAGAGCAGACCCTCGATACCTTTGCATTAAACGATCTCGCCCTCACGCGCGGTCCTCTTTCCGACATGGTTGAGTTCACCATCACGGTGTCGGGGCACCGCATCGATCGGCTGCGGGGCGACGGCGTGGTCGTGTCGACGGCGACGGGGTCTACCGGTTATGCGCTTTCGGCGGGCGGCCCTATCGTAAGTCCAGATTACACCGGCATGGTGTGCGTGCCCATTGCGCCGCATACCATTCAGGCCCGCGCGTTTTTGACCTCGCCTTCCGATGTGGTCGAGATCGAGATGTCGCGCGATCGCCCCTCTATCCCCGCTGTTGCCGTCGATGGCGTGTTTGTAGCGAAGGATGCCGTGGTCGACCGTGTGGTTGCTCGCCGCGGGCCGGGTGATATCCTGCTGCTCGATTACGGCCCTGAAAGCTTCTATACCTCGGTGTCTCGCGTGTTCTACGGAGTCCACCATGATCGATGAGATTCACGTTCTTGACCTCGCGCTCATCCATGAAGCGACCTTTTCTCCGGCGGCGGGCCTTACCGTGCTCACCGGCGAGACCGGTGCCGGTAAGACGGCGCTTCTCTCTGCTCTGAAGCTTCTGGTGGGTGAGCGCGCGGATGCGTCGCTCGTGCGCGAGGGTGCTGAGTGCGCCGTCGTCGAGGGGCGGGTTTTTCGCGATTCTCATGACGTTGAGGGCGTTTGCGCATCGCGCAGGGTTGGCGCCGACGGTCGGAGCCGGGTGCGCCTCGATGGGCATTTGGGAAGCGTGCGCGAGCTTACGCAGGCGATCGGCCCTACGATCGACCTCTGCGGCCAGCATGAGCATCAGCGATTGCTCGATGCCGCGGCGCATGTCGAGATGGTTGACGCTTGGGCGGGTGCTCCGGTAGCCGCAGCACTTGAGGGGTATCGTGAAGCGCTGAAGCGTGCTCGCGCGGCTAAAGATGAGCTTGACCGGGTCACGGCGGCGGCGCGCACGCAGGGCTCTCGTCTCGAGGAGGCGAGATTTGCGCTCGAGCGCATCGATGAGGTGGATCCCCAAGAGGGTGAGTTCGAGGAACTCGAAGAAACCTTGCCGCGTGCGGAGCACGCCGAGGCGCTCGCGGGCACCGCGCACGAGGCGGCCGAAGCTATTTCGGGCGAGGGCGGCGCGCTCGACGCACTGAATTCGGCGATTGCCGAGCTTGCGCGTATGGGATCGGTCGACGCCAAGCTTGCCCAGTTCGCCGACACCTTGACCGGTGCGGCCATCACGCTCGAAGACGCCTCGTCTGACCTCAGAAGATATCGCGATAACATCGACTTCGATCCTGCCGAGCTTGCGCAGCTTCAGGAGCGCTTTTCAGCGTTTAAGGGATTGCTCAGACAGTTCGGCCCCCGCATGGAAGACGTCTTTGCCCGCCGCGAGGATGCGCGTGAGCTGCTTGCCGTCGTAAGTGATGGTGAGGCGCGGATCAAGCGCGCGCAGGAGGCGGTCGATGTTGCAGAGGCGGCGCTCGCCAAAGCGGCCAAGATGCTTACCAAGCGCCGTAATGAGGCAGCGCCTCGCTTTTGCCGCGAGGCTGGCAAACAGATGGCGCGTTTGAAGATGGGGCATGCTGAGCTCGTTTGGGAGTCGAGGCCGCTGCCGCGTGAGCGCTGGAACGAGACTGGACCCACGACGTGCGAGCTTTTGTACCGCAGCGGTGCCGGCCTGACGCCGCGACCGCTTCGGCGCATCGCCTCTGGCGGCGAGCTCTCGCGCGTCATGCTTGCCTGCAAAGTCGTTTTGGGGGAGACCGACGGTGTGGATACCCTCGTCTTCGATGAGGTCGATGCCGGCGTGGGCGGTGCCGTGGCCCGCTCGCTTGCAGCGGTGTTGGCTGACCTTGCTCGTACGCATCAGGTCATCGTCGTGACCCACTTGGCACAGGTCGCCGTGATGGGGGAGCGCCACTACGTAGTGCGCAAGGACGACGCCGATGTGCCCGAAACGCAGCTTGCCGAGGTTTCGGGCGAAGCGCGCGTGCACGAGATCGCCCGCATGCTCTCCGGCGATGAATCCGAGGCGTCTCTCATCCATGCCCGCCAGATGCTTCAAGAATCCGGCACCTGGCAGTGAATCGTAGACACCCGGTGCTGGCGATTCATTTGAGATGATCGGCGAGGAGCTGGAGGGCGTGGCGGTAGCCGGCAAGGCCTTCGCCGGCTACGCGGGCAAAGCAGGCCATGCCAGCATACGAGACCTGCCGGAAGTCCTCGCGCTCATCCACGGCAGAGATGTGAACCTCGACGGCGGGGATGCTCACGGCTTTGAGTGCATCGAGAATGCCGATGCTTGTATGCGTAAACGCAGCCGGATTGATGACGATGCCGTCCACCGTGCCGTATGCATCCTGAATCCGGTCAATGATCGCGCCCTCGTGGTTCGACTGAAAGACCTCAACATCGTCGAATCCAAACTCGCTGCCAGCTTCCTTGCATATGCGAACAAGGTCGTCATAGGTTTCTCGACCATAGATGTTTGGCTCGCGTATGCCGACCATGTTGATATTCGGTCCATTGATGACAAGTGCGTTCACGAGGCCCCTTCCTACCTTGATAAAATGAACCGGGTTCGTTTTATCAAACCTGCTGAGATTCGCGTACAAGCTGTGTAATGGCGGCCCGCGCGGTGGCATCGGCCGACTCGCGCGAGGTCACAACGACATCAGCCCAGCTTCGATAGCGCGGCATGCGCTCTTCGGCGAGCTTCTGAACCCCGTCGCGCTGCGAGACCGGCCGTCCCTTGCTCGAAAGCTCCCCAAGGGGCCGGTCGAGCATCACGATCCGGCTGTTCTGGTGAAGGAGGGGATAGTTCTCAGCCCGCGTCACCACACCCCCGCCGCATGAGAGCACGATGCTGCCGCGTCTGGCAACCTTGCCCAAGAGGGCAGTTTCCTCGCGTCGGAATGCGGCCTCGCCGCGCTCGGTGATAAACGTGGAGCAGCTGCAGCCAAGGCGCTCTTCAAGGGCCCAATCAAGATCGATGTGCTCGCGCCCAAGCCTCTGGGCGATACGCTGGCCAACGCGGGTTTTACCTGCCCCCGGCATGCCGATGAGGGCGATGTTCTGCATCTCGTATCCAAGCTCGTTTGTCACGGCGGCAATGCGTTCGGCGGAGTAATCCTCGCCTGTGAAATCATGGAGCGAGCCCGCGGCTTGCGCCACGAGCATGAGGAGCCCACCAGCCACCGGGATGCCTCGGTGCTCAGCCTCCATCATAAGCCCGGTGCGCGCAGGGTTGTACACGATGTCAACGACGGCCTCCAGGTGGGGGAGCGCATCGAGCGTGCAGGGTGCCCCAGGGCAGGACGGGTACATTCCGGCAGGCGTAGCGTTCACGGCGAGTGCGGCGTCAGCAAAGCGCGGAAGATCCTCGTAGGTCACCTCTCCGGTGCGTCCCACGGCAATCGGCTCCATGCCTAAATCTGCAAGAACCGCCATGCAAGTCGTACCGGCGCCGCCGTGCCCGCCGAAAACGAGCGCGCGCTTGCCGGTAAGCTCGAGCCGGAGCGACTGCACCAACGTTTTGAAGCCGAAGTAATCGGTGTTGTCGCCGCGAAGGCGGCCGTCGGAAAGCCGGACGATGGTGTTCGCGTTGCCTAAACGCCGGGCAGATTCGGACAGTTCATCAAGATACGGCATGACCGTTCGCTTATAGGGAATCGTGACGTTGAGGCCTTGCCATGTGCCCTCACGCAAGAACTGCTCGACCTCGCCAGGCTCCCGCTCGAAGCGCTCGTAGCCCGTGATACCGGCAAGGAGCTCGTAGATGCGCGGGGAGTAGGTGTGCCCGAGGGTGCGGCCAAGCAGGCCGTAGCGAGGCGTATCCTCGCAACCATACGCCATCACAGCACCTCCGTGTAGCTGCCGAAGTATTTGACGCTTTCGCACACGTCATCGAGGCTGTCGAGGAGCGTGTCGAGGGGCTCGGTGCCCGCAGGGCTCTCGATATCGAAGTAGAACATGAACTCGAAATCGCGGCCGGGGATGGGCCGGCTTTCAAGTTTAACGAGGTTGATATCGAGGGCGTAGAAGCGCTCGAGCACGCGGTACAGAGATCCTGGCTCGTGTTTCATCGTGAGCATGAGCGAAGTGCGCGTGGCGCCAGGGAAGATCTGCGGCTCTGCCGAGACGACGATGAAGCGCGTGTAGTTGTTGTCGGAATCCTGCACGTTCGATTCGAGCACATCGAGGCCGTAGAGGGCGGCGCAATCGCGCGATGAGAGGGCCGCGATATCGTTTCGAGGGGAGCGAGAGACGAACTCGGCTGCCTGAGCGGTATTCTTGAGCTCATGGGCGGTAACACCGAGCTGTTCTAGATAGTCGCTGCATTGCGCGATAGCCTGTTCATGCGAGTAGACCTCGCGTATATTCTCCCGATGCACGCCGGGGCGCGCGAGCAGGTTGTGATCGATCTTGAGGCGAAGGCTCCTTACGATGGAAAACGAGTACTCGGCGAGAAGGTCGTAGACGGCATTCACCGAGCCTGCCGTGGAGTTCTCGATAGGAAGCACGCCAAAGTCGCAGAGGCCTTCGCGCACCGCGCGGAATACGCCTTCAAAGGTGCTGAAGAACGTGATGCCGGGCACGCGGAAGAGCTTGCACGCGGCGATCTGGCTATAGGCGCCCTCGACGCCCTGGCATGCTACGCTCGCTGTGGCTGGGAAGGGCTCGCTCACCGGCTTGAGGCTTGCGTGTGCGCGCGCGGATCGGCTTTCGCCGGTACCGCGTGCAATGATGCGCTGCTGCTCTGCCTTGTTCATGCTCATGAGGAGCGAGAAGAGCGCGACGGCTTGCGGTTGGAGGCGCTCGGGCGAGCGGCGCGCCACGTCCAGCAGCTTCTCTCGTTCCCGTGCGGGGTCGAAGACCGCTTTGCCTGAGCCGATCTTTGACTCGGCAACCTCGGCGGCGAGCTCCATCCTCTGGCAGAAGAGGTCCAGCAGCTTGTGGTCGACTTCGTCGATCCGGTTGCGCACGTCTGCTAAGTCCATGATCGTCCCTTCGGTCCAGAAAACGGCTAAAGAGCTCTGTGGCCCTGAGATTCGAGGATTAGGTCGAGGAGCGCGAGCGCGCAGACGGCTTCGGCTACGGGCACGGCTCTCGGTACGATGCAGGGGTCGTGTCGCCCTCGAACGACAAGGTCGGCATCGCACCCCGCATCGAGGTCGACGCTTTGCTGTCTCCTCCCGATGGACGGCGTGGGCTTCACGGCCATCTGCCAGACGATGGGCATACCGGTTGAGATGCCGCCCAAGATGCCCCCGGCGTTGTTGGTCTGCGGCGCCACGTTGCCGTGGTCCATACGGTAGGGGTCGTTGTTCTGGCTTCCACGTAAATAGGCAGCTGAGAAGCCGGCCCCGAAATCAACACCCTTGACTGCGGGTATGCCGAATGCGACGCGGGCGATTCGGTTCTCGATGCCATCGAACATTGGATCGCCGAGCCCTGCGGGCACGCCATACGCCACGCACTCGATAACGCCGCCGACGCTATCGAGATCGTTGCGCGCATCGAGGATGCATTCCCTCATGGCCTCCGCAGCCCCCTCATCGATGCAGGGAAAACCATGGGAACTCAGACGGGTGAGCTGGTCCTCATCAAGCTCCATATGATTGAGCGGGGTGTCGGGTATGCCTTGAGGGCCCAGGTTGGCGATGTGGGCCGCGATTCGGATTCCTCGCTGCGCGAGAGCCTGGAGCGCGATACCGCCGGCGATACAAAGCGGTGCGGTGAGCCTTCCTGAGAAATGGCCGCCTCCCGCCACATCGTTGAACCCGTTGTAGCGGATGCGCGCAGGGTAATCCGCATGCCCCGGCCTGGGCACGCGACGCAGCTCGTCGTAATCCTGCGAGCGCGTGTTCTCGTTCTCGATAATCGCCGCAATGGGGGCTCCGGTCGTATGGGCGTCGACGACGCCGCATAGAATGCGCGCCCGGTCCGCTTCCCGGCGCGTCGTGGCCGTGGCGTCGCGACCGGGGGCGCGGCGGTCCAGGAAGTTCTGGAGCTCGTCAAGATCGAGCGGAACGCCCGCAGGCATACCGTCAATCGAGCAACCGATGGCCGGTGCATGCGACTCCCCGAAAATGCTCACCCTGAGCGCGGTACCCAACATCGACGACATGCGATCACTCCTCGCTCAACGCTACCGAGCCGCCAAGAGCCCGATAATGCTCGAAGAACAGCGGATACGACTTGTTCACGGCCTCTGCTCCGTGGATCTCGACCGGCTCGCTCGAACGCGTCGCTGCGACGGCGGCCATCATGGCGATGCGATGGTCGTTATGGGCGCACACCACCCCGCCGGAAAGCTCATCGACACCTTCGATGACGAGGTCGTCGTCAACAATCCTGACCCGCGCCCCGAGGTTGCACAGCTCTTTCGTGGTCGTTTGAAGGCGATCGGATTCCTTGATGCGCAAACGCGAGCAATCGCGGATCACCGTCGTTCCCTTTGCTACCGAAGCTACGGCCGAAAGGACGGGTACCAGATCCGGCACATCGCGCGCGCTGAGCGTGAAACCATGGAGCGTGCCAGGTTGCACCGTCGCAGCGCCCGTCGAACGGCGGATGCGCGCGCCAAAGCACGAGAGGGCGGCCAGGACATTGCGGTCCCCTTGTGCCGAGGAAAGCGAGAGGCCGCTGACGGTGATGCATTCTGTGCCCATCGCACCGGCGCATAGCCAAAAAGCGGCATTGGACCAATCGCCCTCGACGGAAACGCTACCGGGGGTGCGGTAGGGGCTTCCGTCGAGCAGGTAGCGCGTGCGCGGTTGACCGTCGAGCGCCGCTCCCGTCTCAACGCGAACGGATACCCCGAAGGTTTCGAGCGCCTGAAGCGTGAGGGCGATGTAGGGCTTGCTCTCGATGGTCCCCGTGACCTCGATGACACTCGGCTGACCAAGAATCGGAAGCGCAAGAAGCAGGCCCGATATGTACTGGGAGCTTACATTGCCGGGAAGCTTGAACGTTCCCGCTCGCAGGCGCCCTTTCGTGGTGAGCGGAAGGCTGCCAAGGCCCTGAAGGTCGCATCCTGCGGCGATGAGCTCCTCGGCGAGAGGGGAGAGCGGTCGCTCTCCCAGCCTCCCGGCACCGGTGAAGGTTGCGTCTGCGCCAAGTGCGCAGGCTACGGGAAGCATGAAACGAAGCGTGGAACCAGATTCACCGCAATCGAGTGTAGCCCCAGCCAGTGCGCGCAGGATTCCGTGCTCTTGGCTCTTGGGTATGGGGTGGACGCGCAATCCCTGCTCCGCCCGCTCCACCTTTGCGCCAAACGCTTCAAGACAGCGAAT
Organism: Enorma massiliensis phI; assembly: GCF_000311845.1. Classification (GTDB taxonomy): domain Bacteria; phylum Actinomycetota; class Coriobacteriia; order Coriobacteriales; family Coriobacteriaceae; genus Enorma; species Enorma massiliensis. The sequence goes on along the minus strand of NZ_HE978574.1, from coordinate 1,261,799 downwards.
CGTTGCCTCGATATCGGCGCAGGAGGTGTTGCAGGTCACGTCGGTCACGCCGTTGGCCAGCGCGGCGGCGATGATGAGGCGGTGTGCGACGGACTTCGAGGCAATGGCGGATACGGTGCCGGCAAGATGTGCCGGAGCGATGCGAGCGATCATCGAGAGGCTTCCTCTCCAATACGGTCGTTGTCTGCGGGTGCTTTATCTGGTACGGCGGGCGCGTTCGCTGCGGAAGAGAGCCCGTCATAGAGAAAGTCCCTGAACTCCTGCAAGTCCATCGTCTCGATCGAACACGAGCCGATCTCGTGGGGGAGGACGACATCGATGGAGTATCCTTGCCGTTTTTTATCGTGGAGAGCTTCGGCAAAGATCTGCTCTGCATCCCATCGGCACGAGGTGGCGAGCCCATGGCGACGAACGAGGTCCCCGATACGCTGAGGCACGGTCTCGTCACATACCCCTCGCGCAGCTGCTGCCCGCGCGATGATGCCCATGCCCAATGCGACGCAGTTCCCATGTCCCAGCTGATACGCTTCGAGCGCTTCGATAGCATGGCCCGCGCTATGGCCGAAGTTGAGGAGCTTCCTCAAGCCCGATTCGCGCTCATCCGCTACGACCACATCGCGCTTGATCTCGATGTTGCGTGCGATAATCGCGGCAACAAGGCCGAGATTCTGCGTAAGGAGCTCTTGGGTGAGCGGTGTCTGCTCCAGTTGGCTGAAGAGCGCGGCGTCGCAGATGACACCGTGCTTGACGATCTCCCCGCAGCCGTCGGAAAGCTGCTCTGCTGTGAGGGTGCCGAGGCAACCCACGTCGGCGATGACGATGCTCGGCTGCCAGAAGGCGCCTGCAAGGTTCTTGCCCGCTGCAAGGTCGATGGCGGTCTTTCCGCCCACTGAAGAATCGACCATGGCCAAAAGGCTCGTGGGAATCTGGGCGAACCGTATGCCGCGCATGTAGGTCGCTGCGGCGAAGCCGGCTACATCTCCGACCACGCCTCCACCAAGGGCCACGACCACATCCTTGCGACCGAGTTCGTTTTCGGCAATAAACTCAAGGATTTCGATAAGAGTGTCTGCCCGCTTGTGCTCTTCCCCCGCTTCGAACATGTGGACGCACGTAGTGTAGCCCGCCTCGGCGAGGCTCTTGGTCACGATGTGCGCGTAGAGCGGCCCCACGTTCGTATCGGTGATGACGGCGGCACGCGAGCCCCTGCATGCGTCGCGAATGAGCTCGCCGGACTGCTCGAGGAGCATCGTGCCGATATGCACGCGATACGGCGACGAGCAGTTGATATCGATCGTATACATAGGAAAGCTCCAATCGAGGTGGCCGATGGCTTCGGCGTGGGCCATGCCCGTGTACCCGGGGGCGGTGCCAGATAGATGCGCGTGTACGTTAGGCGCTTGACGCCTCGTCATCGAGCGCGCGCTTGATGCGGTCGCCTTCAGCGAGCAGCATGCGCAGCCGGTCGCGGTCACCTGCATCGAGGGCGAGGCGGTATGCGTCGAGAGCCTCGATGAGCGAAGCGATCTCTTGGGATAGGTTCTTCGCGTCGTCCATCATGAGTTCGGCCCACATGCCGGGGTTCAGGTGCGCCACGCGCGTGAGGTCGCGATAGCTTCCCGCGGAAAATCCGTGGTGCGCGCGTGCCGTGGGGCTTTTCACGTAGGCGTTTGAAACGACGTGCGCAAGCTGGCTCGTGAACGCGATGACGCGATCGTGCTCCTCGGGGCTCGTGACGCTAAAGCTACCGAACCCTACGGGGGCAAGGAGCGTGTGGACGCGGTCGAGCAAGGTGAGGCGGCGGGCATCATCGGTTTCGGGCGGAACGAGGACCATGGGCGCGCCGCGGAAAAGGTCCGCGCGCGCATGCGCGAAGCCGGAGAACTGCGTGCCGGCCATGGGGTGCGTGCCCACGAACGCGAAGCCGTTCACGCGGGCAAGCTCGAAAGCGCGTGCGCAGACGGCCTCCTTCACGCCAGCAGTATCGATAACGATAGGGCCGCGTGAGGTATCTGGGTCAGAGATGCGCCCGAGTATTTTGGCATGTTCCTCAAGCCATTCGATGCACGCTTGCGGATAGGCAGCGAGGATGATGAGGTCGCAGGAGGGGATGGACGCATCGTCGAGCGGTGCCTCAACCGTCTCGATCATGGAAGCGTCCATCGTGTCTCGGTCGGTGTCGAGGGCATAAACCGTGGCTCCGAGCGAGCGGTACGCACGGGCGAAGCTTCCGCCGATAAGGCCGAGGCCTACAATGCCTACGCACATGCTGCGGCAAGCCGCATTGCGGGGTGCATCCGCAGCGGTTATTCCCTGTTCCCGTTCCACCTGCTCCTCCTGCTGTTCTGCCATGGCCTATGCGCTCGCTTCCGGGGTGATCGCCTCACGGATGATCTGGATGCGGCGCATGACGTCGTCGAACATATCGGGCGTGAGGGCCTGCGCGCCGTCGGACCACGCGTGGCTCGGGTCGTCGTGGACCTCGATCTCGAGGCCGTCCGCGCCCGCGGCGGTGGCGGCGAGAGCCATGGGCTCCACGTAGCGGGTGTAGCCGGTCGCGTGGCTCGGGTCGGCAACGACGGGCAAGTGCGAGAGGTAGTGGAGCACGGGCACCGCGTTCAGGTCGAAGGTGTTTCGTGTGCGCGTCTCGAACGTGCGGATGCCGCGCTCGCAGAGGATCACGTTGTCGTTGCCCTCGCTCATGATGTACTCGGCTGCCATGAGGAGCTCGTCGATGGTGCCGGACATGCCGCGCTTCAAGAGGACCGGCGTCTGCGTCTTGCCAACCTCCTTGAGCAGCGGGAAGTTCTGGGCATTCCGTGCGCCGATCTGCATGACGTCGATCTTCTTGTCGAGGAAGAGCTGGACGTCACGTGGGTCCATGATTTCGGTGACGATAGGCATGTCGAGCTCGGCGCGCGCCTCGCAGAGGAGGTCGAGGCCTTCGGCTCCCATGCCTTGGTAGGCATACGGGCTCGTACGCGGCTTATAGGCTCCGCCTCGAAGCATCGTTGCCCCTGCGGCCTTCACGCGTCGGGCGATGCGGATGAGGTTCTCGCCCTCCACCGAGCAGGGGCCGGCGATTACCTGGAAGTTTCCACCGCCGATCTTTACGTCAAAGCCGCAGTCCACTACGGTGTCGGTGGGGTGGAACTTGCGGTTGGCTTTCTTGAAGGGCTCAGAGACGCGCTGCACGCGCTCCACGATGTCCATGCTCTCGAGCAAGAAGGGGTCGATCTTGGTGGTATCGCCCACGAGGCCGATGATCAGCTCATCGGTTCCTTGGCTCACATGAGCCTCCAAGCCCTTCTTTTCTATCCAACTGACGAGGTGGCAAACAGCGCTCTCGTCGGCATTCTTCTTGAGGATGGCAATCATGTCGTCTCCTGGCTTTGCCGTGGTTGCGCCAGCTTTGGCGCGGGATAAGTCGTCATATTGTATACCAAGGCGAACGTATGGGCGGGCAGGGTGCGGCGCGGCATCATCTCGTTACAGAAGGTGCTGGCGAGGTGCTCCTTTGGGTTTTGCAGGGCTTTCAACCCGTCCTTCGCGCAGGGCGGGGGCGGCCTTCTTGGTCGCAAAAGGTGTACACGAGCGTCAAAATTCTTACGTTTTTACCTGTTTTGTGACGCTCATGTACACCTTTTGCCGCGGTACGCCTTTGCTGCGGCGCGCCTTTCACGGCGCGCTCACCGTGCTCGCGTGTTCTATGGTTCCCCCTGCAGCCGATTCAAAGTTGCCCGCGCGCTGCGTTTGGGTATAATGCATGGTGCTTCGTCCCTTTAGCTCAGTGGATTAGAGCGTCTGCCTCCGGAGCAGAAGGCCGCAGGTTCGAATCCTGTAAGGGACACCAGATTGGTCAACCCGGGTTGCTTCACGCGGCCCGGGTTTTTCTTTACAAGAGCGTGGGGCGCCCTCACAGCGGTTCGCGGTAACCGGGTTTCTGAGGATTTCCGCCGTGGGGATGCGATGGTTGTGCCTGATGCTGTGTTTGTCCGTGCTTTGCACGGGGCATACAATGGCACGTTAGTATTAAGAGCTTATCGTGCCCGCGTATGGGCGCGGTTCATGTGCTGAACGTGTTGTGGGGAGACGCCATGGCTCAAGAAGCCGAAGAGAGAGCAGTTGGAGCCATGGGCTCGCCAGAGGATGGGCCCCTTTCCGGCCTTACCGCCTCCGAGGTGTCCGAACGCATCGAACAAGGCCGCGTTAACGTCAATATGGAGCTCAAGACCAAATCGGTTCGAGAGCTCATTGCCGACAACCTTTTCACGCTCTTCAATCTCATCAACCTCGTTCTCGCAATCCTTGTGATCATCGCAGGTTCGTTCAAAAACCTCACCTTCCTCGCCATCGTCTTTCTCAACACGGGCATCGGCGTCGTGCAGTCGCTGCGCTCTAAGCGCATGGTGGACAAACTCACGCTCCTTGCCACCAAGAAGGCGCGCGTCATTCGCGATGGCCGCGAGGTTGAGCTCGATCTCGACCAGATCGTGATCGACGACCTCGTCAAGCTTGGGCGCGGCGACCAGATTCCCGCCGACGCCATCGTGGTTGACGGTGAGGCGCAGGTGAACGAGAGCTTGCTCACCGGTGAGAGCGACCTCATCAAAAAGACAACGGGCGACGAGCTCATGAGCGGCAGCTTCCTTGATTCGGGCCTCGTGTACGCGCGGGTTATCCATGTGGGCGCCGAGAACTACGTGGCCAAGATCAATAATGAGGCCAAGTATGTCAAGAAGGTCAACTCCGAGATTCTGAATACCCTGAACGTTATCGTGCGGTTTGCGAGCGTCATCATGCTGCCGCTCGGCATCGCGCTTTTCATCTCGAGTCTTTCGGAAAGCTATGTGGAGGCCGGTGCGCCGGGAACGGGCCTGTGGGGCTGGTTCACCGGAGAGCTTGCGCAAGGGCACGTGCCCTCGGACGAGATCCTTTCCGTCACGGGCGCCCTTCTCGGCATGATCCCGCAAGGGCTCGTGCTTCTCACCTCGTCGGTGCTCGCCATCGCAACCATTCGCCTCGCCCGCAAGAACGTGCTTGCCCAGCAGCTCTACTGCATCGAAACGCTTGCCCGCGTGGACGTGCTCTGCCTCGACAAGACGGGAACCATTACCTCGGGGCGCATGACGGTCGAGGGCACGTATCCGTTGCCTGTTGAGGGGTCCGTTGCCCGGGACGCCGCGGAGCTCCTGCCGCGGGAGGTGTCGGTGCTCGATTTCGCCCTGGCGAACGTGGCGCGCGCGACCTCAGCCGATGCCAACGAGACCTGTAAGGCGCTGCTCGATTTCTATGCCGAGAGCCAGGTGCCCGTAAGGAAGCCCGAGCGCGTGGTTCCGTTCTCGTCGGCGAAGAAGTGGAGCGGAGCATCCTTCGCGGAGGGCGCGTTTGTTATGGGCGCGGCGCAGTTCGTGCTCGCGCCTGCGGAGTTCGCTGAAGTTGAGATGCGCGTCGCAGAGCTGGCGAGCACCTGCCGTGTGCTCGTGGTGGCGCATGTGGACGGCTTTACCGAAGACGGAGAGATGGTGGGCACCGCGCGCCCCGTGGGCTTTGTGACCATTCGGGATGAAATCCGTACTTCAGCAGCCGAGACCATCGGATACTTCTGCGAGCAGGGCGTCGAGCTCAATGTCATCTCGGGCGACGACCCGCGGACCGTCTCGAGTATCGCGCAGGTCGTTGGGGTTCCCGGTGCGGATGCCTATGTGGACGCCACCACACTCGATACCGCAGCCAAGATCGATGCCGCGGTAGATCGCTACCATGTGTTCGGCCGCGTGACGCCTCAGCAGAAGCGCGAGCTCGTACAGGCGCTCAAGCGGCGTGGCCACACCGTCGCCATGACGGGTGACGGCGTAAACGACGTGCTCGCTCTTAAGGAAGCCGACTGCTCTGTGGCGATGGCAGCGGGTTCCGATGCGGCCCGCAACGTCGCTGAGATCGTGCTCGTGGACAATGATTTCGCGAGCATGCCCGCCGTGGTCGCCGAGGGCCGCCGTGCAATCAACAACCTCCAGCGATCTGCTGCGCTCTTTCTCACCAAGACGCTCTTCTCCATGGGGCTCGCGGCGATCTGCATCGCGTTCCCCCCATACCCGTTCCAGCCAATCCAGATGACGCTCATCAACTTCTTCTGCATCGGCTATCCCGGCTTCGTGCTCGGTCTCGAGGCGAACAGGGCGCGCGTTGAAGGAAGCTTCCTCGTAAACGTTATCAAGCGCGCGCTTCCCGCATCGATTTCCGTTGTCGTGGCCGCCTGCCTGTGCATGATGGGAGCCGCCTTTGCCGGGCTCGATAACCGGACGCTTTCCACCATGTGCCTCGTCACGACGAGCGTCATAGGCTGCTGCCTCATCTTCCGCATCTCCCAGCCGTTTACGCTCCTCCGGCGTCTTCTCTTCGCGTCGATCGTTTCCGGTCTGGTGATCGGCGTGGTGGCGTTCCCCGACTTCTTCTCTATCGCCCGGCTCTCGCTTGGCCTCGTCGTCTATCTCGTGATCATTGCCTTGGCCTGCAGCCTCCTATTCATGAAGCTCGCTGGTGCTATGGACGCTCAGGCTCCTAAAACCACCAGGCTCGCGACGGGCTTTGGTCGCGGCGTCAGGGTCACGCGCCGGCGCAGGGGAGTGTCGCAGGTGACTTCGACCGGCTCCACCGCTCGCCGAGCGATCACGCGCGCCTATGCATCCATGACGCGCCGTCAAGAGCGCCGCGCGCTCGAACGGGCAGAATCGCATGCCGAGGAGGCGTTGGACGAATCGGCTTCGCCCCGCTCCGCCGCGCCGGAACCTTCAGAGTCACGCGAGATGCATCGTGCACCTGAACGCGCGCATGGAAGTGCTCGCGCGCGTGGTGTGAAGGGCGCGAGGAGCTCCTCGGGTGTTTCTGTAACAAAATCGGCTTCGGGCATTCGCGTGAAGATGCCCGCCCGCAGACGCGGTAGGATGGGAAACGGCCATACCCCTACCTCCTGATGGGAGCAGCATGACAAGCTCGCAAGAACCGCGCTTCGCGGAAAAGGCCCTCCTCGTCGACGGGACTGAGTACCGCTATTTCGATGTTTCCGAGGTACCGGGAAGCGAAGCGCTGCCCGTGAGCCTGAAGATCCTTCTCGAGAACGTCTTGCGCTGCGCGCGGACGCCCGATGAGGCGCGCGTGTTCGCCAGCCGCATCGTCGAAGCTGGCCGGGATGGCCGCTCGGGCGAGGAGATCGAATTCATGCCGGGGCGCGTGCTCTTCCAGGACTTCACCGGTGTGCCCGTTTTCGTCGACTTCGCCGCGATGCGCGATGCAGCCTCCGACCGCGGCGCGGACCCCACGCTCGTCAACCCCCAAATTCCTTGCGTTCTTGTCGTTGACCATTCGGTTACTGCCGATGTCGTGTCCTGCAGCGAGGCTGCGCGTGAGAACGCTCGCATCGAGGCGGAGCGCAACGCAGAGCGCTTCTCGTTCCTTAAGTGGAGTGCCGAGAGCTTTCAGAACGTCTCGATCGTGCCCCCGGGGCGCGGCATCTGCCACCAGCTCAACATCGAGCGTTTCTGCACGGTGGCCATGAGCGGTGCCGCTCCCGATGGTAGCTTGTGCGCTTATTTCGATACGCTCGTTGGCACGGACTCGCATACGCCCACGGCCAACGGCATGGGCGTACTCGGTTGGGGCGTGGGCGGCATCGAAGCCGAGGCCGCGGCGCTGGGCCAGCCCATCACCATGATGGTGCCCGCCGTCGTTGGGCTTCGCCTCACCGGTGAGCTACGGGCTGGCGTGAGCGCCATGGACGCTGCACTTTCGTTTGCCGAGCTGCTGCGCTCGCGTGGTGTGGTGGGCAAGATCGTGGAATGCTTCGGGCCCGGCGTTGCCTCACTCACCGCTACGCAGCGCGCGACGATCGCCAACATGACTCCCGAGTACGGCTGCACCGCCACCTTCTTCCCGCCTGATGCCGTTACGCTCTGCCAGCTCGACACCTTTGGCCGCACCAAGGCAGAGCGCTCGCTGGCCCGAGCATATCTGGAAGCCCAGAACCTGCTCGCCGACACAGCAACCCCGGTCTTTTCGGAGATCATCGACTTTGATCTTGGTTCGGTCGAACCGTCGCTCGCCGGGCCCTCCAGGCCCCACGATCGGCTCGGCGTGGGCGGACTTCAAGCCCGCTTCAGGGCGTCGCTGGCGGAGCACGGCCGGCATGTAGGCGATTGCTTCGATGTGTCATTCGGCGGGAAGACGCATGCCCTGGGCCATGGCGCCATCGGCATCGCTGCGGTCACCAGCTGCACAACGGCGACCGATCCCGACATGATGCTCGCCTGCGGCCTTGTTGCACGCCGCGCGGTAGAGCTTGGCTGCAAGCCGGTTCCCTGGGTGAAAAAGGTGCTCGCTCCGGGTTCGCATGCGACGACCGAGCTCTTGGCGCGCGCAGGCCTTCTTGAACCGTTGGCTGAGCTTGGGTTTACGACGTGCGGCTGGGGCTGCATGAGCTGCATCGGCAATTCTGGGCCCCTCTTCGACCCCATGCGTCGCATCGCGGGCGAGTGCGAGCTGGTGAGCGTGCTTTCCGGTAATAGGAACTTCGAGGGCCGCATCTCGCCGGACATCGTTCAGAACTATCTCTGCGCGCCCGCTCTCGTTGTCGCCCTTTCACTCGCGGGTACGGTAGACATCGACCTTGAGCGCGAGCCTCTGTGCACCGGAGCGCAGGGACCCGTCATGCTTGCCGATCTCATGCCTGACGCGGGCGAGGTCGAGCAACTTCGACGCTCGCTCGTGAGCCAAAGCTTGTTCAAAGGCTCCGATGACGATCTATTCCGCGGGGATGAGTCGTGGAGCGCGCTCGATGCGTCGCGTGGGGAGACCTTCTCGTGGGATGACGCCTCTACCTACGTTCGCCGGCCCACGTTTTTGGACGACGCGTTGCGCTCTGATTCGATTGCTATCGAGGACGCCCGTTGCCTAGCCCTTCTCGGCGATTTCATCACCACCGATCATATCTCTCCTGCGGGTGCCATCGATCCCTCGTCGTCTGCGGCGGCCTATCTCCGCGCGCACGGCGTTGAGGATGCCGACTTTAACACCTACGGCGCCCGCCGCGGCAACCATGAAGTCATGATGCGGGGCACCTTCGCGAACATTCGTCTCAAGAACAAGCTCGTGGAGCGTACAGGAGGTTGGACCGTCGACCCGGTGACGGGCGAAGAGGCGACGATTTTCGATGCCGCTGAGTCTGCGCGCCGTGCTCACCATCCGCTCGTCGTTATCGCGGGCAAGATGTACGGATCTGGTTCATCGCGCGACTGGGCTGCGAAGGGCCCGGCGCTTCTCGGCGTTCGCGCCATCATCGCCGAGAGCTTCGAGCGGATTCACCGGTCGAACCTTATCGGCATGGGCATCCTTCCACTCGAGTTCATGCCGGGCGAGGGGGCGGAGACGCTTGGGCTCACCGGTCTCGAGACCTTCTCCATCGGGGCCGTCTCGCTTGCGCAGGGGCTGCCCGAACCCTTGACCACAAGCGTGCGCGCCCGCGCCGAGGACGGTACCGTTACCGAGTTTTCCGTGCGCGTGCGCGTGGACACGCCCACCGAGGGCGCATATCTCGCAAGCGGTGGTATCCTACCGTATGTCCTCGACGGTCTCGTGTCTCGCCGCGCGACCGCCCATACATCCTAAATCGCACCCTGTAACGCACTACCCACAAGGAGGACGAATTCCCGGTGATTTGCCCGCACTGCCTCAAGACGATTGACGACGGCGCGACCGTTTGCCCCCATTGCCATGCTGAGGTGGCTTCCGACGCTGCCCGGCCGCGGCTCGTGTTCTGCGACGGGTGCGGCGCCAGGCTTTCTCCCCATGACCGCACGTGCCCTAAATGCGGTCGTCCGGCGCCGGGTATTCTCTCCACGGCTGCCTCGGCGTCCGATCTTGCAGCCGGAAAGACCGCAAGCTTTCCGCGCCTCACGCAGGCGGCGATCGAGGCTGAGCTTCCGCATGCTGAGCCGGTCACTGCGAGAAGCGTGCTCAATGATTCCCTCGATCCTTGTGCGACCAACGTGCTCGATCGAAACCAGCTTGACGCCCACCTCGGCGCCAAGGGCCGTTCGAACGATGCGGATCCCTACCACGAGCGCAAGCGTCCCATCAAGGCGATCGTGCTTTCACTCCTGTGCATCGCACTTGTAGGTGGTGGTGCCGCCTTCGTGGCGCTCGACCCCTTGGGTGTGATGCCATCGGTCTACGCGTGGGTTCAGCAGTCTGCGAGCGATATGTTTCCGAGCCGAGCGGGCATGGGCGGATCATCGACTACCGAAGACCAGCAAGCAGAAGATGCCGAAGGCGATTCCGCGGACGATGCGCAGGCGGAGCCGCTCCAGGACGAGGCCCTCTCCGATGCTGCTGCCTTTGAGCGCCTGAGTGCGGCCTATGATGCCATCGTTGCGATCAATGGGGGAGAGCGGTTTGCCGACGCCATCGATTCGTTCAACGCCTCGTACCTCTCGTCGAGCCTCTCTGCCCGCCAGCAGGCCTCGACCGGTGCCTACGATTTGCGGGAAGAGCTTCAAACCATCATGGACGACCTTGACAGCATGCAGCTTGCCGAAGGCTCTGCCTATGAGGAAGACCGCGATAACGTGCGTCAGCTCGCCGCATGGATGTATGAACGGATCGATGCCATCTGCGCCTCTTGGGACGTCTCACTCAGTTATCCAGATGGCGAGCGCATGTCCCAGCATCAAGACGAGATTTTGAGGCCCATGCGCGCAGCGGGAAACACGGCACGCGATAACTACTATGCCCATGTATCGGAGTGGGAGCCTGAGGAGAAGTAGCCTCGCGCGCGATCAAGGTTGGTGGGTTTCTCGGTTCCGGCCGCGGTTCAATGAGCTTTCAGAGCATTCAACCCGCTCCGGCGGCTACTTTGTCAAAAGGATGAAGTGCGCAGGTTCTTGCTAGAATATTCTCGATTATGACGATACTGCGGAAGGAACGAGATGTTTGGATTCGCTCAGCCTGAGCTGCATACTCCTGAATACGACGTTATGGGCGATGAAGTGGCCGTATTCGAGACGTCGAAGGGCACCGTCCGCGTCCGTCTCGACGGCGAAGGCGCTCCCATACACGTAGGCAACTTCTGCGAGCTCGCCACGATGGGGTTCTACGACGGGTTGAAGTTCCATCGTTACGTTCCGGGATTCGTTATCCAGGGCGGCGACCCCAACACGCGCGACATGTCCGGCGAGGATGTTGCGGCGGGAAAGCCCGGGCCCGACGGAATGCCTGGCACCGGCGGTCCCGGCTGGCGCATCAAGGCCGAATTTGCATCCAACCCCCGCAACAGCCATGTTGACGGTGCGCTCGCCATGGCGCGCTCCCAGCATCCTGATTCCGCTGGGTCGCAGTTCTACTTCTGCCTTGGCCCGCAGCATAATCTTGATTCCGGCTACACCGTGTTCGGCACCACGATCGAAGGGCTCGAGGTTATCGGCCAGCTGCGCGCGGGAGACGAGATCCGCCACATCGAGATCGTCCACGAAGCCGTCTAGTCCGCCGCATCATCGAAGGAGAATCCCGTGAACGCAGAATTGCTCGAGCGTGCCCGCGCCGCTTATCGCGCAGGCGATTTTTCCACTGCTGCACAGATGTTTTCCGCCTGCAAGGAGAACTCGGAGGTTGCTGGCGAGGTCGACCACCTTCGCGGTAACTCCCTTATGAAGCTCGGCTTGGCCCGCGAGGCGGCATCTGCCTATGCGCTCGCCCTGAACGACGCTGCTTATGGCAAGCGCGGCGCGCTTCTTACGAATGAGGGCAAGGCTCTTTCTGCCATTGGCGATAACGAGGGCGCCGTCCGGTGCTTCACCGAGGCGCTCCAGGACAGCACCTATGCCACCCCGTACAAAGCGCAGCTCGGCCTTGGCCGGGCGCTCCTTGCCCTGGACCGCGTTGCCGAGGCGGGCACGGCGTTTCGCCAAGCGGCGATCGACGGTGCAAACCCTGCGCCCGCGTCTGCCCTTGCCCAGCTTGGCGACTGCTTTGTGAAGCTCGGGCGTCCGGGAGACGCCATCGAATCGTTCCGCACGGCGCTCGATTTTGCCGGCCCTCGTGACGACGCGCGTTCGATCAACGCAGGCCTCGGATGTGCCTACGCCGCCTCTAACCGGCCCACCGAGGCGCTCGAGGCGTTCCGTCAGGCTACGGCCGATGGGCTCTATCAGCTCACGCCCGAGCAGGAGGAAGCGCGCGGCCGCGCTCAGGATGCGCTCGACGCTGCCTCTGCCCGCAATGCGATGGCGCCTGCAGGTGCTTCCGGGCTCGATAACACGATCGACCCGCTTGACCCCCTCGGTAAGTCCGGTGCGCTCATGCCCGATCCCTCCGACACCGGCTTCTTCAAGATGACCGAGGCCGAGATGATCCAAGAGGACAAGCGCCAGATGAAGATTCGCCGCAAGCACCGTCATACGGGGCTCAAGGTCTTCATCGTCTTCCTCGTGCTGCTCGTCCTCGCTGCTGGCGGCCTTGCCTTCGCCTATACGCGCGGGCTCGGATTCCCCTCGCAGCAGGATGCCCTGAACGGTCTTTTCGATGCTGCCGCTAACGAGGGCGATACGGACGCCTATCTCGCCTCAGGCCTCTCTGATGCGGCCAAGGCGTCGATCGTCTCCTCGATCCCCGATGGTGCGACTGCAACGATCACCAACATGGACCAGTCTATGACTGAGTCGACGGCTCTTGTTACAGTTGAGCTTCCTTTGGGCGGCACCCCTCAGTACGATGTGACCTTCGTGCGCAGCGACAACCATATCGGTTGGGTGGTGAGCTCCTTCGATCTCCATTACGACGAAGACACCGCTGCTTCCGATTCGGCCTCCTCGTCTGATACCACTGCCGAGACCGATGCCGCATCGAGCTCCACGGTAGATACCGCGCAGGGTTCGGCTTCCGATGGATCGAGCGCAGCTGCGGAGTAAGCATCGCGCTCTTGTGGTGTTTGACGAGATACGTCTGCCGCCATCATCGGTTGGTTGATGAGTGGGCTACACTTTGTCCAGATTCGCGCGTGCGCGCCGTTCGAGCAATGTGATAAGGGGAAACGTTGTTTTCTTTGATGGATATGCTGTTTGGCCAGTATGCAGGCGACCTCGCCATAGACCTGGGCACCGCCAACACGCTGGTCTCCGTTCGTGGGAAGGGCATCGTGATACGCGAGCCCTCCGTCGTTGCGATCGATAAGAATGATGACCGCATCCTTGCGGTCGGTATCGAGGCGAAGCGCATGCTCGGCCGCACGCCGGGCAATATCGTGGCAGTGCGCCCGCTCAAAGACGGCGTCATCGCAGACTTCGATGTCACCGAGGCCATGCTTCGCTACTTTATCGACAAGGCTTCCGATAAGCGCTACCCGTGGACTCCGCGTCCGCGCGTGGTGGTGTGCGTGCCGTCGGGCGTTACCTCGGTCGAGAAGCGCGCGGTCTTCGAGGCTACCATGTCGGCCGGCGCCCGCCAGGCCTATCTCATCGAGGAGCCGATGGCCGCGGCCATCGGTGCCGACCTTCCTGTTGAGGAGCCTACGGGCTCGATGGTCATCGATATCGGTGGCGGCACGACCGAGGTCGCTGTCATCGCTATGGGCGGCATCGTCGTCTCGCAATCTATTCGCGTTGCCGGCGATGAGTTCGATCAAGCGATTCTCTCTCACGTGCGCGATGCCTACAACCTCGCGATCGGTGAGCGCACCGCTGAGGACATCAAGATCAAGGTCGGTTCCGCCGTGCCGCTCAAAGACGAGCTCGACGTTGAGGTCAACGGCCGCGATGTGATCACCGGCCTGCCCAAGACGGTTCGCATCGAGAGCGAGGAGATTCGCCGCGCGCTGCAGAAGCCGCTCGAGGAGATGGTCAAGGCCGTGAAAGACGCGCTCGACGCCACCCCGCCCGACCTCGCCTCGGACCTCATGTACTATGGCATCCTGCTCACGGGTGGCGGCGCGCTCCTGCGCGGCCTCGATGTGCTTCTCCGCGATGAGACGGGTGTCTCGGTCAACGTGAGCCCTACGGCGCTCGATAACGTGGTCAACGGCTGCGCGCGCGTCCTCGAAGCCAATGCCTTCGATGGCGGGTTCGTCCAGAGCAACGCCTAAGGGGGAACATCGTTCGTGCCGCGCTCGCAGGGGTTTTCCACCAGCCTGAACAATCGCAGACAATCGACGGGGCTGCGCCCCGTCATTGTTCTGTGCGTCATATCGATTCTGCTCCTCACGTTTTACATCCGTGAAGGGGAGTCCGGCCCCATCCATGGGGTGCGCTCCGTGGTGACCACGATCACCAGCCCGGTGCGCTACGCCGGCTCGGTTGTTGCTTCCCCCTTCAACGCACTCGGCAACGTCTTCTCGAACCTCACTGCCTCCCAGGAGACGCTCTCCGATCTCAAAGCGCAAAACGAGGAACTCACTGCTCAGGTTGCCGAACTTTCGGAGGCCCAGGAGACCGCCTCGCGGCTTGAGAGCCTCCTTGGGCTGCAGTCAACGTACAATCTCGAATCCACGGCTGCTCGCATCATCGGCGAATCGAGCGATGCATGGTCGCGTACAGTGACCATCGATAAGGGTTCCTCCGATAGTTTTGCCATCAATATGCCCGTCTGCAATTCTGCAGGCGTTATCGGCCAGATTATCGAGGTTTCCGCCAATACCTCTACCGTTCGTCTTATCACCGACGAGAATTCCGGCGTCTCGGCCATGGTTCAGAGCACGCGGGCGCAGGGCATCTTGCAGGGCCAGCCCGACGGCACCCTCCGCTTGGAATACGTTACCACCGATGCTGATGTGCAAGAGGGCGACATTATCGTCACTTCGGGCATCGGCGGGGTCTATCCCAAGGGGCTCCCGCTCGGTACCGTCTCTACGGTGGTTCGCGAGGAGAATGCTACCTACTACACCATCACCGTCACGCCCGCTTCATCGGATACGGAGAACAACGAAGAGGTTCTCGTGATCACCTCGCTCAACTCTGGTCAGCAGGCGAGCGATGAAGAGGTGGCGCAGGCCAACGATGCGCCGCAGGGTACGTCGCGCACATCCGGCTCAGGCTCCTCTGGATCTTCTGGAACCACAGGCAACTCCGGCTCCAGCAGTGGCGGCGACGGAGACGGTTCCGGCTCCTCTTCGGATGGGGAGTAGGTGAGCGCCATGGATTTCCGTGATTCGGGTCCGAGCCAGCGCTCGCTCGTCATGCTTGCGGTCGTCGCCTGCGTGATTCAGGTAGCGCTCTCACCTCAGATTTCCATCTTTGGCGGGCGCTTCAATGCCATGCTGGTGCTTGCCGGCACCCTTGCGCTCACGGGAAACGCCCCCCGTGCGGTGTACGTCGGGTTCTTCGCGGGACTGTTCTACGACCTTACCGCATCGGTGCCCGTAGGCCTCATGACGCTCTTGCTCACCATCGGGTCGTTTGCGCTCTCCCATGTCTCCAATGCAGGCACCACGGGTTTCTCGGGCACGTCGATTCGTCTCTTCTTTGTGTTCTCGATCGTCGTGTGCCTCGCCAACGGCATCGGTCTTCTGCTCTTGGGGTACGAGGGAGATATTCTCATCTCGCTCGGTGCCCACGGACTCATGTCCGCGTTGCTGAGCTGCGCGCTCGCCGTACCCTTCCTCATGGTTGCTGGAAGTGCCAACCAAGGGCGCGGGGGCTTCACCGCTAAGGGGAAGGGCGGAACGCGCTTTAAATCGTCTTCTTCTGGCAAGCGATTGCGAAACCTGCGCTAGGGGGTGTGAGGAATGGATGCCCAGCTTGTCGTCATCATAGCCGGCGCCGTCCTCGTCGCCGCCATCATCGGGTCGCTCCTTATCATGAGGGGCTACTCGGGTAAATTCACGTTCGATACCAAGAACGGCACCAAGCCGAAGGCCTCCGAGGGCGAGGGCAATACGCAGGGGCTTGCCTATAAGGGAAGGTTTACCCTGCTTGCCGTAGGCGTTGGCGCGATGTTCGCAACACTCATCTCCAAGCTCTGGAGCATGCAGATGGTGAGCTCGGATTATTATGACGAGCTTGCTGTAAGCAATCGCACGAGAACCGTGACCACATCCGCCCCTCGCGGTCGCATCCTCGACCGCAACGGGGTTGAGCTCGTGCGCAATCGCGCCTCGCTCGCGGTGACCGCGTATCGCGATCTTGCCGACGACCCCGTTCTCGTTCGCCACTTGGCAAATGTCTTGGGCATGCCCTATGTGGCCGTTCGCCGTAACATCCAGGACAATACCGAGGGTGCGCAGGCCCAGCATACGATCGCGACCGATGTGCGCCGCTCGACCGTTGCCTACATCCAAGAGCACGCTGGCGAGTTCACGGGTGTCTACGTTGCCGATCGCACGGAGCGTGAGTACCCTTACGGCACCCTCGCTTGCCATGTACTCGGATACACCGGCACCATCACCTCCGAGCAACTCCAGGAGCAGGAGGAGGCCGAGCAGACCGAGGGCAGCATCGAATACCGATCCGGCGACGTGGTGGGCCAGGCAGGCGTCGAGAGCCGCTACGAGCGCTTGCTCCAAGGCATTCGCGGTGAGCAGACGGTGACGATCGATGCTTCCGGCAACGTTACCGGACAGGTTGGGGAGGTACCTGCACGCGCAGGCTCCGATATCCGCCTCACCATCGACGTGAATATTCAGAAGGCTTGCGAAGACGGTCTGGCGTACGCCATCGAGGTTGCGCATCGGGCTGGCTACGGCAACGCGCAATGCGGTGCCTGCGTGTGCCTTGACTGCACGAACGGCGAGATCCTCGGCATGGCGAGCGCGCCCACCTTCGATCCATCTGTTTTCGTTGGCGGCGTCTCGTCTGACATCTGGTCGCAGCTCAATAGCGAAGAGTCGCAAAACCCACTGCTCAACCGTGCGGTTGGCGGTCAGTACATGTCCGCCTCGACCATCAAGGCGTTCTCCGCGCTCGCCGGGCTTGAGTATGGCATCTATTCGTCTTCCCGAACGACCAACTGCACTGGTTGGTGGACGGGCAACGGCGAAGCGTACGGCAAGTACTGCTGGAACCACAGCGGCCATGGCCCGTTGAACCTTAGAAACGGCATCGTGTACTCATGCGACCCGGTCTTCTACGACATCGGCCACGATTTCTACTACGACGAGGAGAATCCCGAGGGCCTGCAGGAGATGTTCCGTCGCTGGGGCCTTGGTTCCAAAACCGGTGTTGACCTGCCGAGCGAGGCCTCTGGTCGCGTGCCCGATGCTGAATGGAAGAACGAGTACTTCTCAAGTTATTCGGATGAGGACCGTGCTTGGAACCCGGGAGACATGACGAACATCGTTATCGGTCAGGGCGATATCTTGGTCACCCCGCTGCAGATGGCTACGGGGTACGGCGGCATCGCCATGAACGGCTTGGAATACACGCCGCATGTCTTCCTCTCTGCCGTCGCACGCGACGGCGAGGGCGATGCCTATCTCTACAACGAGTCTGGTACGAAGGAGCGTCTGACCGCCGAGGTGAACGATCAGAGCGAGCTCGATCTCGTGCACGACGCACTTGAAGGCGTCATCTATGAGGAGACCCCGAGCACGACGGCGCACTTCACCAATCTGCCGGTACGCGTTGCTGGCAAGACCGGAACGGGCGAGAAGTCGGGTGAGGATCCCTACTCTTGGTTCATCGTGTACGCCCCGGCCGATGACCCGAAATACGTTGTAGCAAGCTTGGTCGAACAGGGCGGGTACGGCGCCACGACCTCGCTGCACGCCGTGCGCCACGTTCTAGGCGTGATCTACGACTCGCCCGACGACGCTGCCGTCTCGTTCAGCGATACGACCCGCTAGGAAGGAGGAACCATGCCTGCTGGATTTCATGCAGCACCTCGCGGCAAAGACAGCCTGTCGCGCGTGAACAAGACGTTGAGCTCGGCAAGGAGCTCCTTCCGCTCCCAGGTCCATCTTGGTGTCCTCATCGCGTGGGTCGGCCTTCTGCTCTTTGGCACCGTCGTCATCTGGACGGCCTCGCTCTCGATTGCGGACGCATCTTTTTCGCGCCACCTGCTCGGCATCGGCATCGGCGTTGTTCTCGCGTTTCTCACCTGGCGTTTCGTCGACTTCTCCAATCTTCAAAACCTCTCGACCGTGCTTTTGGTCATCAATATCGTCTTGGTGTTCCTGCCCAACGTACCGGGCCTTCAGTACAGCGCCATGGGCATGACGGGTTGGATACGCATCCCGTTAATCAACCTCACCTTCCAGCCCGTCGAGCTCGTGAAAGTCGTGACGATCTTTTTCATGTCGGCCCTTGGGGCGCAGTACCATGGCAAGATCGACACGCTGCGGGATTACGTCAAGCTGTGCGGCATGCTCGCGATACCCTTCGCATGCGTCATCATTCAGGGCGACCTGGGAAGCGGCCTCGTCGTGTTCGTTTCGGGCGCCATCGTGATCATGATGAGCGGAGCGCGCAAGGAATGGGTTCTTATGACCCTCGCGCTCATCATCGGTCTCGTCTCGCTCATGCTCGCGACCGATTCCATCATCGACGGCGTTCTGGGGGATAGCCGCTCATTTATCAAGAACTACCAGATGAACCGCTTGCTCGTGTTCCTCGATCCCGAGGCCGATACCTCCGGCGCGGGGTACAACCTGCAGCAGTCCCTCATCGCCGTAGGCTCAGGCGGGTTTTTCGGCAAAGGGATAGGCAATGCGACGCAATCCACCTCGGGCTTCCTGCCCGAGGCGCATACTGACTTCGTGTTCGCCCTGCTCTGTGAGACGTTCGGTTTTGCCGGCGCCTTCGTGCTCCTCGCTCTCTTCGCTCTGCTCATGTTCTCAACCATTCGCATCGCCATCAAATGCGAATCGCTCTTCTATCGCCTCGTGTGCGTTGGGTTCGTTGGCATGTGGCTGTTCCAGATTTTTGAGAACATCGGTATGTGCATCGGGCTTATGCCCATCACGGGTATTCCGCTGCCATTCATCAGCTTCGGATCTTCGTCTATGATTGTCCAGTGCTTGATTATCGGCATCATCCAATCGATTTGGCGTCGCAGGGGCGCCCGATAAGCGGTTTGGGAAGGTATGGAACGTGCGATGAGGCTACCGATCGATGCGCTTGCCCAGGCGCTTAAGCTGGGTGCATCGGCAAAGAAGGATTCCGATACGCCGGTGCGCGTGGCGGTCTATGTTGACAGCTCCGCATCGCCGTTCGTCATCGAGACGGTGCGCGACGCGCTCGTTCCGCAGACGACGTCTGCTCTCGTACGCGTGGAGCGCTTGGGTGAGGCGCCGATCGAGGTTCGCGCCGACACCGACGTCGTACTTGTGCTTTCGTGCGGGTCCGAGCGTCTTCAGCCCGCTGTGCAGGAGATGCTCGTGGCAGGTGCCCCGGTCGCCGTGGTTGCCGAATCGAGCATCGAGGTGCCGTTCATTACCGCCGATACCCCCATGCTCGGACTTATCGCGGCAACTGATGAGAGCTACCTGCTGGAGACGCTTGCTCGTTGGATCTTGGACCGCACCGAGAAGGACGTCGCCTTTGCAGCTAATTTCCCGTTCATGCGCATCGCTGCTGCGAACCGCATCATCACCTCCTGCGCGCTCACGAACATGGCTACCGGCGCGCTCTTCTTCATTCCGGGTGCGGATTTTCCGGTGATGACGATCGCTGAGGTCGGCATGGTGCTCAAGCTTTCGGCTATTTTTGGCTATAAGCTTGAGCCTGAACGCGGTTACGAGGTCGCCGCTGTTGTGGGCTCAGGCCTTCTGCTTCGCTTGGCTGCTAAGGGCCTTTGCCGCCTTACCCCCAGGCTTTCCTTCGTCGTCAAGGCGCTTGTGGCTGCTGGAGGAACCTATGCCATGGGGCGGGCACTCGCAAGCGCGTATGAACGCGGGATCGACTACGCCCCCGTGAACGCCCGCGTATCTCGTGTGGTCTCGTTCGCCCGCAACGTGACGGCATCGGGTTCCGCAGGCCCCGCGGGAGTGCAGGAGGCGGCGGATAACCGCAGCGCTCGCTAACCTTTGCCTCCAGTCTTCCTTCATCCGTGGCCTTGTGTGGTCCACGCCTCTATTAATCGGTATGAGAGGAGTGCCGTGCGCACCGCTTATCGCGATTGCTTCGATCAGCTTCAACCTTTGCTTGCTCGCGTTGAGAAACCGAGCCGCTATATCGACCACGAATGGGGCACCCGGTCCTCGAAGGAAGCCGATTACCGCGCGTGCCTGATCTATCCGGATGTCTACGAGGTCGGTCTTCCTAATCAGGGAATTGCCATCCTGTACGCTGCGCTCAACCGCGAAGATGGTATTTCATGCGAGCGTTCGTACGTTCCCTGGATCGACATGGCAGATGAGATGCGCGCCGCAGGGGTTCCGTTGCTTTCCCTAGAGGGCGCGGCGCCGGTAGCGTCCTTCGACGTGGTGGGGCTTCATGTCCCGCACGAGATGGCCGCAACCAACTATCTCGAGGCGCTCGATTTGGCCGGCATCCCGCTTCTTGCCCGTGAGCGCGGAGAAGACGACCCGCTTGTCATTGCCGGAGGACCCTCCGTCTATAACCCTGAACCGATTGCCGAGATCTTCGACTGCATCCTCATCGGCGAGGGTGAGGAGCATATCGTTGAGCTCTGCCGCGAGCACCGCCGCCTCCGTGATGCGGGTGCCTCGCGTACGGAGATGCTGCGCGCCCTTGCTTGCGTGCCGGGGACCTACGTGCCCTCGCTTTACGAGGTGTCTCACGAGGGAGCTTGCACAGTGCATGGCTATACCGTTCCTCGTGAGGGAGAGCATGTGCCCGACGTTGTGTACAAGCGCGTCGTTGCCGATTTCGGGGCAACCGATCCGGTGAGCCAATCCGTTGTGCCCTATACGGAGCTTGTGCATGACCGCCTCTCAATCGAGGTATTGCGCGGGTGCGCGCGCGGGTGCCGCTTCTGCCAGGCGGGAATCACCTACCGCCCCGTTCGAGAGCGCACGCCCGATCAAATCGTTGCCGCTGTTTCGCGGGGTCTTAAGGAGACCGGTTACGATGAGGTCTCGCTCACCTCGCTTTCGACTACCGACCATTCCTGCTGTTCGCAGATTCTCGAGCGCTTGAATCGCAACCTGCAAGACACGGGGATTTCGGTCTCCATTCCTTCGCAGAGGCTGGATTCCTTTGGCGTTGACATGGCCCTTCAAGTCGCGGGCGAGAAGAAGGGTGGGCTTACCTTTGCTCCCGAGGCCGGCAGCCAGCGCATGCGCGACATCATCAACAAGAACGTTACCGAGGAAGACTTGGAGCGCGCTACGCGTGCCGCCTTCGAAGCTGGATGGCGTCGCTGTAAGCTTTACTTCATGATGGGGCTCCCCGGCGAGCGCGATGAAGATATCATCGCCATCGGTGAGCTTGCTGAGCGTGTGCTCCAGATCGGCCGTGAAGTCGTTCCCAAAGGCCAGCGCGGCGGGCTTTCGGTTTCCATCTCAGTTTCGGTCTTCATCCCCAAAGCGCACACACCGTTCCAATGGTGCGGCCAGCTCGATGACGACGAGGTCCGTAGGCGCCAGAAGCTCCTGCTCGACAGCGTCCACGACCGGGCGATTCGCGTCCATTACCATGATGCGGCCACCTCGCTCATCGAAGCTGCTCTCTCGAGAGGCGGACGGGACATGCTTCCCGTTATCATGGGCGCGTGGAAGCGTGGGGCGCGCTTCGATGCGTGGACGGAGCAGTTCTCGCTTGACCGTTGGCTCGAGGCGGCGCACGATGCAGGCGTCGACTTGCGCGCGGTCGCACGGAATTCGTTTGAGCTCGACGCTCGGCTTCCGTGGGAGCATGTGAGTCCTGGCGAGTCGCGCGGCTTTTTGGAGCGTGAGTGGCGCCGTGCCCTCGCTGGCATCACGACGGCGGATTGCACGCGCTCATCCTGCACCGGGTGCGGCATCTGCCCCACGCTCGGAGTGAGTAACGTTTTGGTAGGTGATCGTTCGTGAGCGAGCAGACCCTCTTTCGCCTGCGGGTTCGCTATGTCAAGCAGGGGCGCCTTCGCTACCTCGGACATCTCGAGGTGCTCCATACCATTGAGCGCATCATCAGGCGCGCTCAGCTTCCCTATGCCGTCACCCAGGGCTTTTCACCCCATATGCGGGCTGGTTTCTCCTCGGCGTTGCCGGTGGGGACTGCCTCGAATTGCGAATGGTACGACGTGTTCCTAACCGAGCTCGTTCCCCCGAGCGAAGCTTTCGAGCGTCTTAAGGCTGCGTCTCCCGTTGACCTTGCTCCTGTCAAGGTGGGGTACGTTGACGTGCGCGCTGCCGCCTTGACGGCCTTCATCACCTGCGCTGAGTATGCAGTCAACCTGTGGACTGGTGACGCATCGGCTACCGAGAGCATGGTGCATGAGGCATTGGAAGCCATCCGAGTCCAGGGCACCATAGCGTATCTGCGCGGCAAGAAGGAGAAGAGCCTGGACCTCACGCGAACCCTTGCGGGCTATGCGCTGGCGCAGGCGGGGGAGGGCCATTTCCTGCTCACGCTCGATACCCGCATGGATAACGATGGGGCACTCCGTCCCGAAGTACTCGTTGGAGCGCTCAACAACTACCTCGACGGAACACCGGACGCGCCCATTCACTCCACGGGCATTCAGCACCTTACCCAGATCCCTCGCTATGAGGTGACCCGTACCGCCCAATACGCGCTTTCCAGCGAGGGCACCCACCTCGACCCGCTTTACGTGCGCTGAGCACGCCTTTCCGCTTCTTGATGAGTTTGAGATAGTCGTGAAGCCGAACTTGCTGTTTGCCGTTGGCGGAGTCCTGTTTTGGTCGCTTTTACCTATGGTCCGCAGCGAGTTTCGCAGCCCTGTAGGCTTTGCCTACAGGGCGAGGACTGTTTGATGCTGCGGACCATATGTAAAAGCGGCCACCTTGAGTTGCGGAGACTCTGCGAATATCCGTTGACGCACGAATACGCAGCTGCTATTATGTTCGACCGTTGCACTACCAGATGCATGAAGGGCTAAAGATGTACGCAATCGTTTCAACAGGCGGCAAGCAGTACAAGGTCGCTCAGGACGATGTCATCACCGTCGAGAAGATTGACGCCGAGGTCGGCTCCAAGGTCGAGCTCCCCGTCCTCTTCCTGAACGACGGCAAGAAGATCGTCACCGATCCCGCTAAGCTTGCCAAGGCCAAGGTCACGGCCGAGATCGTCGATCAGTTCAAGGGCGAGAAGCAGCTTGTCTTCAAGTTCAAGAAGCGCAAGCGCTATCATCGTCTCAAGGGCCATCGCCAGCAGCTCACCAAGGTCAAGATCACCAAGGTCCAGGCTACCTCGCGCGCTGCCCGTAAGACCACCAAGGATGCCGAGGCTGCGGCCGAGGCTCCCGCCGCCGAGTAGCTCGCGGCTTCGAGAGAGTAGGTAGGACATGGCACACAAAAAAGGACTCGGTTCCTCCCGTAATGGCCGCGATTCCCGCGGTCAGCGTCTTGGCTGCAAGCGCTTCGGTGGCCAGACCGTCACTGCGGGCACGATTCTCGTCCGTCAGCGTGGCACGCACATCCACCCCGGTGAGAATGTGGGCCGCGGCAAGGACGATACCCTCTTCGCGCTCGTTGACGGTACCGTTGAGTACAAGCGCGGTGTGAAGCATCGCGTGAGCGTTCATCCGGCTGCCACTGCGTAACAGCCCCTTCATACGCATGCATATTCGGGAGGCCCACTGGATAACCAGGGGTCTCCCGTTTTTTGAAAGCGAGGCACGATGCCCCAGTTTACCGATATAAGTCGCATCAACGTCAAAGGCGGCGACGGCGGCGCCGGCTGCATGTCGTTCAGACGCGAGGCCCATGTGCCCAAGGGCGGGCCAGACGGCGGCGACGGAGGCCGTGGCGGTGACGTCATCATTCAGGCCGACGCCCAGCTCTCTTCGCTCATCGACTATCGCTACAAGCACCATTTTCGTGCGGAGCGTGGCACTCACGGCAAGGGCGCTCGCAAAGACGGTAAGGCGGGGGAGGATCTCGTCCTGCGCGTGCCCGTGGGCACCGTCGTGCGCGAGCTCGATCCCGATACGCAGGAGCCTGTTTTCGAGATCGCCGACCTTACCCATGACGGTGAGCGCGTGATTGTTGCCCCGGGCGGTGCCGGCGGTCTTGGAAACACGCATTTCGTCACCTCGGTCCGCCGCGCGCCTGCTTTCGCCCAGCTTGGTGAGCCGGCGCAGGAGCATTGGATCGAGCTCGAGATGAAGCTCATGGCCGATGCCGCGCTCGTTGGCCTGCCATCGGTGGGGAAGAGCTCGCTTATCGCGCATATGAGTGCCGCGCGGCCCAAAATCGCCGACTACCCCTTTACCACGATCGTTCCCAACCTCGGTGTCGTGCGCGCAGGTGAGTATTCCTATGTCGTTGCCGATGTTCCCGGCCTTATCGAGGGCGCGAGCGAGGGTAAGGGGCTGGGCCACCAGTTCCTCCGCCACATTGAACGCACCGCGCTCATCATGCACGTCGTAGATATCACCGGCGGCTTCGAAGGACGTGACCCCGTAGAGGATTACCGCGTTATCAACGAGGAGCTTCGCCGCTATGCAGTCGAGCTTTCCGAGCGGCCTCAGGTCGTCGTGGCGAACAAATGCGATGTTTCCGGCATGACCGACCGCGTGGCCGAGCTCAAGCAGGCAGCTCTTGCCGATGGCCATATGTTCTTTGCGGTTTCTGCCGTCACCGGTGCCGGCATGAACACGCTCATGCTCTCTGTTGGCGAGCTCGTGGCACGGCTTCGCTCCGAGCTGTCGAGCACGGAAGATCCCGTCGTCTACGATGAGCGCTGGGAGCGTCGTCGCCGTGAGCGCGAGAAGCGGTTCCAGGTGTTCCAAGAGGAGCCGGGCGCATTTCGCGTCACGGGCACCCAGGTTGAGCGCTTGGTGGTGCAGACCGACTGGGAAAACGAAGAAGCCATCATTTACCTGCAGCGTCGGTTCTCGCGCATGGGTGTGGATGACGCCCTCGAGGCCGCGGGCTGTCGCGCTGGCGATGAGGTCCGCATCGTAGGACGAGCTTTCAGCTTCGAGGGGGCCGAAGAGTTCCCTGAAGAAGATGACGGGGATGCTATCCTTGTTGAGGAGGACGAGGCCCTGGGGGCCGCGGTCGACGAGAAGGGCTAGATGCTCATGGATGGGCGAAAGAAGCTTGCGCTTCCCGAGATCGGGAGCGATCCGAATCGAACGTACCGGCTAGGCATCATGGGCGGAACGTTCGACCCCATCCATTACGGGCACTTGGTCACCGCCGAGCAAGCTCGCGAGGCGCTCGGTCTCGACCTCGTGCTCTTCATGCCCGCAGGCTCGCCGGCTTTCAAGCTCGATCAGGAGGTTTCGAGTCCCGAGGACCGGTATGCGATGACGGTGCTCGCGACAGCTGCGAACGAAGCCTTCTACACGAGCAGGCTCGAGATCGATCGCGAAGGCGTGACCTATACCGTCGATACGCTCACCTATCTGCGCGAGCAATATCCGAGCAACGTCCATCTCTACTTCATCACCGGCGCTGACGCGATTCTCGATATCGTCTCATGGCGTGATGCGGGGCAAATCGCCGAGCTTGCGACCCTTATCGCAGCCACCAGGCCTGGATACGATATCACCCAAGCGCGTGAGCGCATCGAGGCCTCAGGGTTTCCGTTCGATGTTCGCTACATCGAGATTCCCGCCCTTGCGATCAGCTCGACGAATATCCGACAGCGCGTGGCGCTCGGGAAGAGCGCTCGATACCTCACTTCGGAATCGGTGATTGGGTATATTCGCAAGAACCATCTCTACCGCAAGAGCGATAGCCGCCGAAAGGATGCGTGACCATGTCCCGCGAACAGGGATCAGTTTCCTCTACCTTGGGGTTTGCCGAAAATGAGCTGCTCGAGCTTGAACGCATTGAAGGACTGCTTGATGTGCGCATGAAGGAGGCGCGCAAGCGCCATGCGCACTCGCTCGGTGTTGCACGCACGGCCGATAGGCTCGCCCGATGCTATGGTGTCAATCGCTTCGAAGCGGTTGCGGCCGGCCTGCTTCACGACTGGGATAAGGTGCTTTCTAGCGATGAGGTGGTTGCACGCGCCATTCGCTACGGCGTGGATGTTGCAGGTTCTCCCGAGCTTGCGGCTCCGCTCCTACATGGTCCTGTTGCCGCGCACGAGCTGCCCGAGCTCTTTCCGGAGCTTCCGGAGGGCGTCTTTCAGGCCATCGATCGGCACACGGTGGGGGCGTGCGACATGACACCGCTTGATATGGTGGTCTTCGTGGCCGATGCCATCGAGCCCGGCCGCCATGGTAGCTACGCAGACGAGCTCAGGTCGATGGTGGGGGTCTCATCGCTGTCCGAGCTCTTTTTCGCGTGCTTCTCCCAAGGTCTCGTCTATGTGATTCAATCTGGGAGATATCTCTATCCTACGGCCCTCGACATCTACAACCACTACGTACTGTCAAAATAGGTGAGTCAAAACGGGACTGTCCCATTTTGACCACTATGACATGATTGACCAGAACGAAAGGACGCTATGAACCAGGAAAACGCAACCGACGCCACCGATGCCCTCATCGAGCCCATCGACCGCTCTGACGCCATGCCCGATCGCGATGACTCCGTAGCCTCGGTTGACCGCTCTGCGGCCTCGCTTTCTTCTTCGGGTGTTGCCGCCGAAGAGGTCGCTCGCGCCGCTGCGCAGGCTGCATTCGATAAGAAGGCTGAGGACGTCGTCGTGCTCGACCTCACCGAGCTTTCCGATGTATGTGACTTCTTCATGATTGCGACCGGATTCAACAACCGCCAGGTCGATACGATCGTCGATGAAATCGAGGAGCAGGTGGCCAAGGCATGCGGAGAGCATCCGTTCTCCATCGAGGGCCGCGATCAGCGGACGTGGATTCTCATGGACTACGGCTCGGTAGTCGTGCATGTGTTTACTCCTGAGGCGCGCGAGTACTATCGGCTCGAGAAGCTCTGGGGAGATGCTCCGCAGCTTTCGCTCGACTTGGTCTAAGAGCGCTTTGGGCACCCATGTGTGCCCGTGATCATGGGGGAGCGGTGCGCGGTGGAAGACATCTTCGAGCTCTTCGGTAATTGGCGAGGTCCAGCCATCGGGCTTATGGACCTCGATGCCTTCTTTGCGAGCGTGGAGCAGCTCGATCACCCTGAATGGCGCGGTAAGCCCGTTATCGTAGGAGGATCCCCCGAGGGGCGCGGCGTCGTTTCCACCGCATCATACGAAGCGCGACCCTACGGTGTCCACTCGGCCATGCCTTCCGCCCAGGCTAAGCGCTTGTGCCCCCATGCCATTTGGACGAGCGGACATTTCGATCGCTACCGCGAGATGAGCGCAAAAGTCATGGAGATCTTGGCCGATGAAACGCCCTTCGTCGATCAAGTGTCTATCGATGAGGCGTTCTTCGACATCACGCCGGGCCGCTTCTCGCGCGAGAACCCTATCGAGATTGCGAGCCGCATATCGCGCCGCGTGAGCGAGCTCGGCATCACGTGCTCCATTGGCCTGGGAACCAGTAAGACGGTCGCTAAAATCGCGAGCGATCGCGATAAACCGCACGGGCTCACGATTGTTCCGCCCGGCACCGAGGAAAACTTCCTAGAGCCGTTGCCGGTGCGCGCCATGAGCGGCATCGGTACATCGGCGGAGGCATCGCTCAAGAGGATGGGCATCTACACCTTGGGCCAGCTCGCTGCCGCCCCCGTGGCGCGCCTCGTCACGGTGTTCGGCTCGAACGCACAGCTTATGCATGATCGCGCCGCGGGTCTCGAGATGAGCAGCGTTGCCCCCATCGATGCTCCTGAAGAGACGAAGTCCGTAAGCAACGAGCGCACCTTTGCCCAGGATCTTACCGAACGCGATGATATCGATGCGGCCCTTGCCCTGCTCGGCGAATCGGTCGGGCGCCGGTTGCGCAGGCGCGGGCTGGCGGGTCGAACGGTTACAGTGAAGGTCAAGTATTCCTACGGCAGTGGCCGCACGATCCAGCGTCGTCTGCCGCATGCCACCGACGACGAGAACATCTTCGTCTCCGTCGCGCGCTCGCTTATGGACGAGATCTGGACGGAAGGAACGCATATTAGGTTGCTCGGTATCGGCATGAGCGATTTCAGGTGCGATGGCGACGTTCAGACGGATTTGTTCTGCGAGGTCGACGAGCGTGGAGCCGTAGCGAGCAGCAAGCGAGAGCTTTCGGTTGCCGTCGACAAGGTGCGCGAGCGCTTTGGCAGCGGCGCGGTGAATTTCGGCCGAGCGGCGCGCTTCGGCGACGACCTAGTGAGGCCCGACAAGTTCCTCAACCAAAATAAACCGAGTGACGCATAGGATCGCAATACCGCACGGGCTTGCATTCTTTGATTTCATGCGTAAGATATGGAGGAGCCTGCGGAAATACCGAAGAAGTTGCCTGCTCGCACTTCACCTGCCCGCTCCGTTGGCGTATTATTACAACCTGTTTGTCTGTAGTCGCAGCCTTTTTGGCTGCATGGTTGGAGGAGTTTTCATTGGCAGTCAAGATTCGCCTTGCTCGTCACGGCTCTAAGAAGCGTCCGTACTATCGCGTCGTCGTGGCCGATTCCCGTTCCCCGCGTGATGGCCGCTTCATCGAGGAGGTGGGCCGCTACAATCCGCTGACCTCTCCCAAGACGATCAGCCTTGATATCGAGAAGATCAACGACTGGCAGAGCAAGGGCGCCCAGCTCACCGATGCCGTCGCAGCGCTCATGAAGGCTGCCGAGGAGGGTCCGAAGACCGAGACCGTGGCCAAGAAGTCCAAGAAGCAGCTTGCCAAGGAGGCCGAGGCCGCGAAAGCTGCCGAGGCTGAGGCTGCCACCGAGGAGTAGGCATCGTGGCCGAGGAGCAGGCGGTGGCTGCCGCAACCGAGGCCGAGCTCTCCGATCGCATCGCCGATCTCGTCGAGTACCTCGTGCTCAGCATCGTTGATGATGCTGATGCTGTGAGCCTCGAGGTTATCGATGGCGATAACGCCTCGGTCATCGAGATCACGGTTTCCGAGCCCGATGTCGCCAAGGTCATCGGCCGCCATGGCCGCACCATCAAGGCGATTCGCACGCTTGCGCGTGCACTTGCAGCTCGTCTTGGCACATCCGTCGAGGTCGAGGTCTTGGGTTAGGTCATCGTGTCGAGCGCCTATCGCAACATAGCCCGTGTGGTTCGTCCGCATGGGAAACGCGGGGAGGTCATCGTACGTGCGGTACGTGGCCTTCCCTTTGTTCTGGAGCCCGGGATGGAGGTTGCGCTCACGCCACCGGCACTCGAGCGCGATCGCTTCTGCACCGTGCGTTCGGTTACGGATACCGGCCAGGATTGGCTCGTTGCTTTCAGTGGTATCGAGGGCATCGATGGAGCAGAGTCCATCAAGGGCTGCTATGTGCTCGCGCACGCTGAAGATGTCGTCCTCGATGGTTTCGAGGCTGCATGGGAAGATCTTGTCGGGCGCTACGTCGTCGATGCCCGATTTGGTGAACTCGGCTGCATTACCGGCGTTATTGAGACTCCGGCCAACGATGTGCTCGAGATCGAAGGCCCCTTTGGCGAGGTGCTCGTTCCCATCATCGAAGAAGCGATGGACGAGATTCCGCCTACGGGACCACTCAGCACCCATATCATGGATGGCCTGATCGACTCTAACAAGATTCAGCAGGTCATGGGCGAACGTGCCGTTTCGAAGGCGCGCCAAGGAAACGACCGAACGGGGGAAGTGGACCAAGCATGATGCTCATCGAGACGCTTTCCGTCTTTCCCGAGATGTTCGAGCCCGTTATGTCGACATCCATCCTTGGACGCGCCCGGCAGGCGGGCATCTTCGATTTCAGAGCCTATGATCTGAGGGACTGGACCCACGACCGGCATCGTACAGTCGATGACGAGCCTTATGGCGGCGGTCAGGGCATGCTTATGAAGGCTCCTCCCATCTATGAGGCGGTCCGTTCCATTGCAAGCTCGGGCCCGCGTCCGCACGTCGTGTTCTTCACACCGTGCGGTGCGCCCTTTACCCAAGCTGCAGCTGAGCGGCTTGCAATGCAAGAGCGCTTGCTGTTTGTGTGCGGTCGCTATGAGGGCATCGACGAGCGCGCCTACGACCTTGCCGATGAGCGGATCTCAATCGGGGACTACGTTCTTACCGGTGGGGAGCTTGCCGCTATGGTGGTAACCGATGCCGTGGTGCGCTTATTGCCCGGTGCGCTCGGCGACGCGATGAGCAGCGTGGATGAATCGTTTGCCACAGGCGATTCTGGTGGCCTGCTGGAATACGCCCAGTACACGCGCCCCGCCGAATTCGAGGGGGCCGCCGTTCCGGATGTTCTCCTTTCTGGAGACCATGCCAGGGTCGTTGCCTGGCGTCGCGAGAGCGCAATCGATCGCACCTGCCGCTGGCGTCCAGACCTGATTTCTTCCGCACGCCTCACGGACTCAGAGCGCGCCCTCGCAGAGCAGCTCATCGCGCGCTATCATGGGCTCAGTCAACAGAACGCTTAGGAGTGCAACCGTGGTACCGCAGCAGCATTCATTTGTGAGGAGCCTCCTCGAGTGGGTCGTCATCTTCGCGCTCGTCTTCGTGTTCTTCATCTTCATCCGGTGGTTCGTCGTGGAACCCTACCGAGTCCCCACGGGTTCGATGGAGCCCACGATTGAGGTGGGCGACCAGGTGCTGGCTCAAAAGGTCACCATCAACCTTGGGATGGGAGTGAATCAAGGCGACATCGTCGTCTTCCGTAACCCCGACGGCGGCTCGGACCACGATATCCTTGTGAAGCGCGTCATCGCGACCGCGGGCCAGACCGTCGACCTTCAGGGCGGCGTGGTGTACGTAGACGGCGAACCGCTTTCTGAGGCCTATGCGCAAGGCGACAGCTATCCGCTTGCGGCGCAGGCGGAAGGGGTCTCAGTTGGGTTCCCCTATACGGTGCCAGAGGGTTGCGTGTGGGTTATGGGCGATAACCGCGAGAACTCTGCCGATTCACGTTATTTCGGCGCGGTTCCCGAAGACGACCTCATTGCCGTGGTGTTCTTCCGGTACTGGCCTTTTGACCGGTTGGGCGGGGTGTAAGCCAGCTCCGGCGCAGCACCTTTCTTCAACGCGATCTTAGCTTTCTATTCATCAGAAACCAGAAGGGTAGGCAAGGCATGGACACGAGCGTTCGTACCTTCCAAGACATCATCCTTTCGCTCCAGCGCTATTGGGGCGAGCAGGGATGCGTCATCATGCAGCCGTACGACTCCGAGGTGGGTGCCGGTACATTCCATACTGCGACGACCCTGCGCAGCTTGGGTCCTAAGCCTTGGCGCACCTGCTACGCGCAGCCCTGCCGCCGTCCCGCCGACGGTCGCTACGGCGAGAACCCTAACCGCATGCAGCACTACTACCAGTTCCAGGTTCTCATCAAACCCTCGCCGGTGAACAGTCAGGAGCTCTATCTCGACTCGCTCAAAGCAATCGGCATCGATCCGGCTGAGCACGATGTTCGCTTCGTCGAGGACGACTGGGAGAGCCCCACGCTTGGTGCCTGGGGCCTTGGCTGGGAGGTCTGGCTGAACGGCATGGAGGTCACGCAGTTCACCTACTTCCAGCAGGTGGGCGGCATCGAGGTCGACCCCGTTCCCGTCGAGATTACCTATGGCCTTGAGCGCCTGGCCATGTACGTGCAAGGCGTGAACTCCGTCTATGACTTGGTGTGGAGCTACCTGCCCGATGGCACGCCCATGACCTACGGCGAGGTCTTCTTGGAGAACGAGCGCGAGTTCAGCGCGTACAACTTCGAGGTCGCCGACGTGCCCATGATGCGCCAGAAGTTCGACGACTACGAGCGCGAGTGCCATTCCTGCCTGGATGCCAAGCTGCCGCTGCCGGCGTACGACTGCGTTATGAAGTGCAGCCACGCCTTCAACATCCTTGACGCGCGTGGCGCGCTTTCCGCTGTGGAGCGCGCGAACTACATCCTGCGCGTGCGCACCGTGGCCAAGGCCTGCTGCGAGGCCTACCTTGCCGAGGTCGCTGGTGCAGATGCAAACGACGACGCCCGGGAAGGGGAGGTGGCATAAATGGCCGAGACCAAGGACCTGCTATTCGAGATCGGCACCGAGGAGATGCCGTCCGCGCCGCTCATGAACGCTGTGAAGCAGCTTAGCCCGCTCATGGAGCGCGGCCTCAACGAGGCCGGCCTGGCCCATGGCCCTGTGCGCGTCGTGTCTTCGCCGCGACGCCTGGCCGTGCTGGTTGACGCTGTTGCCACGGCGACGGATGAAGTGCACGAGGTCAAGCGCGGCCCTGCGGCCAACATCGCCTTCGATGCCGACGGCAATCCCACCAAGGCTGCCGAGGGCTTCGCCCGCAAGTGCGGCATGACCGCCGCTGAGCTTGTGCAGCGCGAGGATACCGATGGCCGCACCTATGTGTTCGCCGAGCGCAACATTCCTTCCGCTCCCGCGATGCCGTTGCTTTCCGCCCTGTGCGAGCGGATTATCGCTGGGCTTGAGTGGCCCAACTACCGAAGCCAGCGCTGGGGCTCGACGCACGAGACCTTCGTGCGCCCCATCCGTTGGATCTGCGCACTGCTGGGCACCGAGATCATTCCCGTTCGCTATGCCGATGTAACGAGCGGAAACACCACGCGCGGCCATCGCGTGCTCGGGCCGGGTGAGCATGAGGTAGCAGAGCCCGCCGTCTACGAGAAGGTACTTGAGGCCGCCGGCGTTCTTTCTGAGGAGCGCCGCCGCGAGGTCATCGCTGCCGGCATCGCTCAGGTCGAGGCCGAGCGCGGCGGGGCCCATGTGGACACGCCCAAGAAGGTGCTCGACGAGGTCGTGAACCTCTGCGAGTGGCCGACGGTGGTCGTGGGAACTTTCGACGAAGAGTTCCTGCAGGTCCCGCACGAGATCATTTGCGAGTCCATGCTCTCCAACCAGCGTTATTTCCCCATCTACGACGCCGAAGGCCAGCTGACCCGCGAGTTCGTGGTCGTGGCTAACGGTCGTCCCGAGTGCGCCGACACCATCATCGATGGCAACGAGCGCGTGGTCCGCGCCCGCCTGTACGATGCGAAGTTCTTCTACGACGAGGATCTCAAGGTCTCGCTCGAGGAGTTCCGTGAGCGCCTGGCGAGCGTCATTTTCCAGGAGAAGCTCGGCACCGTGCTGCAGAAGAGCGAGCGCATCGAGGCCCTTGCCGGCGAAGTTGCCCGCGCCGCCGGCTGTGACGCCGTGGTGACCGCCGACGCGGTTCGTGCCGCGCACCTCTGCAAGGCGGACCTCGTCTCCAGCGCCGTGGTCGAGTTCACGAGCCAGCAGGGCGTCATGGGCGGTTACTATGCACAGGCCGCTGGCGAGACCGACGCCGTCGCCGCTGCGATTCGCGACCACTACCGCCCTCGCTTCTCCGGCGATGAGCTTCCTGAGGGCATTGCCGGATGCATCGTTGCCGTGTCCGACAAGCTTGATACCATCGCAGGCATGTTCGCGATCGGTGAGCCCCCCGACCGGTTCCAAGGACCCCTTCGCGCTTCGCCGCTCCGCTATCGGCCTGCTCAACATCCTGCGCAGCCGTCTGGGATGCGGCTACGAGGAACTCGTCGCGCATGCGCTTGCCTCCTACGCCACCCAGGGCATCCAGTTCGATGCCACTGAGGTGCAGGCTGCCGTCTGCGCCTTCATCAAGGGCCGCATGGAGCAGATGACGCGCGACGAGGCTGTCTCCGCGGACGTCGTTGCTGCCGTTTCCGCTGGCTCCGTGCGCGTCCCGGCGAGCTACCTTGCACTCGCTCATGCGCTCGAGGACGCTCGAGCCAATGATGCCGCGACCTTCGAGAACCTGGCAACCGCCTACGCTCGTGCGAGCCACCTTGCCGACGCATCGCTTGGTGTCGAGGTTGACTCCGCGCTTCTGGGTGAGGCAGAAGCGAACTTGCTTACCTCGACCGACCAGGCCCAGCAGCGGGTTTCCGATGCGCTTGCCGCTGGAGACTTTACCGCGGTGATCGGCGCGCTCGCATCGCTTCGCGAGCCCATCGACCGCTTCTTCGATGAGGTGCTCGTCATGGACGAGGACGAGGCGCTGCGCCAGAACCGTCTGCGCCTGCTCAACCGCTTCGCCGCCGTCTTCGCCGACGTAGCCAACATCGGCGAGCTTGCGAAGAAGAAATAGCTAGCGTCCCGTTCATCATCGAACCCTGCGCCCCGCTGTGTCGTTGCACCGTGGGGCGCTTTATCATCTTCGGCCAATCACGCATAGCTTCATTCGGAGACAGGGGCACCATGGATAAGCTCGCGACGGTACTTGTGATATCCGACGCTTTGGGCGAGACCGCTGCTTCGGTGGCGCTCGCGGCGGCAGGTCAGTTTGATGAAGGCGCCGTGGCTATCGAACGATTGTCTCGCGTTCAAGATGCGCGGCAGGTGAAACGCTATTTGGAATCCTCGGCGGGTGCAGCCAAGAAGATCGCCGCATTCCATACCATTGTCCAAGACGAGCTTCGCAGTGAGGTTGCGGGCCTGCTTGTCGAACAAGGAATTGCCGCGGTCGACCTTCTCGGCCCAGCCATCGGCACCATCGCAGCCCTCACCGGGCTTGCGCCCAAAGGCATTCCCGGTATCATCCATCGTACCGATGAGCACTACTTCAAACGCATCGCCTGCATGGAATACGCCGTCGAGCATGACGACGGTAGGGGAGCGGACGACCTCTCCACCGCAGACATCGTGCTCATCGGTGTGTCGCGAACGTCTAAGACGCCGCTTTCTATGTACCTGGCGCTACAGGGATATCGCGTGGCGAATATCCCGCTTGCACCCCAGATGGAGCCCCCGCAGGCACTGTTTGAGGTCGATCCCGCTCGTATCTTCGGACTCGTAACGACGGTGGAAGCCATAGCCCCCATCCGGGCCCAGCGCCTTGGCAACGCGCAGGCGCAATCGGCCGCCGGCTCCTATGCAGATCCCGATGCTATCGAGTTGGAATTCGCATATGCTCGCACCCTCATGAAGCGCCTCGGATGCTTTGTAGTCCATACAGATGGCAAGGCGATCGAGGAGTCGGCAACCGAGATTATCGAGCGACTTAATCGCATACTTTTGTCAAGAAATGCATAAGCCGTATGAAACACGCCTTCAATCATCGCTTCATATACCCTTCATAAGCTGGGATGACATTAACTGGTATCTTCATACCATATCCACTTAAGCGACCACTTACCGCATAATCGCGGCCGACTACCGGAGTCCGCGCGGTCTGCACAGCTCCCCGGTCTGCGCATCCGATACTAAGCCTGAGCCGTATGTGCTCAGTCGTACCACGATACGCAGCCATGCGCTGCCGAAAGGGGGAGCATCGTGAACGATGTGAAGCGCGTCTACCGGTTTGGCGCAGATGCCGCCGGAAACGACGTGACGGAGGGCCGTTCGAGCATGAACTACGTGCTCGGAGGCAAGGGCGCGAACCTTGCTGAGATGTGCCGGATCGGTCTGCCTGTGCCGGGGGGATTTACCATCACGTGCCAGACCTGCACGGACTACACCAGTGCCGGCGACACGTGGCCCGAAGGCGCCCTGGACGAGATCGCTGATGCGGTGCAGGACCTTGAAGCTCGCATGGGAAAGCGCTTGGGAGATCCAACCGATCCACTGTTAGTTTCCGTACGCTCAGGTGCGCCATTTTCCATGCCGGGCATGATGGACACGGTGCTCAACCTTGGCCTTACCGACGCATCGGCACAGGGTCTCATTACACAGACGGCCGACGAGCACTTCGTCTGGGATTCCTACCGACGCTTCATCCAGATGTTCTCAAACGTGGTGATGGGAATCGACGCGGATCTGTTCGAGAACGCGCTGACCGAAAAGCGCCTCATGGCGGGAGTCCGCACCGATTCGGAGCTGAGCGCATCTACGCTCCATGAGCTCGTCGAGGAGTTCAAGCAGATCTTTTACTCGCACGTTGACCCCAAGGCTCATCCTGAACTCGTGCAAGAGGGCCGCGTCGTCTTCCCACAAGATCCGAAGGTTCAGCTCAAGCTTGCCATCGAGGCGGTCTTCGGAAGCTGGATGAACGAGCGCGCCTCGATCTATCGTAAGCAGCATGGCATCTCCGATAGCCTTGGCACGGCCGTGAACGTACAGGCCATGGCCTACGGCAACAAGGGCGAGAGCTCGGCTACGGGCGTCGCCTTCACGCGCAACCCCGCAACAGGCGAGCGCGAGCGCTATGGCGACTTCCTCGTGAACGCGCAGGGCGAGGACGTCGTCGCAGGCATTCGCAACACCGAGCCCATCCAAGATATGGCAACGTATCCAGCGCTCGCGCAGGCGGCCGAGGATCTGGAGCGCATCTTTGTGATCCTAGAGAACCACTACCATGACATGTGCGACATTGAGTTCACCATTGAGCAAGGCAAACTCTGGATGCTGCAGACCCGCTCTGGCAAGCGCACCGCCCGAGCGGCGCTCCGCATCGCTATCGAGATGGTTGAAGAGGGCCTCATCGACCGCGAAACGGCAGTAAAGCGCATCGACCCCAGCCAGCTCGATCAGCTCCTCCATCCGCAGCTCGATACCACGGCATCGTTTGAGGTGCTGGCGCGCGGATTGAACGCGAGCCCTGGCGCTGCGGTGGGCGAGATCGTGTTCAGCTCCGATGACGCCGTCAAGCGTTCGAACGAGGGCCATCCGGTCATTCTCGTGCGCTGGGAAACGAATCCGGATGACCTCAAGGGTATGGTTGCCGCTGAGGGCATCCTGACCAGCCATGGCGGTAAAACGAGCCACGCCGCCGTGATCGCGCGCGGCATGGGCACGCCCTGCGTCTGCGGCGTCGAGGCCTTCCATATCGATGCCAAGGCCAAGGAGGTCCGCATCGACGGCTCGGACGTGGTGCTGCACGAGGGAGACCTCATCTCCATAGACGGTGGCGATGGGATCGTGGTTCTCGGCGCCATGCCTCTTACGCGCGCAGAGCTGACCGGCGACCTGGAGACGGTCCTCGGATGGGCTGACGAGATTCGCTTGCAAGAGGGTGGCTCGCATCCGTACCACGTACGGGTCAACGCGGATAATCCGGATGACGCCGCCCTCGCGCTTGACTTCGGGGCTGAGGCTATCGGTCTTTGCCGCACGGAGCATATGTTCCTCGGTGAGCGTAAGAACATCATCCAAACGTATATCCTGAGCGAGGAGGCGCAAGAGCGGAGCAGGGCCTTGGAAGAGCTGCTTCGGGTGCAAACGAGCGACTTTGTCGAGATGTTCCGCACCATGGATAGACGCGACGTCGTGGTGCGCCTCATCGACCCGCCGCTTCACGAGTTCCTGGACGATCCTCGAGAGCTTGCCGTAGCTCTCGCGCGCCGCGAAGCGGAAGGTGCCCCGCAAGACGAGCTCAGCTTGCTTCGAGCGCGGCTCCGCCGAATCGATGCCATGGCGGAATCCAACCCGATGCTGGGACTGCGAGGCGTACGCCTGTCCTTCGCGTTCCCCGACCTACCGCTCATGCAGGTCCGCGCCATCGCGACCGCCGCGGCGACGCTCATGCGCGACGAGGGGCTCAGCCCACGCCCCGAGATCATGGTTCCGCTCGTATCGATTGCGTCCGAACACATCCAGATGCGGTCGATTGCCGAACGCGTCATCCATGAAGTGGAGTCTGCGTTTGGCGTTTCGCTGGACATACCCATCGGAACCATGCTTGAGCTCCCGCGCGCATGCCTTACCGCCGATGAGATTGCACCGCATGCCGACTTCTTCTGCTTCGGCACGAACGACCTCACGCAGACGACGTTCGGATTCTCGCGTGACGACGCGGAAGCGAAATTCATCCCCACATACCTCCATCAAAAGCTTCTGGCCGCTAATCCGTTTGAAACCATCGATAGCGCCGTTCTCGAGTTCGTGCGCATGGCGGTTTCGAAAGCGCGCTCAGCGCACCCTGGCATGACATTCGGTGTCTGTGGCGAACATGGAGGCGACCCTGCATCGATTTCGCAGCTCTTCAATATCGCAGGCGTTGACTACGTGAGCTGCTCGCCCTACCGTGTTCCGATCGCACGGCTTGCCGCCGCCCATGCGAAGCTTGTGAGCCGGTAGGCGAAAGGGGTGCGTAGACGTTTCTTGAAGGAAAAAAGGGGCTTGCGACCTGCTGCACATTGCGTATAATTAAGCCCGTTTGCCAACCTACGTGCCGGCGTACGCGTGCGGCACCTCTAGAAGAGTAAGGAATTGAAATGGACTACATCCGCGCAATCGAGCGCCAGCAGATCCGCGAGGACATCCCGCAGGTCCGCGTCGGCGACAACGTCAAGGTTCACTATCGCATCAAGGAAGGCGACCGTGAGCGCGTCCAGGTCTTCCAGGGTGACGTTATCCGCATGAGCGGTGGCTCCTCCCGTGAGACCTTCACCGTCCGCAAGATCTCCTTCGGCGTGGGCGTCGAGCGCACCTTCCCGCTTCACAGCCCCAAGATCGCCAAGCTCGAGGTCGTCCGTCACGGCCGCGTGCGTCGCGCCAAGCTTTACTATCTGCGCGACAAGGTGGGCAAGGCTGCTCGCATTCCCGAGAAGCGCTAATTCTCAGCACAGATGCACCTCAAGGGCCGTCTCATTGCAGGCGGCCCTTTTCGTCTACGACCAGTGTTTCCCATCTGAGAGCCGTAGCGAAAACCATAAGCGCACGAATTCGCCCGTCAGACGGCGCAACGTATCCAGCAGCGGCGCGCAGTCGTTCCAAGGGAGTAAATGATGGCCAATCAAGTGAGCTCGCGATCCGCCTCCGAGGTCGCCGCAGTGCTGGGAAGCGCAGCGCTTGAGGAGCTTCCCGCCCTGATTGAACGGTATCGTGACGACCCGCGCAAGCAAGTCCAGACTGCGCTCGCTCGCGCGGAGCGGCGCTTGGATCGCGAGCGCGCCGAGCGCGAGCGTGTCGACGCGATGTATGCAGAGATGGCAGAGCTCGGTGGCCCGGGCGTCGTCGTTGGCGTGGACGAGGTGGGGCGTGGATCGGTGGCAGGTCCGCTTACGGTCTGCGCCGTCTGTTTGCCGGAGCGCCCGCGCATCTGGGGGCTCAACGATTCGAAGAAGCTCACCCCAGCGCGTAGGGAGCGTTTGGCAGAAGAGATAGCACAGGTTGCAGTCGCTATAGGGTTCTGCCACATTCCGGCCGCTGAAATCGATCGCATCGGCATGGCGTCGGCGCTGCGCCGTGCCGTTGCAGGCGCCGTCGCCGATACCGGGCTTACGCCCGACTGCGTGCTGATGGATGGAAACCCACTGGGGGCGGTAGACCATGAACGCGATATTGTTCATGGCGATGCTCGCGTTGCCTGCATCGCCGCCGCCTCGATTGTTGCCAAGGTGACGCGCGACGCGCATATGGTCGAGCTCGATGCCCTGTATCCCGAATATCACCTCGCCGAGTCGAAGGGCTATGCATCTCCTGAGCATATTGCCGCGATCAAGGCCCATGGCCTGACCGAAGAGCATCGCGTGAGCTTCTGTGGGAACTTTTTGGAAACTGAGAGCCTCTTCTAGCCAGCGCTATAAACGGTTGCGCATGCCGCGTTGCCCATATCCTGCATCGATGAGGCACCTGTTTAGATTCTGTTCAGATTCTGTTCCGTGATATGTCAGCTTCAAAAGAATTATTGACCTGTTCCATGGGAGACGATGCTTCTACCACAAGGGGAAGGAGCAACCATGGGTGCAGAAGAGGGGACCCTCCGTTCGGCATACGATCTTACCGACATGGCCGAAGGTGAACATGTTGACGAGTTTACTGCCAAACAGCTTGGCAATCTGGGCGAGCTCATTGCCGCGAGCTACCTTGACCATCGCGGTTACGAGGTTCTTGAACAGGGGTATCGGTGTCCTGAGGGTGAAGCGGACCTCATAGCCTACGATCCCGACGAAGAAGTCATCGTATTGGTGGAGGTTAAAACACGACGCGTGCACGAACTCTGCTCTGCGGAACCTGAGTCCGCCGTGGATCGAAGGAAGCGAGAGAGGTATCGACGCATTGCGTCTTGCTATCTCATGGATCGATTTCCCGTTCTGTCCTTGCGGTTCGATGTGATCAGCATATCGGTGACATCCGAGACCGAAGCCATCATCGAACATTACTTCGATGTGTTCGCATGGGAAGCAGACCGATGAGTGCCCCGGTGTATGCGGTGCACGCGGCGTGCATCCGAGGTGTCGAGGCGGTGCCTGTCACCGTCGAGGTCTCCATGGGCGGCGGCCTCCCGAGCATTTCGATTGTGGGCATGGCCGATTCAACGGTGCTCGAGGCGCGAAGCCGTATGCGGTGCGCGTTGAGAAGTGTTGGATTCGAGGTCCCGAAAAAGAGCATAACGATCAACCTCGCTCCGAGCGACATGCGAAAGTCTGGAACGGGCCTCGACCTCCCCATCGCGGTCGCCGTGCTTGCCCTCTCTGGCCAAATACCCGTAAACGACCTCGACAGCTGTCTCTTCGTTGGGGAACTCGCACTTGA
The DNA here is from genome assembly GCF_000311845.1 of Enorma massiliensis phI. GTDB lineage: Bacteria > Actinomycetota > Coriobacteriia > Coriobacteriales > Coriobacteriaceae > Enorma > Enorma massiliensis. The sequence goes on along the minus strand of NZ_HE978574.1, from coordinate 1,221,321 downwards.
TGGCTCGGTATGCCCCGTAAAGGGTGAGATTGCCTACCAGGTGCTTGCTCGCGACACGCACCTTACGCTCATCGAAGGCCCGTCCTCTCCCCATCAGGGGCTCTTTGAGGCGGCCCGGTTTGAGCTCGACAACATCGCGCGTCTTAGGATGGGCGTTCGCGACGCGATTCATCGCTGCGACCTGGAACCCGATCGGCCACCTTTGGAAACGAAGCTCGACTATGCCGATGTGGTAGGTCAAGAGGTTGCGAAAAGGGGGCTTGCAATCGCCGCCGCAGGCGACCTCGGCTTGCTCATGATCGGCGCTCCGGGCTCAGGAAAGACCATGCTCGCACGACGCATGACAACGATTCTCCCAAAGCTCACGCAGGCAGATCAACAGGAGGCGCTCTGCATTCACTCGGTAGCAGGGGAGGAAATCTCAGGCCTTTTGGCAGGCGACCGGCCTTTCCGCAGCCCGCATCACAGCATATCTGCCGCCGGGCTCGTTGGGGGAGGGCGACCCGTGCGCCCGGGCGAGATCAGCTTGGCACACGGTGGATGCCTCTTTCTAGATGAGCTTGCGGAATTCCCTTCCGGCGTTCTGCAGATGCTCCGTCAGCCACTCGAGGAAGGGGTGGTTCGCATCGTTCGAGCCGACGGTATGTACATCTTTCCCAGCCGATTCCAACTGATAGCGGCAAGCAACCCATGCCCCTGTGGTTACCTCGGCGATCGCGAAGTGGCATGCACGTGCTCGGCCACCGCCATCGAACGCTACCGATCTAAACTCGCTGGACCCCTTATCGACCGTATCGACATCGTGCTCGATGTTTGCAGGCCCGATCCATCGCTCATCATCGAGGGCGCCGAGGGTATGGATTCAGAGGGGCTTTCCGCCATGGTCGCGACCGGGAGGGCGTTCGCGCTGGAACGGAGAAACGATACCGAGCCTGCTTCCACATCGTCTCGAACATCGCTCGATAAGGCCATTGCTGCCTTCCATCTGGATCGCGATGCAGAGGATGCGCTCGTGGGGCTATCTCAATGCAACAAGCTTACTGGCCGCGGTATCAAGCGCCTTTGCCGGATAGCTCGAACGGTCGCGGATATCGATGAATCGGCATGCGTCCGGCGCCCTCACGTTCTCGAGGCATCTATGTTTCAGGGGAGGAGGAACGCATGATGGAGCCAACCGTGAAAGCTTCTCGCATGACCATCGAGCGTGGTTCCGATGGCTATCCACCTGGAGTTCTCGACCTAGCCAACGCCCCAAAACGACTGTATATGCTAGGAAACCCTGAAGCCCTGCAGGGCCCAGCTATCGCAATCGTCGGTACGAGGAGACCGACGCCATATGGCATCGCACTCACTGAGCTCGCCGCCGAGCTTGCGGTGGAAGCCGGCATCACGGTTGTATCCGGGGGCGCCATAGGGTGCGACCAGGCTGCGGGTATGAAGGCGCTTGCTTGCGGGGGCGTCCATGTGGTCGTGCTGGGATGCGGTGCTGACGTTATCTATCCCTCATCCAGCAGAGATCTTATCGACAAAACCTTAGAAGCCGGGGGCGCGGTTGTTTCGATTGCGTCTTGGGGAACGAAGCCTCAGCGCTTCCTCTTTCCGCAGCGGAATCGTGTTATCGCAGCGCTTTCGGAGGCGGTGTTCATTGGAGAGGCCGGCATGCCTTCCGGTACCTTCAGCACCGCAGAGGCGGCTATGGAGCTTGGCAGGGAAGTGCTTGTTGCGCCCGGGTCGGTTTTCTCTCCCGAATCTCGCGGCGCGAATTATCTTATCGGCGTCGGCGCGTGCTGCATTACCGATGAAGAGTCGCTCGAAATCGCGCTGTCACGCATTTACGGTGTGCTCCGGCATCCGCATGGGCCTCTCCGCGAAGTGGAGTCTGCCGACCCGCGCGAACAACGCGTCCTGCGTGGTTTGGCCGCAAGCCCGATGCGCTCAGAGGATATAGCGCGGCTTGCTGGGCTCGATGCACGCGGGTGCCTTGAATTCCTCAGCGACCTCATGATATCGGGGCGCGTTGAGCAGCTCATTGATGGACGGTATGCGCTCACCAAGGAAGTCCTTCACGCAATGACGGCAATCGGTCAAAATGATGGGTCAAGCAACCAACGATAAGGAGCCATCTATGCCTTTTGATCCCGTCATCGTAGTAGGCGGAGGTCTCGCGGGATGCGAGTGCGCGCTGCAACTTGCAAAGCGCGGCGTGCCCGTGAAGCTCTTTGAGATGCGGCCCCACACGAATTCCCCCGCACATCGAACCGATGGCCTCGCTGAGCTCGTGTGCTCGAACTCGCTGAAGGCCACCCGAATCGACAGCGCCGCGGGGCTCTTGAAGGAAGAGCTTGCGCGCATGGGCTCAGAGCTTCTGCAGTGCGCCAACGCAGCGTCCGTGCCGGCCGGCGGCGCGCTTGCAGTAGACCGCGAGACGTTTTCCTCCCTAGTTGAGGAGAAGGTGGGAAACGAAGAGCTCATCGAGCTGGTGCGCGAAGAAGTGACGGCGATGCCCACAGGCAGGGCCGTCATAGCAGCCGGCCCTCTCTGCTCACCCGCTCTGAGCGAGGCCGTGCTCGAGCTCGTCGGCGGGTCGTCGCTCTCGTTCTTCGATGCGGCGGCGCCCATCGTGGACGCCGAATCGCTCGATCGCTCCGTGTTGTTCCGTCAATCCCGCTATGGGGAAGCGGAAGTTGGCGACTACCTGAATGCCCCCTTCACGAAGGAAGAGTACGAGGCATTTATCGAAGCCCTCGTTACGGCAGACCGCGTGGTGCTCAAGGATTTTGAACACGGCGGGCTGTTCCAAGCCTGTCAGCCTGCGGAGGAAGTTGCGCGAACCGGTCGAGATGCCCTTCGCTTCGGCGCGATGAAGCCTGTTGGCCTAACCGATCCGCGCACGGGACGCCGTCCTTGGGCCGCCCTTCAGCTTCGTGCGGAGAATCGCGAGGGCACCGCCTATAACCTCGTAGGCTTCCAGACGAACCTCACCTTCGGAGAGCAGAAGCGCGTGTTCCACATGGTTCCGGGCCTCCAAAACGCCGAGTTCTTCCGTTATGGCGTCATGCACCGCAACACGTTTGTCGATGCGCCCCATGTGCTCGATTCCACCTTCGCCGTTCCAGGGACACAGGTGCGATTGGCTGGGCAGATAACCGGCACCGAAGGGTATACCGAGGCCATCGCCTCTGGTCTTTTGGCAGCCCTCAACACCTATGCCGATCTTATCGGCGCAGCTCCGGTAGCGCTTCCCAAAACGGGCGCCCTGGGCGCGCTCGTTGCCTATGCGACCGACCCCGCAACTGAGGACTACCAGCCCATGCATGTGAACTTCGGGCTTGTTCCGCCACTTGAAGATGGGGTGCGGCGTGGCAAGCGGGATCGATATCGCGCCTATGCGGACCGAGCGCTCGCCGATTTCGATGCCTATCTTGCCACGAGAGACGAGCTGTTTCCCATGAAGGGCGCGTCTCGATGACCGTGCTCGCAACCGAGGCCACACACGACGGGGCCATGGAGCCTTCTCGCGACTTCCTCGACGCGCTCGATGCGTTCATCGCCTTCATCGCGCGCGTTGAGGGGTTTTCGCCCGAAACGGTTCGCGCGTACGAGGGCCATCTTGAAGCTTACGGGCGATGGTGCGCGCGGGAGAGCGTCAACGCGCTCGAACCGGATATCCACGACCTTCGAGGATATCTTGCCTATCTCAACCGTGCCTCGTATGCGACGCGCACCATCGCGGCGCATCTATCTGCCGTGCGGTCGTTTTTTCGATGGGCCCATGCAGAAGGCATCGTAGATACCGATGCCGCATCGCTCGTGCAGATGCCAAAGATGCCGCGTTCTCTCCCCAAAACGGTTTCCTCCACCGAGATGCAGCGGCTTTTGGCCGCTCCCGACACATCAACCCCCTCTGGCATGCGCGATGCCGCGATGCTCGAGCTGTTCTACGCAACGGGCGCGCGTATCTCAGAGCTGTCGCACATCGATATCGCGGACTTCGATTGGACGACCAAGACGGTTCGCCTCTTCGGAAAGGGCTCGAAGGAGCGCATCGTTCCCGTCTATCGCCGTGCCCTCGATGCGACCCGCACCTATATCGATGACGCTCGGCCCCTTCTGATGCGAGCCTCAAGCGATTCAGCGGCAATAAAGCGTGTTGATGGGCCGCTCTTTCTATCCACGCGAGGAAACCGCATGGATGCAAATGCCCTGAGGTACCGGTTTCATAAGCTGTGCCGCGAGGCCGGCTTGCCTTCCGATATCACGCCGCATGTGATGCGCCACACCTTCGCTACCGACCTTCTCGCTGGTGGGGCAGATCTGAGGAGCGTCCAGGAGCTTCTGGGCCATGTAAGCCTTTCTACCACGACGCTCTACACCCACCTCACACCCGATCGCCTGAAATCGGCCGTCATGCAAGCCCACCCGCGCGCCGATGCATAACCGCTCGTTGCGTCAGGTGGATAGACTGTCTCAAGATTCGGTGCATGTCGACTCCCGTCGAACGAAACCCGCTCGCCTGCGTTTTCACGTACGGGCAGATGGAATCAGGTGGAGTTTAGATTTGTGGTTGGAAACGCAGCGCGCACCTGCTATCATGCTGAACGTTGCCGATTCGGCAGCAGTACTATCACACACGCGCGGCTACTTTCCCGCCGTGGTGCCCGGGTGCCGGTAGCACAAACCCGGGTGGCAGGGAAGGGCTGACCCCGCGCGGAGGCAAACCACAGGAGGTTAACATGGCTACCAAGATTACGATTCGTACCCTGCTCGAGGCTGGCTGCCACTTTGGTCACCAGACCCATCGTTGGAACCCGAAGATGAAGCCCTACATCTTCGGCGAGCGCAACGGTATGTACATCCTCGACCTCAAGCAGACCATCATCAACGCCGACCAGGCCTACACCTTCCTGCGCAACACCGCGAAGTCTGGCAAGATCCTCTTCGTGGGCACCAAGAAGCAGGCTCAGGAGGCTGTGAAGAACGCTGCCGAGCGTTGCGGTATGCCCTACATCAACCAGCGTTGGCTCGGCGGCATGCTCACCAACTTCGTGACCATCCGCTCCCGCATCAACCGCATGGAGGAGCTCGAGGGCATGGTTGCCGACGGCAGCATGGCTCTTCGTGGCAAGAAGGAGCAGTCGGTGCTCGGCAAGGAGCTCGCTAAGCTCCAGGCCAACCTCGGTGGCGCCCGCGACCTCAAGGGTCTGCCCGCCGCGCTCTTCGTCATCGACACCAAGCGCGAGGAGAACGCCATCAAGGAGGCTCGTCGCCTCAACATCCCCGTCATCGCTCTGCTCGACACCAACTCCGATCCCGACGAGGTCACCGAGCTGGGCATCGGCATCCCCTGCAACGATGATGCCATTTCTTCCGTCACCCTCATGTGCGAGCTCATGGCCGACGCCTGCATCGCCGGCAGCAACAAGCCTGAGGTGACCGAGGCCGAGATGGCTGCTTCCGAGCTTCCCGCCGAGGAGGCCCCCGTTGCCGAGGCCGAGACCGTCGAGGCCGCTCCCGCCGAGTAGGCACCCCCGGAATCGATCGGGGGCGTACGTCATACAAGCGCCCCCGATGTTTGCAATCCTTAGTAAACAAGGGCATTTCTAGAGAAAGGGGCCATGATGGCCAACATTACCGCCGCCCAGGTCAAGCAGCTCCGCGAGATGACCGATTCCCCCATGATGGAGTGCAAGAAGGCGCTCGTCGAGGCTGACGGCGACATGGATGCCGCTGTCGACATCCTCCGCAAGAACGGCCTTGCCGCTGCCGCCAAGAAGGCCGGCCGCGAGACCAACGAGGGTGCCGTAGGCGCGTTCGTTTCCGACGATGCTACCGCCGGCGCTCTCTGCGAGGTTGCCTGCGAGACCGACTTCGTGGGCTCCAACCCCAAGTTCACCGGTTTTGCCGCCGCCGTTGCCCAGGTCGTCTCCGAGACGAACCCCGCTGATGTCGACGCGCTCCTCAAGGAGTCCCTGGAGGGTGAGACCGTTGAGTCTGCACTCACCGAGCTCATCCACACCATGGGTGAGAACATGAAGATCACCCGCTTCGCTGCCCGCAAGGCCGCAAACGGTGCCGTTTCCAGCTACGTGCACATGGGCGGCAAGATCGGCGTCCTCGTTGAGTTCGCCTTCAACAACGCCGAGACCGCGCAGAACGAGGCCTTCAAGACCTTCGCTCACGACGTGTGCCTTCAGGTTGCCGCTGTCGCTCCGATCTGCGCCGTTCGCGAGGACGTTCCTGCCGAGACCATCGAGCACGAGATGAGCATCTACAAGGCCCAGGCCGCTGAGTCCGGCAAGCCCGAGGCCATCCAGGAGAAGATCGCCACCGGCCGCCTTGAGAAGTTCTACAAGGAGCAGGTGCTCACCGAGCAGGCTTTCGTCAAGGATGCCGACATGACGATCGCGCAGTACGCCGCCAAGGTTTCCAAGGAGACCGGCGACGAGATCCGCATCGTCGGCTTCGACCGCATCTCCCGCGCCGACGCGTAAGCACAGACGCCTGTTTTGCTTTCTATCGAGCCCGGTCTCTTAGCGAGCCGGGCTCGATTTTTGTAATTCGGATCAGTGAAGGTTGCGAGAACCATTCAGAATGACCACTCGAGGCATTTCCCCATCTGTTGCATTCTGGAAGCGTGCTCTCCTTGCACATTACCGTAGCCCACTTTGTTAGAATGTCGTAAGGTACGACTCAAAGGAGGATCCTCTTGTCCGGCTATCGTTACAAGCGCGTACTGCTTAAATTATCCGGCGAAGCACTCATGGGTGAGGGCGTCTACGGCATCGACCCTGCGGTGACCGACCGCCTCGCGCACCAGGTTGCCGATCTTCGCAACGACGGCATCGAAGTTGGCGTCGTTGTGGGTGGCGGTAATATCTTCCGAGGCATGGCCGGTGCTGCCAAGGGCATGGACCGTGCGCAGGCCGATTACATGGGTATGCTCGCCACCGTCATGAACGCTCTTGCGCTGCAGGACGCCTTCGAGCGCGCCGGGTGCGAGTGCCGTGTGATGAGCGCCATCCAGATGAACGAGGTTTGCGAACCGTATATCCGCCGCCGTGCCATGCATCACCTTGAGAAGGGCGATGTGGTCATCTTCGCCGCGGGATCGGGTAACCCGTACTTCACCACCGACACCGCCGCCGCATTGCGCGCCTGCGAGATCGATGCCGACTGCCTTATCAAGGCAACGAAGGTCAACGGAATCTACGATAAGGATCCCGTCAAGAATGACGATGCCGTCCGCTTCGATACCATTTCATACCACGAGGTGCTTGTCCGCGGCTTGCAGGTTATGGACACCACCGCCACCGCACTTTGCCAGGATAATAACATGCCCATCATCGTCCTCAACATCGAGGGCGAAGACACCATCAAGCGCGCACTTGCGGGCGAGCCCATCGGCACCGTCGTCGTTGAGGAGGACTAACAATGGCACAGATCACCGACCGCATGGACAAGAGCCTCGAGAGCCTGTCCCATGAGTTCGCCAAGGTCCGCACGGGCCGCGCGAACGCAAACATCCTTTCCGATATCACCATCGATTATTACGGCGTGGCCACGCCCATCACGCAGGTCGCCGCGGTCAAGGTCCCCGAAGCGCACATGCTCATGGTCGAGCCTTGGGACAAGTCCGTCTTGAATGCCATCGTTCACGCCATCAATGCTTCCGACCTTGGCATCACGCCCTCGACCGACGGCACCGTCGTGCGTCTCCCGTTCCCGGCGCCTACGGAGGAGCGCCGTCGTGAGCTCGTGAAGGAGTGCCGTGAGCTCGCCGAGCAGGCGCGCGTTTCTATCCGTAACATCCGCCGCGACGAGAACGGCAAGATCGAGCGGAACGAAGAGCTTTCCGAGGATGACATCCGTCGCGAGCAGGCTAAGGTGCAGAAGCACACCGATGCCTATATCAAGAAGATCGATGAGATGCTGAAGGCTAAAGAAGCCGAGGTCATGGAGATTTAGCGTGCAGAACGTGGATTACGACGACTCAACGTTTGAGACTTTCTTCGCGAACCCGCCGGCGGGGCTTGAGCTCGACGCGCTCGATCGCACGCGCATTCCCCGCCACATCTCCTGCATCATGGACGGCAACGGCCGCTGGGCCACCTCGCGTGGCCTTGGCCGCGGCGAAGGCCACAAGGCCGGCATCGTCTCGCTGCGCGAGATCATCACGGCTTGCGTGCGCTTGGGCGTTGAGGTGCTCTCCGCCTATGCGTTCTCCGCGGAGAACTGGAAGCGCCCCAAGCAAGAAGTGAACCTGCTCATGCACCTGTTCGCGCAGACGTTCGTTGATGAATTGCCGTTACTCAAACGCGAAAACGTTCGCGTGGTCTTCCTGGGCGATATCTCCGCCCTCCCCAAGCGCACCCGCGAGGTTTTCGAATACGGCCTTAAGGAGACGTCCAAGCACACCGGCATGGTCCTCGCGCTCGCGGTGAACTATGGCGCGCGTGCCGAGCTCGCGCGGGCGGCCCGGCTCCTCGCTGAGGATGTTGCCGCCGGACGCCTCGACCCGAGCCGGATCGACGAAGCCGCTGTTGCGGGCAAGCTCTATACCGCCGGGCTTCCCGATCCAGAACTCATCATCCGCACGTCAGGAGAACTGCGCCTCTCGAACTACCTCCTTTGGCAGGCCGCCTATTCCGAGTTCTACATCACGCGCACGTATTGGCCCGACTTCAACCGATGGGAGCTGCTCGATGCTGTCCTATCCTTCCAGGGCCGCGACCGCAGGTTCGGCGGCATCCATGAGAAGGAGGCGTAGCGTGAGCAACCGTCCTTCCTCCTCCGCTCCTGCTGAGCAGGAGGGTGCGCAAGCATCTCCCGCGTTCACCGGCCTTGTGACGCGCGTTATCTCCGGCTTGGTATACGTCGGCCTGTTTATCGGCAGCATCCTCTTTGGATCCATATCAACTGCTGTCTTTGTTGCGCTCATCAGCGTTCTTTCAAGTCATGAGTTCTTCCAGATGGTTAAACGCGACGGCAAGGTCCCCAATGAGCTTTTGGGCGATGTCGCGGCATTCCTGTTTCCTATAGCCGCGCTCGGTGAGTCCACGTATCTGTCGGCGTTGATCTTCTTGCTCATCTTGGCCGTGGGGCTCTGGTACGTCTATTCCCCTCGCACCCGCATAGCCGATGTCTCGGCGACGCTCATGGGGCCGCTGTATACCGGTTTCATGCTATCTGCCATCGTGTTGCTCCGTGACGCCGTTCCGGGCTTTCCGGGCGCGCTCCTCACGGTCGGGGTCTGTGCGTCGCTCTGGGTTTCAGACTCCTTTGCCTACCTTGTCGGCCGCGCATTCGGGCGTCATAAGATGGCTCCGCGCATTAGCCCCAACAAAACCTGGGAGGGTTTCGTCGGCGGTATTGCAGGGTCTATCATCGTATGGCTCATCTTATTCGCCACGGGCTTCTACCGCCTCAATATCTTCTTCGCGCTTGGATGCGGCATCGCCGTTGCCATCCTTGGCGTGTTCGGCGACCTCATAGAATCCCGCCTCAAGCGCGGTGTGGGAGTCAAAGACTCCGGCAACCTAATCCCCGGTCACGGCGGCATGCTCGACCGCTGCGATTCCCTCATCTTTGGCTGCATAACGGCAGAACTGATCCTCGTTATCGGAGGTGTGCTGTAATGCCTCAACCCGACGATTCCAAGCTTCGGGTAGCGATTCTTGGATGCACTGGTTCAATCGGTCGCCAGGCTCTCGATGTTTGCGCGCAACACTCAGATCTTCTTGAGGTCGTCGCCCTCTCAGCGCATGGCAAGACGGAAGAGCTCGTAGACGCTGCTCGTACACATCATGTGGCTTGTGTTGCTGTGACCGATTCCTCACATGCAACGGATCCCATCTTGGCTGAACTTCCGAAGGGAACCGAGCTTCTGTTCGGCGCGGATGCCCTTGCTCGCATCGTTGTTCGCGACGATGTGGATTGCGTGCTCAATGCCGTTGTCGGCGCTGCTGGCCTTACGGCGAGCTATGAGACGCTACGCTCCGGAAAGCGTCTCGCACTTGCCAACAAGGAATCGCTCGTGGTGGGCGGCGACGTGCTCATGCCGCTTGCGCGGCCAGGCCAGATGCTTCCCGTTGACTCTGAGCATAGTGCGATTTTCCAATGCTTGGTGGGGGAGGAGCGCAACCCCATCCACGCCATTTGGCTCACCTGCTCGGGTGGACCGTTCTACGGTCGCACGCACGACGAGCTCGCAGGTATAACGGCCGCCGACGCGCTTCGTCATCCGACCTGGTCGATGGGCCCGAAGATTACCATCGACTCTGCCACGCTGATGAACAAGGGCCTTGAGCGCATCGAGGCGATGCACCTCTTTGGCGTACCCATGGAACAGATCACCGTGCTTATACAGCGCGAATCGAAGATCCACTCGATGGTGGAATACGAGGATGGTTCGGTTATCGCCCAACTCGGCGCGTCCGACATGCGAATTCCCATTCAGTATGCCTTTTCGTACCCCAATCGCTGGGATGCGCCATGCAGCCGAGTCGACTTCCGCGAGATCGCCTCCCTCTCCTTCGGCGCACCGGATATGGAGACCTTCCGATGCCTCGCCCTCGCCGAGCGCGCCGGCATCGAAGGGGGTACGTATCCATGCGTGCTCAACGCTGCAAACGAAGTTGCCGTGCATGCGTTCCTTAACGATGAGTGCTCGTTTACCGACATCGCCTGCCTTGTTGAGCGCGCGCTCGACGCGCATGTGCGCGAAGAAGCCGAGTCGATTGAGCAGCTTCGTGATGTGGATGCATGGGCGCGCTCCTTTACTGCCCATGCGCTCAAAGCGCTTGCCCGCTCATAGGAAAGCGAGGACATGGATACACTCGTTCAGGTGGTAACCACCGCGTTCTGGGGCCTTTTGCTGCTCTCTGCACTCGTATTTCTTCACGAGGGCGGGCATTTTCTTGCCGCCCGAGCATGCGGAGTCCGCGTCACGGAATACTTCTTAGGCCTGCCGTGCCGTTTTAATTTGAGCCACACCTCGAAGCGAATAGGCACGAAGTTCGGCATCACGCCGATCCTGCTCGGAGGCTACGCGATGATCTGCGGCATGGACCCTACGTCCAGCCCTATGGCTCCTGCCGTGCTTACGTTTGTGCATCGTCGTGGTACTGCGACGCTTGGCGACATAGCCAGGGAACTCGATTGCTCCGAAGACGAGGCGCTCGAGGCATGCATGCAGCTCATGGAATGGGGTTCTATCGCGCCTGCTCGCGACACCGCATCGGAAGACTCGAAACTCGATGACTCGTACCCCTCGGCCTTCGCCGCAGCTTCACGCGACGCAGCCGGTGCGACGATTTTTGATGGACGGCGCTTCGACCGCGCTCATGCCACGCACGAGGGAGAGCCCTGGCAACCTCCGATGGACGAGAACGCCTTCTTTGAGCTCGAAAAATCACGCACTTACATAGGGAAAGGTTTCTGGCCGCGAGCCTTCATGCTCGTCGCCGGCATCCTCGTGAACCTTATCACCGGGCTTCTGCTGCTCATGAGCATCTATTCGCTCGTGGGCGTCGAGGTCACCGTCAATGAGAATATCGTCGGATCCGTTGAGGCTGACTCCGCCGCAGAGGCTGCCGGCCTTATGCCCGGCGACGAAATCATATCTATCGACGGCGTCGAGACGCAGACCTGGACCGATGTCTACAACGCAATTCAGGGCGCTGCGGGCGCCGGCTCCTTTGAGATAACCTTCATTCAAAGCGATACCCAGCATTCTGCTACGGTCGAGCTCGAAGCGGGGGAGATGCTTGGCATCGGCATCCCCACCCAGGTCGTACGGCTCAATCCGGTTGATTCCGCGCGCCTCTCGATTAGCTACGTGTTGGAAACTGCACGCTCCATCCTCGACCTCTTTAACCCGCAGCACACGATGGAGATGCTTGAAAACACAACCTCGATCGTTGGCATATCCGTCATGTCGGCCCAAGCCGCAGCGCAAGGCCCCACGACATTCCTCATGCTCGCCGCCCTGATATCGTTCTCACTCGGCTTGATGAATCTCTTGCCCATTCCACCGCTCGATGGCGGCAAGCTCATCATCGAGATCATCCAGGCGGTCACGAGGCGCGAGGTTCCTTTGAACGTGCAGTCCGCGATCTCTTATGTGGGCGTCGCTTTGTTCCTCGCGCTCTTCGTCTTCGTCCTTCGCAACGACATCATTCGGTTCATTCTGTAGCAGGGAGGCTTCGAGTATGCCTACGTCGCTTCCGCGTGAGCTTACGCGCCCGGTCATGGTCGGATCGGTGCAGATCGGTGGGGGAGCGCCTGTGGTCGTCCAGTCGATGACCTGTACGCCTACCTCAGATACCGAGGCCACACTCGACCAGATTCGCGCACTCGCCGACGGAGGCTGCGACGTCGTTCGCGTCACGCTTCCCAACCGCGCCGCCATCGACAGCTTCAAAGCGATATGCGACGCCTCTCCGGTTCCCATCATCGCCGACATCCATTTCGACTATCGCCTTGCCATCGCCGCGGTTGACGCCGGCGCGGCGAAGCTGAGAATCAACCCCGGCAATATCGGTTCCTGGGAAAAGGTTGATGCTGTCATCGATGCCGCAGGTGCGGCCGGGGCAGCCATTCGCATCGGCGTGAACGCCGGATCGCTAGAAGAGGACCTTGCATCTCGCGACGACCTCACGCAGCCCGAGAAACTCGTTGCCTCGTCGCTCCGCTTTGTCGAGCATTTCGAGGCGCGCGGCTTCAAAGACATCGTGCTCTCTGCTAAGGCCCATAGCGTGCCAACGACGATTGAGACCTATCGGGCGCTCTCTCGTGAGCTTCCTCATATTCCGCTTCACATCGGAGTCACTGAGGCGGGAACCGTTCAGCAGGGCACCATAAAGAGCGCCGTGGGGCTCGGCGTGCTTCTTGCTGAAGGCATCGGCGACACCCTTCGCGTCTCGCTGACAGCCGATCCAACCGAGGAGCCGCCGGTAGCCTGGGGCATCCTGCAGTGCCTCGGCATTCGTCGACGCGGGCCTGAGCTCGTTTCCTGCCCAACCTGCGGCAGAACCCAGGTTGACCTCATCCCCATTGCCCAAGAGGTTGAGAAGCGCCTCCGCACGTGCGAGAAGCCCATTTCAGTCGCTGTGATGGGCTGCGTGGTGAACGGTCCCGGTGAGGCGTCCGATGCGGATGTCGGCGTAGCATGTGGAAAGGGGAGCGCCCTGCTCTTCAAGCACGGCCAACCAGTGCGCAAGATTCCCGAGAGCCAGATTGCTGATGCACTCATGGAGGAAATCGAGAAGCTGTAAGGAACGTTGCTACCCGGGCGGCCTCGGGATGTTTCTTCTTCGCTGGTCCTCGGATTTCAGCTTTCGCTGAAATCCTGCGGAAGCACTCAGAAGAAACATCCCGAGGCCGCCCCACCTTCTCTACTCACCTTCCCCCTCACCCTCTCTATAGAATTCGCAAGGTAGCGCGGGGAAATATATAACTCGTCGCTTACCTTTTTGCGGCTCTCGCCGTATTCATTTCTCGCGGCTTTTATAGCTGCCCCGAAAGCCTTAAAGTCGTACAATGGTACGGGTCTTTTTGCCATTTTCATTCACCCTGTTACATTTTACAGTTCACCTTTCTTTTTGGATATGTCCACACAATTCATATCATTAGGTTAAATACTTCCTGTTGTGTATTGACAGTAGACTGATTTTCTGATAAAATAAAATTTATGTAAAAGGAGGCGGCGTTTATGTTGCATAGCATGCGTATTAGATAAGCATTGAAAAAAGGATTTTCCCATTTTCAACATGGGCTTTTTTGTCATGCTTATTTTGCGGATGCTATACAAAAAACTAACGACGTATAGATATAGTATAGACATAGTGCAAGCTATGCCTTAGTTTTGTTGTACTGCTCTGTGCATTATAAATGCAGGTCAATGCTCATGTTGAGGATTGACCTGCATTTTTTTGTGTAAAAAGGACGAGTGAAATATAATGCTTAAAAAATATTGGATAAAATGTCCGATTTGTAACGGAAAGACGAGAGTTCAAGTATTTCATAATACTGTATTAAAAGATTTTCCTCTTTTCTGCCCTAAATGCAAATTGACGCATATCATTGATGTAGAAAAATTAGAGATTGTAATCAAAAATACAGAAAAACAAACTTTTATTATTTAGAAGAAAGGATATAAAAATGAAACGTTTACCTAAATATACGCCTGCGGAAGTACGGAATGATCCATACGGATTTACTTACAAAGAAATGTCGGAAGTTATTGGCGAGAATGAAGCAAAAGCCTTATATGAAGAATTATATAAGCAATTACCACGCAAAAAAATCTATCAATGTTGGTAAAAAATATTTGCAAAAGCAGTGATACTGAAAAGTATGTTTACGAACTGAAAGACAACAAATACATTGAAACGGTTTTTATCAAGCGGCGAGATGGTGGAACTGTTTGCGTGAGCACACAAGTCGGTTGTCCTGTTGGTTGTATTTTTTGTGAGTCCGGGCGAAATGGCTTTGTTCGTAATCTAACATCGTCAGAAATCGTACAACAGATTATATTGTTGCGTCGAAAAGTAAACCGTATCGTTTTTATGGGTATGGGAGAGCCTTTATTCAATTATGACAACTTGATAAAAGCAATCCATATTCTCCGAGATAGATATGGGCTCAACTTTCCAACCGACGGCATTACCATATCAACAGTTGGTCCGGTCGATCAATTAAAAAATTGCGCGAGGAACATCTTAAAATTCAGTTGACAATATCTTTACACGCAGCAACACAATCTGCAAGAAATCGTATTATTCCTCACATGCGCATATATGCTATTGAAGATGTTGTTAAGCAAGCCTTATCCTATTCTGAAAGGCATAATCGCAAAATTGTCTTTGCGTATTTGCTTTTACCGGGTATAAATGACCGGCCCTCAGATGTAAGACAACTTGCAAAATGGTTTCGGGGCAAAAAAGTTATGATTAACGTGTTACAATACAACCCAACAAGCAATTCAAGAATTAAAGCACCACAGAAACGGGAAATAGTTGCATTCAAACATCAATTAGAGCAAGCAGGACTTGAAGTTACTATGAGAGTTTCTCATGGCAGAGAGATTAACGCGGCTTGTGGACAGTTAGCTAACACATATAATAAATTCAAAAAAAATGATTAAAAGTGCCAGACGCATAGACGCAGAGCCGATAACGCATTAGGTCAAAAAACCTATGTGTTATCGGCTTTTTTATTTAATATTGCGCAAAAGCCGCTGTTCCCTATTATAGAATGGATTGCGGGTAGTGTATTAAAGTCGCCCTTTTTTAAGGATACGGCGGTATCGGGGAGGTATCGCCGTGTCCATTTTTATTTACTGTAACCCGCCTAATGCTTTGCGGTCAAAAAAAGCTATGCTCCGCAAGCGGGATATTCCGGCTATGAATGTGAACTGTCAATACATTTAGCTACTGCTTACATTTCCTTTGCGCCCGTCCGCGTCTTGCGGACGGGCGCATTTTGCTTTTTTCAACTTTTTTCTGAAAAGCGCACTCAAGAGCCATCTCCCGAACGGGTACGGAGCGAAAGGGGCAGAGAGGACAAGCCCTTAACTCCCGTCCTCTACTCCACGCGGGAAGGAGGTGAACTCTATGGAGCTATCTTCTTCCGACAAGGAAAGAATACAACATCAGTACGACGCATTAGCAAAGAAAACTTTGGTCGGCGAAGCGAAAAGCCACCGCCGCACTCTTGCGAAACGCGCAGCACGCGAAGTTACTTTTTCGGATTTGAGCGAAAGCGAACTCGCGCAGCTTTTCACAACGGACGAATACGAAAGCGATTATTTCCGTTTTCAAGTGTCCGGCTTTGATGTACTCGTCAAAAATGAACTGCTTGCCGAAGCCCTTAACGCTTTGCCCGAAAGGAAACGCGACATTATCCTTTTGTCCTACTTCTTGGATATATGTAATCTACCTATATGAAGCACGTAGCGGCTATGCGCTTTCTACCTACGCGAGAACAGCGCGCATTGAGGGCTATGAGATTGAGTTGTTGCCTATCTCCGTCTTAGGGCGGGATTATCTCTGAGCGATTCCGCAGCAGCTCAGCGACAGCTGAGCTGCGAGGACCAGCGAAGAGATAATCCCGCCCTAAGACGGACCCATGTAGCAGCAACTCCGTGGTATCATCAACCGGTCAACAACTTGCTCGTAGAAGGAGATGGCATGTCACGCACCCGTGTCGCTAAGATGTCAAAGCTCTATGCCCCCACGCTCAAGGAGGATCCTGCCGAGGCCGAGCTTGCGAGCCATAAGCTCATGCTCCGCGCGGGCATGATTCGCAAGGTCGCTTCGGGTCTTTATAGCTATCTGCCGCTCGCATGGCGCTCGATCCACAAGATCGAGGATATCTGCCGTGACGAGATGGACGCCATCGGTGCCCAGGAGATGCTTGTCCCCATTCTTACCCCAGCGGAGCTCTGGGAGGAATCCGGCCGCATCGGTGCATACGGCCCCGAGCTCATGCGTCTCGAAGACCGCCACGATCGCACGTTCTGCCTTGGTCCCACCCATGAGGAGACGTTTACCGATTTGGTGCGCAACGAGCTCAAGAGCTATAAGCAACTTCCCGTGACCCTTTATCAGATTCAGGACAAGTTCCGCGACGAGCTGCGTCCGCGCTTCGGCCTCATGCGCGGGCGCGAGTTCATCATGAAAGATGCCTACAGCTTCTCCGCCACGCAGGAATCGCTTCAGGAGGTCTATGAGGATATGAAGGGAGCCTACGCCCGTTACTGCGAGCGCTGCGGGCTCAAGGCGCTGCCTGTAGCGGCAGATTCCGGAGAAATCGGCGGAGACTCCTCCATCGAGTACATGGCGCTTGCCGACGCCGGCGAGGCCTCGCTCGTCTGGTGTGACTGTGGCTTCGCGGCCGACGACGAGGCGGCTTCGACAACGGTTGCGGTGAGCGAGGGCCCTGGCGAGGGCGTGCTTCAAAAGGTCGAGACCCCGGGGCTGGGAACCATCGAAGCGGTCTCGAAGTTCTTCGGATTCCCGGAAAACGGAACGCGCAAGTCCCTCGCGCTCATCGACGGCGAGGGCAAGCCCGTCGTCGCCATCGTGCCGGGCGACCACGAGCTCAACGAGATCAAGGCCGGCAAGCTATACGGCGACTACCACCTCATGACCGACGAAGAGCTCGATGAGTTCGGCCTGCACAAGGGTTTCATCGGGCCGGTGAATCTCCCGGATGGCATCCGTTTAGTCTGCGATGCATCGCTTAAGGCCTCTAAGAGCTGGACGTGCGGCGCAAACGAGGTTGATTACCACTACACGGGTGCCTGCCCAGATCGCGACTTCACGGTGGACGCATGGGAGGACCTCGTAACGGTAAAACCCGGAGATCCTTGTCCTCACTGCGGCGAACCCCTGAATGGTGGCCGAGGCATCGAATGCGGTCAGGTATTCCAGATCGGTACGGAGAAGTACGCAGCGAAAATGGGTGCTACGTTTGCCGACGAGAACGGACGCGAGCAGCCGTTTTACATGGGATGCTATGGCATCGGCATCTCGCGCACCCTTGCCGCGATCGTCGAGCAGCATCACGACGAGCATGGTATCGTTTGGCCGGTTTCTGTCGCACCGTACGAAGTTTCGGTCATCGCGCTCGACAAGAAGGGCGAGGCGTTCGAAGAAGCTGCCCGCATTGCAGAAGAGCTGGCTTCTGAAGGCATCGATGTCGTGTTCGACGACCGTAACGAGCGCCCTGGTGTTAAGTTTGCCGACAACGATCTCATGGGCTTCCCATACCAGGTCATCGTTGGCAAGCGCGGGCTTGCAAACGGCACCGTCGAGGTAAAGGACCGCGCTACCGGCGATCGCGAGGATATCGCCCGCGAGAGTCTCATGAGCACCATCGCGCAGCGCGTGCGGGCTGCGCGAGCGTAAGCTGGAGGCTTCGGGCCGGTGCGCCAGAACGTGGCATAGCGTCTCGTCAACGATTTCGCCATCCGAAAATCTAGCGTTCAAGACGGAATATGGAATTACCGATAGGGGAGTGCGACAATTTCTCAAAAAAGTTCTTGCACCAACGCCTAAAGTTCCGTAAACTATCTTCCGTTGCTTGGGGGCGTAGCTCAGCTGGGAGAGCGCTTGACTGGCAGTCAAGAGGTCAGGGGTTCGATCCCCCTCGTCTCCACCATTGCATTCTTAGACCTCGCTTTTGCGGGGTCTTTTTTTTCCGATGACTGCACGCTGAAACCCGGTCGGATACGAAGCGGACAAACGCGCTGGATGCTGGGCGCTAGGTGAACAAGATGGCATGGCTATCGCTGCATGTCGAGAACGACATCACGCTTGCACGGGACCACCATGCAAAGACATGCGATTAAGACCGTAAACCGTACTCTGGAAAACTTACATGCCGAATTACGCAATAAGAGTCCGAAATAGCTTCCTTATTGCGTAATTTGGCATGCAAGTTCACTGGCCCATAGAAATACGCTGGATTCAGAGAGTTGAAAGAGCGAAGCTGAAACAACTGAGACGCAAAAGGCCCGAAGGAACCTCCTCCGGGCCAGATATGCATGGTGGGCCCAGCAGGATTCGAACCTGCAACCCAGGGATTATGAGTCCCCTGCGCTAACCGTTGCGCCATGAGCCCGTGATAGCAAAACGGCCCCCGAATTCGAAGGCCGTACGAAGTACTGTGGTGGAGACGAGGGGGATCGAACCCCTGACCTCTTGACTGCCAGTCAAGCGCTCTCCCAGCTGAGCTACGCCCCCAAGCAACGGGGAATACTATAGGGAAATACGAATCGCTTTGCAAGCCTTCTCTCAAAATAGTCATCACGTTCTCCAGATGTGCGTGAAATGAACGTCGAACGAGTTTTTTCGAAAAAAGAGGGTTGGCGAGCTTGGGCAGCCATGCTATAGTAGCTATCGCTGAAAAGCACATGGGCGTTTGGCTCAGGGGTAGAGCACTTCCTTCACACGGAAGGGGTCACAAGTTCAAATCTTGTAACGCCCACCATGACATGAACGGGGCCGGGGAGCAATCCTCGGCCCTTTTGTTCATACAGGTCATGCGTGTTACCATCCACCCTGCTGGGTACTATCGTCGGTAGGCTTCTGCTCAGCAGGATTCTATGGGCAGCTTAGGTGTACGGGGCGTTAACGATTCCCCCGAGGTAGGATGACATGATTTTATCGGTAGATAAGATTGAGAAGAGCTTCGGCGCGCGCACCCTGTTCAGTGGTGCGTCATTTCAAGTCAACCCAGGCAATCGCTTCGCCTTGGTTGGCCCCAACGGAGCTGGCAAAACCACCCTGTTGAAAATCATCATGGGGCTCGATACGCCTGATGCGGGGACAATCACCTTCGCCAAAGAGGTGAACGTCGGCTATTTGGAACAGGAGACCAAGCTCGCGTCCGACGTACCCGTCATCGACGAGGTGATGAACGCCGCGCACGAGATTCGCGAACTCGGCGAGCGCGCTGAGGAACTACAGCTCGCTATCGCCGAGGCGGGGGAGAAGGGCGGAGTACCCGAACAGCTCCTCAATGAATACGGACGTGTTCAAGACCGCTTCGAGGGCCTTGGCGGCTATGAGCTCGAGAGCAACGCTCGCCAAATCCTTGCCGGCCTTGGCTTCCCGGTCGAGGATTTCAACAAGCCCTGCCGTGAATTCTCTGGCGGCTGGCAGATGCGCATCGCGCTTGCCAAGCTCTTTCTTCGTCACCCGGACCTCTTGCTTCTCGACGAGCCCACAAACCATCTCGACTTGGAAAGCGTTCAATGGCTCCGGTCATTCATTGCCGCTTACGAGGGCGCTGTTCTCATCGTCTCTCACGACCGTGCGTTCATGGATGCCTGCGTGGACCACGTAGCCGCACTTGAAAACCGACGCATCACCGTCTACACCGGCAACTACTCGTCTTATCTCAAGCAACGCGAGGATAACCTCGAGCAAATGAGGGCCAAGCGCGCCGCACAGGAACGCGAGATCGCCCACATGCAGGTCTTCGTAGATAAGTTTCGCTACAAGCCCACGAAGGCCGCACAGGCTCAGGAACGCATGAGGCGCATCGAGCAAATCAAGAGCGAGCTCGTCATCCTTCCCGAAGGGCATAAGCACGTCGATTTCAAGTTCCCCGATCCGCCGCGTTCGGGCGATATGGTCGTGAAGCTGGAAGACGTCTCAAAGGCGTATGGCGACCACACCATTTATTCCAATATCGATCTCACCTTGTACCGCGGCGATCACGTGGCGCTCGTGGGTCCGAACGGCGCCGGCAAGTCGACGCTGCTCAAAATGCTCACGGGCATCGAGGCTCCCACATCGGGCACGCGCGATCTTGGCGTGAACGTTGGCGTGGCCTACTACGCACAGCATCAGCTCGAGGGTCTCAACGAATCGAATACCGTGCTTCAGGAAATAGATTCTGTTGCCCCTGGCTGGACGGTCCCCCAAGAGCGCAGCCTCTTGGGCGCGTTCCTGTTTTCTGGCGACGATGTGGAGAAGCGCGTCGGCGTGCTCTCGGGCGGAGAGCGGGCGCGCCTTGCCCTCGCAAAGATGCTGGTAGCGCCCGAGGCACTGCTCTGCCTTGACGAGCCTACCAACCATCTTGATATCGACTCGGTGGATATGCTCGAGAACGCGCTTAAACGCTTCCCGGGCACCATCGTGCTCATCAGCCATGATGAGCACCTCGTGCGCTCCGTCGCGAACCGCGTCATCGACATCCGCGATGGGAAGATGACGGTCATCGATGGCGATTATGATTACTACCTCTTCAAGCGCGATGATCTTGCAGCTCGTGAAGCCCGTGCCGCTGAGGAGGAAAAGGCTGCACCAGACAATCCGCATGCAGCAGCCGATGCGCCCCGTGCTGCCCGAACCCACAAGACGATGGATGGCACCGTTGCTCGAGAGGGGAAGAAAACCCGCGAGCAGCGCCGCGCGGAAGCTGAGGCGAGGGCAGCCCTCAACAAACGGCTCAAAAAGACGCGCGACCGCCTGAATAAGGTCGATCGCGATCTTGAGAAGAAGCGCGCCCGGTACCAAGAGCTTATGGAGCTCATGGCTTCCGAGGAGCTCTATGCCGATCAAGAGCGTTTCAACGCAGCGCTTGCAGAGTACAACGAGCTCAAAAAGGCCATTCCCGCCCTTGAAGACGAATGGCTCGAGCTTTCGACCACCATCGAAGAGGAGACCGCCCGTGGATGCGCGTAAAGCACTCGCCGTTGCCTTGAACATCCTTGCCTACATCTTGCGAATCTGCGCCATCGTCCTGTGCGTGCTCGTGATTATCCTGTGCTTCTCGGGCATGGCGTCGCGCCTCGGTCTCGTGAACTTCATCATCGACCTTTCGCGCGCGCTGCCCCAGGTCATTGCCGGATGGGGCGTCATAGCCTCGCCCTTCGGGGGTATCTTCCGGCTCGATTTCACGATCGTCGCGGCCGTCTGCTTCCTTCTCGATTTCATCTGCGTGCGCATCTCGCGCTCACTTCGCTAGGAGCCCTGTATGGATACCATCGTCTCGCTGCTCATCTCGGCATGTGCGGTCATCGTGGGCATCGTCGTCCATGAGAGCGCTCACGCCCTGGCCGCCTATGCGCTCGGCGATGCCACGGCCAGGTCGCGCGGGCGCGTCTCGCTCAACCCGCTCAACCACATCGACCCGTTCGGAACCGTTCTTTTGCCTCTGCTCATGATCCTGGCCGGTGGACCGGTTTTCGCGTACGCCAAACCCGTTCCCGTGTACCTGGGCAACCTCAAGCACCCGAAACGCGATGAGCTCATCGTCTCGCTTGCCGGCCCGCTTTCGAACATCCTGCTGGCTGGAGTCTTCGCTCTTCTCCTCGGCTTCGTTTGGCCCGCGCTTGCACGCAGCGGCGCCACAGCAAGCGTCGTCTATCTCGTTGCGAACGCCATCATGAGCTGCATGCTCGTGAATCTCTCGCTCGCGTTTTTCAACCTCATCCCTCTGCCGCCCTTGGACGGCTCTTCGATCCTCGTTCTCTTCCTCAAAGGGGAGGCGCTCCAAACCTACTATCGCATACAGCAGTACGCGATGCCCATCCTCATCATCGTTCTGTACCTCCTGCCCACCGTCCTCCATATCGATATCATTGGCGCCTATTTCGATCTCACCGTGTATCCCCTTTGGAGGTGGATGCTCGGCCTCGCGCTTGGATGAATCTACGGTAAACTGTATAGGTTGGACGTTTCGATTCGACCAGGGGAAGAGGTGGGCAGATGTCCTACCGCGTCTCGACGCAGGCGTACACGGGACCGTTCGACCTTCTGCTCCAGCTCGTATCGAGGCAAAAGGTCGACATCGGCGCCATTTCCATCTCGGAAGTCGCAGAGCAGTACCTTGCCGAGGTTGAGCGCATCGAGGCGCTTGACCTCGACGTTGCAAGCGATTTCCTGCTCGTTGCAGCTACCCTGCTTGATATCAAAGCCGCGGCCCTCGTACCCACCGAGACGTCCGCACCTTCTGGCGATGCCGACGACCTTGACGATGAATACGCCGGCCTTGACGCTGATTCTCTCCGAGAGGTGCTCATTCAGCGACTCATCGCCTATAAGCAGTTCAAGGGAGCGGCTGCCGCCCTGGGAGCCCGCATGGAGGCCGAGAGCCGCATGCACCCGCGCGTAGCCGGCCCCGATCCGGAGTTTCTCAACCTCATGCCCGACTACCTCGCAGGCATCACGCTCCGCGGGCTCGCGGTGATCTGCGCCGACCTCGATGGCCGGCGCGAAACGTTTCTGCTTGAAGCCGAGCATGTCGCACCGAAGCGCGTGCCCCTGGAGCTTACCGTGGCGTCGGTCGATCGCTTCACCATGGCAAACGAGCATACGACCTTCCGAGAGCTCCTCGAAGCGAATCCCTCAACCGAGCAGCTCGTTGTAACGTTTCTCGCCATTCTTGAGCTCGCGAAGCGCGGCTCCGTCACCCTTGAGCAAGATGACCTGTTCGGCGAGATCAAGATCGACCGCGTTGCGGGCGCGCCCGAATACCACCCCGAAGCCGAGCCGGCACCAGACGGCGCAGGCGAGGACACCACGTACTAAGGGGAACCCATGCAAGACCTAGAACCCTTGAGCACCACCTCTCCCAAAGGCGCCCTTGAGGCGCTCCTGCTTGTTTCGAGCGACCCCGTGAGCGCAAGCGCTCTCGCCCAGGCGCTCGGTATCGCCCCGGGAGAGGCAGCTTCGCTCCTTGCCGAGCTCAAGGTTGAGTACGAGGAAGCTAATCGCGGCTTTCAGCTACGCGAAGTCGCCGGCGGATGGCGGCTCTTCACCCATCCTGCCTACCACGACCAGGTGGAGGCATTCGTGCTTTCCTGGGACACGCAGAAGCTATCCCAGGCAGCGCTCGAAACCCTCGCCGTGATCGCCTACCACCAACCGGTGACGCGCGAAACCGTCAAGGGCATTCGCGGCGTCAACTCCGACGGTGTCATCTCATCGCTGGTCGATAAGGGCCTTGTTCGAGAGATGGGCCGCGACCCGCAGCGAGGACAGGCGATCCTCTACGGTACGACCAACGCCTTCCTCGAAAAGTTCGGGCTTCGCTCGACGAAGGACCTCCCTGATCTTGAGCAGTTCGCCCCGGACGAGCAGGCACGGCAGTTCATCCGCGAGCGCCTCTCGGGCCGTTCTATCCAGTCGACGCTCGAGGAGGCTGATGAGGATCTTGAGGAAGAGCGCGATTTGATGGGCGATGACTACGGCGATCCCGACGACGAGCTCATCATCGTGGGTAACGCAACGGACGACTACGATGACTGATCAACATCAGATCGCAGCCGAGCATGGCGAGCACCCCCATACGATGCGCCTCCAGCGGTTCCTTGCGCGCGCCGGCGTGGCGAGCCGTCGCGGCTCCGAAAACCTTATGACCGCTGGCCGTGTTACGGTAAACGGCAAGGTGGCAAGCGAGCTTGGCACTAAAGTGGATGTCGATTGCGATGTAATCGCCGTCGACGGGCACGTGGTCAAGCTGGCCGAGCGCCCCGTCTACCTCATGCTCCATAAACCCGCAGGCTATCTCACCACCATGAGCGACCCGAAGGGGCGGCCCTGTGTGGCCGAGCTCGTTCCAACTGATCTTCATCCCGGGCTCTTTCCCGTGGGGAGGCTCGACCTCGACACAACGGGGCTCTTGCTCTTCACCACTGATGGCGACCTCGCCCATGAGCTGCTTCACCCCTCGCGCCATGTTGAGAAGACCTATATCGCTCACGTTGACGGTCGCGTGACCGGACGCGACCTCATGCCCCTTTGCCAGGGCATCGTGCTCGACGATGGCCCCTGTCAGCCTGCGCGGTGCCGCATTCTCAAGCCTGCTCAAGCACGTGCCGTCTGCCCCCGGGGCATCGACCCAGGAACTTCGGTCGTCGAGGTCATCATCCATGAAGGCCGAAAGAACCAGGTGAAACGCATGCTCTCAGCGGTAGGGCACCCCGTCATCGCCCTGCATCGACCTCGATTTGGCCCGCTGGAGCTCGGAGACCTCGCGCCGGGCACCTGGCGCTACCTTACCGAACACGAGACCGAGCAGATTCGCACGAGGTGACGCACCTCCGATAGGAAGGATCGATTCAACATGATTATCGCCATCGATGGGCCGGCAGGATCTGGCAAATCAACGATAGCGCGGGAGCTATCACGCCGCCTTGGCTTTGAAAAGCTCGACACGGGTGCCATGTACCGCGCCGTCGCCTTCACTGCGCTCGACCGCGGCATCGACCTTGACGACGAAGCTGCGGTCTGTGCCCTGGCAAGCGCCATCACCATTCGCTTCACGCCAGGGGAGTCCGGCGGCAGCATCACGGTCGACGACCGAGATGTGAGTCGCGAGATTCGCACCCCGCTCGTGGATGCGAATGTATCGAAGGTCTCTGCGTATCCTGGTGTTCGCACCGCCATGCTCGAACCGCAGCGCGCCGTCGCCCAGAATCACGACGTGGTGGCTGAGGGACGTGATATCGGAACCGTCGTGTTCCCTGATGCCGAGGTCAAGGTGTTCCTCACTGCCGACCCGCGCGTGCGCGCCCAGCGGCGCGTCCTGCAACGCCATGGTGGAGATGTTGCCGACGCCCGCGCGCTCGAAAGCGAGGTCGCAGAAACGCTCGCCTCGATCGAGCGACGCGACGCGCTCGATGCCTCTCGCGATGTTGCCCCCCTCGTCGCGGCACCGGATGCCGTGCAGATTGATTCCACGGCGTTTACCATCGACGAGGTCACCGACCAGATTGCCGACCTCGTCGCTCAGAAGAGAGGCGCGTAAATGAAACTCTTCCAAACCGAAGATCATTACTATGACCACGGGATGCGCGACTACGCGCCTCAGATTCGCCTTCTTTACTACGTCATCATCGGCATCTTGCTCGCCTTCTCAAAAGTGATGTGGCGATGGAAGGTCGAGAATCCCGGAGAGCTCGAGCCCGTGGGAGAAACCGGCTCCATCATCATCTCGAATCACACGTCGATGGCCGAGGTTGTCGCCACCGTCACCCATATCGTCGCCAGCGGGCGGCGCGTGCGCCCCATCATGAAGTCCGAGTTCAACAAGAACCCGATCGTGCGCTGGTTCTTCGCACGCGTGGGCGGCATCCCCGTAGATCGCGGGACCGCAGACATGAAATCGCTTCGACGCGCACAGCATGCCCTCCAACGCGGCGAAGACGTTCTCATCTACCCCGAGGGTACCCGCATTCGCACCGACGACCAGCCCGTAGAGGTCCATGGTGGCTTCGCGCTCATCGCAAGCATGGCAAAGGCTGATATCGTGCCCATCGCCGTCTGCGGCTTTCGCGACATCACGCCTCAGGGTCATCATCTCATGAGGCCCATGAAGACCTGGATCCGCTGCGGTGAGAGGCTGAGGCTTGCAAGCGCTCCCGAAGGATTGAAGCGCAAAGAACGTATCCAGTGGTTTGAGGATGAAGCGATTCGTCGCATGTATGAGGTGCGCGACCAGCTGCGCGATGAGCATCCAGGGAGGCGCTGAGATGTCCGCCACCATTCGCGTTGCCGAGCATGCGGGGGCCTGCTACGGCGTTAACCGCGCGCTCGAGCTCGCTCGGCGGTGCGCGCTGGAGCACGAAGAACCGGTTCACACCTTGGGCCCGCTCATCCATAACCCCATCGTGGTCGAGGAGCTCGCCGAGCAAGGAGTCGGGTTATCCCAGTCCCTCGACGAGATCGATCGCGGGTCGGTCATTATTCGCTCACACGGCGTGGTCCCGCAGGTCATTGAAGATGCTCAGGCGCGCGGGCTCAGTGTGGTCGATGCAACGTGCCCGTACGTCAAAAAAGTTCATAAGGCCGCATCGAACCTTGTTCACGAAGGCTACGACCTCATCATCGTAGGGGAGAGCGGCCACCCAGAAGTTGAAGGCATCGTGGGCCATGCCGAGGGCAAGGCGCATGTTGTAGCAAGCCCGCAAGATCTAGACGGCCTTACACTTGGCAAGCGCGTGGGCGTTGTCGTGCAGACGACCCAGACTGCCGCGAATCTCTCGGCTGTGGTGGCAGCCCTCGCACCCCTGGTAAGCGAGCTTCGCGTCGTGAACACCATCTGCGCCGCAACGAGCGAGCGGCAGCGTGCGGCCGCATCCCTCGCGAGCGAGGCGGATATCATGATCGTAGTGGGGGGTAAGAACTCTGGGAACACGCGGCGACTTGCGCAGATCTGCCATTCCGCCTGCCCGAAAACGCATCATATCGAAGATGCTGCGGAACTCGATCGATCCTGGTTCGACGGTGCTCGCCTCATCGGGATCACTGCCGGCGCATCGACCCCGCAAGCCCATATCGAGCGCGTCGTATCGGCCATCGAGCGCATGACGGCCCAATCATGAGCGGAACTCCCTTGAAACCAAACGATCCTGCGGCGCGCGCCGATTACGGGCGTTCGAGCGACCCTGATGCAGCGGGCGCGCTCGTAACGTTCGTGCGACCCGACTCTCCCGCATTCGACGCGGGCATCGAGTGCGGCATGCGCGTGCTCACCGTCAACGGCCGTCCGCTCACCGACATGATCGAATGGCTTTGGCAGGGGAGCGAGGAGGTCGTGGAACTCGAGGTCTTCGACCCGCGCGACAACTCCGTGTGCCCGTGCAACCTAGAGCGCCTTCCCGACGAGGACTGGGGTCTCGAGTTCGACGGCGCCGTATTCGATGGCATGCGCACCTGCGTGAACGCCTGCACGTTCTGCTTCATGCGCATGCTTCCCCCGCATATGCGCGGAACGCTCTACATTCGCGACGACGACTATCGCCTGAGCTTCCTTCAGGGCAACTTCGTTACGCTAACCAACATGTCCGAGAGCGATGTCTCCCGGGTCATCGACTACCATCTGAGCCCCATGAACGTTTCCCTCCACGCGGTGTCACCGGACGTGAGACGGTCCCTCATGGGCAAAAACGCTCAGCGCGGCATGGAGGTCGTCGAGCAGCTCATCGAAGCAGGGATCGAGATTCACGCTCAAATCGTCCTCATCCCCGGAGTAAACGACGGTAAAGAACTCGACCGCACGCTCGCTTGGTGCGCCGAACGATCCGCCATCTCGAGCCTGGGCATCGTCCCCTTGGGTTACACCCGTTTCCAAAAACGGTTCAGCGCATCGTTTTCCGACGACCCAGCCGCAGCACGCGCCGTAATCCACCAGGTCGAACCCTACCAGCGCGAAGCCCGGCGCACGCGTGGGCGCACCGTGTTCCAGCTTGCCGACGAGTTCTATCTCGACGCCGGCGTTCCCGTACCAGCTGCAGAGACCTACGACGGGTATCCGCAGTACTATGACGGTATCGGCATGATTCGCAGCTACCTCGATGAGTCCTTCGAGGTACAGGCGGAGCAGGCAATGCGAATCGAGGCTGCGGGGCGCCTCCTTGGCAGCCTTGGCATCAAGCTCACGGTGGTGAGTGGCTGCGCTGCCGCGCAGACGATCCGCAGCTTCGTATCCGATTCCCCGCTAAGAGGAAGCGTCCGCGCGATCGAGAACAACTACTTCGGGGGGAACGTCGACGTGACGGGGCTCATCTGCGCGGAAGATTTGCTCGCCCAGCTCGGTAGCGACCTCTCGGGGATTATGCTCTTTGTGCCGGACGTGATGTTCAACGCTGACGGTCTTACGCTCGACGGTTATCATCAAGAACGGCTGAAAGCTGAGCTCGTTCGCCGCGGAGCTCGGGTTCGCATCGCGTCAACGATGCCGCTCGATCTCTTGGGCGCCCTCGAGGAAGAGCTTACCGCCCTTGCACCGGGCACCGAGCAGCAACGTACCGCAAACGTGTAGGAGAGTATATGAAACCCATCGTCGCCGTCGTCGGAAGGCCCAACGTCGGTAAATCTACGCTGGTGAACCGCCTCGCGGACACGCAGGACGCAATCGTCCACGAGAGCCGGGGCGTCACGCGCGACCGCTCATACCATGATGCCGACTGGAACGGTCGGCAGTTCACGCTCGTAGACACGGGCGGCATCGAGCCGCTCAAGAGCGAGGACGTATTCTCAGCCTCCATTCGCGACCAAGCGCTCGCCGCAGCTGAAGAGGCCGATGTCGTGCTCTTCGTCGTGGATGGATCTGTTGGCGTAACGGAGGAGGACGAATCGGTCGCGCGCATGCTCAAGCGCGTCAAGAAACCGTTGTTCCTACTCGTCAACAAGCTCGACAACCCCGATCGCGAGCAGGAACGGCTCTGGGAGTTCTATTCGCTGGGGCTTGGCGACCCGCGCCCCATTTCCGCCCACCACGGGCACGGCACGGGCGACCTCCTCGACGAGGTGGTCAGCTGCCTTCCTGACGAAACCGAAGACGCCGAACCGTTCCCCGATGCGCTCGGTGTCGCGATCATCGGCCGTCCCAATGCCGGTAAGTCGTCCCTCTTCAACAAGGTGATCGGCTCCGATCGGTCCATCGTCTCGGACATCGCGGGCACAACGCGCGACGCCATCGACACCTATGTCGAGCGAGACGGCCGCCGCTACCGTCTCGTCGATACGGCAGGTATTCGCAAGAAGAGCACGGTCTACGAGAACATCGAGTATTACTCCATGGTTCGAGGGCTGCGCGCCATCGACCGCGCCGACGTGGCGCTGCTCGTGGTCGATGCCGGCATCGGCATGACCGAGCAGGACCAGAAGGTCGCAAACCTCGCCATCGACCGCGGTTGCGCCCTCGTCATCCTTTTGAACAAGTGGGACCTCCTCACGGAAGACCATGAGCGCGAGAAGGTCATGGAGACCGTATCACGCCGCATGACGCTTGCGCCCTGGGCAAAGGTGCTTCGCATTTCCGCCCTCACGGGCCGTTCGGTGGAAAAGATCTGGAACTACATCGACGACGCCGCGGCCGCGCGCGCAACCAAGGTCTCGACCTCTGCGCTCAACGCTTTCCTCACCGACCTTCGTGAGTTCGGCCATACGGTGGTGGACGGCAAGCGCCGTCTCCGCATGCACTACGTGACCCAGACGGACGTCAACCCTCCGACATTCACCTACTTCGTGAACCACCCCGACCTGGTGAGCGACTCCTACCGCCGTTATGTCGAGAACCGCATGCGCACGAAATTCGGCTTCGAGGGGACGCCCATCCGCCTCCATTTCCGTGCCAAGAGCAACAAGGAGGCGTAAATGGACAGCGCCAACACCTCGGCTGTGCTCGCCACGGCCATCACGATGATCGTCTCCTACCTTATCTGCGGTATTCCCTTCGGCAAGATCCTCGTCGGGTTGATGAGCCATAAAGACATCCAGAAGGAGGGCTCGGGCAACATCGGCACCACCAACGCCCTGCGCGTGGGAGGTCCCAAGGTGGCCGCGCTCACGCTTGCGTTCGACCTCCTCAAGGGTATGGTGTGCGTCATCGTCTTCCGCGATGTGGTTTATGCGGGAAGCTCCTGGAGTGCCTGCTCGACCGTTTCCTACCCGCTTTTGGTCGCGCTCGTGGCGCTTGCATGCCTCTACGGGCACATCTTCTCGCCCTACCTCAAGTTCCACGGCGGCAAGGGCATCGCCACGGGCGTTGGCATACTCTTCGGCTTCTATTGGCCACTCGCCCTCATCCATCTTGCCATCTTCATCGTACTCGTTGCGATCACGCGCTACGTCTCGGTTGGCTCGATCGTCACCGCAGCGCTCGTGCCCTTCACCGTATTTCTCACGCAGCCGGGTATCCCTCTGCCCGCCCTCGCTGTCTGGGCGATTCTAGGCTGGTCCGTTGTTTTCGCCCACCGCGGCAATATCGCGCGCTTGCGGGCGGGCACCGAGAACAAGCTGTCCTTCGGGTCGAAGAAAGGGGAGCGCTAGATGAAGATCGCCGTTATTGGTGCCGGTTCATGGGGCACCGCCATCTCGGGTGTCGCTGCCGCAAAGGCAGATGAGGTCATGCTTTGGTCGCACGACGAACCCGTGCCGCCGAGCATAAACGAGCGGCACTTGAATCCGCTCTACCTGACCGACTACACGCTTCCGGAAAACGTCAGCGCCACCTGCTCCTTCGAGGAGGCGCTTGCAGGAGCTTCGGGGGCGATCGTTGTGGTTCCCTCGCCCTTCATACGCGCCACGATTCGTTCCGCCGCACGCTACGTCGCCGATGACCTACCCATCCTCTGCCTCACCAAGGGCATTGAACCCCATACGGGCAAGCTCATGCACGAGGTCATCGCCGAAGAGCTCGGCCACCCGGAGCGCATCGCGGCGCTCACGGGCCCCAACCACGCCGAAGAGATCTGCCGAGGCAAGGTCGCAGCCGCCGTCATCGCATCCGAGACGCCTCAGGTTGGCGAGTTTTTCAAAGAGCTACTCATCTCGCCCTCGTTCAGGCTGTACGCCTCGAACGATATGGTCGGTATCGAGACATGCGGTGCGGTGAAAAACGTCATCGCCATCGCCTGCGGTATCGCAGCGGGCGCCGGCTATGGCGACAACACGCTCGCACTCATCATGACGCGCGGCCTCGCCGAGATCAGCCGTATCGTGTGCGCGCGCGGCGGAGACCCCATGACCTGCATGGGTTTGGCCGGTATGGGCGATCTCGTGGCTACGTGCACATCGCCCCATTCACGCAACCGCTCCTTCGGCGTCGCCTTTGCCGGCGGGGAATCCCTTGAGCACTACCAGGAGCGCACCCATATGATCGTAGAGGGCGCTGCGGCGGTGCAGAGCACGGCTGAGCTCGCGCGCTCGCTCGGCGTCGATGCACCCATCACCTTCGTGCTCGAATCGCTGCTCTACAACAACATGACGCTCGACGAAGCCCTGAACACCCTCATGGGGCGCGTGCCCACCGAAGAGTTCTATGGGCTCGACCGTGACTGACCTACCTACATCCAACTCTGCACCAAAGGGGCTTTCCATGGGAACACTTGCACGCATCGCACCCTCGATTCTCTCGGCCGACTTCGCACACCTCGCTCTAGACCTCGATCGCATCTCGAATGCCGACTTTATCCATGTCGACGTCATGGACGGCCACTTCACGGGCAATCTCACCTTTGGCCCTGGTATGGTCGCCGCTTGCAAGCGCTCGACCGACGTACCGCTCGATGTTCACATGATGGTCTCGAACCCCGATGAGACGATTGGATGGTACGTGGAGGCGGGCGCCGATATGATCACCGTTCACGCCGAAGCTTCCACGCACCTCCATCGCACGGTGACGTACCTCAAGGAACACGGCGTCAAGGCAGGAGCCGTCCTCAATCCCGCTACGCCGGTCGGTGTGCTCGAAGACATCCTGCCCGAACTCGACATGGTCCTCGTCATGAGCGTTAACCCCGGTTTTGGAGGACAGCGCTTCATCGAGGGCACGTATGCCAAGCTCGATCGCCTGCAGGCGCTCTGCCGGGCAGTCGGCGCCCATCCGCTTATCGAAGTAGACGGGGGCATCTCTGCCGCCAATATCGAGGATGTCGCTCGCCACGGAGCCGACGTGTTCGTTGCCGGCTCCGCCGTCTTCGGGTCGAGCGACCCGGCAGCTGAGGTCCAGCGCCTTCGCTCGCTCGCGCAAAGCGGTATCGCCGCTGCGGAGGCGGATGCCGCATGAGCGTGGCGCCGACGCGCCTCGTGAACCTTGATTATGCTGCCTCGACCCCGTTGCGGCCCGAGGCTATCGAGGCGATGCGAGCCTATGATATCTCCGAGATAGCGGGTGCGAATCCAAACTCGCTCCATACGCTTGGCAGACGCGCCGCTCAGGCGCTCGATGCGGCCCGTCGAGACATCGCACGCTCGCTGGGTACCGGTGTGCGCCCTGCTGAGGTCGTCTTCACGAACGGTGGAACGGAAGCCGATGCGCTCGCGCTCTTCGGTATCGCCGAGGGCGCCCGCTCGCGTGACCACGGACGAACCAGGGTCATCACCTCCGCCATCGAGCACGAGGCGATCCTCGATAACCTCGCACAGCTCAAGCGGCGCGGCTTCACCGTCGATATCCTAAAGCCCGGAACCCTCGGGATCATCGAACCAGGCACCCTCGATGCCGCCATGGGCGATGATGTGGCACTTGTGAGCATCATGTTCGCGAATAACGAGACGGGAGCCGTCCAGCCAGTCGGAGAACTTGCCCAGATCGCCCACAATCATGGAGCGTATTTCCACACCGACGCCATACAGGGATACCTCCATGCCCCGATCGATGTGTCAGTTCTTAGGGTTGATGCGCTTTCCCTTGCTGGTCATAAGGTAGGCGCGTCCGTGGCGAGCGGAGCTCTGTACCTAAGGAGGGGAGTGCCCTTCGAGCCCCTCATTCGCGGCGGTGGCCAAGAGGCGGGAAGACGCGCTGGAACGCAGGACGTCCGCTCGGCACTTGGCCTTGCAGCCGTGGCGCGAACGCTTTCCCCGCGCCTCGATGAAGACCACGCGCGCGTGCTTTCCCTCTCAGGGCGCCTCTACGAGCGATTGCTTGAGAGTCCGCGCATTCACGCCACCTTGCCCGACCTTATGCATACAGACCGGCTCCCAGGGATTGTATCCATCCTGGTCGATGGATGTGAATCGGAGGAGCTCATATTGCAGCTCGATGTTCGTGGCTTCTGCGTCTCGGCTGGGTCTGCCTGCTCGAGCGGATCCACGGATGCGAGCCACGTGCTCACCGCCATGGGAATTCCCCGCGAACGCGCGGCGGGGTCGCTTCGCATCTCGTTCGACGATCGCGTGCGAGAGCAGGATCTTGATGCCTTCGCCGATGCGCTCCTCGACCTTACGGGAGGTGCCCGCTCATGAAGGTCTGTGAACTAGAGCGCTCGCTCTTCGAGTCGTTCCCGAAAGTTGATGCTGAAAGCTGGGACCACGTCGGACTCTCCGTGGGCGACCCCGACTCTACGGTGGGCCGCGTCCTCGTTGCGCTCGACGCCACGGCCGATATGGTCAGGCGTGCTCATGACGCCGGTGCCAACGTGCTGCTCGCGCACCATCCAGTCTATATCGCAGCACCCGACGCCTTCGTTCCGAGAGCCGGTTCCCACCCTCAGGCTGCTGCCGCTGTCTTCGAGGCGGCTCGGCTCGGTGTGAGCGTCTTGTCGTTCCATACGAACCTCGATCGCTCCCAGGCCGCGCAAGAGCTGCTGCCGAGCCTCATGGGGCTCGAAGCCCAGCATTCACTCGAGCACCCTGAGAGTTCCGGCTCTTCTGGTCTTGGCTCGATTGCCTCGGTTCCGGACCGTCCGACCCTCCAAGAGCTTGCAGAGCGTGCCGCAGAGGCCTTTGACACCGCTCCGCGTGTCTGGGGTGACCGCGATACGCCGATTTCAAGCTGCGCGTTTCTCGGAGGAAGCCTCGGTGATTTAGGTGAATCCGCCCTCAAATGCGGAGCCGATGCGATCATCTGCGGTGAGGCCGGATACCATGTATGCCAAGACCTTGCCGCGCGCGGGATGGGCATCATCTTGTTGGGACACGATGCGAGCGAGACGCCCTTCACCCGCATCCTCGCTGAGGCCGCGACGCGAGCCGGCGTCCCCTCGGACTCAATTCAGATCGCAGATCCGCCGCGTCAATGGTGGACGATAGAAGGAGGATGTTCATGAGCAACGGAGAGAACCTGCTCAGCCTGCAAGAAGTTGACATCGAGCTCTCGCAGCTCAAGGATAAGCTCGCGCAGCTCCCCGAGCTTAAGGACCTCGCCAAGAAGCGCCGCGCGCTTGCCGCAGCAAAAGAGGAGCTCTTGAAAGTCGTCGCCCTGCGCAAAGACGCCGAGACAGACCTCGCCGACCTCGCCGAGGAGGAGGCGGAGTACCGCCGTCGCGTCGACGAGGCACAGAAGTCAGTGGATTCTAGCGATTACCATCGCGTTCAGAATCTTGAGATCGAGCTTTCAAACCTTGCCAAATGGCTTGACAAGGTCGCCTTCGACCAGCGCAGCTGCACCGCGAGGCTCGAGGAGACCAGTGCGCGCGAGCAGAAGGGCCGCGAGTTTATCGAAAAACTCG
Organism: Enorma massiliensis phI; assembly: GCF_000311845.1. GTDB lineage: Bacteria > Actinomycetota > Coriobacteriia > Coriobacteriales > Coriobacteriaceae > Enorma > Enorma massiliensis. The sequence goes on along the minus strand of NZ_HE978574.1, from coordinate 1,186,904 downwards.
AAGCTGCCATCATCAGGAGCGGGAAGGCCGCGCGCGCCGCGGCCACCGACCTACAAAACGATATCGCCGAGCTTGAGCGCCGCCGTGAAAAGCTCACCCGCCAGCTTCCCGATTCCCTGCACGAAGCTTATGCCGTCGCCAGCAAGCAGTTCCGTGGGCTTGGCGTTGAGAAGTTGGAGGGAAGCACGCCATCGCTCTGCCGTATGGCGCTCACGGAGGCTTCGCTGAACGAGGTTAAGCGAACGAAGGGCGTTACCACCTGCCCCTATTGCCACCGTATCCTTATCGTCGACGAGGGTGACCAGAAATGAGCGGTCGCGCCGAGGGTCGCTGCGTCCTAGTCTGTGTTACCGGCTGCATCGCTGCCTACAAAGCATGCGAGCTCGTACGCATCCTCCAAAAGGAGGGCGCACGGGTTAAGGTGCTCATGTCCGAGCATGCCACGCAATTCATAGGACCCACCACCTTTAGAGCACTGACCCATGAAAAAGTTGCCATCGGGCTCTTTGATGACCCTTCTGACCCCATCCACCATGTCTCGCTCGCCAAAGAGGCTGATTGCATCGTCGTAGCGCCCGCAACGGCGAATATCATCGCCAAGATGGCCCACGGGATCGCCGACGACCTCATGTCGACAACGCTTCTCGCTGCAACGGGGCCCATCGTCGTTGCGCCCGCGATGAATGTGAATATGTGGAAAGCTGCTGCCACCCAAGAGAATGTCCGCACGATACGCGCGCGCGGCGTTCGCATCGTAGGGCCCGGTAGGGGATACCTCGCATGCGGCGACGTTGATGAAGGGCGCCTGACCGAGGTCTCTGAGATCGGCGACGCCGTCATCTGCGAGCTCGGCGCCACGGATGCGCTCGCTGGGGAACGTATCGTCATCACGGCGGGCGGAACCCATGAACCGATCGATCCGGTTCGCTACATCGGTAACCGGTCATCAGGCAAGATGGGCGTTGCCCTCGCTCGTGAAGCTCGTGCTATGGGAGCGCACGTCACGCTTGTTCTCGGACCCGCCACCGAGCCCGCGCCAGCAGGCGTCGATGTCGTTCCCGTGGAAACGGCAGCCCAGATGCTTGAAGCCACGCAGGCAGCGTTCTCCCGTGCCACCATGCTTATCTGCGCTGCGGCCGTGGCGGACTATCGGCCCGCCAAGCCAGCCAACCGAAAGCTCAAGAAGGGCATCGACGAGCTCGAATCCATTCAACTCGAGCAAACCGATGACATTCTCGCTCAGCTCTCGCACGATCGCGGCGATCGCATCGTCATCGGATTCGCCGCCGAAACCGGTAACCCCATCGACTATGCGCAACAAAAGCTCGTACGCAAGGGATGCGACGCCATCGTTGCCAACGATGTGTCGCGCTCCGATTCCGGCTTCGGGAGCGATACGAATAAGGCCTGGTGGATCACCGCCCACGCGACCGAGGAACTCCCGCTGCTCAGCAAATCCGAACTTGCTCGCACCCTGCTCATTCGTGCGCACGATTTGAGGTCATAAAAATTTCTCTTGCACAAACCGCAAGAGTTGAGTAAAGTATCTTTTGCTGTCGCAGAGATGGCAACACTTCGGGACGTGGCGCAGCTTGGTAGCGCACTTGACTGGGGGTCAAGGGGTCGCTGGTTCGAATCCAGTCGTCCCGACCAGAAGGTTCGGAGGCGTCGAGAATATCTCGACGCCTCTTTTTTTGAGAAACCCCAAGGGGTTATCTCGCGTTCGGTTGGGTATCATGCTGTAGTGTGAACGCATCCGAATAGGGACTAGAGGAGAATCGTGGGCCTCAGAAAGAAGATCAAACGGGAGCTGATCGGCACCCCAGACTATCCCTCGAACCAGATCTTCACCATCTCCAACTTCATCACCGTTCTTCGCCTTATCCTCACGTTCGTCTTTTTGTATTTATTTGTCATGGATGTCAACCGCTATGTCGCGCTCGTCATCTATGCGGTCGCCGCGAGCACGGACTGGCTGGATGGCGCCATTGCACGCAAAACGCGCACGGTGAGCTGGCTTGGCAAGATGATGGACCCCGTCGTTGACCGGGCGCTTCTTTTTACCGGCGTCATCGGCCTCGTGGCGCGCGGAGAGCTCCCCATCTGGGTCTGCATCGTCATCATCTTGCGCGACGTCTATCTTGCCTGCGGCAATGCCGTCGTACGGCGGTACCACAAACGACCGATCGACGTGGTGTACACCGGAAAGGCCGCTACCGCGCTTCTCATGACCGGCTTCTCTTTCATGCTTCTCGGTTTGCCAAAAATCGGCGGCATCGGCGTTCTCGGCACGTTCTCGGAAGCGTTCCCCGGCCTCGATGCCCGCGAAGTTCCCTTAGGGATATTCTTCGTGTATGTTGGCGTGATCTTCTCCTTGCTCACCGCAGTCATCTATACCGTAAAGGGATACCGAGCCTCGAAGCACGCCATCGAGCATCCTGAGGAGGAGGACGTGGACTTCCTCAACCCGGAAATTGAAGAGGCTGATGGGGCTTCTGGAGCTTCTTGAGTCGCCCGTGAATCTCAACGCGCGCTAGGGTAGAATGAAAGTGCCTTTGCGATGTATTAAACCGGAAACGATTCCGGATCCGTATGTGATAGGGGTTTCCATGGCAGGACTTGGCACAGATTCCACGCGCGTCTTTCGCATGCCCATAGACGATGCAACCGCCCCCGACCTCATGAAGAGCACTAAGATCGTCAATCCGGTGATCTCCATTATCAAGGGGCCCCAAACGGGCAACACCTTCGAGATCACCGCTCCTGAGACCTCGGTCGGGCGCGATCCCGCCAACGCCATCTTCCTGAACGACATGACGGTCTCCCGCTCCCACGCTAAGATCGTGCGCACGCCACTAGGCACCACGATTGAAGATCTGGGCTCACTTAACGGCACTTGGGTCGATGGCGCCATCGTCAACTCTGCTCCGCTCCACGACGGCTCCTCGGTTCAGATCGGCACGTTCACGCTCATCTACCACGAGAGCAGCCCGGAGCGCATCGAAACGGGTGAGTAGCTTTGGCTGAGCGCAGCTATCTGAGCATCGGCCAAGTCGTTAACCTACTACGCGGCACGTATCCCGACCTCTCGAATTCGAAGATTCGATTCCTTGAAGACGAAGGACTCATCACTCCTCACCGCACGCCCAAGGGGTATCGCCAGTACTCCATGGATGATGTAGAGCGGCTTGAGGTCATCCTGCATCTTCAGAAGACGCGCTATATGCCGCTGAACGTCATCAAGCAAAGGCTCGAAAGCGCCGACGATCTGCACACCCTTGCCTACGAAGTCGGCCTTTTGTCCGATGTGCCCATGAAGACGCAGCCCAAGGAAACCAAGCAGAAGCTTCATCCCCTTGAGGATGTTCCGGACTTGCTGGGCGTTAGCATCTCCTTCGTGCGCTCCCTCGCACAGAACGATCTTGTGCGCATCATCAAGAGCCCGAAGAATCGCGAGCTTATCGATGGAAGCGATTTCGAGATTATTCGCTATTGCGATGAGCTTTCGCGTTTTCATATCGAACCTCGGAACCTCCGTCAATACGTCGTGTCCGCCAACCGCGAATCGACGATGTTCGAGCAGGTCCTTGTAGGCATGCTTGGTCTCGATGACAGCGACGAGGACCGCAGCGCAAAGCTGGAGCGCGCCTTCAAGAAGCTGCACGACCTCACCGATGGCCTTCATACCGCCCTCTTGAAGGGCCGCGTGTTCGAGTCGCTCAATGCCGTAGTCAAGGATGCCGACGTGGATTCCATCGATGATGAGCTGGCTCGAGCGGAGGCTTCACGCGAGTCCAAGAGAAACGCTGGCGACGCGGCTTCGCGCACTGAATCGACCACTCGCACCGGTACGCTTACCGATGCTCCCATCTCCCAAGAAGCAACCTCATCTCGTCGCACATCACGCGTCGTCAAACGCGCGCGTTAGCGTATGCACTGTTATCAGTAGAGGAGCCCTTATGCCTGAGACCGCCGCAACTGACTTCGACTTCGAATCGTATATCACCGACATTCCCGACTACCCGGAGCCAGGCGTTGTCTTTAAGGACATCACACCGCTTTTCGCCGACGCCAATGCGATGCGACAGGCTATCACCGCGCTTGCCGACCACTTTCGCGGTAGGGGAGTGACGAAGGTCATCGGCCCCGAGGCTCGTGGCTTTATGGTAGGTGTTCCCGTAGCGCTTGAACTCGGCGCGGGCTTCATCCCCGCACGTAAGCCCGGAAAGCTTCCGCGCGAGACCGTGTCCATCAGCTACGAACTCGAATACGGCACCGATACGCTCGAGATCCACGCGGATGCCCTTGAGCCCGGCGATCGCGTCCTAATCATCGATGACCTCGTTGCCACCGGTGGTACCGTTGCGGCGACAGGCAAGCTTGTCCAGAACATGGGTGCCGAGCTGATCGGATATGGCTGTATCCTTGAGCTCGCATTCCTGAATCCTCGTGACGCGCTCGCTGCATCCGGCGACCAAGAGCTCTTCAGCTTGGTCAAGGTTTCTTAAGGGCCTGCAAACGGGGTAACGCCTGAAGCTCAGCGGATAATCTGAACTAAGGGGCTATTCCGAGCCTTCATATCCGATATAGTGCAGATAGCCTAGCAGATAGGCCTTCGCGGCAAACGCCGTGACTGCATTTCGAACGAGAAGCGACTCCCTGGTAACATGCGTCGCCGAATCCGGTTGGGGAGTCGCATCGATCGAGAATGCGGAACGCACGGCGTTTTCCAGTTCCACGGCCACATAATCGAAGGCAACGTCGACCATATAGGATACCCGCTGAATCTTAAAGAGCGTCGCAATCGCTTGAATCGACAGTACCTGCTTGAAAATGCAGATTACGAGCAGGCGAGCTACGTGCTCACGGTTGTAGAGCTTTTTAACCGGCGCCGCAATGAGGCCTGCCTTCACATAGTTATTAACCATAGAAGGTGTCAGGAGCTCGCCATCGATGCAGGTGCCAAGCGGGCTCAGCGTCTGCTCGACGATACCGATAACCTGATCTCGATAGAGGCCAACTGTGGGGAGGTCCTCGAAACGAGGCATCTTGAAATCAACAAGGGCCGAAGCTATTGAAGAAGTGAGATAGGCATCGGGAAGAACTGTCGGCTTGATATCTTCCTGGGTGATTGCTCGACCGTGTTCATTCATGGGGATTACCGATTTCTGTGCCGTCATTGCATCCTCCATACCACGCACGTTCCACTGAGCATACAAATTACCTACCTAACACGGTACCAACCACATGATACTCTCATTGCTTTTAAAACTATGTCATCTTGTTTTAGAAACCATCTGTTTCACCATTTCGATAAGGGAGCACGTATAATACAGATAGGTTCGATACCGTCGAAGGGACCTACACGATGAGTTGGGCACTTATAGCAGATTCCAGTTGCAACCTCCGTGGCTACACGCCATCTGCCCCAGATACCATTTACCGTTTCGCACCGCTCAAGGTCAACGTAGGCGGCCAGGAATATGTCGATGACGAGGCGCTCGACGTAGCCGAGCTCAACCGCCGTGTCGCTGCCGAGGAATCGGCCACATCAAGCGCATGCCCGAGCGTAGGGGAATGGGCCGACCGCTTCCGCTCAGCCGACAACGTGATTGCCATTACGATTTCCGCGAATCTCTCTGGTAGCTATGAGGCAGCTATCATGGCACGTGATCTCGTACTCGAAGAGGATGGTTCCCGCAACATCTTCATCGTGAACTCCCGTGCGGCAGGCGGCAAGCTCGAGCTATTGATCGTGGCATTAGATAGGTACCTAACTGAACATCCCGATGCCACCTTCAACGAGGTTACCGCGTATATCTGCAATGTAGAGCAGTCTTCGACGGTCTTATTCCTGCTCTCGAGCTACGAAAACCTTGCCAAGGCGGGCCGTATGCCCAAGGTGGCCGGCATGCTTGCCAACAAGCTCAATATCCGCATGCTTGGAACCGCGAGCAGCGAGGGCACTATCAAGGTCCTCGGTCCCGCACGAAGCCAGAAGAAGGCATTCGAAAAAATCATTGGATCCATGCGGGAAGACGGCTTCCAAGGCGGTGACGTGTTCATCGACCATGTCTTCAACGAGAAGGCCGCGGAAGACCTCGCGGCGCGCATTACCGCCGAATGGCCGACTACAAAGGCAACCATTCTTCCATGCGGAGGCCTGTGCTCGTACTACGCAGAGACCGATGGGCTCATCATAGGGTACGGATGGTAGGAGCATCGGTCCATCAGGCGATGATGCTAGCATCCGCAACGATAGATGTCTTTTGGCATAACTATATCCAGCCATGCAAACGGGCGCGCTGCAAAGAGTGCAGGGCGCCCGTATTGTTGTGATCCGATAACCTCGACCGTTCCGTCAAGGCGGAATCAAAGCGTGGCTTCATCAGAGGATGGCTACAGAAGAGCTATCTTTGGCTTCATCTAACAAGTTTACATAAGATATATTATCTTGATTTAATAGATGAGCAAGATGAGCTCACGAACGTATGTGAGCCTTGAAACTATACCTCGCATATCAGCCCCGCTCGGTCACAAAGCGATACGCCTCAGAGCCTGCAATAGCTCCGTCAGCCGCAGCGGTAATCGCTTGGCGGAGTCGCTTTGAGCGCATGTCTCCCACGCAATACAGCCCCGGCGTACGCGTTTCCATGGATTCATTCGTCATTACGCCACCATCAGAGCCAAGGTCTACGAACGGCCGGACGAGCTCCACAACTGGATCGGTTCCCGCAAATACAAAGATGCCGAACGAGCCCTCTTCATACGCTTCAGTATGCTCTTCGCCCGTATCGTTATTTCTAAACGTAATACTCGACAGGAACCGGTCGCCGTCAACCGCAGTGATCGACGTACTATAGCGGACTGTTACTCGCTCATGCGCCAAGAGCCTATCAACGACGCCCTTCGGAGCTCTAAACTCATTGCGGCGCACAACCATCGTTACAGAATTCGCAATGCGCGCAAGATACAGCCCCTCTTCACAGGCAGCATTCCCGCCGCCGATAACGAACACGTTCTTCCCGCGATAAAACATGCCGTCGCACGTCGCGCAATACGATATACCGCGACCGCGGAATTGATCTTCACCGGTAAAACCAGCGGTTCTTGGACGAGCGCCCGTGGCGACGATAACCGCAGGCGCTTGATAGGCCTCATCTGCGCACACGACATTGAAGGAGCCGTCATCGAGCCGCTCAATGGCTTCAACAACGCCATAGACGCTTTCTGCGCCGGCCTCCGTCGCATGTTCCTGCAGCTTCATACCGAGCTCCGCGCCGGTAATGGTTGGTATGGCGGGATAGTTTTCAACGATATCCGTCGTGGCAATCTGGCCGCCCGGCATGCCTTGCTCTATGACGACGGTTTTCAAACTTGCTCGCGCAGCGTAGATGGCTGCTGCATAGCCAGCTGGACCGCCCCCGATGACCACGGTGTCTACCACACGATTCGTCTTATCCATATCGCTCCTCGCATTCAACGAAGCTACCATGCTAAGGTGCTGATTCCCGCTTTATCCCTACCCTATTCAACACTTACTTCGGTACCTAATTGTATGCACAAGACATAAGCGCCCCGAAGGTCCACGCGGAAGTTGAAACGGTCGGCTAAGAAAGAGAGCGCCTCCCATCTGTAACGAGAGGCGCCCTCTATACCATGAACAATGCCTACGCTGCCCATCACGCTGGACAAGACGTACAGCGAGCTATGCGCAGATTGGCACAGCTTACATGATGGTCATGATGAAATAGACCAAGAATGCAGCAGCGGCGACCCACATGAGCGGGCGAACCTTGCGAATGTTGCCCGTGACGGCAGACACGACCACGAAGGTGATGAAGCCAAGGCCGATGCCGTTGGAAATGGAATACGTGAACGGAATGCCAGCGATGATCATGAACGCCGGGAAGGCCTCGAGGGGGTTGGCCCAGTCGATATCGGCGACATCGCTCATCATCAGGAAGCCAACGAACACGAGCGCGCCGCAGGTGGCTGCAGAGGGAATGCAGTTGATGAGCGGCGAGAAGAACGCGGCGAGCAGGAAGAGGACGCCGGCAACCACCGAGGTGAGGCCGGTACGGCCACCATCGGCTGCACCGGAAGCGGACTCAACGAAGGTGGTGATGGAGGAAGCACCCACGAAGCCACCGGCGATAGCAGCGGCGGAGTCGACGATGAGTATCGGCTTGATGTCTTCGACCTTACCATCCTCGGTGAGGAAGTCGCCCTGCTTGGCCACGGCCATCGCCGTGCCCATGGTGTCGAAGAAGTCGCTCATCATGAGCGAGAAGGCAAAGAGCAGAAGAGACGGGGTGGTGATGGCCTCGACGATTCCCATGACATTGGAAGCCTCGCTCACCTGGAACGGGGCAGCGAAGGTCGAGAAATCGAGCGGAGCGACCACGCCGGTGGGCAGGCTCGTGACACCCAGCGGCACACCGATGATCGCGGAGATGACGATGCCCCAGAGCAGAGCGCCCTTCACCTTCATGGAATACAGGACCACGGTAAGGACGATCGAGATGATGCCCACGAGCAGAGCGAAGTTGTAGCCACCATCAGCGTTCAAGAGCGAGCCAAGCGAGACCATGGTGTCGGCGTTGGAAACGATGACGCCACCATCCTTAAGGCCGATCATCGCGATGAAGAGACCGAGACCGATGGAGATACCGTGGCGCAGGGGCACAGGAATGGCCTCCATGATCGCCTCGCGCAGGCCGCAGAGCACCAGGAACAGAATGGCAACGCCCTCCACGAAGATGACGGCCATGGCGGTCTGCCAGCCGAGTCCCATGCTGCCGCACAGGGTAAAGGCGACGATCGAGTTGATGCCCATGCCCGAAGCGCAGGCAAGCGGACGGTTCGAGAACACGCCCATAGCGATCGTCATAACCGCGGCACCCAGGCAGGTCGCAGTTACTGCGGCCGTCGGGTTGATCCCCGCGGCAGACAGAATGCTCGGGTTGACGATGATGATGTACGCCATGGCCAAAAACGTCGTAAGGCCGGCGCGCACCTCCGTTGCGGCATGAGAGCCGCGCTCGGAAAACTTGAAGAACGTATCCATTACTCCCCTTTTCTTCGGATTGCTCTTCCCTACTATGTGCTCGGAGGCGCCTGTTAGCGCGCCCCGCTTGAGCCGAATCCACCGGTTCCACGGTCGGTCTCATCCAGCTCGTCGACTTCAACGAGCTGAACGACGGGAACCTCTTGAATGACGAGCTGGGCGATGCGTTCGCCGCGCTCGATATGAATAGACTCATGCGCATCGAGATTGATTGCGATCACCTTGAGCTCGCCACGATAATGCGCATCGATGAGCCCAGGCGTATTTGCGATGGAAAGACCCCGCTTGAGCGCCATGCCGCTGCGCGGCTGCACGAAGCCGGCAAAGCCGTCAGGGATTGCGATGGCGAGCCCCGTAGAAATCAAGACGCGCTCATGGGGTGGAATATCGACGGTCTCATTCGCGCGAAGGTCGAGCCCTGCATCACCCGCATAGGCATACGAGGGCAGCTCTACCGTGGGGTCGAGCCGCTTGATCTGTACATTCACTAAAGACATGCGCTCACCTAAGCTTATCGAGTTCCTGCAAAAACTCATCGACGTCTTTGAAATCGCGATAGACGGATGCAAACCTGATATAGGCCACTTTGTCTATCTTCTCGAGCCGCTTGAGCACCATATCGCCGATCTCATGTGAAGAGACGTTCGTGAGGGTACGGCCCCGAAGCTCAAGCTCAATATCATCGATGAGTGCGTTCAACTGCGAGATATCGATCTCTCGCTTAGAGGTCGCGCGCATCAAGCCAACAAGAAGCTTGTTCCGGTCAAACGGCTGCATGGTTCCATCGCTTTTGATAACCTCGATGGGATCTTCGCAACGCTCGAATGTGGTAAAGCGATATCCGCATGACCTACATTCGCGGCGGCGCTTTATCGCGTTCGTAGCATCCTGCATGCGCGAATCAACGACTCGCGTATTATCTCCACCGCAACGCGGACAGCGCATTAAACCTCCTCAGGCGCGAACAACTTAGATAGAGTACCACGTCTTGAGAGAATCTGACCGAGAAGTACTAGATATTGCGTTTTGGAAATAGGAAAGGCTCGCTCGCCCGTCACAAAGAAGAGTTGAAGGGAGCGAGGCACAGCGTATACATGGGACGCAAAAACTGGCAGCCGCCGAGGCTTAAGCGAGCCCGGTACGGACAGCGCGCGGGCCACCCTTTAGGAAAGCGGCACGATCAAGGTGTCACCCGGCTGCAGGGTGCTCGTCTCCAAGTCGTTCCAAGTGCGAATGACATCAGAGGTCTGGCGCGTAGAGAGCCCCTCGATATCGTAGGCTTCGGCAATCGACCAAAGAGAATCGCCAGCTTTCACCGTAATCGTTTGGCGCGAGGATGATGCAAGGGCGCTATCGAAAGCGCGCTGTTCACTCGAAAGCATGAACCAAGCGGCAACGACGAGAGCAAGTGAAAGGAGAGCAACGATAACCCCTGCGACGACCGCATGCGACAAAGAGCCCGTCGATGAAACAGGGGTAGCTGCGACATGGGCACTGCGAGGAGACTCAGCGCGCCGGACGGGAAGCTCGTAGATCTGCGTCGCATAGGTGGGAACACGAGGCTCGTCATAGAGAACATCGGAAGACAGCGCGAGGTTTCCCTCGACGATGGCGAATGTAGCGTGCATTGGAAACCCCTTTCTCGTTTGACGAAACTGTTATATCCCGGCACCCGGACAAAAAACTCTGGCGCAAGAACGAGTGTTCGTATATCATTATCTTCGAACAGTTGTTCCTGTCAAGTAAAAATCGAACAAATGTTTTGTATGGAGGGAGCATCGATGGCACGCAAGATTTCGAAGCGCCAGCAGCAAATCTACGACTACATTCGTGCGTACCAGCAAGAGAAGGGTTATCCGCCGAGCGTGCGCGAGATGGCGGCCGCCGTGGGGCTCTCCTCCCCCTCCACGGTCCATGCGCACCTGAGCGCCCTCGAAGCGCGCGGCCTCATCAAACGCGACGCCACGAAGCCCCGTGCGCTCGAGCTGTTCAATGAGGACGGTAGCTCCGTAAGCCTTGCAGAGGTCAAGGAGTCTCCGGACCGCGGTACGGTAACGCTCCCCTTGGTGGGCAGGGTTGCCGCGGGCATGCCCATCCTCGCCGAGCAAAACGTCGAGGACACCTTCACCCTTCCCACCGAGATCGCAACCGACGCCTCCTCTTTCGTGCTCGAGGTACATGGTGATTCCATGATCAATGCCGGTATCTTCAACGGCGATTACCTGGTCGTACGCGAGCAGAAGAACGCCATGAACGGCGAGATCGTTGTTGCCATGATCGATAACGAGGCTACGGTCAAGACGTTCTACAAGGAGCGCGGTCGTGTACGCCTCCAGCCCGAAAACGATGCCATGGAGCCTATCTATGCCGAGAATCCGCAGATCCTGGGCAAGGTGGTCGCCCTCATGAGGCGCTTTTAGGAGCAGACGTGCAGGATAACGCACACGAAGAGAGCCCTCGGAAGCCGCGCATCGCCTTCTTTGACTCGCTGCGCGGCTTCACCATCATCTCGATGGTCGCGTTCCATGCGGCCTATGATGCAGCCTATCTCTTCGGATTCGAAATCCCCTGGTTCACCGACCCCATCATCCAGACGGTCTGGCGCTCCTCGATAAGCTGGGTGTTTCTCGCCCTTGCAGGATGGATGACCAGCCTTTCGCGTAACAACCTTAAAAGGGGCGGTGTCTATGCAGCAGCTGCAGGCGCCGTATTCCTTGCCACCAGCATCGCTGGGGTAGATACGCCCATCTCATTTGGCATCATCTACTGCATGGCCGCTTGCACGCTCCTCTATGCCGCCACGGCACCGTTGCTTAACCGCTTCCCAGCAGCAGCGGGGCTCATCAGCTGCCTTGTGCTCTTCGCCGCAACCTACACCCTGCCGCACACGACCTATCCCGTGGAAGGCCTAGCTTGGCTCGGGTTTCCCTCGGCGTCGTTTGTCTCAGGAGACTACTATCCGCTTTTACCCAACGTATTCCTCTACCTCGCGGGTGCTTTCGCAGCACGCTGGTTCGACGGACATCACGCATCGGGCTATCCCATGTGGATGATGAATGCGAACGTACCCTTCCTCTCAATGATCGGTAATCTCAGCTTGCCGATCTATCTTGTGCACCAGCCCCTGCTCATCCTCATCTTTACTATGGTCAGCAGTTTGTAGGCAAGCTCGCATATGAGCAACGGCGGCCAGAAACCTCAGCTTGAATAATAAGCGGAAAGGTACCCGGCAATGCGAGGGGGCACTTTTGCCACGAGATGCGTGGACGTCTCTTCGAAAGACTCCTCGAGCACGTGTCCGGATTGACGAATGAGTTGGACCAGCGATCCGTTTGCATATGGAATATGAACGTCGATAAGCTTATCGAGCGCAGCAGCCTCGAGTGCCACGCGCTCAACCAGATCATCGATGTGCTCTCCCGTACGCGCCGAAACGAGAACGGCATCAGGATAGATGCGCCTAAGATCGAGCAGCGTTTCGGCATCTATGAGGTCAATCTTATTGAACACCACAAGAGAACGCGACTCGCCCGCGCCAATCTCTTCCAAAACGCGATGAACCGCATCAAGCTGACGAGAGAGGTTATCATCAGATGCATCGGCAACCATGAGGATCAAATCGGCCTCACGAACCTCAGACAAGGTCGATTTAAAGGCATCAACGAGCCCGTGCGGAAGCTTTTGGATGAAACCGACGGTATCGGTGATCGTCATAGACCGGCCGCCAGGCAAGCGATAAGCACGCGTCGTCGGATCAAGCGTAGCGAAGAGCTTATCCTGCGCAAGTACCGTCGACCCAGTCAATCGGTTAAGAAGCGAAGATTTACCAGCATTGGTATAGCCCGCAAGAGCGACGCGGAACGCGGGAGAAGCGATCCGCTCCTTCGATTGCACGGACCTTCTACGCTCAACCACGGCAAGCTCGCGTCGAACCGCGGCAATGCGGTTGCGAACCATGCGTCGATCGACTTCGAGCTGGCTTTCTCCCTGTCCAAAACGGCTTCCAATGCCACCGCGCGTCTGCTCCTTCGCAAGGTGGCTCCACATGCCACGAAGGCGCGGCAGAAGATATTGAAGCTGTGCGAGCTGCACCTGGAGCCGCCCCTCACGCGTCTGAGCGTGCAACCCGAAAATATCAAGAATCAAAGCGGTTCGATCGATGATCTTCACCGGCTCTCCAACCGCTTTCTCAAGATTCGCCTGCTGAGAAGGAGAAAGGTCATCATCGAAGATAACAACATCGGCGTCGAGGCGCGAGACGAGCCCGCAAACCTCGGCCACTTTGCCCGATCCGATAAACGTCCTAGGATTCGGTCGTTCGAGCCGCTGCGTAACACGAGCAACACACTCAGCTCCAGCGGTATCGGCAAGACGTTCGAGCTCATCGAGTGAGCGGTCAACAGGCCAAGAAGAGCCCCTCTGCTCTATGCCGACGAGCACCGCTCGCTCGGGAACCGGCGATGTCGATACGGGGATGAACCGAGCCATCAGCAGCGCACCTCGCGTTCGATAGCATCGACCGCACCCTCGATATCAAGCGAATCCATGTCGAGCCAGGTGATGCGATCGTCACGACGAAACCAAGAGAGCTGACGCTTTGCATAGCGGCGCGAGCGCATTTTGATGAGCTCGATCGCCTCGTCCAGAGAGCATGCACCGTTCAAATAGTCGATGATCTCTTTATAGCCAATTGCCTGGCGCGCCGTGAGCGCAGGCCCCGCACCACGCTCCAAAAGGCGCTCCACCTCTTCTACGAGCCCATCTCGCACCATCGCATCAACACGAGCATCGATACGCCCATACAGGCGCGACCGCTCCATCGTGAGGGCAAAGATATGAGCCGAATAGACCGGCTTGGGCGTTGAGAATCCCTTGCGTTGCTCAGCATAAGAAACACCCTCATCAAGCATCTCAAGTGCGCGGATAACGCGTCGCACGTTATGGGGATGGATGCTTTGCGCGCTCTCCGGATCGCGTCGATTCAGAAGCTCGTAGAGCGCATCGGGACCGTGCTCCTCAGCAAAGCGCTCATATCGCCTGCGAGCGCCGCTCTCGATTTCACCCGAGGGAAACCTCATATCGTCAAGAGCCGCCATGATATAGAGGCCTGTTCCGCCGCATAGCACCGGAATCTTGCCAGCAGCCTGCAGCCGATCGATCTGCTGGCGAGCATCGCGTTGGAAGAGCGCGGCGGAATATGCCTCGTCCGGCTCGATGATATCAACAAGCAGCAAAGGGGCGTGCCGCTCCTCGACGGGCATCTTCGCAGTGCCGATATCCATTCCACGGTAGACCTGCATCGCATCAGCAGATATGACGGCGCTTCCCCAACGCTCCGCAAGGGCATCGGCCACAGCGCTCTTCCCTACCGCGGTAGGCCCCACGACGGCGACCACGGGCCCCGTCATCGAGGGTCGCCTGCCACGGTGCCCGAGAGATACCAGGTACGTGCGGTGTCTACGCGAACGTCAACGATCTTGCCGATAAGGTCCTCGATGTGAAGCCCCTCGGGAATGGGAGCATGGACCGTTTGGTTCTTCGGGCTCTTGCCCTGAAGGACTCGGGTGTTCTTCTTCGAAGCGCCTTCAACGAGAACGGGTACCGTGGCATGGAGCTCGCCCTGGTTGAACTCATAAGCGGTATCTTCGATAACCTTAACGAGTCGATCGAAGCGTTCCTGAATCACCTCATGCGGAGTCGGGTCCACGATGGCGGCAGCGGGCGTGCCCTCACGACGCGAGTAGATGAAGGTAAAGGCCTGGGCGTACCCAACCTCGCGTGCAAGGGAAAGGGTCTCCTCGAAATCCTCTTCGGTCTCTCCGGGGAATCCAACGATGATATCGGTGGTGAGCGCAATTCCGGGAATGCGATCGCGGACGCGACGAACAAGATCAAGGTAATCCTCGCGCGTATACCGACGATTCATCTCCTTCAAGACACGGGTAGAGCCCGACTGCACGGCAAGGTGAAGATGAGGCATGACCGCAGGCGTCTCGGCCATAGCGTCAATGGTCTCAGGGAGCAGGTCTTTAGGATGCGACGAGGTGAAGCGAATACGCTCGATACCGGTTTCACCAACCTTGCGAAGCAGCTCTGCAAAGCGCGGCGCCCCATAGCGGTCACGCCCGTAGGAGTTGACATTTTGACCAAGGAGCGTAATCTCACGGACTCCAGAGCGCACAAGCGCCGAGACCTCGTCTAAAACCTCCTCAAAAGGCCTGCTCTTCTCACGTCCGCGCACATAGGGAACAATGCAGTAGCTGCAAAAGTTATTACAGCCGGTCATGATCGGAACCCAAGCGTGGTAAACCGTCTCACGATGCCACGGCATAGACACGGCGGCAAGCGACTCGTCCTCGGCAATCGAAACATGACGGCCGCCATCCTCAAAGGCCCGTGCGATAAGTTCGCCGACGTGCGCAATGGCATGCGTGCCGAAGATTACGTTCACGTTATCGACGTTCGTGAGGAGCCCCTCGCCATCTCGCTGGGCGATGCATCCGCCCACAGCGACGACCCGCGTGCCGGAAGGTGGAGCAGGAAGGCTCTTGCACGAATTGCATTGGCCGTAAAGACGCTGATCGGCCGCCTCGCGAACGCAGCAGGTCATGAATATCACGATATCCGCGCCAGCGGGATCCGCTGCCTCAAGGCAGCCGCAGGCATCAAGCAGACCGGCGACGCGCTCGGAGTCGTGCAGGTTCATCTGGCAACCGAACGTGCGGATGAAATACGTCTTGCCGGAAAGCGCCGGCCGCACACTCATCATATCCATGTTAGTAGACCATGGCTGCATCGGATACCTGATCGGCTTCCGCACCCTGGAGGGAGATGCGATGAACGATGACGGCAAGCCTGATGGCCGTACGCGACTCGCCGTTGATAAGGATATCGGAGAACGTTGGAGCACAAGAGATATCAAACCCTGTGGGGATGAGGAAACCGCGAGCTATAGCCATGGCCTTGATGGCCTGATTGACCGCTCCAGCGCCCACACACTGCATATTGACCGGAACGCCATCCTTGACCATGCCTGCTATAGCGCCGGCAACGGAGGCGGGCGATGACTTGCTCGAGACTTTCAGGTATTCCATAGTGCGGTTCTCCTGCGTGTATGGTTTGAATATGCAGCCCTTTGACTTTACCGTATTGGCCCGTGAGCAGCAAGAAAATGATTCAGGCCATTCTCGGACCCGGTCATTCGCCCTTCTGGATATCGAATGTGACCGTAATCGAATCACGGGAAACCCTGATTCTGGGCTCTCGACTGAGCGAAAGGTAGTAGCGCGCGGCGATGCCCTCGAAGTCGCGCTCAAGAACGCGCGAGAACTCATCGAGATCATCCTGGGCAATCTTAAGACCGCGGCGATCGCGGGATAGATCAATGGGAGCGGGCGCCTTGCGTTCGGAACGCATGCGGAGCAGACGAGAGGTCACGCTTCGCAACGGCTTGATCTGCCCGCTCAGAATACGGTGAGCAGTGCGCTCGGACATCTCAAGTCCTATAGCGCGCGCGATGCGCATCAGATCGGCGGCATCGGCCGCACAGCCCAATCGCTCGCAAACCGGGAGCTCGGCTTCATCGTCAATGAAGAGCATCTTTGAGGCATCAAGCGATGAGGTTGCTTGATCGTAAAGCGTCGCAGCGATCTCTGCCGGACTGCCCAGATACACATCGCATCCATGCTGTTCTTCCAAAGCGAACTCGCAGACCGTGCGAATGATGTTATGCGGGCCTCTCGAACAGACCCACGCACCTTCCTCGTTACGTGAAGCTTTAGGCCAGCTTGACTGGTCGGCACGCTCGGGCAAACGCTCGGTATCCGCAACGACGCGCATAGAGGTGCCGAGCCCAGGCGCGGAAGCCACAACGCACGCCTGGTCGGTGTTTTCGCGGATGGAATACAGGGCCATGCCACGACCGTGCACGCCCCAGCGGTCCATCTTCATGCTCTCGAGCTTAGAAGTCACGCGAGCATCGAAGATGCGTTCGTGCATGTCCTGCGGCACGCCAGAGCCGTTATCAAGAAAGAGGAGGGTCCTGACACCCCCCTCTTTCGATGTGGCAACATACATGCTGGTAGCACGTGCGTCGCGCGCATTGCGCAGCATTTCGATAACGATATCCTCAACGTGTTGAATATCGTGCTTTGCCTGTCGGCGCTCAGCCTCAGCAACGCGCAGCCGAACAAATCCCTCGCCAAGGTTCTCCTCAACGCGAAGGTTGCCCTCGCCCGTCATGGACGCGATGAACGAGATGAGTTGCTGAGCGTCTGCCATACGCTACTTCGCGATATCCATCGCACGGCTCTCGCGGATCACGACGACGCGCACCTGACCGGGATATTCCATTTCCTCCTCGATCTGACGAGCGATATCGTGGGCGAGCACCGTAGCCTGGGCATCAGAGATCTTCTCAGGCTGAACCATGACATGGACCTCACGACCAGCCTGCATGGCGAAGGTACGCTCGACGCCATCGTGGGCGTTGGCAATCTCCTCGAGCTTCTCAAGACGCTTCACATAGCTCTCGAACGACTCGCGACGGGCACCGGGACGCGAAGCAGAAACGGCGTCGGCAGCCATCACAAGCATGTCGAGCACCGTGTTCGGCTCAACATCCGCGTGATGTGCCTCGATAGCATGGACGATCTCGGGCTTCTCGCCATAGCGACGAGCCAGATCGGCACCGATGACGGCATGGGGCCCATCAACCTCATGATCGATGGCCTTACCAAGGTCGTGCAAGAGGCCCGCTCGACGCGCAGGCACGGAATCGAGACCGAGCTCGGAAGCCATGATGCCAGCCAGCTCTGCCACTTCGATGGAATGGTTGAGAACATTCTGGCCAAACGAGGTACGGTACCTCAGGGCACCGAGCGTCTTCACAAGCTCGGGATGAAGGTCATGGAAGCCGATATCGAATGCAGCCTGCTCGCCAGCCTCGCGCACGCGCTGCTGCACGAGCTCAGATGCCTTTTTGTACATCTCCTCGATACGGGCAGGATGAATACGTCCATCCGCAATGAGGTTTTCGAGCGCAACGCGAGCGGTCTCGCGACGGACGGGGTCGAAGCTCGAAAGCACGACGGTCTCGGGGGTGTCATCGATAACGAGGTTGACACCCGAAACCTGCTCGAAGGTGCGGATGTTGCGCCCCTCGCGGCCGATGATGCGGCCCTTGAGATCATCCGAGGGGATGTGAACGGAGGTCACGGTAACCTCCGCGGTGTGATCGGCGGCACAGCGCTGGATGGCCGTAGAAAGAATCCGCTGAGCGGTCTTTTGGCACTCGGCCTTCACCTGCTGCTCGGAATCGCGAATGATGGTCGCCGCCTCATGGGTAACCTCACCGCGGACCTTATCGAGAAGCTCACGGTGCGCGTCATCTCGCGTGAGCTCAGAGATGCGCTCGAGCTCTTCGGTCTGCTTGGCATAGAGGTCCTCGAGCTCACGGCTGCGCTTCTCAACTTGCCCGGCCTGGCTGGAAAGCTGGTGCTCGCGCTTGTCGAGCGCATCGTTTCTCCGGTCAAGCGATTCCTCGCGCTGCATGATGCGGTTCTCGAGCGCGCGAAGCTCGCGCTTGCGCTGCTTTTCCTCCGCCTCCGCAGCTTGTTTGTTCTGGATAATCTCTTCTTTTGCCTCGAGAAGAGCTTCCTTCTTCAAGGTCTCTGCCTGTCGCTGCGCCTCGCCGATCACCTGGTCTGCCTCAGCGCGCGCCGATTCGATTCGGGAATCCGCTTCGCGAAGGCTGCCGTTCTTGGCGTTGCGCATGGCGATGACGGCGATGACGGCGCCTACGGCGAGGCCAACGACAATGCCGATGACAATCTCCATGCTCACTCCTCTAACGTAAAAAGCAACTCATTGATGGCGCATGGCTGCGCCCGACATTTGCGAGGTATGAACACCCAATATGAAGTTGTGTATGTAACACAAATGAACTCATCTACGATGAGTGTGCATCACAAGACAAATGACAGATTCATCCTACGTTTTAAGTCAAAAACTGTCAATTCTACACAGCACCAGCTGCGACTTTACGGAGGAATTACACGACCCTTGAGCGCCTAGCCTTTATCAGGCATCGTCGTCGATCCGCTCGCGCGCGGCGCGGGCTGCGACATCGAATGAAAACCCCTTTCCCACCAGATGCCGAACAAGCTTCTCGAATGCGCGCGTTTCGGGGACCGATTTTCGCTGCAAAAGCTGACGCGCTCGTTCAGCATCGTCTTCCGCAGAGAAGAATGCTTCGGGATAGCCGGGCAATGCCCTTGGATCTGCCCCGCGTCGCTTAAGCTCAAGCTCAATCTTACGACGACCCCAGCCTCGACGAAGACGCTCATCTATGAATGAAGCCATGAATCGCGCATCATCGAGAAACTTGAGGTCCAAGGCTCGTTCGATCGCAGCGTCGATAGAGGTCACGCGAAAACCATGCTGCTGGAGCTTTGAGCGAACTTCATGACTCGAATGCTCGCGCCTCGACTGCATCTCAGTAAGGGCAGTGAAGCAGACGCGGCTCTCGAGCTCCATAAGAGCGTCCATCGCCGAGCGATACGTGCACGGCAGATCTGGCAGGGCTTTCTCATACAAGCGAGCCACACGAGGAGGAACCCACCCGCTGCGCACATCGCCATTTTCAAGCGAGAAGCGAACCTCGGCACGCGGGCGTCGATATGGCAGGGCCCCGCCCATGCCGGCGGAGCCCTTTGGTGGCAAAGCTATATCAATCTCAACGACGTTCTCGGACATGATGAAACGAAAAGGCTAGAGCGCATCGTTCGCGGCGGCTACGTCATCGTCCAAGATGACGGCGTCCCCCGTGGTCTCGTCTGAAAGCTCGAGACCGCATGCTACGCGAACGCGATGCTCGATCTCATCGCAAAGGTCGGGGTTAGTGCGCAGGAACTCCTTCGCAGCCTCGCGACCTTGGCCAAGCCGCTCAGATTCGTAGGTATACCAGGCGCCGGACTTCTTCACGATGTCGTAGTCGACGCCCATATCGAGTATCGAGCCCTCTTTTGAAATGCCGGTGCCGTACATGATGTCGAATTCAGCGGTGCGGAAGGGAGCTGCGACCTTGTTCTTTACCACCTTGCAGCGCACACGGTTGCCCACGACCTCATCTTTAACCTTGATGCTCTCGATACGGCGGATGTCGATTCGCACGGAGGAGAAGAATTTAAGCGCCCTGCCGCCGGTCGTCGTCTCGGGGTTACCGAACATGACGCCGATCTTCTCGCGCAGCTGGTTGATGAAGATGCAGGTGGTCTTTGATTTTGAGAGCGATCCCGCAAGCTTGCGCAGCGCCTGACTCATAAGCCGGGCCTGGAGGCCAACCGAGGAATCTCCAATCTCGCCCTCAATCTCGGCACGAGGAACAAGGGCAGCGACAGAGTCAACGACGACGGCGTCGATGGCGCCGGAACGCACCAACATGTCGCAGATCTCGAGCGCCTGCTCGCCGGTATCGGGTTGGGAGATGAGCACCTCATCGATATCGACGCCGATGCGCGCTGCATAGGTCGGGTCGAGTGCGTGCTCGGCATCGATGAACGCAACAACACCGCCCGCAGCCTGAGCCTCTGCAAGGATCTCGAGCGAAAGCGTCGTCTTACCTGACGACTCCGGGCCATAGATCTCGATAATGCGCCCCCGCGGAACGCCGCCGATGCCGAGCGCGGCATCCAAGGACAGCGCGCCCGTTGGGATGACCTCAATCTCAAGCTCGGGCCCACCGTCACCATATTTCATGATCGAGCCCTTGCCGAACTTCTTCTCAATCTCGGCCTTGGTAAGCTCCACCATCTTATCGCGCTCTTCGCCGAACGTGCGCTCATGCACCTGACGAACGGGCCCGCTGTTCTTAGCCATAGGTACTCCTCCTCTGATCCGGCTTCCATACTACGCGAACAGCTGTTCGCGGTCAAGCGATACCAACATCCTACCGGGCATATCTGAACAGATTTCCTCGATATCTGACAAATCGCTAAACGTAATTCGAAAAAACCTGAACACGACGTTCGCCGAGGAGCTACGCACGAATAAGGGAAACGAGGATGCCTGCTCAAAGGGGCTGAGCAGACAGTTGAGAGCTATCGCCGGCGCGCGCGGCATGCGCAACCGTCACAGCCGCAATGGCGCCCAACCGCGAAAACCGCGCCAAATGCACATGGCCAGCGCGTGCGCATAGCTGCGCTCCATGTCAGCCGCCCGCGGAGACTGGAGCAGATCACCAAGATGAATTGAACAGTAAAAGGTTACTCACCAAAGAAGGAGAACGACACCGTGCCCCCAGCCTGAAGCTCATGAGCTGCAGACAGGAGGCATTCGCAAGCCCTACGGCATGCCGCGGCCCGCACGTCGTCGCGGTCGCCCTCGAAGTGGCATCGTTCAGCACGCGACCCATCGCGTGATGCGATCCCGATATAGACCGTCCCCACGGGGTCTTCGGCAGTGCCGCCTCCAGGGCCGGCGAAGCCGGTGATGCTCACCGCGAGGCTGGAACCGAACACATGGCGTGCGCCCTCCGCCATCTGGCAGGCGCAAGCGAACGAAACGGCCCCCACGGAATCGAGGACATCTTGGCTTACCCCGAGAAGGTCATGCTTGACCTCGTTTACGTAGGTCACCGCCCCGCCGCGCAGCACATCCGAGGCGCCGGGCACACCGGCAATGGTCGAAGCGACCATGCCCGCGGTGCAAGACTCAGCCGTAGCAACGGTTACCGAGCAATCCGAGCACAAGGCGACAAGCTCCTGGGCAAGCCGGAGCGCGTGGACGCGGTGGTCTGCGGCGCGTCCTTCATACCGAGCGTCCATCATTAGACCCTAAACACGATATCACGAGCATTCCAGATGTACTGGATTCCCGAAACGACCGTCAGCACGACCGCGGCGACCATGAGCGCCTGCGAAATGCCGAGGATCCAAACGGTAAGATCGCCCATTCCCAATGCTTCAAGCGCGAAGGCGACGTAAAAGCCGCAAAGCGAGACCATCGTGACGGCCGTCTTCGCCTTGCCGAGGCTATCGGCAGCAATAACCTCGCCGGCAGCACTCGCGACCATGCGCAGCGCGCTCACCAAGAACTCACGGAGCAGAATGATGAACACGACCCAAACGTTCACGTATCCCTGATCGAGCAGCAAGAGCAGCGCAGAGAAGACGAGGAGCTTGTCGGCGATGGGGTCGAGAAATTTACCGAAGTCGGTAATCTCGTTGCGCTTGCGGGCAAGCGAACCATCAAGCTTATCGGTAAGACTCAGCAAGATGTAGAGCGCGCACGCCCCGATAGCGAAGGCCGGATGCGTGAGAGCGCCCATCGCATCGCGCGAGAGAACAGCCAACAGCATGAAAACAGGAATGAAGCAGATGCGAACAGACGTAATGACGTTCGCAGGCGTCCATATGCTCGTAAGCTCGCCTTGCTCGTTTCGGGCCATCGAATTACCCCTAACCAATCACATGACCAATCAGCTCATAGCAGAAGCTGTCCGTAAACTCTACGGTTACAATATCACCAACGGCGGCCTCCGTCGCGTCCAAGTGCACGGCTCCATCGGAATCCGGAGCCTGGAACCAAGCATGGCCTATGAGTTCAGGTCCTTCGTCCGTCTCCTCGATGCCGTCGACGATCACCTCGGCCGTCTCCCCCACATGTGAAGCGGTTGCCGCGAAACCGAGAGACTCTGCCAGATCGATGGCAGCCTGGGTACGCTCAAGCTTCTCGTCTTCGTCGAGCTGCCCCTCCATGCGCGCGGCACGGGTTCCGTCTTCCGGAGAGAATGCGAAGACGCTTGTGTAATCAAACCCAGTACGGTCCATAAAGGCAAGCATCTGCTCGTGGTCGTCAAGCGTTTCGCCCGGGAAGCCAACAAGGTACGTCGTCCGGATGATCATGCCGGGAATCTCGCGACGAAGACGCTCGAAGAGGGCATCGAGCTCCGCTTCGGAACCGCTACGGTTCATCGCCGACAAGACGCGGGCGCAGCAATGCTGAACAGGGATATCGATATAGGGCAGAACCTCAGGCGTATCGCGGATGGCTGCGATGAGCTCGTCCGTCATCCCTTCGGGCTGCAGGTAGAGGACGCGAATCCATACGCGCTCAGGACGCACCACGCCCGCAACGGCAACAAGCAGCTGGGCAAGGTTGTGCGGCCCCTCCCCTTCCTGAGGAAGATCTTCGCCCCATATACCCGTATCCTGGCCGATGAGCACGATCTCGCGAACGCCGGAATCGACAAGGTCTCGAACCTCCGCGAGGATGCGCTCGGCAGGACGCGAATGGTAGCGACCGCGGATATAGGGAATGGCACAGAAGCTGCAGAACCGGTCGCAGCCGTCAGAGATCTTCACGTACGCGACGGACCCCTCGACGGTGCGCTTGACATCGGGAACGAAAGCGGGGGCCGAGCGACTTACACCCAAAAGGCGATCGACAACGGCAACGATGCCGTCCTCTTCATCCGTGCGCACGAAGGCGGCAACCTCGGGCAGCTCGCCAGGGAGGTCGTCGCCGTAACGGGAGGGTACGCAGCCGCACATGACGATGGGAACAGAACGAACGCCGTCCGCAACCTCCTCGGCCAGCGCGAGTGTCGCCTCGATGCTCTCCTCCGTTGCCGAGGCCAAAAAGGAACAGGTGTTAACGAGGGCGAGGTCGGCCTCAGAAACATCGTATGCAACCTCATAGCCAGCCGCGAGAAGCAATGAGCGCATGCGATCGGTATCGACCTCGTTCTTAGCACAACCGAGCGTGATGTAGTAAACGGAACCGAATGCGTCTTCGAACTGCTGGGACATGGCAACCTTTCAATCGTGAGCTATCCCTGTATGTGCCGGCTCGACGCTCTATAGAGGGAACGGGTTCCTAGAGCGTGATGCGGGCGAACGACTCGCCTATCCGCTACCTGCATGGACCGTGGCTAGGCTAGCGGTAGTTGGTGAACTGAAGCGGCTGGCCGTAGTCTTGATCGCGCAGGAACGCGATAACCTCCTGAAGGGTATCTTTGGAAGCAGAGCTCACGCGCAGCTTATCGGACTCGATAACGACCTTGCACTTGAGCTTGAGCGCCTTGATGTCCTTGTTGATCTTCTTGGCGGTATCCTGGTCGATGCCGTCGATGATGCGGCCGAGGACGCGCACCGTGCCGCCCGAGGCAGCGACGGGAGCGTCCCAGCGCACCGCCTTGATGTCGACTCCGCGCTTGATCAGCTTGGAATTGAGAACATCAGTGATCTGCCGAGCAACGAAATCAGCCGGCGCCGAAATGGTGATCGTCCTCTCGGGCTTGGAGAGCGCAACCTCAGATCCGGAATCCTTGAGATCGTAGCGCTGCGAAATCTCGCGGACCGTCTGCTGGTAGGCGTTATCGACCTCTTGCATGTCGACCTGGGAGACAACGTCGAAACTTGAATCCTTTGCCATGAATCCTCCTTAACGGCAAGAACGGTTAATGAATGGAGCCGAGCTATACGCTATTGCGACGCCGAGGCGCTTGACGAGTCTCCGGCGTCGGAACCATCAGACGAAGCGGCGGTCGCCGGAGTCTGCGGCGCGGTGATGGTGACCTTTGCAACGCCGGCAGTCCTTGTATCCCAGGAAACGGGCTCGCCGTTGTTGGTCACCGTAACATCCGCAGGGCTGCTCACCGTGATCTCGATGGATTGCTCGACGGTAAACTCCTGGCTGAAGGGACCGACGACATTATCGGCGAACACGGAGGAGCCGTCGAGCTTCACCTCCACCCAGGAGGTGCCCCCATCTTCCACGCTTACCGCCACTACCGTTTGCTCGGGAACCACGGTCGTAGCCGCCTGGGTATCGGCGGTGTTGGCCTGCGTCGCGGGTGAGGTCGCATCCGTCGCGGAATCGGGAGTTGCGGCAGTCGACGTTGCCTGAGTGGTCACCTGCGTCGTCGTCGACTCAGGCTGGGTATCGCCGGTGTTTGCCGAGCAGCTCCGCATTGCGAGGAACACCACGATAACGATCAGCAACAGCACGACGGCGAGCACGCCGATGACCAAACGGGGGTCCATGCCATTGATGGAGGAAGCACCCCGGCCCCTCGAAGACGGGCGAGCACCCCGCACAGGAGCTCCGCCCTGCCCCCTCGCTCCCGGGCCATATGATGTACGGCGGCGGGCAGGCCCATCGCCGTAACCGCCGCGACCACCCATGCGTGCATCACGTAACGGCGCCGAGCCACGAGGTTGCATGGAGCGCGCAGGACCGGATCCTCGGTAACCAGATTGCCCATATGAGGAGCCTCGGGGTGCGAGTGAGCGCGTGCGCGACGAATCGCCATACGCCGGTCGCTGCGACGAGCGAAGCTGGTACGCGCCCCCGCTAGAAGGCCGTCCTGACACCTGGGCCCCAGAGCCATAGGCGGAAGAGCTCCCACCGCGTCCATAACCACTGGAAGATGTACCCTGACCGGCGCGCGGAAGAGAACGTTGCCGATAGGGATTGCGCGAGACGCGGATGGGTTCGTGCCCAGAGTTCGCCTCCGAAACATACCCAGCCTGGGGAGGTCGCTGCGCGAAGCGGGAACCACCGTCCAGCGCCATGAACCTCCCTGTGGGGTTTTCAGATCGCGCGCTCACGAAACCGGCAGCATCTTGAAAGTGGCCTCCCGAACGCGAGGTCTCGCGCTCGTACCGGTCGAGCTCATCGAAATACGCCCCCACGACGGTTCGCGGGTTCAAGCCCAAGAAGCGCGCGTAGCTCGAAATCATGCCCTGTGCGTACCCGCGGGGCGGCATAGACGAGAAATCGCCCTTCTCGAAAAACTCGATGATCTGGGGACGAATCTTGATGGTATTAGCCACCTGCTGGATAGAGAGACCCATCTGGCGGCGCCGGTTAAGCAGCATGTCTCCGAATTGGGATGGCATCAGTAGCCTCCTAACCCATCGTCATCAGGCATACGAGCTTCAAGGGCCTGAAGCTCGGCGAGCTCCTCCTCGTTGAGAAGAACCTCGCGAGGCTTCGAACCATCAGGCGGACCGACCACGCCCTTTTCCTCGAGCATGTCCATGATGCGGCCGGCGCGAGCATAGCCCACCTTGAGACGACGCTGCAAACCCGACGTGGATCCAAGCCGAGAATCAACAACGATGCGAGCGGCCTCCCAGATGAGCGGGTCGTCGTCAGAGTGGCTGGAAGAAGCGCCTCCACCGCCCGAGAGCGTAGCGGGCACCACAGCCGAAAGGATCTCTTCGTGGTATTCAGCCTCGCCCTGCTCCTTAACGAACTCGGTGACGGCAGCGATCTCCTCATCCGAGACGAAGCAGCCCTGGATGCGCTTGGGCTTGCCCCAATCGACCTTGCTGAAGAGCATATCGCCGTAGCCGGTGAGCTTCTCGGCACCGACCTGGTCGATGATCACGCGTGAGTCGATACCCGTGGCCACGTTGAATGCGATGCGGTTGGTGATGTTTGCCTTGATGAGGCCCGTCACCACGTTTGAGCTGGGGCGCTGGGTAGCCACGATGAGGTGGATACCGGCAGCGCGGCCGAGCTGGGCGATACGCACGATCGAGGCCTCAACGTCCTTGCCCGCAACCATCATGAGGTCGGAGAGCTCGTCGATGATGATGACGAGGTAGGGCATCTTAGCCGGCGGATTGTCGTAGTGATCGAAGGCGCCCGAGGCCTGCTTCTCGTTGAAGGTCGATATCTTTCGCACGCCCACGCGCTCGAAGATCTTGAGTCGGCGCTCCATCTCGGACACAGCCCATTGCAGTGCACTCGCAGCCTGCTTGGGTTCGGTGACGACGGGCACGTAGAGGTGCGGCAGGCCGTTGTATCCAGCAAGCTCGACGCGCTTCGGGTCGACCATGATGAGGCGCACATCCTCGGGATAGGTGCGCATGAGGAGCGCCATCACGATCGAGTTGATCATGACGGACTTGCCGGAACCAGTGGTGCCCGCGATGAGGAGGTGGGGCATCTTGGCGAGGTCGGCCACGATGGGCGACCCTTCAGCATCGCGACCGATGGCGAGCTCGAGCGGGCCACCCTGCACATAGGGCAGGACATCTCCCAAGTTCACATTCTGGCGCTTGCGGTTGGGAATCTCGATGCCCACGAGCGAGGTACCCGGGATGGGCGCGAAGATGCGCACGGACTGCGCCGCGAGCGAGAGGGCGATATCGTCCTCGAGGCTCGAGATACGGCTTACGCGCTCGCCCTCGCCGGGCTGCACCTTGAAAGTTGTAACCGTAGGACCGCTGATCCAGCCCACAACCTGCGAGTGGAGGTTAAACTCCTGCAGGGTCGACTGGAGCGACTCAGCCGTCTGGCGAAGCTCTTTATCAGAAGACGCCGAGGAAGCGGAATGGGGATTATGGCGAAGCATCGACAGCGGCGGCAGCTTGCGCTCCCCATCGTCATCTTGGGGCTCGGCATCAGCGCGCACGGGCTCGGCGGCGGCCACGACGGAAGCGGCGCCAGCACTTGACGAAGCGCCTTCACCCACAGAGGACGCGCGCGGGTGCAGCAGGAAATCGGGAATGGTAGGCTGCGTTTCCCGGCCGTCGACAGGAGAGGGAACGGCCTGAGCCGCCGCGGATACCCCCGTCTCGGCAGAAAGGTCGAAGGGAGGCTCATCGCAGCGTTCGTCCCCCGACTCAAGGATTTCGGTCATCCCTGCAAGGGAATACGGATCGTCCGCCGCTGAAGATGCGGCAGAAGCGTTCCCCGCGACAGCATGCTCACCAGACACGTGCTTATCCTCGATGGGAATAAGGCGCGTTTTGGCGGCCTCGGCTTTAAGCTGCTCCGAAACATCGACGAACGGGTCCTCGTCGGGATCGTCCGGATCATCTGTGATGAGCGTCGTCTTCGCGCGATCACCGATATAGGTGGTCTTGGCCGCGCCATCCTCATCGAAAAGCTTCTGTTGGCGACCAACGGGCGCACCCTTTGGATTAGATTCGCGAACGGGAACCTCGGCATAGGGGTCATCGCCCCATGGGCGCTCGTTGACCTCGACATGGCGGCGCGCTCGAAGCCCCTCGACGCGCTCGCGCACCGCGCCCGCAAAGCTCGAGATGGAAAAGCCTATGAGCACGGCGCCGGCAAGTGCGATGCCAACGAGCACGACCCCGGCGATGGGCTTACCGAGCGCACCTGCAAGCACCGACGAAACCGCGAAGCCGACGTATCCACCCGTAGCGGAAAGGCCCGCCTCGCTCACGGTAACGCCAAGCACCATGGGGTCGGGCAGCCCGATCAGGGCGATGAACGAGATGACCGCGACGAAGATGAGGAGCGCGCCGAGCGCGGTCTTCATCTTGAAGACCCCCTCGTCTCGCACGAAGACGAGCGCGGATACGAACAGGAGCGCAAGCGGCAGGACATAGCCACCCAGGCCGAAGCCTAGGTGATAGAAGCCGGCCACGGCCGCCGCAACCGGGGCGGTCGTGGGAGCGATGACCGCGATGAAGGACGCAACGGCAAAAACCGCCAGGACGACTCCCGAGATATCGCGCGCCGTGCCGCCCGTGAAAAGCGGCTCGGGAACGGGCTCGGGAGCTGCCTGCGCGTTCGCACGAAGCTTAGCCGCACCCTGCTTGGGAGCAGCCTTGCGCGATGCGCCCTTCTTCTGAGCGTTCTTCGATGTCGTCTGCCGAGACGCCACGCTAGACCTCCATGACCACAGGGATGATCATGGGACGCGTACGCGTACGGTTCCAGATGAAGTTGGACAGCGAGTCGCGAACCGCCTTGCGGAGCGCGCCCGTACCGTTGCTCGTGTAATCGAAGGAGCCCTTATCGATCGCTTTCATGATGGAAGCAGAGGCATCGGAGCTGAACTCGTCATCGATGGTAAAGGACACGCCGCGGCTCGAGAACTCGATCGCGTCGATGCGCTTGCGCTTCATCGAGACGATGGCCACGACGGTCACCATGCCGTCGTTGGCAAGCTTCTGGCGGTCGCGGAGCACGATGGGATCGGTATCGCCGATGCGCAGGCCGTCGACGTACACGATGCCGCTCTCCACCTGCGGGCCGATCTTGACTTCGCCGCCGCGCATCTCGAGCGTGTCGCCGTTATCCACCACGAAGATGTGGTCGTCGCGCATGCCCATCTGGCGAGCGAGGTTGGCGTGCGCCCGAAGGTGCACCGCCTCGCCGTGGACGGGCATGAAGTAGCTCGGCTTGGCCATAGCGAGCATGAGCTTGAGCTCCTCCTGGCTACCGTGGCCAGAAACGTGCACGAGCCGGGTGGATTTGTCCACAACGGTGCACCCAAGCTTCGCCAGGCTGTTGATAACCTGCTGGACCGCCTTTTCGTTGCCGGGAACCGGCGTAGCGGAGATGATCACGGTGTCGCCGGAGTGAATGGAAAGCGTCTTATGCTCTCCGTTTGCCATACGGGAAAGCGCGGAAAGCGGCTCGCCCTGGGAGCCCGTGCACATGACGACGATCTGGTCGTCGGGAATGCCGTTGAGCTCGTAGGCATCGAGGATGTCCTTCTCGTCGATGTTGAGGTATCCGAGCTCGCGCGCCACGCGCGTGTTGGTGAGCATCGAGCGGCCCGTCACAACGATCTTGCGCCCGCATTTCTTAGCCGCATCGCAAATCTGCTGCAAACGGTGGATATGGCTCGAGAACGAGGCAACAAATACGCGGCCCTTCGCGTTCTTGATGACCTCGTTGAGCGTGGGGCCCACCGCCGCCTCGGACGGGGTGAACCCGGGGCGGTTGGCGTTGGTCGAGTCGGACATGAGAAGATCGATGCCCTGCTTAGCGAATTTAGTGATGGCAGCGTAGTTGGGTGTGACCCCGTCGATAGGTGTCTGATCGAGCTTGAAGTCGCCCGTATGCATGACCGTACCCTGCGGCGACTTGATGTAGACGCCGAGCGCGCCGGGAATGGAGTGGGTCATCGAGAAGAAATCGATGGAGATGTTTCCCAGGTTCACATGGCTTCCATCATGCACCTCTCGGAACTTCGGCGTCTTGATGCGAAACTCTGCAAGCTTGCCCTCGATGAAGCCGAGTGTGAGCTTGCTCGAGAAAATGGGCACCTTGTTGTTGAGGTCCTGTAGAAGATACGGAAGCGCACCCGTATGGTCCTCGTGACCGTGGGTCACGACGATGCCGCGCAGCTTGTCCTCGTTTTCTAGAACGTAGGTGTAATCAGGCAGCACCAGGTCGATACCGGGCTGGGAATCATCGGGGAACATGAGACCGGCGTCGATGAGCACCATATCCGGGCCGCACTCGATGGCGGTCATATTCTTGCCGATTCCATCAAGACCACCCAAGGGGATGATGCGAAGGGGCGGATTCTTTTTTGCCATGAGCTCTATAAGCTCCTTTCATATCGCGTCCATAACAAAAACACGCGGGTCACCCCGCGATTACGTACACCATATCGGCACATAGGTGATGCTATTGTATCCATTCCCCGCTCAATCGAGACCCGCTCCCCCGCGCCCCACAGGAATAGCAGAGCGTAAAGCCGACCATCGAGGATGTCAAGGGCTCATGCGCCCCCACGCCGGGCGAGCGAAGCGATGCCCGCCCCCACAACGAGCCCGCCTCCGACCCGCGCACCTCCCGCGCCGAGCAAGCGAAGCGACGCTCGTATCCGACAAAGGGCCCCCTCCATGCCGACCCCCTTCCCCAACCAACCCGCAAACGCAGGGCGCCCCGGTTACCCCTGAGCGATTCCGCAGCAATTCGGCGAAGCCGAATTGCGAGGACCAGCGAAGGGGAAACCGGGGCGCCCGATGGGAGCAGAACGGGTTACTTACTCGTGGTGCCGCCGCGGCGTGCGCTGCCCGTTATCGCCGGGTCGGCGCCGCGGGCGCTCAGAGCGGTCGCGGGATTCGCGACGAGGACGGCCCTCCCCCGCCGCGTGTGCGGGAGCCTCGGGCTTATCAAGACGATCGAGCGAGATCTTGCCCTTCTCGTCCACCTCGATAACCTTGACCTTAACCTCGTCACCAACGTTGAGGACGTCTTCGACCTTGTTCACGCGACCCTGTGCCACGCGGCTGATGTGCAGGAGGCCGTCTTTGCCGGGCAGCAGGTTCACGAACGCGCCGAACTCCTTGATGGAGACCACGCGACCGGTGTACTCCTCGCCCACCTCGGGCACCTTGACGATGAGCTGAATGCGCTCGATGGCCTGATCGACCGACTCGCCCACGCCGCCAACGTAGACGGTGCCGTCCTCATGGACGTCAACCGAGGCACCAGTCTCGTCCTGGATGCCGCGGATGGTCTCGCCGCCCTTGCCGATGACGTCGCGGATGTTATCGACCGGAATCGTGATCGAGGTGATGCGCGGAGCAGTCGGGCGCGTCTCGGAAGCAGGTCCGGGGATGACCTCAAGCATCTTGCCAAGGATGAACGCGCGGCCCTCTTTGGCCTGCTGGAGCGCCTGCTTCAGAATCTCGAAGGTGAGGCCGGTGGCCTTGTTGTCCATCTGGAGCGCCGTGATGCCGCGCTCGGTGCCGGTCACCTTGAAGTCCATGTCGCCGAGGAAGTCCTCGATGCCCTGGATATCGGAGAGGACGACGGTCTTGCCCTCCTCCTGGATAAGGCCCATGGCGATACCGGACACGGGGCGCTTGATGGGCACGCCGCCATCCATGAGCGCAAGGCAGCTCGCGCAGGTGGACGCCATCGAGGAGGAACCGTTGGACTCCATGACCTCGGAAACCACACGAATGGCATAAGGGAACTCGTTCTCGTCCGGAAGCACCGGCAACAGTGCGCGCTCAGCGAGGTTGCCGTGGCCGATCTCGCGGCGCTTAGGGCTGCCGATGCGGCCGGTCTCGCCGGTGCAGAAGGGCGGGAAGTTGTACTGATGCATGTAGCGCTTGCCGTCGACAGGCTCGATGGTGTCGAGGCGCTGGGCCTCGTTGAGCATACCGAGCGAGAGCACGGAAAGCACCTGGGTCTGGCCGCGCTGGAAGAGGCCAGAGCCGTGCACGAGCGGCAGGTAGGAACCCTTGACCATGATCGGGCGAATCTCGTTGGCCGCACGTCCGTCCACGCGCTCACCGGTCTCGACGACCATGGTGCGCATGGCCTTCTTCTCGAGCGCCTTGAGGTTCACCGGGATCTCGCGCTCCCACAGGAGCTGCTCCTCCTCGGTGAACTCGGCCTTGATGGCCTCCTTCAGGGCCTCGACCTTGGCGATACGGCTCTGCTTGTCGGCATCGGCCAGAGCGGCGTACATCTCGTCATAGTGGGTGAAGATACGCTCCTGCACCTCGGGCACCGGCTCGTCGAGCGGGTACTCCTTCGGCACGATGGGACCGTTTACGCGCTCCCACTCCTCAACGAACTCGAGCTGGGCGTCACAGAACGCACCGATGGCTTCCTGGCCGAATTCCATGGCGGCGAGCATGTCGTCCTCGGTGACCTCCTCGGCGCCAGCCTCCACCATGGAGATGAAATCGCGGGTGCCGGCAAGCTCGAGGTCGAGGTCGGAGTTCTCGCGCTCCTCATAGGTGGGGTTGACGATGAATTCGCCCGTCTCCTTGTTGCGGCCGATGCGCACGCAGGCAAGCGGGCCCTCGAAGGGCACGCCACCAAGG
Organism: Enorma massiliensis phI; assembly: GCF_000311845.1. Classification (GTDB taxonomy): domain Bacteria; phylum Actinomycetota; class Coriobacteriia; order Coriobacteriales; family Coriobacteriaceae; genus Enorma; species Enorma massiliensis. Next base: position 1,154,258 of record NZ_HE978574.1, on the reverse strand, counting down.
GTGAGGCTCAAAGAGGCGCCCATGGTGCAGATGACATCGATGGGGTTCACCTGGTCGGCCACGAGCGAGGTGGCAACGATCTGCACCTCGTTGCGGAAGCCGTCCGGGAAGCTCGGTCGGATGGGACGGTCGATCATGCGCGCGGTGAGGGTGGCCTTCTCGGTGGGACGGCCCTCGCGCTTGAGGTAGCCGCCGGGGATGCGGCCGGCAGCGTAGAGCTTCTCATTGAAGTCGACGGTGAGCGGGAAGAAATCATAGTTCTTGCGCTCCTTGGAGACCACAACGGTCACGAGCGCGGTCGTGTCACCCTGTTTGACGAGGGTGGCGCCGGTAGCCTGCTTGGCAAGCTCACCGGATTCGAGCGTATAGGTCTTGCCATACAGCTCGAAGGTCTTGCTGACGAGAGTCATCTTTCTCCTTCATCTCCGCACGCCCCATTGCGTACGGGCTTCTTCGGGCCGGCGTTGCGCCAGCGGTGTAGAGCCGAGATTTCGGCCCCTACATGAAAAGGAGCGCCGAAGCGCTCCTGCATGTACGACTTACTGGATGTTGTCGCGGATGCCGAGCTTCGCGATGAGCTCACGGTACTCGACGATGTCGTTCTTCTTGATGTAGGAAAGAAGACGACGACGGCGACCAACGATCATGAGCAGGCCGCGGCGGGTGTGGAAGTCCTTCGGGTGGGACTTCATGTGCTCGGTGAGCTCGCGGATGCGCTCGGTCGCGATGGCAACCTGAACCTTGGGATTGCCGGTGTCCTGCGCGTTCTTGCCGAACTCGGCGGTGAGCTCCGCCTTGCGCTCCTTGGAGATGGTCATCTCTTCACCTTTCTTCCGGGCGGATCGCTCCGCCGCACATTCGCCTCGTGCTGGGTGGACGCCGGTGGAGCGCACCACTAAGCTCGAGGTACCAACGGGCGATATACTACCACATCGCATGCCGGGGCGCCGCTACGCCTTTTGGCGGCATCACGGTATGCGCACAGTCTGCCATACCGCGCCCAGGCTACCCCTCATTCAAGACCGCTTTCCCAACGAAGGGCGAATCGGATTCGCTCGCCATACCCTATCGCCCGGCAGAACTCTACACGCCGAGAAGGAACTCGAGCGCTCGCAGCCGACAGTCAAGATGCGTCGCTGCCCATATATGAGCGAACGCAAGGAGCAGAGCGGCCGTAGGGGCATCGCACGGCGCCGCCGCGAGCTCATCGAAACGAAGCGAGATGAGCGATTGCAGCCACCCCACCGTAACGGCATCGAGCTCCTCCGCGCCGGGCACGTTACGGGCGCAGGAAGCGCACAGGAGGCCGCCAGCGGTTGCAGAGAAATACGTTACCGCCGGGTCGCCGCATGCCACGCAGGCAGACCAATCTGGACGATAACCCAAATGGGAAAGGAGCTTAAACACGTACGCTGCAACGATGAGATCGAGATGAGCACCATCGAGCACACCGCACGAGCCTCCGAGCACCTGTTCCGCGCGAAGGGTGATCTGGTAGACGAACGGGTCCTCGGCGTCTTCGAAGCAGCACGCCTTCGCGACATCGGCAAGCGCGCTTGCCGCCGAGAGAAGCTCGTAGCTTGGCGCGGCACCGAGCGTCGCCTCGACGAGCGTCGCCTCAGCGACGACGTCGAGCGACCTGCCGTGGGCGAGCAGCAAGTCGACCTTGCAGCCAAGCTCGCAGCGCGCCGCCAACCGACTTCCCGGCTTTCGCGCGCCCTTGCCCACGGCGCGCAGCTGGCGCCCGTTCTCGGCAAGAAGCGTGAAGATAAGATCCGTCTCGCGCAGCTTCGTCTTATCGAGCACGATTGCCAAAGTCCGATATGTCCTGCCGCCCGCCACGCGCACTCAGCTCCAGCCGCTTGCTTCGTCGCTATTCATCGGCGGCGTAACCGAGCCGGCGAATCTCGCGGGCATCCTCGCGCCAATTCGGCTTGACGCGCACCTCGAGCTCAAGGAAGACCTTGCAGCCGAAGATTCGCTCAAGATCGCGGCGGGCATCGATTCCGACATGTTTGAGCATCTCGCCCTTCTTGCCGATGATGATGCCCTTCTGCCCCTCCCGCTCGACGTAGATGACCGCATGAACATGGAGCACGCCGCGGCGCCGCTCCATGGAATCGCAGATGACGCCCACGGAATGCGGCACCTCTTCGCGCGTGCGCGTCAAGAGCTTCTCGCGCACGAACTCAGCGACGATCGTATCGTCCGAAGCATCGGTAGACATGGTATCGGGGAACCATTTGGGGCCCTCGGGAAGATAGCTCGCGACCAAGTCGATGAAGGAGTCGACGTTGAACCGTTCGGTAGCGGAAAGCACGATCACGTCGTCGAACTCGCAGAGCTCGCAAGCCGCAGAGATCTGCTCGAGCACGCGCTCAGGCGAGGCGAGGTCGGCTTTGGTGAGTACGAGGATGCGCTTCGCAGGGCTCTTGGCAACGCGCTCCGCAACCCATGCGTCGCCGCGGCCGATGGGCTGCGACGCGTCGATGAGGAAGCACAGCACATCAACGTCTCCGAGCTCCGCGAGCGCGCTTTTATTGAGCTCGCTTCCCAGGGAGTCATGCGGCTTATGGAGGCCCGGGGTATCGACGAAGACGATCTGGACCCCCTCGCGGCGCACCACCCCGCGCATACGGCGCCGCGTAGTCTGGGCAACCGGCGAGGTGATGGCCATCTTCGTGCCCATGCAGGCATTCATAAGGGTCGACTTGCCGGCGTTCGGGCGGCCTACCAGCGCAACAAAGCCGCTGCGGAAACCATCCTCGCCGGCAAAACCGTCGGGCTCGCTGCCAAGGTCGCTTACCATCGCATCGAGCTCGTCGTCGGTCATCCCCTCGAACGGGTCGAATTCATCCATATCCACACTTCCATTCTCACATTAGTCATAGCCGAACGAGCCTGCGCAACCGCCGCTGCAAGCCCGCCCATCCTTACAGCATACCGAGAGCGCGGGCGAAAACGATGATCCCCACCACCGCCGCCGTGATGGAAAGCGTGAAGACGCTCGCCGCCGCGATGTCCTTAGCACGTTTAGCGAGCGGATGAAGGTCCTGCGTGGCAAGGTCGACGATCGCCTCAATCGAGGTATTCACCAGCTCGGCAAAAAGCACCAGCCCGATACAGAGCAGCACCAGCACCCACGAGAGCGCGTCGATCCTGAGCACCACGCCAGCGACGATGGCAAGCACGCCAACGAGAAGCTGGACCTTGATGTTACGCTCCGTTGCCACCGCGGTACGAAAGCCCTCGATGGCATAGCCGAAGGAGCGAATAAACGTTGGGTGTTCGCGATTGCTACCAGGTATCACGTCAACCTCCCGTATCAGTCGTACTCATGGCGCGTCACCGGGCCGATGCGAACACCGGCGGGGTCGTCGCCCCTCAGAACGGCGAGCTCGCGCAAAATGGCGAGTTCCCGCCCTTCCATCTCGGCCGCATCATCCTCGTTCATATGGTCATACCCCACAAGGTGAAGCAGCCCGTGCACCAGCATGAGCCGGCACTCCTCAACGGGCGTATTGCCGAAATCCGCAGCCTGCGCGGCAATGACCTCGGGACAAAGGATGACGTCCCCCAGCTCGAGGGGATCTTGATCCCTCGCGCCATCGAGCCCGTCGCATTCGAATGAGAGAACGTCCGTGGGGGCATCGATGCCGCGCCAGGAAGCGTTGAGCGAGCGCATTTCCGCGGAACGAACGAAGGAGATGGAAACCTCCACGTCACTCGAGGGGTCTGCGCCCTCCGCCTTGAGCATGCATGCGACGGCCTGCTCCATCTCCTCTGCCTGCAGCAGGGTATCCAAGCCGTCATCGTTAGAGATCAAAACCCTCATTTCCGGCCCTCCCGGGTGCGCGCGGCGCGATGCCGCCCGTCCTCACCCTGCTCATATGCATCGTAGGCCTCCACGATGCGCCCCACCAGGGCATGGCGCACCACGTCGCTGCGATCGAGATGGATGAATGCTATATCGTCCACGTCGCTGAGAATCCGTTCGATGTCGGAAAGACCACCCCGGCGGCCCATGAGGTCGCGCTGGGTCATATCGCCCGTGATGATGAACTTGGAGTTGAATCCCAAGCGCGTGAGGAACATCTTCATCTGCTCGGGAGTGGTGTTCTGAGCCTCATCAAGTACGACGAACGCATCGTTGAGGGTGCGCCCGCGCATATAGGCGAGCGGTGCGATCTCGATGATGCCCTGCTCGATGAGCTCGCCACCCCGCTCCATATCCGTCATATCGAAGAGCGCATCGAAAAGCGGCCTCACGTAGGGATCGATCTTCTCCTGAAGGGTTCCGGGCAGAAAACCCAGGCTCTCCCCTGCCTCGACCACAGGGCGCGTAAGCACGATGCGCCCCACCTCATGCCGTTTGAGAGCGGCCACGGCCATCGCCATGGCAAGATAGGTCTTTCCCGTTCCCGCAGGACCCAAGCAGAACGTCACGGTGTTGCGACGGATGGCATCGATATAGCGCTTCTGCCCCACCGTCTTGGGCCGGATGGCCTTGCCACGATACGTAAGGAGAATGTCGTCACGGAATCCGGAGAGATCCATGACGCTTTCGCGAAGCGTCTGCATGGCGCGCTCGACCTCGGTCACGGAAGGAGTGTCCCCCGCGCGGGCCTCTTTGATGAGAAAGGTGAAGAGGCGCGTGAGCAACTCCACCTCCTCGGCCGATCCGGAAAGCGAGATCTGCCTGCCACGCACCACGACACGAGCGCCCGTCCGCTCCTCGATGGCCCGAAGGACGGCGTCGCCCCCGCCCATGATGCTGACGGGATCGACCTCATCGGGAATACTGAGCTTGACGCTTGCGGTATCCATCAATCCCCTTTCGATGCAACGGGAACGTTATCGAGTACGGACCGCCGGACGAACTCCGCTTTCACGAGCCCCGACGCGTTCACATCCATGATAGCAACGTCGACGAGCGCGGGGGCCTCGATGCCCTCACGGTCAAGCCCGTCTACCTCGACGCGGTGGAACGAGGCGAGGGTGCCGCGCCTGCCCTGCTCGATAACCGCACGTTCGCAGGTGCCGCACCTGCCCTGGGCGTCAATTCGCGCCATGCGCTCGGCAAGCTCGCGCATGCGCTGGGAGCGCTCCGCCATGAGCTCGGGCGGCACCTGGTCGGGCATCGTTGCCGCCGGCGTGCCGGGACGGGCGCTGTACCGGAACACGTGCATGCGCGAGAACCCCACGCGCTCGCAAAGTCCGAGTGAAGCCTCGAACTCCTCTTCGGTCTCGCCTGGAAAGCCGACGATGATATCGCAGGAAAGAGCGACGGAGGGAACCCTTCGGCGAATGCGATCACAGAGGTCCTCGAACTCCTCGGCGCGATACGGCCGCCCCATGCGCTCGAGCGTAGCGGTGCAACCAGATTGGACGGGAAGGTGCAGAAATGGAGCAATGCGCCCTTGGGACTCCGCGATGCGGTCGATGAGCCGGTCAGACACGTCCATGGGCTCAATAGACGAAAGGCGAATCTGCGGAATCGAAGTCTCGCGCAGAATGATACCGAGAAGCTCGTCGATCTCGACATGCTCGTCGTTCGCACTCGAGCCATCATAGGCACCAAGATTGACACCGGTGAGCACCACCTCGGGAAGCCCCGCTTCCTCGACGTCGCGCACCTGTTCGAGCACAGCGTCGACAGGCACGGAACGCTCGGGGCCGCGCGCCTTCCACACAATGCAGTACGTGCAGCGGTTGTTGCAACCGTCCTGGACCTTTACGCCCACGCGCGCCTGCCTGAACGCAAGCTCAGATGGCTCACAATCGCCCCGTGCGCTCTCCTCAAGCCCGAGGAGCTTGAGGGCGCGCGAGACGACCTCGATCTTAGAGGGAACGACCGCGACCCGATCGGAGAGGTCTCGAAGCGCCTCTGGATGCAGCGACGCGGCGCAACCGGTAGCCACCACGAGCGGCTCGCGGGCACGCCCCAGGGCATGGCGGACCGCCTTGCGGGTCTTCGCCTCGGCCTCCCCCGTCACCGCGCAGGTGTTGATAACGATAAGCTCGGCATCGTCTGGATCGACGAGCGCGAAGCCTGCTTGCGCAAGATCGCGCTCCATGCGATCGGATTCAACTCGATTGACCCGGCACCCCAGGTTGATGACGGATACGAACGGATTGGCCACAGCGCTCCTTACGCGTCAGGGGCTTACTGGTCAAGGATATCGTCGATGGCGTCACGAATGCGGTCGCCCATCGAGCGGCGCGCGGTGTAGCTCTCGCCCATCGCATCGGCGTATTTCTCCAGATGCGACCGAGCCTCACCAGAAAGCTTCCGCGGAACGAGGATGCGCACCTGGCCGATCGCGCGCCCGCGCGAACCGCCGCCGCCCACGCGGGGCATGCCGAACTCGGCGACCTCGACGGTATCGCCGTACTGGGTGCCAGCAGGAACCTCGAACGTGATGGTCTCGTCGGGCATGATGCCGGGAACCTCGACAGTGCAGCCGAGCGCAGCCTGAGCGATGGAGACGTCGATCGCGCAGACGAGGTCGTCGCCGGAGCGTTGGAAGCGCTCGTGTTCAGCAACAGCGACGCTTACGAGCAGGTCGCCGGATGCCTCGCCGCGGAACCCCGCCTCGCCATAGCCGCGCACGCGCAGCTGCTGCCCTGAAGAAACGCCGGCGGGAACGTTGATTTCGACCCTCTCGTGATTTGGCGTGCGACCCTGGCCTCCGCACATGTCGCAAGGATGGTCGATGACCGTTCCCTCGCCATGGCAATCCGGGCAAGGTGAAGACGATTGCATCTGGCCGAAGATGGAACGCTGCACGGTAGTCACATAGCCAGTGCCATGGCAGCGCGGGCAGGTCGTCTCCTGAGCGCCGTCGGCAAGCCCGGAGCCCTGACAATCCTCGCAGGGGGCCAAGCGATCATACGTGACCGTCTTGGTGCATCCGAGAGCGGCCTCCTCAAGCGAGATGGTGAGCGAGATGGCCATGTCGCGGCCGCGCCGGCGAGCGGTGCGCCCGCCACGCCCCGACCGACCGCCTCCGCCGAAGAACGAGGAGAAGATATCGTCCATGCCCATGCCGCCGAAGATATCGCTGAAATCGACGTACCCGGAACCGCCGGGGCCATCGGGCGTTCCAAAGCGGTCGTAATTCGCACGCTTCTGTTCATCGGAAAGAACCGAATAGGCCTCGTTGACCTCTTTGAACTTCTGCTCGGCATCCGGGTCGTCGGAAACATCCGGATGCACCTCGCGCGCCTTCTTCAGAAACGCGCGCTTGATCGTGCGCTGGTCGGCGTCACGATCGACGCCCAGAATCTCGTAATAATCTTTAGAGCTCGGCACTGTTGGAACCTTCCCCCATCTCATCCATCAGCACAGGTTTGGCTTGACCAGACCTCATGGTACCCCACGTCTCCGCAGGCTAAACGCGCTACGGGCGCACGCGCACTACCAGAAATACATCGGTCGGTAATAGAGCCCCGAGGTGCAGCTCACGAACCAAAGGATGATGACCACATAGAACAACGCGTTCAAGAAACCGTTGAGAAATGCCTTGAAGCCGCGCTTAAGCCATACCATCGACCGATGGCTGGGGACCTCGCGCAAAACCTGAACCAGACCGAAGACGAACGGAATGAGGCAGATGAGCGCGAAGAGCGTCATCGCGCCCCCCAGCGCGACGAGAAGAAGGAACGGCGCCGCCATGCCCATGATGTTGAAACCCCGCTGCGCCCTGCCGTCGAGTCGCTCTGCAGCGACGCGCGCACGGCCCACCAGATCGCCCGCCGCAGCCCCGTTGGTGCCCGCATGGCCCATGCCGCGCACCCGCACGGTGTCGCCGTCGTGCATCCCAGCGGGAAACTCGATCACGGCCTCCGACATCACCTTGGTGCGACCGGAGCCTCCGCAATCGGGGCAGGGATCGTTGATGACCTTGCCCGAGCCGTTGCACTCAGGGCAGACCATCTGGAACACGCCGCCGCCGAAGAGGAACGACATGTCGACACCCATGGCGCCCGTACCTCCGCAGCTCGGGCAGACATGCGCATGGTCCGAGGAAACCGAGCCGGAACCATGGCAGTGGCCGCAGGGCTCGTACCGGCGGTACTTGACGCCCTTGCGCACGCCGTTTTTGACCTGATCGGGCGTGAGGTCGACATCGACCACCACATCCGCGCCCTCCTCGGGGTTGAAAGCTTGCGCGCCCTGATGCGAGCCGCGACGAGGCTCCGACCACATGCCGCCGAACGGGAAGCCGCCGAAGCCCCCGTAGTACCCACCGCGACCCGAGGCACCGCCCGCATACGGGCTCGACGCCTGCCCGCCTCCATAGGCGGCATAAGGGTTGCCGGAACGCATGGCATCGTAACGCGCGCGTTTCTGCTCGTCGGAGAGCACCGCATAGGCCTCGGAAACCTCTTTGAACTTCTCCTCGGCGTCAGGCGCCTTGTTGACATCGGGGTGGAGCTTGCGCGCCTTCTGCTGGAACGCCTTCTGGATCTCTCGCTTGTCCGCGTCCTTGGAGACCCCGAGGATCGCGTAGTAGTCTTTTTCGTTCATGCTTGCCATGTGGCGGAAACCCTCTCTGCGGCCGCGCGTCGTTATAACGTGCGTAATTGTACCCAAAACACCTCGTCATGGCGCAATGGTAAAGAGGTGTGGAATTCGCGTGGGGCGGCTGCCGCGGTGCGCCGGTTAAGCTTCGGCGAGGCCCCACATGAGCCCGTAAAGCTCATTCCCCATGAGCCATCCGCGAGCGGTGGGCACGAGCGCGCCCGCTGCGGAGTCGATGCACGCAAGGCCCTCGGCAAGCGCCATCTCGACTACCTGATCGAAGCGCGCACCAAAAAGGTCTTGAGCTCGACCGATGAGCTCCGGCGGCGCGCCTGCGGTCATGCGCATGGCGAGCATGAGGTCCTCAGCGAGGGCCTCTCGCTCGCTCAGAAATTCAAACTCGAAGGTATGGGCCCGGCCATCGGCTTGCACGAAGCGCGCCCGGGCATCGCCTTGGCTGGGCGACGCCCCGGGAATGAGCGATGCCATATCGCAAAGTTCCCCGGCGCCCATCATGCTCGCCGCCGAGCGGCCAAGGCCCAGATAGCTCACGCCGCTCCAATACGCGATGTTATGGCGGCATGCATGCCCCGGCCGCGCGTAGCTCGCCACCTCGTAGGGAGCAAGCCCCGCCCCTTCGCAAAGGGACCGCGCGACCTCCATGCAATCGGCCTGGAAATCCTCGTCCGGAAGAAGCGAGGGATTGCGCGCGACGCGATTGGCAAGCGGCGTACCCGCTTCGACCGTGAGCGGGTAGACCGAGATGTGATCAGGATGGGCCGCGAGCGCCCGCTCGAGCGTACGGCGCCAGCTAGCCGCATGTTGCCCTGGAAGGCCGCACATGAGGTCGCACGATACGGAAAACCCCTCGCGTCGCGCAAGCTCGATAGCCTCGAGCGCCACCGTTGCCGTATGGATGCGCCCGATGGCGGAAAGCTCGTCATCCTCAAGGCTCTGCACGCCGAGGGAGATGCGCGTCACACCGGAAGTGGCAAGGCTCCCAGCAAGCTCCTCATGAAACGACTCGGGATTCGCCTCGCAGGTGAACTCCTCGGGCGCGCACCAGGCGCGCACGCGGCGGACGAGCCCGGGCAGGCGCTCCCCGAGCACGGTAGGCGTGCCCCCGCCGATATAGACCGTGCGCACCGAAGCGAGCATGCCGCGGGCGCCGAACTCGTCGATGCGACGCTCGAGCGCCGCAAGATAGCGGGTGGCCTCGAGCTTGAGGGCGGCGGGATCGAGAGCACACGTATCGAAGTCACAGTATGCGCAACGCGCGCGACAAAACGGGATATGCAGATACAGGGCCTCGACTGCCATCACGAGGCCTCGCTAGAGAGCCCATGGGGCCGAGCGGTCATGGCAGCTTCCAAAGGAACAACGTCCGCTTCGATCTCGTCGACCAGCAGGCAGAAGTCCTCATAGGAGTCGCACTTCACCACGCGCCCACGCCATGCGGCAGCATGGGGCATGCCCTTGAGATACCAACTCGCGTACGTTCGCGCCCGCGCCATCGCACGCGGGACGAGCCTATACGTCAAGCTCAAGTGCTCCCGCAGGGCGTGGAGGCGCTCGCGATAGGGGCGCTGCGGAACCGGCTTGCCCTCGCAAGCCAGGGCAAGCGCGTCTCCGAATATCCATGGGTTGCCATAGGAGCCGCGCGCGATGAACACGCCCTCCGCAGCGGTCTCCCGCAGCATGCGCACGGCATCATCGGCGCAGAACACGTCGCCGGAACCGATCACGGGGATGGACACGGCACGTGCGACCTCGTCTATGATCGACCAATCTGCCGCACCCGTGTAGAGCTGCTTAGCGCTCCTGCCATGCACCGCCACCGCAGCGGCGCCCGCGTCCTCGAGCATCTCGGCGAAAGCGGGCGCCACGCGGTCCCCGGTGTGAAACCCGATGCGAATCTTCGCGGTAACGGGAACATGCGCGCGTGAAACCGCCGCTTTCATGATCGCCGAGGCGAGCAGCGGGTCATCCATGAGCGCAGAGCCCTCCCCCTTGGTTATGACCTTGCGGGCGGGACACGCCATGTTGATATCGATGAGCGCGAGCTTCTCGCCCACGCGCTCCTCGACCGCCTCCACCGCTAACGCGAACTGCTCGGGCTTGCTCCCAAAAAGCTGCACGGCGATACTCGGCTCCTCATCGGCGGGAAGCACGAGTTCCCAGGTCCGCTCGCTCGCATACGCAAGGCCCGCTACGCTCACCATCTCGCTGTATGCGAGGGGTGCACCGTGACGCCGCATCTGTATGCGGTATGCAGCATCCGTCACGCCGGCCATAGGCGCCATCAAGAAGGGGCGCTCAGCCAAGAGAGCGCGAATAACATCGGGGTTGGACATCGGTCTCACCTTCACAAGAAGATAGCTGCAGGGCCATCTTGGGTCATTTTGGGTCATTTTGGGACGTGTTTAAAACGCCCCAATCGATCATTTTGGGACGGGCTTCGTAACGCAGTACCGCGAGCGCACCGTCGGACACATCCTAGAATGGCCCAAATGAGGCGTTTTAAACACGTCCCAAAATGACCAAAATGACTCACAACCTAGTCTTCGACCTTGAGGATGGCGAGGAACGCTTCCTGGGGGACCTCGACCGAGCCGATAGCCTTCATGCGCTTCTTGCCCTCCTTCTGCTTCTCCAGGAGTTTTCGCTTGCGCGAGATATCGCCGCCGTAGCATTTAGCGAGCACGTCCTTGCGGCGCGCCTTCACCGTAGACCGAGCGATGATCTTGTTGCCAATCGCACCCTGGATGGGAACCTCGAAGAGCTGACGGGGAATGATCTCCTTGAGCTTGTCGCAGAGCCCGCGCGCAAGGCCATAGGCCTTGTCCTTGTGAACGATGAAGCTGAGGGCATCCACCTCATCGCCCGAAAGGAGGATGTCGAGTTTCACGAGCTCTGAGGGACGGTAGTCCGCAAACTCGTAATCGAGACTCGCGTAGCCCTTGGTGCGGCTCTTGAGCTGGTCGAAGAAGTCCAAGATGAGCTCAGCAAGCGGAATATCGAAGCGCATCTCGACCGACTTCTGCGAGAGGTGGATCATGTCGGTCATGATGCCGCGATGCTCGATGGAGAGCTGCATGACAGCACCGGTGTATTCGGGTGGCACGATAACCTTGGCCTTGAGATACGGCTCCTCGATATGGTCGATGCGCGTCACGTCGGGCAGGTCCTGGGGGCTGCGCACCTCGAGCATGGTGCCGTCGGTCTTATAGACGTGGTAGTCCACGGATGGCGAGGTCGCGATGAGGTCGAGGTCGAACTCGCGCTCCAAGCGCTCCTTCACGACCTCCATGTGCAGCAAGCCCAGGAAACCGACACGGAATCCAAAACCGAGCGCTACAGAGGTCTCGGGGCTCCAGGTGAGCGAGGGGTCGTTGACATGGAGCTTCTCGAGCGCGTCGCGCAGGTTTTCGTAATCCTTGTTGTCGATGGGGAAGATTCCCGTGTACACCATGGGCTTGGCCTCGCGATAGCCAGGGAGCGGCTCGGCCGTGGGGCGAAGCGCGCCCGTGAGGGTATCGCCCACGCGCACCGCCTCCGGATCTTTAAGGCCCGTCACCACGAAACCGACCTCGCCCACGGAGAGCTCGCCTACAAGCGTCTCGGCCGGGCGCTTCACACCTACGCCGTCAACGAGGAACGCATGCCCCGCCTGCATCATCTGAAGCTGGTCGCCCTTCTTGATGCCTCCATCGAAGACGCGCACCGTAGCAACGACGCCACGGTACTCGTCGAAGTACGAATCCAAGATGAGCGCTTTGAGCGGAGCCGACGGGTCACCGTGAGGGGGCGAGATCAAAAAGACGATCGCTTCGAGCAGGTCATGGATGCCCTCGCCCGTCTTGCCGGAAACGCACACCGCATCGTCGGCGGGGATGGCAAGCTCATCCTCGATCTCGAGCTTGACCTCATCCGGATGCGCAGACGGTAGGTCGATCTTGTTGATGGCGGGGACGATATCGAGGTCAGCGTTCATGGCAAGGTTCGCGTTTGAGACGGTCTGCGCCTCGACGCCCTGCGTCGCATCGACGACGAGCACGGCACCTTCGCAGGCGGCAAGCGAACGCGAAACCTCGTAGGTGAAGTCAACGTGGCCCGGCGTGTCGATGAGGTTAAACTGATAGGTCTCCCCATCGTCTGCCGTGTACATAACGCGGACGGCATTCGACTTGATGGTGATGCCGCGCTCTCGCTCGATATCCATGGTGTCGAGCAGCTGAGCCTCCATATCGCGTTCCTCGACGGTGTTCGTGAGCTCGAGGATGCGGTCCGATATGGTGGACTTGCCGTGGTCGATGTGCGCAACGATGGAGAAGTTGCGGATGTGAGAGGTATCTGTCGTATTCATGAGCGTCATTGTACTGGATTTGCCTGCATCATGGCACGACATTGCCAGCCGCTCCACCCTTTCCCCAGCGATACACCCGCAAAGAAAAAGCCCGCTACGAGAGCGGGCTTTACAAGCAATGGTGTGAAGATGCTCTAGTTGAGCGTGTTCACGAGCTTCTGGACACCGGACTTGCGGTTCGAAGCCTGGTTCTTGTGGATGATGCCCTTGGCAGCAGCCTGATCGAGGCGCTTGTAGGCGCGGGACGCAGCAGCCTTGGCGGCGTCGGCATCGCCCTGCTCGACGGCCTCGTGAACGTGCTTAACGAGCGTCTTGAGCTCAGAGCGCACAGCGCGGTTGCGCATACGGGCCTTCTCGGCGGTGCGGATACGCTTCTTCTGCGATTTGATGTTAGCCACTTTGCAGAGTTCCTTTCGAGTTCCTAGTTCTAAAGTATCGCCATATGATCAGGCCTCTGAGACACGATTGAGGTCACGAAGACGCAGTTTACCACGAAGGCACAGGTAAGTGAAGTGTTGAAGCTGTGAAAATACCATGTGGAGCACCCTATGCTGCATGGCGCGCTACCGATGCGACGGCTTGGAGGCGATCCGAGCGATCCACGCCGTAAACGCGACAACGGAATCACGCGACCCTTTAAGAGCTGTCTCGACGTCTTCCGCGGCACGAAGGGCATCGACAAGCTCCTGCATCGAGAACCCCCGAGCCCACGATATATGGTGCTTGACCTGCCAGTCCTTTACTCCGAGCGTCTGTGCGAGCTGGCGGCCCTGGCCACGTGCATCGAGCGCCTTGGCGGTGATGAGCTCGCGTAGGCGCGTGAGCATGAGCGAAAACAGGCGGACCTCGCTTCGAGGCGGCAAAAGCCGATACAGCTCAAGGGCGCGCACAGGGTTGCGAGCACTCACCGCATCGAGAAAGTCCCATGGCTTTACCTCGGCAGTACGCACCACGAATTGCTCAACATCCTCGCGTTCGATCTCGGGCTCCTCGACCATCGATGCGAGCTTCCGCAACTCGTTGTCAAGCATGCGCGTCGATTCGCCAACACGAGATACGAGCTCCTCTGCCGCCGCTAGCGATATGGTCTTGCCGTGCCGGCGCGCCATCCCCTGCACCTGCTTGGGCAACTCCCAGCGCTTCTTGCTCGAGCAATCAATCACCGCCTTTGCCCCGAGCTTCGCAATCGCCTTATAGAGCCGCGTGTTCTTCGCAAGAGAGGCTGCGATCACCAGGCAGACGGTATCGGTTGAGGGATTCGCGAAATATGAGACGAGCGCCTCGCTCGTAGCCTTGGGCAGCCGGTCGCATCCGTCGAGCACGACGAGGCGGAAATCGGCTCCCATCGGCAAGGTGTTGAGCGATGCAAGCACCTCATCGGGATCCTGCTCCTTCGTCATGTCCCTACGGTCGAAATTGAAGTCGGCCATACCGCTCGCCTCAAGGCGCTTCCTCAGGCGGGCGACAGCGGTATCGCGCTTGACCTCGTCGGGCCCAACGATAAGATAGCCAGGCAGCAGCGTTGCTTCCGGCATAGAAACCTCCATGAGAGACGTCTGAACCATCCACTCCTGTATCGATGCCAGTATTCTAACCGCTTTCGCCGCATTCCCCACTTTTAATGGCTGAACGCATCGTCACCGCTCGGTGCTCACGCTGAAGCCGCCCCGGGCAGGGCGGATGGTCACATCGCCCACATCGATGGTGCAAAGGAATCGCGCCCCGGAGGCCTCCACGGTATCGATGCACTCCTTGGTAGGATGCCCATAGCTATTGCCCTCCCCGGCGCTCGCGATCGCAAGCTCAGGTCGCATTTGCGCCATCAGCGCTGCGTCAACGGAGGCAGCAGACCCGTGATGTCCCAACTTGAGGACATCGATATCCCCCACGCGCCCGGCATAGCGTTCTTCCTGCGCAATCTCGGTATCCCCCGCGAGCAACATGTCGAGCGCGCAACCACCGGAATCGTACCTCACGGCGAGCGCAACGGAATCTTCGTTATCTGAACCCTCCACAGGGCCCTCGGGCCAGACCATGGTGCAGGCAAAGCCTCCGACTGAGAGCGCGTCGCCTTCACTCAGCTCGTCGACTTCAGGCATATCGAGGGCGACAAGCTCTTCTGGCATAGCGTCGAGCGCTCCTTCTGCCACGACGACGCGGGAGACGGAGACGCTTGCGAGCACGTCTTCCAAACCGCCGTAATGATCGAGATCCCAATGGGTGATAACGACGGCATCGAGCTGGAACACGCTGTTGCGTGCCAGCGCATCTGCAACCTCGCTGTCAACGCCGGCATCGACGAGTATAGCCGCCGACCCTTCGCGCACCAAAATGGCATCGGCCTGCCCCACATCGAGCACCGTCACCGATGCGGGCGCGAAAAGGGTCCAGCGAACCAAGTGCATCGCAAGCGCGCCCGGTATTGCCGCGCATACGACGGCTACCTGCCATCGGCTTGCATCCAACCATGCCGCGTATACCACGCACGCTGCGAGGTAGGGCAGCGCCGTAGCAGGCGAAGCAGCCATAGCGATCGATGCGTAGGGAAAACCAGCGAGCGCTTGCGCCCCGAACACTGATATCGAGGCGAGCGCACCGGCGGGAGCGAGCAGAACATCAGCGAGCGGTCCTACTATCGCTGCGAGGGGAACCGACACGAGCCCCACAACAAGCAGCGCGCTCATAACGGGACCCAGCACGAGGTTCGCGAGAGGAGCCACGATCGAGCACGTGCCAAAGATCGGAATCGTGATGGGAAGCGTCCCCCATTGGGCGCACAGAGTAAGCGACAGCGGCTCGGCAATCGGCCGCGGCATGCCAAGACGGATGAGCAGATACGAGAGATATCGATAGAACAGCTGGATGAAAAGAACGCTCACCGCCGAGAGCTGGAATCCAACATCGAACACAACCCCGGCGTCGCGCGCAACGAGCGCCATCGTCGTCAAGGCAAGAGCCGAGATGCCGTGCCCGCGGCGTTTGCCCCATGATGCGACGAGGGTGAGCCCCACCATGATGAGCGAGCGAACGGCGGACGCAGATCCGCCGGTCAATATAACGTAGGAACTCATGAGCAGCACGAGGAGCAGATAGCGCGTTCGCAAGCGCGCGCCAACGAACGCAAGGAAAACCTGTGCAAGCGATGTGACCAGCGCAAGATGACTGCCAGACACGGCGACAAGATGAGAGGTTCCGGTTCGCGCAAACGCCTCTGAAGCGCTCGCTTGATCTAGCTCCGTCGTTCGCCCGCACACGATTCCCGCGACGAGAGCGCGGGCCTGACTCGCATCGGGCTGTATGACATCGAGCATGCGCGCACGCAGCGCCTCGATAGGGCCGATTGCGCGCGGCTCTGAATCGACGATTCGAACTGCAGAGACCCGGGCAACCTCCCCTGCCATGTACCGGCTCCTCCCCCAAGCAGAATCGGGGAGACTGCTCACCCTCCCTACGAGACGGAGACGCGTTCCATTCTCATAGGCGCTATCGGCATCGAGTCGCACGCGCCCCAGCACCGCCCCTTCAGCACTCATCACGCGCGCTGTATGCTGGACACCGTAAGAAGAAATAGACGGATCGCCCTCTATCTCAAAGACGCACGCGCTGGCAACGATGTTCTCTATACGCTCATGGGCGCTCGTGCGCCACATCGTTCCCAGCGTCGCAGACGCCGCGCCGAGCACGATCCCGATGCCGAGCCACCTTGCCCATCGCCGCATCCTTTCACTCCAAAACCGCCTCACGAAGATGCATAGGATGCCCACCGCACATGAAACCGCAAGCACAGCGAACGCGATTTGGCCCGGCGCCCCGGAGTCAGAGGCGATATACGAGCGCCAACCGAACTCGAGACCCAGCGCGGCCGCAACCAGAGCGCCCGCCGCCCCCGCCGCCGCAGGAGGAAGGTACGGCCTTGGAGGAAACTCCGGAGCATCCGATGTTGCAAAGGCGCGCCTCATATGCAAATGAGGGACGAGAGCTTCTCGAACTTCTTCTCGCCGATACCGCTCACGCGCATAAGGTCCTCCGGTGAGGTGAAGGGCCCGTTCTCCGTCCGATCATCGATGATCGCTTGAGCAGTGGCCGGCCCGATGCCAGGGAGCCCGTCCAGTTCCTCGAGCGTCGCAGCGTTGATATTGACGAGAGCATTCGAAGAGGCACCCGCCTGGCTACCGTTCGCTGCCGCCGAAGCCGTCGAACCATCTCCCGAGGAGGATCCGGCCGCTGCGGCCGAACCAGTGACGGGCACATATATCTTGGAGCCATCGGCTACCTCGGCTGCCTGGTTAAGCGAGGTGGTGTCGGCATCTGGGGAAAGGCCGCCAGCCGCAGCGATCGCGTCGGCGACACGGGCACCCTGTTCGAGCTCGTATACGCCAGGTGCCGTCACAGCCCCATCCACATCAACGATGACCATATCATCCGACTCGGCAGCGTCCGACTCGGTCTCCCCAGCAAGTTTGTCGCCAGAGGCTCCACCTGTCTTGCCGGAATCGACCGCCCTCTCGGCGCGTTGCAAGCGCTCGATCGTAAAGCTTTCTCCGCTCGCAAGGGTCGTCCCAGCTACCGCAAGACCTGCCACCGC
This sequence comes from Enorma massiliensis phI, assembly GCF_000311845.1. Lineage (GTDB taxonomy): Bacteria > Actinomycetota > Coriobacteriia > Coriobacteriales > Coriobacteriaceae > Enorma > Enorma massiliensis. The sequence continues at coordinate 1,136,780 of NZ_HE978574.1, read as the reverse complement.
TGCGACGAGCAATACGCAAAGCGCAGCGAAAGCGCCATAATGACGCATGGAGCGCAGGCGACGGGAAATCCGGACGAAAACGCTTTCACGTACCCGCTGTGCCATATCCACCACCTCATGGCACATCGTCCCACCTCCTGCCCCGGAGGTGCCAAGAAACCTACACTCCTCGCTTGCAAGCTGACAAATTGCCGTGCTCGTTCTAAACGCCCCGATATTGTTCAGCACCGCTTTGATGCATCAACACGTACATGCAAAGCGGGCTGCGTTAGGATTCGCAGCCCGCTTCAAAAAGATATGCAATACCTCATCGAATTGATGCACTACCAAGACCTGGCCACGCTCCAGCCATCCGACGCTTCAAGCTGCCTTGAAACGACACGGACAGGCTTGGCCGCCGGCACCCCCTTACGAGGAAGGCTCATCCTCACGCGGGCGCCTCTCTGCAAAGGGGGCGGGCGCAAGCTCCTCATGGCGCTCACGGAACCTGCGAGGACGCCGGTATGAGGCGCTTTCAAAGTCGACGTATTCGACCGAAGCAACTAGGCGGTCGATCATCTCATCGTGGTCGAAGGCCTCCCACGCTTCATGCACCTCATCAATGCGCGCATGGGTCTCGGGTGCGCGCGGCATGAAGAGGGTGCAGCAGTCTGGCGCGGTTTCGCACGAGATATCGTAGGTGCCGATTTGCTCGGCGCGCTCGATGATCTCCTGCTTGTCCGAACCGATGAGCGGACGGAGCACAGGCAGCGACACCACCTCGTTGACAGCAGCGATGTTCTCGAGCGTCTGCGACGCGACCTGGCCGAGCGATTCGCCCGTCACGATCGCCTTGGCACCTTCGATGCGCGCGATGCGCTCAGCGACCGCGTACATGATGCGGCGATATATGATGACCCGAAGTTTCCCGGGGCATTTGATTGATATCTCGCGCTGGGCATCGCCGAACGGGACCACGTAGAGCCTCCCGATCTGCACCGACGGGGCCAGCGCACGGATAATGTCCTGGCAAAGGTACTCGCTGGTATCGGCTGTCTGCGGTCGCCCGGAAAAATGAACCGGAACGCAGACGGCTCCGCGACGGGAAAGAAGCCACGTCGCTACCGGTGAATCGATACCCGAAGAGAGCAGCGTCACCACCTTACCGGCGCTTCCAACAGGAAGCCCGCCCACGCCGCGCTCAGAGCGCGCGTAGACGTAGACGCTCCCCTGCACGACGAGCACGTGAACGACGACGTCGGGATGATGCATTTGGACGCGCTTCTGAGGGAACGCTCCACAAAGCACCTCGCCCACCTGCGCGTTGAGCTCGAGCGAGCCGAGGGCGTAGTCGGTATTCGACCTCTTGGCTGCAACCTTGAAACTCTCGAATTCACCCGCCTCGCGAAGTGCCAAGACCGCGGCCCGGCAATACTCATCGGGATCGCGGTTGGTATGGAAGGCGAGCGACACCCGGGCGACGCCGGGGACGCGGCGAATCACGTCGAAGGCCCGCTCGGCCTCTCCCGGCACGGAAAACGTCACGAGAATATGGCCAGAGATGCGGGTGCAGCTCGCCAACGAAAAGGCGGCACAGGCCGCCTTGATGGAATCAATGAGGATGCGCTCAAAATGAGCCCGGTTCTTACCCTTCAGACCGACTTCGTGGTAATGAACGAGGCAAACGCGGCTCGCCATTCGCTAGTCCGAAAGCGAAATCGACTGGTAGGCCGTCGGCTGATGGCCCAGCGCATCATGATACTTCTCGTGGTCGAAGGAGATATCGCCGTTCACGATCTCCTCCATGGCCATGGAGATGGTGTCCTTGCCGGAAAGGGCGATCGTGATGTCGTCCACATCCTGAACGGCAAGGACGCGGCTGTGCTGGCCGCGGAGCATGTTGTTGATATCGCACGCGCGCTTAGACGCGAGCGAGGCGAGAAGGAACCGGTTGTTATCGGTCTTCTCGAGCAGATCATCGATATGAGGCTTAACGACAGACACGGGACCTCAGTTCCTTTCATACTTCTCGATGATGCCGACGAGCTCGGAGGTGGCGCGATCGAGGTCGTCGTTGACGATGACCTCATCGTATCTATCCGCAAGCTCAAGTTCCTGGCGAGCGTTTGCGAGGCGCAGCTCAAGCGACTCGGCAGACTCGGTTCCACGGTGAACCAAACGCTCGCGCAGAACATCGAGCGACGGCGGCTTGATGAACACGAGCACGGCATCGGGGTAGTGCTCGCGAACCTGCAAAGCGCCCTGGACATCGATTTCTAGGATGAGCGATGAACCAGAAGCGAGGTTGCGCTCAACCTCGCTCGCAAGCGTACCGTAGCAATGGCCATGAACGTGAGCCCATTCCACGAACTCCCCCGCCTGCACCTTGCGGTCGAACTCATCCTGCGAGAGAAAATAATAGCTCTTGCCGTCCACCTCACCCGCGCGCGGGGAACGCGTGGTAGCGGAAACCGTCAGGCCCAGGCGGGGCAACCGGTCACGCACCAACGCGACCATGGTACCCTTGCCCGCGCCTGACGGCCCGGAAACAACAAAGAGCTTTGCTACGCTGCAGCCCACTATTTGGTGAGCGCCTCGAGGAGCTGCTCGCGCTGACGGACGCCGAGGCCCTGAACGCGACGAGTAGCGGAGATGCCCAGCTCGTCCATGATCTTGGCGGCCTTGGCCTTGCCATAGCCGGGGAGCGACTCGATGAGGGTGGAGACCTTCATGCGGGACGCGATGGGATCATCGGAGTTCAGGACGGACTCGAGGGAAACCTCGCCCTTCTTGATCTTCTCACGAAGCTCGGCACGGGCGTGACGGGCCGCAGCGGCCTTCTCGAGAGCGGCCTTGCGCTGCTCGTCAGTGAGCTGGGGAAGCGCCATTAGAACCTCCTAGTAGTTAGGTTTCGACAACAAACGATTCGACGCATGCCGGTTTACCTCAGGAAATGATGACCGGCGATAAGTCCATTGCGATAGGTTAGTCGATACTGCTGCAAAGTTCAAGGGAATCAACCGAAAGTTTGTGGCCGTAAGCTGGTAATTCACAGAACGACCTCGAACGATGGCGGCATCGCAAGGGGCGGCAAGCGCTGGTTTACGCGCACATGAGGGTGCCGCCCCGTTCAGAAAACGATCTCTATGCGTCGCGCACAAGCTCTTCTACGATTGCCTCGTACGACGCCACGGGATCTAGGGCCCCCGTGATGGGACGACCGATGACCAGGTGGCTTGCGCCCGCGGAGATTGCCGCTGCGGGCGTGGCCACACGGCTCTGGTCTCCGAGCTCGGCACCGGCGGGGCGAACACCAGGGGTCACGATGAGCGCATCGGAACCCAGAAGTTCGCGCATCTCGGCAGCCTCGCGCGGCGAGCACACGATGCCATCGATGCCGCTCCCCTTTGCGAGCGCCGCAAGACGAGCGGCTTCATCCGCAATCGGGCAGGTAAGCCCAATCTGCTCCATAGCAGCCTCGTCCATGCTAGTGAGCACTGTGATAGCGACGAGCTTGGCGCGCTCGGCACCCATCGCCTCAGCCGCCTCCTCAGCGCCCTCGCGCGCCGCTTTAAGCATGGCACCGGCACCTAGGCCATGCACGGATAGAAGGTCCGCGCCCGCGCCAGCCGCAGAGCGCGCGGCCCCGCGCACCTGATGGGGAATGTCGTGGAATTTAAGGTCAAGGAACACCTTGAACCCGCGCTCCTTGAATTCCCGCACGATCGAGGGGCCTTCGGCATAGTAGAGCGTCATGCCCACCTTGAGCCACTTGGCATGCCCGGAGAGGGCATTCGCCAGCGAAAGCGCCTCCTCGCGGTCGCAATCGAGGGCTACAATCACGCGCTCGCGCGCCTCTGCATCTAGCATTCGAAGGCTCCGATCAGCTCGTTGATGCTCGAGACGCCCTGGGACTCGGCCCACTCCTCGAGCTCATGCAGGATACGAACGGAAGCGGCGGGATCGACGAAGCTCGCCATGCCGACCGCGACGGAGGTCGCACCCGCCAGGATGAACTCAGCGGCATCCTCACCGGTCATCACGCCGCCGACGCCGCAAACCGGGATATCGACCGCCTGGCAGACCTCCCACACCATGCGGACCGCGATGGGATGCAGCAAGGGGCCGGAGAGGCCGCCGGTCGGCCGGCTGATCTTTGAGCGGCGCGTGTGCACGTCGATCGCCATGCCAGGAATGGAGTTAATGACGGTAAGGCCGTCGGCACCCTCCGCCTCGAGGGCGCGGGCGATTTCGGGCAGGCGCACGGGAGCCATCTTGACGAGCAGAGGCTTCTTGGTCACTGGGCGGCACGCGCGCATGACCTCGGCCGCACCCTCAGGCGTGGAGCCCATGGCAGCGCCGCCGGCGGAGATGTTCGGACAGCTCACGTTAATCTCGAACGCCGCGGCCCATGGACAGAGCTCATCGAAGAGCTCGAGCGCAGCCACGTACTCCTCGACGGAATGGCCGGCTACCTGGCAGATGACCGCGGTACCTTTATCTGTGAGGTCGGCGAGATACGGGCCCGACTCCTCGGCGAACGCGCGAACGCCCGGGTTCTGCAGGCCCACGGAGTTCATCATGCCTCCGGGCACCTCAGTCATGCGAGGCTTGGGATTGCCAGGCCACGGCTCCGCCGCACAGCCCTTCGTGGTGATGGCGCCCAGCTCGGACACGTCCATGAAGTTCGTGAACTGCCAGCCCTGGCCAAAGGTGCCGGCAGCGGTGTTGATGGGGTTCTTGAGCTTGATGCCGGCGAAATCGACGGCCATGGATACCTTGCCCATTACCACACGACCTCCTCTGCATTGAAGACGGGGCCGCACATGCAGGCGCCCTTCATACCGCTCGTCGTCTCGACCGCGCAGGTGCTGCAGGCACCGAAGCCGCAGCTCATCATGCGCTCAAGCGAGACCTCGCACGGAACGCCCGCCTTTGCGGCAGCAGCGGCAACCTTAGCCATCATGGGCTCGGGGCCGCAAGCCGCCACATAGTCGAACTCCCCGCCCTCGAGCTCAAGCACCTGCTCAGCTGCAGCGGTGCAGAAGCCATGATAGCCGTAGGAACCATCGTCGGTAGAAACCGAAATGACAGGGGCCCCAGCCGCCTCGAATTCGTCTTCGCCCACGAGGCATCCCTTCGAGGCCGCACCGATGCTCACGGTGTAGGGAATGCCCCGGGCGGCGAGCTCGCGTGCCAGGCAGAGCACCGGCGGCACACCGATACCGCCCGCCACGAGCAGGGCGCGGCGACAGCCCTCGGGAATCGTCCAGCCGTTGCCGCCAGGGCCCAAAAGGTCAGTCTTGGCACCTGGCTTCATCTGTGAGAGGCGCTCGGTACCATCGCCCACCACGGCATACCAGATCTCGACGGTACCGGCCTCAGCATCGGCCGAGGCATAGCTGAGCGGGATGCGCAGCAAGCTCATGGCGTTGCCGGGAACCGCGATGTTCACGAACTGGCCGGGCTTAATGGTCTGCGCCAGCTTCGGCGCATTGATAACGAGCGCGTACACGCCGTCGGCGATGGGCTCGTTTGACACGACGGTCACATCGTGCATCCGAGCCGGTGAAGGTGTTGGCATAAGGCTCCTCTCGACGAGCAGGTGCTAGCTGCGTGGCAGCGTCATTCCTATTGTAGGAGAAACTGACGATGGGGACGGGTTCATATGGCAGAACCCGCCCCCATCACGTGCGACGGGCCAGGCACGACCCATCAACGTAGCGTTTTTAGCAAACGACGCCGTCGGCGAGTTTGCGCACGCCGGCAACGAAGACGTCAGTCGCGCAGCCGGTGAGCTCGGTACCCTCGAAGGCGCAGTTCACAGCCTTGGACTCATAGCCCTCGGCACCCACGGTCCAGGTGGCCTCGGGATCGATGATGGTAAGGTCGGCGATGGAGCCCACCTCAACCTTGACGGGGTCCAGGCCCAGGATCTCGCGCGGCTTCACGGCCATGAGCTCGACCATGCGGCCGAGGTCAATCTTCTCAGTCTTCACGAGATTCGTGAGCACGAGGCCAAGCGCGCACTCGATGCCGGTGGTGCCGAAGGGCGCCAGCTCGAACTCACGCGCCTTCTCCCACTCAGCGTGCGGGGCGTGGTCGGTCGCGATAGCGTCCACGGTACCGTCGATGACACCCTGGATGAGCGCCTCCGCATCCGCGGCAGTGCGCAGCGGCGGGTTCATCTTGAGGCGGGTGTCATAGGTGCCGTCGAGCGCATCCTCGGTAAGGAAGAGATGGTGCGGCGTGACCTCGCAGGTCACGGGCAGGCCCTCCGCCTTGGCGGCGCGCACCAGTTCAAGGCCGCGCGCGGTGGAGATGTGCTGGATGTGGAGCTTCGCACCGGTGAGGCGCGCAAGCGCGATGTCGCGAGCGATCTGCAGCTCCTCGCCCTCCGCGGGCCAGCCGAGAAGCCCCAGGCGGGTGGAGACGACACCCTCGTTCACCTGGCCGTCGCCCACGAGGTCCTCGTCCTGGCAATGGGAGAGGAAGGTCTTGTTGAACATCTTGCCGTAGTCCATGCAGCGGCGCATCATGCCCGCGCCCTGGATGCCGCGGCCGTCGTCGGTGAAGGCGACGGCGCCGTGCGCCACCATATCGCCCATCTCGGCGATGATCTCGCCCTTGAGGCCCTTGGAGCAAGCGCCCGCCGGGTACACGTGGCAGTGGCCCTCTCGGGCGGCCACGGACTTCACGTATTCGACCACGGTGCCGTTATCGGTCACAGGATCGGTGTTGGGCATAGAGCAGACGCCGGTGAAGCCGCCCTTCACAGCGGCGCGGGTTTCGCTCTCGATGGTGCCCTTGTGCTCGTAGCCGGGCTCGCGCAGGTGCACATGCATGTCCACGAGGCCGGGAACGAGGTACTTACCAGCAAGATCGATGGCTTCGCAACCGTCGGAGGATAGGTTCTCCCCCACCTCGACGATCGTATCGCCGTCGATTTTCACGTCAAAGCGCATACCGGTATGGGTCTGCGGGTCGACGACGTGTCCGTTCTTAAGCAGCAAGGCCATTATCGGCACCTCCAAGCAGCAGATACAAGGCAGCCATGCGCACGCAGATACCCGCGTACACCTGGTCGAGAATCACGGAGCGCTCCGGATGGTCGGCCATATAGGAATCGAACTCCACACCGCGGTTGATGGGACCGGGGTGGCAGATGATCGCATCGGGCTTCATGAGCTTCTCGCGCTTCTTGGTAAGACCGAAGAGCTCATGGTACTCGCGAAGGCTCGGGAAGGGCGCACCCTCCAAGCGCTCGCGCTGGATGCGAAGCATGTAGACCACATCGAGCTCGGGCAGGACGTCGTCCAGGCAATAGCTAACAAGGTCGGCGCCGAGCACCTCGGGCGCTGCGGGGATGAGCGTACCGGGGGCAACGACCGTGACCTCGGCGCCCATGATCTTGAGCGCAGGGATGAGCGAACCGCAGACGCGCGAGTGGGCAATGTCGCCCACGATGCCCACCTTGAGGCCGTTGAAGTCCTGCTTGCGCTCCCAAATGGAATACAGGTCGAGCAGGGCCTGGGTAGGATGGCCATGCTTGCCATCGCCGGCATCGATGACGACCGCAGGGCTCGCCTGGCTCACGATGTAGGGAGCTCCGGCGTGCTTGTCGCGCACAACGATGCAGTCGATCTTGTACGCATCGAGCGTCATGACGGTATCGATGAGGCTCTCGCCCTTCACCGTGGAGGTGGAAGAGCCGCCGAAGTTGAGCGTATCAGCGGAAAGACGCTTCTCAGCGAGCTCGAACGAGCTGCGTGTACGGGTAGACGGCTCGTTGAACATGTTGACGATCGTTTTACCCTTGAGCGTGGGGACCTTCTTGATTGCGCGCTCGTTGACCGAGGAGAAGGCCTTAGCGGTGGTGAGGATCGTCATGAGCTCGGAATCGGAATACTCCGAGATGTCGATCAGGTGCTTGTGGTTGTTGAACATGGGCTACTCGCCTCCCAGCGGCGCGGAGCCCACACGGGCGCCCGGCTCGACGTCGAAGATCTCGACGGTGCTGCGCCCGTCGACTTCCTGCAGATACAGGCGGACATTCTCCTCATGCGAGGAAGGAACGTTCTTACCCACGAAATCGGGGCAGATGGGGAGCTCTCGATGACCGCGATCGACGAGGACCGCGAGCTCGACGCGGCTCGGCCGACCAAGGTCCATGATGGCATCAAGCGCGGCGCGAATGGTGCGGCCGGTGTAAAGGATGTCGTCCACCAGTACGATGCGCTTACCGTCAACATCGAAGTCGATCCTGCTGGCATGGACTTCCGGCGCAAACGTGGCGAAGTCGTCGCGATAGAAGCTGATGTCGAGGCTACCGAGCGGAACCCTCACGCCCTCGATCTCCTCGATCTTGTCGACAAGCTGCTTTGCGAGCAGGTCGCCGCGTGTCACGATGCCCACGAGCGCAAGGTTGTCGCAACCCTCGTTGCGCTCGAGGATCTCGTGCGCGATGCGCGTGAGCGCGCGGTTGATGGCAGTCTCATCCATGATGACCGCCTTAGGCTTGGTGCCCATCGCTCTCCTTCCTCGGTCGATGCCACGTAAGCCCGAAGCGGGCACGCGCGGCAACAAAAAAGATGCCTGACCGCGGCGCGGCAAGACATCTGCAAGAAAGGCTGCGGAAATGCAGCTGTATGTTCACGTCCTTGCGAGTATCTCGTACCGCGCTTAAAGGTCGTGCTTAGTTTATCACGAGGACGCACGCACTCGGTCCATTCCCTCAATAGACGTCAAACATGTATGAAACTTCTTCGTTTCTGCATATTCAAAACGAAAGGGCACAGAATGCACCCGCGTGCGACGGAAAAGAGCCTAGCCGAACTGGCCCCGGTACGCCTCGCAAACCTCGGCAACGGGACCATCCATGCGAAGGTCGCCCTTCTCAATCCAGATAGCGCGCTGGCAAATACGCTCGACCTGCTCGATAGAATGGCTCACAAAGAGAACCGTCACATCACCGTTCTTGATGAAATGCTGGATGCGGTCTTCGCACTTCTGCTGGAAGAACACGTCACCAACCGAAAGCGTCTCGTCTACGATGAGGATATCGGGCTCAGTTACCGTCGCGATGGCAAATGCGATGCGGGCAACCATACCGCTGGAATAATTTTTGAGCGGCATATCGACAAAGTCGCGCAGCTCAGCGAACTCGACGATCTCATCGAAGTGGTCGTCGATGAACTGCTTGGTATAGCCCAGAAGCGCACCGTTGAGATAGATGTTCTCGCGTGCCGTAAGCTCCATATCAAAACCCGCACCGAGCTCGATGAGCGGCGCGATATTGCCTCGTACGATGCACTCGCCTTCGCTCGCCTCGAGAACGCCGGCGATGATTTTAAGCATGGTCGACTTGCCCGAGCCGTTGGTGCCCACGAGTCCTACGACCTCGCCTCGCCGCACCTTGAACGAGATATGCTTGAGCGCTCGAAACTCACTGAAGAAGAGCTCGTGGCGCATGATTTTAATGAAGTATTCCTTGAGGTTGTTCAACTGCTCCGATGCCATGTTGAAGATCATGGTCACATCATTGACCTCGATGGCGTATTCAGGCGTTGAAGTTGCGGTCCCTGCCATGGCGTTTGTCCTTCGCATGCGGCGTGCAGCGCGAACTGATGCGCCGCGACGCTTCGGTTAGATATAGAGGATGAACTTATGCTCGGTCTTATGGAAGACGAGGTAACCCGCCACGATGGCAAGCACAGCCCAGAATGCGCACATGCCGAGCGTGAAGGCGGTGGGATTCGTCTGGAACAGGAAGATATCGCGCATGAACTGGAGGTAGTTGTACATGGGATTTGCGTACATCACGAGCTGAAGGATGCGCGGCATCTGCGCGATGAAATCAGTGGTCCAGAAGATGGGCGTGAAATAGGTCCACGCAGTAATCACGACACTCCACAGATGACGGATGTCGCGGAAAAAGACGGTGAGCGCGCTCAGCAGCAGGCCGAGACCCATGCAGAACGTCACAAGCAAGATGAGCACCACCGGCAACCAGATGAGGTGCCACGTGGGCACAACGCGGAACCACAGCATAACGAGGGCGACGGCGACAAGAGAGAAGGCGAAGTTGACGAGCGAGAACAAAGCCTTCTGCACGGGGAACACAAAGCGGTGCACCTTAACCTTCTTAAGGAGCGACGAAGCATCGATGATCGAGGTCAGGGCAGAGCTTGTAGACTCCGACATGAGTGTAAAGGTGATGTTGCCCACGATAAGGTAGAGCGGGTACATCTCAGGAGTGATGGAACCATTTCTCCCCTGAGCGAAAATCGTGCTAAAGACAATCGCCATGACGATCATCATGAGCAGCGGGTTGAGAACGCTCCACGCAACGCCCAGCACCGAGCGACGGTATCTGATCTTAAAATCCTTGGTCACGAGCTGCTGGAGGATGAAGAGGTCTTTCTCCATCTCCGTGCGGGCATGTGCCGCACTCTGCGACTTGATGGCTACGGCCACGACAAGGCTCCCTACGGATAAAGCTTACGTTGACGGTGGTCATTCTATCAGAGCGTTACCCGCAACGGAATTTTTTCATTTTGAGTCTTGCCAATCGCCATGACTTTTGTATACTAGTTCCTGTTGCTTGAGAGCAGCCACATTCCTCGGTAGCTCAATGGTAGAGCACGCGGCTGTTAACCGCGCTGTTGTAGGTTCGAGTCCTACCCGGGGAGCCATTGATTCAAAGACCCTGTCAGTCCCCCTGACAGGGTTTTTTATTTTGTTCTGCGTATCGAAGCCTGCCCGGAGCTCCCCAATCGCGACAGGATGACCATAAAAACATCCCGCCTACACGACGGTATAGGCGGGATGCAATACTTAGCGCGTTTGACGAAAGCGATAAGGCTAGCTCTCGATGTAGTCCTTGAGCTTGCTCGAGCGGCTTGGATGGCGGAGCTTCGCCAGGGTCTTGCTCTCAATCTGGCGGATACGCTCACGCGTGACGCCGAATTCGCGTCCAACCTCCTCGAGGGTGCGCGGATGGCCGTCCACCAAACCGAAGCGAAGCTCGATAACCTTGCGCTCGCGGTCGGCGAGGCTGTCGAGCACCTGGCCGAGCTGCTCCTGCAGCATCGAAAAACTCGCCGCGTCGGGCGGCACCACGGCCTGAGAGTCCTCGATAAAGTCGCCGAGCTGCGAATCCTCTTCCTCGCCGATGGGCGTTTCGAGCGAGACCGGCTCCTGGCTGATCTTTTGGATCTCGCGAACACGGTCCGCGCTCATATCCATCTCAGCACCGATCTCTTCTGGGGTTGGGTCGCGCCCAAGGTCCTGAAGAAGCTGGCGCTGCACGCGGACGAGCTTATTGATCGTCTCGACCATGTGCACGGGAATGCGGATGGTGCGCGCCTGGTCGGCGATAGCGCGGGTGATGGCCTGACGAATCCACCAGGTAGCGTACGTAGAGAACTTGAAGCCCTTTTCGTAATCGAACTTTTCAACCGCGCGAATGAGACCGAGGTTGCCCTCCTGGATGAGGTCGAGGAACAACATGCCGCGGCCCACGTAGCGCTTCGCGATGGAGACCACGAGGCGAAGATTCGCCGAGATAAGCGCCTGCTTGGCATCGAGGCCAACCTGCTCGACACGCATAAGGCGGCGCATCTCGGCACGCGTAAGCTCGATCTCGCCGCGATCGGCGGCCTCGAGCTTCTCCGTCGCGTCGAGACCAGCCTCGATCTTCATTGCGAGGTCGACCTCGTCGGCAGCAGTCAGAAGATCGACCTTGCCGATCTCCTTGAGGTACATGCGCACCGGGTCCCCCGTGAGCATGACCGTCGAGGCATCGATGCCACGGGCACGGGACCGCGAGCGCGTCGTGCGGGCGCGGGGCTTCTTCTTGCGCGCGGACCCCATTTCGGACTCAGCGAGCTTGGCAACCTTGATGTCGTGGTCCTCGGAGCTTTCGTCCCCGAGGTCGTCATCCAGATCGTCGACATCGTCCACGTCGTCAACATCGATGGGGGCATCGTCGCCGTCAACCTGAGAGGTAACCTCGACACCATGGTCGCGAAGGGAACGGTAGATTGAGGTTAGCTGTGCATCGGAGACCTCGACGTCTTTCAGCACGACCTGAATTTCATCCTCGGTCACCGACCCGGACTTGGCACCCATATCGACGAGCTTGTCGATGTACGAATTGAGCTCGGTGCTGTTCTCGGACTTCTTGGGCACAGACTCTCCCTTCCTTCTTTTCACAGACCCAATACTTTAACACAGGTCACTATACCCAGCATGTGCGGAAATGAAGCAATAAAAATACCTTCTTGCACTTCGAAGGCGTATAGACAAGGCAGGCCGAACCGACCAAACGATCCGCTGCGCATCACTCCGTACGGAACGGATCGGCGATGCCGCCCACAGCCTTATGAAGCTCCCGCTGCCGCGCGGCATAGCGCGTCGCCTTGATGGTAAGCTCGCGCCGCTCCTCATGACTGAGCCCTCGCCCCTGCCGAAGCTGCGCCTGCGCCTCGCGCAGACGACGTTGCACGGTGTAGAGCTCGAGCGTGTCGATAAGAAACTCGATGTTCGTCTCCGTGGAATGACTGCTGGTAGACGAGATGAGCCCGCTCGACACAAGCTGGGGTGCCTCAGGACAAACGGCGAGCACGGCGTTCATCACATCTGCCGGGCTCGTCCCCTCCGGCGTAGCGAGAACCGCCCACGCAATGGCCTCATGTCGTGGATCGACCCAATCGATCTCGGTAATGCGGTCGGCAAACGACCGAAAGGCATCGGGCGAGCTCGTGAGCAGGGTGAGAAGCTCGCGCTCACCTGCCAGCGCACGCCGCTCAAGATCCGTGAGCACCACCGCGGGAGCTGCGGGAGCCGACGCATCGACGCCACCCTGGAAGCCGGATGCGGGATAGCCGTTCGCATCCTCGGGCCCAGCGGGCGCTACGCCCTCGTAGGCATCAAGCGGTACGTAGTCATACGGCACATCGACGTCTTCGCCGCCGTCGCGAACGGTTGGCAGCGCCCCCGAGGCGCCAGAGCTCCCCCGAGCTCCCCCTGTCGAGGAGGCAGCCGTACGATCCCACGCAGAAGCAGCACCGGCGGATTCGCGCGCCTGCTCGCGGCGTCGAGCGGTCGACTCTTCGGAGCGCACGGCACGGAAGACCTCCTGAGCAGCCGAGCGCACCGTATCCACATCCAAGCGCAGCCGGTCGGCGATCTGCATATAGTACGAATCGATGAGATAGCTCGCCCGCAGGGGATAGATAAGGCGACACGCCTCGTCGAGCGCCTTGGTGCGCCCGGCGGGAGTGGAAACATCGCTGCGCTCGGCAAGTTTCCCGAAAACGAAATCCATGAGCGGCTCAGCATCATCGAGGAGCGCGCGCAGCGCATCTCCCCCGCGTGCCGTAAGGAATTCCATGGGATCCATATTGTCTGGCAGCACCACGCACCGAAGGTCGACCGAACTCTGCTCGATGAACTGGATGGCGCGTTCAGCTGCCTTCTGGCCGGCGGCATCGCCGTCAAACAAATAGATGATCTGCTTCGAAAAACGCGTGAGCGTCTTCACGTGCTGCTCGGTGAGCGCCGTTCCAAGCGTCGCGACCACATTGCCGATACCTGCTTCGTAGCACGCGATGGCGTCGGTATATCCCTCGACCACCACCGCCCTCGCATCGGAGACGATATGCTGCTTCGCCCAGTTAAAACCATAGAGGTTGCGCTTCTTGTGAAAGATGGCGGTTTCGGCCGTGTTGAGATATTTCGGCTGGCCGTCCCCCATCACGCGGCCGCCGAAGGCGATGCAGCGACCCCGCTCGTCGAAGATGGGAAACATCACGCGATCGAAAAAGCGATCAGCAAGGCCACGGCCGCGCTTCACGGCGACGTTGGCATCGATCATCTCCTGCGCGGTGAACCCCGCCTCGCCCAGGTGGCGCACGAGCGCTTCATGGCCCGGGGCGAACCCCAGCCGGTAGCGACGGCATACCTCGGCCCCCATGCCGCGAGATGCGAAGTATTCGCGCGCGCGACCATCGTGGCTGCGCATGAGTTGCGTGTGGTAGAACGCGGCGGTCGCATCGCATACGTCCATGAGCCTCGTGCGTTTCGTCCCGCGGTTGCCCCCATCGTATGAATCATGTATTTCAATGCCTGCACGATCAGCAAGGTAGCGGATGGCCTCGGGAAACGAGAGGTTCTCACGCTCCATCACGTAGGTGAAGCAGTCGCCCCCCTTGCCGCATCCGAAGCAATGCCAAACCTGGGTCGCGGGAATGACATGAAACGACGGGGTCTTCTCGCCGTGAAAGGGACAGCACCCCCAAAGGTCCTGCCCCCGCGGCTTGAGCGGAACCGTCTCTTGCACAAGGTCCACAAGGTCGGTTGCCGCGCGCACGCGGTTCTTATCCTCATCGCTGATCATACGAGCGGCACCCCCTTCTCGCCAAAATCCGCTTTGACCGTCTCGATGTTGCCGAGCACCGTACGGATGAGCTCGTCAACGGAGGAAAACTTCACAAGCCCACGCAGGCGCCGGGCGAAGACGAGCGATATATCGTCATCGTAGATATCGCCTGAGAACCCAATGAGGTTGGCCTCGAGCGATGCCGATCGCGCGCGATCTTTGAACGTCGGGGGCACACCGACGTTGATCGCGGCGGGCCAGACCTCACCCCGCACGAGAGCGAGCCCCTCGTACACCCCCTCGGCGGGAAGCTGGAGCGAACCGTCCACCGCGATGTTTGCAGTCGGGAACCCCATACCGGTCCCCTCCCCTCGCCCGCTCTTAACGCGGCCACGCACAAGATAGCGGCGACCGAGCTCCCGCTCGACCGGCGCGAGGTCGCCCGCGCGCAGGCTGGCGCGAATGCGCGTGGAAGAAACGGGTTCGCCATCATCAAGGATAAGGTCGTGCCCGCATACGTCGATGCCCCTGCGGGAGCACCAGGTATCCATGTCGGCAACGGTCGCCGTACCGCCACGACCGAAGCGGAAGTTGCTCCCCACGTGAATGGAGCGCACATCGCAGACCATGCCGACCATGATGGAAAGAAACGCATCGAAGGAGAGCGATGCGAGGTCGCAAGTAAATGGAATCGAAGCCACGGCATCCACGCCGGAGGCGGCGAGCAGCGCATGCCGATCAGATGCGCAGGTCAGCCTACGTGCGGGACGTGGAGACACAACAACATCGGGATCCGGGTCGAAGGTGAACGCGACGGAGGCCATTCCCCGCACGTGCGCATCGCGAACCGCAGCATCGATGAGCGCGCGGTGCCCAGCATGGAACCCGTCGAAGGCGCCGATTGCGATCGTGCATGGGCCCAATGCGCGCAATGGCGCCACCGCTTCGTCCGGAAAGAAAGAGGCGCCTGCACCAGCAAGAGAATCGGGTCCAGACACCTCGGGAAGGCTCACGAGAGGGGCAACGTCGCGCGACGACGCGATGAAATCTCGACGAAGCTCGCCGATCGATGGCATCAAAGCGCAACACCTCCAATAGGCTGCGGAAACACATCACGCGGGGCAATCGCGCTGCCCTGAACCGCAGCGAGAGCAACAAGCGAACCGCCGGAAACGAGCGCGCACCGCTCGCCCTCGCCGAGCAGGCGGCCATCCGCTCCCACGGCAATGCTGCTCGAGAGCCGTTTTCCGCAGAGCACATCCTCTCTCAGCCGCTCCGGAAGCACGACGGCCGGCACATCGAGCACGCGAACGGGGTCGAGCATATGCTCGCATGCCGTCCGGACATCAAGGTCATCGAGCGATACGCATGAGCCGAGGCCGATCGAGCCGGAAGCGGTTCGGCGCAGCGCGCTCAGATGGGCTGCGGTACCGAGCGCGCGGCCCATGTCGCGGGCGAGGGCTCGAATATAGGTCCCCTTGCTCACGGTGAAGGCGATCGCCCAAACCGGAACGCCATCGCGGCAGGCAACCGCGATGGGATCTGCGGCGAGCACCTCGATGGGCCGCGCATCGAGCTCGACCTCCTCTCCGGCGCGGGCACGCTTGTATGAACGCACCCCGTTCACCGAAATGGCCGAATACGACGGTGGAACCTGCATCTGCTGCCCGAGGACGCTCTTGCACGCCGCCTCGGCAGCCGCATGCTCGAACAGGCCGGGGTGAACGTCGGCCTCACGCACGACCTCACCCTCGGCGTCGTCGGTAGAGGTCTCGGACCCGAAGGTGATCTCCGCGACATACGCCTTGGTGTCGAGCGTGAGCAACCCGAGCAAGCGTGTCGCCTGCCCGATGCCAACGACCATCACGCCCGAGGCGAGCGGATCGAGCGTGCCCGCATGCCCCACGCGGCGCTCCCCCAACGCCCTGCGCACACGGGACACGACGTCATGGGATGTGCACCCAACGGGCTTATCGACCGCGATGAGACAATTCAGTTGTGAGACGCGACGCTTTGCCATGCGCCACCCGCCTAGAGTGCCGGATCGACGGAGATGGGGCCAACCGACGCGGGATCGGCTCCAACCAGCTCCGCAAGCATCGGAAGTGCTGCGGCAAGGGTCTCTTCGATCGTTCCCTCATAGGTGAATCCTGCCGCCGCAGCGTGACCACCGCCGCCAAAAGAAGCGGCGACCCCCGAAACATCGAGCGGGCCCTTCGATCGCAGGTTGCCGCGCACCTTGCCGTCGCAACCGCATTCCTTGAGGAAGAGACAGACCTCCACACCGCCTACCGAGCGAACGATGTCAACGAGCCCGTCGCATTCGTCCTGCGACACGCCGCACCCTTCAAGGTCCTCCGCACGCGCGTAGCTGAAGGCCACGCGCCCATTCACAACCGTGCGGATCCGCCCCATGACGATTGATTCCAGATGCAGGTACTCGATGCGCTGGCTCTGATAGACCTCGAGCGAGATGCGCGAGGGCTCCGCGCCCGCGGCGACGAGCCGTGATGCAACCACGAAGCTCTCCGGGTCGGCATTCTGGTACTGGAAGCGCCCAGTATCGGTCACCAACCCGCAGAACAGGCAGTTCGCAACATCGGGAGAAATCGAAATGGTGCAGAACGAGAGGAACTCCTCGATGAGCACCGAAGCGGAGGCGGCATCCACGCGCCGAATCGAGGAGTCGGCAAACTCCTCGCGTGCAGGATGGTGATCGAAGCTCACCACGAATCGAGAGCGCTGGACGACCTCGCGAGCGTCCTCGAGCCGCTCCAGCACGGGGCAATCAACAGAAATGAACAGATCGGGGTCTTCGGCATAGCGGACGGCGGGAACGAGCTCTTCAGCACCGGGGAGAAAACGGTAGATCCGCGGGACGGGAGCATCATCCGCCATGAGGAAGGCGATCTCCTTGTTCGGGAAACGCTCACGCAGGGCAAGGCCCAACCCGAGCGTCGAGCCCAAAGCGTCTCCATCGGGAGAGGTATGGCCCGAGATGGCGATGGTCTGGGCATCCTCGATGACCTCAAGGATGCCCCAATATGCATCGGCCCGTTCAGGAGGGACCTCGGGGGCAGGAACAAGGGGAATCTTATCCATCGATGGCCCCGCTTTCCGAGGCATCGACAGATTCAGGGACATCGCCGGCAAGAGGCTCGCCGGCCTCTGCCTCCTCGCCGTCGCCATCAAGCTCCTGCAGAGGATAGCCAGCCTCGTCCTTCTCGACCCCGATCGTAGGCGGAACGTTCTCCAGCGCAAGCGCGATGCGCTCGGCCTCATCAGTGGATCGATCGATTCGGAAGTCGAGCTCGGGAACCACGCGCCAATCGAGCGCACGGGCCAAGAGGCTGCGGATGCGGCCCTTGGCCGCGCCGAGGGCGCCGAGGACCTCCTCGTAGCGCGCGCCCTCGCATGAGACGAAGATGCGCGCATACGAACGGTCCTGCGAGACCTCGACTCCCGTAATGGTCACAAGGTCGAGACGCGGATCGGCGATCTCGAACAGCAAGATGTAGCCCAGCTTCTCGCGGAGCTGCTCCGCGAGGCGACGCGTGACGTTGTTCTGCTTCATGGGAGCCTCCCCTCAACCAAGGCTACTCGGTACGTGCAACCTCGACGATCTTATAGGCCTCGAGCTGATCGCCAACATGGACGTCCTGGAAGCGCTCGATGCCGAGACCGCACTCATAACCGCTCTTGACGCTCTTGACGTCGTCCTTGAAGCGGCGCATCGACGCGAAGACGCCGTCGAAGACCACGACGCCGTCGCGGACGACGCGGACCTTGTCGGAACGCTCAATCTCGCCCTCAGTGACCATGCAGCCGGCAACCACGCCAACCTTGGGAACGCGGAACAGCTCGCGAACCTCGGCGATACCGGTCTGGATCTCCTCCTCCGTTGGCTTGAGCATACCGATGCGCGCGGCATCGATGTCCTCGATCGCCTTGTAGATGATCGAGTACGTCTTGATCTGCACGTTCTCGCGCTCGGCGAGATCGCGGGCCTTGGCCTGCGGGCGCACGCCAAAGCCGACGATGATCGCGTTCGACGCGGCTGCGAGGATGACGTCGGTCTCGGAGATGGCACCCACCGCAGAGTGGATGATGTTGATGCGCACCTCGGACTGGTCCATCTTGGCAAGCGAATCCGCAAGTGCCTCGATCGATCCCTGCACGTCTGCCTTGACCACGAGGTTGAGCTCCTTGAGCTCGTTCTCGCTCATCTCGTCGAAGAGCGTCTCGAGTGTCACGTGCTTGACCTTGTTCTGCTCCTCGATGCGGGCCTTCAGGGCACGCTCGTCGGCAAGCTTCTTGGCATCGCGATCGTCCTCGAACACGCGGAACTCGTCGCCCGCGGTGGGGACGGAGTCGAGGCCCAAGATCTCGACGGCGTCAGACGGACCGGCGGCATCCTG
Organism: Enorma massiliensis phI; assembly: GCF_000311845.1. Classification (GTDB taxonomy): domain Bacteria; phylum Actinomycetota; class Coriobacteriia; order Coriobacteriales; family Coriobacteriaceae; genus Enorma; species Enorma massiliensis. The sequence goes on along the minus strand of NZ_HE978574.1, from coordinate 1,118,000 downwards.
ATGATTGCCGTGCTGGTCGAGCATGGCGCGCACGCGGCCGAAGCTCGTGCCGGCAACGAGGGCGTCGCCCACGTGCAGCGTGCCGCGGTTGACGAGCACCGTCGCCACCGGACCGCGGCCGCGGTCGAGCTTGGCCTCGATGATGTATCCGGAAGCGAACGTATCCGGGTTCGCCTTGAGCTCGAGCACGTCGGCCTGGAGAAGAATTGTCTCGAGCAGATCGTCGATACCCTGGCGCGACCGAGCCGAAACGTTCACGAACATGTTCTCGCCGCCCCACTCCTCGGGGATGACGCCGTGCTCGACGAGCTCCTGACGCACGCGGTCGGGGTTGGCCTCGGGCTTATCGCACTTGTTGACCGCGACCACGATGGGCACGCCGGCGGCCTTCGAGTGGTTGATCGCCTCGATGGTCTGGGGCATGACGCCGTCGTCGGCGGCAACAACGAGCACGACGACGTCGGTGATCTTGGCGCCGCGGGCGCGCATGGCGGTGAACGCCTCGTGGCCCGGGGTGTCGACGAAGGTGATCTGACGGCCGTTAATCTCGACCTGAGACGCACCGATGTGCTGGGTGATGCCGCCCGCTTCGTGCGCGGCGATACCGGTATGGCGGATGGCGTCGAGAAGCGACGTCTTGCCGTGGTCGACGTGGCCCATGACGGTAACCACGGGCGGGCGCGGCTTGAGGTCTGCCGGATCGTCGTAGAACGTGAAGGAGCTCTCCTCCTCGGGGCTGATGATCTTGATCTGGCGGCCGAGGTCGTCGGCAACGAGTTCAACGAGCTCGTTGGACATGGACTGCGTCATGGTGAGCGGGGTGCCCAGGAGGAACAGGCGCTTGATGATGTCGTTCGCCGGCACGTCGAGTGCCTCGGCGAGCTCGGCCACGGTCACGCCCTCGGAGACGCGCACGGCGTCGAGCTCCTCGACAGAGATGCCCTGAGCCTTGGCTTCCTCTATCTTCTGCTCCTGGCGCTTCTCCTCCGCCTCACGCTGGCGCTTCTCCTTGCGCTTCTTGCGGCGGCCGGTGGACTCGCGGCTCGCCTCCTCGACGGCGGCACGGGCCTCCTCGAGAACCTTCTCGCGGCTGTACTCCTCGGCCTCGCGGGCCATGCGCGTGTAGCGGTCCTCTTCGGTATGCTGCGCAGAACCCTTGCGGCCCTTACGGCCCTTGCCGGCCTTTTCAGGCGCCGGAACATCCATGCCGGCGGGCACCGACGGGGCATGCGAGGAACGACGGGGGTGCGTGGGCGCTGGGCGGTTGTCGTCGCGGCGGGCGGCCTGCCTGCCACCCCTGCGACCACGCCCGTTGGCGGCTTCGTCTCCCTGCTTGGCAGCCTCTGCCTTCTTACGCTCCTCGAGCACGGTCTCCTGCTCAGCGATCTGGTCGAGAAGCGAGCGCATGCGCGAGCCGGAATCCGAGGCCGGCACCGCACGGCGCTTCGCCTCGAGCTCTTCCTGCTTCTTGCGCTCGCGCTCCAAGCGCGCAGCCTCTGCAGCCGCGGCGCGCGCGGCCTCCTCGGCAGCGGCGGCAGCGGCGGCCTGACGGCGCTCCTCCTCGCGGCGTGCTTCGGCGGCCAGGCGCTCGGCCTCCTCCTCGCGGGCGCGCTCGGCCTCCTCGGCAGCGGCGGCCTCCTCCTCGGCACGACGCTTCTCCTCGAGCTCGGCGGCGCGCTCCTCCAGCACAGGCGCGAGCTTCTTGCGCACCATCTGGACGAACACGTCCTCGAGCGACGAAGACGGGGTCTTGCCGGTGATCTTCATGTCATCGAGATACCCGATGAGTTCCTTCGACGTCATTCCAAATTCCTTGGCAAGGCTTGAAACACGGGTTTTCGCCATTTGCCTTCACCTACCTCCCGGCGCTCGCGCGCCACAGCTTCCAACGGGTCGAATGGGTGGGGCGGGTCGCCCCCGACCCGCTAGATGAGGTCCTCCGCAGTCGCGATGGCATCGGACTCATGCACGCCGCAGAACCGCGAGCCCGGACGCGCCTGGTTGCGGCAGCGCACGCCGTCCTCGCTCACGTAGGCGCAGCGCCCCGGCTCGTCGTCATCGATGAGGTCGTCATCCGCGGGAGCGGGCACGTTCACATGGCTCAGGATGTCCTGGGCGAGCGTCTCGTTCTTGATGTCGATGTGCCAGCCCGTAAGGCGCGCGGCCAGGCGGGCGTTCTGGCCCTCCTTGCCGATGGCGAGCGAAAGCTGGTCATCGGGCACGATGACGCCTGCATAGCGCTTCTCCTCGTCGATGAGCACGCGATTCACCTTCGCGGGCGAGAGGGCGTTGGCAACGTAGCGGCCGGGATCCTCATCCCACAGGATGACGTCGACGCGCTCGCCGCGAAGCTCCGAGACGACCGTGCGCACACGGCTTCCCTTGGGGCCCACGCAGGCGCCCACGGGGTCGAGGCGATCGTCGAGCGAGCGAACGGCGACTTTGGAGCGCTGGCCGGGCTCACGTGCGATGGACTTGATCTCGACCGTGCCCTCGTAGATCTCGGGAACCTCGAGCTCGAAGAGTCGCCTGATGAGCGCGGGATGGGTTCGGCTCACCACGATCGGCGGGCGCGAATGCTCGCCGCGCACGGGGGGCTCGGTGGAGTTGGGGTCGCGCACGTCGATGATCACGGCGCGGATGCGCTGGTTATGCGAGTAGCGCTCGCCGAGCGGGCGCTCGTTGCGCTCGCCCTCGTGCCGGCGCAGGTCGAAGTGCGGGAGCTCGGCTTCAACGCCGTCGCGGATCTTCACGATGGTGAAATCGGGTGTGGACTGCAGCACCGTACCGGTGATGATGTCGCCGATGCGATCGCTGAACTCCTCGAAGATCTGCTCGCGCGCGCTCTTGCGCACAAGCGCGTTGATGGCCGCCTTGGCGTGCTGGGCGGCGATGCGGCTCGTATCTTTGGGAGTCACGTTCTTCTTGGTGTACTCGGTGTACTCGTCGGTCTCCTCGTCGTAGGATTCCTCGACGGGAACGCGCTCGTACACATAGACCTTGCCCGTAGCGCGGTCGATCGTGACCTCGGCGCCGAACGGAAGGTGCAGGACCGTAGCGTAGCTATCGGCGAGCGAATGCTCGAGCTCGTTGATGAGCGCGCCCTGGTCGATATGCTTCTCCTGGCAGAGCTCTGCCAATGCCTCCATCATCTGGGATGCCATGGTTTATTTCCCTTCCTTCCGGCCGAAGTCGATGACCGGCTTCAGCGTGCACTTCTTTACATCGGTATAGAGGATGCGAACGGGTTCCTCGCCCTCGAGCTCGAGCGTGACGGCGTCTTCGTCGGCCGTCATGATCGCACCCTTGAAACGGCGACGCCCCTCGGTCGCAGTGGTGGTGAGCTCGCAACGCTCGCCGACGAAACGCTGGAAGTCGTTCGGACGGCGAAGCGGGCGATCGATGCCGGGCGTGGAGACCTCGAGCGTGTAGGAGCCCGATACGGGGTCGATCGCCTCAACGACCTCGCTCACCCACGCTGTATGCGCGGTTACCTCGTCGAGCGAGAGCGCTTCCCCCTCGGCCCCCTCGATGCGAACACGCACGCACGGGGCCTTGGTGGCACCGGCGAGCTCCACGTCAACGATGTCGACGCCGTGCTCGGGCGCGAGCTTCTCGAGCTCGTCGATGATGAGCTGCTCCTGCTTGCTCTTGACCATGCGACACCTCCTCAATAAAAAAGAAGCGAGGCCGAAGCCCCACTCCTTTCTCATGCAGACTGATTACCGTGCTCAAGGATAGCACATGCAGGTCAGATAGGCTGTTGAGGTCATTCGAGGGTGCCCGTGCCCGCCATTTCCTCCTCAAATATCACACAATCCCTGTCGGCGAACGGTCAGGCGACGGCGGAAACGCCTCGAGCGGCCGCGGAGAAGCCAGATGTGGCAGTCGGGCGGCAGTCGGGCGGCAGTCGGGCGACATTGGTGCCAGGGGAAGCTGCCACACAGCCTCTTGCTCGCGATCGTCACCCTTTTGAAAAATTATCGTAAGAATTGTAGAAAGATGCCTACAGTTTTGGATATTTCTTTCGACAATTCTATTGCGGGCCACTTGGCAAGGGAAACCAAGAAACCGCAGACCGCCGCACACGGGGTACCTTACAGCGGCGACCGACGAGTAAACGGCAGGCAGGCACCCCCATCAGGTCGGCGAGGCCGATTCAGGTGTGCGAAGTTGACATGAAATGGGGGCGGGATAGCCCGAAGGTCATCCCGCCCCCATTGAATGGCAAGATCGCATGGCTAAATAAGCCGCAGCCCTATTTGACAACCAAATTGACCAGCTTACCGGGGACACAGATCGCCTTCACGACCGTCTTGCCGTCAATCCACTTGGCGGCAGCCTCCTCGGCGGCAGAGCGCATCTCGTCTTGCGTGGCCGTCGCGGAAATCTCCACGCGGCTGCGCAGCTTGCCAAGAACCTGAACGGCAATCTCGACCGTATCGGTCGCGGCCTCGGCGATGTCGAACTCCGGCCACGGCGCGGTGTAGACGCTCTCGGTGTGGCCGAGCGCCGAATGCCAGAGCTCGTCCGCCCAAAACGGGCAGATCGGCGCGAGCGAGCTCACGATATCCGTCGCGACAAGCCAGCACAGTGCGGCGTCGCGCGCCTCGGGCGCGGCGTCGGTCGCGTTGAGGTAGGCGCTCGCAGCGTTCACGAGCTCCATGATGGCGCTGATCGCGGTATTGAACTGCTGGCGATCGAAGTCCTCGGTGCACTTGGCGAGCGTGCGATGGCGTTCCCGATAGAGCTTCTTCGCAGCCGCATCGAGCGACCCCGGGATGAGCCTTGCTGAGGCGTCACCGGCGTTGGCGAGCTGCCACACGATGCGCCACGCGCGCTTGATGAAGCGGTTGGCGCCTGCCACGGCCTCTTCATCCCAATCGAAGTCCTTCTCGGGCGGAGCGATGAAGAGGATCGCCAGGCGCATGGTGTCTGCACCAAACGGATCGATGACGCTCGACGGCGGCACGACGTTGCCCTTGCTCTTAGACATGGTCTCGCCGTTGGCGTCTTTGACCATGCCCTGGCAGAGCAGGTTGGTGAAGGGCTCGTCGACATCGAGCATGCCAAGGTCGCGCAGGGCCTTGGTAAAGAAGCGGCTGTAGAGCAGATGCAGGATGGCGTGCTCGATGCCACCGATGTAGTTATCGACCGGCATCCAGCGGTCTGCGGCCTCCTTGGAGAAGGGGAGCTTTTCGTTATGCGGATCGCAGTAGCGCAGGTAGTACCAGCTGGAGCAGGTAAAGGTGTCCATGGTATCGGTCTCGCGACGAGCGGGACGGCCGCACACAGGGCAGGTCGTCTCGTAGAATTCCTTGCACTCGGCAAGGGTCTCGCCGGCGCCCAGATCGAGGTTCGCCGGAAGCCTCACCGGCAGCTGGTCCTCGGGAACGGGCACGATGCCGCAATGTTCGCAGTGCACGGCCGGAATGGGGTTGCCCCAGTAACGCTGACGGCTGATAAGCCAGTCGCGCAAGCGGAACTGCACGGAACGGCGGCCGGTACCGGCAGCCTCGAGGTCGGCCACGATCGCCGCCTCGCCCTCGGAGTGCTTGCCGCCACGCATGCCGGTATATTTGCCAGACTGCACGAGCGTGCCCTCGGCGGCGTGCGCGCTCTCCCAATCGACCGTCTCGGCATGATAGGTATCGATGGACTCGCCGGCCTCCTCAAGCGCCTCGCGCTCATCGTCCATGAGGATGATGGGGACGATGGGCAGGTCGTACTTGCGAGCGAACTCGAAGTCGCGCTGGTCGCCGCAGGGAACGGCCATGACGGCGCCGGTGCCGTAGTCGGAAACGATGTAATCGGCCACCCACACGGGAACCTTCTGGCCGGAAACCGGGTTCACCACGTAGCGGCCGGTGAAGGCGCCATGCTTCTCAAGCGTGCCCTGAGCGCGCTCCACGGCAGAAACCTTCTCGGCACCCGCAACGACCGCGCGCACATCGGCCTCGTATTCAGTGCCCTCGACGAGCTCCATGAGCCCCTTGTACTCAGGCGCGAGCAGGAAGAACGTGCAGCCGAAGAGCGTGTCGGCACGGGTGGTGAAGACGGTGATCTTGCCCTCATCGCCCTGAATGGGCTGCCCGTCCGCATCGCAAAGGGTGAAATCGACCTCGGCCCCCTCGGAGCGGCCGATCCAGTTAGCCTGCATCTGCTTCACGCGCTCGGGCCATCCGGGAAGTTTCTCGAGGTCATCCAAGAGCTCCTGAGCGTAATCGGTGATCTTGAAGTACCACTGTTCGAGCTCGCGCTTCTCGGGCACCGATCCGCAACGCCAGCAATGGCCTTCCGTAACCTGCTCGTTCGCGAGCACGGTGTTGCAGCCGGGGCACCAGTTGACCGGGCTCTTCTTGCGGTAGACAAGCCCGCGCTCCCAAAGCTTCTCGAAAATCCACTGACCCCACTTGTAATAGTCGGGGTCGCAGGTCTTCACCAGGCGATCCATATCGTAGGAGAAGCCCATGCGCTTCATCGTGGCGAGCGCCTGGTCCATGTTCTTATAGGTCCATTCCCCCGCCTGGGTATTGTGCTTGATAGCGGCGTTCTCCGCAGGAAGGCCGAAGGCGTCGAACCCGATGGGATGCAGCACATCGAAGCCGCGCATCCGCGCCTGCCGCGCCATGGCATCGCCGATGGTGTAGTTACGCGCATGGCCCATGTGGAGGTCGCCCGACGGATACGGGAACATCTCCAGTACGTACTTCTTAGGCTTCGACGGATCCTCGTCCACGGCGAAGAGGTTCTCGTCCTCCCAAGCCTTCTGCCATTTCGCCTCGATGGCATGGGCATCATAGGGCGGAATCTCGTTATGCGTTTGGGTGCAGTGGTCGCACATGCTCGCTCCCTGTGGTTGAACGTCGGTAACGTTCAACATTCTAGCAGCACTCTAGGCGAATAACAGGGTCGGATTGCCAAGGGCGGAAGCGCGCAGCATAGAGGCACGCCGCACAAATGCGCACAGCAAAAAACGTAGGCCGCACAAATGCGCGCCATGCCCAGAAACGCTAGGAGGCACGGTGCGGAAACGGATTTGCGTTGAGCCGGAAGCCCAGCCCAGGGCAGTCCTGAGCGGGTTTCATTTCGCAATTACTGCTCGGGAAGCGTCGCTTACCGCCTATGGGACGAAGCAGCGGAGGCCCAAGGGCAATGATCGACGTTTTCTTGGGGAGACGCTGATTATGGGGCTCCGGAGTCGTCCGTCCCGTCGAGGTTTCAACTTTTGGGCACTTCCTCGTGCGGCGGGCGGGTACGGGCGAGCGGGATGGAGAGAAAGGCGCAGTTCAGAGAGCCGGCGCCCTCCCGGCAGCGGCGCGGCTACCCGGACCCTCCGCCCCGAAGTTCCCAAAAGCTGCAATCCCAATCGCTCGAAGAAAAATCATCAGTTCCTAGGCACACGAATAGGTTATCGAGCAACCGCCCCGATAGCCGCTTTCGGGAAGAAGCTTGACGGAAAGCGTTCGCCGAGCAGCGGCATCGGCAACGGGCGTGGCGTATGAGAACGTACACATCCCCGTGCCCTGATCGTAGCTGAAGTTCGCGAGAGCCACGCTTGTCGCCTCGCCCTCACCAGTCGACTCGCTCAGCGCGAACTGCTCAGGGGCGAGCGGTGGATACCCCACCTCCGGCAGCACATCGACCCGCACGTGCACAACGATATTCGGAGCAGCCGACGTTGAGATGCCATCGATGCGGAGGCCGAGATGCGGCAGTTCGGCATGCTCAACGGGCAGAAGGTTCTCAGGAACCTCCCTCTCCTCGCTCAGAACCCCGCGATCATATGCGAACACACGCGTGAACGCGAAGGTCAAAGCTCCGATGACAAAGACCGATACAAGCGCGAACGCAATAATTGCCGAGGCCGTCTGATGTTCCATGACCAACGACCGGGCTTGCTGAACCGCACGGGCAGCGCGGCCGCGCACCCCTGAACCATCCGGTTCGCCGTCTTCTTCGACATCGCGGACAGGAAGCTCCTCCTCGTCGCCCTCGATATCGTCTTCTGCAAGGCTTATGCCCGCAGGAAATCCTTCATCCTCTTGGACATCATCCTCAGTACGCTCATCGTCCTCAAAGAAATCTGCATCCCAGGCATCGTCCTCGAGAGGCTCCTCACCAGGACCCTCGTGGTCTTTCGCCTCATGCACGGCGTGGCCAAGAGCATTCGGTTCATCTTCAGCGGCAAAGGAGGCCCCGTCCTCCCCTTCCACACGCGACACCCCGTCGTCGCCTTGCAAAGAGCGGTCAGGGTCGCCGAGCGTCAACATATCGCGCTCCACCAGTACCCCCTCCCCAAGATGCGGTCAAGCTCTGTAGTTGCGCAACACGAGTATACGGTTTCCTCACACAAGAAACACGCTAAACCCTGCCAAGGATGCGGAAAGGCGGCGCAGGCTGGAAAGAACGCACGTGAGACAGCCCTCCTGCCCGCGACGCTCACGGCAGCGCGCAGCCTCTGCAACTATTCGTTGACGCACCAACTAGGAACGGGGCGAGTGGCGCTTCTCTGATCAGAGAGCAAAAATCAGAACTACCCCTCGTCCGGACGATCTTCCTCGTTCACGAGAGGCAACCCATGTATACGCCCATGGTAGTCGGCAACATCGCCAACCTTCCCCATTAACAAAGAACAACCCCCTATGCGTGCGATGATCCGCGCGCTTTCTCGACGTTATGAATCGTCTCGACATTTTGCAGCTCAATATCGCTCAACGTGGGGTTCGCGTCGAACTCTTCGGGGGTACAGCGCTCGACGTACCACGACTTGCTGCCGAAATACTCCTGGAGGTCTTTATTCTTGAAGCCGCGCCCATGCCGCGCGTAGATCTCGTTCCGCGCGATGTAGAGCTCCCAATCCGAAAGGCCCTCAAGATCTTGCTCGGAGATGAGCTCGGTGGAGCTGTTTGGCAAAATATAGTCCTGGGAAGAGGAAGCATCGGAAGAGGGCTCATCGACACCGCCCGATGGGGATGCGCCTAGCGAGGAACCGGAATCCGTGCCGTCAGCCGAAGCGGCGTCGGCCCCGTTGCCCGTCGATATCGAATCGTCAGCCTCTGCATCGGTGCCTTCGGCTTGCGCGTCACCTTCCGCATCGGCGTCGCCGCTCGTCGCATCGTCTTTCGTCGTGGGCTGCTCAAGATCGACGCGCTCGATCGTCGACTCGCGCGCCGGAGCATTGAAGAAGAAGTGCCACGTGAGCACCCCTCCTCCTACCAGCACGGCCACGACGGCAATGGCTATCGCCGCAACGGCAGCCGGACGCATGCCCCTGCGCTTTGGCGCGGAAGCATCTTCCAGCTTCGTAGGCTCGTCCAGCGCGGAGACATCAACATCTACCGGCGCACCTTCTCCCGAGCCCGCCACCTCTTCATCGCCCAACACCGGTGCGGGGGCACCGCATGAAGTGCAGAACTTCGCATCATCGGGAAGGGCAGCGCCACAATTCGTGCAAAACATACCATCAGCTCCTCAAGCCCATGATAAACCAAGCCGAGGAAGTGCAGACGGAGCAGGCAAGCAGTAATCGATGCCCAGGACACATCAGGTAATCGATCGCCCCGAAAACCCATCGAGGGCCTACGAAGGCAGATCCGCCGCACAAGAATGGACGGCGACAAGCATTTGAGCGAGACGAAGACAGGCGGCCCGCATACACGGAAACCGCCTGTCATGTACATCGGGAACTATGTCGTCCTGCCGCAGCAGCGTCTCAGCTGCGGGGCCCTGGCCTCAGCTTAGAGCTCTCCTTACTGATAGCTCACCATCTGATGGTTGCGGTCCTTCACCACGACGTCGTGGGCGCCGCCCTCAACGATCGAAGTGGCCGAAACGAGCGTGAGCCTCGCCTTCTCCTGCAGCTCCTTAATCGTGAGCGCGCCGCAGTTGCACATCGTGGACTTGATCTTGTACAGCGTGGAGTTCACGCCATCCTTGAGCGAGCCGGCATAGGGCACGTAGGAGTCGACGCCCTCCTCGAAGGCGAGCTTAGCCGCGCCACCGAGGTCATAACGCTGCCAGTTGCGAGCACGGGCGGAACCCTCGCCCCAGTACTCCTTCATGTACTGGCCGTTCACGTTCACGCGAGCCGTGGGGCTCTCATCGAAGCGCGCGAAGTAGCGGCCCAGCATGAGGAAGTCGGCGCCCATGGCGAGCGCAAGCGTCATGTGGTAGTCGTAGACGATACCGCCGTCGGAGCACACGGGCACATAGATACCGGTCTCCTCGAAGTACTCATCGCGGGCGCGGCACACATCGATAAGCGCCGTGGCCTGACCACGACCGATGCCCTTGGTCTCGCGCGTGATGCAGATGGAGCCGCCGCCGATGCCGACCTTGATGAAGTCCGCACCACAATCGGCCAGGAAGCGGAAGCCCTCGGCATCGACCACGTTGCCAGCACCCACCTTGACGTCCTCGCCGTAGTTCTCGCGAATCCACGCGATGGTGCGCTTCTGCCACTCGCTGAAGCCCTCGGAGGAGTCGATGCAGAGGGCATCGGCGCCGGCCTCGATGAGCAGCGGCACGCGCCTCTCGTAGTCACGCGTGTTAATGCCCGCGCCCACCATGTAGCGCTTGTTGGCATCGAGCATCTCGTTGGGGTTGGTCTTATGGGAGTCGTAGTCCTTGCGGAACACGATACCGAGCAGGCAATCGTTCTCGTCAACGACAGGCAGGGCGTTGAGCTTCTTGTCCCAAATGACGTCGTTCGCCTTCTTGAGGGTGATGTCCTTGTCGCCCACGATGAGCTGCTCGCGCGGAGTCATGAACGTAGCGACCTTGGACGACGGATCATCGCGGCTCGGACGGTAGTCGCGGCTGGTCACGATGCCGAGCAGCTTGCCATGCGGCGTGCCGTCCTCCGTGACGGGCATGGTGGAGTGGCCGGTCTTCTCCTTGAGATCCATGACCTCCTGCATCGTCATTTCGGGCGTGAGGGTGGAGTCGGAGACCACGAACCCGGCCTTGTGGTCCTTCACGGCCTTGACCATCGCGGCTTCCTGCTCGGGCGTCTGCGAACCGTAGATGAAGGACATGCCGCCCTCAGTAGCGAGCGCGATGCCCATCTGCTCGCCCGAAACGGACTGCATGATGGCGGAAACCATCGGGACGTTAAGAGAAATCGAGGGCTCCTCGCCGCGCTTGAAGCGCACGAGCGGGGTCTTGAGCGATACGTTTGCGGGAACGCACTCGGAAGACGAGTATCCGGGCACCAGCAGGTACTCAGAGAACGTATGGGACTCACCGGGGAAAAACATGGCCATGGATACTCCTCCTTGTGGTTGGGTGCGATCCGTCCGCGGGCTCAGCGGCGCCGCGTCCTGCCGCACGTCTTCGCTTCGAACCGCCTGGCTGAGCGATTCGGCGTCCATTGTAGCGTATGCACCCTCCCCGTCCCCGGCGCGCCCGAGGCAGAACCGAATCAACAAAGATGCAAGCTGGCACTGTGAGACGATCCCCATCTAACCCGTTCTTCAGTCTCGCTCTTCGTCTCGAACGAGCAGGTTATGCCAAAGCTCATATTGGAGCGTTTTGAGAGACGCGGTAACGGGGCGGGCGCGGTCCACGGTCCCCCGAGCAAGCGAATCGGCGAGCGCGTTGAACACGTTCCAGGTATACAGCTGGGTTCTCGTCACGGTGCGCACGTCCACGCCAATGGCACGCAGGGCATTCGCCTTGCGAATGTCGCGATCGCGCTGTTCGCTATCGGAGTGATGCTGCTCGCTATCGTACTCGATGTTCCGACGGATGCCGGGGATATACAAATCACCCTCGACCGCGCGGCGACCAGCGATCACCTGAGCCTGCCGAGGCAGCTCAAAGACATGATTGAGCTCCATACCGCTGATACCACGTCCGCCGAGGCGACGGGGCAGTGCGAGGAGTGCCGCGAGCTGCGCTTCCTTGGGCGAACGCGCGCCACCGAGCACGAGCGAGGCCACACGGTGCGACAGCGACCTCGGTCCATGCCCGGCGCTCTCAACCACGGTCCGCAGCGCCTCGGGCGTAGTCAGCGGCGCACGCTCGAAGAGCGAATTCGAATCCCCGTCAGCTTGCTCGGACACGGAAAGCGAGCAATCAGCCTCCTCGAACCGTTTCGAGTGAGCCGCCGAGGCACGATGAATGTGTTGACGGGAAACCTCAGCCCTGGTGTCGAGGCCGTAGCGCGCGGTGAGCTCCGATGCGAGCATCCAGAGCTGGGCGACGTCCATCCCCCGGGAAAGCTGAAGATACAGCAGCTCGGGTGAAAGGAGATACAACCCCCGATCGAGCATAATCACATCGCCCTGACGCACGGGCCGAAGAATCTGGCAGCGCACCGCACCGCGCCGGCGGTCGCCCGTGTCCTCAACAACGCAGTGCAAAGGCGCGGAGCATTCGAACGCATCCAGTAGGCGCGCTGCCTGCCGTTGTGTCGGAGCTACGATCTTGCAAGCGAGCGCTCGCGCCGGCACCCGTTCAGAATAAGCAATGAGCGGAGCCAGGTCTTCGCGCCGTATGAGCTCCAGCGCCGTAGCTCCCCCGATGATGATCGCAGATTGCCCTTGGCAACCGAGTATCTCGCCACCCTTTGCCATCATATCCCCACCTTCGGTCATCCGCCCGCACGGCTGATGTGCTCCCCGCCTATGATGCGGAACTGCATCGGTAGGACGTTCTCACATACTACCGCTCTCGCAGCACGACGCAACACGCGCTATGCGCGCACTTTGCCGCACCCCGAAGAACATAGGTTACGATGCGCCCACGGGCAAGGGCGAGGCATGTCAATGGACGCCAAGGCAGAGGCCTGGACCATGCCAAGGGTTCACAAACGTGTCGAGTGCACCGCACAAACTTGCTGAAGTTCCGAGATTGCCGAATTTCAGCAAGTTTGTGCGGTGCACTCGACAAGAAAATGAACCCGCAGCGAATGATGGCGCAGCACCGCGACCGAAATATCCGAACGGAAGGCCCGTAGGACAGGATTGGGGGCTCCTGCGCTATATGGGAGCACGCGCAATATGGGCTCCTGCGCAATAAGAGCACGCGCAATAAGGACGACTGCGCTATAAGGACGCTCATGCATTAAAAGTGCTCATGCAACACGCGCTTGTCGCCCAGCACGCCTTCGCTCCAGGCCGCAGCGCACCCCGCTTATGATAAAAACGCCCTGAGGCCGATGATGATGAGCACGATACCGCCGGCAATCTCTGCCTTGGGTCCGAAATGCGCGCCGAGGCGCCTGCCTATGGCGAGCACGATGAGGCAGCACAAAAGCGTCGTCACGCCGATGGCGGCGCCGTAGAGCACGATGTTCGCGCCAGCAGCCGCAAGCGAGACGCCAACGATGAAGGCGTCGATCGAGGTCGCGATGGCCTCGAAGAAGATCGTGCCATACGTAAGCCGCGTGGCAGGGCATTGCTCGGGCTCATGAAGCTCGCGCACCGCCTCCCAAACCATCTTCCCGCCCACGAACGCAAGGATGACGAGCGATACGATGCCAGCATACGCCTCGATGAGCGGCGCCACGAGTGTGCCGCCGAAAAAGCCCGCGATGGGCATGGCCATCTGGAATAGAGCGAACATGACGGGCATCGCGAGCTTCTTGGACGCAGGCATATCCGGTTCGCAAAGCGAATTGGACAGCGTCACCGCCATGGCGTCCATAGCGAGCGCAACACCCAGAACGACCGCCTGAACAAGGTCGGCGGTGGAAAACAGGGGATCCATGACACCCTCCCCGATGTATGGATAAGCAGGTTATATGGCGAGACGAGAAGCGGCCAGAACCGCGCGCCCTTAGGGCTCGGGAGGGTTGCAGAAAAGACGAAGCGCCTGGTCCAGGCTGTCCACGATAGAAAGCGGGTGCTCGGCACCCATATAGAGCCTGAGGCAGCAGGTCTTGGAATCGGCTGTGGGCACGATGCGCGTCCGGCGCGTCTTACCAAAGGCCGATGCCGGCGCGTCGGACACCACGGATTCTCCTGTGGAAGCAGCCGCGAAAGACTCGGCAGATGCGACGTGCGCTTCCTCGAACAGGGCAGCGAAGCGCGTCGCCCGCGCCCGCATGCTCTCAGCAGGAGCACCCCTCAAACAAAACGACACCACAGGACCGAAGCCATGCTCGAGGACCGTAGGCGCGAGCAGGCGATCGGGGTGCGTTGCGAGCGCGGGATAGCGCACGCAACCAACAGCGGCATGGCAGGAAAGATATGAGGCGATCGCGTTCGCACCGTCGAAACGGGGCTGCATACGGGCAGCGAGCGAATCGAGAGCGGCATCGATGGCGGCGAGGTCCTCCCCCGCCGGAGCACTCTGGGGCTCCACGGCATCAGGGGATCCAAATCCGAACGAGAGCAGGCGATGTGCATCCTCGGCACGTGGATCGGCGAGGTGGCGGCGACCGCGGCGGGCAAGGGAGCGGGCCACCGAAACGGCGACAACAGGCTCCTCGAGCGGCGCGTCAACCATAGCATCGAGATTCTCGATGCAGATATGCGCACCCTGCATCAACGGATGGCACCCGTAGACCGTCATGAGCGTATTGTCCACGATGAGAAGCGCGCCGGCCTCCTGCGCCGCACGAGAGAAGGCGCGGAGGTCGGCCGTGCGAAGCTGCGGACCCCCCACCGAAGGGACGAGCCAGAACAGGCGATCGGCAGCCATTCCCGCAGGATGAGCATACGAGGCGGGAGAGCCCTCAGGCACGAGCCGCGCGCGCTCCACCTCCTCGGCGTGCGGCATGAAGCCCGCCTGCACGAAGGCATCGCAGGTGAGCTCTTCTACAACCGAAACGTTCTGCCACGGATGGACGTCCAGGCAGCGGTCCAGCACCGTATCTCCATAGACCACAAGGCGATCGTGTGCACCGACCATGCCCGTCCTGGCAATGACCTCGAAGGCGTTGCGAGCACGCACCAGCCAGGTAGCACGCGCACCTGCAGCTTGCGCATAAGCGGCGGCAACCTGGGAATATGCTGGTCTACTATTCACGGAACCCCCTCGCTGGCAACTAATCTTCAACAGTATACCGATATCGGCCCACCCATCTCGGTAAAAGCTCAATGGAAAAAGCGGGTTGCAACAAATCGTTGCAACCCGCTTCGACCGAAGAAAACCCCTCTGCCGACGCTCCGCCTAGCGACGCTCGTCGATCTCCGCGCGCACGCGCTCGATGAAAGCCGCAAGCTCTTCGGCATGCGTCTCGTTGGAGCGATCGCGCACCGAGATGTTACCGGCCTCGACCTCCTGCTCGCCGATGATGAGCATGTACGGCGGACGGTCGATGTTGCGCGCCTCGCGAATCTTGTAGCCGATCTTCTCGTCGCGCTCATCGAGCACCGCACGGATGCCAGCCGCCTCAAGCTGCTCGGTCACGCCGCGCGCGTAGTCGCGGCTCTTCTCGGACACGGGCAGCACCTTGACCTGGCAGGGCGCGAGCCACGTGGGGAACTTGCCCTCGAAGTGCTCGATGAGGATGCCGATGAAGCGCTCGATGGAGCCGAAGCACACGCGGTGCAGCATGATGGGGCGCTTCTTGGAGCCGTCGGCGTCCACGTACTCCAAATCGAAGTTCTGCGGCATCTGGAAGTCGAGCTGCACGGTGCCGCACTGCCAGGTACGGCCCAGGCAGTCCTCCAGGTGGAAGTCGATCTTGGGACCATAGAAGGCGCCGTCGCCCTCGTTGATCACATAGTCCTTGCCCAGGCGCTCGAGTGCCTCCTTGAGGCCAGCCTCGGCGCGCTCCCAATCCTCGTCGGAGCCCATGGAATCCTCGGGACGGGTGGAAAGCTCGAGGTGATAGGTGAAGCCGAACTTCTGGTACACGGAGTCGATGAGGTTCACCACGCCCACGATCTCGTCGGTGAGCTGCTCCGGCGTCACAAACAGGTGCGCGTCGTCCTGGTTGAAGCAGCGCACGCGGAAGAGGCCGTGCAGCGCGCCCCTCATCTCGTGACGGTGCACGAGGCCGATCTCGCCGGCGCGAATGGGCAGCTCGCGATAGCTATGCGGACGGCTCTTGTACACGAGCACGCCGCCCGGGCAGTTCATGGGCTTAATGCAGTACTCCTCGTCATCGATGATGGTGGAGTACATGTTGTCCTTGTAGTGGTCCCAGTGGCCCGAGGTCTCCCACAGATGCTTGCTCATAATCTGCGGCGTGGAAATCTCAACGTAACCGGCCTTGCGGTGGATCTCGCGCCAGTAGTTCAAGAGCTCGTTCTTGAGGATCATGCCGTTGGGCAGGAAGAACGGGAAACCGGGGGCCTCATCGCGCATCATGAAGAGGTCCATCTCGCGGCCGATCTTGCGGTGGTCGCGGCGCTTGGCCTCCTCGAGCATCTTGAGATGCTGCTCGAGCTCGTCCTTCGTGGCGAACGCGGTACCGTTCACACGGGTGAGCATCTTGTTCGAGCTATCGGCCTTCCAGTAAGCACCCGATACGCCCGTGAGCTTGAAGGCCTTGAGCCCCTTGGTGTAGGTAAGGTGCGGGCCCACGCACATGTCGATGTAGTCACCCTGCTGGTAGAAGGTGATGCGGGCTTCTTCGGGCAGGTCGCCGATGTGCTCGACCTTGTACTTCTCGCCCCGCTCCTCCATGAGGGCGATGGCTTCTTCGCGCGGCAGCTCGAACACGGAGAACTTCAGATTCTCCTTCACGATGCGACGCATCTCGTCCTCGATGGCGGGCAGATCGTCCTCGGAAAGGGTCTTGTCGCCCAGATCGACATCGTAGTAGAAACCGCCTTCGGTAGCGGGACCGTAGGCGAAGTCGGCTTCGGGGTACAAGCGCTTGATGGCCTGCGCCATGATATGCGCGGCGCTGTGGCGCACGACGTGCGTGACCTCGTCTGCCGGGCACTCATCCACGTGGCCGTCGTTATAGAGAACCTTCATAGGAAACCTCTTCCTTTGCGTTACGTAGCAACCATATCAGGCGGGCTACTCGTGTGAATACAAAAACGCTCGCACCGACCCGAAGGCGGCTGCGAGCGATATGCGGCGCCTGTCCGTGGCCTGCCGGCCATGGGATGGACAGACGCCTAGATAGTCTGCGTTCGATAGCTATGTCCAAGCATGCGATGCATTACGCGCTCGGCCCCTTCTTCCGCGGTCTGGTAACAGGTTTACCACAATCAGGCTGCGTTGCCCATACAGAATTGCTCGCAACACGGTGTCGGCAAACACTTGCTAACAAACGCGGCTACAAAAAGAGCCAGGTGCGAAGCCGCCATCTCGGCAAGCTTGCACCTGGCACCAATCTTACTACTGAATATGCGTGCGGCAGTACGGGCAGACCTTCCAGTGCGCGTCGAGCGGCCTATGGCAGCTCGGGCAGACGTTGCGCACCTGGGTGTTGCAGACCGGGCACACCACGAAGTCCTTCTCGATGGGGCCGCCGCAATGCGGGCAGGTGCCGTACTGGGCAAGCTGGCGCTCGCGCAGAGCCATGTCGAGCTCCTGCTCCTCGCGGTCGGCGAGGTAGGTGTTCGGCCTCAGGACGTTGTATGCGATAAGGCCCACAAAGGGCAGAAGGGCAAGCAGACCCCATGCCCAGAAGTATTCGGACCCGCGGCGGCGCGCATCGATGAACACGTATACCACCGAGAGGACATACAGCGCGATGATGAACGCGATGAAGAGGTAGATGACGAACATCACCTGCGGCGACATGAGCTCTTGGATGTACTGCATCATACGCGATCGAACCTTTCAGTCGAGAACCCGAGCAACATAAACCGGGTATTCAGGCAAAATCGTCAAACATTGTATACCGTCATGGCAAATCTTCCAAAAAAGACACAGCAACGACGTGGCAATAGGTCTGGACGAGGCGCTTCGGGTGGCGCACAATGAGCGCGAGCGCGCAGGCGGGCCGCACAGCGAGCCCGGCGGCCTTGCGATGCAGGCCCTGTTGGACAGCGCTGCGGACTCGATACCCCGCAGGCAGCGCAGAGGGGCCGCACGGCGAGCAAGCAGCCCTGGTGCGGCGAGCAGGCACCCTTGCGGCGCTCGCACGCGTATCGGACGGACCTACAAAAGGCACGAAGATGCTCCAGAGCATCTAGGCGCCTACATCCGACGCATTCAGCGGCGCCTCGCAGCGCTCGGATACGAGAGCTTTTGCACGTTCGAACATGGAGAGCCGCACTTCCATAAGCTTGAGGAATAGCGCGGGCGGGCAAGCGCGATCATTTAGCGACGAATGCGGCCACCTCGCCTGCAAGCGTGATGGTTCCCGCCGCAACGACCGCCTCGCCCGCTCGCTCGAGCGCGCCGAGTGCCTCGGGAACGCACGGGTAGACGGCAACGAGGTCCGTGGCGGGCCGCCCCTCCCGGTCGAGCTCCGCCCGCACCAAGGTTGCCAGATCGCAGGCGGGAAGCGCTCGCGGCGAATCGGTCTGCGTCACCACGACGCGCGGGAACGCAGGCACGAGCGACTGCACGATGCCGGCAGCGTCCTTGTCGGTGAGCGCGGCGATGAGGAGCGTCGGCCTGGCGCTGCGCTCGGGCGCGATCTCCCCCACCGATCCCACGAACGCGTCGCACGACTGCGGATTGTGGCAGGCGTCGATCATGAGAAGCGGGTTGCGCGCGAGCACATCGAAGCGCCCGTGCGTGGGGCACGCGGCCAGGCTCGCATTGAGCAGCGTTTCGTCGAGGGGTCGCCCGAGATACTCCTCGGCCATATCAACGGCGCAGGCGACGTTCTGCGCTTGGTAAGCGGGCTTAGGGAGGCGCACCGTATAGGCCGCGCGCGGGGCGGGACAGCGCACCGCCAGATCGTCGCCCATGAAGCACGGAAGTGAAATGACCTCGTGGCGGACAACCACGGGCGTCACCCCGCAGGCGGCACAGCGATCATCCATCACCTGTTGCACCTCCGGCTCGTGCGTTCCTTCCCCGAGCACCGCGAAGCGCCCCGGCTTGATCACGGCAGCCTTTTCTGCGGCAATCTCCGCGAGTGTGTTACCCAAGATGCGCATATGGTCGAGGCCGATTCCCGTCACCGCAACGCCCACCGGGTTCGTGGCGCTCGTTGCATCCCATCGGCCACCGAGGCCGACCTCGAGGACCGCCACCTCGACGCCCGCCTCGGCAAACGACACGAGCGCGGCTACGGTGAGCAGATCGAACGGCGTGATGGTATAGCGCTGCTGCCCTTCTTTCACACGACGGGCGTTCACCCTGCGACCCGCCTCGGCCGCTGCGGAGACGCCGTGAGCGAACACGTCATCGGCAACCACGCGGCCGCAAATCTCCATCCGCTCCGGATAGCGAACAAGGTGCGGCGAGGTGTAGAGCGCCGTCCGGCACCCCTCGCCGCGCAAGATCGCCTCGGTGAAGCGCACGGTCGAGCTCTTCCCGTTGGTGCCCGCCACCTGAAGCACATCAAAGGCCTGATCGGGGCGCCCAAGTTCATCGAGCATATCGACAACGGTCTCGAGAAGGGGGCCTGCATCCCCGGGAATGGTCCCGGTATCGGCAGCGAGGCGCACCGCCTCGTCAAACGCGAGCTCGGGAACATCGAAGGGGATGCGGTAGGGTTCAGTATGGTGAAGGGGCATGAGCATGGTTCCTTTGATCTTGAGGACAACCGCGCCATCGTACGGCATCGGCGTGAAAGATGGTAGCGCAGCCCGATCGCCGAGGTATAAGAAAACCGGCGGTTATGTCCAACTTTCCGCAAGGAAGCATGAAAGTGGACATACAACCGCCGGCTCAAAAAGGCGCTTTCGATGGCTGGCTAGCGCTCCATAGCCTCCTTCTGGGCACGGGACGCGGCGAGCACGGCAGAGAGGCCCACAGCCGTCTGAAGCAGGTTGGGCCAGACGGCACCAGAACCACCGGTGATGATCATCGCAAGACCGAAGAGATTCACAAAGGTGAAGATCGTGGCAAGCACGATGAAGGGCATGAGCTTTGAGGGACGGTTGGCGCCGCGGGCGCCCACAAAGCCGGTCACGATGAGGAACACGCCCGAGACAGCGAGCACGACGCCGAGCACCTGGGCGGTAATGACCGGGTCGTCGATCCCCACCATGCCGGCCACGTCCGCGGCCCCGAAGAAGCATATGGCTCCCACGACAATCTGCACGATACCGTACACGATTCCAAGCAGGCTCAGGCCTTTGACGATTTTGCAGTTACCAGACATCTCAAACATCCTTTCTGAGGGTTGAGGGCTGCTCAAGAGCGCAGCCGTTGAACGCGAATGCCCCCGCAAGCGCGAGGGCGGTACGGGAGCGAGCATATCGGCGCAGGCCGCATGTGCGCGAAGGGCACGGCCCGGGACGGCGAGCGACAACTCGAACCCATCCCCGGCACGCACCATGCAGGTAGTTTACTCCTGCGTCGAATAATACCCCTTGAACAGAGCGAAGATGGCCGCCGCGATGCCCGCGCCGACGAGGGGAGCGAAGATGAAGACCCACACCTGCTCGAGCGCCAGCGTATTGCCCTGCACCGCCATGGCAAGGGCGGGACCGAAGCTGCGAGCCGGATTCACCGAGGTGCCCGTCAGCGGGATACCCATGATGTGCACGAACGTGAGGGTGAGGCCGATCACGATGCCCGCGAAGCTAGAGGTCTTCTCGTTCGCCGTAACGCCCAAGATGGTGAGCACGAAAACGGCGGTAAGAATCACCTCGACCGCAAACGCGCCGACCATGCTGATGCCCGTGGTCGATGCCTCGCCGAAACCGTTGGTGCCAAGCCCCGTCGCGGCGACGCCGCCGAGCGCGTCGCAGCTATTGATAATCAGCATGAGCACGAAAGCGGCCACGATGCCGCCAGCGAACTGACCAATCCAATACCCGAAAAGGTCCTTCAAGGAGATGCGCTTATCGGCATAGAGGCCGAAGGTCACAGCAGGGTTGATGTGACAGCCCGACACGTTTCCGATGGCGAATGCCATGGCCACGATCGAAAGACCGAAAGCGAACGCGATACCGAGCGTGCCCAGGGTGGCGCCGGCAATGGCGGCGCTGCCGCACCCGAACAACGTGAGCGTGAAGGTACCGATTGCTTCGGCAACGTACTTCTTGATGGAATCCAATGCTTCCTCCTATTCCCTCGCCCCGAACCCCCAGCGAGTCCGGGCGCGGCCGCGGATCCATCCGCGGCAAACCAGGACAATCTAAAGGAAGCCTCGTTTGACCGCAACGAAAACCAGGGACTTCAATTTGAAGTTGAACCATGCGCGGTGCATACGAGCCACGCGCGAGCTCACGTATAGTGAGGGCATGTGTGCCGGGATACCCGGCAAGACCATCCAGGGAACTTCGACCATAACGAGGTGAGACGTGAACGTATCGCGCAGAACCCTTTGCGCCCTCGCGCTCTCCGCGCTTCCGATCGCCGCGCTGGGCGGATGCGCCGGCCAGGGTGCTCCCGCATCGGGCAGCACGGGATCCGGCAGCCCGCGCGCAGCCAGCACATCCACGGCAAACGGCACGCTTCGAGCCGGCGTCAGGGCCGACGTCATCGGCTTCGGATATCTCAACGAGACGACCGATAACTACTACGGACTTGAGATCGATATCGTGAACGATCTCGCAGAACGCATGGGCATAGACGATGTGGAGTTCGTCACCGTCACGCCCGACGACCGGAAAGAAATGCTTCTCGCGGGCACCATCGACCTTGTAGCCGCCTGCTATTCCATCGCCGAGACCCGGCTTGAGAACTTCGACTTCTCCCCCGCTTATTACGAGGATGCCGTCATCGCCGTCGTCCAGAACTCGTCGATGATCGCCTCCATCGATGACATGCGCGGCCGCACCTTCGGCACCATGTCTGGATCGAACGCCGCACCGCTCCTGAGCCAGAAGCTCTACGACATCGGATTCTCATCCGGCGTGGTGGAACAGGCGAACGACGACAACTCCGATGTCTCCTTTGATACCTGGCACCTGCTGCAATTCCCGAGTTACGAAGAGCTCTCGGACGCACTCGAAGTGGGAACGGTCGATGCCATGGTGCTCGACGGAGCTATCGCGCATACCTATATGGACGACAAGCGCACCATCATCGAAGGTTTCGAGGTCGCCGAGCAATCATACGGTATCGCGACGCAGAAGGGCTCGGACCTGAGCGATTCGGTGTCGTCCACCCTGCAGGATATGCTCGACGATGGCACGATCGCCGCGCTCGTAGACAAGTGGGACTAGGAGATGAAGATGCCCCGTACGCTGTTCCGCAAAACGAATGTGAAGATCGCGCTCCTTCTCGCGATCGTAGCCGTAAGCATGGTCGTCATGGGCGTCCTGCTCTCCGGCATGCAAGAGAGCCTCTCCCGCTCAAGCTACGACACCGAGATGGAGGAAGAGGCAAGCGAGCTCAAGGAGCTCCTCGCCAGCGCAGAAGAGGAGGCCTCGCAGAACAAGGAGACCTTCGATGCCATCTATCAGTCGAAGGCGATGAGCGTCGCCTTCATGGCAGCAAACGACGCCGGGTTCGAGGCAACGGATGCCAAGATGGCCGAGTACCGCCAGCTCTTGGACGTCGATAACGTGCTCGTCGTCAAGTCGGACGGCACCATCGTGGCAAAGGCAGCCGAAACGAAGGCGAACTTCTCGTATGCGCGCTTCAACTATCTGCGCGAATGCCTTGCCACGGGCGAGCCGTCGCGCGCCGTCGAAATCGAGCTTCCCGGCGAGGACTGGCTGTGCCGGTACTACGCAGCGTGCCTCGACGCCGACACGATGGTCGTCATCGAGCAGAACCCCGAGGAGCTGCGCCTCCTCGATGCCGAGACGAGCTCCACGGAAAGCGTGCTCCGCAACATCTCCGTAGGGCAAAACGGCTATGTGTTTGCGCTCTCGGCGCAAACCTACCTCATCGAATACCATCCCGACGCCGACCTTGTCGGTCGAGACGCGCTCGACGCGGGAATCGATGTAGCCAAGCTCGAGGACGGCGCCGTAGCGCAGCTCACCTTGGACGGAGAAGAACTCTACTGCCGCGTGAGCCTCATCGGCGACACCTACTATGTTTGCGCCGTGCCCGAAAGCGACATGGCCGCATCGCGCATGGTGACCGTAGCCGTCATCCTCTTCGTGTTCTTTGCCGTCATCGCGACCGTCACGCTCTACGGCATCTTCGTCATGCGCCAGGAGGAACGCGACGGCCATGCGAACGATCACCTCGTTCGCGTTGGACGCCTTCGCTACAATCGCGAAGTCGGCAAGCGCGCAGCGATCTTCACGCTCGTCGGCTTCATCGCCATCGTCGCCGTCTCCTTCTACATGCAGACGCTCTTCGCCCTCTCCACGCAGTCGGTCGTTAACAAGGAGCGCGCTTCGTCGATCGCCGAGACCATCGACCGCGTGAACGATCGCGCCGACGAGCTTACCGTGCAGTATGACGAGCGCTACCTATCCAAGGCACGCGTGGCGGCCTACATCCTCGAGGAGAACCCCGCCCTCGCGACGAAACCCAAGATGCAGGAACTTGCCGACGTGCTCCAGGTGTCTGGCGTGTACCTGTTCGATGGAAGCGGGTCCATGATGGTTTCGAACGCTCCATATGAGCACTTCTCGCTCTCGACCGACAAGACCGACCAGTCCTTCGCCTTCTGGCAGCTCCTGCAGGGCGTAGATAGCTACGTCCAGGAGCCCACAGAAGACGAGATGACCGGGGAGCTCGTTCAGTACATCGGCGTGGCAACCTACGACGATGCGGGCTACACCAACGGATTCGTGCAGGTCATGGTTCATGCCGGAAGGCTCGAGGAGCTGCTCAGAAGCGTGCAGATCGATCACGTGCTCGACGGCGTGAAGGCGGGCTCCGGCGGCTTCGCGTTCGCGGTGAGCAAAGCCGATGGCACCATCTCCTACTATCCCGACGCTTCGATTCAAGGCAAGCAGGCCACTGAGGTCGGGCTCAAGGAGAGCCAGATCCGCGGAGGCTACGACGACTACATCACGATCGGTGGCGAGACGTTCTACGCCTCCTCAGTCGAGACGCCCGATTGCTTCGTATACGTTGCGGGCCCCGAAGGCGAGCTCATGGCCCAACGCCTCCCGCTCACCCTCGCCACCGGGCTCATCGCGCTCGCCTGCCTTGCCGTCGTCTTCTGCCTGATCGCCTTTGAGCCCGAGCACATGCCCGCCCCTCTCCGCTCCATGACGGAAGACCCCAGCGCGGACCGCGTCTTCGAAATCGAAACGCCCTCGGGTCGTCGGACGAGGACGGAGTCTGCCGCGAGCCGTTGGCTCAACCGCTCCCTCGATTGGAGCCACATGACACCCGAGCAGAAGCTCGGCTATGTCTTGCGCCTCTTCGTTGGCGTGGGCGTGGTCGCCGTCTTCTTCTCGGTACTGTTCAAGGACCAGATCTTCGGGACGAACTCCGTCTTCGGATACATCCTCGGCGGGGGCTGGGAACGCGGCCTCAACATCTTCGCGCTCACGGCAAGCGTTATGACCGCATGCGTGATCTTCACCCTGTCGTGGGTGGTGCAGAAGGTGCTGCACCTGCTCTCCGATGCCCTCTCGGCGCGCGGCGAGACCGTATGCCGCCTGCTCGTGAGCCTCACCAAGTACGGCGCAATCCTGGGAACGCTGTATTGGTGCTTGGCGACGGTGGGCGTGGACACAGGCACGCTTCTTGCAAGCGCGGGACTCCTCACCCTGGCCATCAGCTTCGGTGCGAAGGACCTCGTCACCGACCTGCTCTCGGGCCTCTTCATCATCTTCGAGGGCGAGTTCCGCGTGGGCGACACCATCTCCGTGGGTACCAACACCGGAACCGTCATGGAGATCGGCATCCGCACCACCAAGATCAACGACGGCAACGACAACGTCATCGTGCTGAGGAACAGCGCGATCTCGAACGTGGTGAACCGCACCAAGCTCGATTCCTTCGCCACCATCGACGTCGAGGTCTCCGTGGGCGAGGACCTGCCGCACCTCGAGAACGTGCTCAAAGAGGCGCTTCCGCGCATCGCCGAGCGCCAGCCCATGATCTTGGACGGCCCGTTCTACCGCGGCATCGTCGCACTCTCCACGAGCACGATGACCATCCGCGTGATCGCGCGCTGCTCGGAGAAGAACCGCTCCGCACTCGAGCGGAACCTCAAGCGGGAGATGCGCCTTCTGCTCACGCGGCACGATATCGCACCCTACCAGCTCCAATTCGAGCACGATGAAGACGACCGCTCGCCTCTGAGCGAGGGCGAGGCCGATGAGCTCGAGGGAGCCGACAGCTTCGTTGAGAGCCAAGACGCCTCCATCGGCAAGTACGATGAGAAGCGGGCCAAGAAGGACAAGGACCCCGACGCGCGCCCAGAAGCCTAGCCCCCCATCCAACGGGCCGCCTCCATCGCAATCGGTGGAGGCGGCCCGTTTTTCATAGCTATGGCGTTGAGGTCTATTGTTGAGATGCCGAAGCGTTCGAAACGTCCGAGTGGCGGCAAGCACTTCCAAGCTATGGCAAGCGATGCCGGGGCGTGGCGCATGTGCGCTATGCGCCAAGAAGCGAGAGCACGCGCGGGAAGCCCTTGAGCATGAAGTGCTCGAAGGCGAGGTACTGCTCGGATTTATGGTCCTTTGCGCTCACGGCGCAGACCGACACGGGAATGTCGTCCTCGGGCACGAAGCGCAGCATCGACCACGATGGAGAGATGGAGAAGGCGGGAATCCCCACTCCCATGGTGTAGCCATGCTCTTCCATCACGAAATGCTTGACCTCATCCTGCGTGCGGATGGGGACCACCTTCGACGCAAGCCCGCAGCGAAGGTACAGGTTCAAGATCGTCTCGTTGAAATCGTCGAGACCTTCGGCATGGCAGACGGGATACGGCGCGAGGTCGCTCATGGTGACGAGCTTTTTCTTGCGGAGCGGGTGCTTGCTCGAGAGGAAGACGCCTACCGGCAGCGTGCCCACACGAACGCTGTCGCAGAGCGGATTGGAATACTCCCCGATGGTAATCAGCGCGTCAAGGTCGCCGGAAAGCAGCTGTGGGACTGCCTCGTAGCCCATGCAAAGCCCAAAGCTCACCTTCGTACCCAGCTGCTTGGAAAGGAAGCGCTCCAACCCCGCGCAGACGATACGATGGTTGCTGAAGAACGGCACTGCGAGCAAGACGCGAAAGGTATCGCCCGCCTTCACGGCATCCGTCCGGCGCGCCTCGAACATATCGCCGACCTTATCGAAGGCCTCGAGGGCCTGCTGGGCGTACCGGCTCAGCTCAAGGCCGAAAGCGGTGGGAACGGCACCCTTGCTTCGTCGCACGAACAGAGGCTCCCCCAGCTCGGCCTCCAGCTCACCGATCGCCTTGGAGACCGCTTGGACCGTCACGTTCGCCTCGCGAGCAGCCCCCGAAAAGCTGCCGGCGTTCATAACGGAGCAGAAATATCGAAGTTGTTGAATATTCA
Source organism: Enorma massiliensis phI (assembly GCF_000311845.1). Taxonomy (GTDB): domain Bacteria; phylum Actinomycetota; class Coriobacteriia; order Coriobacteriales; family Coriobacteriaceae; genus Enorma; species Enorma massiliensis. The sequence continues at coordinate 1,091,631 of NZ_HE978574.1, read as the reverse complement.
CACCAGCACCCCACAATGCCGCCCATTGCAAAACAACGGTCTGCGAGCGGCATGGTGCCGTCATCGCGTCATGTACGCCTTCCATTGTACAAATGGCACCGGGGCGGCAACGCATGTCGAGGGGGCGTCAACCAACAATTGAAGTTGGCGAGGCGCTGCTAACCATACGCTGCTCGGTAACCACGAAGTCGACGCGTCGATCGTGGGGATCGATCACCCCTAGATCGTCCAGGCTCGCACAGAGCTGTCGCTCACGGCACAACCCGATGGAGACGCCCGGGAAACCAGCAAGAAACACGTCGTAGAAGCCTCCGCCGTAGCCCAAGCGAAACCCCTGGCAGTCGAACGCGAGTCCAGGAACGATGGCGACATGCCCAGGAGCCGGGCCGGGGACGACCTCCCGATTCTCATGGGGAGGGGGCTCCTTGATGCCGAACGAGCTCACACGAAGGCCGTCAAGGCTGTCGACGCGATACCACCGCAGGCTGCGCGCAGCGCAGACACGCGGGAGCGCCACGGCCTTCCCCAACTCCCAAGCAGCGCGGATGATGCCGCGCGTCTCGACTTCAGACGCGAAGGACAGGTAGATGAGCACCGTCTCCGATTGCACAAACTCCGGTGCGGCAATGACGCGATGCGCGATGAGGGTGTCTATAGATGCCCGCTCGTCTGGCGTTTGCTCCGCACGCTCGCGAAGCAGGAGCTTGCGCAGGGCACGCTTGCGCGGCTGGCAGGCTCCTTCCGGGCAGCAGGCTCCTCTGGCACCAACGCCCGCGACGGCGGCATCAAGCGCCCTGTTGTCTACAGACTCTTCGGCAGCGACCCCATCGACAACCTCGGCGAAAGCTTCCTCCAGCCTCATCGCTGCCGCTTATAGGCAAACCAATATGCCGCGCCGACGAGAGCGCCGCCCACGATGTTGCCAGCCGTCACAAAAAGCAGATTTAAACCCACACCGGCAACCGTGAGCACACCCGCACCGGCAACTCCCGCACCCTCAGCGAGGAAACCGAGCGGGAGGAAGAACAAATTGGCGATGCTGTGCTCGAAGCCGAGGACGACGAATGCGACGACTGGCAAGATCGCCGCAGCCAGTTTGTCGCAGGCGCTTTGCCCGGCGAACCCCATCCACACGGCCAAGCACACAAGAATGTTGCAGAGGATACCGCGCACGAACGCCACGCCCGGGGCAAGCCCCGCCTTGGTGAGCGCCACCGAAAGGGCAATCTCCCCCACCGCACCGTGATTCGAAGCAAAGATACCCGCCGCCCAGAACATCACGGCGATGCAAACGGCACCGATTGCATTTCCCACGTAGACGATCACCCAGTTGCGCAGCACGCTCGTCCAGGCGTAGCGTCCGGAAAGCGCACCCGCCACCATGAGGCAGTTGCCGGTGAAGAGCTCGGCGCCCGCAACGAGCACGAGAAAGAGCCCGAGCGTGAATACAAGACCGCCAAGCAGCTGCGAGGCGGCAAAGCCAAGGCTCGCATCGGAGCGAACCAGGAGCATGAAGGACCCACCGAACGCGATGAACGCTCCGGCAAGGATGGCGAGAACCAGGAGGCGCAAAGCGGGAAGCGATGCCTTGGCCTCTCCCGCTTCCTCGGCCTTGGCCTCTATCTCAGCGGGAGTAAGCAGCGGCCGCATCGTAGGAGTATCTGATGCCATGGAAAACCTTTCATACAGAAGTCAAGGGTGAGCTGGCAGATGAGACAGTTGTGCCGGGTTAATCTGTCTCATGAGACAGATTAACCCGGCACAACTGTCTCATACCGCACCCAACATGCCTACAGGCCAAGGAGGCGGAGCGCCTCCTCGCGCGTACGGATATCGGAGCGGAACGTACCCCGCACGGCAGAGGTCGTGGTGAGCGCGCCGGCTGCGCGCACGCCGCGCATGGTCATGCACATGTGCTCCGCCTCGAGCACCACGAGAACGCCGCGCGGCCTGAGCTCTGCCATCATCGCGTCCGCGATCTGGGCCGTGAGTCGCTCCTGCAGCTGCAAGCGGCGCGCATAACCGTTCACGCAGCGGGCGATCTTCGAGAGCCCGGTGATGCGCCCTTCATGTGGAATATAGGCCACATGCGCCTTGCCGGTAAACGGTAAGATATGGTGCTCGCAAAGCGACGAGAAGGGAATGTCGCGCACGATGACCATCTCTTCGTTATCGTTCTCATGGAATTGCTTGCGAAGATGCAGCGAAGGGTCCTCGTCGTACCCCCCGAGCACCTCCTGTGCCGCACGGGCCACACGGTCGGGCGTCTCCAAGAGACCTGGACGGTCCGGGTCCTCGCCCACCGCAATCAAGAATTCGCGAATCGCTGCTTCCGCGCGCGCCTTATCGACCGCCATCGCCGCCCCTCTCGTGCGCCCGAACCCGCAGGCGCCATTCAATGAACCCCGGCAACTCCTGTGCCGGATATGGCTGTTCATGCCCAATCTGCCGAAGCATGGTACCAGATACCGGGCACATCGAGTGCTTCGCGGGCCATTCCGCACGACAACACCCCGAAGCATGCGACAAGCAGGCTGAGGCAGCACGCGGCGGCTGGAATCTGCGCAGCTGCGCAAAAGCCATCAAGCTGATGCACGTTCCGCGGCCTCGACCACGTGCTTGGCGAGCACGGCCGTCGTGACCGCGCCCACTCCACCCGGAACCGGGGTTATCGCTCGCACCAACGGCTCGACCTCCTCGAAGGCCACATCGCCCACGAGTCTTCCCGCCTCGTCGTCCCAATTGATGCCCACATCGACCACGACCTGACCCGAGGAGACACAGTCCGCGCCAATCGTGCCCGCATGCCCCGCCGCAACCACGAGCACATCGGCACGGCGGCACTCCTCCGCAAGATTACGCGTGCGCGTGTGGCACATGGTCACAGTCGCGTTACGGTCCTGCAGCATAAGCGACACCGGCCTGCCGATCACGAGCGAACGACCGACCACGCAGACGCGCGAACCCTCGAGCGCGACGCCGGAGCGCTCGAGCAGCTCGACCACCGCCTCGGCGGTGCAGGGCGCGAAGCCGACCGCTTCGCGCGCGTAGAGACCGAAGAGCGATCCCGGTGTTATGCCGTCAACATCCTTGGAAGCATCGAGCGCGGCCCGAGCCGCCGCCTCATCGAGATGAGGGGGAAGAGGACTGAACATGAGGCAGCCGTGGACAGAGGCGTCGGCATTTACGCGCTCGATGGCAGCGATGAGCTCATCCTGCGCGCAATCCGCGGGAAGGAGGACCCTCTGGACCGTCAGCCCCACGCGCTCCGCCCGCTTCAGGGCGCCCCGCTCATAGGCAAGGTCGTCGGAACGCTCCCCCACGCGAACGATCGCGAGGGTGGGCTCGATCCCGCGCGACCGAAGCGCACGGGTGCGATAGCTAAGCTCCTCGGTCAGGGACGCAGCGACCGGGGCGCCACGCAATAGCTCCGCCATGATCAACCCCTCCTCAGATGGGCGCGCATCGCGTCGACCACCGCCTGGGCACGCGGTGCGTATTCACCGATGAGGGCGTCGGCCTCGGCTTCGAGCTCCTCGGCGAACTCACGATCGCCGAGCGTGCCCGTATTAACGTAGACGTTCGCACTCGATGCCACGAGAGCTGCGCCGCACAGCGCCGCACCGCACAGCACGTCGGAGAGGAGCAGACGGCTGCCCTTCTCCGCCAGCTCCTCCAAAAGCGGCACCGCGCGTGCGCACTGGCGCATCATCTCGATGGGAGCGGAGCAGGCCGTCTTTGTAGCGAGCTCTATGGTACGCGCACGCGCCGGATCGCTCTTCGGAATGCTATAGGCGCGCGCGAGCGGCTCAAACGCCTCGGCGTCGGCGTTGATGAGCCCCATGAGATTCTCGCGCACATCCTCTGCCTCAATGAGAATGCGCTCGATATCGTCCTGCACGGAGGCGTAGGCCTTTTTCCCCACGGTATAGTGAGCCACCATGGAGCAGAGCGCGGTGCCGAGCGCTCCGGCGAGCGCAGCCGCACCCCCGCCGCCGGGAACCGATTGCTTCGCGGCGAGCGCAGCGGCAAAATCAACGCAGGAGCGTTCGGTCAGCTTCTGTTGCGTATCACGGTTGTCACGCATGGCAACCTCCTTGTCTCCATCTTGCTGCAAAAGTGCCTTCAGCAACTGGTCTATCCTGCCACAGAAGCACCCGCCCCGCGCGCCGGCAGGGACATCTTAAAAAATCTTTCAGTGCCGGCAACCGTGCGCACAGACCGTCTTTACCAAGAGGGATGCCCTAGAATTCCAAGCAGACGACCATGTCCAATAGCGAGCAAGCGCAGCGATGCTCGCCCACGTGGCCCGGAGGGTGTTTCCGCAGGGCGTTTCCCGCAGGATTTCGACTCGGTCGAAATCCGAGGACTACGCCCGAAGGAAACACCCTCCGGGCCGAAAAAGCACTAGAACAAACCGGTGATCACGCCGTTCTCATCGACATCGATCCGCTCCGCAGCCGGCGTCTTGGGCAGGCCGGGCATCGTCATGATGTCACCAGTGAGCGCCACCACGAAACCGGCACCCGCCGAGACGCGAAGGTTGCGCACCGTGATGCGGAAGCCCTCGGGCGCGCCGAGCTTATGCTGATCGTCCGTGAAGGAATATTGCGTCTTCGCCACGCAGACAGGAAGGTTACCGAACCCGTTCGCCTTGAGCTGAGCAAGCTGGCGCTTGGCGGCAGGCGTGTAGTCCACGCCGTCCGCATGGTAGATCTTGGTCGCGATGGCATCGAGGGCATCCTCGATCGAGGAGCCGGTTTCGTACGAATAACGGAACTCGTGGGGCTCCTCGCAGAGACGCATGACCTCCTCGGCGAGCGCCTCGCCGCCCTCGCCGCCCTTCGCCCAAACCTCGGAGAGGGCGACGTTCACGCCGAGCTCCTGGCACTTGCGCTCCACCAGGGCAAGCTCAGCCGGGGTGTCCGTGGGGAATGCGTTGATGGCGACCACGCAGGGCAGACCGTAGACGTCGCGGATGTTCGAGACGTGGCGGAGCAGGTTGGGGATGCCCGCCTCGAGCGCCTCGAGATTCTCGCTCGTCAGCTCAGCCTTGGGCACGCCTCCGTTGTACTTGAGCGCGCGCACCGTGGCCACGATCACCACCGCATCGGGGTCGAGGCCCGCCATGCGGCACTTGATGTCGAGGAACTTCTCGGCACCCAGGTCGGCACCGAAGCCTGCCTCGGTGACCACGTAATCGCCCAGCTTCAGCGCGGTCTCGGTCGCCTGGACCGAGTTGCATCCATGCGCGATGTTCGCGAAGGGGCCTCCGTGCACGAACGCCGGCGTATGCTCGAGCGTTTGCACGAGGTTGGGCTTGATGGCGTCCTTGAGGAGCGCCGCCATGGCGCCCTCGGCATGCAGGTCGGAGGCCGTGACGGGCTCGCCGCCGTAGGTGTAGGCCACGACCATGCGGCCCAGGCGCTCCTTCAGGTCCATAAGGCCGCTCGCGAGGCAGAACGCTGCCATAACCTCAGAGGCCACGGTGATGTCGAAGCCGTCCTCACGGGGAACACCCTGCGCCTTTCCGCCAAGACCGTCCACGATGTGGCGCAGCTGGCGATCGTTCATATCGACCGCGCGCTTCCACACGATCTGCTTTGGATCGATGCCAAGGGCGTTACCCTGCTGGATATGGTTGTCGAGCATGGCGGCAAGAAGGTTGTTGGCAGCACCGATGGCATGGAAGTCGCCCGTGAAATGCAGGTTGATATCCTCCATGGGAACCACCTGGGCATAGCCGCCGCCAGCCGCACCGCCCTTGATGCCGAAGACCGGCCCGAGCGAGGGCTCGCGCAACGCCAGCACCGCCTTCTTGCCCAATCGCGTGAGGGCGTCCGCCAAACCAACGGAGGTCGTGGTCTTGCCCTCGCCCGCCGGCGTGGGGTTGATTGCCGTCACAAGCACGAGCTTGGCCTTACGGGGCAGGTCGCGCAGAGCGTGGATATCGACCTTCGCCTTGTACGTACCATAATGCTCGAGCTGCTCGTCAGTGAGGCCGACCGCCTCGGCGACCCGCGTGATGGGCCACATCTCGGCTTCCTGGGCAATCTCGATATCGGTCTTGTACTCTGCCATGCTGTCCCCTCTCAACAAGCCTGTCGTGCCCCGAATGGAGCACCCATCTAGTGTATGGGATTCAGGCCCCGCGAGAGAGCAGAACTACGCAAACGGTCAAGAAGAGCCCTGCACGAGCTTGAGCGCAAGGTCGCTCGAATCGGCGCGCCCCTCCTCCATGGCCTCGACCACTCGATCGGTAAGCGGCCAGTACCGCTTCCCGTAGGGCGCGTAGCCCTCGAGCCATACGAGCTCGCTTTCCACCATGTTCCGCGCGTGAACGATCTCTTCGGGCAGGAGCGCGCCATACTCCGTCATCCAGCGCCCCAGCAGCGCCCATTCGCGCTCGTTCGCATGAGCGAGGCCGTCCTCGAACGATTCTGCGAGCACGGACCCCTGCTCATAGGTCTCGTCCCGCGCAGCGAGATCGTGATCGAGGAGCGAAAGCAGTTCGCGCTCGGTCGACAGAATCGCTTCGAGCGACCGCTTGCGCTGCGGCGCGAAGGGCTCTTCAAGCAATGCCGTGCGCGCGGCTACCGCATCCCCAAGCTCACCGATCTTGCGTTCCCGCACGTCGAGCTTAGCTTGGATGTCGGCGATCTTCTGATCGATCTTGTCCAGCTCGTCCCTCATCCGAAAGCTCTTGAAAAACCAGAGCTTCAAGCGCCTCCAGGGGTGCGCGATCCATGGCGCCCGGCGCGCCTCATCCTGCTCGTAGGGTTCCACGAACTTCTTGCGCTGCTCGTTCATGCGGGCGAGCTCTGAGCGCTCCTCGGCGTCGGCGGCAGCATAGTCCCTTAAGGTCGAGCGGTCGCGCGCAAGTTCCTCGTCCCCATCCAGCGCCCGCTGCGTATCGGCCGCGACGGCTGCGAGCTCGGCGATGCATGCGGCGCGCTCGTCGAGCAACGACCGCTCGTCGATGACGGCGCGCCAAGCGTCATAGGCGAGCCACCAGTTCCATTGGATGCCCTCATCGACGCGATAGCCGAGATGCGCGCCGTCCGGCCCGAGCGCCCCAGCGAGCGCACGACGATCGTAGACGGCGGCGGTGGAAAACGCGAACGGCGGGAGCCGACGTTCCCTTGCGCCCAGGCCCGAGATATCGAGGGGGAGCTGCGTGCACAATCGGGCGAGGGTGCGCTCTTCAGCGCAGTAGCTCGTCCAATGCCTCTGAAAGGTGCGCATCGCTTCGAGATTAGCCATGGAAGCCTCCATCGCTCAACGGCATCAGTGGTTCGTGTTCGGTGCTCAGCCGCTCCACCATACTAGCACGCGTCGACGCGGATTGGCGTGCCAGGCCGCCCTCCGAAACGCTGCAAGCAAAAGCGTCGCACAACTCGACGGTGGAGCGGCATTCAAGCCTCCGCCATCGAGCTATGCGACGCTTTCCTAGAACATCAAATGAGGGGCTGTCACCTATTTAACATCGGCGAGCTGTGCGGTGAGCGCCCCGATCTCGGCCTTGAGCTCCTCGGCGCGCTCGCGCTTCTTCGCCACGACCTCGGGCGCCGCCTTGGCGATGAAGCCCTCGTTGGCAAGGGTCCGCTCGGCGCCGGCAAGCTCCTTCTCGGCCTTGGCAATGGATTTCTCGATACGAGCGCGCTCGGCAGCGAAGTCGACAAGGTCGCCCAGCATGATGCAGGCATCGAAGTCGGCACCGGCAAGGACGATGGAGCCCTCGGGCTTTTCCGTGGCCTCACCCGTGGTGATATCGAGCGGGCTCACGCGCGCGAACGCGCAGATGAACTCCGCCATGCCGCGGATGGCCTCGGCGACCTCATCCGAGTTGGCGCGAATGCTCACGCCAAGCTGCTCCTTGGGGCTGATGCGATAGCGGGCGCGCGTGGAGCGCACATCGGTCACCACGGCGCGGGTAAGCTCGAAGGCGCGCTCTGCGGGCTCGTTTACCCAGCGCTCGTACGCCGCTGGCTCGGGCCAATCGGCGACCATGAGCGCCTCGGCGCGCTCGCCGTCTGCATCAAGCCAGCTCGCGGGCATGGTGTCCCAAATGGCCTCGGTCGCGAACGGCATGAGCGGATGCATGAGGCGCAAGCTCGTATCGAGCACGAAGATGAGGTTGCGCTGCGCCTGCAGGCGCGCCTCGGCATCGGAAAGACGGGTCTTCGTGACCTCGATGTACCAGTCGCAGACCTCGTTCCAGAAGAAGCTCTGCAGGCTGCGCGCCACATCGCCGAACGCATACGATTCGATGCCCTCGGTAACCTGCCCCACCGTCTTTGCGAGGCGGCTGAACATCCAAGCATCTGCCGCGGTCTCGGCGACCGGCTCACCCGGCGTGTAGCCCTCCATATTCATGAGCAAAAAGCGGCTCGCGTTCCAAATCTTGGTGAGGAAGGCCTTTGCCTGCTCGGTGCGTGCGCTCCCCAGGAAGTTCTTCTGCTTGTCGAAATCTGCGTCGAAGCGAACGTCTTGGTTGTTCGTGAAGAGGCTCAGCAGGTTGAAGCGCATGGCGTCGGCACCGTATTTGTCCATGAGGTCCATGGGGTCAACGCCGTTGCCCTTCGACTTGCTCATGCGGCTGCCGTCCTTGGCGAGCACGGTGGGATAGATCACCACGTCGTGGAAGGGAATCTCGTCCAGGAAGTAGAGCGAGCTCATGATCATGCGCGCCACCCAAAGAGCGATGATGTCGCGCGCCGTCACGAGCGCCGTGGTGGGATGATGCCCCTCAAGCTGCTCGGGGTGCTGCGGCCAGCCCTGCGTAGCGAAGGTCCACAGCTGCGAGCTGAACCAGGTGTCGAGCACGTTCTCGTCCTGGTGCACGTGATGCCCGCCGCACTTGGGGCACACGTCTACGTCCTCCATGAGGGCGTCTTCCCAGCCGCAATCCTCGCAGTAGAAAACGGGGATGCGATGGCCCCACCACAGCTGGCGGCTGATGCACCAGTCTTTCAGGTTCTCCATCCAGGTGAGGTAGGACTGCTTCCAGCGCTCGGCGTTGAAGCGGACCTTACCCGAGGTCACCGCCTCCATAGCCGGCCCCTTGAGCTTGTCCACGGCGACGAACCACTGCTCGGAAAGCCAGGGCTCGAGCGTGGAGTCGCAGCGGTAGCAATGCATGACGGAGTGGTCGTGCTCCTCGATGTGATCGAGCAAGCCGTGCTCCTCGAACCAGGCGACGACCTTCTCACGGCACTCGTCGCGCGTGAGCCCAGAGAACTCACCGTAGCCATCAACCACCACGGCATGCTCGTCGAAAATATTGATCTTCTCGAGACCGTGCGCCTCGCCCATGGCGTAGTCGTTGGGGTCGTGAGCCGGCGTGACCTTCACGAAGCCCGAGCCGAAGCCCGCATCCACGTGCCAGTCCTCGAAGATGGGGATCTCGCGGTCCACGATGGGGAGCTTCACCGTCTTACCCACGAAGGCAGCCTTCTCCGGATCCTTGGGACTCACGGCCACGCCCGTGTCGCCGAGCATGGTCTCGGGACGCGTGGTGGCGACAACGATGTACTCCTGGCCGTTCACCGGCTCGGTGAGCGGATAGCGCAGGTGCCAGAGGTGGCCCTTCTCGTCCTTATACTCCGCCTCGTCGTCCGAGATGGCCGTGGTGCAGCTGGGGCACCAGTTGACGATGCGCTTGCCGCGGTAGATGAGCCCGTCGTGGTACCAGTCGCAGAAGACGCGGCGCACGGCCTCGGCGTAATCGGGGTCCATGGTGAAGCGTTCGTCCTCGAAGTCGATGGAGCAGCCCATACGACGAATCTGCTGCTGGATGATGCCACCGTACTCGTGGGTCCAGTCCCAGCACGCATCGATGAACGCCTCGCGGCCCATCTCAAGGCGATTCTTGCCTTCGTCCTTGAGCTTCTTGTCCACCTTGGTCTGCGTGGCGATGCCGGCATGGTCGGTACCGAAGATCCAGCGCGTGGAGCGGCCGCGCATGCGCGCCTGGCGCACGATGGCGTCTTGGATGGAATCGTCGAGCGCGTGACCCATATGAAGCTTGCCCGTGACGTTCGGCGGCGGGATGACGACCGTGCAGTCGCCAGCGCCGGGGCGCTTTTCTGGCTTGCGCTGGTAGTAACCGCCTGCGAGCCATTTCTCGAGCACCTGGGGCTCGGTGGCCGCGGGGTCGTAGGTTTTGGGCATCTCTTCCATTTCCATGGGCACCTCTATGCTTGCATCTCTACTCGGATTTCACGCGATACACGTATTGCAAGAGGATAGCACAGGAGGTGCGACCGCAAGACGCAGGCCGCCACGAGGACGCTCTTTGTTTACGGGCGATATTTGAACACGGCGGGCGTTCTCGGGCAAGATGTGTACAGGATTAGGCATCTGGGCGTCCATATTTCGCCCGAGAACGCCACACGGGGCGCGGCAGGACCCATCCGCCGGCCTTGCCATGACGGCGCGCCACGTCGCAGCCGACGCAGAGAGAAGTTCGTTCCCCGTCTCGGCGGACGCAGCAATGAGCGCGTCCTCGTCGTGATTGGTACGGCGAGAACGCACCCATGACCGGACAGGCGGCCGTGCTACCGCTCCCACCGGCATTGGAACAGGTTCGTGAGCCGGCGGCCTGCGACGAGTTCCCCGTCCTTCACGAAGCCCTCCTCGCGCCCCGCAAGCTCGGCGATGAGCACGGAGCGCAGCTCCGCCACGCGCTGCGCGCAGGCAGGGTCGTCGATGGCATCATGCGACTCGCGCGGATCGGCGGCGAGGTCGAAGTACTGCTCGCGTCCCGTCTGGCTGAACCAGATGTACTTATCGCGCGACGTCACGATATAGTGGTTCGATTGCTCGCGATCCCGCGCATGCTCTCCGTGGATGTAGGTGCGCTGCAGGCTCCCCCGCCCCAGCACCTCGCTCGCAAGGGACGAGCCATCGACCGTGTCGGGCACGCCCGCACCCGCGAACTCCAAAAGCGTCGGCATGATGTCCATGAGTTCGACCACCTGCTCGGAGCGCCGCCCGGCATAGCCCTCCCCTGCGCCCATCGCCGCTGCCGCCTGCTTGCCAGCGCGGACGATAAACGGTATGTGCGCGGACCCCTCATAGGGCAGCACCTTGCGGAACAGGGAGTGGTCGAAGAGCATCTCCCCGTGATCCGAGGTGAACACCACGATCGTGTTGCCATAGGTCCCGTCGTTCTCGAGGGCAGTGATGAGGCGTCCCACCTGATGATCGATGTGCGTGATGCATGCATAGTACCCTGCCATCGCCTGACGACGAAGCTCCGCATCGCGACAACCGTGAACGCTGTCGAGGACCATGCCGTCGCGCTCGGTCGCCTCGACGTCGTCCCAGTCTCCCGAAGCGGGCGGGCGCAGGTCGCACCCGTCATAGAGGTCAAAGTAGCTCTGGGGGGCATCGAATGGCGGATGCGGGCGCACGAAGCTTGCGGTGAGGAAGAACGGCCGCGTGCGGTCGCGCGTCTCGAGGAAGCGGATGGACTCATCGACCACCCAGTTCGTGGGATGGTAGCGCTCCTCGTAGATCCAGGGATGCGTGATCCAGGAATTGTTCTCGACGCCCGAGCCGTTCACATCGAATGAAGCGCCCAAGCGGTCGCGCATGTCGCGCATGTAGTCATCGGAAACCGCTTGATGCTGCCAATACGGCGTATCGGCATGGCGATAGTGGCCGATGTATCCGTCATGCAGCTTGAGCGTCTGGAAGCCGCAGGCGAGACGGGGCGGATGCACGTGCATCTTGCCCACGCATGCCGTCTGATAGCCGGCGCAACCGAGTTCCTCGGCAAGATAATGGTCGTACTCCCAATCTACGCCATCCTGATAGCCCACACGGCCATGGGAGGAAGGGGCCTGGCCGGTGAGGAGCCCTGCGCGCGCCGGAATACAGCTCGGACAGGCGGAGTAGGCGTTCTCGAAGAGCGTTCCCTCCGCAGCAAGCGTATCGAGGTAGGGCGTCTTCACGTCCGGATGCCCGGCGGCTCCCAGGCAATCGCCGCGCAGCTGGTCGCAGACGATGAGAACGATATTAGGTTGAGCAATCGGACGAGCCATGGCTCTCCTTCCCTAGATGCGCCAACCGCCCTGCGTGACAGCGGTGCCAGGGGAAGCTCTCACGCAGGGAGCCGGAACCGTTCAGTGAATCTTGCGCATATCGGCGAGAAAAGCCTCGACCGCGCCAGCATCGGCCCCGAGCAGAACGAGCTCGCGCTCGGCACCGCGCATCGTGTAGCGCACGGACACGCCGCCCGCGACCGCAACGGATTCGACCCGCTCGATGCGATCCCAGCCCACGCGCATGCCGCCCTGATAGATCCCGTGCGGCCCCATGCCGGAGCGCACGAGGGCAAGCGAAGCACCCACCGCGACGAGGACGCAGCACGCGGAGAAGTCGTCGGGCTGCGCGCCCCGCACGACGAAGTACCCGATACCGAGGACGGCAACCGCAGCCGCGACGACCGCGTTAACCGGCGCGCGGGGTACCGCGAACCTCAACGAGCCCCGCTGGTCGATGGCGAGGTACACGCTATAGCAGACCAGCAGGGCGGCCACGATGACAAGAGTCCACTCGAGAACGCCGAAGCTTGAGAAAAACGCGGGCATGAACTCATCCCTTCACGGGCGTGCGCATGTGCTTCTCGGAGCGCTTGAGATAGCGCTCACTTGCCGCGCCATCGCCCTTGTTCTCGTATTGCAGGGCCAGCAAGAGCTCGAGGAAGCCTCGATCGACCCCGTGGAGCCCCTCGACGCGGCGCTCCATGTCCTCGATATATCCCCAGCCCTTCTTGATGTAGATGTCGTGCATCATGCGCGCCTCCGCGACGGCGTCGGCGTCTTCCCAGGCCTCAATCTCGGCGAGAAGCCTCGTCGCCCCTTCGGCATTGCCGCGCTCGAGATAGTAGTTGAAGGCCTTCCCCACGAGCTCGCGGCGCTGGCGGTCATTCTGCCTCATGGAGAGCATTCGCTCGATCACGGAATCCGCCTCGCCGTACGCATCGAGCGCAAGATACCCGTTGAGCTGCATAAACGAGCGATTCCAGGCAGGGAAGACGAGCTTCACGAGCGGTTTCTCGAGCAAGGCGAGGTACGCGCGCACCTCCCCCTGCTCGAGAAGCGAAGCGAGCTCATGGGTATATGCGCGCTTCGCCACTTCAGTGAGGATCAAAAGCGCCGTCGCGGCGATGAGTATCACGGCGCCGATGATGCGGATGTCCACGAAGCCTCCCTGTCGTGTAGGAGCCTGTCCGGTAAGGCCGCGCGAACCTAGGAGAGGCCCAGGCGGTCGAATTGCTCGGCGGGCGCGTCGTGCTCGACGAGGCCGCGTCGCAGCAGCGCGACCATGCGATCCTCGGCAGGGGCATCCTCCCCCGCCAGGTTATGGACCTGGGCATAGTCCCCGTCCAGATCGAAGAGCAGCGAGTCGCGCACCTCTTCCAGGCAGTCCTCTCGCTGATCGATGTTCGCCGGCTTCGTGCAGGGGAACCGGTAGACGGGATAGTCCGTCCACGAGAGGAAGCGCCCCATCTCGATATCATCCACGCAATCGGTGCCCATCTTCTTGCGGATGGTATGGGGAATGGCCGCGTACTCGTAGCACGGGCGGTTTCCCGGCACGGGAGCACGGAAGTAGGTGTAGCGGCCATCCGTCACGTTCACCGTCATGGCGTGCACGCCATAGAGCGCATAATCGCGCGTCGGGGCGGTCGCATCGGTCATCAACGGCATGAGCGATGTGCCGCGCACGGTCGATGGCACCTCGCAACCGTATGCATCGAGCAGCGTAGGCATGATATCGATCGCCTGGGTCAGCTGCCCGGCGCGCTCGCCTGCCCGAGCACCCCCCGGGAAGTGCACGATAAACGGCAGATGGGCGAGCTCGTTATACAGATGCATGTAATTCTTGCCCAGATAGTCGCGATCGCCGAGGAAGTACCCGTGATCGGTGGTCACGAGAATCATCGTGTCGTCGTAGATGCCACGCGCCTTGAGCGCGTCGATGAGCGTGCCGAACCAATGGTCCGTGCACGTCACCAGCGCCTTATAGCGACGCTGCACGTACTCGATGGCGCTCTCGGGAATATCCGTCTCGCTCACGCGACGATAGGGCGGGATCTCGAAGTAATCGCGATCGAGTCCCTCGGCACCGCCGTACATGTCCATGTAGCGGTCGGGCACATCGAAGGGCTCATGCGGGTCGAACGCCTCGACCATGAGGAAGAAGTCATCGTTCTCGGCATTTTCCTCGATGAAGTCGCAGGCCGCCCGGAAGGTGCGCGGGCTCGGCATGTCCTCCTCGCGCGGCCACTTCGCCCGATTCTTCTGATACTGCTCGCGCACACGGCCGTAGAAGGTCTCGGGCATGTTGTCGGGCTCGTCGATGCGACTCACCCACGGGTCGCCCTCCTGGCCGCGGAAGAGCTCCCAGCTGTTGAACAGCTGGAGATAGCCCTCGCCGCCCGTGCGAGCATAGTGGCAATGGTCCGTCTTGATGCAGGTATAGGTACCGCCCGCCCGCAGACCGTCCACGAGCGTGGCGTCGAAGGGCTCGATGGGGCCCCAGGGCCGCTCGAGGAAGTTGTAGCGCCCGCACATGATGTCGCGGCGCGCGGGCATGCACGGCGCGGAGCCGATCCAATGGTTGTCGAAGACCAGCGAGTCCTCAGCGAACGCGTCGAGATGCGGCGTATGGGCGGCTCCCTCGGGGTTGTAACACCCCAGCGCATCCCTGCGAAGGGTGTCCATCAGCACCAGGATCGTTCTCATGCAAGCGCCCTTTCTCTATGATGGCGGGCACGGTGATCGCCCGCTCGCGTTTGTGGGTATAACGCTCATGTTCCACAAGATGCCCGGAATATGCGATGAAGTCCGGGCATGTTGAGGGACACGGGTGTCCGGACCCGCCGTGCGGCAAGCAGCGGGTCCGGACCGCTCGCATGGGGCGCCTCGGTGATGCTTCGGGCGCCCCATGCCCTTTGCGTGACAACGGTGCGAACGCCGGTCACGCGATTACGTTGCGATGACGTCGTACATGCGGTGCCACGCGCCCGGCATCATGAAGCCGGTAGGCGCGGCGCCGAGAGGCCGACCGTCCTTACGCGAAGATGCTGACGCCGGTGTAATAGCCGATGGCAGCGAAGACAAGCGCGAACACGATGATGCCGATGATCACCTGGGCGGTGTTCTTGCCCTGACCCTTCTTGATGAGCTTATAGCAGATCAAGGTGAGGATGACCGGCAGCATGTACGGCATGACCGCGTCGAGCTGGGTCTGGATGACGAGCGGATCGCCCTCGGAGAAGGCGAACTGCAGCCCCGTGGTGAGCTTGACCGTCTGCGGGATCAAGCAGCCCACGACGATGACGCCGAGGACGTTGGCGAGGTTGCCGAGGCGCTCGATGAGCGCGACGCCGCCCTGCTCGATGAGCTCCATGCCCTTGGTGTAGCCCATGTGGATGCCGAAGTACTTCAGCGGCCAGTAGAGCACGTTGATGAGCAGGAACATGACGAGCGGGCCGATGAGCGAGCCGTTGCTGACGCAGAGCGACGCGCCGATGGAACCGGCGATGGGGTACCACGTGAGGTTCAGCATCGAGTCACCGAGGCCGGCGAACGGACCCATGAGCGAGGTCTTGATGCCGGTCACGGCATCCTTGTGGTCCTCGTCGGTGGTCTCCTCGAGCGCGGCGCAGATGCCCAGGATGAACGGGATCGCGAGCGGATGGGTGTTGAAGTACTCGAGATAGCGCTTCATCGCCGTGACGCGCTCCTCCTTGGGGCGGTCCTTGTAGAGCTCCTCAAGGACCGGCGAGAAGCAGTAGGTGAGCGAGAGCGACTGCATGCGCTCGTAGTTATGCGCGAACTGGCAGCCCTGGGTGCGCAGAAGAACCTTGTTCAGGGCGTGATTGCTGACGTGAGCCATTACAGATCATACTCCTCTCCATCATCAGCGCCTTCAGCGGAGGCGATGGCCGGAGCGGCCTGCGTGTTCTTCTGGCCCTCGACGACGAAGTCGTAGAAGCCGGCGATGGCGGCAGCGATGATCGCGCAGCCAAGGGTGGGGATGCCCACATACGCGTTGAGCACGAAACCGATGAGCAGGAAGATCCACATGTTCTTCTTCATCATCATGGTGAGCAGCATCGCGAGGCCCACGGCGGGCATCATGCCGCCGGCAGCGCTCATACCGGAAAGCACCCAGGGCACATCGTTCTGCAGGAAGGCCATGATGTTCTCGATGACGTAGGAACCGATGCCGGTGGCGATGAACACCGGCACGGCGCGCGTCAGGAAGAAGCAGATCGCGCCACCCCAGAAGAACTTGTTGACCGCCTTGAACTCACCGGACTCGGCAGCCTTGTCGGCACCGTGCAGGAAGGTGGCGTTCGTGGTCATGACCAGGATGTTGAGCTGCTGGACCAACGTGGCGGTGGGGACGCCGATGGCGACGGCGAGCGCCGTGGCCTCGGTCACGCTGCCGCCGGACATGATGCCCAGCGACGCGCCCACGATGGTGCCGGAGATGACATCGGGCGGAACGTACGCGCCGATGTTGTTGACGCCAAGCCACATGAGCTCCATGGTTGCGCCGATGATGATCGCGGTGGTCATGTCGCCCAAGATGATGCCGACACCGACCGACGCGAGCAAGGGCTTGCGGAACCCGAGATGCGGGCCCAACTGGTCCCACTCGCACAGGCCCGCCCAGATGGCGAGGAGCAGTGCTTGAACCATACCGTTTCCTCCTTTACAAGTATGGAAATTGCAACGGGTCGCTGGCATGCGGCCCGCAGTGCCGCTGAAACGATCGCGCTCGCCTGGCCAAGAAACCGGACACCTGAAGGCGCGGCGGGACGAGCGCGGGGTGCGCCCGGCGGCGATACGTCACCGGGCGGAAACGGAGCGCCTAGCCCTTGAAGTTCTTGAGCAGGTCGGGCACGCGTTCCTTGGTGTCGCGGGTCGTCGTCTGCATCCAGCACTCCACACCGAGCGACTCGAGCTCCTCGAAGGCGCGCTTCTCGTCCGCGGTGATGGACATGTTCTTATGGATGCGCTGGCGCTCGTCGTTGAAGCGCATACCCGAGACGTTGAGATAGGTGAAGTCAAGCCCGTTCTTCTTCAGGGCGAGGGCGTCGATGGGGTTGCCGAAGAGCACGAGCGTGACCTTTTTGAGCGTGGTCTTCTTGAGCACGTCGATGAACTTCTCGACGGTGAAGACCGACACCTTGATGTTCGGCACCGCGAGTCCGGCGACCGAGCGCTGCACGGGGTCGTTCGCGCAGGCATCGTTCACGATGATCACCGACTCGATCCCGAAATCAGGAATCCACGTCGTGGCAACCTGGCCATGGATGAGACGGTCGTCAATGTCTACAAGCTTGAGGGGCATATCGCTCACTCCTTTCTAGAGGTCGAGGTCGTCCTCGTCCTCTTCTTCCGCCAGCTGGACTTTGACCTCCTTGAGCGCCTCGGCATTGGTGGCGAGCACATGCTCGCGCACCTCGTCGGGCGTAAGGTCGGCCGAGAACACGAGATCGATGAGCACGGGCAGGTTCACGCCGGTAAAGGCGACCATCTCGGCACCGCGCAGCAACGCGCGCGAGATGACGTTGAACGGCGTGCCGCCGTAGATGTCACAGAGCGCGACCACATGGTCATATGCCTCGTCGAGCTCTGAGTAGACCTCGGAAAACTCCGCCTCGAACTCCTCGGCGCTCTTGTTCTCGGTGAGCGAGAGCGCGCAGACGCGCGTCTGCTTGCCCGCGAGCATCTCGGTGCCCTCGAGCAATGCCTCGCCGATGTGCGCGTGCGTCGCAAGGATGATTCCAAACGACATGCTTCCTCCTGACGAATCGTCTTCGCCCGCGCGCGTCGTTTCCATGCGCAGCCGGGCTCCTCCCCTTGTCGGTGTTCCGTGAAGCTGTTGTTCTAATTTGTTCTTTATTGAACATTAGATAACGTAGCAAATGAACACATTACGAAACCGCTAGCCTTACATATATACCGATACAACTCGTGGTTTCGTGGACGAACATATCTTAGCAGGACTTTAAAGCCCAAACGTCAATCGTGTAGAAAATACCGTTTGGCGCGAATATTTGACCGTCTACGTAATTTTTTGATTCTATTTGTTCATTTCTGTTATTTTAAAGAAGCCTAAGGGAGGTAGAAATGCTCAAGGTTCAACGACAGGAAGAAATCGTACGCCTATGCAACTCATCGGGGCTCGTCACGGTGAACGAGGTCGCGGAGCTTCTCGGCACCTCGCCGATGACCATCAGGCGCGATATGGAGGAGCTCGCCCAGGAACATCGCATCGAACGCGTGCGCGGCGGCGCTAAAAGCGTTGTCACCGTGCCGCAGATGGTACGCGAGTTCCCGCACGATAAAAAGAGATCGCAGCACTATGCAGAGAAGCAGCATATCGCGAAGCTGGCGGTGGGGCTTCTGAGAGACGGCGATGCCGTGTTCCTCGGCGCGGGCACCACCTGCGAGCTCATCGCCCAGAATCTGGGCGAGAAGTCGCTCAGCGTGGTCACCAACAGCATCTCCGCCTTCGAGCTGCTCAGAGAGAATCCCAACATCGAGCTCTATCTGCTCGGCGGCCTCTATCGCCGCAAGACGAGCGTGCTCTACGGACATCTCACCGAAGAGGCCCTCTCGTCCATGAGCGTAGACAAGGTGTTCTTCGGGGTGAACGGCATCTGCGCGCCCGACGTGATGGGGCACAACGTCGATATCTCGAACCTCCAGCGCATGGCGCTCGACAAGGGACGCAAACGCTACATCGTGGCGGATTCCTCGAAGTTCTTCCGAAAAGACCTGTTCACGTTCTACACCCTCGACCAGATCGACGCCGTGATCACCGATCCGGGCATCACCGCCGAACAACGCGCCTCCTGCGAACAGTACACGCAGGTGATCTGCTAGCGACGGGTCGGGCGGGACATCTTTCTGCTGGCGGCGGGCGCGACCGAGTCGTCTCCCTGCCAACGGCGAGTCCGACCGGACCGCCTCCAACATCTCATCCGTTCGAGGAGCCCCATGAAGTACATCAGCTTTCTCATCAAGCCTGCTTCGGCCTCGTGCAACATGCGGTGCCGATACTGCTTCTATGCGGACGTCGCCGAGCACCGCGCGGTGCGCTCGCACGGCATCATGGGCACCGATGTGATGGAGGCGCTCATCGACCGTGCACTCGGGCTCGACGACAGCGCGCGGATCGCCTTCGCCTTCCAAGGCGGCGAACCCACGCTCGCGGGACTCGACTTCTTCCGCGCGTTCGTTGCGCGCGTGGAGGCCGGGCGCACGCATCAGCAGGTGAGCTACGCCATCCAGACGAACGGCTACCTTATCAACGAGGAATGGGCGGCATTCTTCCACGAGCACCGCTTCTTGGTGGGCATCTCGCTCGACGGCTACCGCGAGCTGCACGACTGGCTGCGTCCCGATGCTGAGAGTACGGGCACCTTTGCGCGCGTCATGCGTGCCATCGACGTATTGCGCGACGCACACGTGGAGTTCAACGTGCTCACGGTGCTCACCGCGCAACTTGCCAAGCACCCGCAGAGGCTCTATCGCTTCTACCGCGACCACGGTCTTGACTACGTCCAGCTCATCCCCTGCCTCCCGGGACTTGACGACGATGCCGATGAGTTCTCACTCACGCCCGAAGCGTTCGCCTCGTTCTACAAGGTGTTCTTCCGACTCTGGCTCGATGAGTACCGCCAGGGGCGCTACCGCTCCGTCACGCTCTTCGACAACGTGATCCCGCTCTTTGCCGGCGTGGCCCCGCAGCAGTGCGGCATGCTCGGGCGGTGCGCGCCGCAATTCGTAGTGGAGAGCTCGGGCGATGTGTATCCGTGCGATTTCTACGTGCTCGACCGCTACCGCTGCGGGAACATCGTGGATAACACCCTCGAAGAGCTCGCAACCTGCGATGCCGTGCGCGCCTTCCTCGCCGAGCCCCGGCGCGCGTGCTCGCGATGCGCCGACTGCCCCTTTGAGCGCATCTGCCATAGGAACTGCAAGCGCTTGAATATCGCCTATTACCGCGAGGATTATTGCGGCTATCGCGACTTCCTAGAAGAGGCCGCCCCGCAGATGGCCGCCATCGCGCGCACGATCCGGCGCTAGAGACGCCAACGCGAAGCATTGTGGGGTCTTGTCAGCCACTTTTTCAAGTTTTGGGCACTTAACGCCGTTCCCCTCGATTATAGCTGCAAGCCACAAGCGGTCTACCAGGCAGGATACCATCGCGGACAAACGTGCTACTGGGCATCACGCACATGGAGTGCCCAAAAGTTGAAAACACTCGCGCATGCAGACGCCGACTACCCTAAAGCACGGTCGGAGCCTCGGATTCGGGTATTGGAGACCGCCTCTTCCCGCCCTCAGCTTGCCCTGGTGGCCTTCTCGTGATGGTCCGCGATGACCTCGTTGACGGTATGCCCTTGGTCCGCCTCGAGAGAGCGCCACTTGGGCGTTACGATGCGCTGCGCCGGGTACACGCCGCGGTGCCCCGCCACCAGATAGCTCACAAACGAGACGATAACGAAGTACGGAGCCGCCAAACCCCCGAAGAGGTCCACACCGAGCAAGATCGTCGTCATGGGCACGTTGAGCGCCGAGCCGAACACGCCCACCATACCGAGCGCCGCACCGAACGCCGGCGTAACGCCAAGCGAGTAGCCAAGCGCCGCGCCGAGCCAACCACCGAGCGAGGCCCCGATGCCGAAGATGGGCGTGACCTCGCCGCCCTGAAAGCCCGCCCCCAGCGTAAGCGCCGTCATGGCGAGCTTGAGCAACGCATCTACGGGCGTCGCGGCCCCCGTGAACCCAGCCTCCACAAGCCACGAGGAAAGTCCGCCGTAATCGTATAAGCCAAAGACCACATAGGTCCCGAGCACCACGAACGCGCCAACCAGCGCCGCTACCAAGTAGTTCGTGATATGGGCGGCATAGAATCGCTTGACGACGCGAATCGCCCCCGAGAACATGCGCGCCGCGATACCGAAGACCACCGCGGCCAGCACCGCGAACGCAAGCGAGGAAGGCCCGAGCTGCGGGACCATGCCGATGGCGTAGCTCTCGCGCGGGGATCCGAGCGCCGTCGTCACGGCATCGCCGACAAACGAGGCGAGCAAACAGTACACGCCAGCGCGATATTGCAGCTTGCCCACGAAGCACATCTCCATACCGAAGAAAGCACCCGCAAGCGGCGTGCCGAACACCCCGCCGAACGCAGCGGAAATGCCCGCCATGAGGAGATCTTGATGATCGTATTCGCCAAGCTTGAAGAGACGCGAAACGGCATCGGCAATCGTCCCGCCGATCTGGACCGCCGTGCCCTCTCGGCCCGCCGAACCGCCGGCAAGATGCGTGGCAACCGAGCACACAAAGGTGAACGGTGCCATAACGGGCGGAATGTGCCTGCCAGAGACCGTGCAATCAATCACCAGGTTATTGCCGCGCGCAGCATCCTTGCCGTACCTGCGATAGAGCCACGCCGTGAAGACGCCAACCGCCGGCAGCAGCGCGAAGCAGATGAGATGGGCTTCGCGAAAACCCGTAACCGCGTCAAGACACGTGAGAAACGCCCAAGCAGCAACGCCCATGAGCGCTGCGACAAGCGCAACGAGCGAGAAGAGACGCAGGCTCTGCCATGCGTTGCGAGCCCCTCGAATCGTATCCTCGGCGAACACATGCTCGCGAGCTCGCAGGTAGCCACCGATAGCGGCAGATGTCCGAGCAGGTGCCCCGGCTCCGTCGAGCTCAGAGACGGATCGCTCTTCCATACCGACCGCGGTGTCGCTCTCCTTCATTGAAGCACCCCTAGAAAACGAGGTGCTTGGCTGCGTTGTACACGCAGATGAGCACGATGACGACCATGAGCCCGCTGAAGAGCTTGTCCACGTGGCGCTCGTCGATGTGCTTGTTGATGGCGCGGCCGCAGATACCTCCCAGGATGCCGCAGCAGATCATGCCCGCGATGAGCAAGGGATCGATGACGGAGAAATCGACGGTAGGAATGCTCGTGACGGTGCTCGTCGCCTGCGAGCACAGGATGATGAAGAGCGAATTCTGCGCCGCCTGCTTGGTGCCCATGCTGAAGAAGAAATAGAGCACGACGAGGTTGATGGGGCCTCCGCCGATGCCAAGGAACGACGACATGACGCCGAGTGCGAAACCGATGACCACACACGCCGCAGCACCCGAGATGTTGAGCGTGGAGATACGGCTCTTGTTGAGGTTATAGACGAGCGTCCCGATCGTGATGATGCCGAGGGCGACCGCCTGAACGGCACCTGCGAGCTCGGGCGTGGGAAACAGCCCCTCCACGATATCGAAGAGCTGCTTGCCCGCGAGGCCGCCCACCGCTGCTCCAACCGCCAGGGGCACCGCCGTCTTGCCCTCGATGGAAGTTGCGCCCGAGAGGCGGTTGCGCAGCACCGAATAGCAGGTCATGGCCAAGACCGTGCAGCCCGAGAGGAAGTTGATGGTACCGGGCAAGAGCGCACCCGAGGCATCGAGCACGGGCTTGATGATCACGCCGCCGCCGATGCCGCAAATGGCCCCGATAATCGAGGCGCCGAAGCTGATGATGAAGAACAGGGCGTACATGAAACCTCCCGTTACCCGAGCCATACGGTTTCCCAGTATAGCGCGGATAACGGGAGGTCCAGAAACTTCGTCCTACGCAAAATGAGGACAGAGGGAATTTCGCAAAATGAGGACAGAAGATATTTTACCCGGGCAGGCCAGCTACCTATGCGGCGCGATACACGCGGCGGGGCTGTTCCTCGCCACGGACGGCGGCGGCGGTCACCACGACCTTGGCTACGCCCTGCTCGCTCGGAAGGTCGAACATCGTGCGCTGCAGAACGTCCTCGCAGATGGAACGCAAGCCGCGGGCACCGGTCTTCCGCTCGAGCGCAAGCTTGGCCACGGCGCGCAGCGCCTCGGGCTCAAACTCGAGCTCGCAGTCCTCGAGCTGGAACATGCGGCGGTACTGCTTCACGATGGCGTTCTTGGGCTCGGTCAAAATCGAGACCAGGTCATCCTCGTCAAGCGCCTCGGTATGCGTGATCACCGGCGTGCGTCCGATGAACTCCGGGATCATGCCGAAGCTGTTGAGGTCCTGCGGCAGAACCTGGCTCAAGAGGTCGTTCTCGTCGGTGGAAGTGGGGCCGGCGAGCTCGGAGTTGAAACCGATGCCCTTGTTGCCCACGCGGTCCGCGATGATCTTGTCGAGTCCCACGAACGCGCCACCGCAGATGAAGAGGATGTTCGTGGTATCGATCTCCAGGAGCTCCTGCTGCGGGTGCTTGCGCCCGCCCTGGGGCGGCACGCTCGCCACGGTACCCTCGAGGATCTTGAGGAGCGCCTGCTGCACGCCCTCGCCGGACACGTCGCGCGTGATGGAGAGGTTCTCCGCCTTGCGCGCCACCTTGTCGATCTCGTCGATGTAGATGATGCCCACCTGGGCGCGCTCGATGTCGCCGTCGGCTGCGGTGATGAGCTTCAGGAGGATGTTCTCCACGTCCTCGCCCACGTAGCCTGCCTCGGTGAGCGCCGTGGCGTCCGCAATGGCGAAGGGCACCTCAAGGATGCGCGCGAGCGTCTGCGCCAAAAGCGTCTTGCCCGTACCCGTGGGGCCCAGAAGCAGGATATTCGACTTGGCGAGCTCGACATCGGCCAGATCGTCCGCCGGAGCAGCATGCTTTCCGAGCGGCGCCTGGGGGGTGCGCCCATCGCTCGAGTCGAACGCCCCCTCGGCCGCCCCGCCCTCGAGCACGCGACGGTAGTGGTTATAGACCGCCACCGACATGGCGCGCTTCGCGTCCTCCTGGCCCATCACGTACTGCGAGAGCTCATCGTAGATCTCGTGCGGGGTGGGCACGCGGGTGATGACCTGGCGGCACGAATCCTCCGCCTCCTCATCAACCGCCTCGACCTCAGGCGTCGCGAAGGCATCCGCGCCGAAGGCGTTCTCCCCCATCATGTAGGGATAGCCGGGGTTCTGCTGCATGAAATCGTGGGCGAGCGATTCCTCGAGGATCTCGACGCATGCCGAGACGCACTCATCGCAGATAAAGGTGTTGTTGGGCCCCTTCACGAGCTTGCGCACCTGTCCCTGCTCCTTCCCACAGAAGGAGCAGCGGATGGTGCCGCCTTGCGATTCGCCCTGGTTGCCGGTCATGCCGGAGCGGGGATCCATGGCCATTACTCTGCACCCTTCGCAGCCTCGGAGCGGTTCGCGATAATCCGGTCAACGAGGCCGTACTCGAGGGCGTCGGTGGCGCGCAGGTAATGGTCGCGCTCGGTGTCCTGCTTGACCTTGTCGAACGGCTGGCCGGTAGCATCGGCGAGAATCTGGTTCAAGTTTTTGCGGATGCTCTTGATCTCCTCAGCCGCAATCTCGATCTCGGTCTGCTGCCCCTGAGCGCCGCCGCTCGGCTGGTGAATCATCACCATGGAATTCGGCAGGCAGAAGCGCTTGCCCTTGGCGCCGCACGCGAGCAGCACCGCCGCCATGGAAGCGGCCATGCCCACGCAGATGGTGGAGACGTCGGGCTTGATGAAGTTCATGGTGTCGAGAATGGCGAGACCGGAGTACACCTCGCCGCCGGGAGAGTTGATGTAGAGCGAGATGTCCTTCTCGGCATCCTGGCTCTCCAAGTGCAAAAGCTGGGCGATCACGAGGTTCGCGGTCACGGAGTTGATCTCTTCGCCCAGAAAGACGATACGGTCATTCAAGAGGCGGGAATAGATGTCGTAGCTGCGCTCGCCGCGCGGGGTCTGCTCGATGACATAGGGCACGAGCGCGGAATCGGTTCGAAGTAGCGCCATGGGGCTCCTTTCTTCATGCGTTTCAAAGACGTACGGTGCCCGGCCTGCTTGCGGGCCTGGCACCGTACGGAAGACGCCGGTTTACCGGTATGATACTGTACCCAGAACACGGGCGGCTACACCAACGGGCGGCTCGCCGAAAAACATCGGCAAACGCCCCGGCAGCGGAAGCGAGCTACTCGGCAGCGCTCTCGGACTCGTCGGCGGTATCGCCCTCGTCCTGCTTCGCGCTCTCGTCGACCTCGGTAACCTGGGCATTCTCGACCAGCCAGTCGCAAGCCTTGGAGCGACGGATGGAGTCGCGGATGGCGGGCATGCGGCCCTCGGCGATGAAGCTCGCCTTCGAGGCCTCCACGTCCTCGACGCCGGCGTTCTCGAACTCCTTGTCCACGTCCTCGTCGGTGACCTCGACCTTGAGCTCGCGGGCCAGAGCGTCGAGCGCGAGGGACTCGCGGGCCACGTCGTTGGCCTGACGATGCAGGTCGGCAATGAACTGGTCGGAGGTGATCTGCGAGGCCTGGAGCCACTGGTCAAGGCTCATGCCGCGCTGGGCAAGGTTGTTCAGGAAGGTCTGGCCGAGCTCCTGGAAGACGGACTGCTCGTAGTCGGCGTCCATCTCCTCGAGCTCAAGGCGCTCGGCGAGCGCGGCGACGGCGCGGTTCTCCTTGAGGGACGGCAGGCGGGAAGCCTTGTCCTGCTCGATCTCGATCTTCACGGCATCGCGCATGGCAGCGATGTCATCGAAGCCGAACGCGCTCTTGGCGAGCTCATCAGTGAGCTCGGGCACCACGCGGGCCTTGATGTTCTTGACGGTGAACTCGGCGCTGGCCTCCTCGGGCTCTTCATCGCCCTCGGCCTCAGGCGTCCAGCTGACCTCCTTGACCTCGTCAACCTTCATGCCCTTGAGGGCCTCCTCGACAGCCTCGGGAAGCACGCCGGAGCCCATGGCGAACATGCGATCATCGCCGGCAAGCTTCTCGGCACCCTTCACGTCCTTGACGGAAAGGGTGATGAAGTCCTCGGCATCGATGCCGCGGTCCTCGACGTCCTCGAAGCGGGTCTGATAGCCCATGAGCATCTCGACCTGCGCGTCAATCTCGGACTCGGTGACCTCCGCAGGGGGCATCTCGATCGCGACGGGCTCATAGGAGCTGAGCTCGGGCGTGGGACGGAGCGTGTACTCAACGGAGAAGGTGTACTCCTCGCCGTCCTTCACGATCTCCTCGACCTTGAAGTCGCCGTCCTTGACGGGCACGATATCGAGCTCGTTCAGGATGGCGGGAGCCGCCTCGTTAACAACGGACTCGGTAGCGTTGGCCAGGGCAAACTGCGCGCCAAGCGTACTGTCGATGACGGGACGCGGGGCCTTGCCCTTGCGGAAGCCCGGGAAGCGATACTGCTTGGCAGCTTCCTTGTACGCCTGCTTGATCGCGCGGTCGACGTCTTCGGCGGCGATGGTGACCGTAGCGGTGAGCTTGCCGTTCTCGACATCAGATGCAGAGATGTTCAACGTTCCTCCTCTTACCTTGCCAGCGTATCGTTGGGTGCTGGAAACCCTGGTATACCTAAAATAAGCCGATTGCGGCCAAAGCGCGGAGCGCCTGCGCGCTGGTGCGGGCGAAAGGACTCGAACCTTCACGGGAAGCCCACTGGAACCTAAATCCAGCGCGTCTACCAATTCCGCCACGCCCGCAATGTGCGCACAGCCTTAGCATGATACCAGATAACGCCTGCTTGCAACTGATGAACGTGAAGCTGCACAAATGAGACGGTTGCGGGGCGCGCGTTCAACCGCCGCTCCCCCGTTCGGGCGCCCTTCACGCATGTTCGCCGCATGTTTCGGCCCTAGATGCGAAAGAGCGCCCGAACGCAGGGACGTATCACACAAGGGCTTCCACACGGGGACATGCCGCTGGGCAGCGCTACAGGTCGAACATATAGGAGCCGCACGCGTTGACGATACGCGTGCCGGCGGGATGCTCGATCACGCGATCGATGCGCCCGTACTCCATATGGATGTGCCCGTGAACGAGATAGGCTGGCCGCAGAATCTCGATCGCGGTGTTGAAGGCATCGAAACCGGTGTGCGCGTAATCGTCCATGTCGCCATAGCCGTACGGCGGCGCATGGGTCACCACGATATCCACGCCGCCGGTGAGCTTCGCCTGAAACGCAAGGCGCATCACGCGCCTGCGCATCTCCTGCTCGGTAAACCCGTAGACGCGCTCGTTATAGCGCATGGACCCGCCGAACCCCATGATGCGCACGCCGGCCACCTCGCGAATGCGGCCGTCGATGCTATCGCAACCCTCCGGCGCGTGCGAACGATAGGCGGTGTCGTGGTTTCCCGGAACATAGAGGAGCGGGAGGTTGGCCATCGTGACCACGTGCTCGAGGTAGCGCGCCGGCAGATCGCCGCACGAGATGATCATGTTCACGCCGCGCAGGCGCTCCGGATCAAAGCCCGTCGTCAGCCAGCTCTGCTCAACGTCTGCGATGGCGAGGATCTTCATGCGAGCGTCGTCCCCTTATGCGGAAGCTTCGCGACATCGACGGGAATGAGCCCGCTGACCTCCACCTTCTCAAGGCCCTCCTCGGAAAGCTCGCGCTGCTCGGGCAAACGGCCCACCACGTTCGCATTGAGCCAGCTCATGCGCACGATCTCTTCGCTCGAAAGGCGGCCCGCCTCGGCGGCCTTCACCGGGCCCTCTTGGCTTGCAAGCTCGCCGGCAAAGGGATCGATGCGCCGCGTGAGCACCGACTGCCGCAGCACCTCGATGAGCGCTCGCTGGCCATAGGGCAGCCCGTCCGAGAGCCCCACATCGAGCACGCCGGAAGACATTCCCCACCAGTAATTGAGCGCAAGGCCCGAAAGCTCGCTCTGCTCTTTGTGCCACGTCTCGCTGCGGATAGACTGCACGATGAGCTGGTAGTAGCGCCCCCATTTCAGCACGGGCTCGGCAAGGTGCGTGGTCGTACCGTCCTCCTCCACGCGGTAGAGCCCCCATGCCTCGCCCGGGTCCGCCGGGTTGGGATAGTCTCGCGCCGAGACGATCCGCACCTCTTCCTCGGCAAGCTCTCGCTTCCAATCGTAATCCTTCGCCGAGAACCACTTGAGATAGACGGTCACGAGCGGGTCGACCATGGCCGCGCCGATGGCGAAGGCGTTGATCTCAGACACGCTGCCGAAGACTGGGGTCTCGGCAACATAGCCGACCTTATGGTTTTCCGCCATGCTCGCTGCGAGCGCTCCGAGTAGGAACTTCGCCTCGTACAAGCGGATGCTGAACGTGCGCACCGCGCTATGCGAGAGGCTCACCGAGCAGTTGATGAACGTGCATTCCGGATGCGCTACCGCGGCACGCAGGCTGTCGCGCATCTGGGTGGGCGCGATGGTCACGATGAGATCGGACCCCTCGGCCAGCGCGTCGTCCACGGCAAGGTCGAAATCGGTCGCATCGACGCAATCGCGGTAGGCTCGGGTCGAGATGGTCGCCCCCAGGCGCCGCTCAAGCTCGAAGCGCCCCTGCTCATGGAGGGCCGTCCAGCCGTCAACGAGTGGGTTTTCCCCGTAAATGAACGAAGCCCGGAACGGCTTCGAGCGCACGACATCCTTATAGAGGTTCTTGAGCTCGGGAATGATGGCAGCGCGGCTCGAGCGCGGGTCTTCCAGATAGGCCACCTTGCCGCCGTCGCGCTTGACGACGAACTCGCCCCACATGCGCTCAACGTTCTGATCGACCTCGCTCGGCAGCGCGCGCACCGCCTCCTCATAGCCGAAGACGACAAGGTAGGCAAGGAAGGCCTCCCCCGCCGTGAGCCCCAGATGCTCACCCCCGCGTTTGCGGAAGGCGCCGAGGAACGTCTCGAACGCGGAGCGGAAATCGCGCACGACCTCCTGCGGCCAGGCATGATCGAGGTCCTGCCCAGCAAACGCCGCCAGCCGCACGTAGTCGCCCTCGCGGGTGAACACGATGCCGTAGATGGGCGCTACGTTGAAGAAGCGCATGAACTCCTGGTAGATGCGATAGGCCTCGGTATCGGAGGGCATGGGCACCACGCGCGTAACGGACGCGAGAATCGTCGGCTGCCCCAGATAGCGCAAAACGGAAACGCGCTTATTGCCCTCCTGCACGTAGAAGCGCTGCATGAACTCATAGACGACGATGGGGTCGCGTATGCCCTCAGCGCGCTGCGAGTCGATGAGGTCGCTCCACTTCATCGAGAACTCTGAGCCGCTCTCGGGCAGGGGCATGAAGTTCGTCGCGAAGGTGTTCTGACGCCCGCGCGTGCGCGTGCCCGCGATGAGGTCGATATCGATCTCCATCGTGCCCATGGGAACCTCGCCCTGGTACCCCTCGCCCTTGAGGATATCGTCGAGGGCGGGCAGGTACGGGTAGCGGCCCGCAGAAACGTCCGTCTGAAGCTGCTTATGGCCGAGCTTGCGCGCACGGCGATAATCGTCGAGCATCTTCCCCACCTCACTCGTTTCGCGGTCCGGCACCACCGGCGGCAGCGCCCCTACCGATCAGCGTGCTCGAACAGCCCGCAGGCAGACGGCGCGCAACCATCCCCTGCTAGACGTCGACACGCTCGAAGCGATACATCACCGCAGCATTCGCGTCGAGCCCCACCGGCAAGGGGAATCCAGCATCCATGAGGGCGTCGGCCGGATAGACCACGCCCGTGTCCAGATTCCGATAGAGCGCCCCCGGGGTGAGGCCGCGCGGAACGACATAGTTCGCTACGCCGTACCCGTTAACCGAGAGCAGCACTGCGCTCACCACGGCACGGGACCCGTCCTCGGCAACGTACTCCCACGCGCACACGGCATCCGTAAGCGGGGAGCTCAGGCGGAAGAACAGGCCCTCGCGCACCAGGTCCTCGACCTCGTGATAGCGCTTCACCTGATTGCGGATGTGCTCGCAGGCGCGCTCAGGAAGCTTGAGCAGATCGAGCTCGTAGCCGAAGCCGCCCCCCTGCATGGCAACGATGCCGCGCGTCGTGATGGGCGTCTCGCGCCCGTTGACCTCGTTGGGGCATGCCGAGACGTGCGCGCCCATGGCAGACGCCGGGAAGCCGAACGAGGTGCCGTACTGGATGGTCAGGCGATTGATGGCATCGGTGTTGTCGCTCGTCCAGATCTGCGGCGTGTAGTAGAGCATGCCCGCATCGAACCGGCCGCCGCCCGCAGAGCAACCCTCGAAGAGAATCCGGGGATAGCGCTGGACGAGACGCTCGAGCAGGTCGTACAGGCCGAGCATGTAGTCGTAGAGCACCTTGCCCTGATCGTTCGATGCGCGGGAATAGGTGTCCACGATGCTGCGATTGTAATCCCACTTCACGTACTCGATGTTGGCCTGATCGAGCACAGCGCAAAGCTGCGCATAAAGGTTGTCGCGCACCTCCTCGCGCGAGAGGTCGAGCACGAGCTGGTCGCGACCGAGCACGGGGCCCTTCCCCGGCACCGCGAGCACCCAGTCGGGATGTTCGCGGTAGAGCTCGCTGTCCTCGCTCACCATCTCCGGCTCCACCCAGATGCCGAACTTGAGCCCCAAATCGTTCACGCGGTCAACGAGATCCTTCAGGGTGCCGCCGAGCTTCCCCTCATTCACCGTCCAGTCGCCGAGCGCCCGGAAATCATCGCGCCGCGTGGAGAACCAGCCATCGTCCATGACGAGCATCTCGATACCCAGGCTTGCGGCCTGTTCGGCGAGGCGCACCAGGCTCTCGCCCGTGAAATCGAAATAGAAGGCCTCCCAGCTGTTGAGCAGCACCGGACGCGGACGGTCGCGCCACGTACCGCGGCATACGTGCTTGCGGATGCAGCGGTGGAAGTTTTGGGAGACGCGCTCGATGCCCGCATTCGAGTAGGTCATGATGACCTCGGGCGCGACCAGCTGCTCGCCCGGAGCAAGCGGATAGGAGAACCGGTCGTCGGAAAGGCCCATCTGCATGCGCGTCTGGTTGTACTGCTCGCATGTGACCTCGGCCTCGAACCCACCACTATAGACGAAGTTCATGCCCCAAGCACGACCCGTAGATTCCGTTGCCCGCTCATCGCAGAGCACCATCACCGGGCTGTACTGGTTGGAAGACATGCCGCGACGGCTTCCCACCGAGAAGGTCCCATGGCCAACATGGTGGCGATCCGGGGTGCGCTCCATGGCATGGCGCCCGTAGAAGGAGATAACGTCGTACTCACCGTGCACGAAGTCGAGGCATGCCGTCTGGGCACGGTCGACCGTTACGACGCCGGTGCCTTCGTTCTTGATGATCGCGGCGCGCGTGATGATATCTATCTCGGGGAGCACGCCGTATAGCAACTCAACGGTAATGCCCACGCGCTCGTCGGCAAGGCGGATGACGAGCGTCTCAGCTCCATCCGACTCATCCTCGCTATAGACCGCGGGAAGCCCGGGAAGGTCGTACTTGCCGGGCCGAATCTCGTAATCGCGGTAGCGAAGGTCGCAGCCGAACGCGCCGTGGTCGTCGCGAACGACCAGCAAGGGGCTCCTCATGTCTCCCGCGCCTTGGAAGGGGTACTCCTGGGGCAGCACGTCGAGCGAGTACGTGCGGTCGTGAACATCGTAGGGGCAGCCGCACATTCCGCTCCGGTCGGCGTAGGTCACCAAATAGGCCATATAGCCGTCCGTGCGTGCCCCGTAATACAGATGCAGCAAAAAGCCGTACGAATCGGCCTGCATCTGGTACGTCGAGTTCTTGGTTTTGATGGTGAAGATCTTTGTCTCTTCGTCAACGACGATCGGCATGATACCTCCCCTTTAGTTGATGCTCACGCGGTGTGGGCGCCCAAGGGGAAGCAGCCGCAGCCGCCACCCGAACGACACCTCGGTCAAGCAGGCAAAACCCTGCCCGTTGCATTATAAACGCGCATACCTCGCAATAAATCGCAGAGTGAACCAACACAAGCTTAGCAAACTTATCGGGCTGGCGCGGCCCAGCGTTCGGCGAGGTGCGGCTCGGAGGGCCCGGCGTCCGGCGAGAGGCGATGTTGGGCAGGGCGTGGCATGCGAAATAGCTTGGCGCCTCTCGGAGCGCAGCATTCAGTGAGGCAGAATCGAGCGGGTCGCAGCGTGCAGCGCGAGGGCAGCGCTTGACAACGTGCGGAAAACCGCGGGTCGCAGCGCGGCAATCCAGCCCCGTCACTCGATATGTGA
This sequence comes from Enorma massiliensis phI, assembly GCF_000311845.1. Lineage (GTDB taxonomy): Bacteria > Actinomycetota > Coriobacteriia > Coriobacteriales > Coriobacteriaceae > Enorma > Enorma massiliensis. The sequence continues at coordinate 1,059,605 of NZ_HE978574.1, read as the reverse complement.
TGAAACTGTGACTAAGTTATGGAACCGTTTCCATGAACTATCTACCAACGTTATTTAGCCTATAGTACAGATTTATGGAACCGTTTCCATAACACAGGCATAAGGAGGGGCATGAACATCAGGGACATCGCGGAGCGTGCCGGCTACGGCGTCAGCACGGTTTCGCGCGTCATCAACGGCCAATCCAACGTGAGCGACCAAGCACGCGAGCGCATCCTCGCCGTGATGGACGCCTGCGGGTACGAGCCCAACACCAATGCGCGCTACCTCAAGATGCGCTCGCCCTCCCCCGTCGCCGTCTTCGTCATGGGAACGAGCAACCGGCTCTTCGGTGACATTCTCACCCGCATCCAGGCGCGATTCTGGGCCCTGGGCGAAGAGGTGGCCGTCACGCACCTGGAAGACGATGCCAACGAGGTCCAGTTCGCCATCGGCTACCAGCAGACGCGCCATCCCAAGGCGATGCTGTTCCTTGGTGGCGAGCGCACCTACTTCCGCGAGGCCTTCGGCCAGATTACGGTGCCGAGCGTGCTTATCACCAACACCGCAGAGGGCCTTGGCTTCGAGAATCTCTCGAGCGTTACGATCGATAACGAGGCAGCCGCCGCGCGCGCGATCGATTACCTCCATGCCGCCGGCCACCGCCGCATCGGCATCCTCGGCGGCACGCGCTCCCCGGAACAGATCGGCGGGCGCCGCCTCGAGGGCGCGGAGAGCGCGCTCATGGCCCACGGCATCGTCTTCAGCCGCGACCAGGATTATGAGCCCTGCGACTTCACCGAAGAGGCGGGATACCGCGCCATCGGAAGGCTTCTCTGGCGCTCCCCGGACCTTACCGCCGTCCTTGCGCTTGGAGACGTCATCGCCTTTGGCGCCATCCGCGCCATCTACGACCGAGGGGGCAGCGTTCCCGGCACCCTCTCCATCATGGGCTTCGACGGCACCGCGCTCTCGCGCTACTCCGTCCCTCGCATCACCACCGTGCGCCAGGATACCGATGCCCTCGCAGACCACAGCGTGGACCTGCTCCTCCAAGGCATGCAGGGGCCCGCGCAAGCCCTGCACGAGCTTGCCCCCTTCGACATCCTCGAGCAGGAGAGCGTGGGCGCACCCAACACCAGCGGCGTCGCGAACCTTCTCGCCGCCGCCCACGATACGCACCGGCTGCACCGCTAAGAGAAGGGAACCGTCCTCATGAGAAGAGCCGGAATCCTCATGCCCATCACCGCGCTTCCCTCGCCGTGGGGCGTGGGCACCATGGGTGCAGAAGCGCGCTCGTTTATCGATTTCCTCGCCGAGGCAGGCGTATCGGTCTGGCAGGTTCTACCCATCGTGCCCACGAGCTACGGCGATTCGCCCTACCAATCGTTTTCCACGTATGCGGGCAATCCCTACCTCATCGACCTCGACGACCTCGCCGCCGAAGGCCTTCTCGACCGCACGGAGTACGCCGGCCGCACCTGGAGCTCCCAGGCCGACCGCGTAGACTACGGCGCGCTATACGAGGCGCGCTTCGATGTGCTCGCCCGCGCAGCGCGGCGGCTTGCCAGCATGCACCCCGACGAGTTCTACGCCTTCTGCAAGCGTGAGGCCTCCTGGCTGGATGACTATGCCCTCTTCATGGCCCTCAAGGAAGCCCATGGCGGTGCCTCGTGGAACACCTGGGAGGCAGCGCTCCGTCATCGCCAGCCCGTCGAGCTCGCTCGCGCGCGCATGGAGCTCGCCGACCGCGTGCGTTTCTGGCAGGCGGTCCAGTGCCTGTTCTTCCGCCAGTGGGAGAGCCTGCGCATCTACGCCAGGACTGCAGGCATCCGCATCATGGGAGACCTCCCCTTCTATGTAGCCCTCGACAGCGCGGACGTCTGGGCGCACCCCGAGCAGTTCCAGCTCGACGAAGAGCTGCGCCCCACCGAGATCGCCGGCGTTCCCCCCGACGGGTTCTCGGCCATCGGGCAGATCTGGGGGAACCCACTCTTCGCATGGGACCGCATGAAAGCGGAAGGCTACGCTTGGTGGATCGACCGAATCTCGTTCCAGCTGCGCCTCTACGACATCCTGCGCATCGACCATTTCCGCGGCTTCGACTCCTATTTCGCCATCCCCACCGGGGCGGCAACCGCTGCGGGAGGACGCTGGCGGAAAGGCCCGGGCAAGGCGCTCTTCCAAGCGCTGAGGTTTGCCGTGGGCGATGTGAGCATCGTGGCAGAAGACCTGGGATACCTCACCCCGTCGGTGCGCCAACTCCTCGACGACACCGGGTTCCCCGGCATGAAGGTGCTCGAATTCGCCTTCGACACGCGCGATTCCGAGGCCGGAGACGACACCTATCTTCCGTTCGCGTATCCCGAAAACAGCGTGGCCTACGTTGGCACCCACGATAACGACACCGCGCTCGGATGGCTTGCCAACGCACCCGCGCCCGATACCCGCACGGCACGCGAGTACCTCCGTCTCGACGACCGCGAGGGCGAGGGCTGGGGCATGATGCGCGGCATCTGGGCGAGCGCCTCGGAACTCGCCGTCGTGCAGATGCAAGACGTGCTGGAACTCGGCAGCGAGGCGCGCATCAACACCCCTTCAACCCTTGGAGGCAATTGGACTTGGCGGGCGCGTCCCGGCTTTGCGAGCAGATCGCTCGCAGCGCGCCTGCGCCACCAACTCCACCTCTATCACCGCATTCCAGCCGATGAGGCGCGCGTGGCAACCGCCGCGAACGGCGCCGCAGAACCCACGAGCAAGGAGGACTAACATGGACCTCGAAACCAGCCTGGCAAGCACGCTCGACGCCATGGGGACGAACCTCGACCAAGCAAGCCCGGAACAGCTGTTTTGCGCGCTTCTGCGCGTTACCCGCGACGTCGAGCTCAAGCAGAAACCGGCGCAGGGCGACCGAAAGCTCTACTACTTCTCCGCTGAGTTCCTCATCGGCAGGCTCCTCCGGGCAAACCTGCAGAACCTCGGCCTGCTCGACGATGCCGAGCGCATACTCGCCGAGCACGGGACCTCACTCGCCGAGGTCGAGGACCGCGAGCCCGAACCCTCGCTCGGCAACGGCGGGCTGGGGCGCCTAGCGGCATGCTTTCTCGACTCCATCGCCTCGCTTGGCCTTCCCGGCGACGGCATGGGGCTCAACTACCACTTCGGCCTCTTCCGCCAGGACCTTTCGCAGGGCGTGCAGCTCGAAAAGCCGAATCCCTGGATCGAGCCGGATTCCTGGCTCATCGAGACGGGCTCCTCGTTCACGGTGCCCTTCGGCTCGGGCGACCTTTCGGCCCGCATGTTCGACATCCAGATTCCCGGCTACAAGAACGGCGTGTGCAACCGCCTGCATCTCTTCGATGTCATCGACCCTGCGCCCGCACCCGAAAACGGCATCGCGTTCGATGCATCCGATGTGGCGCATCAGCTCACCTCGTTCCTCTACCCCGACGATTCCACCGAGGAAGGGCGTCTTTTGCGCGTATACCAGCAGTACTTCATGATCTCGGCAGGGGCACAGCTCATATTGAGCGAGCTTGCGGAGCGCGGGCACCAGCCTTCGGAGCTTGACCGCTACGCGGCAATCCACATCAACGACACGCACCCCTCGATGGTCATCCCCGAGATGATCAGGCTTCTCATGGAAGACGGCATGCCATTCGACCAGGCGGCCGATGTGATCGAGCGCACCTGCGCCTACACGAACCACACCATCCTCGCCGAGGCGCTCGAAACATGGCCCATGCGCTTCATCGAGCAAGTGGCCCCCGGCATCGTGCCCATCATCCGCAAGCTCGATGAGCGCGCCCGATCCCGCAGCAACGACGAGCGCGTTGCCGTCATCGATTCGAGCGACTGCGTGCACATGGCCCATATGGACGTTCACTTCTGCCATGCGGTGAACGGCGTGGCGGCGCTCCACACCCATATCCTCACGAGCTCCGAGATGCGCCCCTTCGCAGAGCTCTACCCCGACAAGTTCTCCAACAAGACCAACGGCATCACCTTCAGGCGTTGGCTCCTCGACGCCAACCCCGCACTCGCCCGCTGCATCACCGAGCGAATCGGCGATGGCTGGGTAACTGACGCCCAGCGGCTGAGCGGCCTGCTCTCGGTAGCCGATGCCGACGCGCTTACCGGCGAGCTCGAAGCGATCAAGCAGCACAACAAGCGCGCGCTCGCATCCTGGCTGCAGCGGACGCAGGGCATCAAGGTCGATCCCGAATCCGTCTTCGATATCCAGATCAAGCGCATGCACCAGTACAAGCGCCAGCAGATGAACGCCCTCTACGCCATCTGGAAGTATCTGCGCATCAAACGTGGAAACGTTCCCACGCGCCCCGTCACCATGATATTCGCCGCGAAGGCCGCACCCGCCTACGAGCTCGCCAAAGACACCATCGCGCTGCTGCTCGCACTCTCGCGCCTCATCGAGCGCGACCCCGCGGTCTCGCCCTGGCTGCGCCTTGTGATGGTCGAGAACTACAACGTCACCGCTGCCGAGCACCTCATTCCCGCCGCAGACATCTCCGAGCAGATCTCGCTCGCATCAAAGGAGGCCAGCGGCACCTCGAACATGAAGTTCATGGCAAACGGCGCCGTGACGCTCGGCACGCTCGACGGCGCGAACGTCGAGATCGCCAACCTCGTGGGCGCAGAGAACATCTATCTCTTCGGCCGCTCGTCCGAAGAGGTCATTGAGCTCTACGAGACGGGTGGCTACCACCCATGGGACCTCTGGCAACACGATCCCGAGATGGCCGAGGCGATCGACTTCATCGTCTCGCCCGAGCTTCTCGCATGCGGCAATGCCGCCGCACTCGCTCGCGTGTACAGAGACTTCGTGGCGAAGGACTACTTCATGGCCCTGCTCGATGCTCGGGACTACGCGGCCACCAAGGAGCGCTGCCTCGCCGACTACGAAGACCGAGCGGCATGGGGGCGCAAGATGCTCGTGAACATCGCGACATCAGGTTTCTTCTCGTCGGACCGAACGATTCGCGAATACAACGACGAGATCTGGCATCTGGGTTAGCTGGGGCGTGCGCCCAACGGTTGAAAGGAGCTTTTCATGACCAACGCACATGCTGATTGGTGGAAGCAGGCGGTAGTGTACCAGGTGTACCCGCGCAGCTTCTACGACGCCAACGGGGACGGCCTAGGCGACATCGCAGGCGTCACGGCAAAGATCGATTACCTGGCCGCGCTTGGCGTCGATGCCATCTGGCTCTCGCCGTTCTACCCGTCTCCCCTTATCGATGGCGGATACGATGTGGCGAACTACCGCGACGTGGACCCGCGCCTGGGCACGCTCGAAGACTTCGACAAGATGGCTGAAGCCGCCCACGCCGCCGGCATGAAGGTGATCGTGGACATCGTGCCCAACCATACGTCCACCGAGCACGAATGGTTCCGCGCGGCGCTCGCAGCGGGCCCCGGCTCTCCGGAGCGCGACCGCTTCATCTTCCGTCCGGGTCGGGGCGAGCATGGGGAGCTGCCCCCCAACGGCTGGAAGTCGACCTTCGGCGGCCCTGCATGGGAGCCGGTTGGCGACGGCGAATGGTATCTGCACCTCTTCGCTGTAGAGCAGGCCGACCTCAACTGGAAGAACCCCGAGGTCCACGAGGACTTCAAAACCACTCTGCGCTTCTGGAGCGACCGCGGCGCCGACGGCTTCCGCATCGATGTGGCCCATGCGCTTGCCAAGGATATCGACAGCCGCCCGCTTGAAGACTGGCCCGACGACCCCGGCCAATCGAGCCTCGCTCAGAGCGGCAGCGACGACGAGAACCCGCTCTGGGATCGCCCGGAGGTCCACGACATCTACCGCGAGTGGCGCCAGGTGTTCAACGAGTACGAGCCGGCGCGCTTTGCAGTCGGCGAAGCATGGGTAGCGCCCGAGCATCAGTGGATGTACGCCTCCACCGATGAGCTTGGCCAGGTCTTCAACTTCGAATTCGCCAAGAAGAACTGGTTCGCCGCCGACTTCCGGCTCGCCATCGAGGAGGGCCTCGATGCTGCCGAGCGCTCGAAGTCGACGACCACATGGGTCCTCTCCAACCACGATGTCCCGCGCCACGCAACCCGGTTCGCCCTTCCGCAGGTGCCTTCGAGCACCCACCACCAGATTGCAACCGACTGGCTGCTGCGCGACGGCACGACCTACTACGAGGACCGCGAGGCGGGCACCCGGCGCTCTCGCGCGGCGCTCCTCATGGAGCTCGGGCTCCCTGGATCGGTCTATCTCTATCAGGGCGAGGAGCTCGGCCTCTTTGAGGTCGCCGATATCCCGTGGGGGGCGCTCGAGGACCCTCAGGCGCAGATGACCGCTCACGGTGACGCCATCAAGGGGCGCGACGGGTGCCGCGTTCCGCTCCCGTGGACATCGCTCGATGCGACAGGCGACTTCGGCTTCTCCGGCCCTGCCGACCACGCCGCCCCGCACCTTCCGCAACCGGCGTGGTTCGCCCAGTTCGCCGTCGACGTCGAAGAGGGCGACGAGGCTTCGATGCTCAGCTTCTACCGTGCCGCCCTCGCGCTTCGTCGCGCGCTGATCGTGCCCACGGGCGATACATCGCTCGCGTGGGACGAAGCCAACGCAGGCGACGTGGTTGCCTACCAGCGCCCGCTTGCCGACGGCCGCACACTCGTGAGCATGACGAACTTCGGAGCGGCGCCTGCAGCACTGCCCGCAGGAGAGGTGCTCATCGCCTCCGCTGAGCTCGTCGATGGCAAGCTTCCCCAAGACGCTTCCGCTTGGATCGCCTGCGCCTAGAGACGCAGACGATACGCCGCGCGCCGGCAGGCATAGCACAGGCGCGCTCAGCCCCGGGCTGCAAGCCGCTATCCATGTGGCTCGCAGCCCGGTTTTTTCTGCCCAACGCAAAGCGCGCCCGCAGCTTCTCGGAGCTGCGGGCGCGCTGCATGAAGCGAGCGAATCTGTAAGCGCTACTTCACGGCACCGTTGGTGACGCCGCCGATAATCTGCTTCTGCGCCACGATGTAGAAGATGATCATGGGGAGCATGGCAAGCAGGTACGAAGCGAACGCCAGGTTGTAGTTCGTCGCGAACGCGGTCTGGAAGTTCATCTGCGCGAGCGGCAGGGTGTTCACGCCCGAGCCGCCCATGATGACGAGCGGGGTCATGACGTCGTTCCACACGGCCAGGCCGGTGATAACGGCGACGGTCGCATGCATGGGCTTCATGAGCGGGAAGATGATCTTCCAATACGTCGTCCAGGTGCTCGCGCCGTCCACGCGCGCGGCCTCCTCGAGCGCAACGGGGACGTTACGCAGGTAGCCCGTGTAGAGCATCATGTTCATGGGCATGTAGAAGACCACGTAGAGCACCATGACGCCCACCATGTTGTCGAGGTGCATCACGGCGGTCTGCTTGACGAGCGGCATCATGAGGATCGCGAACGGCACGTACATGCCGGCGATGATGAAGTAGTAGGAAACCTTGAAGATCTTCTTGCGATCCATGTTGCGCCCGATGGCGTATGCCGCGAGGCTGTGCACGAGGATCGACACGACCACGGCGGCAACCGTGATGATGAGCGAGTTCATGAACGACCGGAAGAAGTCGGTGACCCGCATGGCCTCGATGAAGTTGTCGAGGCTCCACGTGCTCGGCAGCGACAGGATTCCCGCGATGTCGTTGGTCATCTCGGACGGATCTTTGAACGCGATGACGACCGCCATGTACAGCGGGAAGACGATGGTGATGAGACCCACGATGAGCAGGATGGTCACAGGCCAGTTGACCCGCTCCTTGACTTTTGCCTTTGCCATTAGAGCTGCTCCTCCTTACTGTTCAAGAATTTGGTCTGCAGGATCGAGACCACAGCGATGAGGATGAAGAAGATCACCGCGTTGGCGCACTGGAACCCGAACTGGCTGTTGTTGAGACCGTTCTGGTAGATAAGGTACGAGATGGACTCGGTGGACTGCGCCGGGCCGCCGGAGGTCATGGACACGATCTGGTCGAACACCATGAGCATGTCCTTCATGACGAGCACCATGTTGGTGGTAATAGAGGGCATGATGAGCGGGAACGTGATGTAGCGGAACTTATCCCAGCCGGTCGCGCCGTCAAGCGCGCCCGCCTCGTAGACGTCCTCGGGAACGGAGGAAAGCCCGGTGATGTAGATGATGGTCGTCTGCGCGCACGCCTGCCACACCAGCACGACCACGATCGCGACCCAGGCCCACTCGGTGCTCGCGAGCATCGAGGCGGTACCGGTGAGGGCCGGCAGGATGTAGGTGAAGAAGTAGCTGAAGACGTAGCCCACGACCAGGCCGCCGAGAATGCGGGGCACGAAGTACACGCCGCGGAGCGCGCTCTTGAACTTGATCTTGCTCGAGAGGCCTATCGCGAGCGTCAGGCTGATCACGTTCGTGAGGATCGTGGCAACGACAGCGACCTTGAACGTGAAGAGATACGAGTTGAGCACGCGCGTATCGGTGAACAGGTCGATGTAGTTCTGGATGCCCACGATGCTGAACGAGCCATAGCCCTTGGAGTCCGTGAAGCTGTAGAAGAAGCCCGTGATGAGCGGGATCGTATTGAAGAGAACGAAGATCACCAAGACGGGGATGAGAATCGCCATGAACGTGCGATTGCGTGCCGACCCGATCTTGGCCTTTGCGGTTTGAGCCATGTGTATACCCCCTTACTCCTGCGCGGCTTCCTGCACCTTGCGGATGACCGTCTTGTTGTAGCGCTGCCACAGCGAGTCCCAGTTCTCCAGGAACGCGTCCACGTCGCCGTCCATGAGGAAGGCCTGGAGCCGTCCGTCGCACGCCATGCCGGAGGGATACGAGTGGTCGGGATAGTCGATGACCTTGCCCGCATCGAGGAACTCCTGGATGTCGTCGAAGAGCGGGTCGAGTGTGAAATCGCCCTCGATGCAGGGAATGGCCTTCTGGTCGTCGCAATAGGTCTGGAGGTTGTCGGGCTCGTTCAAGAAGTCGATGACCTCATAGACCAGCTCGCGGTGATCCTCGTTCGCCACCGTCATGTTCCAGCATAGGTCCACGCCGGAAACGACGAGACGGTCCTCGGGATCGTCGGCGGCGGGCATGGCGAAGAGGCCCACGTTCATGTCGGGGTTGGCCGAGAGGATCTGGGGAACCGCGAACGAGCCGCAGGGGAACATGGCGCTCTGGCCGCGCGCGAACGCGGTGCAGGCGTCCTCATAGCTGTAGGCGAACGGGCCTTCCTCACCATACTGCAGCAGCTGGTAGAGCTTCTCGGCGGGCTCGCGATAGTAGTCGGCGAACTTCGCCTCGCCAGCGTTCACCTTGCGGATATGGTCTTGCGGCACCAGGTCGACCAAGATGGAGTTCCACGGCGAGAGGATGGTCCACGTATCGAGGAATCCGAGATACAGCGGCAGCACCTCGCCCTCCGCCTTGATCTCTTCGCACAGCGCGATGAACTCGTCCCAGGTCTCGGGGATGTCCCAGCCCTTCTCGGCGAACATGTCCTTGTTGTAGAGCATGCCCGCGGCGTTGGCGATGTAGGGCACGCCGTAGATGCCGTCCATGGGCACGTAGGTGACGCTCTTCATGATGTCCTGATAGGCCTGCTGCACCTGCGCCATGCCCGGATACTCGGTCATGTCGGCTAGGATGTTCGAGTCCACGAAGTCGGCGTACGAGGCGTCGCCGCCGATGGCCACCACGTCGGGGTAGTCCTCGCGCACGAAGCGCGTCTTCATGATGGTCACGGCATCGTTGGGGCTGGTGAAGTTGAGGTAGATATGGTCGTTCGACTCGTTGAACTCCGCCATGAGCGCCTCGAAGATGCTGACCGCCTCGCGCTTGTACGAGACGAATTCAACCTCGGTCTTGCCGTCCGAGCGTGTCTCGGAACAGCCGCCGAGCATGAGCGACGCCGCCCCCGCAGCCGAGAGCCCCAGGAGCGAGCGGCGCGAAATTGGCTTGGTAAGCATGCTTTGCCCTCCTCCCGAATGCTAGTGAACGATGGCGAGCTCGGTGTCCTTGTCGAACACGTGCAGCTTGTCGACATCGAAGGCGACCTTGATGCGGTTGCCGGTGCGGACGGGGTTGCTCGCCGAGATATGGGCGGAGATCTGGCCGCCGTCCACGTCGCCGTAGATCATGGCCTCGGAGCCCAGGAGCTCGTAGACGGTCACCGTCGCGTCGATCTGCTCGGAGAGCGCCTTGCCCTCGGCGTACTCGTGCTCCTCCACCACGTCCTCGGGGCGGATGCCCATGACGACGACCTTGCCCGCGTACGGCTTGAGCGCGGCCGCCTTGGCATCGGGCAGGGTGACAGCGTTCGATCCAAAGGTAAGGGCCACCGCGCCGTCCTTCTCGACCACCGTGGCGTCGATGAAGTTCATCTGCGGGGAGCCGATGAAACCGGCCACAAACAGGTTGCAGGGCTCGCTATACAGCTTGGACGGGGTATCGACCTGCTGCATCACGCCGTCCTTCATCACGACGATGCGGGTGCCGAGCGTCATGGCCTCGGTCTGGTCGTGCGTGACGTAGATGATGGTGGCGCCCAGGCGATCATGCAGCTTCGAGATCTCGGCGCGCATCTGCACGCGGAGCTTCGCATCGAGGTTGGAGAGCGGCTCGTCCATGAGGTAAACCTTGGGACGACGCACGATGGCGCGGCCCATGGCGACACGCTGGCGCTGGCCACCGGAAAGGGCAGACGGCTTGCGATCGAGAAGCTTCTCAAGGTCAAGGATGCGCGCGGCCTCGTGCACGGCCTTGTCGATGTCGGCCTGCGGGACCTTGCGGAGCTTCAACGGGAAAGCCATGTTGTCGTAGACCGTCATATGCGGGTAAAGCGCGTAGGTCTGGAAGACCATGGCGATGTCTCGGTCGGCCGGCTCAACGTCGTTCACCACCCTGCCATCGATCTTCAGCGTGCCGGAGGTGATGTCTTCCAAGCCGGCAATCATGCGGAGCGTCGTGGATTTGCCGCAGCCCGAGGGACCGACGAAGATGATAAACTCCTTGTCCTCGATCTCGAGATTGAAGTCCTTCACCCCCTCAAAGCCATTTGGGTACGTCTTGCCAATGTGTTCGAGTGAAAGTCCAGCCATCGAGCGACCCCTTCCATCGCAAGTCCTTGCTTTGTACATGGCGACAGACAAAGCGTTCCATGCAGCATGGTAAAAAATTATCTTTTTGCTAGGAAGTCCATGTATTTAGGTATATTTATATACAATCTTATTGTTCGCGCAGGTATATCGCACTGATGAATTATTGATAATATGCTAAGTTTTCGTTAAATGGTAGCTATTATTACGTGAACGGCATGGCAGTAAGATTTAGCGCAAAGAATTTCAGCAGGTCATCTATCCTATCGAGATAAAACCGTCTATGATGGGGATGGAGTATCTCAATATAAGGCCGTATACCAAAAAACAGTTTATATTGCGATATTATATATCATAGTACATACTGTTTAGCATTATGATATATTACTAAGCAAGACCGTGAGCCAGGAGGCGAGACCGTGAGAGCACATGAAGTCGAGTTCTCGACGTTTGAAGGCGGTATTTTTACCGATCTCGTCCCGTATCAGTACGGACGCGAAGTCTGCGTAGCCGGCCACGCCTTCGGTCCCGCGCGCCGGAGCCACTATCTCTTTCATTACATCATCCAAGGATCCGGCTCGCTTACCGCAATCAACGAATCGGGGAGCCAGGCATTCTACGACATCAAGGCCGGCGAAGGGTTCCTTATCTTTCCCGGGCAGACCACGACCTACGTTGCCGACCTCATCGACCCATGGGAATACATCTGGATTGAATTTGACGGCTCGCATGTAAAAGCTTCGCTTGACCACATCGGGTTCTCCCCTACGAGCCCCATCTATCGAATGGTCGACCCGGAAGCTCGCGACGAGATGCTCGGCACCATGAGGCGCATACTCGAGCACAGAAACGACTCCCCCCTATATCTCGTGGGGTGCACGTACCTCTTCTTCGACGCATTCTTGCGGTCCGCAGAGTCGCATCGCATCCCTCAAACCACCAAGCTGCATGGCTTCTATATCGACAGCGCCCTTTCCTTTATCGAGAAGAACTACCAGGCAGATGTGAGCATCGAAGACATCGCCCGGTATATCGGGCTCAATCGAAGCTACTTCGGCAAGGTCTTCAAAGAGGGCATGGGCGTGTCGCCGCAGCAGTTCCTCATCGGATACCGCATGGAAAAAGCATGCGAGCTCCTTAAGCTCTCATCGCTTTCCATCGGAGAGGTCGGGCGCTCTGTGGGCTATCCAAACCAGCTGCACTTCTCGCGGGCGTTCCGCAACACCTACGGCACATCCCCGCGCACCTGGCGCCAGCAGCACACCGTTCGCTAAGGTGAAATTCCCTCTGTCCTGATTTCACATGGCGGGGCGGGAGAAGACCTCTCGCCCCGCTGCATGCTGCCTATTGGCGCTCGTACCAGGCAAACTCCCAGGCTGGAAGCTCGAATGTCTCGAGCTCCGCCTGTTCGCCGGATATGAGGTTCCTATACCGCGCGCGCTCGGGCATCCAGATGGTCTTGCTCGAACCACTGAAGTTGAACACGGCATGAAGCGTTTCCTCGCCGCGCTCGCGCACGATCCAAAGTACCGCCGGATCGCTATAGTCCTTCGGATACCATGCTGCCTCAGACCCGAAGACGGGGTCCTCGCGCCGGATGCGTTCGAGCTCGTCGAGCCCGGCGAAGATTTGGCTCTGAACCGTTCCCGCCTGCTCGATGTTCGCAACCAGCTCCCACGAAAACTGTCCGCGATGGATATAGCGCGAATCATCCGCTTTCTCGGGATCGTCCCGATAAGCATAGTCGTTGACCTGGCCGACCTCGTCTCCGCTGTAGATGATCGGCAAACCCGATTGCGTGAACATATAGGCGTGGAGCATGAGGTCCTTGCGCACGGCAACTTCCATAGCCTCGGCATTGCCCTCGAAGCCCGCGGCCTCGATGCCGCACATGGAAGCCGTCGTGGCGCAGAAGCGCGCGTCCCCCGTAACCGGATCGGCGTTGTAGAGCGCCCCACGGCTCGGGCTTCCGGGGATGTTGCCCAAGAAGTAGTCGTTCAGGTACCGCTTATGCGGCACCTCCTCTTGGCCCCAACCTCTAAGCGTCTGGTAATCGAGGCCCCACCCTATGTCGTCGTGACAGCGCAGGTAGTTAAGGAAGGTGTACTCCTTGGGCAGGGTGCAGACCGCATCGAGCTGCTGGCGCAGGAGGCGCGTATCTTCTGTGGCTACGGTATGCCAGGTAGTCGCCATGGTCGTCACGTTGTACAGCATGTGGCACTCAGGCTTTTCAACGGTACCGAAGTACGGAACAACCTCGACGGGAGCCATCACGACCTCGCCCAACAACGCAACCCCGGGGCACACGACCTCTCCGATCATACGCATCATGCGCACGAGCGTATGGACCTGCGGAAGGTTGCGGCAGTTGGTGCCAAGCTGCTTCCAGATATAGGGAACCGCATCGAGGCGCATGATATCGATGCCCTGATTCGCCAGATACAGGAAGTTGTACATCATCTCGTTGAAGACGCGGGGGTTCCTGTAGTTGAGGTCCCATTGGTACGGGTAGAACTGCGTCATGACGCATTGCCCAAGCTCGGGCAGATAGGTCCAGTGACCCGGCGCCGTGGTGGGGAACACCTGCGGCACATCGCGAGAGTACTGGTCGATCACCTCTTGATTGGATTCGAAGAAGTACCTGCTCATGTACTCGCCCTCGCCCGCCCGCGCGCGGCGGGCCCATTCGTGCTCTTCGGACGTATGGTTCATCACGAAGTCCATGCACAGGCTCATGCCCCGCTCATGACAGGCGGAGGCGAGGTGCGCGAGCTCGTCCATCGTGCCGAGCCCCGGCTGCACGCGGCGGAAATCCTTTACCGCATAGCCGCCATCGGAACGGCTCTTGTCGGACGGGGTATCGAGGAACGGCATGAGGTGGATGTAGTTCACATGGCAACGCTCGAGATAGGAAAGCTTGTCCTCGACGCCCTTGATGGTGCCGGCGAAGTTGTCGATATACATCTGCATGCCGAGCATGTCTTGGCTCCGGTACCACGCGCCCTCCTGCTCGCGCACGATATCGAGCTTCCGGAGCGCTTCTGAGCGCTCGTCCGAGAAGCGTCGCATGCGGTCGATGAGCTCAGCGAACATGTCGCCGTTGTCGTAAAGCTCCATGTAGAGCCAGCGAAGCTCATCATGGTGGCGCGCGAGCCGGGATTCGAACACGGAATCGCGCGCGGGCCGCGCGGGCGACTTCGTGGGCGCCGCCTTGCCGCGTGCGGCGGGCGCATTCGATGCGGTCATGGATTTCGGTGCGGCAATGGATTTCTTCGATGATGACGACATACGCTCCCTCGAAAACGAGACAGGGCGGCCTGAGCGTGCCGCCGGTTACAACGCCGAAGCGGTTCGAGCTTTCGAACGCGTATGTTTGTCGCCGCTAATTACTATAGCGCCCTTAGCCCGCGACGAGCAAGATGATTTGCCCAACGAGATAGACGACGGGCGTAAGAAGACACAGAACCACTCCGGCGATGGACGCCACCGTTCCGATGGAGCACGTCAGGTCGCGCCGATAGTCCTCGCGTCGCGCCTCCCGCGCGAGCCGGAATCCGACAACGGCGGCAACGGCACCGATGAGCTGGATCGGAATGAACGGGCAAAAGGAGACGGCCATCGCGGCAACTCCGATAACGATCGAGGCGATGTCTTTTCGCATAGCAACCTTCCTCTGTGCCGAACCGAACGCGATCGGAGCAGGCAAACGAGCGAACGCATGGCCCATTATACGACGCGAGGCCCAGATTGAGGCATGTCCGTTATAACCGATGCTCGCTTTGCCTCCCCGGATGCGAGGTGCCGAAGAAAAAAGCTGGCACCCCTTTCGGGATGCCAGCCGAAACGAAAAGCGTGTCGAAAACCTAGACCTTTAGCACACACCCTGGGCCATCATGGCATCGGCAACCTTCATGAAGCCGGCGATGTTGGCGCCCATCACGAAGTTGCCCTCATGGCCGTATTCACGTGCCGTGTCGTCCACATTGTGGAACATACCGCGCATGAGCCCCTCAAGCTTGCCATCGACCTCATCGAACGTCCAGGAAAGATGCTCTGCGTTCTGGCTCATCTCGAGGCCAGACACGAGCACGCCGCCGGCGTTCGCCGCCTTACCGGGCATGAAGGCAACGCCGTGCTCCATGAGGTAGATGGTCGCATCCGGCGTGGTGGGCATATTGGCGCCCTCGCCCACAACCTTGCAGCCGTTCGCCGCGAGCGCCTGGGCGTCCTCGAGCGTCAGGGTGTTCTCGCGAGCGCACGGCAGCGCGACATCGCACGGAAGCTGCCATACGCCTCGACCGTCTCCCTCGTGCCAGGTGGCACCAGGGCGCTGGTCGAGGTACATGGCAAGGCTCACGCCCTGATCATGGCCGGAACGCTTGGCGTTGTAGATGTCTTCAAGCACCTTGTAGTCGATACCCTCGGGATCCTCGACCCAGCCCTTGGTATCGGAGCATGCAATGGTCTTGCCACCAAGCTGGGCGACCTTCTGGATTGCATAGATGGCGACGTTGCCAGAACCATGAACGACAACGCTCTTGCCCTCAAACGAATCGCCCTGGCTCTTCAGATACTCATCCACGAAGTAGACCAGGCCGTAACCCGTGGCCTCGGTGCGCGCAAGCGAGCCGCCGAAGGTCAGGCCCTTGCCGGTCAGCACGCCCGACCACTCGTTGCGAAGGCGCTTGTACTGCCCGAACAGGTAACCGATCTCGCGACCGCCCACGCCAAGGTCGCCAGCAGGAACGTCGGTGTTGGGACCAATGTGGCGGAAAAGCTCGGTCATGAAGGACTGGCAGAACGCCATGATCTCGCGGTTGGATTTACCCTTGGGGTCGAAATCCGAACCGCCCTTGCCGCCACCCATGGGCAGCGTGGTGAGCGCGTTCTTGAAAATCTGCTCGAAGCCCAGGAATTTAAGCATGCCGACGGTCACCGTTGGGTTGAAGCGCAGGCCGCCCTTGTAGGGCCCGATCGCAGAGTTGAACTCGACGCGATAGCCGCGGTTGACCTGCACCTTGCCAGCATCATCGACCCACGGTACGCGGAACATGATGACGCGCTCGGGCTCGACCAAGCGGTCAAGCAGGCTCGCCTCCTCGAACTCGGGATGCGCCTCGACGGCAGGCTCGATGGTCTCGAGCACCTCGATCGCAGCCTGGAGGAACTCGGGCTGGTCGGCATAGCGCTCGCGCAGCTCGTCGATCACACGCTGGGTATAGCTCATGCGATTCTCCTATCGATGTGTTTCCCTCGCTACCGTTGCAAGCAACGGCAACGTTGTGGCCGCAGGAATTGTACTTCAATCGGGTTGCCGTACGGTCAACGCGCTGAATCGTAACGTGCCCGCAACACGCTCAGCACCGACGCGAACCGGGCGCCCTTCTACTTTTCGTACAGCACCGAATGCAAAGCAGGAAACAAAGGCCGCACCGCCGTTCATCAAGAATCCACGAAGGCGACGAAAAAGACGAACCCGGCACCAAAAAGATGCCGGGTTCGAGCGATTGCTGGAGCGGGCGACGGGAATCGAACCCGCGTCATCAGCTTGGAAGGCTGGGGTTCTACCATTGAACTACGCCCGCGATATGGTCGGGACGACAGGATTCGAACCTGCGGCATCGTGCTCCCAAAGCACGCGCGCTACCAGACTGCGCCACGTCCCGACGTCCAGAGCAAGCATTATAGAGGTTTCTCTTCATCTGGGCAACGCCCGGTTCGCGCTACCCCAAGGAACGCACGCGGTGTACATGAGTCGCTCGGACGTATACTGTGAATGCAACCAACCCCGAGACCGCCTACCGCGCGGCTAAGGAGCACCATGAGCGAACACGACAGCAACCGTCGGAACGCGCCGGGAGCGGCGCTCGGCCGCACGCTCATCATCGCCAACCCCGTCGCGCAATCTGGCGCGGGAAAGCGCATCGCTGGCCAGCTGCAGCGTTTTCTCGCGCTCTATCACCACGACAACGCCTCGTTCGAGCTCGTGTATACCGAGCACATGGGCCATGCCGTCGAGCTTGCCGAAGCGGCACGGAACTACGACTCGGTGCTCGCCCTCGGCGGTGACGGCGTGGTGCACGAGGTCGCAAACGGCATCATGCGCATCGACGCGGAGCATCGGCCCGCGCTCGGCGTGGTGCCCGTGGGCTCGGGCAACGACTTCGCGCGAACGCTCGGCCTCGACGATTATGGCGGAAAGGATTTCGCTCGCCTTCTCACATGCGAGCGCGTCTCCCTCGACGTGGGACGCGTAACCTACGTTCCGGCAACGGGAATTGAAGGCGCCGAGCCCCAGAGCTGCGGGCGAGCGGGGCGGCATCGCACCCCCAGCCCAGCCGAAAGCTCCCCAGCACCCATGCCGCCGGACATCCTACCTGCGGGAGAAACCACAGGCACCACCAACGATACGGCGACCGAATACTTCGTCCAAACGCTCTCTTTCGGGCTCGACGCGGCGGTCGCGATCGGCACCGTCGACCTGCGAGCCACGGTGGCGCTCACCGGGGCACCGCTCTACCTCATGAGCGGCGCAGGCGTTTTCCTTCGTTCCTTCAGGTCCTACCCCGCCCGCGTGTCCATCGACGGAGGAGCAGCCCAGGAGCTACGCACGTTCCTCATGGCCATACAGCTGGGGCCCACCTATGGCTCGGGCTTCCTCATCTGCCCTGAGGCAGACCCTGCAGACGGATGCTTCGATCTTTGCTACGCCAGCGGCAAGGCCACCCGCGCGCATGCGCTCGCCCTGCTTCTGCGCGCGAAAAACGGCCATCACCTGAGCTCGCCCCTCATCCACACCGCCACCGCTCGGCATCTTGAGCTCTCATTCGAGCGCGACGACTACCCCATCCAAGCCGACGGGGAACGCATACGCGCTCGCAGCATGACGGTCGACCTTCTCCCCGGAGAACTCACGGTGCTGCAGCCGCTCTAGACGGCACCCTCCGCGATCAACGTGCCAAGAATGCCATCTTATGCGGGAAGGAACTCTATCGTTCCGGCACCGGCATCCATCGACCCCACGCGCGCGAGCGATTCGACACGGTAGCCGCGGGCGCGCAGGCGGTCTCCCCCGCCCTGAAACGCCTTCTCGATCGCGATGCCAATGCCCTGCACCTGGGCCCCTGCGAGCTCACAGATTTCAAGCAAGCCCTCGAGCGCTTTGCCGTTTGCAAGAAAGTCATCGAGAATGAGCACATGGTCATTAGGCCCGAGGAAGCGCTTCCCCACGATAACGGGAAACTCGCGCTGCTTGGTGAAGGAGTAAATCGATGTTGCGTACTGCTCGCCATCAAGATTGATTGACTGCGCCTTCTTGGCGAACACCACCGGCACGTTCCCAAAGTGGCGTGCCGCAACGCACGCGATGCCGATACCCGCTCAGGAATCATTCCGCCCTGCGCGCGAGGCAGACCCCGTCGCCGGCCGCACCGATGCGTGCTCGGAGATCATCGCGAGCCGTCGGCATTGCCCAACGCGGCATCGAACCACGCGAGCACGTCGCGATAAACCTGCGCACGGTCGGGCTCGTTGAGAACCTCATGGCGCATGCCCTGGTAGATCATCTCATCCACATGGACCATGCCAAGATCGCGGTACTGCTTTGCGGCCGCGCGCACGCCGCGCCCACAATCCCCCACCGGATCGTTCGAGCCCGCGATGAAAAGGAGCGGCAGCCCGCGCGGAATCCCACGGGCAAGGTTGCGCCGCTGCGATGTTGCGGCGAGCTCCGTCACCGCCGCGTAGCCGCCCACGGTAAACATCTGGCCGCAGAGCGGGTCGCGCCGGTACGCCTCGACCACCGCAGGATCGGTCGAGAGCCAGTCATACGGCGTACGGGCGCCCTTGATCGCTCGACCGTATGCGCCCACCACGAGCTCGTGGATAAGGCGGCTTCTGAAATGCTCGCCCCGCAGGCGCGCAAGCACACGGCAGAACGCGTTGCCCGCCCGGGCGAGCGCCGGCGGCTGCTGGCCCGTTCCACAGACGACGGCCGCCGAGACGCCCTCGGCATGCTGGGTGAGGTACACACGAACGATAAAGCTCCCGAGTGAGTGGCCGAAGAAGATGTACGGGATGCGGGCAGAAACGCCCTGCGCACGCAAGCGCCCGATGACGCGGCTACGCAGGGCGTGGACATCGGCAAGCAGGATGTCCACGCCGCCTGTGAGCGGAATGTGGCCGAGGTCGCAAGTAGCGGCGGCGGTGCGCCCGTGACCCACATGGTCGTTCGCGCAGACGAGGTATCCCGCTGCGCAGAGCGCCTCGGCAAAGGATGCATAGCGCTCGGCGTGCTCGGACATGCCGTGCACGAGCTGCACCACGCCTCGCGGCGCGGCGCTGCCGGAAGACGCGGGCGCCCAGACAAGCGCCCGAACGGTCGAGCGCCCATCTGCACTCGGGTAGGTCAACGTCTCCGTGCGCACCGCGCCTCCTTCCCCAAGTATCAAGCGGCGCTACTGCAGCGCGTCAAGGGCCTGGGCAACATCGGCGATCAGGTCGTCGGTATCCTCGATGCCGCAAGACAGGCGCACCATATCGGGTGCGATGCCCGCAGCGGCGAGCTCCTCATCCGTCATCTGGCGATGCGTGGCGTTGGCCGGGTGCAGCACGCAGGTGCGGGCATCGGCCACGTGCGTCGCGATCTGCGCCACATGGAGGCTCTTCATGAACTGCTCCGCCGCCGCTCGGCCACCGGTAAAGCCGAAGCTCACCACACCGCAGCAGCCATTCGGCAGATACTTCTGGGCGAGCTCATGCCACGGGTCGTCGGGGAGGCCCGGATACTTCACGAAGCGAACCTTGGGATGATCATGCAGGAACTCCGCCATGGCCTGGCCGTTCTTCACATGCTGCGGCATGCGAACGTGCAGGCTCTCGAGGCCGAGGTTGAGCAAGAAGGCGTTCTGCGGACTCTGGATGCAGCCCAGGTCGCGCATGAGCTGGGAGGTCGCCTTCGTGATGTAGGCCGCGCCCTGGCCGAACTTCTGGGTGTAGACGACCCCGTGATACGTCTCGTCCGGCGTGGTGAGGCCGGGGAACTTGTCCGCATGCGCCTCCCAGTCAAAGTTGCCGGAGTCCACGATGGCACCGCCCACCGCAGCTCCGTGACCGTCCATGTACTTGGTGGTGGAGTGCGTCACGATATCGGCTCCCCACTCGAAGGGGCGGCAGAGCACGGGCGTCGGGAAGGTGTTATCCACGATGAGCGGAACACCATGGGCATGGGCGGCCGAAGCGAAGCGCTCGATGTCGAGGACGTCGAGAGCGGGGTTCGCGATGGTCTCCCCGAACACCGCCTTCGTGTTGGGACGGAACGCCGCCTCGAGCTCCTCATCGGTGCAATCGGGCGAGACGAACGTGCTCTCGATGCCCATGCGCCCCATGGTGTGGGCGATAAGGTTGTACGTGCCTCCATAGATGGCGGAGCTTGCCACCACATGGTCGCCCGCACCGACGATGTTGAAGAGCGCAAAGAAGTTGGCAGCCTGGCCGGAGCTCGTAAGCATGGCGGCGGTACCGCCCTCGAGCTCGCAGATCTTCGCCGCCACGGCGTCGTTCGTGGGGTTTTGCAGGCGCGTGTAGAAATAGCCCGACTCGTCGAGGTCGAAGAGCCGCCCCATGTGCTCGGACGTATCGTATTTCCATGTCGTCGACTGATAGATGGGGACCTGGCGCGGTTCCGCATCACCGGGACGATAGCCGCCCTGGACGCAGGTGGTGCCGAGATGCTCTGCCATATGAAGCTCCTTTGCACGTTCGTTTCGATGGGCGCGAAACGCCGCTGGGCGCCGCGCATACGTTCATAAGCTTACTCGCCTTCGCGCTCCCGCGTATGCCTGCATCTAGTTTTTACAGAGAGTCAGCAGGCGCGCTCCGGCGAGGCGGCGCTATCATAGGTGCGAAAGCTAGCGCCCGACTCCGCACGCTCGCACCCAGCAGCGAACGCTTACAGGCGCCCGAGAGAAAGGAACCCCATGCCCTCCTGCGACCTCACAACCCGGTCAGACGAGCTCGCTGCCCGCGCGGTCGCGCTGCGCGCCGAGCGCGGCTACAACTGCGCCCAGGCGGTCGCATGCGCGCTCGCCCCAGAGATCGGCGCGGACACGGAAGCCTGCTACGTGCTTTCCGAGGGGTTCGGCGGCGGCATGGGAGGCCATACGGAGACCTGCGGCGCCATCTCGGGCGGCGTCATGGCGCTCGGTCAGGTGAGCAGCGGGGGCACGGCGCTTTCTGGAACCACGAAGAAGCGCACGTACGAACTAACCCGGGAGCTCGTCGAGCGCTTCGGCGCAAAAAACGGCTCCACCATCTGCTGCGAGCTGAAGGGCGCGGGATGCGAGCACGGACCGCTTCGTAGCTGCCCGGGGTGCATCGAGGACGCGGTGAAGATCACGGCCGAAATCATCGCGCGCCAAAGCGCTCCGGAAAACGCCGCTTAAAACTCATCGAACCGCGGGCCCGAAACCTCCACGCGCTCCCGTCCGGCTAAGCGCTCACGGAGCGCGGTGAGGAACGGCTGCTCATCGCCCGTCTTAAACACGATCGAAAGAGCAACCTCGTCGGTATACGCGGTGTCGGAAACCTTTCCGCCCGCCTGTTCGACCATATGAAGAACCTGCTCGTACTGGGGGTACGCGACGGTCACGACAACCGAGACGACTGAAGTCATCTCCACCAGCTTGCCCGCCTCGCGCGCCGCATCGATCGCAGCCTGCACCGCCGCACCGTAGGCGCGCACCAGGCCGCCGGGGCCCAAGAGCGTGCCACCGAAATAGCGAGTGGTCACGCAGCACACATCGCGTAGGTTGGCACCGCGCAGCACCTCAAGGGAGGGCATGCCGCTTGTGCGCTGCGGCTCGCCGTCATCGCTCGCCCGCTCGCGGCCGTCGGCCAGAATCCATGCTGGCACGTTGTGGCGCGCATCGAAGTGACGCGAGCGAACCGCCGCGATGTGTTCCGCGGCATCCTCCTCACACTCCACATGCACGAGTTGCGCGATGAAACGGCTCTTGCGATCGACGACCTCGCCAACCGCCTCTTCGCCCGCGCGCACCGTACGATAGCTCTCCATGCTCGCCTGCCCTACGCCATCTTGCCATTCGCTTCCAGGCTATCCTATCAGGAATACGACGAGCGCGCCCGCCCGCAGCAAGGAGCTGCGTCGGCGGGCGCGCTAAGAGAACGAAGATACCGTGCGCTTACGAGTTCTTCATTACGATCGTGTCGATCGTGTCGGCAACCTGCTCGCAATAGTCGACGCAGTACTCGAGGAACGAGTAGGTTTCGTGCCACGTGAAGACAACGATCGGGTCCGTGCAGGTCGTATGCAGGTTGCGCATAGACCTCATGTAGCAGTCGTCGGCCTCCTGCTCGATGGTGTTGAGCTCAACGACGTACTGGCGCAGCTTCTTCGACTTCTTGAACTGGGAGAGCTCGCCCACGAGCGAGCGCATGAGCTCGCAGCTGCGGACCACGATGTCCACAAGCTCGAGCGCATCTGGGCGCATCTCGCGAATGTTGTTGAAGTACAGCCGATGCAGCACGCCCTCGATACGGTCGGTCACGGTGTCCAGGTACTCGCTGAGCTCAGCGATGTCCTCGCGCTCGATGGGCGTCACGAACGCCGTCACCAGCGCGTCGAGCACCTCGTGGCGCCGCTCGTCGGCCGCCTGCTCGATAGCGTGCATCTCATCGATCGCCTCTTCCAGGCGGTCGGGATCGAAATTGTGCATGATCTTCGAGAGCAGCTGCGCGGCCTGATACGAATAGTCCGCGCTTGCGCAGAACGCTTCGAAGTAGAACGCGTCGTTTTTCCTTGCCATGGAATCCTCCGATTCTCGTTGTGCATCGCGTTTGCGATCTCAGCGCGGAACCAGCCGCGCGATCATACCGAACACCCTGGCTGCGCCGAGGGGTGCAGCCGTCAAACGGCCGTTAGAACACCATCATGAAGACCTTCGCCATCACGAAGCTGATGAGGCCGCAACCGGGAAACGTAAACACCCATGTGAGCATCATGTCCTTCACCACCGAGAAGTTGATGGCGGACAGACGCTTGACCGCGCCGACACCCATGATGGCGCTCGTCTTGGTATGCGTCGTGGAAACGGGAATGCCCGTGAGGGTCGAAAGCAGGATGCACACCGCACCGGCGAGGTCGGCCGAGAAGCCCTGGAAGGTCTCGAGCTTGACCATATCCATGCCGACGGACTTGATGATCTTCTCGCCGCCCACGCTCGTGCCGACGCCCATGGTGATGCTGCAGAGCATCATGAGCCAGATGGGGATGGCGGCGTTCACAAGATCGGGTTGGCCATTGCAGAAGGCCACGCCCAGCAGCAGCACGCCGATGAATTTCTGACCGTCTTGGGCGCCGTGCATGAAGCTCATGGCGGCAGCACCGAAAATCTGTGCGTACTTGAATGCCTTGTTGGTGCGTCGCCGGTCCATATTCGCGCAGATGATGGTCAACGCCTTGCAGATGCCCCAGCCCAGCGCGAAACCGAGGGCAAGGCTGAGCACCAAGCCGTAGATGACCTTGATCCACTCCTGGCCGTTTACGCCGTCGAGGCCGCCCTGGACGGCAAGCGCAGCACCGGTGAGGCCCGCGATGAGGCTGTGGCTCTCACTGGTGGGGATGCCAAAGATCGAGGCGCCCACGCTGTAGACGACGATCGAGAAGAGCGCGGCACACAGGGCGACGAGGGCCATCTGCGTGTCCGTACCGAAATCGACCATGTTCGAGATGGTCGACGCCACCGACGAATTGATCATCGTCATGAGTAGTACGCCCAAGAAGTTGAAGACGGCGCTCATGATGATGGCGGGGCGGATATTGATGCTTCGGGTCGTGACTGCCGTCGCGATCGCATTGGGGGCGTCGGTCCAGCCATTGACGAAAATGACGCCCAAGGTGAGCAGAACGGTAACGGCCAAGATGGGGTTCGAGACCACCTGCGCGACAAATTGCGCGAGCGAGACATCCAACAGAATTCTCCCTATTCAGCTTCACAGGAACGCTCCAGCGGGCATCCCCGACACGTACGTCGCCATTTTACCGTTTCTTAACGGTTTCTTGATGCATTTATGCAGATTTATCAGCCTCACGTAAACGGGTTTCATGACGAGTACGCCTTTGAACTGGTATTTTATATATGGCTGTAAAAAGACCTTACGTTAGCTTTACATTTCCCTGATACAGCGCTTGCGCCATGAACACAGGATGCACCACATCGCAGGTGACGCGCCCAAAGGGCATCATCGGGACCGTAAGCCTCATGGACACCGAATCATCGTTGACAGGCACGGTGGGAAGGCACGTCCACCGCCACAAGCGCGCGAGAGCAAAAGAACGAAGCGGGCCTATAAGCCGGGTTCTGTCGAGGACGGTCATTTATCTTGGCACGCACGTCACCGTGCGGCTCCTCGCACGCTACCCGGGCGCGGGCCGGGCCGACCCATAGCGCCCCTATTTGCGCTTGCTCCGGATGGGGTTTACCAAGCCGCCGCGTTGCCGCGACGCTGGTGGTCTCTTACACCACCGTTTCAGCTTTTCCCTTTACGCGCCGAGTCAGCACGCAGGTGGGAGTCTTCTTTTCTGCGGCACTTTCCGTCGGGTTGCCCCGCCTGGCCGTTAGCCAGCATCCTGCCCTGTGGAGCCCGGACTTTCCTCACGCCTGTGCCGGAGCGCAGGTCGCGCGACCGTCCGGCCCGCTTCGCGCGAGGTATTGTAGCATCTGGCGCGGGTTACGGCGCGCAGGCCTCAAATCCACACGAGGCAAGCGACCCGTCGAATGCGAAATTTCCTCTGTCCTGATTTCTCACTCAGTCCTGGTTTTTCAAGATGGCAGTAAGCGAGGAGCCGTCGACGCATCGGGTGGCAGCCGCACGCGCAGCGGACGACCCGTTGAAAGCGATGCTTTCGCCCACCGCAGCGAAGAGCGGCAGATCCGAGCGGCTGTCTCCTACGGCGATGCACCGCGCAGGGTCGATGCCGCGCTCGGCACAGACCCTAAGAGCGTAGTCGCGCTTGTCGTATTCATCGAAAACGCGCTTCACCCGGCCGGTAAAGACGCCATCTTCCTCTTCGAGCACCGGGCCACAGCACCCCGCGAACCCAAACCGGCGACAAAGATACTCCCCCACGACCGTCCAAGCCAGCGAAGCGAGATGCGGCTCCATGCCAGCACCGCGGCATGCGTCAACCGTTTCACGGATGTCCGCGATCAAAGGCAGCTCGTCTAGCCACGACTCGACCTCGGCACGGCGGTAACCGCGCCATGAGGCTGCATCGATCGCGCAAACCTCGCCGTTATCGATGCGCCCCTCCTCGTAGGCGCGCTCGGCAGCCGCCATCTGCTCGAGAGACCCCAAGCGCTTTGCGATAAACGAACCCGTACTCGTATCCGGCACGAGCGTCCCGTCGATGTCGAAGAATATGAGCCGCTCCACCATCATGACCCTTCCAACTTGTACGCGAACATGCCCTACTGTACGCAACAAAGCGCTGCAATCACATAGTTCGAGTCTCGAATCAGCACTTTTGTTAAGCCCGGCATAGTATCTGAATTACTATACCCCCTGCATTCCCTGCGGAAATGCATTCGATGCGGAATGGCCTGCTCAGCGGATCACAAAAAGGCACTGGATCGAGGCTCGAGCTACTCCCTCGGCATTTTTACTGCCGCATAGCAAGAATAGCCCTGTCACCGCACGCAACTGCGTGCGCAATGCCTTCGTTGTAGCTCGAAATACCCTCGTGATCTCTTAGCCGGAACAAAACTTCCGTCAAAGGACTTGATTTTGGGATACCTTCAAACTATCCGCTACAAGCCCATCGCGTCTACCAGCAGTTTTTATGTTGCATCTAGCGGGTGTACTCGGAAGGTCTTCGAAAATTCGATCCTTTGACGCAAGATTTGCCCCCGGCGCCGCGCGAGTGCGCCGGCATCGCGAAATCTACCGTTCCACACCCCCCAACCCGCGCAAAATCGGACGGGCATTCCATCCAGCCGCAGGCGCGAGAAACGAGCCACGCGCTACGGCGGCGGCCTGCACGACAACGCGCTACGGCGGCGGCAACCCACACAAAATCGGGGCCGCTGCCAAAGCAACGGCCCCGCCCAAACGATGCGCTACATCAGCTTGCGGAAGAGGTTCTTGAT
Source organism: Enorma massiliensis phI (assembly GCF_000311845.1). Classification (GTDB taxonomy): domain Bacteria; phylum Actinomycetota; class Coriobacteriia; order Coriobacteriales; family Coriobacteriaceae; genus Enorma; species Enorma massiliensis. The sequence goes on along the minus strand of NZ_HE978574.1, from coordinate 1,033,372 downwards.
ATCCTCGACGCTCGCATCGCGCGGATTGCCGGGTGCGCAGGCGTCGGCATGAGCGGACTCAGAGAGGAAGTCGAGGTCCTCTTCCTTGAGACCGTCCACCTTCGTGGGGATGCCCACATCCTGCCCGAGCTTGGCCACGGCAGCCACAGCGGCAGCGCGGTACTCGTCCTGCGACATGTCGTCAACGCCCGCAACGCCCATAGCGCGAGCGATCTCGCGATACTTCTCGCCCGTTTCGGAAGCGTTGTACTCCATCACGATGGGCAGCGCCATGGCGCAGGCAACACCATGCGGCGTGTCGTAGACCGCGCCGAGGGTATGGGCCATGGAATGCGCGATGCCAAGCCCGACGTTGGAGAAGCCCATGCCCGCAATGTACTCGGCAAGGGCCATGCCCTCGCGGCCGCTGCCCGGTTCGCCGCTCTTGGCCTCGGCCACGGCGTCGCGCAGGTTCTGAGCGATCAAGCGGATGGCCTCGAGGTGGAACATGTCCGTCATCGCCCATGCCGCCTTCGTGGTGTAGCCCTCGATGGCATGGGTGAGCGCGTCCATACCGGTCGCAGCCGTAAGGCCCACAGGCATGGTGGCCATCATGTCGGGATCGACCACGGCAACCACGGGCATGTCATGCGGGTCAACGCAGACGAACTTGCGCTTGCGCTCAACGTCGGTGATGACGTAGTTGATCGTGACCTCGGCCGCGGTACCCGCCGTGGTGGGAACGGCAATGATCGGCGTGCACGGGTTCTTGGTGGGAGCAACGCCCTCGAGCGAGCGCACGTCCTCGAACTCGGGGTTTGCGATGATGATGCCGATGGCCTTCGAGGTGTCCATGGACGACCCGCCACCGATGGCGACGATGCAATCGGCGCCCGAAGCCTTGAAGGCCTCGACGCCATGCTGAACGTTCTCGATCGTGGGGTTGGGCTTGATATCGGAATAGACCTCATAGGGAACCTGGGCGGCATCGAGGAGGTCGGTCACCTTGGCCGTGATGCCGAACTTCACGAGGTCGGGGTCGGAGGCAACGAAGGCTTTCTTGAAGCCGCGGGCCGCGATCTCGTTCGGGATCTCGGTGATTGCACCCGATCCGTGATACGACGTCTCGTTGAGCATGATGCGCTGAACCATTGGAGTCTCCTCTCTACGCCGACGTGCGATACGCCGCGCCGGCAAACCTCAGGGCGTACCCACGCCCCGAATACGATTTCAATCTACCCGAACGCCCCTTCGCCTATTCTGCCGCTCCGGGCCACGAGCGCTACAATGGGGCCGTTGGAAACGCGTTCATAGGAGGTATCCATGTCCTTCGCCGACCTCACCCGCGCGCGCTATTCGTGCCGCTCCTACGAGGACCGCGCCACCGAGCCCGAGAAGCTCGCTGCAGTGGTGGAAGCGGGTCGCATCGCCCCTTCCGCCCACAACAACCACCCTACCCGAATCGTTATTTGCGACACTTCCGAGCTAAAGGAGAAGGCGGCGCACGCGGCCAACAGGTTCGCCAAAGACGGCAGCGTCTTCGGTGCGCCCGTGGTCATCCTCGCCTGCGCGCGCACCGAAGATGCCTGGGTACGCCGAAACGACGGCATGAACTCGTCGCTCATCGATACCTCGATCGTGGTCGACGAGATGATGATGCAGGCAACCGAGCTCGGCTTGGGAACCTGCTGGGTTTGCATGTTCGACCCTGAGATCGCACGCCAGGAGTTCGGCCTTCCCGAAGGGGTCGAGCCGGTATCGATGCTCACCATGGGCTATCCAGCGGACGAAATCGCCGAACCCGAGAAGCGAGAAGCCCGTTGCATCTCCCTAGAGCAGTTCTGCGACGTGACGCGCTAGCGTAGACGAAGCCTGGCAGGGGCCGGAGAAAGCCGCCGGCGCTCCGCCCCCTGCCTGTGGGCCTAGAGACCCATCTCTTCCTTGAGACGGGCGAGCTCCGCGTCAACGGCCGCCGTCGATGCGGAATCGGCATACTTCTTCTCCAGCTCGGCGGCAGCGTCCTCCGGCTCCGAAGAGAGCTCGCTCATGGCGTTGGAGCGGTCGAGCATCTCATCGGCCTTCGCCTCCATGCGGTCGAACGCGCTCATGGCACCGGCCGCGCGGTCGCCTGCGGAGGACATCTTGTTGACCTTGTCCTGGGTCTTCGCCACGGCGACCTTCGCCTTGATGGCCTCGCGCCGACTCTTCAGCTGCTCGATATCTCCCACGAGCTTGTCGTGCATCTCGCGCATCTTGGTTGCATTCTCGTGCGCGGCCTCCGCGGCAGCGCGCAGCCCCTCGCCCTTCGTTACGAGCTGCTGCTTCTTTGCCAAGAACGTTCGAGCATCGTCTTCATTGCCCGCCTCGAGTGCCGCACGGGCGAGGCCGTCGTACTTCGAGATGTCGGCCTCGTTCTCCTTGACCTGCCGCTCGGTGCGCGCCTCCTCCGCCATGACGCCGGCAGTCTCCTGCTTGACCTCGGCAAGCGACTCGGTGAGGTCGCGGAGGTACTGGTCGACCATCTTGGATGGATCCTCGGCTCGGTCGAGCAAATCGTTCACATTTGCCTTGATGATATCGGTAAAGCGGTCGAGCATGCCCATGTGCACTCCTTTGACTCTTCGCCGGGCCCACCCCGGCGCTTCGGCGCCCATGGACGCCGTCTTGTACCTTCTACCCCCAGAGCGGGTACAGCATCACGCGCCGTCTCAGTCTTTCGGGCCCTGGTACTTCTTCTCCAAATCTTCGAGGTCCTGATCGCCGAACGTCTCGAGCGGCGTGTTGAGCACCTCTTCCATGCGCTTGGCTTCCCGCTCCTTCGATGCTCGGTAGCTCTTCACCCCAAAGAACACGAGCCCGGCCACGATGACTACCGCTGCGCAAACGGCGACATACACCACAGGCGATGTCGTGCGGCTCATGATGCGCGCTCCCGTGTCCTCGAAAGCCCGCGCGAAGATCTCGTCTTCGGATATCGAATAGTCTTGGTAGTACCTATCGAGGTAATCGGCGAGAATCCCGATCGCTTCGTCATCCATCACGGTCTTGGCCTGGCTACCAACCGTATAGCCGCAGTTGAACGACCCGTTGCCATCGTCGCAGAACACGAGGAGGAAGCCCGCTTCGTCGTCGAAGACCTCATCGTACAGCTCGTCAGCGCGTTGGGAGAGCGCCTCGGTCGAGGTCTCGCTCCCATTGGGGAGGATCCACACGAACGGTTGCACGCCCGTCTCATCCTGGAAGGCGTCAAGCCCGCGCTCAATCGTTCCCGAGCTATAGATCCAGCCCCCATCTTCATCGCGATAATGCTGAGAGAGCTGGGTGGTGACCGCGCTTGCGGGCAGCGCCTCGCGATCAACCGTTGATGCGGAGATGTCTGCGCTCATGGCGGTAGACGTGCACGATGTCAAGCGAGTCGCAACGGTACCGAGAAGCGCCATGAGCACGACGGCGGCGAGCGCCGCCACGATGATCGAAGCGCAACCGCATCCCGAACCACCCGAATCCCCGCCAGAACCCCTCCCGGAGCCCCCGGAACCGCGCCCCATGCCGTAGCCGGCCATGAACGGCCAGAAGCTACCGCCACCGTAAGAGCGCGGGCCATGCCAACGCGGCGCGCCGAAACCGCCCCCGAATCCGCCGAAGCGGGGGCCGCCCGAACGACCGCTCCTGCCGTGACCGCCTCCCCCGGAGAAGCCTCCCGAAGATCTGCCTCCGCCGGAGAACCCTCCGCTGCGGCCACCGCCTCCCGACCTGCCGCCAGACCTGCCCATACGCATCCCTTCGCCGTCATTCTTCATGCAATGTCATTGGTTCCATTATGCCCAAAGGGAGCGGGAAAGGCGCAATCGAACGTGCACCCCCTTTTGGCAGGCAAAGCACCCCTGGCCACGACATGGAACGCTCGCGCCCCTCGACATGAAAAAAGGCACCGTCCGATGGGCGGTGCCTTTCGTCTGCGAAGCGCTTACCTCGCAAGTTGAAGCATATGCTAGTCCAGATCGTCCACGCCGAAGTTGTCGAGCGGGGCGAAGGGATCGGCGACCGGGGTGACGGGCGCGGGCTCGGGAGCCGGGGTAGCCACCGGGGCAGACTGGAGCACCGGAGCGGCACCCGCAGCGGCGGAGCCAACGGGCAGCGAAGAAACCATGAGCTCGGGCGGGAAGGAGTTCTGAGCATCGTCCATGAAGTGCTGGAGCAGCTTCAGGTACTCCTCCTTGAACTCCTCGCGGGAAGCCTTGAGACGATCGATCTCCTTCAGCTCCTCCTGCTTCTCCTGCAGGGCCTGGCGGATGACGTCGCGCGCCTTGGCATCGGCCTCGTTGCAGATGTGGTCGGCATTCTGCTGAGCCTCGGCAACGATGGCGTCCGCCGTCTGCTGAGCAGCGATGAGGGCCGCGGAAATCTGACGCTCGGAGGCGCCCATGCTCGACGGCTGCTGCACCGGCGCGGGCGCGGCAATCGTCTGAGCCTGCGCGTTCGCAAGCTGGTCCTGAGCATCGGCGAGCTGCTGCTCGGTCGCCGTCAGGCGATTCTTGAGATCGACGATCTTGGCAAGCATCGCGTCGACCTCGGTAGCAAGCTGCTCGAGGAAGACATCGACCTCAGCGGGATCGTAGCCGCGCTTGGCCTCGGAAAACGTCTGAGCCTGAATGTCGGCGGGTGTGATTGCCATGAGCACTCCTTTTCATCGCACGCAGGACCTTGCCCCGCTTGCGCCTAGACACTGCATCCTAAACGATTATACCTATTACCAGCCGCGACACGAGATTCAACGCAAGAACCGCAATAACGGGAGAGAAATCGAGGCCGCCCATCGGAGGGATAAACCGACGGAAGAGGCCCAGATAGGGCTCGCAAAGCGATTGAAGCACCATGCCGATATCGTGCACCAAGCTACCCTCGCGGATCGGGAACCACGAGAGCAGGATGTAGACGATGATGAGCATCTCGTAGAAATCGACGAGCGTAACGACGAGCTGAGCGACCGAGTAGGCGTTCAAGGTGAAAGTCGGAATCGTCAAGCACCCCCGCCTATTTGAGGAAACCGTCGTCGCGGAGCTTTGCAAGATCGGAGTCTTTAACCTCACAACCCTGGGGAAGCACCATGAACACGCGGTCGCCCACCTCTTTGACGGAAGCGCCGAGGCCGCAGGCGAAACCATAGCTGAAGTCGAGAACGCGCTTGGCTACCTCTGTGCGCACGCCCACGAAGACAAGCGCCACGGGCTGCTTGGTGCGCACGCGACGCACGACGGTCTCGACGTCGTCGTAGCTCTCCGGGCGCAGCACGTATGCCGGCAGCTGGGGAGTCGCGTTCAGGATAGAGCTTGCATGCCGGTCGATGGCTGCAGCCTCAGGGGCCGGGGCGGCCGCAGCGTGCTCGCGCACCGAGGCAGCATAGCTCGAGGGCGTATCGTAGGCCCCGGGACGATAGGAATCCTGGCTCCGGGCGGGAGGATTGTACGTGGTGGCATGACGGTCCGCATCGCCCACGAGCTGGCCTGAGCGCGTGTAGACCGCGACGGACTCCGCCTCGCCGCGACGGGTCTGCCCGAGCATGCCGTTCGAAGGCTCTGCGGGCTGCGCGGCATAACCGCCGCTATAGCCCTGCGCACCATAGGCGTCTTCCGTGGTCTGGTAGTCGTCCTGATAATCGCCGTCATAGTAATCGTTATAGCCGTCACCCTCGTCATAGCCGTCTTGGCCGTAGGAAGCTTGACCTTGGCCGAAGGGGAGCCGACTCTTGATGTCGTCTAAGAAGCCCATCTCTCAACCTCTCTGCATGCTGCGATTCGTGTACGGTTGCAGGTCTGAGTTGGCCTGACCTGCTTATCGTACCAGAACTGCCCTATTCTAGGCCCTTGTACCCCGCAAGATGCGGCAACGATTCCTAAAATACCCCTCCCAATGCAATGTTCACACTCATGCTTGCCACATGCGCATGCGCCAGCGTGCAAGGAGCGGCTATGCGCCTAGGCGAGCGCGAAGGACGGATCGAACGCGACCCTACCGAGCCTGATGAGCGTGGACCCTTCCTCGATAGCCGCCTCGAAGTCCTCGCTCATACCACAGGAGAGCTCGGCAAGGTCGACCGAGGGGTAGGATGCGGCCAACTCGTCGCGCAGATCGCGTAGGCCGGCAAACGTCTCGTGAGCGCAGCGAACATCCCCACGGGGAGCCATCGTCATGAGACCGGTGATGCGAATACCCGGGAGCTGCGCGAGCTGGGAGAATGCATTTCGCAGGTCATCGGGGGCAAACCCTGACTTCGAGGCCTCGCCCGAGACGTTCACCTCGATGAGAACCGGCTGCGGGCCGGCCAGCTCCCCCGCCTCGACGCGGCGTGCGGCACGGGAGGAAACCGCCTCGGCAAGGTGAAGCGAGCTGATGGAATGGATGCACGCGGCGCGACCGAGCACGGCGTTGATCTTGTTGGTCTGCAAGTTGCCGATCATATCGAATCTAAGATCGCGAGCATCGGCACCGGCAACGCACCCGTCCTCGCCGGCGAGCACGGAAAGTCCCTCGAGCTTACGCACGAGTTCCTGCGGCCGGTTCTCGCCAAAGAAGCGATACCCCGCATCGATGGCAGCGACCACCTGCGGCACGTCGACCGTCTTGGAGACGGCCATCACCTTAACCGAGCCGGCCTTGCGCCCGCTCCGCGCAAGCGCCGCATCGACCCGCTCCATGATCGCCTCGCGCCGACGTGCGACAGCCTCGCGATACGCATCTAGCTCAGACATACCATGCACCTCTTGTCGTCGATAACCTCCCCATACTACCGCAGAGCGCGACCCTGCGAAGAGGATCGCGCTCGAACGCGCAATGTTTACGGTTTTGATGAGCGCCGCCTCCGCATGGAGGTGCGCGCGGCGCCTGGTCGGCGGGCGAGGCACTCGGGTGCTTACTCAGCCGGCATGGTTCCTGCGGCGCTTACTCAGCGGGCGAGACCCCCGCGGTGCCCTCGATGAGCTCGCACACGCGTTGATCGAGCTCGTCGCGCGGGATGCGCGCCACGCAGAGCGCATCGGATGCTGGGTCGAGAAACGCGCCCTCTCCCGCCGGAACCCTCATTCCCTCGAGCTCGTCCTCATCGAAGGTAGCGATTTCCATCTGGTTCCACCGCTGGCCGGTGAGCAGGAACAGGACGCGCGCGGCTGCGTCGATGCTGTACTGCGCGCACCGGTCGAGATAGCGCGACGCCATGATTACACGGCGCAGGTCGTCGTATGAGCTATCGTCGCTCCCCTCGCCGAGATCGATGGCCGCCATGCGATTGTACGAACGGAAGAACTCTTCGTAGACGCCGTGAGCAGACTCCTCCTGCTCGCTCAGCTCGCGCAAAAGACCGAGGTCGTTCAGCACGAGCACCGAGGCGGCCGTTCCCATGACCCTATAGACGGTCTTCGCCTCTTCCTCAACGAGCTCGATAAGCTCTGCCGGAAGCTCGATATCGGCCGAGACCCGCAGCTTTGCCGCACGTGCGGTGCGACGGACCTTATCGCACATGCGCTGCAGGCAGAAATCGGTATAGATGATGGTCTGGAGAAGCCTGAAATCCGATGCGACCGGCCCTTGGGTAGCGATGAGGTTGTAGCAGACCGCTTCGAGGTTCGCGCAGCGCGCATCGATTTGGTACGTCTTCTCCCGCGTAGCGCCCGCGAGCTTCTTGTCTCCCGAGATGAATGCGCGCACGGCATCGTGGAGGGCGAGGTCGATCGTCTCGTAGATCGAGAGCATCTCGTGGCGTGCCTCCACGAGCTGGCGATGGTACAGCTTTCGCATGGTCTACTCCTTACAAGCCAAACCGAATACAAGCAGGTCAAATACACCAGGGGCGGCAGCGCGGCCCGGCTCGCACAGCGAATCGCCGCAGGCGGGCAGGGTGCAACGCCCCCACCTCACTCTACGTGGCGCATGTAAGGAATGTGTAAGGAGCCGTTCGTCACCCGGCAAACGGTCGGGGGTACCGGGTCAGCGCATCACCGCGACCGCAGCATGACGCCCGCAGGAGCCGTTCTCGGCACGATAGGAGTAGAAGCGGTCGTTGTGGCGAACGGTGGAAAGACACGTATCAAGAACTGACCCTTCCGCCAAACCGGCGCGAACGAGTGCCTGCGTGATGGCGCGCGCAAGGTCGAGCATCCGCGGGCCCGACGGGTTGGTATCGGTGAACCGCTGGGAGAACTGCTCGATGAGCTCAGCGGAGACCTCGTATTCATCACCCAGGACGTGCGGGCCAATATATGCACGCATATCGCTCGGCGCGCAGCCCGTGGCCTCACCCAATGCACGCGCCGCCGTTCCGGCGATTTCCGCATACGTGCCCCGCCAGCCCGAATGGACGACGGCGAAACCGCCCGGGCAGACAACGATCACGGGAACGCAGTCGGCAAAGCACAGCAGCACCGGTACGCCCGGAACGGTGCACACGACGGCATCGGCGCCCGCAGTTGCCTCAGCGCGAGCCCCACCAAGCGCTGCCGCATCCGAAGAGGACACGGTCACGACATGGTCGCCGTGGACCTGGTTGGGAACGATAAGGCGGCCGAGCGCCTCCTCGCATCCGAGCGCTGCAAGCACGCGGCGCCGGTTCTCCTGGACCGCCTCGGGCTCATCACCCACATGGCTTCCCAGATTCAACGAGGCGTAAGGGGGCTTCGAAACTCCGCCCGTCCGCTCGGTGAATCCGAATGCAACCGGGCCTTCGAGGGACCCCACCAACGCAACGCCCGTATCGTTTACCAAACGTTCAAGCTCCTGCATAGCGCCTCCCCAAGCGCGAGTCCATGTGTTCTGTTCATTCTACATGCCATCCAGCGCGGCGGCCCATACGACATCCCACGCGGCCTTCTACAAGGCAGCTCACACGACATCTCTTGCGGCGACCTACGAGGTAGCCTGCATGGCATCTTATGCGGCGGCCCACGAGGCATCCTGCATGGCACCTTATGCGGCGGCCCACACGGCATCTTACATGCCGAATTACGCAATAAGGAGAAAAATATCGGCTCTTATTGCGTAATTCGGCATGCAACTTTGAAAAGGGCTCACGGGAGTGCCCGCTTGGCTCGTTCGCTCGATACGAGAAGCGCCGAGGCAATCAGCCCCGGCGCTCATGCAATGCAACCAATTGTGCCGATGCAGGCGAATCCGTCCGCATCCGCGATGCAGGCTAGAAGTTGCCGCGCTTCAGGAAATCGGGAAGCTCGAACTGGTCGTTACCGAAGTTCGGAACCTCGGTGCCACCGATGGTGCGCGTCGAAGAAGACTGCTTGCTCTGCTGAGCGGGCGCGGAAACAGGCTCGCTCTTCTGGGTGCTCGCCTGGAAGAGCTGATCCTGACGGCCCACGTTGGCATCGGAGAAGCCGGTGGCGATGACGGTGATGCGCACCTGATCGCCGAGCGACTCGTCCACCACGGTACCGAAGATGATGTTCGCCTCGGGGTCGACGGCGTTCGCCACGAGGTCGGCGGCGTCGTTGATCTCCTGGATGCCGAGGTCCTTGGAGCCGGCGATGGAGAGCAGCACGCGCGTGGCACCATCGATGGAGCTCTCGAGCAGGCGGCTCGAGATGGCCTGTTGGGCAGCGTCCACGGCGCGGTTGTCGCCAGAGGCGGTGCCGATGCCCATCATGGCGGTACCGGCCTGCTTCATGATGGTCTTCACGTCGGCGAAGTCGAGGTTGATGATGCCGGGCACGGTGATGAGGTCCGTGATGCCCTGGGTGCCCTGGGAAAGCACGCCATCGGCCGTGGCGAAGGCCTCGAGCATGGTGGTCTTCTTCTCGGCGATGTCGAGCAGCTTGTCATTCGGGATGACAATCATAGTGTCGACGCAGTCGGCCAGGGTACGGATGCCCTCCTCGGCGCTCGCCTTGCGCTTGCGGCCCTCGAAGGTGAAGGGCTTCGTCACGACGGCCACGGTCAGCGCGCCGATGTCGTTCATGGCGATGTCGGCCACGATGGGAGCAGCGCCGGTTCCGGTGCCGCCGCCTTCGCCGCACGTGATGAACACCATGTCGGCGCCTTCGAGCGCCTCCTGGATATCGTCACGGCTCTCGTCGGCAGCCTTGCGGCCGATCTCGGGGTTCGCGCCGGCGCCCAGGCCACGCGTAAGATCGGTACCGATGTGGACCTTGATGTCCGCATCCGAGATCGCGAGCGCCTGCGCGTCCGTGTTGATGGCCACGAACTCGACGCCGCGGATACCCTCCTCGATCATGCGGTTGACCGCGTTGGTTCCGCCGCCGCCGACGCCCACCACTTTGATGACGGCAAGGTAGTTGCTGATCTCGCTCTCGTGCATGTCGGTCCTCCGAATTCGGACTGCGGTTCCGGGTTAAACTCTAACGTTCAAGTTTACATTAAACGTCGAGGTAAATCGGCATATCTTTGCACAAAAATGCAGTTGGAGTCAAATGGACGGAGGCGAAAATATGAAGCTCGCTGCATATTCGCAGGTCGGGCGGGGTGACATCATGCAACGCGGATTTCAGGGTGCGTGCTCGACGCGCAACGCCCCTCTCACAGAACACCACGGAGACACGGACGGGCCTGGGCGCAGCGCGGGTCACAGGAGAGCGTTCAGAGCTTTGATAGACGCCCTTCGCACCTGCTGGGCGTTTCTTGCGCCCCGCACGGACACCCGGCTCCTCCCCGGGCGTGCTGCGGCAGCCCGGCGCACCCCGCACGCACCGCAGTAGCCCAGCGCTCCCAGAGCGCACACGGACGCGCGGCTCCTCCCTAAGCGCTCGGCGCGCTACGGTATGTCGGGCTCTCGGGGTTGCGGACATCGATATACGTGATGCCCTGCACCTGGTCGAGAAGCCCGGTAACGACCCGTTCCTTGAGCGAGACGTCGGTAGGCTCCCCGAGCGCGACCTCGATGCCATTCGAAAGGAAGACGGAGATGGCATCGACCGACTCGAGCGACAGGTAATCGACCTGCGCGAGGAAGTCGCTTGAGAAGCCGCTTACGTACTCCAGCCCCGCCGTGATGACATCCGAAGAAACCTTACTGCCTTCGGAGGGTTCGACATCGGATGCTATGTCGGTGAACAGCACCGCACCGTCCTGGCGTGCAAGCGCCAGCGCGGCGTTGATGCCTGTTAAGGTTTGCGTACCGTCGGCGGCACTGCCATCGGAGCTCGAAGCGTTATCCGCCGAAGCTGTGTCGGAGCCCGAGCCGCCATCGGCTGGAGCCGTATCGGAATCTGCGGAGGAGCCGCCCTCGGCATCACCGGCTGCATCTGAATCAGAAGATGCACCCGAGGTGTCCGCGCCGTCACCGGACGACGAAGCGTCGCCATCCGTGCTGTCAGAGGAAGCTGCATCGCCGCCCGCACCGTCAGAAGAAGCAGAGGCATCCTCCGAGCCATCACTACCCTGCTGCAGGCTTGCCTGCGTGCCCGCCGTGCCCGAAACGACGCTCCCCTCGGCGTCTACCGCGACCGACAGCGAGATGGGCGCGATCCAGGTGCCGCTCGCATCGATTGCCCAGGCAACGTCGCTCGAGGTGATGTAGGCGATTGCAGCGACCTTGTACTCAACCGGGGTAATGGTAATCGTATGCGGGAACGTACGCTCGATCTGCACGCTCTCGACCCAGGGATTCTGTTTGAGCGACGCCTCGATCGCCGATGCGTCGTAATTGAAGAGCGTCGAACCCTCGGGAACGTCCACCAAACGCTCGACCGTATCCTGCGTAACATGCTCGCTGCCGTTCACGACGACCTCCGTCACCGAGAAGATCGGCGAGTTGGTAACGACCACCCCGCCAACGACCAGCACCAGGAGCACCGCAGCGACCACCGCCACGATGCGCCCCGGAATCGCGACAGCGGGAAGCTTGATGCGACTGAGCACGGAGGCAAGGCCTGCGCGCCCCTCGCCCGCACCGCCGGAAGCGCGCACGGCGCCGCGTTTCGCAACACCAGAAGGCTTCGGTGAGGGTTTCAAACGGGAGGCGCCCGAAGCGCCGAGCTTGGAACGAGATGCGGGAGACGCGGCCGCCGGCTGGCGCAGCGGTTTGCGCCCCGCGGCAGGGCGCGACGAGACGGACCCCGCAACAGGCCGCGACGAAGCCTTCGCCGCAGGCTTGGGAGCAAGACGGGACGCTCCTGCCTGCCTAGCGGTGC